>JAJPKO010000032.1 GCA_021323655.1 Acidobacteriaceae bacterium
GCACCGAGGACGCCCACTGTCCTGATATCACTCATCCATGTCTCCCTTGCAAACAAATGAGTGTATCAAGCAAGTCAGCAAGTCAGCGAGTCAGCATAAGGCCTTATCGCTGACATGCCGAAGACATAGATGGCTGCGGACCCGCTACTCCACCCTCACCACAACAACCGTAATGTTGTCTGTGCCACCAGCTGCATTCGCTTCATCAATCAACTGCTGGCAAATCGCATGCGGATTCGCTCCTTTGAGGAGAACCTCTTCGACCCGCGCCTCGGCAACTTCTTTCGTCAGACCATCGGAACACAGCAGAAAAACATCTCCCTTCTGCACCGGAAGCCCCTGGATTTCTGGCGTGACGGTGGCCCTTGTGCCCACCGCGCGCGTAATCACGTTCCGCAGTGGAGACCGCTCAGCCTCCGTGGGAGTCATCTGTCCCAGCCGCACCTGTTCGTCTACAAGAGAATGATCGTGTGTCTTCCGCTCCAGGTGTCCATCACGAAAGCGATAGCAACGGCTGTCACCCACGTGAGCAATCCAGGCCACACCGTCGTGCAGCAGGAGCGAAACCAGTGTCGTGCCCATTCCAGACAGCGAAGGCTCCCGCTCTGAGCGGGCAAAGACGCGCTGGTTCGCCATCGCAATCAGTTTTTCCAGCAAGGTGTTCGGGGCCTTGCCCGCCTGCTTTTCAACAAACTCAAGCGCTGTGGCCACTGCCATCTGGCTGGCAACTTCTCCGGCCGCCGCGCCCCCCATTCCATCGCAAACGAGAAAGAAGTTCGCTTCCCTCACAAGCCCGTAAGCGTCTTCATTGGCCGAGCGAAGGCGGCCCACATCGGTCAATGCTGCTGCTTCCACACGCATGATTGTTTGCCACTGACCACGATACACGATAGTCAGCGATGGGCCGTTCATCGGAACACGTGGACGGCCTGGCCCTCTGATTTTGCTTTTTCCGCCTCGCGCTTCAGGCGCTTTGCCCGTTGGTTGCGCACCTCCCGGACGGCCACCAGCACCAGCCCGGCAAATGTACCAGCCAGAAGAACAACGGCAGGCCAGCCGTGCAACTGCGGCACATCATTCACCAGCAGGGCCAGTCCTACAAACACAAAAAAAACATGCGCGCAAAAGACATGCAGCGAGGCCTTGCCCAGAGTGAGAAAGGGTTCAATGGCAACCAGCCTGAACACATATTTCCGCAGCCAGTAGAACACAATCGTAAACGTCACCAGGTTGATGACGCGCAGAGGGCCAATCTGCCATTTATCGAGCTTCATTCCCAGTGCCTGCTGCGTCAGAGCCGGGCCCCACCAGCTATGCCGCACTCCAATAAAGAAGAGGCATACCAGCGCGCAGAGCACTATGGCGTATCCGGGAATGCGCCGTAGGGGCACCTCTCCCGTTGCTGATTTTGCGCCCAGCCACAAACCCGAAATCCAGACAGCCTGCCATGCGAAGAGATTAAAGGCCCCCGTCTCCTGCAAAGGAATCGGCAAATGTGTTATGTGGACGATCACGTTATGCACCACATCGCGCAGCCCGAACTGCGCAAAGAGCCAGAAGGCCATGCTCGCCGCCAGAATGCCGCCCCAACCTCGCTTGACTGCCAAAGTCAGCACGATCGGAGTAAAGAAAAGAAAGATGACGTACATTGGCAGAATGTCCAGCAGCGGCGGGCAATAAAGCAGCAGCACCGAGCCGATGATCGCGACAAAGGGATGCGCAAGATAAAAGTCGAGCAGATTGTAAATGGCCGCACGATGAGTCCTTACTCCATAGGCAGCGGCCACGGTGAAGGCCAGCGCCAGCATCAGCAGGTGATATCCATAGATACGCAGCGACCGCTTCCAGAGCGTGGCACGCAGCGCGACCCCGCTTGCCAGCGCCAGACGCATATACACGCGGCCAACCAGCAGCGCTGACAGAAAGACAAACCCCTCAGCCGAAGAAACAAAACCGATGGGCTGGTTCACAAAGTCGCTGAACCGCGTCGGCAGGTGCGTCAGCGTCATCCAGACAAGAAAAAGCCCCCGCAAGGCGTCGAGTTCGGGCTGTCTCTGGGGCTTGGGTATATGCATATAAAAAGACGAAAAGCGACAGCCGCATGATGTTATCGAAGCCTGTCTCTCTCTCTCTCTCTATTAGAAACCACTCCAGAGATGCTTGTTGCGCCGGAATGAGTATAGATGCGCCGGTTCAAAAGCAGACTGCCTGGGATCGCTGAATCCTTTTGCCGCCTGAAACATCTTGATATCAAGATAAATGAAGCCGCGCCCCCAAAAACCCGAAACGGATGCAACCGGGATCCACCTCTGGCTCGTGCTGTGGAAGGCATTTCACGCCGTCGAGGCCCATGCCCTCCAGCACATTTCCAGTCTGGGCATGGTCTACAGCGACTTTGGCGTACTTGAAGCGCTTCTGCACAAAGGGCCTTTGACGATTGGCCAACTGGGCGAGAAAGTACTGCTGACCAGCGGTTCCATGACCGCATCCATCAACCGCCTGGAAAAGCGTGGGCTGGTATCGCGTAAAGAAGCCGCGGGAGACCGAAGAACGCGGATCGTGGACCTTACCCCAAAGGGCAAAATGCTGATTCGCGAGGCCTTTGAAGACCACAGGCGGGCCATGGAAAGCGCCGTGGATGGGGTTTCGCCGCGTGACCGCGAAACGTTAGTAGACCTGCTGCGCCAGCTCGGGCTGGGTGCTGCCGCAAAGTGTAAGAAGTAAAAAGGAGTAGTGCCATGTCTGAAATGAAAAAAGTACTGGGCGTATACGGTCCAGGATCCAACCATTGGGTAGGCGACGGCTTCCCTGTGCGCAATCTCTTCCCGTCGAACGGTCTGCGCGATGAAATCAACCCGTTCCTGATGCTCGATTACGCTGGGCCGCAGTATTTCCAGCCGGCTTCGCAGTCGCATGGCGTCGGGGAGCATCCGCATCGCGGATTCGAGACCGTGACCATCGCCTATCAGGGCGCAGTTGAACACCGCGATTCAGCCGGAAACTCCGGCGTGATCTATCCAGGCGATGTGCAGTGGATGACCGCGGCCTCCGGCGTGGTGCATGAAGAGATGCACGAGAAGGAGTTTGCAAAAACAGGTGGCATCTTTGAGATGGTACAGCTCTGGGTCAATCTGCCCAGGGCCGTGAAGATGTCCCAGCCGCGCTATCAGGGCATCAGCAAGGAGCAGATTCCCTCCGTGGACCTGGGCCATGGCTCCTATGCCCGGATTATTGCTGGCGAGCTCGAAGGCACAAAAGGCCCGGCGCTGATCTTCACTCCGGTGGACTTGTTTGATCTGCGGCTGAAGGCCGGAACCAAAGCTGCACTGCACCTCCCCGAGTGGCACAACTCCGGCGTAGTTCTGCTCAAAGGCGATGTCGTGCTCAACGATGTAGATTCGATCAAAGGTGAAGCCAGAATCGCCACTCTGGGGCAGGAGGGGACCCTCGTTTCGCTCGAGGCAAAAGAGGACTCAATCCTGCTCGTCCTCAGCGGTGAGCCGATCCACGAACCGGTCTTCAGCTATGGTCCGTTTGTGATGAACACGCGCGACGAGATCATGCAGGCCGTGCAGGACTACCATGACGGAAAGATGGGGCACCTGCCGCAGCAAAACCATTCGTTATAACGAATATGTTCCGGAAATCAATGCCCGGTCCTTATACTGAAATTAAGGATCAAGAAAGGGGCCATAGCCTTCACCAGCCTGGCCCCTTTTGCTTTTACGGGAAGTCAATATTTTCAATCGCTTACACCAAGCCAATCTAAATCATTGAAAACAAGCGATTCCCGCACAAAGAAAGGAGGCCTTCTCGAAATCTAATAAGCGGGGACCCCCGTAATGCTCTGCCCGATGATCAGCGTATGGATGTCGTGCGTACCCTCATAGGTCTTCACCGATTCCAGGTTCATCATATGGCGCATGATCGGGTAGTCATCGGTAATGCCATTTCCGCCAAGAATGTCTCGCGCGAGGCGGGCGCATTCGAGCGCCATCCATACATTGTTGCGCTTGGCCATGGAGATATGCTGGTGCTCAACTTTGCCGGCATCTTTCAGGCGGCCAACCTGCAGGGAAAGAAGCTGCGCCTTGGTGATCTCCGTAATCATCCAGGTCAGTTTTTCCTGAACGAGCTGGTGGCTGGCGATCGGCTGGTCGCGGAATTGCTTGCGCACTTGTGAGTACTGCAATGCCGTGTCATAGCAGGACATGGCAGCGCCAATCGCACCCCATCCGATGCCATAGCGCGCCTGGTTCAGGCACATCAGCGCCGCCTTCAGGCCGTCCGTGCCGGGCATCAGATTTTTTGCCGGGACCCGGACGTCCTGCAGCGAAAGCCCTGAGGTTACCGATGCCCGCAGCGACCACTTGCCATGGACATCATAGGCCGAGAAACCAGGGCGGTCCGTTTCCACCAGAAAGCCCCGCACCCGGCCATCTTCATCATCTACCTTGGCCCAGATGACGGCCACGTCGGCAATGGTCCCTGAGGTGATCCACATCTTTTCACCGTTCAGGACGTATTCGTCGCCCTCCTTGCGGGCCCGTGTTCTCATGCCTCCGGGGTTCGAGCCGAAATCAGGCTCGGTGAGGCCAAAGCAGCCGAGCTTTTCTCCTCGCGCCAGCAGAGGGAGCCAATAGTCCTTCTGCTCGTCAGACCCAAAGGTGTAGATGGGATACATGACCAGCGCTGACTGCACGCTGACGAAGCTGCGCACGCCGGAGTCACCGCGCTCAAACTCCTGCATCACCAGCCCGTATTCCACATTGGACATGCCGGCGCAGCCGTACCCATGCAGGTTTGCGCCGAAAAATCCCAGTTCGCCCATCTGCGGAACAAGCTCGCGCGGAAAGCGTCCTTCGCGGTTGCATTCCTCGATGACAGGAATGAGATTGTCTTCAATAAACTGGCGTGCGGTGTCACGCGTAAGGCGCTCGTCTTCGCTCAGAAGCGCGTCAAAACCGATAAAGTCCACGCCCTTGAATTTGAAGGCCATGTGTATGAATGCTCCGTTCTGTAAGTGAAACCTTCCAGACTAGCAGAGCGGAGCGGCGGTGGCAAAAGCGCACAGGGCATCAGCTCGCCGGGCGCGTAGGCTCCTGCGGAGAGACGCCGTCAGGATCATTCACGCGGGCTCCCGGAGGCGCAGCGACGGGGCCGTGCAACAAAGGATCATTGGTAGACACCATCCAGCGGTGAAGTCTGTCACGCATCTCGCTGAGCGTGGCCTGATGGGCCGGATCACTGGCAAGGTTGTTGTGCTCCGTCGGATCGAAGAGCAGATCATAAAGCTCTTCCTGCGCGACGGGCTGCGACTTCCATCCCGCGTCGAGCCAGAGAGTTTTGCTGGGGCTGTCATCGCAGTTAGGCAGCACAGGAGTCGTCCTGTCACCGAAGCGACGGATATACTTCCACCGCGTGGTCCTTACGGCACGCTGTGGCTCATAGGCCGCGTGGTAATTTATCTCGGCAAATATCTCATCATGTATTTCACGCGCATTGCCTTTCAAAATGGGCAGAAACGATTTGCCCTGCAGCCACGACGGGCGCTCAATGACAAGGTAATCGCAAAGAGTAGGAAACACGTCGAGTTGCGAGACCAGCGCGTCATAAACTGTGCCCGGGCTGATTCCGGGGCCGCGCAGAATCAGTGAGACGCCCCATCCGTCATCGGTCAGGTTGCACTTCATGCGCGGAAAGGAAACGCCGTGATCGGTGGTGCTGATGATGAGCGTGTTCTCTCTGAGGCCGTTCCTGTCAATCGCATCCAGCACCTGTCGCACGCCTTCATCCAGAATTCTGGCGCTCGCGCGGTAGCTGGCGAAATCGCGGCGTGTTGCGCCCACATCGGGAATGGGGCGGGGCGGCGCGGTGTAGTTCAGGTCTTCAGGCTCGGGATCAGGATACTCGCGGTGCGTCTCAAAGAAGCCTACATCGAGGAAGAAGGGCGTCTGCGGCCGTGTGTCCAGAAAAGCAGCGGCAGCAGGAGCAACCTCGCGCGCACTCAGGCGTCCGGAAGCGTAGCTTCGTGTCTTCACTGGCTTCGCTGCAAGTATCTGACTGAAGCCGATGTCCGCTGGAGCAAGGAGTCTGTCAAAACCGATGCGGTGCGGGTCTGGGGCAATGTGCTGAAGTCCCGCAAGCACCGATGTGTATCCATGCGCGCGCAGAGTGTACAGAATGTGCTGGCTGTAATCATTCAGAGAAAAGCCGCGATGTGCCAGACCCAGCATCCCGTTGTTATGCGGGTAGAGCCCCGTCAGCAAAGCTGCCCTGCTCGGCGAGCACGTAGGTGCGGCGCTGAATGCATTGCGAAAGACCGCGCCTTCGCTGGCCAGCTTCTGCAGTGCAGGAGTAGATACGTCCGCGCCATAGGGCTGCAGATAACGGCCTGAGTCATGCGAATGAATGTAGACAATATTGGGCCGGAATGGCTGAGGGGCCTTGCCTGTAAAGTGTGAGGCGACACCTGCTGCAACCGCGCCTGCAAGAAAATGCCGCCGCGTCAGTTCTCTTGAATCATTCATTTTTTGCACCTGTCTTTTTGAAATCTAAATTGTCACGACTGAAGAATGCAGAGGGTGAGGGAGGACCCAGACGATCGTTCGCGTGCATCGCCCTGGGTCTTTCCCTTTCCCAACTGCGCATTAGAACGTGAACCGCAACGCGAGTTGCAAAATGCGCGACTGGTTGCCCGCCTGCAGTCCGGTAATGCGCCCAAAGGCGCTGTCGCCGAACGAGGTATTCGGGTTCGCCAGGTTTGCATGGTTCAGCACGTTGAGGGCCTCAGCGCGAAATTGCAGCGTTGTGGCCTCGGCAAAGCGGAAGTCCTTCAGCAGAGATGCGTCAGCTGTAGCCAGGCCCGGACCGCGCCCGAATGTTCTGGGAGCGTTACCGAAGGTGTATGCGGGGTTCTGCGCAAAGGCTGAAGTATCGAACCATTGTGCCACCTTCTGCACGCGCGGTCGCGAATGCGAAAGATCATTCGGATTACCGACCAGGTTGGGTCGTACTCCGTCTGAATATGTGCCCGTGTTGTTGGTCGCATCAATGGGACTGAGCGCCGTTCCTGAATGGACCTCCGCAATCGCGCCCACGGTCCATCCGGCAGCAGCCACGTTCACCCAACGATTGCCGGGCTGGACCCACTTGCCTGGGCCGATGGGAAGCTCATACAGCACGTTGCCGATGATGCGATTGCGAACATCATTTCCTGAAAGGCCCCAACGGTCTTTTGGGTGGTAGTAGTCGGTGAACGAATCGGTGCCCGGATAGGCTGCCAGTTCGTTTCTCGACACCTGATTGTCACGGAATTTGGACCAGGTGTAATTCACCTGGAACTGAAGGCCGGATTCATACCGCTTCTGAATGCCGAAGTTCACTCCGTTATAACCGGACTGGCCCACATCGGCAGCAAGAATGCTGACGTTGCCAAACTGCGGGAATGGCCGCAGCGTCTGCGTGTTCTTTGTTGTCGGCAGCAAGGCTGCTTTGTCCGGCGCAACCTGATTGATGTTCTCAGCGTTGACGGCGGGCAGATGATGGCCAAAGGTGCCCAGATAACCAATGTCAAAGACCACAGAGTTGCTGAGCTGTTGCTGAATATCAAGGCTGGCCTGATAAATATATCCGGTCACGCGCCTGCGCTGAAAGAACTGCGGCGCAAGCACCACTTTGCTACCGACGGGCACAGCACCGAATCCGGCGGTAAGGTCAGAGGAAGCAGGATAGGTGGCCTTGCCTGTTCCATCCGTAGCGTTGTTCTTCAGCAGAAAGGCAGGTGTTCCTGCTCCCGCGTTGGGAGAAGAAAGGCTGATGGACTTGGCGAAGCCGGAATACGCGACGATGGGTGTGGCCTGGTCGTACTCGCCAGGATACAGAATCGCTCCGCCGCCGCGTATGACCGTTCGGGGACGCGCCGTCCATGCAAACCCAGCGCGCGGCCCGATGTTGTGGTAGTCCCAGTTGTTGGCGTACTTGCTCACTCCGTTCACGCCGGAGAAGGTCACCACCCCAGGCGTTCCCGAGACAGGATTGATGGCCGTCGGATCAAAGGAGTTCTGCCGGTTGTGGGCCTCATACCGCGGCGAATCCACGTCATACCGAATGCCAAGGTTCAGCGTCAGCCGTGGAGTAACGTGCCAGTCGTCCTGAAAATATGCGCCCCAGCTATATGCCTTGGTCAGCAGCGTTTCCGTTTCCTGCAGGCTCGCTGAGGCAACGCGGCCGAGCAGCAGATTGGCAAGGCTTCCCGCTGCCGTGTTTGTGCTGGTGCCAATGTTGTTGAAAGCGAAGATACCTCCGGCCGATGGCTTGTACTGGTCGGTATTACTGGAGGTGCGCAGTTCCACCCCGGCCTTGAACTGGTGCGCGCCGCGTTCAAAGGAAAGATTGTCAGCATACTGGTTGCTGATAACCGGAGTCTGCAGGCGCTCCTGCTGCGTGTTGCCGAGCTGTTCAAGGCCAGAGAGCGTGACCGTGGGGAAGAAGTTGCCGTTTGTGCCGCCCAGGCCAATTTCAGAAGCAAGCGTAGTGTTGGCCCCGGCGGAAATGTAAAGATATTGTCTGCGCGAATAAGTCCCCACCAACTGGTTAATCACTGTAGGAGAGAAATTGTGATACCAGTTGCCGGACACATTGTAGAAATAGTCGTGCACCAGCGTGCCGTAATTGTCTGTTCCGGGAGTGGGAAAGACCGAGGCCGTTTTCGTGTGGTCAGTCTGCGCCAGCAAACGCCCGAAGATACGGTTCGATTCGTTGATCACATGGTCCACACGTGCAACATATGCATCCACTACGGTCACTGCCGGATCATTTGCAATAAAATTTGAGGCGTTCGCGCTGGCCCCCGCAACATTCGGTGCGGGATAGAACGAAGCCAGCTTTGTGCCCACAGGGTCCAATTCGCTGGGCGGCAGCACATTCAGCCTGCCGTTGTATTGGGCCTGCTGTCCCGTATTCGGATCAATGACAGGGGTTGAAAGCGCGGAGAAATCGCCGGTGACCTCAGCCTGTGTGGGAACATTGAGGATCTTGGTCGTAGTCTGGGTTGTGCGCCGTCCTTCGTAATTGAAGAAAAACTGCGTCCTGTCCTTCCGGATGGGCCCTCCAAGGCTCGCACCGAAGAGGTTATAGCGCAGCTCAGGGTTCTTGCTTGCGAAGTACGGAACTGCCTGCAACGCATCATTACGGAAATATTCATAGGCAGAGCCATGGAAGCGGTTCGTCCCTGACTTTGTGGTCATCTGAATGACAGCGCCGCCGGTACGTCCCAGTTCCGCAGCATAGTTACTGATGGCAACATTGAATTCCTGCACCGATTCAATCGGGGGATCAAACGTGAGAATGGCAACACCCAGCAGAAGGTTCTGCGCCGAACCGCCATCAATCAGGTAGTTGGCATTGTTGCCTCTTCCGCCCGCAGTGGCGAATGTTGCGTTTGATCCTGTGCCATTCCCCACGACAAATCCATTCAACCGCTGTAGCTGAGACGACCGGCGGTCGAGCAGCGGCATGTTGTTAATGGTCTGGTTTTCCACCACCTGCCCTACGGCGGCAGAAGCAGATTGAAGCAGAGGTACAGAGGCATCGACATTCACCACCTGCTCCACCTTCCCAACTGCCAGCCTGATGTTGATGGTGCTGACCGCACCGGTTTCAACTACGATGCCCTTCTGCTCCTGTGCTTCGTAGCCATCTCGCTCAACCTTCAGCGAGTAATGCCCCGGCAGCAGCAAAGGAAAGGCATAATAGCCTTCGCTGTTGGAAGTTTCTTTTCTGATGTCGCCTGTTTCGAGGCGTGTAAGTGTAAGGCCCGCGCCTGAGACTGCCGAACCGCTCGTGTCCAGCACTTGCCCGGAAACCTGAGAACTCTGCGCATTCACACGCACAGCAGCTGCCAGCGTAAACAGCGCTATTGTCCAAACGAAAATTCGCCTGTTCATGAAAAATACCCCCTCTCTGGAAAAGAAAAAAATGGCCCACCGGAGCAAACTCCGGTGGGCCTGGATGTTCGTGATCAGATCAGCGGGAACATCGGAGACACTTGTCCGGAGCTGCGCTCAATAGAGACAGGGAACAACAATGGAAAAAACACTTCATCGATCTGTGTCCTCGTACCCGAAGGCCGCAGATATAGCGGGCGCCTGAATTTGCTGGAAGATGGAAGGCCTGTGCAGGCCTGAGTTTACTTCAGGGAAAGGCAACAACAGAACCGGGCTGGAATATGCGGACGCATTGCCCAAAGTCTCTCATGAAACAGAACACGCGTCAATCAGCGGCGAATGAACCACATCAGCCAGCTTGCCGCAATCACCGATCCAACAAACAGCACCCAGCAGTAAAGCCCATAGCGAAACATGGCTTTCGGTGTGGCACGCTGCGTGATTCCAAAAACAACGGACGCAAAGGTGGCAAAGAGCAGGACCGAGCTGAAATGCGAAAGCGTGATCATGAGGCCTTCCTGCCAATATAGAGATTGTGAGCGTCCACCGCAGAGATGATATTCAGTAGACCGCTGACCACGATGAACTTTGTCCCATAGTCGGCCGTGGCGAGCTGGATGGCCCCATGCCCCAGGTCGAAGATGCGGCCAATGATGTAGAGGCCTCCGCCGCCAAGGTCACCGACGAAGCCGAGCATCTCCAGCATGTCACCCGTGTTGGCGTGGTACAGTTTGCCCTGCATCAGCAGGCCAAGAACAAACATCAGGGTGATGGAGCCGAACAGCAACAGCGCGCGAATCCAGTGTTTTGTGACCACATGTCCAAGGCCGGGAACAAGCCAGCCCAGGAGAAGGGCCAAATAAGGAAACCCGGAGGACTTTACCTCCGGCCTTGCGCTTACCTGCACTTTGGAAGCCATTATTCATGACTATACAGCAGATGGCCCCGGTATGACCTCCCGTCATGGCCTCGTAGAACAGTACACCTTGAAATTGCTCTCACTCCAGGGACCAGGCCATCCGCTTACGGACATCCTACATAAAACTTGATATCATAAGAGACAGCAGTCCCCTCCTGAAGGCGCGTAGCTCAGTTGGTTAGAGCGCTACCTTGACACGGTAGAGGTCAGCGGTTCGAATCCGCTCGTGCCTACCATATCTTCAAACACTTACAGCATCCCTTACGTGGCTGAAGTCCCGAATCATATTTGGGATGAGAACACGCGATTATACAAGCTGGTGGCGGACCCCGGTCTGGACCAGGAAGCGCTGCAATCGGTGATAAGAAAAGGGCTGGAGCTCGCAGTCGAGCAGGTTCAACAGCAGGTTGCCTTCAGTAAGCGGCAGGCCTGCGGGCTCCTCACTTGTTCGCCGCGAAGTTATCCCTTCACGTCATCCAGCACAGGCCACGCGGTAACTCTCAGCTTGGCCGCAGCATAGGGAACAAGCGTGATCTGCTTTTCCGGCTGTGTGCTTGTGACGGGGCTTTCCGGCACAGGATTCGCCACATTGTCCACACTCATCCACGACGGGAGCTGCCGGGCGCTGACCTGGAGCTTCACCGGCGCGCCTTCTTTTGTGAACGGGGCCTGTCCCATGCGTGCCTCGGCTACGGAGACATGCTCAGCGGCGCTTTCCGGCTGAACGGCGAGCGCGTAGTTCCATTCCGTGGTGGGGTAGACCTGCCAGTCGGCGGTGAGTCCGCGATTGCGAAGCTTGAGCCAGTCTTCGCCGATGCTATAGGAGAAGACCAGCGGGCCGCGCTCCAGGCTAATGGAGTTGTTGTATCCGCGCGAGGCCCGAGGTACGAGCGAAAAAGCGATCTCCACTTTGTCACCTTTGTTCCACGAGCGCTCGATGCGGGCGAAGCTGCCCGGTTGTGGTGCGGCGTCCAGCTCACGGCCATTCACCTTCACGCTCGCCTTCTCTGCCCACGCGGGAATGCGCAGCAGCAACGGAAAATCCAACGGCGATGCGGGATTTACGGTGAGCCGCACGGTTCCACGGAAGGGATACTCTGTTTCTTCCTGAACATGCACAGGCGTGCTGCGAATGACTGTGCGCACTTCGCACGGAGCATAGGCGGCGGCAACGAGGCCATCGTCTGCCGAAAGCATGAAGAGGCTGGCGGTGAATTTGGGCCACCCCTGCCCGAAGTTTGCGGTGCAGCAGCCGAAGTTGGGATCAAGACCGAAGAGGTTGGATTCCGGGCCGTCGGTGGTCCACGGCGCTCTTTGGAGACTTACAGTCACCTGATTGGGCTGCTGGTTGTACTGGTGCGCCCACATGTCGTCGGTGAAGGCGCCCGGCAGCGCGTTGAAGGCGATCTTCTCGAGGCGATCTCCGAGCGAGGCGTCTCCGGTGATGGCGAGCGACTGCTCAAGCGAGAACATGGCCTCGACCACGGTGCAGAGCTCAGTGCCCTGCGAGGGATTGCGCCCGGCGAGGTGCTCGTCGGCAGAGAAGATTCCATTAGGCAGGCCGTGATAGCGGTCGAGCTCTTCCAGCATATGGAAGATGGCGCGGCGGTCCGTCTGGCTTTGCGTCAGTAGCGCGCGTACCGGTGACATCTTCAGCGCCATCGCGACATTGACGCCGTGCGTCTGCATGGCGCTGTCCGTGAGCGGAGAGTTGGGTGAAAGCCCGATGGCCTCAGGCGTAATTCGCTTTGTGAACTGGAAATTGGCAAACTCGGCCTGCCAGTCGAAGCCCTGCTGTTGCAGCAGACGGAAGAGGTCGAGCAGCTTTGTGTCTCCAGTGCGGTTGTAGAGCCAGATGACGGAAAGGGCCTCATCATGCCAGCGGTATTTTCCCCAGTCGCGGAGCGGGCGTGAAGGCAGCTCTGCAAGCTGATGCGCAAAATACTTTGAGAGCACCGGGACGACGCGTGGATCGTTCGTCGCTTCGTGATACTGCGTCAGCACCTTGGTCATGACCATACGCGGCCACCAGTCGTCGTTTGACTTCGGGCCGATCATGCCGTCGGACGCAGTGTTTTCCAGCGTCCAGTCGAGGAACTTCTGCGCGATCGCCTTAAGGCGCGCATCGTCAAGCTGATAGGCAAGCGGAACAAGGCCGTCGAGATAGTAAGGGCCTCGCTCCCAGGATTCGCCCTTTCCGCCGAGCCATCCGCTGTCCGGACCTACGTCAGCCCATGTTTCTCCCAAATGTCCGGCCAGGCCGTTTGCCTGAATGGTAAGCTGGCCGCGCAGCCAACCTGTGGGTCGGATAGAGCCCAGAGGCAGCATGGTAAACGCGCTTTCTGCCAGAGGCGCGCGGTTCCTGACCGGAGCAGACGGCGTATATGCCGGCGTGTCTGTGTGCGAGAAAGCAAAGGCGTTCCGAGAGACAGAGGCGACACCTGCTGCTCCAAGAAGGGCGAGAAAACGGCGGCGGGAGAAGTCAGAAGAACACATAGTCGGGGCCGATTCTTATCTTAATAAGTTGGTTCCAGCCGCCGCATAGTCCGAATGGTCTATGCGGCGGTAGAAGGGTCTGTTGAATATTCCGCAGTCGGTCATCCTGACGAGCAAAGGACGCCCAAGCTCTTCAGAATGACGGGAATGTGTCAGAACTCGATTCTCGCGCCGAGCTGGCCCTGGCGCGGAATCTGCGTGCTTGTAGATGTGCCGAAGGCCGAACCGCTGGCAGCATCGGAGTTCACGCCGTTCAGGTTCACGCGATTGAACAGGTTAAAGAAGTCCACGCGCAGATCGAGCTTCACTTTCTCTGTAATGTTCGTAAGCTTGCGGAATGTCGCATCCACCTGAGCAAAACCCGGATTGCGGAACTGATTGATGCGCTCTGTTCCCTCCTGTCCTAATGCCGGGAAGGAGAACGGGCCGCAGTTATCAATGTTCGTGCCAGAGCAGCGCGGAAAGACGCCGTGAATATAGCTGCGGCGGCTGTGGGAGATATGGTACGACGAGACATTCGGATAATCTCCGTTTGAGCCGTCGGCATTGAAGTCGCCAGAGTCCGGCAGATAGTAAAGATTGCCGGCTGCATCCTTCGCCACATCGAGAGGAGCACTGCTAAAGACGCTGAAGGGTTCACCCGACTGCAAGGCCGTCACAGAAGATATTTCCCATCCGGAAGCCACTCTGCCAAGAAGGCCATGCCCATTGTGCAGAGATGGAAGCTGATAGCTCCAGCCGAGCGAGAAGCGGTTGGGCACGTCCCATGCCGAGGGACCGTAGAACCTTTCCAGCGAATACTCAATGGGATAGTTTGCCGAGTTGTCCTTCGATACGGAGCGCGTGTAAGAGGCAGTCACAAAGCCCCTCTGCGCAAAGCGCCCTTTGAGCGCGAGGATCAGCCCGGAGTAGTTTGACCACGGCCCATTGAATGTATAGTTGATGGCGCCAAAGCTGGAGTTGAGCCTGGTCTGCGTGCCTACGCAGGTGGCCTGCTGCCCGTTGGGCGGAGTAACAGGAGTGCAGGAGAGATGCTGCAACAGGTCGCCTTCGTAGAGATTGACGTCGCCGCCAAACGCATTGCTGAAGGCATTGCCGCCGCCATATTGCAGGTCGCCGGAGTGCTGCCCCACGTACCGGATGCCAGCAACCATGTTGTTTGTAAGCTGGCGCTCCACGCCGATGGACCAGGTTTCTGTATGGGGCGATTTAAGATTGCCATCCACGCCGCCTACGTTGATCTGCTGGCCAGGAATGCCGCCTTTGGCATCGAGCGGCGTGCCCTGAAAGGCTGGGTATGGAAAGCCGAAGGGATAGGTGTTGGACGTGCCGTAACCAAAGATGGGCGGCGCGGTGGAGCCGTTGTTATAGAAGGTGGGCAGCACAAAGCCCGGAGGATTGCCCTTGAGGTTGTTCTCTGCGTTGCCCAGGGTGACCCAGTCGCGATAAACGCCGAAGCCCCCGCGGAAGACCCACTTGCCGCTGCCTGTCGGGTCCCACGCAAATCCAGCGCGTGGGCTGAAGATCCAGTTCATGTCCTGGTTGTAGACATGGCCCTGCTGGCGGTTGTAACCGTTCGCGACTTTTTGTGCGAAGGTCGAGCCAGCACCGAGGTGGAAATTCGCGAGGGGCGTTCCGGCAGTGGGATAAGGATTGCCGTAGTTGTCATAACGCAGGCCGTAGTTCAGCGTGAGCTTGTGAGTAACGCGCCACGTGTCCTGCGCAAAAATGCCGAAGGTGCTCTGCGCATACTCATACTGGCCGGGCATGGGTTTCCCGGTCACAGGATTGTAGGAGAGGCTGGTCTCGGAATATGGCTTGTCATTGATCAGGTCAATCATGCTGTTGTACTGGAAGTTGGGCTGCGCGTAGGCAGGCGCAAAGAGGGCGAGGTCGTCGCCGTGCCAGCCTTCATAGCCCACGCTGATGGCATGCTCTCCCTGAATATGTGTGAGCACATCGCGCCAGTGGTAGTTGTGCTCTGCATATTGCGAGTCGGCAAAGCCTGCGCCCCAGCCAACGCCGAGATTGTTAACATTCACCACGGGCACAGAGAAGAGTCCCTTTGGCGCGTAAGTGGATTGCAGATAGTTGTAGCCGAAGTATGCCTGGTTCAGGGTGTTGGCGGAGAAGGTGTGCGTCTCGCTGCCCTGAACAGCCAGGACCGAGGACAGGCTGTAAGTATTGAATGCCGGGCGGACCGCCGGACCGCCAGCCTTACTGGTATCGCGAAAGATGGTGCCGTAGATGCGGTCCTTGTTGAAGTACTTGTCTATGCGGACGTTGTACTGCTTGGCGTTTTCATAACTGGATGAGTTGAAGACACCGTTATCGAAAACGGGCAGAGAGCACGGCACGTTGTCTGTGCTGGGAGTGCCGCATCCGGTGTTGTTGGCCAGGTTCTGCGGGCCGAAGGCGTCCTGCGCGGTAGCTGCGACTCCGGTCGTTGTAGCGCCGCTGGGCGGATACTTGGCCATCAACTGGACTTCCGGTGAGTTGGGCCGCACCTGCTGGGCAAAGGAAACAAAGGCCGGGTCTTCATAGGTCAGCACGCTGTTCCCGTTTGATGTGAGCGACAGATACGGCTCAATCGAGAAGAAGAAAAAGAACTGCTTCTTCGGGATAACAGGGCCGCCGATGCCAAAAGACATATTGGTTGTGTGGAATGGCTGGATTTTTACGCCAGCTGGAAAGAACTCTCCCTTGGCATTCAGCCCCTGATAGGTGTAGTAGATGCTGCCGAAGCCGTGATACTGGTCCGTACCGGAGCGGGTGGTCATCACCGTCTGCATCGAGCTGGTCTTGTTGTAGTCCACCGTGTAGGTGTTGGTCTGCACGCTCATTTCAGAGAGTGCATCGGCGTTGGGCACGAGCGTCATCACGCCGGGGTTCACGTCAATGTTGATGTCCAGCCCGTCGAGGATGTACTGGTTGCCGTTGTCGCCGCGACCGTTTGCGCTATAGTCGGCGTTCTCGGTAAAGAAATTGTTGTATCCGGCAGCGCCAAGCCCGGTGACACCTGGCGTCAGCGTGATGAGTGAAGTAGGATTGCGTGCAGCTAGCGGAAGCGACTGGATGGCTTGCGTGTCAATCGTCAACTGATTGCGGCTGTCCGAGGTATCAAGCAATGGCGCCTGCGCTGTAACGGAAACCGTGGAGGCAACTTCGCCCACGGCGAGCGTCAGTGAGACTTCACGGTTCTCGCCCGTTTCCAGGGTGAAGGCGACCTTCGATGTAGTGAAGCCGGGAGATGTGGCGGAGATTTCGTAGTGTCCCGGAGCGATGCTCACAAAACGATACGCCCCGGAGTCATCTGTGAGCTTGGTTGCAATCACCTGCGTGTCCACGTTGACCAGTGTGACCGTGGCTTTGGGAACGACGGCCCCTTTGGCATCAAGAACATTGCCCTGGACGCTGGATGAGAATTGCGCAAAGCATTGCACCCCAGTGAGAAAAAAACACAACGCTAACAGACCTGAATATCTACGCATGATCACTGTCTCCTGAAAAAATGGCAGTAGAGCGCCTGGAAGAGGAGGAGCTTTCGTGCTCTCCGCCCTGAATTCAGCGAGGGTAACGGTTGCGGTATAGTGTTTGCATGAACCAGTCCAACCCCTAAGAAATAGTACAAATGGACTGTCCAGGCGAAGCTGCACCAGGTCAGGAGCTCACACTCCGGACAATCTCAACCTGTATCGTGAAAAATTCTCCGTTTGAAAATGCCAGCGGCCGGGTTGATGCTGGGTTTCCACAGCCTGACCGCTGCTCAGGTCCATAAGAGAAGCCAGCTTTACACTTTCCGGCAATTCCAACTCAGTGTGCAGCGTGCGGCTGTCAGCGAAGGTATAGCGCAGCGTGATCCATTGCTGCGCATAAGGCAGGCGTTCGATTCCATACTGCTTGCCAGCACCTGCGAGCATCGGGCTGAAGCCGGGAGCGAGAATGAGTTCTCCTGCCTTTTCTGTTTCGCGAAGGCCAATCAGGTTGCGGATGATGTGCGCGGGCATGACGGCACCCCAGCCATAGACTTCGCCGCCGAAGGCCCCATGCGCGCCCCAGATTTCGCAACTGACGCCCGGCCAGCCAAGCCGCGGGCCTTTCGCGCTGGGATGCGGTACGCGGCGGTCCATGCTGCGGTAGATGCGTTCGCAGATGTTTTCGACGGTTTTTGAGACAAGCTCGCCGTCTCCGCAAGCCCACGCTGATTCGAGGTAGGGCAGAACAAAAGAAGACCAGTCGAGAGAGTAATCGGCCGAAGATTCAGGAATGCGGGCCTGTGCCAGCATCTCGTCATACATTTTGTGCAGGGTGGAGAGGAGCTTCTTCTTCTGCTCGTCCGTCGCGATGCCGCAGAATGCAGGCGCGGCCTGCGATGGATCGCGGTCGGGAATATTGACCAGCTTCATCGAACGGGCGTCAAAGTCGTGGAACCAGTCGCCTTCCCACAGCTGCTGCGTTTTCTCGGCGAAGTCTTTCTGAATGCGCTGCCACTCGGCGATGCTGGCATGGTCAGGAACCAGCTCTGCGAAGCGCGCGAGGATGCCGGCGGCCTGGGACGTCGCAGCCTGCAGTTCCACCAGCCGCAGGAAGTCCACCAGCTCGCCTCCGGTGGGCTGCTGTATCTGGAAACGCTTGGAGGCATCCATACCGGTTTCCCAACTGCATTTACCAACGACGTAGCCGCCTGAATCGGTGCGGTGCCTGAGCGTCCAGCGCACAAACGCAGCCATGCGTGGATATAACTGGCGCAGCCATGCCAGATCGCGCGTGCGGTTGTAGATGGACTCCGCGCAGAAGAACGGGAAGCACCAGGAGATGGCGGTGCCGCACTCAGAGCCATCGGTTGCAACCATGTTCATCACGCCGTCTTCGCGCATGCAGGGAATGTTGTCCTCAATCGCGTCGAGAAACTGGCCGGCGAAGACGTCTTTCGCCATTGCAGGATTGGCGTAGCTCAAGGCCCACATGTCAATCGAAGTTTCGGCAAGCACATTGCGCGGCGCCTGTATCTGCATGGCGTCCCACGGATGCTTGTAGACACCGATGGGCCGCCGCACCATGGTGCGCAGTGTTTCAAAATCATAGACCCAGCCGTGCTGCCAGTGCTTCGGCCAGTCTCCGATGAGACGAGGGGCGCCGCCCCAGAAGACCGCGTCTTCGTGGAGCTTCTGTGCCATCACGGTCTTTGCTTCAGACAATGAACTTTGGGCATGCTTCAGCACGGTGGGCAGATTGGCTGCGCGCGCCATCAGGACCACAAATTCCTTTTGCCCGTGCGGAGCGAGAGACAAGTCATAGCGGACCCCGCCATGGAGCGGGTTCGTATCATAGGCGAGCTTTTCTCCGCGTTTTGCGCTGGAGCTCAGCCATGTTTTCCGGTCATCTGCCTTCGTCGAAAAGAAGTGCTCGGAAGGCTGCGCGTTTGCTGTGACCGCAAATACGGTTCCCGCAGCAAAGGAGTGCGTCCAGAGCGCGTTTGTGTCCTTGTCAAACTCGCCGGCAATGCCATCGCCGCCCCACCACTGGCTGCCTCCAAGCTGATAGGTGTGCAGTGCTAGTGCGCCAACGGATTTAGCGCTGCCGGATGAGTTGGTGAGCAGGACGTGCACTGCCAGGGCATCTTCATTCACGAGAAAGAAGCTGCTCTCAATGGCAACACTATCCTGTTCAAAGTGGTAGCGGAGCAGATTTTTCGTATGGTGTGGGGCGGTGAGCTGGTCAGGGCTGAAGTCCTCCGGCCCGGTAAAGATGCGGTCACCGATCCTGAAGCCAAGTGCAAGCTCCGCTACATAGATGCCGTTGCGATGGTAGTCAAAGTAACCGCCGGGGCCAGCCGGGTAGTAGAGACCGAATCCAATCCCGGGCAGCGAGCGAAGGACCCCGCTCTGGTGCATGTCCCATGTGTGCCACGGGTTGTCGAGATAGCCGAAAGGCGTGTAGTCGCTTTGGGGAAAGCCCGCCTTCTGTGTGCCCGCGACGTCGGGCGCACTGATACCGGCAAAGGACGGTGGCATTCTCAGCGCGGCGGAAGCGGCGGCAAGCAAAGAGACAAATTCGCGGCGGTTCAGCATTCGGCAGGCTCCTCTAAATGGCGGGAAAGAAAATCTTTGCACAATAATAGAGAAATGGAAGGTGTAAACAGCATGGGCCAGCCATACCAACGGCTCATAGTATGAATGGACTGGCCATCAGTGGTGAGTGCAGTGCATTCTGAATGATATGCCATGGTGCTGTGCGCGAAAGATCTTCGCTGCCAATCTTGTTCTGCTTGCGATGATGGGGTGCCGCTCCGGTCCTCCGGTGGTCGCAGTGATTCCGCGTACAACCGGCATGTCTTTGTGGGAGCCGGAGCGCGCGGGCGCAGATGCCGCCGCGAATGCACATGGCATGAAGATTTACTGGAATGCTCCTACGCGCGAAGACGATGTGCAGGGCCAGATTGCTCTGGTCGAGAAAATCATTGATGAGAAATATGCGGGACTTGTTCTTGCGCCAGACCAGTCGCTGGCGTTGATGACGCCCGTGCGCCGCGCTGTTTCCAAAGGCATCCCTACAGTTGTGATTGGCTCTGCGTTGCCGCTGAATCCGGGTGGCAGGCTTTCTTACATCGTCAGCGATGATGAGCAGGCGGGGCAGATGGCCGCCGCGCGCGTTGGGGCGATCCTGAACGGCAACGGTACGGTCGCCATCATCGGCATCAATCCTGATATCGCCGGAGTGCTCGAGCGCGTGCGTTCGTTTGAGGCAACAATGGCAGCGCAGTTCCCGCAGATCCACATTGTTGAAAAGCGAATGGGATCATTCAACGTTCCCTATGAGCAGCAGATTACGGAAGAAGTACTGATGGGCCATTCGGACCTGGGCGCGGTCCTTGCTGTTACGGCAGACGCAACGCGGGGGGCCTACTCGGCGCTGAGCGAGCTGCACCGTACTGGAAGCGTAAAGCTGGTTGGTTGTGATCAGGACCTGCTCGCCCCGCTGGTGAGCGGCGAAATGGATTCCGTTATTGCTGAAGACACCTATGAGATGGGCCACCGTGCCGTGGAGTGGATTGCACTGGAGCGGCAGGGGAAAACAGCGCCCGCATTCCAGAAGGTTGCACCGCGCCTGGTCACGAAAGAAAACCTGAACTCGCCAGACATTCGGCGCATCCTGGGGCTGGTGGCGCAATGAAGGCGCGCCTTCAAAGGTGGAAATGGCCTGCTCTGGCCCTGGCCGCGGCGTGTGCCGTGGCTGCATTCCTTTTTCTGCTATACCTGCGCAGCCCGAAGCATGGGCTCCCTTACCATGACTCTTTTGCGCAGGGAGGGGCCGACGAGTGGGAAGCATTCGGCGGAACGTGGGCCGTCTATGACGGTGGAATGCGCAACGACTCTGACGAGCGCGGCGCAAAGCTGATGACGGGCTCGCCCTACTGGAAGAATTATCTGGTCGAGGCCGACGTAATGCTGCTGGGCGAGGATGGCGATGCCGGGCTCATCATCCGCGCAAGCGACGAAGAGCAGGGCGTGGACTCCTACAGCGGCTATTACGCAGGGCTGCGCACGCGTGACAACATGCTGACGCTGGGCCGCGCCAGCCATGGGTGGCTGGAATACCGCAATGTCTCCATGCCGGAGAGCGTGCGGGCCTTCCAGTGGTATCACCTGAAGTTGCTGGCGTATGGATGCGACATCGTTGCTTCGGCAACCTTTCCTCTGAACAGCGGACATACGACCACTGCTTCGATGACGGACAAGAACTGCCTCGTATCCGGACGCATCGGCCTGCGCTCTTACTCAGCCGGGGGCTTCTGGAGAAATATTCAGGCGCGAGTAGCAACGGAGAATGATCTGCGCGCCATGCTCGGCAACACAAGGACGCAAACAGGCAGCAGCGAGCAGGTGGCGGGAAACGGCATCACCATCTTTGGCTCCGGCTCGTTGCCATCGCACCTGAATGCGCAGGTACGGCCTGCTGCGAATGTGGAACCGGTGAGCAGTCTTCGCCTGGTATCAAGTTCGCAGCCCATCACAGCAACTATTCGCGGGGTCGTTTCGCTTACAGCGCCGCTCTATGTGCAGGACTCCACAGGAGGTATCTCGGTCCACACCAGTACAAGCCCGCCGCTCAAGGTCGGAGATGAAATTCAGGCAACAGGAACAGTGTCGCCCGGGGCCTTCCACTCGACGCTCGAGGATGCGAAGGTGCAACTGCTATGGGCAAGAACACCAGTGCAGCCTGTGGCGGTGACGGCATCGCAGGCAGCCACCGGTGCGTTCGCGGCGATGTTCATTGAAGTAGAAGGCCATTTGCGCAGCAAAGAACGCGAGGCCGAAAACAATCTTGCGCTGGGCCTGGAAGATGGGCAGCAGTCCTTTCGCGCCGTGGTCAATGCCGGGCGAGGCGACCTGCTGTTCAACAAGCTGAAACCAGGAAGCCTGCTGCGCTTGCGCGGGGTGTGCGTGGTGGACTCAGAGTATACGCACAATCTGACACCATTCGTTCTGCTGCTGCGTTCGACCGATGATATAGAAGTGGTAGCGGGGCCCCCGTGGTGGAATGCGCGGCACGTGATTGCCGCAGGGTTCGTGCTTCTATTGCTGCTGCTGATCGGGCACTTCATCTATAGCCGCATTGAGCAGTGGAGGCTGCGTGCCATTCTGGAAGAGCGCGAGATGCTGGCGCATGAGATGCACGACACGCTGGCGCAGAGCTTTGCCGGACTCGGCTTTCAGCTTCAGGCCATCCGCAACCGCATGCCTGAGGACATGCCTGCTCTCCACAAGCAGATTGAGCTGGCCTGTGATCTGGTACGGCACAGCCATGAGGAAGCACGCCGTGACATCATGATGCTGCGCACCGAGTCCTTTGAGCAGATGGAACTGACGCGGATGCTGGAACAATGCGCGAAGAAGATGCTGGATGGCGGAAACGTTGAAATTGCGGTGTCGCAGACAGGAGACCTGCGCCCACTTCCTCTGCGCATCAATGACACTCTCTTTCGCATCGGGCAGGAAGCGCTGGCCAACGCTGTGCGCCATGCCACGCCAAAACGCATCTCCATTATGACGGCCTACACAAAAGATTCCGTGCAGATGGTGATTGAAGATGATGGCAGCGGATACGATGCGGGCAGCGAAAAGAAAGGCTTTGGTGTGCGCGGAATGAAGCGGCGCGCAGCGGCCATCTCTGCTGCGATTGAGATTGCTACTTCTCCAAACCTGGGCACGCGGGTACAGGTCACGGCACCGTTGCCGGCAGGTATGCACCTCAAATACTGGGCGGGAAAGAAGAGGAAGTCCGATTCATGAACAAGCACGACAGCAAACCTGTTCGCATCCTGATAGTGGATGACCATCCCGTAGTGCAGGCCGGCCTTGCAAGCATGCTGACCACGCACAAAGGCATTGAGGTAGTCGGCTCCGCCTCAAGCGGTGAAGAAGCGGTGGCAATGGTGCAGCAGGAAATGCCCGATGTCATTCTGCTTGATCTGCGCATGCCTGGAATGAGCGGCATAGATACGCTTCGGGCGCTTAAAGAGATCAAGGCAACCGCGCGGGCCATTATTCTTACAAGCTTTGAGACAGATGAGAATATTTATCGGGCGATTCAGGCCGGGGCGCAGGGATACCTGCTGAAAGACACCTCGCAGAACCAGATGCTCGAGGCGATTGCGACAGTCCATGCAGGCAAGCGGTATATTCCGCGGCAGATTGCCGCGCGGCTGGCAGAAAGGATGCTGCGGTCGGACCTGACTTCGCGTGAGCTTGAAATCCTTGAGATGCTGGCCAAAGGTCTGACGAACAAGCAGATTGGTCATGCACTCGAGATCAGCGAAAACACAGTGCGCAACCACGTCAACAGCATTATGGAAAAGCTGGAGGTCTCAGACCGCACGGAGGCTGTTGCCGTTGCCATTCAGCAGGGAATCATTCAGATTTCAGGGTGATGAGATGATGCTGAAATTCAGCTGCCCTTTGGCCCTGGGCGCGATTCTTGCTCTTTCATGTGCAATGGCATTCGCGCAGGTGCCCGACCCGCAATTTTCTGCAGCGGTGCAACAGTTGCAGCAAAGGAACTTTGCGCAGGCAGTCGGGTTGGCGCAGAACGCATTGGCGAAGACGCCAAAGGACTGCCGTTGGTTGACTCTCCGAGGCATGGCGCTGAATGGATCAGGCAGGCAGCAGGAGGCGCTTGCATCGTTTCAACATGCTGCAGAGTATTGTCCGAAATATCTGCCCGCGCTGGAAGGTATGGCGCAGATCCAGTACGCACAGCGCTCGCCGCAGGCTATTGCCACTTTGGAACATATTCTTGCGTTGCGGCCAGGAGATGAAACCACGCACGCGATGCTCGCGGCCCTCTACTGGCAGAAGAATGACTGCGAGCACGCTCTGGAACATTTTGCCGAGGGCGGCCAGATCGTCGAGAACGACCCGACTGCACAATCTGAGTACGGCCTCTGTCTGCTGGAGACGGGAAAAGCACAGCAGGCAGAAGAGCTGTTTCAGCGTGCCGTGCAGCGCGGCGACTCTTCCCTTGCCCGCATGAGGTTTGCATACGCGGCATGGAAAAACAAAGACAATGCGCGTGCGCTCGATGCGCTGTCTCCGCTGGTGCGGACAGGTCCCCCAAATGCGATGGCGCTGCGGCTTGCGGCCCAGATTGCCGAGGACAAGGGAGACACGGCGGACGCGGTAAAGTGGCTGCGTGAAGCGATTCTGGCTGAGCCGAAAAATCCTGACGCCTACCTCACCTTCTCAAATATTGCATTTGCGCACAGCTCCTATCAGGTAGGAATAGACATGCTGAACGCCGGAATCACGCAGCTGCCCAGTGATGCGCGGCTCTACCTTGCGCGTGGAGTGCTGCTGGTGCCGCTGGGAGAATACGAGAAGGCCATTGCCGACTTTGAACGTGCCCACAAGCTGGCTCCGGAGCTGTCACTGGCCGAAGACGCCATCGGGATGATGAGCAGCGAAAAGCACAACACGGCCGCTGCGCTGGAGATGTTTCGCAGCCAGTCGCAGCAGCATCCGCATGATGCATTGCTGCAGTATCTCTATGCCGAAGCGCTTTCCCAGGGAAATGAAGGCGCTCAGCAGACCACGGAGGCCATCGCCGCGCTCAAGCGCGCAGTTGCCATTGAGCCGGATTACCGCCCCGCGCATGACCTGTTGAGCGTGCTCTATCTGCGCGCGAATGATTTGCCATCTGCGGTGCGCCACGCTGAGATCGCGCTGAAGCTGGACCCGAACGATGACACGGCGGTGTATCAGGAAATTCTTGCCTACCGGCGTATGGGAGCGAAAGAACGGGTGGAACCGCTGGTCGCGCGATTGAAGCAGATCAAAGCTGAGCAGCAATCCAGAAGGGTGAAGGCACTTCTGGTGGAAGCGCCTTCACCATAGCGAACCAGATTTCAATCTCTGGTGTAACCTCTCTCCGCCATTCTTTCTGAATATTGACGGAAGGCGTCATCGGAGACAGGATGCACGCCACTGGAGGAAACAATCCTGTTATAGAAATTGAACAGGGCACTCGAAAAGATGGCGTAGTAGATTTCAGCATCATTCCAGCCAATCGAACGAAGCTCCGCGGTGTCTTCAGATGTAATGGATGCCGGGGCTGAAGTCACTTTCCTGACAAAGCGGAGCAGGGCCTTTTCTTTGTCTGGCAACGGCGAGCTTTCCAGGTCCCGGATGACGCTCCAGACAAGCTCTTCATTCTCGTACAAGTGTCCGGCCACGGCTGCATGGGCCTTCATGCAGAACTCGCAGTGGTTCAGCGATGAAGTATATGCGGCAATCAGCTCACGTAATGCCGGAGTGAGAGGCGCTGGCTCATGCATGATGACGTGAGAGAAACGCGCCAGATGCCTGGAAGCCTCGGGGCGAAACGCCAGAAGGTTCCATATCTGCCAGTATTCGTTTCCATTGTTCTTTGCCGCTTCAATCAGGTCGCGGTATGGGCTGGGCTGCGGGTTGTCTTCCACTTCAGGAAGAAACATTGGTTCCATGACGGTTTTTATGAGTGGCATCTTCTCTACTCCTGATTTAAAAGCGCAATCTGGCAGCAAGCTGGAAAGCGCGCGGGCCCCCGGAACCGAATACACCTCCGGCAGTGTTTACAGGCTTTCCAAAGCTTGAGGAAAACGTGGGATTGTTGCGATCGGGAGCGAGCACATTCGCAAAGCCGGAATAGTTGAGATTGCTGCTGCCCAGAATGTTCGTGACGTTGAAAATATTGAATGCTTCGCCGATGAGATTCAGGCTTACGCGGTCGCCGAATGCAAAGGTGCGGTCCAGGCGGAAATCGAGCGCCTGAAAGCTGTCGTTAAAGTGCGCCTTGTCGCTCACCAGTGGCAGCATTACGTATCCGGTAGATCCCGGGGTGGTCTCATACACACCACCCGCGGCATTGGTTTTCTGAATAAAGGCATTCAACTGGGCCGCGTTCTGGAATTTTCGTCCACCGGCATTGCGCTGCAAAGTGGGCACACGTTCTGAGCCATCCGGCATAAGAATGTCCATTGGGACTCCCGATGCGATGGTCCATATGGGCGAGAAGCGGAATTTGCAGGGAAGGTTCGCCACACCCGAAAGGACAACGCGATGACGCTGATCGTTTGGTGGAGGGCCATATTCGCGCTGCAGATTATTAGAATCAATCGGTGAGTAGTTGAATGGAATCTGGTCGTCGTTGGCGTAGTTGTACGCTTTGGCCCAGGTGTAAGCGGCGTCAAACTCGCCATAGCTGGCCAGGCGCTGACGCACACTCAGCCAGAGAGCGTCATATTTGGTATTTACTGCCGATTCCAGGTCAGTGACGTTGTCCGGGCCGCCAGTAACTGGATTGAAGACTGAGCCAACAGGGCGCCCGATAACAAAGCGTGTGCCCAGGTTATGGATGCCATCAAGCTTGATCAGGAGCCCCTGGCCAATCTGCTGCTCAATTCCCAGGTTGAATTGCTGCACCATGGGATTGCGCAACCGGTTATTGATAATGTCTATTCCGGTAGAGCCAGCGCCGACGAGGAGAAATCCGCTGAACGGACTGGCCAGCAACTGCGGTGCTCCCGGGCGGAAGGTGCCATCGGGGTTCAGATATGCAGGATTGCCATTCTGGTCTGTGATCGCATTTCCGGCAGTTACATTGAGCGCGAGTGCGCGGCCGTCAAATCCTTTCTCCAGAGACATGATTTCGAGGACGATGCGGTCATAGTAGATTCCATAGCCGCCGTGAAGACTTGTCTTCGGCCCCGCTGCAAAATTAAAGCCCACTCGCGGTCCAAAGTTAGCAAAATTGTGGTGGCGCAACCCCTGATAGAACGACTGCACGAGCGGATTGCGGTTCTTGTACCAGCTCAGGTTGTTCAAGTTGGTGTCCATCTCCCAGCGGAGGCCAAGATTGAGCATCAGCCTTTGTGTTGCCTTCCAGTCGTCCTGCACAAAAGCAGCCAGGTAGTAGTTGTCATTGTTGGGCAGAAAGAGTGGTCTGGTTGGAGTGGAACTACGCAGCGCTACTGCGAATAGCAGGTCATTGTCATCCACTTTGCCATCACCATTGCGGTCAAAGTCAGGAAAGTCTTCGACGGCCTGGATATTTCCCTGCTGAAAGACGCCTAAATTGAAGTCCGCATCAATGCTCTGCACCTCTCCGCCAAAGCTCAGTGTGTGGCTGGCTTTGGACCAGGTCAGCGTGTCGTCTCCCTGCAGGCGAAACTGCTTTGTTTCCTGCGGATCGCGATAGGTCGCACCATCATCCAGATCAGGAAAGCTGATTTGAGGAGCATTGGTTGTTGGTGCAGTATTGTTCAGGAAGTTGTTATCGGCAAAGCTGAGCCGGTTTATCAGCGTAGGACTGAAGACATGCACCCAGTCTGCGATTAGGCCCTGCCAGTGGTTTACCGCCATCTGTCTGTATGCGCTTGTCCCCAGAGAGCGGTCCAGCTGGCTCTGGCTCAGGTCATCTTCCAGTTCAAGCGAATGGCGAAATCCGATGCGATCATGGTCCGAGATCTGCCAGTCGATCCGTTCGGTCGTCAGATAGTCGTGCAACGGAGCGGTAGCAAAGGTGCGGTCAATACGCCGGGCTTCGACGTTGCGTACGCCAATCAGGTCCGCCCCTAGCTGCTGGCGGTCTTCCATGGCAACAAACCACCAGGCCTTGTCGCGGCGGATGGGACCACCGATGTCGCCCGCATATTGCTGGCGGTGAAAGGGCGGTGTTTTGCCAATGGTGGGATCGTAAGTAGCAGGAAGCCCTTGCAGCACCTTGTCGCGTTCAAAGACGCCGATCCCGCCATGCAGAGTATTGCCTCCCTGCTTTGTCACGACGTTGGTCACGGCCGAGCCGGAGCGGCCGAGCGTTGCGGAAAAGCGGTTGGTCGCAATCTGGAATTCCTGCACCGCGTCCTCTGGAATATTTACCAGCGAACCGCCGACAACATCGTCATTGTTGTCCGCACCATCTACGGTCACGTTTCCGCCGCGCCCCACCTGCCCCGCGGACGAAATCACAACTGTGTGTACCTTCGTCGGGTCAAAGTTGGGGGCGGGCGTGTTTCCCGGAACAAGCAGAGACAGCTCGAGATAATTTCTGCCATTCAGCGGCAGGTTCTCAATCTGGCGTGCGTGGATCACACTTCCTACCACAGAGGTGGTAGTATCCACAGCCGGAACAGCATCGGTACCCACCTGCACCTGCGTCTGCCCCGAAGCAATGCGCAGCGCAACCGGCACTCGAAGCTCCTGCCCTACCAAAAGATCGAGAGACTGCTGGTATGGAGCAAAGCCGGAAGAAGCTGTGATGCTCAGGCTGTAATGCGCTGCTTCCAGAGTCGTAAAGGAGAAGGAGCCGTCATTCTGGGTTGTGAAGGAACGTACCGTGCCCTGGGCCACGTTCGTCAGCGTGACAGTGGCCTGCGAAACCGGCCGGCCTGCCGGATCGGTAACACTCCCGCTAATGTTTGCCGTTGCAAGCTGTTGAGCATAGGACGCAAATGTGGAGAGACAAAGAAGCGCGAACAGGGCCACTGCTGCTCTGCGAAACATGAATATATGCAAGACTTCCTCCGTTTGCTGGCCTCAAACAAATGAACACTGCCGGATGTTTTTGTTGATTGAACTATGCGAAAAGCTACGCGATAGCAGTGGAGAATGTCTTGAGCTGAACGAATGGGGAATATATCCACCGGAAGGTGGATGATTATGTTTTGAGAAGCCGCGTATGATGGCCTTTATCTCCGCAAAAGGAATCGAGATGCCTCATATCGCACTCCCTGAAGGGCTGCCCGGAATCCGCGGCGCCATGGCCTTCCGCCCGGAAACAGCGAAGCCGCTCAACGAACTTGCCGAGATTCTTATGCGTGGCCCGGGCACACTCTCTCTTGCGGACCGCGAGCTGATCGCAACCTACGTCTCGTATCTCAACGACTGCTTTTATTGCCAGATGTCCCATGGTGCTATCGCCGCGGCCCACCTGGACGGCAATGAAGAGCTGGTGAAGCGAGTGAAGGCCGACTTTGAGCACGCTGATATTTCCCCGAAGCTCAAAGCGCTTCTGGTGATTGCTGCGAAAGTGCAGAAAGGCGGCAAGAACGTGACCGCTGACGACGTGGCCCGCGCGCGCAGCCTGGGAGCAACGACCTTGAGATACACGACACCGTGCTGATCGCGGCTTCCTTCTGCATGTACAACCGTTATGTGGATGGCCTGGCCACCACCCAGCCTCAGGATGAGGCCTCTTACCGTGAACGCGGCAATGCAGTCGCGCGCAATGGATACATTGCGGTCAGCAAAACCTATCTGCCTGCTGAGGCCCTCGGACGCTAGCGGACCGGCCGTCGTGCTTGCGATTGCGAGCAGGATGCGATTCAATCAGTGTATTGCGCAAAGTATTTTCCATACTGCTGCTGTTTGCTGTGGGGCTTCTCATAGCAGCTCCGCTTTTTGCTGGCGCCGCTGCCAACGAAGCCAACCTGCCTGCGTGCTGCCGCAAAAATGGCAAGCACCACTGCATGATGAGCATGGCCGAAAAGCAGATGCTCGCGGCTGGCGAAGGCAGTGCGCGGCATTGGACGGCACCAGTGGAACGGTGCCCTTATTGTCCTTATGCTGTGGCCGGATTTCACCTGGATCCGTTTGCTGCTCCCAGGGAGCAAGGCATCTTTGCCGGTGTTGTAAGCCATCCGGCCGTAGCGCCTCAGACTGAATCCAAACGGCGCGTCTCCACCGAACGAACCAGAAACAAGCGCGCTCCTCCAGCTTTCTCCCTCTAACTGGACCCGTATTGATTGCAGCTCGGCGTGCGTGCTCTTGTGCGCGCTCGGGCAAATCCACGTGTGTTTTCTCCGCTCCAGTGAGGTCGTATGCAGTTTTCAAAGGGTATGCGCAGGTGTATTTGTACGCTTGCAGTGGTGTTTTCTGTGTCTGCCTTTTCGCAGAACACAAAAAGTGTGGTTGTGTCCGGCGAAGTGCTGGACCCTTCGCATGCTGCCATTATCGGCGCGACGGTCGAGGTCCATTCGCAGAGTGGTATGACGGCGAGGCTTGTGTCCGGGCCGGATGGTCACTTTCAGGTGGATCTTCCTGAAGGCATGTATAACGTGGTTGCCAGCCATTCCGGATTCAAGGAAACGGCGAGGCAACTGAGAGTCACGGCGGGAGCTCCTGCGGAGCTGCAGCTGGTGATGCCGGTTTCTTCCATGAATACAAGCGTCACCGTTTCAGCGGAATTGCCGCTGGTGACGGAATCACCCGTTGGGCAGACGCAGACGACGGTAAGCCGTGAAGATTTCAAGAACACGCCCGCAACAACGGTCGCAGACATTCTGGGCCTTGCGCCGGGAGTGACGCTGATGCAGGGAAATGGCCCGCGCGACGTGGTCATCTCGGTGCGGGGATCGAATGTACGTCAAACCTATGGAATCCGTAATGTAAAGGTCTTCGAGGATGGCTTTCCGGTGACGCAGCCAGATGGGCTCGCCCGCACTGATCTGGTGGATCCTCATGCTTACTCGAGTGTGGATGTGGTGCAGGGACCATCGTCTGCGCTCTATGGAAACTATGCAACCGGCGGCGCAATTAATTTTCATACGCGCACGGGGAGCGAAATTCAGGGACTGGAAGTTGGCGCGGACTTTGGCAGCTTCGGTTATTTCAATGACTACGGAGCATATGGCAAGTCAGGAGATCATTACCAGATTGCAGGGTTCCTGAGCAATGTCCGGTCAAAGCAGGCCACGGCACACTCTGGTTACAACACCATCACGGCAAACCTTCTTGCAACAGCCGAAATCACGCCCCATGACCGGCTGACGTTCAAATTCATCAACAATGATCTGGATACGGACCTTTCGCTGCGGCTCTCGCTTGCGCAGTATCGCGTCAATCCGTTTCAGAAGGGATGTCAGGTGCAGGCGTCGGCTGCGCCCGGATGCGCCACCGCCAGTGTCTTTGTGAATGGGTTCAATGGTCCGAACGTTTCGCTGAGCGCAGCAGAGCTGGGGCTTGGCCGCTTTGACCGGCGCACGATTGCCGGTGCGCGCTGGGAGCATGATCTGACGGACCGTACCGCGTGGTTGACACAGTTTGTGTTTGATAATCGCGATGCGAACCAACCGACCAGTTCGCAGAGCTATCGGGGCACGGTACCTTCGTTCAATCTGACGAGCGATATCGTGCGGCGAGGGACCTCCACTTCTTATGGCGGCTTCTTCTTCAACTACGAAAACATCAAGTCATACAGCTACAACGTGGCGCCGGGTGGTAACGGCACGCTTGGCGGACTGGTGCAGTCTGTCGGCGGCAGGCACATGAACACCGGCTTCCACCTGCGCGAGGAGCTTGGGCTGGGAGAGCACTGGACGGTGGTGGCCGGACTTGGCGGCGAGTTCACCGGTCTTCAGGCGCTGGCAAATAACTACTCGTATCCGGTAGGCAGCACGCCGACGGTTACGCTGGTGAGCGCAGACCGCACCTTCTTTGACCTGGCGCCGGAAGTATCGGCACAGTACCGGGCTACAGAAGCGCTGAGGCTCCACGCGCGTTTTGGTGCAGGGTATGGCACGCCACAGGTGACACAGCTCTTTGTAACGCCGCAGGGCGTCTACGGAAACAACACGCAACTGAAGACACAGCGCAATAATGGCGTGGAGCTTGGCGTTGAGTGGAACTTAGGACAAGCACTGCAAGCGTCCGTAACAGGCTTTTATGAGTGGTTCCACAATGAGCAGGTGACGCAGTCGCCGGGCGTAAATCTGCAAAGCTACACGTTTAATGCTCCGTCCTCGGAGCATCGCGGCGTGGAAGCGGGGCTCGACTGGAGGCCCGTGGCTGAGGCTATTCCCGGGTTGCGCATGCGAGCGTCCTATCTGTACGACAACCAGATTTACACGAAGTACACTGAGCAGCTCACAACAGGAAAAGTAAGCGCATCGTTTGATCGCGCGGGCCACTGGATTCCAGGTGTGCAGCCTCATTTTCTGAATGGCCGTGTGCTCTATGACCAGACTGCAGGAAAGCTGAACGGTCTGGGAGGATTTGCGGAGGTGGTCTGGCGCGATGCTTATCCGCTGGACAACGGAAATCTGCTGCACGCGCCTGGATACACATTGCTCAACCTGAATCTGCACTATGCCGCACCAGCGCGGCACGGGATCTTTGCGCGCACGCAGTTCTTCTATGAGGTGGAGAACCTCGCCAACAAAACATGGGTGGCCTCAGCAAACAACATTACCAACACACTCAATGCACAAGGGCAGCAGAACGGTCCAGATGTTCTTATGAATGCAACCGGTTCAGTCTATGCAGGAATGCCGCGCGCTTCGTATGGCGGCGTGAAGGTGAGGTTCTGATGCGAGGCCCACTTTCTGACTCACGCCCATATTGGCCCGGATACAGAGCAGTCTGGCGATGGCACTTTTATGCCGGGCTGTTCTGCGTACCCTTCATCCTCTGGCTCTCTGCGACGGGAGCGATTTATCTGTTCAGGCCGCAGATTGAGGACTGGCTCGACCGCCCGTATGAAAACCTGAGCATTTCCGGAGTGCTGGCCACTCCGGAAGAACAGGTGATGACAGCGGTAGCAGCGGTGCCGGGGTCGAACTTTCATTATTACGAGCTACCGCGCACCTCGCATTCGGCTGCGCGTGTAATCGTAGGCAAAGGAGCGGAGGAATATCGCGTCTATGTCCATCCACAAACGTTGCGGGTGCTGAAGGTCATCAACGAAGACAAGCGGCCCATGCGAATTGTCTTCCATCTGCATGGCGAGCTGATGGCCGGAGACTGGGGATCGCGGCTGGTGGAGCTGGCTGCCTCCTGGGCCATCGTCATGATCCTCACCGGACTCTATCTCTGGTGGCCACGACAATCAGAAAAGCTGGCCGGCGTGCTGTGGGTCAGGCTGAACAAAGGGAAACGCATCCTGTGGAGGGACCTGCACGCGGTGACTGGCGTGTGGGTGTCCTCGCTGGCGCTGTTCCTGTTGCTCACCGGCCTGCCATGGGCGAAGGGCTGGGGAGGCTATCTTAAGCTGGTCCGCTCTTGGGGAGCACACGGCGCAGTGCAGCAGGACTGGCCAACAGGCCGTTCATCAGAAATTGCGCAACGCATGGCGATGGACCATCACAGCCACGCGATGGGTGGCATGGTGCACGACTACTCTCCGCTGAACAGACTGGTGCCCGCAGCGGCTTCGCTGCGGCTTGCCTATCCTGTACAGGTTTCACCACCGATGGACAAAAGCAACGAGTGGATCGCAAAGTCAGACGCGCAGAATCGCACACTAAGGGCGACCGTCAAGCTGGACCCGATGACGGGAGCTGTCCTCTGGCGGGAAGATTTCCGCCAGCGAAGTCTGGTGGACCGCATCGTCGGCATAGGGGTGGCTGCGCATGAAGGGCAGCTCTTTGGCCTCGCAAACCAGATGCTCGGTTTGTTTACGGCTCTTGCGCTGGCCACACTGAGCATCAGCGCGGTGGTGTTGTGGTGGCGCAGAAGAGAGACCGGGGTGTTGGGCGCACCATCGCCGGGCAACAAACCCAGGTGGTCCGCCGGGTTTGCTGTTACGGTGATTGCGCTGGCCGTCTATCTGCCAGCCATGGGAGTGTCACTGGTCGCGGTGTTTCTGCTGGAGAGGTTCGTCTTGTCGAGGATCCCTCCGGTGAGCAGATGGCTGGGCCTGGCCCCGGCACAGCCAGTCATTCGTGAACTCTAAAGAAAGAACAGGTCTGTTGTGTCTTCCCACAGCCTGAAGCATCCACATATAGGGAGGACTTGTTTGTGTCGCAGTTCGGGTTTGTTTTTTTGAAGAGGCACGGCTTTTAAGTGAAAAGAAGAGGCTTTTGCCTCGGAAGCAATTTGGAAATTCCAACTGAGGCACTACTTTTGTTCTCACAAAGTTGATTTATTGGGGACGGCGTAATATACTAACAAATATACGACCAATTTGGTCCTATTTTAGAAAAGGAGACGTGATGGGTTCTACCGTCAATGAACTTCGCGACCTCAGCCAGCAGGAGTACAAGTGGGGCTTTGTCACGGACATTGAAGCCGAGCACGTCCCTCGCGGATTGAACGAAGACATCATCCACACCATCTCAGCAAAAAAACGCGAGCCGGAGTTCATGCTCGAATGGCGGCTGAAGGCGTACCGCTACTGGGCGAAGCTGGAAAAATCGCAGGCAGAGCCAAAGTGGGCCAATGTTCACTATGGCCCCATTGATTACCAGGACATCATCTACTATTCCGCCCCAAAACAGAAGCCGGGCATCAGGAGCCTCGACGAGCTCGATCCTGAAATTCTGCGCACCTATGAGAAACTCGGCATCCCACTCGCCGAGCAGCAGCGCCTTGCTGGGGTCGCCGTAGATGCGGTCTTCGACAGCGTCTCAGTCGCAACCACCTTCAAGGAAAAGCTCGCAGAAAAGGGCGTCATCTTCTGTTCATTTTCTGAGGCTGTAGAAAAATACCCCGAACTGGTGCAGAAATATCTTGGCACCGTTGTTCCCTATACGGACAACTTCTTCGCCGCGCTCAACTCCGCGGTCTTCAGTGACGGCTCATTTGTCTACGTGCCCAAAGGCGTGCGCTGCCCCATGGAGCTTTCCACCTACTTCCGCATCAACGCGGCAGAAACAGGACAGTTCGAGCGCACGCTCATCATTGCCGACGAAGGTGCGTACGTCAGCTATCTTGAAGGCTGCACGGCGCCCATCCGTGATGAAAACCAGCTCCACGCGGCTGTCGTCGAGCTGGTCGCGCTCGACAATGCTGAAATCAAATACTCGACCGTGCAGAACTGGTACCCCGGCGACAAGCAGGGTCGCGGCGGAATCTACAACTTCGTCACCAAGCGCGGCAAATGCTCAGGCATGAATTCCAAAATCTCCTGGACGCAGGTCGAGACCGGTTCCGCTATCACCTGGAAATATCCGAGCTGCATCCTCCAGGGTGACAACTCCATCGGTGAGTTCTACTCCGTTGCGCTGACCAACAACTACCAGCAGGCCGACACGGGAACGAAGATGATCCACATCGGCAAAAACACGCGCAGCACCATCGTCTCGAAAGGCATCTCTGCCGGACACGGGCAGAATACCTATCGCGGCATGGTACGCATCCAGAAAGGCGCAACGGGAGCGCGTAATTACACGCAGTGCGATTCCCTTCTGATCGGCGATCAGTGCGGCGCACACACATTTCCCTACATTGAAGTAAAGAACTCGACGGCGCACATGGAGCACGAGGCGTCCACATCCAAAATTGGCGAAGACCAGCTCTTCTATTTGCAGCAGCGCGGACTCAATCGCGAAGATGCGGTTTCCATGATCGTGAATGGCTTCTGCAAACAGGTCTTTCGTGAACTGCCCATGGAGTTTGCCGTAGAAGCACAGAAGCTGCTGGGCGTGAGCCTGGAAGGCAGCGTAGGCTGAGGAGAAAATGATGAACTTGCTCGAAATCAAAAATCTGCACGCCACAGTAGACGGCAACGAAATCCTCAAAGGCATCAATCTCACCATCGGCCCAGGTGAAGTCCACTCCATCATGGGGCCAAACGGCTCCGGCAAAAGCACGCTTGCCCAGGTGCTGTCGCGGCGCGAGTCTTACGAAGTGACAGCGGGTAAAGTCCTCTTCAATGGCAAAGATCTTCTCGCCATGAAGCCAGAAGAAGCCGCCTGCGAAGGCGTCTTCATGGCCTTCCAGTATCCGGTCGAGATTCCCGGCATCAGCAATGCTTATTTTTTGCGCAGCGCGGTGAACGCCGTCCGCAAATACCGCGGTCTCGACGAGCTGGATGCAATGGATTTTCTTCCGGTCTTCCGCGAACGCCTCAAACTGCTCGAAATGGACGAGAAGATGATGAACCGCTCCATCAACGAAGGCTTTTCCGGCGGCGAGAAGAAGCGCAATGAGATTCTGCAGATGGCCATGCTCGAACCAAAGCTGGCCATCCTCGACGAGACCGACTCCGGACTGGACATTGACGCGTTACGCATCGTGGCCCAGGGCGTCAATGCGCTGCGTAGTCCCGAGCGCTCCATGCTTGTCATCACGCATTATCAGCGTCTGCTCAATTATGTCGTTCCTGACTTTGTGCATGTGCTGGTAGATGGAAGGATTGTACGTTCCGGTGGCCCCGAGCTTTCGCTCGAACTCGAAGAAAAGGGCTACGGCTGGATTGAGTCAGAAGCAGTCTCTGCGTGAGAGGAACAACCATGGCAGTCGAACTCGCACAGCTTGAAAGCTATCTCGAGAGCTTTACCAGATTCACGCAGCAAAGGTCCACGCAGGCTCCCCAGTGGCTGCGCAACCTGCGGGAAAATGCCTTCGCTCGCTTCTGCAAAACAGGGTTCCCCACCACGCGCGAGGAAGACTGGCGCTTTACCAACCTCGCAGCACTGGCGCGAACACCTTTTCAACTCGCGCTCAAAGATGCAGTCATAGTCACACAACAGCAAGCGGCAAACTGGCAGATCGAAAACGTAGCAGCCCGCCTCGTCTTCATCAACGGCCACTTTGCGCCCGGGCTGTCCACGGTCAGCGAGCAGGCCGGCAACCTCCGCGCCGAATTCTCAAACGAGCACTCACTCGTAGCTCATCATCTTGGCCGCTATCTCAACACCGAGCGTGACCCCTTCTGCGCGCTCAACACCGCTTTCGCCGAAGACGGCGCATACATTCACATCCGTCGCGGGTCCGTTGTAGACACGCCCATCCACTTGCTCTTTATCTCGACAGCATCCGAAGTGCCCCTCATGACGCATCCGCGCAACCTGGTCCTCGTCGAAGACCAGGCACAGGTCTCTATCGTCGAGGAGTACGTCTCGCTCGGCGAAGAAACACCGGCCTTCTCCAATGCCGTTACCGAGCTTGTCGCCGGGGGGGACTCCAACGTCACCCATATGCTCATCGTTCGCGAGCATGCGCAGACCTTCAACTTCTCCACCCTGCGAACAGAGCAGGCACGCGGCGCAAATGTCTCTTCGCACTCACTCCTGTTGGGTGGCGGCCTCGTGCGCAACAATGTGCATCCCGTACTGGCGGGCGAGGGCGGCGAGTGCCTCATCAACGGGCTCTTCATCGGCAGCGGCCATCAGCACCTCGACAACTACATGCTGGTCGAGCACGCGAAACCGCACTGCGCCAGCCGTCAGTTTTACAACGGCATTCTCGACGAGCAATCGCACGGTGTCTTCCACGGGCGTATCATCGTCCACAAAGATGCGCAGAAGACCGACGCCAAGCAGACCAACCGGAACCTGCTGCTCTGCGATGACGCGCAGATTGACACCAAGCCGCAGCTTGAAATCTACGCCGACGACGTAAAGTGTACGCACGGCGCCACCATCGGTCAGATGGAAGAGAATGCGATCTTCTATCTGCAATCGCGCGGCATCGCAGAAGCAGAAGCGCGCCGTCTTCTCTTGCAGGCCTTTGCCGGTGAATGCCTTGACCGCATCCAGAACGGCCCCGTGCGCGCTTACACGCAGGCAGCGGTAGAAGCGCGTTTGTTCGCTCTGGCTGAAGCTCCGCATACCCGCAGTACAACGTCCACACGCAATCAGAACTGGGAGGAAGTCGGATGAGTGTACACACCACAGTCGCTCCATCCTACGATGTGGAGGCCGTCCGCGCTGACTTCCCTATTCTGCGCGAGCAGGTCCACGGACACCCTCTCGTTTATCTTGACAACGCTGCCACCACGCAAAAGCCAACCGCGGTGATTGATGCGCTGGTGCGCTACTACCACCACAGCAACGCGAACATCCATCGCGGCGTGCATCTGCTCTCCGAGCGTGCGACGGAAGACTACGAAACTGCCCGCTCCAAAGTGCAGGCTTTTCTGCACGCCCGCGAGCCGCGAGAGATCATCTTCACCCGCGGAGCGACCGAGGCCATCAATCTCGTCGCGCAGACCTATGGCAAAGCCAATGTCACCGCAGGAGACGAAGTCCTCATCACTGCCATGGAGCACCACTCGAACATCGTGCCCTGGCAGATGCTTTGCAATGAAAAAGGCGCGCATCTGCGCGTCTCGTCAATCAACGAGCGCGGCGAACTCGACTTCGACGCATTTCAGAACCTGCTGGGACCGCGCACAAAGATCGTCGCCATCGGTCACGTATCCAACGCGCTCGGCACCGTCAATCCTGTAAAGCGGATCATCGAAAAGGCCCATGCCGCCGGAGCGCGCGTCCTGATAGACGGCGCCCAGGCCGCGCCCCACATTCCGGTAAATGTTGAGGATCTCGACTGCGATTTCTATGCCTTCTCCGGACACAAGGTCTACGGCCCAACAGGCATCGGCGCACTCTACGGCAAGGCCGAGCTGCTTGAAGCCATGCCCCCCTACCAGGGCGGAGGCGACATGATCAGCTACGTCACTTTCGAGAAGACTCTGTACAACAAAATTCCGCACAAGTTTGAGGCCGGAACGCCGGACATCGCCGGAGTCATCGGTCTCGGTGCTGCACTCGATTATCTTCAGCAACTGGGCATCGAAAAAATCGGTGCACACGAGCACGCACTCCTTGAGCAAGCCACCGAACGCATTGCCTCCGTCCCCGGCGTGCGCATCATCGGCACAGCGCGGGAAAAGGCCAGCGTCCTTTCCTTCGTAGTGGAAGGCATTCACCCGCACGATATCGGCACCATCCTCGACCGCGAAGGCATCGCCGTACGCACCGGTCACCACTGCGCGCAGCCTGTCATGGACCTCTTCGCCATCCCGGCCACCGTGCGTGCATCCTTCGGCCTGTATAACACAAAGCGTGAAGTCGATGCCCTCGCCCGGAGCATCGAAAAAGTAAAGGAGATTCTGGGCTGATGGCTGACCTGCGCGATTTGTATCAGGAAGTGATTCTCGAGCACTCCAAGGCCCCGCGGAACTATCGCGTGCTTGCACCTCCCTCCACCCAGGCCGAAGGCTTCAACCCGCTTTGCGGCGACCGCTGCACGGTTTATCTTTCGCTCAAGGGCGACGTCATTGAGGACATCTCCTTCCAGGGGTCCGGCTGCGCCATCTCCCGTGCATCGGCTTCCATGATGACGCAAAGCCTCAAAGGCAAAACCACACACGAGGCCGAACAGCTCTACGAGCAATTTCACAGCATGGTAACGGGCGCCACCAACGCTCATTCTGAGCAGATTGGCAAACTCGCCGTCTTCGCCGGAGTTTCTGAGTTCCCCGCGCGCGTAAAGTGCGCCACCCTTGCCTGGCATACATTCAAGGCCGCGTTGCACAACGAGCGCGAGCCCATCACTACGGAGTAGGACTTCACTATGTTTGATACCATTCAACTCAATCGCGATTGCGAAGTCATCGCCGTGCCCAGCGGCAACCGTGAGACGTTGCCAGCCGGAACGGAAGTGCGAATCATGCAGTCGCGCGGCGGCAGCTTCACCGTCACCACACCCAAATACGCCATGTACCGCATTAACGGTGCCGACGCGGACGCCCTCGGCCTCGCGCCGCCCGGCGGAACCACAGTATCCACACCGCAACACGAAGGCCCGCTGACCGAGGACATGGTCTGGGACACGCTTAAGTCCGTCTACGATCCCGAAATTCCCGTGAATGTCGTTGACCTCGGCCTTGTCTACTCCTGCGAAATCACTCCCTGCGAAGGCGGCGGCAAGGCCATCTCCGTGCAGATGGCCATGACCTCGCCCGCCTGCGGCATGAGTAATGTGCTCAAAGCCGATGTCGAAACCCGTCTCCAGCGCCTGCCGGAAGTGAAAGAAACAAAGGTAGAGGTCGTCTTCGACCCGCCATGGAACCAGGGCCGGATGTCCGAGGCCGCCAGGCTCCAGCTGGGGTTAGACCTCGAAACCGGCCCGGGAAACGCACCCTACGTTCGCATCTCCTGAAACAATCCTGCGGAAAGGTTGAATCCGCGCATCGCGGGGCAGCCGCAACTAGGCCCCTAACTCATTACTTATAAGCAGTTTATGGTCTCATAGCATCTATCCGGAACAACCCGGCAAGCAAAAGAAACAAAATCCCGTTTTCCACATCTAATTCTTTGGGATCGGAAAATTCCGGACACGCAGAATGTATGATAAGTGTCCCGCCCGTGTTATTCTAAAAGTCTTTGGTGGACGTGCGCCTTTTACCCCGCGACATGATCGCTCCGGGACATGCCTGATATGGCCTCAATCGCACCTCGTCCGCTCCAGGCACACACAAAGATCCTAATTTTTCCCGGGAGACGACCCGCTTGGCGATGGAACACAAGTACGAGGATGATATCCAGAAACTGATTGATACAGGTAAGGAAAAGGGCTACCTGACTTACGGCGAAGTCAATGACCTGATTCCCAATGACCTGAACTCACCAGATGAACTTGACGACCTGATTACCACAATCGGGACGCAGGGCATTGATCTGCTCGATGAGGGCAGCCCCAAATTTGGCGGCGGTGGTTATGAGGAAGGCGAGGAAGGCGAAGATGTAGAACTCGACTTGACTCCCGGCGCCCTTGAAAAAACCAACGACCCCGTCCGCATGTATTTGCGCGAGATGGGCACTGTCCCGCTGCTGACCCGCGAAGGCGAAGTCGAAATCGCCAAACGAATTGAGCGCGGCCAGCTTCGCGTCATGAAGGCCATTTCGCGTTCGCCGATCGTGATCCGCGAAATCATTGCGCTCGGTGAAGACCTGAAGCGCGGCGTGCGCAACATAAAAGAAGTCGTGACCTTCGATGAAGAAGAACTCACCGAAGAGGTCCTGCAGGCCCGCATTAAACAGACAGTCGCCAAAATTGACTCTCTGGTCAAGCACCAGAAGAAGGCCGCCCAACTTGAAGAAAGACTCGCCGCCATCGCCGGCCAGAAAACCAAAGCAAAGGAACAGCGCAAGCTCTGCTGGGCCATTGCACGCGAGCGGATTGAAGGCCATCGCATCATCCGAGAGCTCAAGTACACCAACCAGGAACGCAAGCGACTGCTTGACAAGGTCAATAAGACCGTAGACTCCATGCGCATGCTTGAGCGGCAAATCAAGTCGCTCGACCAGAAGTACGACGCCTCCAAAAGCGAAGAGCTCAAGAAGGAGTACCGTCGCCAGCAGAAGAACTGCAAGATGGACCTCGAAAAGCTGGAGCAGGAAGCCGGCGTCACCATTGCCGAGCTGAAGCGCACCCAGCGCGAGATGATCCAGGGCGATATGGACGCCGAGCAGGCCAAGCGCGAGCTGATCGAAGCCAACCTGCGCCTCGTCGTCTCCATTGCCAAGAAGTACACCAACCGCGGTCTCCAGTTCCTTGACCTGATCCAGGAAGGCAACATCGGTCTGATGAAGGCCGTGGACAAGTTCGAGTACCGCCGCGGCTACAAATTCTCAACCTACGCAACCTGGTGGATTCGTCAGGCCATCACCCGCGCCATCGCAGACCAGGCCCGCACCATCCGCATCCCGGTGCACATGATCGAGACCATCAACAAGCTCATCCGCACCTCCCGCCAGTTGGTGCAGGAGCTGGGCCGCGAGCCTACCTCGGAAGAGATCGCCCGCCGCATGGACATTCCTGTGGCCAAGGTGCGTAAGGTGCTCAAGATCGCGCAGGAACCGATCTCACTTGAAACCCCCATCGGCGAAGAAGAAGATTCGCACCTGGGGGACTTCATCGAAGACCGCATGGCCGTATCGCCTTCCGACGCCGTCATCAGCGTCAACCTGAAGGAATACACTTCGCAGGTACTGCGCACGCTCACGCCGCGGGAAGAGCGCGTCATCAAGATGCGCTTCGGCCTTGAAGACGGCTCCGAGCACACGCTGGAAGAAGTGGGCCAGAGCTTCCAGGTCACGCGCGAGCGCATCCGCCAGATCGAGGCCAAGGCGCTCCGCAAGCTGCGCCATCCATCGCGCTCCCGCAAGCTGCGCGCCTTCGTGGACGCAGTCGAAGAATAACCCCCAAAAATGCAGCATCCTGTCCTTTCGCGAAAGCGAAAGGACGGGAGACTTTCATCCCTTCATCATCCTGCGCCTTCGTCCAGGCACTCTTCGCCACCACATCAGAAACCCGGTAAAAAAGAGCAGCCCCGGAGCAAATCCCAGCACCACCCACGCCATGCGCGACCAGTTCCCGGCAAAGCTCCCAACGTGCAGCGGCCCCATAAAAAGCACGGCCCGCACAGCTAAACCCGACCGGCGTGAATCCACCTCGCGCAGAAGCTTCCCCGAATACTGGTCAAACGCAAGCAGAACAAAATCTCCCCGATCCTCAGCATGAGGCGGCGCCAGCCGCACCAGCACTGAGCCCGATGGGCCTGCGGCAGGCGTAATCCCATACAGCGATGAGTCCCGGTGCGCGGCAAGTGCGGCTGACACCATCGGCTCAATCGCAGCTGGCGCGGTGTGGCTCATCACCGATTCCGGAGCAGAAAACAATTGCTTCACCCGCTCCGCGTCCCCGCCAAGCAGCGTCACCAGCAGCGTTGCCACTGGCAGATAAAAGCAGAACAGCACCCCGGTGAGCGCTTCAATCGAGAGCGGTAGTGCGGTCCAAAACCCGATTACGTTATGCAGGTCCCAGTTCAGGCGCGGCCAGCGTGCGCGCCAATGGATTTTCAGGTGCGAGCGGCAATGCCGCCGTCCCGGCCACCAAATAATGGTCCCGCTCACGCACAACACAAACAGCAGCGCTGCCCCGATGCCATTCACAACCAGCCCCGTGTCTCCCGCAAGCAGACGATAGTGCAGCTCGGCGACCCAGTCCACAAAACCAGCAGGATGCAACGCCGTCGAACGCCGTGTCTCACCCAGCAGCTTCCCGCTTCCAGGGTCAACATACGCAAGCACATCGTCTTCAAACGGTCTGCTGCCCGGCGGAGCAATATAAAAGATCCAGGGATCGGGAGCAGACGCCGGACTCGCCTCCTCCGTCGCAATGTACTCAATCCTCCATCCCGGATGCAGCCCTTGTGCCCTGGCCATCAGAATATCTGCCGCCATTCGCGGAGCGTTCGTGGTCTGATAAAGCGCAGGCGCCAGCCGCTTCTCCAGTTCATGTTTATAGACGATGGCGCTCCCCGAAACACCAACAACGGTAGCGATCAGCCCAATCGCGATTCCCGCCCAAAGATGAATCTGAAACAACGCGCGTCGCAGAAACGTCTCGCGCGGCCGATGCATCATCCTCCAGAGAAAACTATGCTTGTTCGCTTCCTCTGCGATTTTTGTGGTCAAAGATGTCCCCATTTCCTTGCGCCGGTTGGTCATCCTGAGGCAGGTCCGGTTCCCCACATCTCGCAGAGATGTGGGAGTTAGACGAGAGAACAAGTGCGCCTATTCACTCTTTCCGCCACATCCGAGACAGGTCCCAGCTTGCACTTCCCGTCACATTGCGCGCCGCCCCATAGTTGCAGTACGCAACCGTGCTGCACACCGCGATATACCGCTTGTCCGCAAGGTTCGTCGCGTTCACTGCGAACCGCATTCCATGCACACTGTAGCCAAAGTTCGCGTCGTACAGCGTGTAGCCCGGCACAGGCAGCGATCCATCCGGAGCGCCCGCCGTAATACCGATGTACCGCGCGCCCCCGCCCAGTTCCACGCCTTTCAGCGAAGTACGCTGCAAGGTGTAATCCAGCAGCAGACTCGCCGTCTGCTCCGGCACCAGCAGCGGACGGTGCCCCAGGCTGTCATCATTCGCCTTCGTCACCACCATGTCGTCGTAGCCATATCCGGCATGCAGCTTCAGCCCCAGCGCCAGATTCGTCACGCCTTCCAGCTCCACGCCTCGCGAGCGCACTTCTCCTGTCTGTACCGTATTTTTTGGATTGGCCGGGTCCGTGGTCTGAACATTCTGCTTCGTCACGTTGTAAAACGAAGCCGTCAGAAAACCACTCCACCTGCGCGGCTGATACCTCGCTCCCACTTCGTACTGCTTGCCCGTGGCCGGCCTGAACGCCACTCCATTCAGATTTGTACCTGTGGTAGGCACAAATGAGGTCGAATAGCTGAAATACGGCGCCAATCCCGTATCGGTCAAATATGACACTCCCGCCCGGCCAGTGAATTTGCTGTCATTCTGACGCTGATAACTGTTCGGCACCAGCGTGTCACGCATGCGAAACGTGGCCCAGTCCTCGCGCCCGCCGAGCGTAAAAACCAGGTGCTGCTTCCACTTCACCTGGTCCTGTACATACACGCCGTTCTGCGATGATGGCGAGTGCGGCCATGAATAAGGCACATAATTTGTCGTAACCGCTCCATAGACCGGATGAAAGACATCAATCACGCCGCCATCTCCGGCAGAAGAAAGAATCTGCTCATATGCATTCGAGTAGTCCTCGCCAATAAGCAGTGTGTGCGCAATATTGCCTGTATCAAATACCGCTTCCGCCTGCGTGTCCGTCGAGTACAGATGCGAACTCATCAGATAGCCCGAAGCGTAGCGCTGCAATGTCCGGTAGTCCGTTCCTGCTCCAAAACCAAAGCCGTAATGTACGTTCCCGTTGTTGGAAATGTTGGCGTAGCGCAAATTCTGCCGCAGCGTCCACATATGGTTAAAGTGGTGCTCCAGCAGAGCTCCCGCACTCCACTGCTGCCGCCTGTAAAAATCAGAAGGCTCACCCAGATAGCGGCTGATGGGAATGATGCCGTTGGGGTTCGGCAGCAGGCTTCCCTGTCCCGGCAGAAATTGCTCCCAGTTCGTCCGGTCATACTGCCATTCACCCAGAAACGTCAACGCCGTCTTGCTGCTCAGGTTCCACATCAGCGATGGCGCAAGAAATCGCCGGTTGTACGGAACAAAATCCACCTGCGTATTGCTGTTTCGTAAAAGACCCACCACGCGATACAGCACTTTGCCCTGAACATCAAGTGGTCCTCCGAAGTCCGCCCGTCCCTGGCGCCGATCATAGTTGCCTTCATCCAGCTCCACGCTCATCAAAGGAACAGACAGCGGCCGCTTCGAAACAAAATTGATCACCCCTCCCGGCTCACTCTGCCCATACAGCACCGAAGCCGGCCCTTTCAGCACATCAATCTGCTCCAGCCCAAACGGCTCAATCTGTCCTGATGTGTCGCTGCTCTGCCATCGCAGGCCGTCCCGAAACATCCCATAGCTCTGCGCCGCAAATCCGCGGACCGTAATCCAGTCAAAGCGCGTGTCCTCGCCATACACCGCCGGGGCCACTCCAGGCGTGTATGCAATCGCATCGTTCACGCTTTGCGGATTCCGCATCATCAGATCGTCCGCCGTAATCACTGACACCGACTGCGGCGTCTCCATCAGCGGGGTGTTCGTTTTGGTCGCCGTCAGCGTGTCGCCGGGAACGAACCCGCTGTTGGCCGAAACCGTCACCGTGTTTACCGCCGTGTCCACCACCAGTGCGAAGTTCAGCGGTGCAAACTCCATGTTTGGGGCCAGTACAAGCGAGCGCGAAACCGGTGCAAAACCTGAAGCATAAACGCTCACCTGGTAATGTCCCGCCCGCAGCACCAGCGAAAATCCACCGTCCGCCGCCGTGACCGTGCTGGTTCGCTCGTCCCTGCATGCGAAAACCACCGTGGCGGATGAAACTGCCGCTCCAGATGGGTCCGTCACAGTACCACGCAATGTTTGTGCTTCTCCCCGCGCATCGCAGGGCAGAGGTGGAGGATCAGCAACTTTCGCAAATCCTGCGGCTGTTACGGCAATAAGAAAGGCAAACCCGGACCACAGACGGGACAAATGAACCATTTCCGCTCCTGTATTGAAGCCGTTGCCGCAACGGCCCTATACTCAGAGCCAGTCGTCAGCCTCACGGCTTGGCGATCGCAAAAACCCTCGCGGCGGCTTCGCCAAAAGACAGCCGCGAGGGTTTTCTTCTTTCCTCTTTAGATTCAAATACTAAGCAAAATTACGACAATTTAAGTCGTAATTCAATGCCTGCCAGCGAAACGGACGAATTTCATCCTGAATGGAAGCTTTGAATCATTTTTCGGTAGCGAAATCCTGTTCGCAACGCCAGCCGGAATCCCCCTGAAGCGGTTGGAAGCACCTCGGAAAAAATCCTGTTCCAACCTGTAACGCTTTCGTGCAATATAACGACCATCCCCCAGGAACAGGAAAACCACTGTGGCGCTTTATGACATCGTCTTCAAAGGTGGCGGCGCAAAAGGCATGGCATTCGTTGGAGCACTCGAAGCCTTTGCCGCCGCCGGACATCAGCACCGCCGTCTGGTCGGCACCTCCGCCGGGGCCATCACAGCCATCATGACCGGAGCAGGCTTCTCTCCGCAGGAACTGCTCTCCGAATGCACCAAAACCGATCCCGTTTCCGGCAAGCCGGTCTTCGCCACCTTTATGGATCCCCCTCAGGAAACTGACTTTTCCCCGGAGATGATCAATAACTGTGAGACCATCACCCTCATCCGTCAGGCGGGGCTTTCCATCATCGGCCTCAGTGCCATCGAGGAGAAGATCATCAAGGGCCTGCTCCACCTTGAGCTATATCGCGAACTCTTCTCCTTCAACGAATGCGGCGGCTTTTACGCCGGCGACACCGCACTGAACTGGATCCGCCAGCGCCTCGCCCAAAAAGGACTCGCTCCCGACATCACCTGGGCGCAATTTCAGAAGGCCACAGGAAAGGATGTTTCGGTCGTTACTACCGATGTGACCGAAGAGGAAATGGTCGTGCTCAACTACCGCACCGCACCTGACTGCCCCGTCGCCGAATCCGTGCGCATGTCCATGAGCATTCCCTTCGTCTGGCGTGAAATGGTCTGGCAGCCTCAGTGGGGGCAGTATCTCGGGCGCGACAAAGCCGGACACATATTCGTGGACGGCGGCGTACTCTCTAATTTCCCGCTGCGCCTCATCGCCGAATCCACGCCCGACGTGGTCGCGCTCATGGGCAACACCGATCCAAACGGCGCGCTCAATCTCGGCCTCTTCCTCGATTCCTCCGTCATGGTACCCGGTGCCGAAGTCTCCGATACCGTCCGCCCACGCCTGCACGTCGCCGACCGCGTCACTCACCTTATGGACACCCTCACCGACAGCGCCGATCTCGCCGTCATGCGCGCCTTCCAGGCCGAAGTCTGCCGCATCCCGGTCGGCGGATACGGTACGACCGAGTTCCGCATGTCCGCCGCACGCCAGCATCTGCTCATCGCCTCAGGGAAAACTGCCATGCAGCAGTATTTTGCTCACGGCCTCCCTGCATCTCAATAAGAAATGCGGGGACAATGGTCGTACATCATCTGGTTCGTGGGGGCCGTGGCCTGGTTTTTTGATGCTGCCCTGCAGGTCTACTCCGGGACCCGCATCCACGCCATTCTGGCCATCGTCATCTCTCTGCTCTTCCTGGTCGCAGGCGTCTATTTCCGGAAACAGACCCTGCGAAAATAAAAAAATCCGCGGCCTTGCAGCGCGACAATCTGCGCATCTACGGCGTCCGCCCCATCACTTGAGTGGAAGTGCCTGCTCTGCGATGTTCCATCCGGAAATCACAACAGCTGTATTCTCTGGAAGGTGCGGAGGCAGGGTTGCCGTGATCGCCCGCGATTCTCCCGGCATCATCTCAAGATAATTGTCTGACCACACCACGGGAGTGATGTCCTTCCCGTGTGCATCCCGCAGCGCAACAGCAATTTGAAACGCCAGCGCCGCAGATGGGTTGCGCAGATGCAGTGTGACCGTCTTCTTTCCCGCCGCAATGCTGGTGCGGACCTCGGCCTGGATGCGAGCCGCTGGCAGTTGTGCGAGGGCCTTCATGTTCTCGTGCTGGAGCGCAGGCGTGTGCGTGTAGTCGGTCTTTGTCCAGTCGAAGTTGGTCAGGGTAGAGGGGACCCAGTAAAAGTTCCGGTCTACAATTTCGCCAGATTCATTTCTGAGCGTCAGGTCCACGAAGTACACGCCCGAAGTACCTGCGAACACCTGGTCCGGAATAGCAACGGCCTTCAGAGATGAATCCGCATCCACGGCGAATGATTGCTCTTTCTCAAAAAGCTGCTTCAGGTGGATGTCATACACATCTGCCTTCAGCGACAACCGCCGGGACGGCTTATAGGTGCTGTTCACTACAACAATGCTGTGATCGTCATACGAGTACTGCACGTGCAGTGGCGCGCACGCCTTCTTTGTGCCATAGTAACCTCCGCCTGCATCAAGGTAGTAGTCAAACAGATGCCAGATGGTGGAAGGCCACGCATTGTTCAGCATCCACTGGACCACCCCGGTAGACGCATACTTGTTGCGCGAATATGCCTCAAACATCGCGCGCTCGCCGTCATAGGTCATGGTTTGCGCGATGCGCACGTAGTCCTTCAGGTTTTGCGGGGCGCCATAGGTCGCGTCCATCGCTTCATTAAAGACCACAAGCTGAGTGAACTTCCCGCTGCCATTGTGATAATTCCACGCCGGGTTGCTCGGAGGCCAGAGCTGGTCTGCCGGAATGAATTTCTTCAGGCTGCTGATGCTCGGGATCGCTGGTCCAGGACTCGTCTCCGTATTGAAGCCCCACGCACCGCCGTATTTGTTGTCCACATACCAGTAGGATGGTGCGACGTAATCGTAAGGTCCGGTCATCTTTACGCCGCTTGGGCCAGTCACACTTGTGGCGCGCGCCGATGCCGAAGACAGCACCGGATTGGGCCAGTGTGCCTCCGCTTCCACATCGAGATACATGCGCTCTACATCCGGCGGCGGAGGGTTGTCACTTCCGTTCAGCCAGACGAGCAGGCTTGCGTGGCCACGGATGCGCAGCATCTGTGAGCGCAGTGATTCTTTCGCTACCGCGTAATTTTCCGGGGTCCATTTGCTCCAGTGCTCCCACTGGTCGCAGCAGCACCAGCCCAGCATAACAAGGACGCCCTGCTCATCGGCAAGGCGAAAAAAGTCCTCGGTCTCCAGCTTGCCTTCCAGACGAATCGTATTCAGGCCCATGCCGCGCACCAGCATAAATTCATCACGCAGATGCTCCGGGTCCTGGCGCAGCAGCATGTCTGGAGACCAGCCCGCACCGCGAATGAGAATCGGTTTGCCATTCACGCGAAAGAGGCGATGACCTTTGTCCGTTAGCTCCGACGTCATCTCACGGATGCCAAAGTGTACCGACTGCTCGTCGGAAATCCTGCCTTGCGTCACGAAACGCAGGTCCAGCGTTTCCAGATGCGGAGTGCCCATCTGATATGGCCACCACACCTGTGGGTTGCGCATCTGCAATTGCGTGAATCTCTGCGGATCAAAGATGACCGTGCGGTCTTCCTTTGCGGCGAGTTCCACTGGCTGCTCAATTCTGGTCCCTGCAACTGTTCCGGTTACAATTCCGTGCACCGGTTTGTCCGTAGCGTTATGCAGCTCGGCGTAGACAGTCAGGTCCGCCTGGCTGAGAGTATTGTCAGTAAAGTGCGTCACCACCAGAGGCGAGCGCAAAGACACGGGGCCGCTCGTCACCAGGTCCACGCCTCCCCAAAGGCCCATGTCTTTGTCCGGCGGACACGGGTTCCAGTCCACCCAGTTGATGCCAAGGTCGGTTTCTGTCGGGGCGAATGTTTCTACCGCAAGCACATTCGGCTTGCCGTAGACCAATGCATCTGTCACATCCAATTCATAGGTGCGATACGCACCGGCCACCTGTGAGGAATCCGCAATGCGCTTTCCATTGAGCCAGATATCAGCGCGATAATTAATGCCGCCGAAGCGCAGCCATTGCCTGCGGCCCTTTCCTCCGGCAGGAACAGCAAACTCCTTGCGGTACCACCATCCGCAGCGATAAGGGCTGTCCTCCGGCATAGGCAGGTTGGCAAAAATTTTGCCAATCGGATAAGTAGTCCCGGGAATCTCGCGCAGGTTTGTTCCGAAATATGGGTCTTTATAAATGCCCGCATTCACCTGCACCGTGAGCACAGTTGCAGGAACGCTGGTCTTGTACCAGCCTTGCACTCTGTAAGCATTCGACGAGATACTCGCGCCATCTGCCTGCAACTTGCAGGCAGACTGCACCGTCCATCCATCACGAAGAGCAGTGGCGTGTGCCGTGGGGAAGGCAGCCCAGAAAAGCAGTGTGAGAGAAGGCCCCGCAATCTTTCGCAGCATAAGTCGTTACTGGCCATCATATAGGCTTTCGTTTGTGCAGGGCTGCTGCTTCATCAGCTCACCGGGGCCTTTCAGTGTCAGCACGATTGCATCATTGGCAAAAGACCGGATGGCGCCGGCCTCGCATAACAGATGGGGTGGACCGAAGACTACGCCCTCTCATACATGGAAACATGCGCGCCGCTGCCGGACGTAAACGGAGCACCCTCCCAGTTGCTCCAGCGCTCTTTCAACCGCAAGCCAGCGAGTTGTGCCATCAGGTCAAGCTCGCTCGGCCACGCATACCGAATCTGCACAGGAAAAAGCTGCGTCTGCCCCTGCGTGATGACCACATGTTGCGCCGTCACGCGCTGGTGTACTGGATCATGCTGGGAAACATCGAACCGCACTTCATCCAGGCCGATGCGGGAAACCACGACGCTCTGATTGCGTGTAAAGCGCGAAAGGTCGGGGACAAACGCCTCAATTACAAACAGCCCGCCAGGCAGCAGATGCGCAGCCACGCTGGCAAAACAGCGCACCTGCGCTTCCTGTGTGGTCAAAGCAAAAAATGTATTGAAGGTGACAAAAATGAGGCCAAATTTTCCTTCGACCGGTACATGGCTGAAATCACCCATCACGACGGGAATGCTTTCGCCGCCCGGCTTCTTACGCAGTTCCTCAATCATCTTTGAGGAAGCATCAATACCGCAGACCTCCAGCCCTTTTTCTCTGAGCGGAAGCGCAACGCGCCCGGTTCCGATGCCCAGCTCCAGCACACAACGGCCCTGCGCCAGCTGCGCCAGGGCCTCTGCTTCTACCTGTGTTTCTTCCGGAGTAAACTGCCTCAGCCCATCATAAAGGTGAGCAATGCGGTCGCCATAGGTCGAACTGTCATATTCCTGCATCGCATTCAGATTTCGTTTAGGTATTGGTAGAGAGCCGCTGCCGCGTCCCGAGCATGCGCGCGCCAAGAATTCCGCCGACCGCCGAGAAAGCGATCATCATAATCGCGGCAAAGCCGGACATCATCAGCACCATGGCCGCGTGCCCATCCGGTGAAAGCCAGAAGGACAGGAACCACGGAATCTGCTGCGCCGCATCCGGATTCTGCCGCGCCATCTGCTCAGTCATCTGCTGCGTCATCGCGCTCAGGCGCTGATCAATGCGCGCGCCGTGGTGCAGGCCATAGCGTTCCAGCACCATACCTGCGCCATCAATCAGGCTTGCGCAAAAAGCCGACAACAGTCCCGTCAGCATGCCAATGCGCCAGCCTGTTCCGGTATTCACCGCTCTCATCGTTTTCTTGCGATAGAGTGCGATCGTGCAGAAGCCGCCTGCCAGCATCCACAAGACGCCAAAGTCCCACAGGGAGCTTAGCAGTCCTACGGGCAGTGCAAGTATCAATGCAGCCTGTATCGCCGCTCGCCATTCAATGGCATGAACAATGCGAAACTGCGCACCCACGGTCTGGCTGCGCGGCGCCGGCTGTTCTTCAGAAGGTTCTATGCGCAATTGCGGCGCGCCACAGTGCGGGCAGAACACTTCAGACGAACTGAGCGCATTCCCACAGCGGTGGCAAACCGGATCCATAATTTGACCCTATCGCACTGGACAAGGAATCGCAATGCGCGCAGCTTGCTCGATCATGGCGCCTGTTCTGTGCCGGATGCAAACTCACTGGCTGTCTTTACCACTCTCAGACCCTTCCGGCAGTTCCAGTTCAACCAGCGCGAACTGTGTCTTTCCAACACTGCTGTTCTTATCAATGCCAACAATGTGCTGATGGTGTGGTGATCCCGCGCGTAAACTCCGTTCAATATCAGCTGCATCCACCTTCGAGTTCTTTCCACTGTCTGCACAGCTCAGCCCTTCATGGGTCATGGTTGGGCTTCCCACCGGACTCTTCCCGTTGCACTCAATCACATTGCCAAAGCGGCCCATCGCCTTGCGGTAGAAGGCCAGCACGTTGTCCTGCGTATCCGGTGTCTGATACTTGATCACCTTCACCCTGAGTTGCCACTTTCCAAAACCCATGTGGATATCTACAGACTTGTTGTCGTCCTTACGATTACTATCCGCCACAAGTTGCGCTCCCGGATACACAGGCAGGCCTACATCGGCGGCGCTCATCTGGTCAGTGCGTACGTGCAGACCTCCCATGGGTGTTTCTATCTTTACGTTCTTATCGTCACCACCCTTTGCCTTGTCTACCTGAATGCGGCATCCGCACACGGCGATGATTGAAAAAGCCAGGACCGGCGGTATCAATCGCTTCATCAGAGACTTCCTCTCTTAAAAACATACGGCTGCCGGAATTCGAATGTTCCCGCACTATTTTCTGTGCAGATTTTCATTGACATATCTGCACTGCGGATACAACATATAGGACGGCTGCTGGATTTGCTCCTATTAGTAGTTCAGACGCAGTTCCGAACACACGCCCTTTTAGGGAGAGGCGCAACGGAGGCAAAAATTGCGTCAGCAAATCGCAGCCATCCAGAGGCTTCCCGTTGTGTGAAGCCTCTTTTTTTCTGCGCAGAATCCATCCCGCTCATCCGCGGGCTGGACGCGGGCAGAAGCGGGCCTGGAGCGAAATGCTCCCGGGCCGCTTTGTGCTTCTGATTCTTTTCCTCTCCCTCAAGCATCTATCCCATGGAATGCTAACCGAAACCGCCAGTCTCTTCTCGCCTTTTCAGATCGGGAACATCACTCTGCCCAACCGCATCGTCGTTTCTCCCATGTGCCAGTATTCGGCTGAGGACGGCTCCGCCACGGACTGGCACCTGGTCCACCTGGGCAGCCGTGCCGTAGGCGGTGCCGGTCTGGTCGTAGCCGAAGCTACCGCCGTCTCGCCCGAAGGACGCATCAGCCCCAGTGACCTCGGTATCTGGAAAGAAGAGCATGTTGCCCCTTTCAGGCGCATCGTAGATTTCCTGCATCAGCAGGGCGCCTTTGCCGGAATCCAGCTTGCCCACGCAGGACGCAAGGCAAGCATGTGCCGTCCCTGGGAGGGCGAACGCATCGCAACCGTGGAAGAGGGCGGATGGACCAACGTTCTTGCGCCCAGCGAGATTCCCTTCGCGCCGAACTACTCGCGCCCGAAGGCACTCGATGAAAATGGGGTCCGCGCCATCATTCATGCCTTTGCCCAGGCTGCGCGCCGCGCCCGTCTTGCAGGTTTCGACGTGGTGGAGATACATGCCGCGCACGGCTATCTTCTCAATGAATTTCTCAGCCCGCTGTCCAATCATCGCAGCGACGCCTTCGGAGGATCCTTTGAAAACCGCACTCGCCTTCTGCTGGAAATCGTAGACGCCGTCCGCAAAGAATGGCCCCCCAGTCGCCCTTTGTTCGTTCGCATCTCTGCAACTGACTGGGCCGAAGGAGGATGGACGCTCTCGGACTCCATCCAGCTCGCCCGCATCCTCCGCCAGCGCGGAGTAGACCTGATCGACGTCTCTTCCGGCGGCCTTGTTCCTGGTGTAAAAATTCCCGTCGGTCCCGGATACCAGACCCACTTCGCGGAACAGATTCGCAGAGAAGCCGGAATCCCCACGGGCGCCGTCGGCATGATTATTGAACCGGCGCAGGCCGACCACATCCTTCGCACCGGACAGGCCGACCTCGTCTTCCTGGCGCGCGAATTTCTGCGTGATCCATACTGGGCCCTGCACGCTGCCCAGCACCTGCGCCAGAAAATTTCGTGGCCCGTTCAATATCTGCGCGGAGCAGGGACAGACGTGCCTTCCCGCGAACCAGTCTCCGCCGAAGAAGCCGAGTCGCTGCGCATCTCCTGACCGCGCTTTCCCGTCTTCAGGACCGGGGTGTATCATGGTGCGCAGCGCGGCTTCGGCCCTCCTTTCTTCTCCCTGAGTAAGCCTTATCGGGCCGCCCGCCAAAGGAGCATCCCTATGGCAACCATTGCCCTTGATCCTCGCCTCGATAAAAAGGCCGCTGAGTTCATCTCCCAGCAACACCGCATGTACATTGACGGAAAATTTGTCCACGCCGCAACGGGCAAGACCTTTCCTGTCTTCAATCCCGCAACCGGAGAAGTCATGGCCCAGGTTCCCGAAGCAGAGAAGGCGGATATAGATCGCGCTGTCAAGGCCGCGCGCCGCGCCTTTGATGAAGGTCCCTGGCCGAAGATGTCCGCGTCGCAGCGCGGACGCCTCATCTGGAAACTGGCCGACCTGCTCGAACAGAACCTCGAAGAGCTTGCCGAAATCGAATCCATGGACAACGGCAAGCCGCTCTCTGTAGCGCGCGTCGCCGACGTGCCTCTCGCCGTGGATCTCTTCCGCTACATGGCCGGATGGTCCACCAAAATCATGGGGCACACCTTTCCCATCTCCGTTCCTGGCGATTACCTCACCTACACCTTGCGCGAACCCATCGGCGTCGTCGCCCAGATCATTCCCTGGAACTTCCCTCTGCTGATGGCCGCATGGAAGCTCGGTCCCGCGCTCGCCGCCGGATGCACCACCGTGCTCAAGCTCGCCGAGCAAACACCGCTCTCTGGCCTCCGTCTCGCTGAACTCATTCATGAGGCCGGCTTCCCGGAGGGCGTGGTCAACATCCTTACCGGATACGGCGAAGGCGCGGGTGCTCCGCTCGCAGCGCATCCTCTGGTGGACAAGGTCGCCTTCACCGGCTCGACGGAAGTCGGCAAGCTGATTGTGCAGGCCGCCGCTGGCAATCTCAAAAAGGTCACTCTGGAACTCGGCGGCAAGTCGCCCGTCATCGTCTTTCCTGATGCTGATCTCGAACGCGCCGTTCCCGGCGCCGCCTCAGCCATCTTCTTCAATCATGGGCAATGCTGTTGCGCAGGCTCGCGCCTCTTCGCGCACAAGGACGTGTACGACAAAGTCGTCGAAGGCGTGTCCAACATCGCTTCAAAGATCCGCGTCGGCAGCGGCCTCGACCCGCAGACCGAGATGGGGCCACTCGTCTCCGAAGAGCAGTTCCAGCGCGTCACCGGATATATCGAGTCCGGCCTGAAAGAAGGGGCCCAGGTGGCGGCGGGAGGCAAAAAGGCCTCCGATCGCGGATACTTCGTGCAGCCCACCGTCTTCACGCGCACTACGCCGGAGATGAAGGTCGTCCGCGAAGAAATCTTCGGCCCGGTCGTCTGCGCCTTGCCTTTCTCTGACGCCGACCTCGACCGCATCGCCCAGGAAGCAAACAATACCGAATACGGCCTCGCTGCCAGTGTCTGGACGCGCGACATCTCCATCGCAAACAAGATGGCGAAGCGCATCCGCTCCGGCACCGTCTGGGTCAACTGCCATAACGTCTTCGACGCCGCGCTCCCCTTCGGCGGTTACAAGCAATCCGGATGGGGCCGCGAAATGGGCGCCGAAGTGCTGAACAACTACACCGAAGTAAAGTCCGTCGTCACGGCCCTGTAATCAGGATGGAGTCGGGCTGCGCGAGCATCACGCATTCGATCGCAGCCCTTCTCTATCCAAATAAATCTGTTGCAACCTCGCCCTCCCGGCAAACTTAGATTGCACTTTCCCCTCAGCGCCACTTCAGTTACTCTCGACACGTATGTTGCGGCAGCTCTGGATACATTTACGGAGGGCGGCGTGGAGTGCTTTCAACCACGGTGCTTTTGGCATTGCCAAAGCTGCGGCGTACTCCGGTGTGCTGAGTCTCTTTCCGGCGATCCTGGTGGTGACCACCGTGCTGGCCCTCAGCCAGAACTCCGATACCGTGAATGACATCCGCGCGGCGTTCTATGACATTCTGCCGCCAGACACAATGGACGTTGTCCAGACCTATTTTCAGATGAACCATGCGCGGTCGGTGCGCCTGGTGTGGTCGGCCACCATTGTGACCATCTTTGCCGCGTCTGGATTTATGCTTTCGCTGATGCAGGGGTTTCGCCGCGCCTATAAATTGCCGCGCGGCACCTGGGGCTTCTGGCGGGAGCGGGCCGTGGCCTTCGGGCTGATTCCGATCACACTTGTGCCCATGCTCTTTGCCACCATGCTGATTGTCTTCGGCCACCAGATTGAACGCTGGATGATTGACAATGCCAACCACGATTTCCAGACCTATGTACTGTTCCTATGGAGGCTGGTGCGGTGGGCCATCGCGATGCTGACCAGCGTTGCCGTGCTGGCCGTGATCTATCACTTCGGCACTCCCGGAACGCAGGACTGGCGGCGCGTAGTGCCGGGAGCGCTGCTGGCCACAGTGACATGGTTCCTGACCACATTGTTGTATGGCCTTTACGTCACGCGTTTTGCTGATTATTCCGTCATCTATGGATCGTTGAGCGCGGCGGTGGCCACGCTGGTCTGGCTCTATATGGTTTCGATGAGCATCCTCGTCGGCGCTGAGTTCAACGCGCAGATATTTCCTGTGCCCCGCTCACGGGGAGACGATGAAAATGCATTTACAAAAGAGCAGCAGCAACTCGTCTGACCTGAAATGCCCCCGCTGGCAGGGTAGAATAAAGATGATTTCACACTACAACTCATTCGTTTGAGTCGTGTTGTTTGGGGGATGGATGAACTTTACATCTGCCGGTCCTTTCGCTGCGCGCCGCGCAAAGATTGTCGGGACGCTGGGTCCGGCATCAAACCATGAATCTACCTTTCGCGAGCTTGTTCGTGCCGGACTGGATGTTGCTCGACTGAATTTTTCTCACGGAACACATCAGGAAAAGCTCGCCCTGATCGAAATGGTGCGCAAAGTTGCGCGCGAAGAAAACAAGCCCATCTGTATTCTGGGTGACCTGCAGGGCCCGAAGATCCGCACCGGCCGCCTCAAGAACCGCATCCCGGTGCAATTGAAGGCCGGGCAGACACTTACCATTACTCCTCGTGATATTCCCGGGACCGCAAACCTGATCAGCACCACCTTCCCGACGCTGGCAGAAAATCTTGAGCCCGGAGCGCGCATCCTGCTCTCCGATGGCCTGATTGAGCTGCGTGTGCTCAGGGTCCCGGGAGAGGATGTGGAGTGCGAGGTCGTCAATGGCGGCCTTCTGGGAGAAAACAAGGGCATCAACCTTCCCGGAATCGCAGTACGCGTACCGTCCCTGACAGAAAAAGACGAGCGCGATCTGGAGTTTGCCGTCAAGCACGATGTGGACGCGATTGCGGTCTCATTTGTCCGTACAGCGGAAGATGTCCGGCTGGTCAAGTCGCGCATTGCCGCGCTGGGTGCAGACACCTGGGTGATTGCGAAGCTTGAAAAACCGCAGGCCATTGATAATCTCGAAAGCATTCTCGAGGTGTCCGATGGCGTAATGGTGGCCCGCGGCGACCTCGGCGTGGAAGTCCCGCCGGAGAAGGTGCCCGCAATCCAGAAGTACGTCATCCGCTGCGCAGGCGAGCACCGCAAGCCAGTCATCACCGCAACACAGATGCTCGAATCCATGATTGAAAACCCGCGCCCCACCCGCGCGGAAGCCAGCGACGTCGCCAACGCTGTGTATGACGGCACCGACGCCGTAATGCTTTCGGCTGAGAGCGCCGCCGGCAAGTATCCGGTAGAAGCCGTGAAGATGATGGCGAAGATTGTCGCCGAGACCGAGTCGCAGAAGCTGGTGCCTTCGGCATCCGCGCAGCGTCCGAGCCAGGCGCGCCTCTCCATCGCCGAAACCATCTGCGAATCCATGGCGCATGCCGCCGAAGACCTCGAGATTGCCGGAGTGGCTGTCTTTACGGAAACAGGCACAACCGCGCGCCAGCTCTCGAAATACCGCCCGAGGGCGCCGATTTATGCGCTTTCCAGCATCCCTCCCGTCATCAACCGCATGAACCTGCTCTGGGGCGTACACCCGATCCAGTGCGCCAAGGCACACACCACCGAGCAGATGGTGGACATGGCCGAAGAACTCCTCGAGAAGAATGACCTTGCGCATCCGCAGGACATTGTCGGCATCGTGGCCGGTACGCGCACTAAGTCCGGCTCCACAAACTTCCTGCGTCTGCACGTTCTGGGCGACCGGATTACAGAGTCGGCAAAGAAGACCACGGTACCAGCGAAGCAGCGACCAGCGAAGCAGCGAAAGGTGCAGCCGAAGAATGCCTCTGTAAAACCGAAAAAGACCCGGTAGTCAGAACCCTGTGCCCCACCCCGTCGCACAACAAAGTGCCTGCAGGGTGGGAAGCACAGAAGCACGTCCTTTCACTTCCCAACTGCCCCACCCGGACCTTACCGGGACAGTTCTCCTTGTCTCCTCAGCCATCCAGGTTTTCTAAGCCTGGCTTCTTCGTTTTTAAGGAACAGGACGGCCCCTTGCCGATGAGCGCGGGATCGTACCGCGTTTCATCTTCTCTCCAGCAGAAGTGCGCTATAGTACGCACAAGTGAATCCCTGGATGCATTGGTGGACCGACGCCGTACCTTTATGGCATCAACCGACATTTCCGCGTCTGCTCGTAGCGCTCGTGCTCGGTGTTTGCGTCGGCGCTGAGCGGCAGTGGAGACAGCGCGCCGCTGGCCTGCGCACAAACACCCTTGTCTGCCTGGGTGCAGCCGCGTTCGTGGACCTCGGGCTCACTGTGGCCCCAAACACAACTCAGGTCATCGCCTATGTAGTCTCTGGTGTTGGCTTTCTGGGTGCTGGCGCCATCATGAAAGACGGCGGCAGCGTCCGTGGGCTGAATACTGCCGCAACCTTATGGTGTTCGGCTGCGGTTGGGGCCTGTGCCGGCGCGGGCGAACTGCTCGACGCCGTCTTTGTTGCCGCGCTGCTCATCGGCGTCAACTCCGTGCTGCGCCCGCTCTCCCGCTATATTGATCAGCGCTCCCTCGCTTCCGTCAACGCGCACGTGCTCTACCGGGTGCGTCTGGTCTGCGAAAAAGACCATCAAACCGATGCGGAGTTTCAGGTCACGCGCGCCATCGCAGCGCGCGATCTTGTCCTGCGCGAACTGCGGGCAGGGCCAATTGAAGACACTGAAACCTCGATCGTGCAGGCCGTCCTCGAGTCCCACACGCAAGACGCCACCGGACTTCATGAGCTGACCGAAGAGCTCCGCGTCTTCCCCTGGACCGAATCGGTGGACTGGACCGAAACCGAAGCCGAAGCCGAATAACGCACGCGTGTTCGCAGCCAGTGAAATCCCTGAATCGATGGATACCTGTGCATTGACTCGCAAGCGCGAACCAGTTACGCTCCAGACAGTGACTGCTTTTTCTTTACCTTCCGGCCTCTGCCCCTGTTGTCGCTGAATCTGCGCGCACATCTCTTCGTTCTCTGGATCATTGTCTCTGCTCGAAAGAAGGCCACATCATGAAAGCTCTGCGTCCTGTCATTTTTTTCTCTCTCTTATCTCTGGCGGCGTTTTTTGCAGTTGCGGCAACGGTGGATACCCACTGGAAATCGGACCTCCTGCAATGGCGCCAGGAGCGCGCCACGCAGCTCTCCTCCCCCGATGGATGGCTCACGCTTGTAGGACTTGAATGGCTGAAACCGGGAGCGAACGCATTCGGCGCCGCTGCGGACAATCCCATCCATCTCAACGCACCCGTTGACGCGCACCTCGGCGTGCTCGATCTGAAGAGTGACGGTGTCTATCTCTCCTTGCCCGCGCCGTCACTGCTGGAAAACGGCGCCCCCGCCCGTCCGGGAAAAATCGAGACGGAGGGCGAAAATCCCACGGTGCTGAAAGCAGGAACACTGACTCTGCTGGTCATCCATCGCGGAGACCGTTACGCCCTGCGGATCAGGGACTCGCAGGCGCCGACACGCATTCACTTTCAGGGGCTGCACTGGTATGCACCCGACCCGCGTTATCGCATCACTGCCAGATGGATTCCCTTCAATCCTCCACACCAGGAAGCGATTCCCACCATCATCGGCACAACGTTGAAGCTGCCAGTTCCAGGCGTGGCCGAATTTACACTGGACGGGCAAACAGTGCAGTTAGAGCCGGTACTCGAAGGCCCCGGCGAAAAGCAGCTTTTCTTTATTCTGCGTGACGCCACCAGCCGCACAACCACGTACGGTGCATCTCGATTTCTCTATACCGACTTTCCCGACCACGGGCTCGACAAACCGGGACATCTGGTTCTGGACTTCAACCGCCTGCAGAACCCACCCTGCGCCTACACACCCTATGCGACCTGCCCATTGCCTCCGGAGAAGAACAAGCTGACTATCGCGCTGCCCGTAGGCGAAAAACGTTACTCCCACTAAGGCAGTTTTTTCGAGGGCCCCATCGCCCGGGTCGATGCGAGTCCAGCGGGCCTTCGCGCTGTCAACCCTTACGAAGGTAACATCAGCCTATAAGCTTTGTATAATCAATGGCATATCTAATATGCCCTTGGCCGGTTATTTCGGGCAGGTTTGATATCCTGAATCTAAGAGCTTAAGGCACGCCCCGAATACGGCGTGTCACCAGCAGATCCCCTTGTAAGTTATTGAAAACACTAGGTTGAAGTTAACTCAAGCAGAATCAATAAGATAGCGGGGGATAATCCCCCGCTAAGTGCTTGAAAACAAAGAAAACCGCTCCCGCACAGGGGGAGGGGAGGGGGTCTACACCTTCGTCGGCTTCCACTCGTTCAGAAACTGAGTTACCGATGTGGCATCCATCCTGCGCATCGCCTCGAACTCGCCGTTCTTCTGGCTGTACAGCAGCTTGCCTGAAGCGCTCAGAACGGCCAGCGCCGGCACGCCCTTCTTCAGCGGAACCTGGTACTTCTCGGCCAGGTCGGTATTCTTGTCAAACCGCCCCACATTAATGTGGACCAGCACGAAGTATTTATTCAGCAGGTCAAGGTTGGGTTCCTGATGGAAATAAATGTCCAGCACCTGGCAGTCGCCGCACCAGTTTCCGCCAAAGTCCAGAATCACGCGTTTATGTTCCTGCTTCGCCTGCGCCAGTGCCTGCTGAATGTCCTTGTGCGCATCCGCGGTATCGGAATAAATGTTGCGCGTCTGCGCATGACCGCTGAGGCCAGCAAGAAGAACTACGGCAAGAATGACGAAAAGGCTTTCCCGAATGCGTGTATACATGGTGTAAATAGGATGCCACAGACATCCGCAGGATTCTGGCAGGATTCTGGCCTCAGGGCCCGACGTAAAGCTCTACCGGCGAAAACCCGACCTGTTTGCTCTTATCATCCACCCGCAGAAAGATCGGCGTTTTGCCTCCGTTAATGTCCACCCCCATCACCACACCATTCCCGACTGCTTTTGAAATCGCAATATGATGGCTCTTGATCGTGCCATAATCGCCCGAAGGACCCCAGTCCTTATAAAACTGGTTGAAGTCATACGGCTTGTACTGGTCAGGATGCTGCTCCCAGTTCGGATCATTCGTCCAGATCGTGAAGGCCTTCTTGTAGTCGCTCGATTCGAGCGCAGCAAAGAACTTATTCACACGGTGCTCGGCCGGAACCGTCCTGAAGAACCACCCATGCCCGCTCACGAAACCCAGGACCCCAAACAGTCCGACGGCAACAATAACCGTAACAATCGTAATGACAATGTTGCGGTTTCGTTTTGCGCGGCGGACATCATACGCAGGCGCATCGAGCAGGGTCATGGGCGGAAATCTCCTTACCTGATTTTGACACCACCAGACTACCGGATGTTTCCCCTTTACCGCGAATACTGCGTTCGGTCTTTCTCGGCGCGCCGTTCCATCGCCAGCGCAATCAGGCGGTCAATCAGTTCCGGATAACGCACCCCCGAAGCAGCCCACAGCCGCGGATACATGCTGATGGCCGTAAACCCCGGCAACGTGTTGATCTCATTCAGATAGATACGCTCCGATTTGCCCGGCTCCATCAGGAAATCCACGCGCGCCAGCCCTGAGCAGTCGCAGGCCTTGAATGCCGTAATGGCCATCTCCTGCACCTGCTTCATCTGCTGCTTTGTCAGCTTTGCCGGAATAATCAGGTCTGAACCTTCACTCAGATACTTGGCTTCGTAATCGTAGAACTCCTTGATCGGCACCACCTCGCCCACCACGGAGGCCTTTGGATCATCATTGCCCAGCACGGCAACCTCCAGCTCACGCGCCTTGCCGCGCTTGCCGCCAACTCCCTGCTCCACCACAATCTTGCGGTCATAATTCGCCGCAAGATCAATCGCCGGGCCAAGCTCTCTGCGATCATGCGCCTTGCTGATGCCTACGGAAGAACCTAGGTTCGCAGGTTTCACAAATACCGGATACTTCAACGCTGCCTCAACCCGCAACACAATCTTCTTCGGCCCGCGCTCCCACTCTCCGCGCAGAAATGTGACGTGCTTCGTAATTGGCAGCCTGGCCGAAGCAAAGAGGCGCTTCATCACGTCCTTGTCCATGCCTGTGGCCGAACCCAGCACGCCAGAACCCACATAGGCAATTCCGGCCAGCTCAAACAGCCCCTGGATCGTCCCGTCTTCGCCAAAGGTCCCATGCAGCACAGGAAAAATCACATCCACACTCAGCGCCTCGTGCGCCGGGTGCCGTTCCGTTTCGAACGGAACCAGCGACCCCGTCTTTGATTCCGACGGCACTGGAGGAACAATCACTGCTTCGCCCCGCGCCAGGACCGCGGCCGCGGCCGTCGCCTCCGGATCTCCCGCGCGAAGCTGTCGCGGAGCTACCGCTTCGCCTGCAAGCAGGCGCTCGGCATCGGTTGCCGTCACCCATCGGCCCTCTTTGGTAATGCCAATGGGAATGACTTCGTACTTCTTCCGGTCAATCGCCTTCAGAATCGAAGCAGCTGAGAGCAGCGAAACCTCATGTTCACCGCTGCGCCCGCCAAACAGAACACCAACTCGCAATCTGGACATACTCAATAAACCGAGTGTACCGTGACACACTGCATCCATAAGAATGACGACTATGGTTCCTGTCCGCCGCGCCTATGTGCTGATTGCTCTTCTCTGTTGCGTCGCTGGCGCCGTAGACGCTCTGGCCTACCTGCGCCTCGGCCATCTCTTCGTCGCCAACCTCACCGGCAACACCGTCCTCTTTGCCTACGAGGCGTCCCAACGCCACTGGCTGCTCGCCGCCGCGCGCCTGGCCCTCGTCCTTGGCTTCTTTAGCGGAGTCGTCACCAACCGCCTCCTCGCCCGCTGGATCACTATCAAAGACCCCACGCTCCAGCCCTCCACGGTAAGCCTGGTCATCGAATGCGCCGTATTGTGCGCCTTCGCCTTCCTCGGCTTGAACGGATATCTGCGGACCACTCTGCTGATTGCCCTCGCCTGGACCATGGGCCTTCAGAATGACGCCTTCCAGAAAATCGGCCCGGTTGCCCTGAACACAACATTTATGACCGGAGATATTGAAAAACTGGGCACCGCAATTGTCGGCGATCATGAGGTGCACCGCCGCTAGAAGATCATCGCCTTCGCCACCGCCTGGACAGCCTACGGATGCGGCGCCGTCATCGGCTCCATCGGCGGCCATTTCTTCGGGACACGCGCCCTGCTTGTTCCAGCGGCCCTTGCAGCGATCGTGTTAATGATGGGATTGCGCGGGAAGTAACGCCGGCAAATGGGTGCCCCATGTTCCGAAGAGATGTGGGTTCGCATGATCAGAGGACCAGCAGAGTGTCCAGGCAGATCGGGCTGATATAAGCCGGAGCACTTTACAAAATCTTCTTCCCAAACGCCGACGAAATCAGCTCCACTGCCAGGTCCGCCGTGCGATTATGCTCATCAATCACCGGGTTCACCTCGACCACTTCCAGGCTCAGCATTCGCCCGTGGTCGGCAATGATCTCCATCGCCAGGTGCGCCTCTCGGTACGTCGCTCCTCCGCGCACCGGCGTCCCCACTCCCGGAGCATCCTCAGGGTCCACCCAGTCCATATCAAGTGAAACATGATAGCCCGCCGTCCCGCGTCCAGCCGCGCGCAGCGCCTCTTCCATTACCGCCCTCATGCCGCGCTCGTCAATGTCGCGCATGGTGTAGACCTCGGTCAGCCCGGCCCGCTTGATGTTCTCCTTCTCAGTCGCATCAATGTCGCGCACGCCAATCAACACCGTGTTTTCTGGCAGCACTTTCGGTGAAAAGCCGCAGATGTTCTTGAGCGAATCCGGCCCCAGCCCCAGCAGCGCCGCCAGCGGCATCCCATGCACATTGCCACTCGGCGAGGTCTCCGGAGTATTCAGGTCCGAGTGCGCGTCAATCCAGATCAGGCCAATCTTCTGCCCCTTGCGCCGGTAAAACTCCGCCACGCCAGATACGCTGCCCGCCGCCACAGAGTGGTCGCCCCCGATAATCACCGGAATCATCCCCTCATCCAGCGCCTCGATCACATGCTCAGCCGCCTTCGTGCACGTCTCTGTGATCTCTTTCAGATAACGCGCATTCTCCTGGCCCACGTGCTTCGTCTCCGCAATGGCCACGCCAATATTGCCGCCATCCGTCACACTATGACCAAGCGATTCCAGCCGCGCCTCCAGCCCCGCCACACGGACCGCCGATGGTCCCATGTCCACGCCGCGGCGCGACGCCCCAAGGTCCAGCGGCACGCCAAGAATGCAGATATCACGCGTGGGCAGCGACTGTACTCCGCTGTGCGATGTCACAACTGTTTCACTCATTTTCGACATATTTTTCAATGCATCCTCGCTGCCCAGGTCTCGCAGAGAGACCTCGAAAGCATCATGGATAAATCCGGTTCAGTGTCCGCGCAAACGGAATCGTCTCCCGCACATGCTCGAGGCCGCAGATCCACGCCACCACGCGCTCAATCCCCATTCCAAACCCCGAGTGCGGAACAGAACCATACCGCCGCAGGTCCAGATACCACTGGAAGGCATCCATCGGCAGGTTGTGCTCCTCAATCCGCTTCTTCAGCAGATCAAGTGAGGCAATACGCTGCGAGCCGCCAATAATTTCGCCGTAGCCCTCCGGTGCCAGTACATCCACACAAAGCGCATATTTCGCATCCTGCGGATCAGGCTCCATATAAAACGCCTTCACATGCGCAGGATAGCGATGCACCATCACCGGGCGATCAAACTGTAACGAAATATACGTCTCATCCGGCGACCCGAAATCATTGCCATACTCAAACGGCTGCTCAATCAGGCCCTTGGCATGGGCGTCTTTCAGCATCTGCGCCGCCTCGTCATAGCTGATGCGCGGAAACGGCGCCTTGATCGTTTCCAGCTTCGCCGTGTCGCGTCCAATCGCTTTCAGGTCAGCAGCACGCCGCGTCAGCACCCGCTCCACAATAAAGCTGATGAACTGCTCCGCCAGCCCCATCAGATCATCGAGCGTGGCATACGCCCACTCCGGCTCCACCATCCAGAACTCCGTCAGGTGCCGCCGCGTCTTCGACTTCTCCGCGCGGAACGTCGGTCCAAAGCTGTACACCTTGCCCAGTGCCATCGCCGTGCTTTCGATGTAGAGCTGCCCGCTCTGCGTCAGAAATGCCTCGTCCCCGAAATACTTCACCGGAAACAGCGTGCTCGTGCCCTCACACGCCGCAGGCGTCAGAATCGGCGAGTCCGTCAGCACAAAGCCGTTATCATCCAGAAAATCGCGCGCCGCCTTGATGATCTCCGCCCGTATGCGCAGGATCGCCGACTGCCGCGGCGTGCGGATCCACAGATGCCTGTGCTCCATCAGAAAATCCGTGCCATGCTCTTTCAGCGATATCGGAAACGGCGTCTCCTCCGGCACGCGCTGCAGCACCTCGACGTTCTCCACATCCAGCTCATACCCGCCGGGAGCGCGCTTGTCCGCCCGTACCTTGCCCGTCACAGTGACGCTCGACTCCTGCGTCAATCCCTTCACCCGCTCAAAGATCTCAGGCGAAACTGCGGCCTTCGGCACAATCCCCTGGATCGTCCCCGTCCCGTCCCGAAAAATCGGAAAGAGCAGTTTCCCGCTCTCGCGCAGGTTATAAAGCCAGCCCTTCAGCGTGACAGACTTGCCCTCATGCTCGCCCACGCGCGCAATCGTCGTCACCGGAGCATCTGTAGTCGTAGCAACAATGGATTCTTCTGACATAGCACTCTTCACCGGCCAAAGCCGAACTTCCCAGTGTACCGTGCAGCAAAATCAGAGCGCCATTTGCTCGCGAAAAGAGTTGCGACTGCCGCCGCGAAAGCGCAACCCGGGGCCATCTTCAGCACAGCCGTGCGTTCATCCTGTCCGTTGACAGACACAGGGCATAGCTTCAGCTACGCCCTGTCAGAAGAGGTAATCCATCCATCTACGGAGTGTTATTCAACAGCACAGGCCGCATCTCCAGCGTCACTCCCTGCCCCGGTGTCAGCCTCTCGCTCTTCCCGTCCAGAGTATGCGCATAGCTGAACGGCCCCAGCCCCTGCGACACTGTTTCTGTCCCACTGTTCTTCGTCGTCCAGGCCAGCAGCTCGTGCTGCCCGTTCTGCGCCAGCGGACAGCTCCACACGCTGCCTGACGCCTTGCACGGGCCATCAAAGGTCCCTCCATGCAGCCACCCATGCACAATCACCAGCGCCTTCCCTGCCGGCGTCAGACCCGGCGGGATCACCGGATCATCCGGACACTGGCGCATCTCCGGCGAGCTCTGCGGATAGCCAAACCCAATCAGCGTGCCATTGCACTGGTGGTCCGCTTCGTACCACAGGTTCACGCCCACTCCTAGGTTCGCCAGCAAAATCGTCTCTCGCGCCAGAAATGCCTGCCGCATCATTCCCGTAATGGCATCCGCATACCCATTCGCATCCACTCCATGGAACAGGTTCTTGTTCCCATACCAGCCCGATTCCGTGTCCCACACCGGAGTCGTCGCAGGCATAAAACGTCTCTTCGCCAGCACCGCCCTCACCTGCCCCGGCTGGTTCACAATCGCATATTGGCATGAGACATTCGGCACCGAAAACTGCGCGCACTTCGGATCGCCCAGCGATACATTCGTTTCCGGCATCGGCACCGGAAACACATTCGTGCGCGAAGGATACGCATGGAAGCTCACAATGTCCGGCAGCGACGCATTCGGAATACGATGCCACGCATCCAGAAATTCACCCAGCGCTCTGTCAAACTCGCCGGAGCCGCTCGGCCCGTCTCCCTGCCGACCCACTCCTCCCGCGGAAGTGGACCCGCCAATCACCTTGCAGTCGCCGCAGTACGCCCTCACAATCACAGCCATGTCATTGGCCATCTTCGCCAGATGCGTCAGCGAGTCATCCCAGAAAACCGGCGCGTTAAATTCATTCCACGCCTCAAAGTAATGGATATGGCACCGGCCCGTCAGCGGCCCCGGCGGCTGCTGCGACACCCCGCAGTTCTTCTGCATCAGCGCCGTCACCCACTCTTTCCAGATGCAGTTCCCGTCCGGACTCGTCACTCCCTCCAGCGGCGTCTGGCAGCTCTCATTCTTTTCATCTATATCAAGCGGTGCGCGCCTCGCCGGTCCCGGGCCCTGTTCTCCCGCCGCCCAGGCCGGCACGGTGTTAAAGGTGTAGATCAGCTGGGTATGGTTCTTTTCCGCAATCGGCACCCACCCCGTCTCCGGCGTAAACAGGTTTCCAAACGTCGGGCTGAATTTCCCCCGCGAAGTCTCAATCTGGTACCAGCGCTCCCCCGCATTCGAGCGAATGATCACCGGGTTCGGCAGCCCAAACTTCGAAGGCCAGTCTTTGGCATGAAGAACGTATGCATTTTCAATGGAAGCATCGTCAATCGCCAACGGATAGCTCACCGTCTGCGCCACAGCGCACGACGCAAAAACCGCGAGGAAGGCAAAGACCCAGAAGACACGACGCACGCACAACGGATCGGGAAACATAAATCATCCTGAAAATTGAGGTATATTTCTTCGGATCCAGCCCGGCAAGGTCACCTCAAATCCGCCTTGCCTGTTCCTGTCATCCTAAGCTAAACTAAAAGTTCGACGCTAGAAGTGGGCATTTGTCTGCTTGCCTGCCCTTTATCTTATAGGCGCTGAATGCGCTTGTATTGGTTCTGGCCTGCTCGAAAAGTTCAGCATTGGATTGGAGTTTGTTATGGCCCAGGTGTGTCAAGTCTGTGGCAAAGGCCCGCAATTTGGAAACAATATCTCGCACGCGCACAATGTCAGCCGTCGGCGCTGGAACGTCAATCTGCGTCCGGTCAAGGCGAAAGTGGAAGGCGGCGCCAAGCGCCTCCGCGTCTGCACCCGCTGCATCAAGAGCGGCAAAGTCACCAAGGCGTAATCAGGGTTGCCTCGCAGTCGGAATCAGGCAGGGGGCTTGACTCGCCTGGTATAGTAAAGGAACGCTAAAAGCCTGTCGCTCCCCGACAGGCTTTTCTCTTTTCGTAGCGCAGTTAATCTAAATTGTTAAATCTAAATTATTGATGAGGGAAGAGGAAGCGTTCGAGTATGCAAGCTGATTCCATTCATCCACAAGCCGCCATTCAGGATGCCGAGCACTTCCATCACAAATGCTTGATATATATATCGCTACTTTGCGATCTTCAGCCTCATTTCTTCCAGAGAAACCCGTTTCGTTTCTGGATAGATAAACAGCACGACGAAAAACTGCACCATCATCATCGCAGCAAAAAATGTAAACGGGGCAGATCCGGCGCGGGCAGCAAGCACGGGAAAGGCTGCAGACACAATGGCATTCATGGCCCAATGAGTAAGGCTGCCCAGAGCCTGGCCTTTGGCACGCACCGCATTGGGAAATACTTCGCTGATATATACCCAGATTACAGCGCCGAGTGAAAAAGAAAACGAGGCACAATATGTAATCAGCAGCCACACGAGCAGTTCTCGATGTGCATGTGTGTAAAAAATTACCGCGACACCGGACAAAGTAGCCGTCATGCCAATAGAGCCAGTCAGCAGAAGCAGTCGCCGTCCTAATTTGTCGATTACCAACAATGCCAAAGCAGTAAAAACCAGATTGGTGGCTCCGATCGCTACTGTCTGGATCCCTCCGGAGATGCCGACAGACTGGAAAATGTCATTAAGGTAATAGAGAACTGCATTTATTCCGGATAATTGAGAAAAGATCGCAATGGTTATGGCCAGAAAAATTGGCAAGCGATGCTCGTATGAGAACAGTCTCTCTCCCGAGAGGCAGGATTCCGCTCCTATGGATTTCGTGATGCAGGCCAGTTCCAGATCAGGATCGTTTTCGCCAGTCATAGCGAGAGCATCCTTTGCTTCATGAAAGCGGTTTTTCTTTATAAGCCAGCGCGGGCTGCGTGGAATGACAAAGAGCAGAAGCAGAAAAATAACCGAGGGAAGAGCAGGCACGACAAGCTGCCAGCGCCACTCGCTGGCTCCAAGATTCTGGAGAGAAACAAGGTAGTTGGAAAGGTATGCCATCAAAATTCCAACTACGATATTGACTTGGAAAAGCCCAACCAATCTGCCGCGCAGCTTTGCGGGGGCAATCTCGGCGATATACATCGGACCAAGGACAGAAGATCCGCCGATTCCAAGCCCACCGATTATGCGTGATGCAAGGAAAGCATGCCAGTTCCAGGCTAACGCGCAGCCAATCGCTGAAAGCAGATAAAGCACAGCCATGACACGCAGACTGTCCCGGCGTCCGAACCGTTCTCCCACATACCCAGCGAGCCCCGCTCCGATGATTGTTCCCCAAAGCGCGCAGGACACAGTTACACCTAGCGTGGCGGGACTGAGATGGAAAACCTGGGTCAGCGCGTGGGTTGTGCCCGCAATGACCGCCGTATCAAAACCGAAAAGCAGGCCGCCAAGAGCTGCAACCAGGGTACTCATTACTAGCACAGCCGTGATCTTCACCGGCGCCGCAAGCTGGTCAGTTTCAGATTCAAGTGGAGTTTGTGAGACTGTTTGCATCAGGTATTCTCAAAGCTTCCGACAAACGATACCTTCCCACTACATCGTTGTCTTATCTGGAATTGACAGCTTTCTATATCTGGTTTGCACGACGTTAGGCAAAGACAAATTGCGACTATTTTCAGCGCCCGGACGGCACTGAAAACAATTTCCGCAGGGAATGGCCAGCTCGAAAGAACGCAATCTCCTGGCTTGATGTGAGGAACGCCCTTTCCGCAGGCGCGTACGATTCCCGTACCCTCATGTTTTAAGATCAATCAGCGTTTCCAGGACAGCGAGTCGAAATCCGTATGGCAGACGCCACTTGCCCGGATTTCTACCAGGACCTCACCTTATTGCGGATCTCCAAGCTCGACTTCCAGCAGATCAAAACTCCCATGACCATCTGTAACGATTGCTGCTGCAAGTGTGCTCATTTCTGTTCCGTATTGTTGGGCAAGTGTTTAGGCATCCAGCACGAGAGAAGTCTCGGGGTGGCAACTGCACGGGAGGCAGCAGCCTCCATCAGGACGCGCGCCGGTTGGATGCAGATATTTAACGCTGCCTTCCAGCACTCGAGTCATACATGTTCCACAGTCGCCATACTGGCAGCCCGAGCTAATATCAATGCCGTTCGCTTCTGCCAGCTGTAGCAAAGACTGCGCTTCGCCTGTCCATGGAATGCTGACTCCGGATCGCATGAAGGTTACCTTCATTCCTGAAGGGCGCTGAAGAGCATGAAATGCGTTCTCGTCAGAAGAGATGAGGGAACGTAAGGCAATGCCTGAAGGGCCAAAAGATTCAGTACGGATGTTGTCCGGCGAAACGCCTGCTCCGTTTAGCCCTTCAGAGAGGGCCTTCATCATGCCCTGCGGTCCGCACAGATAATATTCAAGGTTGAGCGAAGGCAAGCGTTCGCGGAGAAGATCCAGATGAATTCTTCCTGTCTCGTGACAATCTCGACGTTCCAGTTCAGCATCGCTGGCTTGTTCATATAGCACCCATAGACGCAGGTTAGGACATTGCTCCGCAAGCTCCTTCAATCGGGCTTTGAAGACATGATCGCCACTGTGGCGCAGCGCATAGAAAAAGTAGACATCCCGTTTTGAAGCCGATGAAGCCAGTGCTTCGATCATGCTCATCATTGGCGTTACACCGATTCCACCGGCCAGCATCACAACAGGATGATCTTTCTGCAAATCGAGCCAGAAGTTTCCACTGGGTGGCTTGGCCTCAAGTATGTCTCCCGGATGGACGGCATCGTGGAAATATGTCGAGCTAAGCCCAGGAGCGGTTCCCGGCTTATCTGCCGGGGGCACTTCTCTTTTGATTGTTAGGCGATAAAACCTTTTTTCGAAGTTGGAAATCGTATAGCAGCGAAACACCGGACGGTCTCGACCAGGGATTTCCAGTCTGAGTGGAAGATGCTGCCCGGGAAGATGTTGGTCCAGCACACCGCCGTCATGGGGCGCCAGATAGAAAGATTTTGCTGAATCGCTTTCAGGGACCACTGAATGCACGATCAGCTTCCGGTAAGATCGCTCGATCACAACCTGTATTCTCCTGCCTAGAAAGCGACTTCTTTCAAGTCTGCGCGCGTGTTTTGATAGGTCGTGTTGTAGGCGAGCAACTGCGGATCTGGCTCAATGCCCCAGTGGATGCAGGCAGCGCGATAAACTTCCGGCCACCAGTTACGATGCTCTGTTAAGCCCTCTTCTTTCCACTTGTTCCAGTCAACGAGAACCTTGGACCATGCTTTATCGCCGTAAGCCATGGCTTCAGCCTGCGAACCGATCTCGGGCACAATCCACTCCCGGCCGATTCTGGCATGCAGAATTTCGTCCGCCCAATCATAGTCCTGTATAAGCGCTGTCAGTGGATTTGCAGTGGCGATGGCAACTTCCCACTCATATTCTTTGCCGGTCTTTTTCGGCATCAGCCCCTGCTCAATGGTGTAGAGCACGGCATGCCGTTCTTTGGAAGTAAGCTTCGTATTAAGCCCAAGCGACCAGGTAAAATTGAAGGGAATCTGAGACCAGTCAATCCCCATGGCGACAAATCCAAGCTCACCCATCATGGCGTGACGCGCCTCATCCCAGAGTTGGCGCGTCATATCGCGGTAATATTCCCACGGCTTGTCTCCAGCTTCAGCCAGAATGCTAGCCATCATCTCAGGTACATCGATTTCGCGCATGCGCTTGAAGTACAGCATGATCGTTTTAGGGAGCGGTTCGATCTTCGGATTGAAAAGCATGGCTTCCGCATTGACGCCCATGTTGTACGGATCCTGAAATCGCTCATCACGCTTCGGTACAGGATCATATTTGTAAGGGAGAGTGGAAAAATGCCGCTCGATAGTTTCGCCGCTTGGCTCGTCTGTGCCATCGAGCCCGCCGGCTGCAGCCAGCATGCGGTTAAGTAGCGAGAGCCACGGCTGAAGTGCATCCCGCGTTTCGTTACTCACGAGACAGCGCACAGCTTCCGCTCCGTATTGCTGTACGTCCTGGATTTCAACCAAAGTCAGCCGGCAGAGTCGCCAGGTTGGGTGGTCGAACAGCTTATTGGTTTCCGCAATGATACGTTCCAACGCGGAAACGATGGCGGGCACAGCACGTTCATAGATACCAAGGAGCAACTCTTCTGTTCCGGGAGCGGCCAGTATCTCGTCAAAAAACATATCCAGAGCAGCATGAGGAGACACTTCCAGCCCATAAGGTGGCTGGCGCATTTCGCGGACACGGTTTGCCAGTTCGCCGACATGTTCTGCGCAGTAGTGGGCATGCAGGCTGAAAGCCATCTTCAGCTCGTACACCGGCATGTTCGTGATGTGTGACACGAAGATGTTGTGTAGGCGCCGCAGCGACCAGTGAAGCCGCTTCAGGCGTTCAGAGGACTCCGCGACCGTCAACCCCGTCGAGGACGCATCGCGCATGGAGTGGAGGCCAACGAGGGGGGGGAGTCCTGCATATCCTGTGTAGGAACCGATGTCATGTGAGAGCTGCAGGGTACCTTTGGTTCGCATCATGGTTGTCCCTTTTTCCAAGAAAGAGTTAGCCGGTCGAAATGCCGTATTTTCTACATGACCAGTTGCCACCAGACTAGCAGATACGCTTGGGTTGTCCTCTTGCTGATTGACTCGTATTGGTACCGGATTGACCGTATTTTCAGAAAACTGTTGAAAATCCTGTGAACCAGCGTACAGTTTAGGCATGAAACCGTATTTCGAGAAGGTTGCTTCCGGGGCATCTTCCTTCATTGCCTATGAACGAAACGACCCTGAGTTCCCATTTTACTGGCACTATCATCCCGAGTATGAACTGACCTTGATCGTTGATAGCCACGGTCAGCGGCTGGTGGGCGACAGCATTGCAGATTATGGCCCTGGAGATTTGGTCCTGCTGGGCCCAAATGTGCCACACAGTTGGCGTTCCGGACCTATGAAGACGAGTGCAGCAGAAATTCATCGGGCTGTTGTGGTGCAGTTTCGTCAGGATTTTCTTGGGCCCGATTTTTTTCAATTGAAAGAGATGGCGGGGGTTGAGCGTCTCCTGCGACGCTCTTCGAATGGCCTTGCGTTCGGAGGCACTGATGCTGGACGAAACGTAGCGGTAGTCATGAAAGACCTCGCATCGTTACCGCCGCCCAAGCGGTTGATCACATTGTTATCAGTGCTGATTGAATTAGCTGGAGAGAGCAACGCACAGGAGCTTTCCACTTTAAAGTTGCGGCCGATCTGCCGTCTTTCCGATCAGCAGCGCATCGACGCCATCTGTTTGTATCTGAACAACCACTTTGAAGAGGAACTGGATTTTGCGGAATTGGCCGACCGCTTTCACATGGGACTGGCATCGCTGTGCCGCTTTTTCAAGCGCGCAACCGGACGCACTATAACGGCGTATTTGAATGAGTTGCGCGTAGGTGCAGCCGCACAGTTGCTGATTAATACCGACGAAAGCATTTTAGAGATCGCCTTCCGCGTAGGCTTTGGTAATTATTCGAATTTCAATCGCCAGTTCAAGCGAATTAAAGGTTTCGGGCCTAGGATGCTACGGCGACAGTTTTCACCGGATTCATTCGATTCGTCTGCGAAAAATAGTGCAGAAGAGATTGCTCGGGCGCGCCTCGCGGCAGTGTCTGTGCGGAAAAATCGCAAACCTGATATACAAATTGATCAATTCTAGCTTTGAGCCTCACTGTACAACTTTGGCATCTGCTCCATCCCGCCGGTTCGGTGTTCGCTTTCGCTCGTATGACCTCTACCGCTGCGCTACACTAACACCCCTGACTGGTGCAAATTGCCGGGCAGGCCAACAGCTTTTGTTAACAAAATATATATGTTGGCAAATGCAATGCAAGCTAAAGGCGGTCGCGCGGATTAACATTGATAGGTCGCGAGCAACTCATAAGTTCGGAGAGGGCGAGAGCTTTGAGATCATTGCGAAGAAATCAACAGAGCCAATACTCGTACGCGATGAAATCATGCTCCAAAGGGTGATACTCGTGCGGATGAAGAGATCTGTGCGGTGGTTTTGCAGACCATCTTGACGAGTTTTTCTCATAAGAGTGATGAGTGGCATTTTTCTTCTGGGCGAACCAGCCAGACAAACCAAACAACGCGAACGCTATTGCTGATCCATGGTGTAAACAAGAAAAGCGAAGTACTTGACGATGCGAACAGATGATGCTGGCGAGTCTTACTCGAGATACTGGAGCCATTGCCAAAGCAGACGCCTGGTGAAACATACCCTTGATGAGGAGCGCTGGCTTCTGATGCTCTTAATCAGATCGTGTACGCTGCAGATGCAGGATTCACGTGCTTCCATCTGATAGTTCGGCAATAGCAGTCGCGCAGTTCGTCGTATTTAGTAGGCAGGAACTCTAGATGACCAAACATACAAACCGTCGACAATTTCTTCAGGCTTCTGCGGCCCTTGGTGGCGCTTTTCTGCTGGGCAGAAATGGCGCTTTCGCTAGTCCTCACTTCCCTCCCAGCCAATCACGCCTCTTTCTGCCGGAGAGCATTCATCGCGAAGTGCATCCCTGTGTTTTTACCCCGCTTGCTCCCGGGCAAGTGAAACCCACAGGATGGATTCGCGATTGGGCGACAGACGCGGCCAATGGGATTACAGGCCATCTCGACGAACACAGCGCTACCTTTCAGGATGCCTGGAAGGGCTTTCCTTTTGATGCGTTCGGCGTCAATCCGGATGGAACAGGATGGCCTCTTGAACAGTGCAGCTATTGGCTCGACGGCGCCATTCGCCTGGGTTACGCGCTTGATGATAGCGCATTGATTGCCAAGGCTTCAGCTCGTCTCGATTATGTTGTCAATGGTGTGTTGAAAGGTGGCGAGACCTTTATCTACTGGCGGCCGGCTTCGATTATCGAGGACTCATTTAATGCCTGGGCCCATTCTCATATGGGGCGTGCTCTCGTGGCCTACTATCAGGGATCTCGTAACCCCAAAGTTCTTGCCGCTCTCACAAAGGTCTACCGCAACTTTCCAATCGAGGATCTGTCCCCCACGTTTTATGGGACGGGTGGAGCGGTTAATCTCGACGCGATGTCGGAAACCTTCAGGATGAGTGGTGATCCCGCCATTCTTCAAAATATGCTTGCTTATGCCGCACGTCAGTCTTATCGCGCCACGGCTGATGCATGGGCCGATGGTAATCTCCAAGTCGGCCACAACGTCATCTTCTATGAGCATGTCCGCACACCTGCGATGCTCTACCCATGGACCGGCAATGCCCGCGATCTCAGCGCTACAGTGTCCGCTCTGCGCTGGAATGATAAAAACAATATGCTCCCCATGGGCCTGAGCTCTGGAGAAGAATATCAGGCGGGTATTGGCAGCACCCGTAATGTGGAAACGTGCAATGTGGCTGCAGGAATCTGGACCAACCTATGGCTTGCAAGAGTTACAGGCCAGTCTGGCTGGCTCGATCGCATTGAGCAGATTTTTTTCAATGCAGGTCCGGCGCCAGTCAGCCATGATTTCAAAATCATGTCGTATTATCAACGGCCTAACCGTTACAACCATAACCTGCCTGAGGAACCGGCCAATCCTGGGAAGGGTTGCTACCAATTTACGGAAATTGGTGATCCTGTTCTGTGCTGCGTCGGTAACATTAACCGGGTGATTCCCACCTACATCATGCATATGTGGATGGAGACTCGGGATGGTGGAATCGCTGCGACCTTGCACGGTCCCTCACGGGTCAAAGCAATGATCAATGGAAATGTACCTGTCGCGATTGAGAGTAACACTCGCTATCCTTTTGAGGAATCCATCGAGTTCACCGTCAATCCTGATCACCCTGTCAGTTTCCCCCTCTATCTCCGCATCCCTGAATGGGCTGGAGAACCTGAGATATTTATGAATGATTCTGCCTATTCTGCCAATGCATCACAACCGGGCTTTCGTGTGATTAAGCGGGAGTGGAGGCAGGGTGATCGCGTGAGGCTCATTCTGCCAATGAGCATCCGCATCCAGCGGGGGTATGAGACCCCGTATCCGCAAATCCCTTATTTTAGGGTGGGGCGCGAAATCTCCCTTGTACGAGAAATGCATAATCCATGGGCATCTGTGTTTTTTGGTCCTCTGCTCTTCTCCCTTCCGATCCCCTCTGTTTCACCGAATGAGGAGATTCCAGGGACACAAATTAACTATGCCATTGACGTGAGGTCTGATAAGCCCACCCATGCAGAAGCAGGCATTTTCAAGGAAGCTGTCTTCCCTTGGGCACATTACGAGTGGATCTGCCCAGGACCGCTCCAACTTGGCATTAACGCACAGGAAGTTGACTGGACCCCGACTGAGCTGCAACCGATTCCACGCACGCTTGTTTCCGGTAAACGTACCAGAATTGTCTTGGTTCCATATGCGTGTACGAAGTTCGGTATCTCAATGTTTCCCCGAACGTCGTGACTGGCTCCAAACAACTTTGCATTCGCTTAGAAGTCACAGGAGGGACCAATATGCTGGGGCGCAGGAAATTCTTGAGGACTGCTGGAGCATTTGTTGCGACAGCGGTCCTCAGTAAATCTACGTCGAAGGCGAATGACAACGTCGGACAAGATCGGGCATTGTATGTTGCTTCTAACTGGATGGAATTGCAGCTATCTCGAAGCGCCCCGCAATTCGAGCTCTTGAATATCGATGGCCTGGGTAAAGGCAAGCGGAGCGCCAATGCCATTAGAAAAACCCACGAAGCTAATGGCTACATTGGTCAGGATACCTCGCTGGAAGGGATACGTCGAATCGAGTACCGCGCCATCGGTGCAGCCAAAGCCTCCAGACCTATCTGGAGTTTTGAGGTGTCAGCCAACAGGATCATCTGTACTTCGGAGTGGTCTGGGAGTTTCCAACCCGCTCCTCTCGTCTTTGATTTCGACCTCAACCAAGTGCATAGCACAGTACTTGGCTTATTCCGGAAGGGTCATCTTTTGGCAGCTCCGGTCATCATGCATTTTCCAGGGCAGGGCTCGATACGTATTACTACAGATGTTCCTGATCTTGGCTTTGCATATGAATCGAGCTTACCTCAGCAAAGTGCATCACTTTCGCTCCCGAGCGCTACCTTTGAGCACAAGCGGGTTGTCTACACCTTGGAAGTGACGGCAATTCATCCCGACATACCGGAAATTGCAAATGATGCCAGGTTCGACGCATTTCGCCGCAACTGGTTGAATGCATTACAGATCAACCCATCGCTTGGCGCGCTCGCCAACAATACGGCAAGCGATACATGCGCCTTCTGCTATTACGAATATGCAGATATTGCTGCATTGACGCCATTATTGGCACCGGGTCTGAAAGCCATTGATATTGTCCGCGAGACGCTTGATAGGATTCTGAGCGGTGGTCCTGCGTACGGCCTCCCTCGTGTTCCTGGTCATGTCTGCGCAACTTCCGATACATACCCCTCCCTGATCATTGCTGCGGCTAGCTGCGTTCGCAATGCTGGCGACGATCAGTGGCTCGCAACGAACTATGAAGGTATCCGTAGCTGGGCCGAGTCGATGTTGGCAACTGACAGCAATGACGACTCGCTGATTAAGTACTGCGAAAGCGGTAACTCCACGATGGCTTTCGAGACGACTAAACCCAGACCGTCGAATTGGTGGGACACAATTGGTTTTGGCTATGAAGATGCGTACAGTAATGCTCTTGCTTATCGCGCGCTCCGTAGCATGGCCATGATGTCGGACAAGGCAGAAAAAAAGAGTGATGCACGACGATACCAACAAGCCGCAGACAGACTGAAATCCGTTTTCTTCAATCGGTTCTTTAATCCCGAAACCGGCGTGTTGGCGGGCTGGTACAGCGCTGATGGACAATTGCACGATTACTATTTTCTCTGGGTGAACGGAATCGCTATCCACTATGGATTAGTGCCCAAGTCTAAGGTTAATGCCATCATGGATCGGTTGCTGGTCAAGATGAAGGAAGTGGGTTATGACAAGTTCAATATGGGGCTGCCTGGCAACTTGGTTACGGTCCCGCTGAAAGACTACTTCGACAGTACTCCAGATGCCCGTTGGGGAGGTGGTATTCGCCCCGACAATTCCGATGGCTTTCAGAACTATGAAAACGGCGGAGCGACAGGCAGCTTTGCGTTCTTTTTCCTGGCCGCGCTTTATGATCTGGGACGAAAGGAGGAAGCAGACCGGATTTTATTCCCAATGCTGGATGAATATGATAGGTGCGGATTTGAAGGACGTAACGCAACGGGATTCTCTAACGATTGGCGCCGGTGGGACGGAACTGCGAAAGGTTATGAAGGGTTCCTGGCTGATAATTACTACACACTGCTGGCAGTTCCGCTGCGGAGTACAAGCAAGCTCGATCGGGCGAATCGATAGCTCGAAACAGGTACCAGCAACAGGCGACATGCTCGGCGTTCGGTGAAGGCGAACTTCTGGCGGATGTGCTCGACAGATGCCTTCATCGCTGCGAGTTCCTGAGTTCATCTGCAAATCCCGGCAAATCGAACCCGATCGGTTTATTCTCATCCCTATCATCAAATGCCGGGACTGAGCATTCTGGTGGACATTTGCGTTATCGGGAAATGTGCTGGAAACCACGTCTCAAAAATCGAGACGTAGGGCACCCATCTTTACTGCAGAAGTAGCAAATTCACTGCGACAGGGCCTAGTTATATTCGGCGCAGAACGATGGAGCATTGTTGCCGATGAGCGAGCAGCCGCGACGGATTTCATCGATAATGAGCTTGCAGGTGTTCTGGGCGTTGCAGGGCGGGTGCGTTGTGGTCGAGACCTGGAGACACTGCTGGACCAGAGTGTTTGCCCGTTGCGTTCCGACGGCCTGAGCGCAGGAGACATTGCTGGATGCTTGTGTAGTACTGGCGGTGGGTGGCGTCAATCCAAAGGC
>JAJPKO010000006.1 GCA_021323655.1 Acidobacteriaceae bacterium
GGCTGGAAGAGCTGGTTGGCCATCGCGAGCACCTGGTCTTCAGTGATGGATTCAACCTTGTCGAGAATCTCCTGCATTCCGAAGAAGTAGTTGAAGTGCATCTGCTGGCGCGCCAGGTTTGACATGCGTGACGTAGAGCTTTCAAGCGAGAGTAGCAAATTGCCCTTGAGCTGGTCTTTTGCCCGGCGCAGCTCGTCGGCAGGCAGCGGCTCATTTTTGAGGCGACGGAACTGCTCCATGACCAGATGGACAACCTGAATAGCCCGGTCAGAGGACGTTCCCGCATAGACACAGAGGGATCCCGTGTCGCTATACGGATTCAGATCGCTGTAGATCGAATAAGCCAGTCCGCGTTCTTCGCGGACGGTCTGAAAGAGGCACGAACTCATGCCGCCGCCAAGAATCGTATTCAAAACCAGGGTGACGTAACGCGATTCATCCGCAATGGCCGGCGCTGGCACACCCAGGCAGAGCTGGACCTGCTCCAGGGCCTTCTTATTCTTGAGAATAATGCGGGCCGCGGTCTTGGGAGGCACCTGCACAGTCAGCGACTCACCTGCGGGCAGCGACTCAAAGCGACGCGTGACCTGCTCGACAAAGCTGTCGTGTTCAATATTGCCCGCGGCGGAGAAGATCATGTTGCTGCCGTGGAACCGCTGTCCGTAGAAGCTGAAGAGCGTATCCTGCTCAAAGCGCCGGACAGTTTCTTTCGTCCCGAGAATCGGCTTGCCCAGTGGGTGGTCCTTCCAGAATGCCTGAGTGAAGATTTCATGCACCAGGTAATCGGGATTGTCCTCGTCCATCTTGATCTCTTCAAGGATGACGCCACGCTCGCGGGTGATCTCATCGCTGGCAAAAGTGGGATTGAGGACGAGATCCGATAAGACATCGAGGGCCACAGGCACGTGCTCATCGAGCACTTTAATGTTGAAGCAGACCGTCTCCTTACCGGTAAATGCATCAAGATTACCGCCAATGGCGTCCACTTCGCGGGCGATATGCTGCGCTGACCGCGATTTGGTTCCCTTGAAGACCATGTGCTCCACAAAATGAGAAATGCCGTTGATCTCAGGCATCTCGTGGCGCGACCCGGCTCGAATCCAGACGCCCATGGCGACGGAACGGATGTGGTCCATTTTTTCAGTCAAAATCGTAAGCCCATTGGGCAGGACAGTGCGGCGTATATTGCGTTCGTTATCCATTGCAGAAAATCCTGGTTCTTCGTTTTGCCCGGGCGTGTTCTGGGCTGCTCTTAGGGGTAGGAAGAATGCGTTATGCTTGTCTCTACGAGCTGTGGTCTATGATGCCGCCGGGCAGGAAAAAACCTACTTCCATTTTAGACTCTCCAGAGCCTGCCGAGGTGCGGAGTCTTTTCGGCTTTAATATTCAACAACTTACAGATTTGATGGCGGAATTCGACGCTCCCGCCTATCGGGCAAAGCAGCTTGCCGAGGCCATTTACCGGCAGTGGGAAGATGACCTCGAAAAGGTCTCTACGCTGCCAAAACCGCTTCGCGAAGCGATGTCAGAACGCGGTTTTAAGGTCGGTTTGCCCCAGATTATCGAGTCTTATGTGTCGATGGATGGCACAGAACGCTATCTTATCGCCGGAAATGATGGCCAGACAGTAGAGACGGTCTGGATGCCGGATGGAGACGGCGGCGAGGCAGGCGACGGGTCTGAAGCTGGAACCGATCTGCGGCGGGCGACGATTTGCGTCTCAAGCCAGATCGGCTGCGCTGTGAATTGCCAGTTCTGCCTGACAGCCAAGCTGGGAATCATCCGCAACCTCACGGCTGGCGAAATCGCGGGTCAGGTCGTGGCGGTACTGAAACGCCACAAAGTCGAAATCGGAAAAAGGCGCATCAATCTGGTCTTTATGGGAATGGGAGAGCCATTCCTGAATTACGACGAGTTCATGGCGGCAGTACGTCTGCTGGTCAAGGAGGTGGGCATTCCGGAGTCGCGGATGACGGTTTCTACTTCAGGAATTGTCCCGGGAATTCTGCGCTTCGCTCAGGAACCCGTGCGACCGAAGCTGGCGATTTCGTTGAATGCTCCCAATGACGCGGCGCGGACGGAGATCATGCCCATCACCAAAAAATGGGATTTGGCGCATGTGATTCAGGCGGTGCGGCAGGTTCCGCTGCGCCCGAAAGAGAAAGTCACCTTCGAGTACGTTCTGCTGGGCGGATTGAATGACCGCGACCGGGATGCCGATGAAGTTGGACAACTGTTGCGTCGGGCGAATCTGCCGCTGAAAGTGAATCTGATTGTCTGGAACCCGGGACCCGGTATGCCCTACTCCATGTCCGATCCGCATACGGTGCATCTGTTCCAGTACCGGCTGAAGTACAACAATCTCCCGGCGTATGTCCGGCGCCCCCGCGGACGGGACATTTTTGCCGCCTGCGGTCAGTTAAAGCGAACATCGGAGAAACTGGTTCAACTGGGCGGATGACTTGATCCCACCCTTCACTTCGTTCAGGATGGGGCAGCCGCGTTATTACTTCAGCGTCGACTACTTCGTCCCTTTATCCGTCCTGACCTCGTCGCCGCTGCGCTGGACTTCCCAATGAATCTTGTCCGTTGATTGGGACTGCTCGAAGTGGATGTGGCTGTCGTCTGAGAAGTCATTGGTGGTGCGGTACCAGGTCGTCTTGCCGTTTTCCTCTTGTTTGCCGAGGTAAGCCCAGTGGTTTCCCTTGATTTCAAGATCGCCCGGGCCGATAGCTGTGCCGTCTTTGGTGATGGGATTCGTTTTGTAGTGGCCTTCGGCGTCAATGGGAATAAAGAC
>JAJPKO010000045.1 GCA_021323655.1 Acidobacteriaceae bacterium
GCGCTTTAGGCGCAAGCAAGTCAGCGGGCCAGCGGTACTTCAATCGCCGGCCCGCAGGAAGATTAAAACGATGGTTGGACAAAGAATACGCATTCGGCTAAAGGCCTATGACTACCGGGTGCTCGACACTTCGACGGGAGAAATCGTAGATACCGCGAAGCGCACGGGTGCACAGGTAGCCGGGCCGATTCCGTTGCCGACGATTAAGAACAAGTATTGCGTGCTGCGTTCGCCGCACGTGGACAAGAAATCACGCGAAGCCTTTGAGATTCGCACGCACAAGCGCCTGATTGACATTCTTGAGCCGACCCAGCAGACGGTGGACGCTCTGATGAAGCTCGATCTTCCTGCGGGCGTGGACGTCGAAATCAAGGCATTCGAGAAATAGCAAACAACCCGGCAGTGCGCCTGAGTTCCCGGCGCATGATGAGGAGAGAAGACCATGGCAGTTACAGGAATTATCGGCAAAAAGATCGGCATGACTCAGGTTTTTGATGAGAAGGGCGAAGTCCATCCGATCACCGTCCTCCAGGCGGGTCCCTGCGTGATTACGCAGCTCAAGACCGCCGCGAAAGATGGTTATGACGCGGCACAGATTGGCCTGGTGGAGTTTGTGAAGGCCTCCAAAATCACCAAACCGATGCAGGGTCATTTTGCCAAGAGCAGCGTTCCGCCAGTCAAGCTGGTCAAGGAAGTTCCAGTGGAACTGGCCAGCGCAAAGAAGACCGAAGACGGGCAAGAGAATGGCAATGGCCTGAAAGCGGGCGACAAAGTTCTCGTAGACATCTTCTCTGACGAGAAGTATGTGGATGTCGTGGGGACGAGCAAGGGCCGTGGCTTCGCAGGCGTAGTTCGCCGCCACCGTTTCGGCGGCGGCCCCAAGTCTCACGGGCATATGTTCCAGGTTCAGGGTTCGATTGGCGCATCGTCATTTCCTTCTCGTGTGTTCCCAGGGCAGCGCATGCCAGGGCACATGGGTGTAGACCGAATTACGGTCCGCAACCTGCGCATTCGCGGAATTGATCTGGATGAAAACCTCATCATGGTCGAGGGTGCTGTGCCGGGACCGCGCGACGGATATGTTGTGATCTCAAAGGCCAAGGCCCCGCCACGTGAGCGCCGTGGATTTGCAGGGTCGGGCACAGTGGATCCGCTGAAGGCTTCCAAGAAGGCTTCAGCAAAGAAGAAATAGCAAGCGAGCGGCGCATGGCGCGCCGTCGGCAAGTCAGCAAGTCTGCAGTCAGCGAAATCAAAAAAAGCTGACTCGCTGACCGAAGGGTTGACTGGCCGACTAGCTGAAAGAGAAGACAATGGCAAACATTGACGTATTCGATCTCGGCGGACAGAAGGTAGGCTCTCTTGAGCTGGCCGACGAAGTCTTTGCTCCGAGCAATGTAAATGAGGCGCTTCTATGGGAAGCGGTCAAGCATTATCGCGCCTCGCTGCGCCAGGGCACGCACGCGACCAAGAACCGCAAGCTGGTCTCAGGTTCTGGTAAGAAGCTCTGGAAGCAGAAGGGGACAGGCCGCGCCCGTATTGGCTCGGTTCGTTCGCCGTTGTGGCGGCATGGCGGGACCGTGCATGGCCCGCAGCCCCGGTCGTATGACTATGCCTTCCCGAAGAAGAAGTTGCTGGGCGCATTGCGTGCAGCGCTTGCGGCCAAGCTGCAGGACGGACAGTTGGTCGTAGTCGAGAGCCTGGAGATGAAGGAGCCCAAAACCAAGCTCTACCGTCAGGCGCTCAACAAGCTGGAAGCCAAAAAGACCGCGCTTCTGGTGGAAAACAGCAAGGAGCTCGGCCCGAATGTAATTCTCGGTGCGCGCAACCTGAAGGGCGTGGAGCTTGTGCTCAATAATGAAGTGCATCCCTATGACCTGCTGCGTTATGAGCGTGCCATCTTCTCGCGGCCCGCGCTTGAGCAGTTGCAGGAAGTACTGAAGAAGACAGTTTCCCGGCGCAGAAAGGCGGAGGTGGCCTAATGCCAACAACCTACACAGTGATTCGTCGTCCCCTCATCACCGAGCGCGCGCTTGGAGCGAAAGAGACCGAGGGTACTCTGGTGTTCGAGGTTGCGCCGAAAGCGACCAAGACCGAAATCAGGCAGGCAGTGGAAGCACTTTTCAAGGTGAAGGTCTCTGCTGTCCGCACGGCAAACTATCCGGGCAAGGAGCGCCGTCGCGGCCGCTTCGCCGGATATCGGCCTGACTGGAAAAAGGCATACGTTCGTTTAAAAGCTGGCGAGAAGATGCCGGAGTACGTTGACAACCTGTAACAGCGCACAAAGTACAGAGCTCAGGAAAATGATCTGAGCAGGCGCTGGCGTAAGTCAGCCAGCGGTTAGAGAGAAGATTACGATGCCGATCAAGACATACAGACCGATCACGCCAACGCTGCGGTTTCAGACCACGCTGGTGAATGACGACATCACGACAGACAAGCCGCACAAGCCGCTGCTCGTCATCCGGCAGCGCACCGGCGGACGCCGCAATTCCGGCGATCTGACCATCCGCCATCATGGCGGCGGCCACAAGAAGAAGCTGCGCCTGATTGACTTCAAGCGCGACAAGTTCGGTGTTCCCGGCAAAGTCGCCACCATCGAGTATGATCCGAACCGCTCCTCGCGCATTGCCCTCATCAGCTATGCTGACGGCGAGAAGCGCTACATTATCCAGCCAGTGGGCTTGAAAGTAGGCATGACCGTCATGAGCGGTCCTGATGCCGACATTCTGGTGGGCAATGCTCTTCCGCTTCGGAACATCCCCGCCGGTACCACCGTCCACAATGTGGAACTTCGCCCGGGAAAGGGCGCGCAGATGGCGCGTTCGGCCGGCGCGCAGGTGCAGCTGGTCGCGAAGGAAGGCGATTATGCTCTGCTGAAGTTGCCTTCCGGTGAAACCCGCAAGGTCCTGGTGGACTGCATGGCGACGATCGGCCAGGTGGGCAATACCGACCATGAAAATGTCGCGATCGGCAAGGCGGGACGCAATCGCTGGAAGGGTATTCGTCCGACCAACCGTGGTGTTTCGATGAACCCAGTGGACCACCCGCATGGCGGTGGTGAGGGCAAGACCTCTGGTGGACGCCACCCGGTCACCCCATGGGGACAGCCTACTCGCGGATACAAGACCCGCAACAACAAGCGGACGGATGCATTTATCGTCAGCCGCCGCAGCAAGTAGCAGCTAGGAGCTAAAGAGGTTTTATGGCACGGTCAACAAAAAAAGGCCCGTTTGCAGACGGGCACTTGCTGGAAAAAATCGAAGGGCTGAACCGGGCGAATGACAAGAAGGTTGTCCGTACCTGGTCCCGCCGCTCGACCATCCACCCAGAGTTTGTGGGGCACACCATCGCGGTCCATAATGGCAAGAAATTTGTGCCGGTTTATGTGACCGAAAACATGGTAGGGCACAAGCTCGGTGAGTTTGCGGCAACGCGCACGTTCAAGGGGCACTCGGCAAAGGCCGCGGAAACTACGGCGAAGGCCAAGTAGAGAATTTAGAAGGTTTGAGGCAAGCCAATGCAATTGGATACACGGGAATTCCGGGCTGAAGCGCGCTTCCAGCGGGTATCACCGCAGAAGGCGCGGCTGGTGCTCGATCTGATTAAGGGCCGCGGCGTCGAGGAAGCGCTGAATACGGTGGCCTTCACCAGGAAGGCGGTCGCTCCCATGGTGGAGAAGGTTCTGCGTTCCGCCATCCAGAACGCGAATTATCTCAGCCAGGAGCAGGGACTTGACGTGGATGTAGACAATCTTTACGTCAAGCAGGCGCTCGCGAATGAGGGACCGCGGATGAAGCGTATTCGCCCGGCTCCGATGGGCCGCGCTTATCGCTACCAGCGCCGCCTGGCCCACATTGTGATTTCAGTCGCGGAGCGTACGCAGGAAGGCCTGGTCCAGAAAGTGGAAGCTGAGTCCGCGCCTGCTGCCCCGGCAAAGAAAACGGCAGCAAAGAAGAAGGCTCCGGCAAAGAAGGCCGCAGTGAAAAAGACGGCAGCAAAGAAAACTGCCTCCAAAAAGAAGGCTGAGTAGGGGGCGAGAGGAAACTATGGGACAGAAAGTCCATCCTTACGGATTTCGAATCGGCGTAAACAAGCCATGGCGTTCGCGCTGGTTTGTCGAGCGTGACTATGACAAGCTGCTCGTCGAAGATGTCCAGCTCAAGAAAGAGCTCAAGGACAAGCTGAAGGCCGCAGGCGTAAGCTCGGTGGAAATTGAGCGCCCGGGAAATAAACTGCGCATCATCATCCGCACCGCGCGTCCCGGCATCATCATCGGGCGCAAGGGCGCTGAGATCGAGAAGCTGAAAGTAGACCTGCAGAAGCGCACGAACCGCGAAGTCTTCATTGACATTCTCGAAGTCAACAAGCCTGAGCTGGATGCGCAGCTGGTGGCCGAGAACATTGCCCTCCAGCTGGAGAAGCGTGTCGGCTTCCGCCGTGCGATGCGCAAAGCAGTGGATTCCGCACTGCGCTTTGGCTGCAAGGGAATCAAGGTGCGCGTTTCGGGCCGCCTGAATGGCGCTGAAATCGCCCGCTCCGAGTGGTATCTGCAAGGACGTTTGCCGCTACACACGCTGCGCGCGGACATTGATTACGGATTCGCGGAAGCGCGTACCACCTATGGTGTCATCGGCGTCAAGACGTGGATCTACCGCGGCGACATTTACCAGCAGAAGCGGCGCGAGCCACAGGCTGCGGTTGGAACATCAGTATTTTAAAAAGGCACAGCGCTCAGGGCGCAGGGCACAGAAAACCGAGACCTGAAACCTGAGACCTGAGAACTGATTTGAGGGTTTCATTATGTTGATGCCAAAGAAGGTCAAGTATCGCAAGCAGCAGAAGGGCAAGATGCGCGGCAAGGCCTGGCGCGGATCCGAGCTGTCATTTGGCGACTACGGCCTGAAAGTCATGGAGTGCGGCTACATTACGGACCGCCAGATCGAGGCCAGCCGTATTGCGATGACGCGTTTTATCAAGCGTGGCGGCAAGGTCTGGATCCGGCTCTTCCCGGACAAGCCAATCACCAAGAAGCCGGCCGAAGTCCGAATGGGTTCCGGCAAGGGACCGCTCGATCACTGGGTGGCAGTTGTTCGCCCCGGCAAGATCCTGTTTGAGATGGAAGGCGTTGCGCCGGACATTGCACAGGAAGCGATGCGCCTGGCTTCGAACAAGCTGCCGCTGAAGACGCGTTTTGTTCAACGCCATACCGTGCAGGCAGCTGCGTCGGCCAGCAAGTAACAAGATTTGTGGGAGACGCGGCTTTCATGGGCCGTTGTCCCGGAGAGAAGACGAAAAGAAATGGAACTGGAAAAGATCCGCAACCTGAGCGACAGCGAGCTGCGTGTTGAGGAGCAGAAAGCGGGCGAGCAGCTCTTCCGCCTGCGCTTTCAGGCCAAGCTCGGCCAGACCGAAGGTGTGAAGAAGCTGCGCGAGCTCAAGAAAGACATCGCGCGTATCAAGACCATTGCGCGCGAGCGCGAGCTGGGCCTGCATGGCAACGCTCCCAAGGCCGAATCCGAAGCACCCGCCAAGCTGGCGAGGAAGAAGAAGTCCACCAAAAAGGAGGCTCGCTAAACCATGGCGACAGCAACACAGAGCGAGACCCAGAAAGAATCGCGCCGCAACGAGAAGGTCGGCACCGTCGTTTCCACCAAAATGCAGAAGACCATTGTCGTGGAAGTGGAGATGCGCAAGGCGCACCCGAAATACAAGCGCATCGTGCGGATGAGCAAGAAGTTTTATGCGCATGACGAGCAGAATTCAGCGCGCGTGGGCGACATGGTCCGTATCCGCGAGACCCGCCCGCTGAGCAAGCTGAAGCGCTGGCAGTTGGAAGAGATTGTCCGCCGCTCGGCCCTGGCGCAGGTAGAAGAGACAGTACCGGCCGCCGAGTAGGCCGCCACTAAGAAGCAGTAAGGAGAGATCACGATGGCAGTGCAGATGAGAACCATGCTTGAGGTCGCCGACAATTCCGGTGCGCGCAAGCTGCAGATGATCCTGCCGCTGGGTGGCGCAAGCGGCAAGAAGGCCGGACTGGGCGACGTGATTACCGCCGCCGTCAAGGAAGCCTCGCCGGATGGCCAGGTCAAGAAGGGCAAAGTGGTCAAGGCAGTGGTTGTTCGCACCCGCAAGGAAACGCGCCGTCGCGACGGCACATACATCCGTTTTGATTCCAATGCCGCCGTGCTCATCAATGAGGCCGGCGAGCCTGTAGGAACGCGCGTTTTTGGCCCTGTGGCACGCGAACTGCGTGAAAAGAAGTTTTTGAAGATTGTTTCGCTCGCTCCCGAAGTTCTTTAATTTCAGGGCGCAGATAAAGGAACCATTATGAGTTTGAACATTCAGCGCAATGACACGGTAGAAGTGATTGCAGGCAGCGACAAAGGCAAGCGCGGCCGGGTGCTGCGTGTCTTTCCGGGCGAAGACCGGGTCCTGGTCGAGCATGTGCGCGTGGTAAAGAAAAATGTCCGCCCCAATCCGCAGCGCAATATCAAGGGCGGCATTGCCGAGCAGGAAGCGCCATTGCACATTTCCAATGTGCTCCTGGTCTGCCCCAGCTGCGGTCCTACGCGCGTAGGACATAAGTTGGAAGGCGACACCAAAGTTCGTGTCTGCCGCAAGTGCGGACAGACACTGGCGCCCAAAAAGAAGTAATCGTCCAGGCGCGCCGAAGGCGCGAGTGCCTGGACGGCCAGTCTCTCCGTAACGGTACACGGTGGAAGCACCAATCCGAGACCGGAGAAGAAAAGAGAAGAAGCAGAAATGGCAGCAAGGCTGAAAGACAAGTATCAGAAGGAAATCAAGCCGGCCCTCCAGAAGGAGCTTGGCCTTGAGAACGCAATGGCAGTTCCGCGGATCGAAAAGATTGTCCTGAACATGGGCCTGGGTGAGGCCACTCAGAACAACAAGCTGCTCGACCCGCTCGTTGCCGACCTGACAGCCATCACCGGGCAGAAGCCCGTTCTGACCAAGGCCAAGAAGTCCATTGCCGCCTTCAAGGTCCGTGCAGGCATGTCCATCGGCGCCATGGTTACGTTGCGTGGCGATGCGATGTACGAGTTTCTCGACCGCCTGATTTCCATTGCGCTGCCCCGTGTGCGCGACTTCCGCGGCGTTTCCACCCGCAGCTTCGATGGCCGCGGAAACTATACGCTCGGATTGCGCGACCAGTTGATCTTCGCTGAAATTGATTATGCGAAGGTGGAAAAGCTGAAGGGCATGAACGTCACCATTGTGACGACTGCGAAAGACGACAACTCGGCACGCGCGCTGCTCCGGCAGTTCGGTATGCCATTCCGCCAGTCGGCATAAGGAATCGAGGATTTAGAGACTATGTCAACCACTGCAAAGCGAGTCAAAGACGCCCGCAAGCCGAAGTTTTCTTCCCGCAAGCACAACCGCTGCAAGTTGTGTGGACGTCCGCGCGCATATCTGCGCAAGTTCGGCATGTGCCGTCTGTGCTTCCGTCAGCTGGCGCTCAAGGGGGAGATTCCCGGAGTCGTGAAGTCCAGCTGGTAAGATGCTGACCGCGCCTGGTAAACGCGCCTCGGCGCAAACACTTTTTTGACCTTTGGGTCAGAGCCATTCCCGCAGGTTCTCTGAAAAAATCAGAGCGAACGGGGGATGAAGGAGAAACGATGAGCTTTACCGATCCAGTAGCAGATTTTCTGACGCGCCTGCGCAACGCGATCCGTGCGCGCCACCAAAAGCTGGATGTTCCGGCCTCTAAACTGAAGACCGAGATTGCCCGCATCCTGAAGGAAGAGGGCTATATCGCCAACTACAAGACCTCGGAAGAAAATGGCCGCAATATTCTGCGCGTGTACCTCAAGTACGGCTCGAACAACGAGGCTGCCATTCGCGACCTTTCCCGCGTGTCTCGCCCCGGCTGCCGTGTGTATGTCGGACGCGATGAAATCAAGCGCGTTCAGGGTGGACTCGGCATCAACATCCTCACCACCCCCCGCGGCGTTATGACGGGAAAACAGGCCCGCAAAGAAGGTGTTGGCGGCGAGATTCTCTGCGAAGTCTGGTAGTAAGACCGGGCCGCGCCGGGCGGACGCGCTTCGTGCGGTTCCTGCCTGGTGGAGGGGCTGTCACAGAGTGAAGGCTTCATAGGAGTTCAGGTGGAACCATCGGGGCTTCAGCCCGATGAATGAAGTTGGAAAACAAGGGGGCTTCGGCCCCGGGTTTAACAGGCTGCAGTGGAACGCCCTCACCGGCGGGACTCGCAAGCCCAAAAGGATTCAGAAATGTCACGTATTGGTAAGAAGCCGATTCCGTTGCCGCAGGGTGTGAAGTATTCCGTGAAGGGCAACACGGTCCTGGTTGAGGGCCCAAAGGGAAAGATCGAACAGGTCATTCCTTCCGGCATCAAGCTTGAAACAAAAGATGGACACATCATCGCCGAGCGCGAGAGTGATTCTCAGGCCGCAATCCATGGCCTGACCCGTGCTCTGGTGGCAAATGCGGTTGAAGGCGTAACCAAGGGCTGGTCCAAGGACCTCGACATCGTCGGCATCGGTTACCGTGTGGAAATGAAAGGCAAGGACACCGTGGTGTTCACGCTGGGCTATTCCCACCCGATCGAATTCCCGCTGCCCACCGGCATCACCGCAGCGATTGATTCGAAGCAGACCCGCATCACCATCAGCGGCATTGATCGACAGAAAGTCGGCCAGGTGGCTGCTGATATGCGCACTCTTCGTAAGCCCGACCCCTACAAAAACAAGGGCGTGCGTTATGCGGGCGAGAAGCTGAAGAAGAAGGCTGGTAAGGCCGGAGCGAAGTAAGTAGTTAGTTGTTGGTCGCCAGTCCCCGGCATCTCAGGCTGATAACTGGGGACTGACAACTAAGAGCTGTTTGTCCCGAACGTGGCTGCAGGGCGGTCACGCTGTTAGGAAGGAAAAAAATCATGATTTCGCAGAAGAACAGAGATGAGATTCGCAGGCGCATTCACTCCCGTATCCGCGAGAAGGTTACGGGCACCGCGGAGCGTCCGCGCCTGAGCGTTTACCGCTCGCTCAATCACATTTATGCTCAGGTGATTGATGACACAAAGGGTGTGACCGTGGCCTCAGCTTCCAGCAAGGCCGCCAGGCTGAAGACCGGCGGCAACGTCGCTGCGGCAAAGGAAATTGGCAAGCTCGTTGCGGAACGCGCGCAGGAAAAAGGCATCAAGAAGGTGGTGTTTGACCGTGGTGGCTATCTCTATCACGGGCGTATCAAGGCGTTGGCAGATGCCGCGCGCGAGTCCGGCCTGGAGTTTTAGTCAGTCAGGTTTTGAATGGGCACGGCTCCGGCCGCGCTGAAAGACAAGATAGATTTAGGGCTCTGGCCCTTGAGGAATCAGGAAGCGAATGGCAATACTGAGAAAAAAATTGGATGCCGGGCAGTACAACCTGAAAGACCAGGTGGTCGCCATCAACCGCGTGACGAAAGTGGTCAAAGGCGGTAAAAATATGTCCTTTGCAGCGCTGGTTGTGGTTGGCGATCCCGCCTCCGGCGTGGTTGGATATGGCTCCGGCAAAGCAAAAGAAGTACCGCAGGCCATCCGGAAGGGCATCGAGTCAGCAAAGAAGAACCTGATTCGCGTGAACCTGACCGAGACCACAATTCCGCACCAGGTCCTCGGACGCTTCGGTTCAGGCCAGGTGCTGCTTAAGCCGGCGCCGGAAGGTACGGGCGTCATTGCCGGCGGCGCAGTGCGTGCCGTCATGACATCGGCCGGCGTGCAGAACGTGCTGACCAAGAGCCTGGGCACGGCAAATCCGCATAACGTGATCAAGGCCACCTTCGACGCACTCGGGCAGTTGCGTGACCGTCAGGAAGTGGCTGCGGTGCGTGGCAAGCAGGTTGAGGAGTTATAGTCATGGCAGAGACCAAGGCGAAAATCAAAATTCAGTACTACCGTTCCTTTATTCAGGCCCCGGTGAAGCACAAGAAGGTCGTGAAGGGTCTCGGCTTTACCCGTCTGAACCAGGTCGTCGAACGCGAGGACACGCCTTCCATCCGTGGAATGGTGAAGACCGTGCCGCACCTGGTGCGTATCATTGATTAATGATTAATGGTAGTTGTTAGTTACCCGCCCCAGTAAAACCAAAAAGTTGGCAGTTGCAGATGTTCAGGAACGAATAACTGACAACCAGCAACTGGGGAATAAAAAACATGCGAGTCAGCCGGTGTAAGCCCGGCTGGCGTAGAGCGAGGACACAATGAATCTTTCCAATCTGAGAAGGCCAAAAAACGCCAACAGGAACAAGAAGCGCGTCGGCCGTGGTATGGGCTCCGGACACGGTAAAACTTCGACCCGCGGACACAAGGGACAGGGCTCCCGTTCCGGATCCAGCCTGATGCGCGGTTTTGAAGGCGGCCAGATGCCGCTGCACCGCCGTCTGCCCAAGCGCGGCTTTACCAACATCTTTCGCGTCGAATACAACACGCTGAACCTGGACCGCCTGGTCGAGCTGGGTGAGACCGAGCTGACGCTGGAATATTTCGAGAAGAAGGGCCTCATCAAGAAAAAGAACGGGCTACTCAAGATTCTGGGCAATGGTGAACTGACGCAGGCCATTACGGTCCACGCGCACAAGTTCTCCAAAGCAGCCCAGGAAAAAATTGAGAAGGCGGGCGGCAAGGCCATTCTGGTAGCGTAAGGGAAGCGAGGGCCGAATGGCCCTCCGGGACATCAGTTTTCATGCTAGAGAAATTTGCGAATATCTTCCGTATCCCTGACCTGCGCAAGCGAGTGCTCTTTACCATGGCCATGCTCGCTGTCTACCGCCTCGGGTCTTTCATTCCCACTCCCGGTGTAAACACCACGGCACTTGAGCAGTTCTTTGATCTGCAAGGGGGAAGCGCCCTTGGCCTGGTCAACCTGTTCAGCGGCGGCAACCTGCGCCGACTGACTGTCTTTGCGCTGGGAATCATGCCGTACATCACGGCCTCCATTATTTTCCAGTTGCTTACCGTGGTTTATGAGCCGCTGGCCCGCCTCCAGAAAGAAGGCGAGCTTGGCCGGCGCAAGATCACGCAGTGGACGCGCTACATGACCGTCGGGCTTGGCATTGTCCAGTCTCTGGCCATTGCGCTGACACTCTCTCATGGAGCAGGCGGCCTGCAACTGGTGTTGAACCCCGGTCCCGGGTTCGTCTTCATGACCGTCATCACCCTGACCACAGGCACCACCTTCATTATGTGGCTTGGTGAGCAGATTACCGATCGCGGTATCGGCAACGGCATGAGCTTGCTGATTTTTGCCGGAATCGTCGTCGGCCTTCCGCGCGCCATCCAGGAACTGATTGAGACGGCGCGCTCCGAAAAATTCGGTCCTTTTACCGTTCCAGCGCTGATTCTGCTGGTGGCGGCCATGATTGCCGTGGTCGTCTTCATCGTGTATGTGGAGCGCAGTGAGCGCCGCATTCCGGTGCAGTATGCCAAGCGCATCGTCGGGCGCCGCATGATGGGTGGCCAGTCCACGCACCTGCCGCTGCGGGTCAACTCCGGTGGCGTCATGCCGATCATCTTTGCCGCCTCCGTACTTTCAGCTCCGCTGCTCTTTGCGCAGTCGTCGTTTGTTCGCAACAGCGCGGTCCTCACTCGCATCTTCGACGCGCTCCATGCCGGCGAGCCCTGGTACGAGTTCCTGTACATGGTCGCCATCATCTTCTTCGCCTATTTCTACATTTCGATCGTCTTCCGCCCGGATGACATCGCTGACAATATGCGGAAGTACGGTGGTTTCATTCCCGGAATCCGTCCCGGCAAGCGCACCTCAGACTTCATCAATGACATTCTGACGCGCATTACGCTGGTAGGCGCGCTGTACCTGATCGTCGTTGCCATTATTCCGCAGATTCTCATCAGCGGTATCCATCTGAACCACCTCTGGCTGGTAGGGCCACTGTTTGAGCACATGCCGCTCTGGGTAACCAACGGCCTTGGCTTCAACTTTTACTTCGGTGGAACTTCGCTGCTGATCGTCGTCGGCGTGGCCATGGACACGGTCAATCAGGTGGAGTCGCAGTTGATCATGCGCCACTACGAAGGCTTCTCGTCGCGCAGCGCACGAATCCGTGGAAGGCGGGCCTGGTAGGTGGCGGTAGCGGTGGGTCAAAAGCAGGCAGATGGCGGGAATGCAGTCAAGATCGTTCCCGGTCCGGTCCTCCTTCTCGGCGCACCCGGAGTAGGAAAGGGCACCCAGGCGAAGGCCATTATGGCCGCCTGGGGGGTTCCGCAGATCTCTACCGGCGACATCCTTCGCGCAAACGTCTCCGGTGGCACGGAATTAGGTCAGGCCGCGAAGGCCATCATAGACCGGGGTGAGCTCGTGCCTGATGCCCTGGTCAATGAAATGGTCGCCGACCGCCTGACGCAACCCGACACCGCGAGCGGCTATATCCTGGACGGCTTCCCCCGCACGCTGGGCCAGGCGGAATGGCTGGACAGGCACCTCGAAGCCAGCAGCAACCGGCTTCCGGTGGTTGCTGTCAGCATTAAAGTAAGCTATACTCAGTTATTGCGCCGAATTACCGGCAGGCGCAACTGTCCAGTCTGCAAGAGCATTTATAACATCTACTTGCAGCCGCCGAAGGTAGATGAGATTTGCGACCTTGACGGCACGCCGTTGGCGCGGCGCTCTGATGACACAGAAGCAGTTTTCGAGGAGCGGATGCGGACCTATGATTCGCTGACAGCTCCGGTCGTGGAGCATTATCGTGCCCAGGGGCGCTTTGAAGAAGTGGACGGTGAGCAGCCGGTGGATGCAGTCACAGCCGCTGTCATGGCTGCTGTTTTGCGTCTGAGAGGGACAGCAGTCTGATGGCCATCGTGATTAAGACGTCGCAGGAAGTAGAAAAAATGCGGCGCAGCGGAGCGGTCGTTCGAGAGATCCTCGAGTATGTGCGTGGCTTTGTCAAGTCAGGAGCTACCACGATGGATCTTGAGAATGCGGCCGTCCGGAAAATCGAAGAGCTGGGCGTCAAGCCGGCATTTAAGGGATACCACGGTTATCCCTGTGTGCTGTGCACTTCGATCAATCAGGAGGTCGTCCACGGGATCCCATCGGCAAAGCGGGTCCTGCGTGAGGGCGACATCGTTTCGATTGATACCGGCGTGATCATAGACGGCTACTATGGCGATTCTGCGATCACGGTCCCGGTGGGTGAAAAAATCGCTCCGAAGGCGCAGCGTCTGCTCGATGTAACCAAAGCCTCGCTTGAGCGTGGAATTCAGGCCGTCAGGGCAGGAGCAACGCTCGGCGATATTGGCGCCGCGGTACAGAATGTGGTGGAAGCCGAAGGCTTCAGCGTTGTACGTGAGTTTGTCGGGCACGGTATTGGTACCTCGCTGCATGAAGACCCGCAGGTCCCGAATTTTGGCCGGCGCGGCCAGGGTATGAAGCTGCGCGAAGGGATGGTCCTCTGCATCGAGCCGATGGTCAACTCGGGTAGGCCCGACGTACAGGTCCTGGCGGATGGCTGGACGGCCGTCACGCAGGACGGAAGTTTGAGTGCGCACTTTGAGCACACGGTTGCCGTTACGAAAGATGGCGCTGTAGTGCTGACGCAATAGATCATTCAGGGTCAGCCAGGGCTGACAGAATCGGGATTCAGCGATTGTCGAAAGAAGACGCGATTGAAGTCATGGCGACGGTGCTTGAGACGTTGCCTAATGCCATGTTCAAGGTTGAGCTTGAGAACAAGCACCAGGTACTGGCGCATGTCTCAGGCCGCATGCGGAAAAACTTTATTCGCATCCTCCCCGGGGATCGGGTCGCCGTAGAGCTGAGCCCCTATGACCTGACACGCGGAAGGATCGTTTACCGCTACAAATAAGTTCTTAGTTGTTGGTTGTCGGTCCTGAGTGGTTTTACTGGCAACTGGGGACGAATAACTAACAACCTGGAGTTGATTGATGAAAGTTCGTGCATCTGTAAAGAAAATTTGCGACAAGTGCAAGGTCATTCACCGCCGCGGGGTGGTGCGCGTGATCTGCGAGAACTCAAAGCATAAACAGCGTCAAGGCTAAGGATAGTTATTGTTGCCAGTTGTTGGTCCCCGGAACAGTTGACTGGAGACTGGTGACTGGCCAACAGGCTGGGATCTGCAAGTGTTGGGGCGAGTTAGCCAGGAAAGGCTTGCGATGAACCTCATGATCCGGAAACAGCCTCACAACCCGCCGTACTCGAAGAGGACGGCACAACCGCCCCGGGGAAATCCGGGAGCAACTTAAGAAGGGAACCATGGCACGTATTGCTGGCGTTGATCTGCCCCGCCAAAAGCAGGCCCGGATCGCGCTCACTTACATCTACGGCATCGGAAACCCTCGCGCATTGAGCATTCTGGAAAAGGCGAACGTGGATCCGTTCAAGAAAATCCAGGACCTCGGTGAAGACGAGGTAAACCGCATCCGCCAGGTCATTGAAGACGAAGGCTCAGTCGAGGGCGACCTGCGCAAAGATGTCTCAATGCACATCAAGCGGTTGATTGATATTCAGTCCTATCGCGGACTGCGGCACCGCCGCAGCCTCCCGGTACGCGGACAGCGCACCCACACCAACGCACGCACCCGCAAGGGCCCGCGTAAGGGCACGGTAGCGAACAAGAAGAAAGCGACGGCGAAGACCTAATGGCAAAAGCACAGCAGGGCGCCGGAAAGGCCGCCAGGAACAAGAAATTCAAAAAGCGCGAACGCAAGAATGTGCCCTTTGGCGTGGTGCACATTCAGGCTTCGTTCAACAACACCATCGTCACCATTACCGACCAGCAGGGCAACACCCTTTCATGGAAGAGCTCGGGTTCACTCGGCTTCCGCGGGTCGCGTAAAGGGACCCCGTTCGCCGCGCAGCAGGCCGCCATCAACGCCGCCAACCAGGCGCGTGAGCACGGACTGCGTTCGGTGGATGTCCGCGTCGCCGGCCCCGGCTCGGGCCGTGAATCGGCCATCCGCGCGCTCGCCGCTGCGGGAATCGAAGTGCGCTCCATTCGCGACGTTACCCCGATTCCGCACAACGGCTGCCGCCCGCCGAAGCGCCGGAGAGTGTAAAAGATGCCGCTTGCGATGCAGGGGGAGTGCCAGCTATGCAAAACACCACTCCCGCCTGAATCGGAGGCGTATATCTGTGTCTACGAGTGTACGTTTTGTCCCGATTGCTGGCAGGCTTTACAAAAAATCTGCCCCAATTGCGGAAACGAACTGGTTTGCCGACCCAGAAAAAAGTCCTCAGAATAGCCAGATAGCTGGCGCCTGAGGACTGGCGACTGTAAACTAATGAATGGACCGGGACGAAGCGCTCTCGCGCGTAAACCGGTCGTCACCTGAAGTCAAGGAGAAGAAATTGGCACGTTATACCGGTGCAGTATGCCGCCTTTGCCGTCGCGAAGGCATGAAGCTCTTCCTGAAGGGCACCAAGTGTTTTTCTGACAAATGCCCCATTGAAAAGCGCAATTTTGCCCCCGGCCAGCACGGCCGCGACCGCAAGGCGAAGGTGGTGGGTTACGGCCTCCAGCTTCGTGAAAAGCAGAAGGCAAAGCGCATCTACTTCACCCTCGAAGGTCAGTTCCGCGAGTACTACGAGAAAGCGTCGCGCGCCCAGGGCGTTACCGGCGAACTGCTCTTGCAGCAGCTTGAGCGCCGCCTCGACAACGTGGCCTACCGCCTTGGATTTGCTTCCTCGCGCCGCCAGGCCCGCCAGATCGTTCGCCATGGGCATGTGGAAGTCAACGGCCGCAAAGTGAACATTCCTTCATTTCAGGTGAGCGTGGGCGACGAGATCAAGGTTCGCCCCAATAGCCAGAAGCTGACCGTGCTTGAGACCTCGCGCGAGTTCGCGAGCCACCAGCCCGCCCCCAACTGGCTCTCGGTAGACCATGCAAATCTGTCCGGCAAGGTTCTGGCCCTGCCCAAGCGCGAAGATATCCAGTTGCCGGTCAACGAACAGCTGATCGTCGAACTGTACAGCAAGTAGTGAGTTGCCAGTTGTTGGCCCCCGGTAAGTCTGGTTTTACCTCGGGGACTGGGCACTGGAGACTGATCACTACAAACCAATAACTCTTTCTCAGGAGAGAAAACAGACGTAGACACTGCAGAATGCTTCGCAGGTCACGTCAGGAGCGAAACGATAATGCTTTGGAGAGGATTTCAAAAGCCGAAACGGTTGGCGGTGGATACCGATACGCTGACCAACACCTACGGAAAGTTCAGTGCCCAGCCATTTGAGCGCGGCTTCGGGACCACCGTGGGCAATGCCCTGCGCCGCACCCTGCTTTCATCCATTGAAGGCGCGGCCGTCACCGCCGTCAAAATTGAAGGCGTCCTGCACGAGTTCCAGTCCATCACCGGAGTCGTGGAAGATGCCACCGACATCATCCTGAACCTGAAGCAGATCCCGTTCAAGCTTAACGGCGAAGGCCCCAAGGCCCTCTACCTGCGCGCCGAGCAGCCCGGCGTCGTCACTTCAGGCATGATCGAGGCCGACGGCGACGTGGAAATCCTCGACAAAGACATCTACATCGCCACCGTGAGCGAAGGCGGCAAGCTGGACATGGAAATGCGCCTGAAGCGCGGCCGTGGCTACATCTCCGCTGACAAGAACTTTGACTCCGACCTCGGTATCGGCTTCATCCCGGTGGATTCGGTCCACTCACCCGTCCGCAAGGTCAACTTCACCGTGGATGCAGCGCGTCTGGGCCAGATCACCGACTATGACAAGCTCACGCTTGAAGTCTGGACCAATGGCTCCGTGCTTCCCGCAGACGCCATCGGCCTTGCTGCCAAGCTGCTCAAGGACCACATGAGCATCTTCATCAACTTTGAGGAAGAGATCGAAGCCGAGCAGCAGGCCGACGAGGGCCGCGTGCAGCTGCGCAACGACAATCTCAACCGCTCAGTCGAAGAGCTGGAGCTGAGTGTCCGCAGCTACAACTGCCTCAAGAACGCCAATATCCAGACCATCGGCGAGCTGGTACAGAAGACTGAAGCCGAGATGCTGAAGACCAAGAACTTCGGCCGCAAGTCCCTCAATGAGATCAAGGAAATCCTTGCCCAGATGGGGCTTTCGCTCGGCATGAAGATTGACGAACACGGCAATGCGGTGCCTGGCCCGACCAGCGTTCTGCCCTCTGCGCAGCTCGCAGCCAGCCGGTACAACCAATTTGACGAAGAGGAAGGACTGGATGAGGCGGACATTCCGCTCCAGTCCGAACCAGAAAACTTCTAACAGAGCACAAGGGCACAGATCTCAAAGACCTGGGCCCTGAACTCTAAGAAATTTTACGGTCACAAACCACAGGCGGCAGGCCCCAGTACAGAAAACTGAGGTCCTGCGCCCTGAGCACTGTGCCCTGATAAGAGAGACTAGCCATGCGCCATCGCAATGCAGGATACAAACTCGGACGTAACACCAGCCATCGCCGCGCTCTTCTGCGCAACCTGGCCACGTCCGTCATTCTGGAAGACCGCGTCGAGACGACCGTAGCCAAGGCGAAGGCCGTGCGTCCTCACGTGGAAAAACTCATTACCTTGGGCAAGAAGGGCGACCTGCATGCGCGGCGTCAGGCCCTCGCTTTCCTCCAGACCCGCGACGCGGTCACCCGTCTTTTTGACACGGTTGCCCCGCGTTACGGCGACCGCAACGGCGGCTATCTGCGTATCGTACGCCGTGGCTTCCAGCGCGGAGACGGTGCCGAGAAGGCATTCATTGAACTTCTCGGGGCCGAGGCCATTCTGGACGAGAAGCGCCAGAAGCGCGCCGAAGCTCGCCAGAAGCGCCGCGAAGAGCTGCAGAAGGCCATGGAAGCCGAACAGCAGCAGGCCGGCGAAGGCGGCGAACAGGCCTAGAGAGTACAAAATACGAAAAAAGCGCACTCTGCTTCATACAAAGTGCGCTTTTCGAGCTTTAGGCCAGTGGATGAGTCACCAGCACAGGGGCCTCCTCAGATCTTGTCAATCCTTACGAAGGTAACACTCCAACCCTAAACAGTCCAGAATCATGTACATCCCCAACCAACCCCCAAGCCGGGAATTTCCCCTCTACCTGATATCCTGAAAGAAAGAAAAGTGTGAGCGGGGTGAAGAGCTACCACGACCTCCTAAAAACTCATCTCATTTATCAATTCACAAACCGGATTCAGTCTAACTCCATTAATTGAAAATACAGAATCCCCGTGCAGTCTGTGGGGCTGTTGCTTACCCCCTCGTAAGTTGTTGAAAATACTGGGATGAATCTAACTCGCGCAGAATCAATAGGATAGCGGGGGATGATCCCTCGCTAAGTGATTGAAAATAAAGAAAAATGGATCTGGGCAGAGGAGGGGGTACCAGCATGCCCTAGGCCGGACGTTTCATCGCTACCAGATAGAGTGACCGTCTTATCCTGAACCCTGACCTTTCGTACACACGGATCGCCGCAGCATTGTCCTGCCGCACTCCAAGGAACGGGGTCTCGCCGTGCTCCAGAATCCCGCTGGCAACCGCCGCCACCAGGCCATTGGCGTATCCCTTGCCTCTGTGGTCAGGGTGAGTGCAGACCGCGCTCACCTCTACCCATCCCGGAGGATTCGTCCGCCTTCCTGTCATCGCAACCAGTTGTCCTGCCACCCGAATTCCCCGGTACCCGCCCAGCTCAATCGTGCGCTGGCGAAATGGACCCGGCTCTGTCAGGCGGGCAAGCGCAATCATTTCTGGAACATCGTTCGTGCCCAGGTCTTCGACCGCATACCCACGAACCGGAGGTGCCAGCGCCTCACACACCATCTGCTCCATCATGGTGTTCAGGGTGAACCGCCATCCTTCCGGAATCCGGGGATGGGTATCAAGAAATAGGACGACAACGTCCTCCGGCCCCAGCAGCTCGGCCAGTGCACGATACGCTTCAGGAGTCTGCTCGCGCACCGCCGCCAGTGGTCCAACGTCAGCGTGGTAGCGCATGGCCAGACCATCCCCGACGGCAAACCCGGCATGGTTCCCTGAGAGCGAATGCCAGATTGGATTATCAAGCGCCTTCGCGTTGTTCATCTTCTTGATAAATAATGGATGATTCGGTCACCGCAAACGCCGCAGAGAATCTGAATGGGAAAACGAATCGGTCATGGGCTTCTGTATTTGGCACTGCTCCTGCTCACCGCGTGGGCCGTCCTTGCGCTCTATTTCGATGTGCGCATCGCCTGGCTGCGCTGGCCGGCGATTTGTCCTCTACCTTGCCGCGGTCGTCTGGGCTGTCTTCCGTTCCTGCCGCTTCTGGCGGCGCGTTGAAGGCAATATCGCAGGAGACAGCCTGCCCTTCGCAGAGCTGAAGCGGCGAGCCTACATCAATCCGGCCGCAAAGGCCGCAGACAGTGATCCGAATTTTTCGCGGAAGATTCGCGAAGGCAGACCTGGATTCGGCAACAATCTATAACAAACCCGCGAGGAACGGCGCGACTGTATGGAAGGCAATTCCGCCAAACTTCGCAATTGTTCCCGCAATGCTTCCAATCGCGGTCAGTTCACTCTGCGCCGCGCCGGATGCCTTGACCAGCAGATTCAGCTTCTCCAGCCCTGACTCCAGCTTGCTCTTCGCTTCTGGCTCTTTCACGTCCTGGCTCATGGGCTGAACCACACTCTCTACAATCGTGCTCTTCATCGCGTCCGGCATGCTGGATTTCTGTATCTCAGCCTTAAGCTCATCAATCAGCTTAAGGAGCCGCTGCTGGTCTGCCGCATTGTGGATGGAGGCGCGCGCTGAGGCGCCTGCGCCAATCGCAATTCCCTGGCCGGAAACGCTGCCGCCCACATAAGTCCCGCTGTTGTCTCTCATAGATTTGCTCCGGTTTCCGCGCGGACCGCGGTAGATGCAAGGCTGTGTTCTCCCACCGCGATACCAGCGCCCTGAATGCTTCCATTCACATTCACCGAATGATCATCCATATGAATGGTGACGTTATAGATTGCGCCAGCAGGAACGGACATCACTGGCATCTGCTCTTTGGTTCTCGGGTTCACAATGTTCAATTGCACCTGGTCCGGGTGCTTCGGGTCCGCCACAGCAATCACAGAAGAGGGCAGCGGGCTCCCGCCGGAAGTATTAATGCCTCCCACGAATTGCAGACACGGCGCCAGGAATTCGCTCCATCGCTGAGTCTGCACCATCACCATGACCTTCACCGTGGACTGTGGCCCCTGTATCAGCAGGACCAGCACGTGGATGGTGATGTTAAAAGGAGGCATCCCGACTGCGTCGAACTCTCTTCCCAGGGCCAGTCCGGTTTGCAACGGAACCTGCCGCATCGGCGTGAAGTTGAATACGTATTGCACCTGTAAGGATTGCGCCAGCCCCCACGCCACATCCGGGGATTCGAGGTTTTGTATCCCCATCATGGCCATCTGGGCAGTCGTAAGGTCCATCTCTTCGACGGCCACAATGGCCGGAGTGAACTGGCTGAGCTGCGACCCTGACGGCAGGAGCACAAACATGCTGAGGGGCTGCGGAATGCCGCGCATCCGCGCCATCATGGCCGAATACTGCATCATCGGGTTTGGAGGAACAACGACAAACCCCTCTGGCAGTGCAGCTGTAAAGTTCACTCCGCGGATGACTCGTTGGTCCAAAGTGCGAGAAGTATAGGCCCGGAGATGAGAAAATGCACGGAATTATTTTGCAGAAAGCTCGGGGCATTGGTTGTGTCGCAAGGCTTCTCATTCAGGCAGAGAAGAATGTCCCGGGCCTTCCCACGAGCGGCGCACCTGCAATTTCTTCCAGCACCTTCAGCGGAGAACTCGCCGGCGCAACCAGCGCCTGCGGACGTACCAGAAACGTCTGTTCGAGAGCATATTGTCCAGCAAGGACTGCATGCGGAACCGTGTCCGTGTAGGCCATCCAGCTCGATCCCGGCGGAAAATTGAAATTGTATTTTGGGCACTCGGCCTGGAACCCGGGGTTTTCTTTCAGAAAATTATGAAAGCGCATCATGAAGTCGTCATAGGGCGATCGCTTGATGGAAGGAATTGCCGCGCCCAGTCCAATCCCACGTCCCACGGCCTTTGCAGCGCGGACAAAAGCACCGTCTACCCGCGGAGCAATCTGCTGCGGCGCAAATTGTTTCACCACTTTCGCAAAAGGATCACTCACGACCCAGTCCCGCGTCCGTGAAGGATGAATGTTGTTAAAGAAGCGCAGAATCCGCGCTCCATGCGTGGGCCGCGTAGGAAAAGCATCGGTATGCAAAAGGTCATTGCGGCGGCGCAGCGGAAGGTCGCGGCCCTCTTCTTCCTGAGGGCGAAAGCTTGCGTAGTCAAGCTGCCAATTGGCCTTATAAGGAGCGAGAAATTCCGTCAGAAACTCAGTGACGGTCCGGGAATACTGACGCATGATCGTCTGCAATCGCGCCACTGCCTGCGCATTGGCAGTCTTTGTGTCCACACCACTCAGTTTGTCCAGGTTTGGTTTGTAAGCAATGTTTTTATGGAGCGAGCTGTCTGTCTGCTGCTGCCCCAGCAGAAATGTAATGTCGTCCTGCGGAATCTGGACCGGTGTTTGCGGAAAATATAGAATGTCGCCTGCTTCCAGTTGCGCGCACCACTGGCGCGTCTCTTCTGACGAACGGCCTGCCAGCGCTTCTGCGGAAATCGTAATCACCGCCATAAATCGAACCTGCCCAACCCCACCATTACCTTTGCGCAAGCTTTCTGCGCGCCCACGAACTGAGAAGCACTACCAGGCTCAAAGCCAGTACGCCCGCGCCCACCGGAAGAGCGAAATATTCGTAGCTATTTGCAAAATCCACATGGTGTCCGGACACGTTATAAAAGAGAATGCCTAAGATAGCCAGGAAGCAGGTAGCAAAGAAGGCAGCGACTCCCAGCGAAATGGCCATCAACAAGCTGGCCACAAAGCCGAAGCCGGAAAACCTGCCGCTTTGCGGATGTGTAGCAGCGCCCATAACAAGCTAGAATACAAGTTTATGGCTGGAACCGCCCAGATCGAATTGTTGTCAGCACAGAAAGTAGCACAGGAATCGCAAATTCTCCAGGCCCCGAATGGTGTCTGTTACACCCAGTTTGGAGATACCCTTCTTTCCGCCCCGGATCTGGAGCGGCTCGTGCAGGCCGTCCCATCCGGGATAGCCGTCGCGCTCAAACGCCGCGCCTATTACTTTGTTCCTCTCACCATCAGTGAAGACGACTCGACCCTGGTCGCGCCTACCTACACGATTGACTACAGCGATCGAGCCATCTGCCACCGGAATGTGCATTTTGGTAATTCCGAATGTATTTTCATTTCCACTCGTCTTATGCAGGACCGCTTTGCGCTGGCTTTTGAGTTCTTCATCAATGTGGGTCGTCACTTTGTGGATGAAGCTGGTGTGCCGGCGAGCTTCTCGGACCTTATCTGGTCGCAGGCCCAGGCCGATGTTCGCGGAGAAACCAGCCACGATGCATGGGAACATCGCCATCACGCCGTCGCCTCTGGCCACGTGGACGAAAAGGCAAAGAACTCCTTCTTTGAGGCTGCATTTGCAGACGCGATCGCCATCTATATGCTCTCGTTGACGATAGACTTCGACTATACGGACCTGCGCGAGCGCGAATATCCTTTGCTGGCAGCTCCAGCGCTGGCGGAGCGTCTGCGGCATATCGCTGGACTGTTTCCTCCAAATCCCGGATACGAGTTTGAGATTCGATACAGACGGCGCAATTAAGTACGCACCGAATCGCTGCAACCCGTCTTTATTTCACATTGTTTCTGAGCTTTTGCGTTGCCAAGTCTGTTATCCTTCCACTTCCTTTTTGGAAGCCTTTTAGGAGGACCTTACGCATGCTTGACCACTCCCGCCGGATTCTGCCGGCACTGCTACTCATTGCCACTGTTCCAGCTTTTGCTGCGGACAAGTCCAAAGCCAAAGCTACTGCTGATGACGATGCACCTTCTTATGCGCAGGCCCAGCCGGCCACAGAAAACATTGATCTCACAATGTACCAGCGCATTCGCGAAGAGGAGCTCCAGCATTCGCACATTATGGAGTATGCGTCCGCGCTGACGGACGATATTGGACCGCGCCTTACCGGCTCGCCCAACATGGCCAAAGCCAATGCCTGGACGCGGGACCAGCTTACTGCGATGGGTTGTGTGAATGCGCATCTGGAAGACTGGGGCGAGTTCGGAATGGGCTGGCAGCAGCTCAACACGTGGGTGCGCATGACTTCGCCCGATACCGCCGTATTTATCGCGCAGGCTACGCCATGGTCTCCTTCCACGAACGGTGCGGTGAGCGGCGAAGCGGTCTACGTCAATATTCAGGATGAGAAGGACTTTGACAAATATAAAGGCAAGCTTGCAGGCAAGGTCGTCTTTCTGGGAGAGATGCGCGATGTTCCTCCCGTAGACAAGGCACTCTTTGAGCGCTATTCCGACAAGGAGCTGGAAGAAATTGCAGAGTATCCGGTCAGTGACCGCGAAGCGCGTGATTTTCAGGCCCGCCTCCGCGTCTACCTGCAGCGCTATCAACTGGCAGACAAGATTGCGCAGTTCCTGGCTAATGAGAAGGCGCTCGCCGTTGTCCGGCCCAGCCGCGACGGCAAAAATGGCGGAGGCTCCGGCGGCACCATCTTTGATGACAACGGAGCTGCGCTCGGACGCCAGCCCTATCTCGCCGACCACAAGGTCAAGCTGCCCGTCGTTGTCATGGCGATCGAAAACTACGGTCGCGTTTACCGTCTTCTCGAGGCCCACGTTCCCGTCACGATCGAGATGGACGTGGAGACAAAGTTTACCGGTGACCACGAGCACGGTTATGACACGGTCGCGGAGATTCCGGGTACCGATCCGAAGCTGAAGGATGAAGTGGTGATGGTCGGCGGCCATCTCGATAGCTGGATTGCAGGCACGGGAGCAACCGACAATGGGGCCGGCTCTGTAGTGGCCATGGAGGTCATGCGCATCCTGAAGGCGCTTGATGTGCATCCACGCCGGACCATCCGCATCGCGCTCTGGAGCGGGGAAGAAGAAGGACTCTTCGGGTCACGCGGATATGTCAAGCAGCACTTTGGCTATGCGCCTCCGCTGACGACACCAGACCAACAGGCCCTTCCCGAGTTTCTGCGCAAGACGGGGCCGCTTGAAATTAAGCCGGAACAAAAGCTCATTTCGGCGTACTTCAACGTGGACAACGGTTCCGGACGGATCCGCGGCATCTATTTGCAGGGGAACGCGGCCGTTGCGCCGATCTTCGCGCAATGGATGGCTCCGCTCAAAGACCTGGGCGTGACAACCATCTCGATGCGCAATACCGGAGGCACGGACCATCTTTCGTTCGACGCGGTCGGCATTCCCGGCTTCCAGTTCATTCAGGATGACCTTGCCTACGAAAGCCGCACGCACCACTCCAACATGGATACCTATGAACAGCTGCAGGCGGCAGACCTGAAGCAGATTGCAACGGTGGAGGCGATCTTTGTTTACAACGCAGCGATGCGCGACCAGATGATTCCGCGCAAGCCGCTGCCGCACCCTGAGCTGCGCGACAAGCTGAATGCGCCGATTCCGAACCTCTTCCCGGGAGCCATTCCTCCTGCCGAGGAGAAAAAGTAACTACTCAGCTAAGGAAGGCGCGGCCCATTGCCGCGCCTTTCCCCGCTCCGCTCTAAAGGCCCCTTCTTTTTTCATTTTCATCGGCACGGCTGAAGCCGTGCCCTTCCAAAACAAACCCAACCGCGACACAACCGACGCCCCAGGTAGATTGCCGGGAACGCGAAGGAGTATCATGCTTAGAAGATGCAGCTGAAACGATGGTTCCTGGCAATTGCCGGAGTCCTGATGCTCTCCCTTTTGTCGAATGCGCAGGAGTTGGGTTACTGGCGTGCTACCAGCTCCACCGCTGAGTCTATTACCGGCGACATTGCTTTTTCTGATGCAAAGCTACTGATCAACTTTGCAACGTTTCCGATGGTGCAGGCGCGCGAGCTTTCTTCCGCGGAAGTAAGCGCAGTTTTCGATGCAGACAGCAACTCTCCTGCAAAGGGACATCTCTACAAAATAGACATTCCGGCGCAAAAGAAGTTCCTGCACAAGAACACGCTCTGCGGGCAGGAAGAGACGCAGTGGATGGCCACCTACGTCCAGGGCAAATCGCTCTCCGTAGCATTTTTCTCCGGGCAGAGGCCCCCGGTGTTTACCCTCGACGCCATCCAGAACTCGACCAGCCTGTGTGGGACGTTTTTTTATTCCCGCTGAAGTTTCTCCATAAATTCCTGAAGTTCACGAGGCAGGGGGGCGCTGAGTTCCAGCGGCTTCGCTGTGCGTGGATGGGCGAAGGCCAGTTCGGCGGCGTGCAGGAAGTTGCGCTCCAGCGAGAGGCATTCGGCGTTATGGCCTTTTGCCTGCGCCGCAATGCGGCCCGGCGCGCCATAAAGCGTATCGCCCACCACCGGATGACCGATTGAGGCCATATGCACACGGATCTGGTGCGTGCGGCCTGTCTCAATGCGCACGCGCACAAGCGTGAATCTGCCAAAGCGCGATTCGATGCGCTGCACCACTTCATAGTGCGAGATGGCCGCGCGTCCTCCACTGGCGCGTCGCGTTGTCATGCGCGTTCGACGCAGAGCATCGCGGCTGATGGCGGCGGTGATGGTGCCCGAATCCTGCTTGAGGTTTCCATGCACCAGCGCGATATAGGTCTTGCGGACCTGACGGCGCGAGAACATCTCCGCCAGCTTGAGATGCGTTGCGTCATTGCGGGCAACAATGATGAGTCCGCTGGTTTGCTTGTCCAGCCGGTGAACGATGCCTGGGCGTAGCTCTCCTCCCGCGGAAGAAAGCTGATGATAGTGATGGAGCAGGGCATTCACCAGCGTGCCGCGGTTTCGGGCATCGTCCGTTGCTCCGGAACCGGCATGGACCATCATGCCCGCTGGCTTGTTGACGACTGAGAGATCCTCGTCTTCATAAACAATTTCAAGCGGAATCTCTTCCGCCATGGCGCGCAGCGGCGGCGGTGACGGGTCGCCGAGCACTTCAATGGTTTCGCCTCCCCGCAGCTTGTGGGATGACCTGACCTCTTTGCCGTCCACCAAAACCTTGTTCTGTGAGAGCAGCATCTGCACGCGCGAGCGGCTTACGCTTTCAAGCTGTGCGGTGAGCCATGCGTCAAGGCGCTGGCCGGCTGCTTCGGATTGGACAGTATAAGTTTGCGGCATCAGGTTGCGTCAACGGTGAACCCTGTTCCCGGAAGGACCTCCGAAGTAATGGCGCACTTGTCTCAATTCTAGTTAGTTCTGATTCGGAATTTTCCCTGGGCCTTCCAGACCTTCCGGCCATGAGGGGTAACGCGCCTGTACCGGAGGCAGCGGTGGAGCATCGTTGGGCAGAACACCGGTGTGAATCAGCCAGTTCCGCAGCAGCAGGGGCCAGGTGGAAAGCTCGGGAATGTCCCCGCAAAGACCGCACCCATGATTAGCGTAGTCATAGAGGTGCATCTCTACGGGCACGTGAGCGCGCTCGAGCGTGCGATACAGGTCGAGGCTGTTTTCCACTGGGACTGTAGGGTCTTTGGTTGTGGCAAAAATGAAGGTGGGCGGGGCCTGCGAGTCTGCCGTTAACTGGTTGGACAATTTCTGCGCCAATGCCGGGTCCGGGTTTTCTCCCAGAAGACTGTGCAGGGAACCGCCGTGTGCCTCCGGTAGCTGCATGCTGACGACCGGATAGGACAGAATCATAAAGTTGGGCCGGGCGTCGGTCCGGTCCAGGGTGTCGTTGTCCGGGGCGGGAGCGGCGTCGTTGCCATGCACTCCGAGGGTGGATGCAAGGTGCCCGCCGGCTGACGAACCCCATACGCCAATGCGGTTTGGATCAATGCCGTAGTCGCTGGCGTGCGCGCGAACATAGCGCATGCCGCGCATTCCATCCTGGATCTCAACGGGATACTTGTATGGGGCGACGCGATAATCCAGCACGAAAGCCGTTACTCCCTGTGCGTTGAGCCACAGCGCGAATTGAAAACCCTCATGCCCCATCGCTACGTACTGATATCCGCCTCCTGGAATGACAAGAACGGCAGCCGTAGTGGACTTTTTTGCCGGGACAAAAGGATAGAGGCGCGGCTTGTCGGCTTCAGTAGTGCCCAGGGCCCCGGGTGCACCGTCAGGCCACAGGAGAATGGGTTTCGGTAGCTGGCGGAGAATCTCAGCAGCGGAAGGCGCCGGTGCAGGCGTTTGCGAAAGTGAGGAAGGCGCGTCCATTAAGAGGAAGGCTGCGGCTGCAAGGAGCAGGAAATGGATTTTCTTCATCGTGAAAAGTATAGAGTACAGGAGGAAGGGCACTGGCCTCATAGGGCGCCCCGCAAAAAACTGTGCTTTGCGGCCAGTGCCCTGCACCCTGAACCCTGTAAAATGGCCTCAGCCACAATGAAGACGGTCGTTTTCCGGAAAGTCCTTGCCTGCGCTCTGGTTCCAGCGTTTTCCATTTGCATTGCTGCTGCACAGGCCACGCAGACACAGCAACAGCAACAACCTTCGCAGAACATCACGCAGTCGCAAGCCGCCCCAGCCAACGGTCAACAGTCGAAAGACCAGGAATACACCATCACCACTTCGGCCAACGAAGTGAATCTGGTCTTTACTGTGACCGACAAGCATGGCCGGTTTATCAAAGACCTGAAGCTGAATGATTTTGCCCTGCTCGACGACCAGAAGGCACCGGCGCAGGTCTTCAGCTTTACGCAGCAGACCAATCTGCCGCTTCGCGTCGGCATTGTGATTGACACCAGTACGTCCATTCGCCAGCGCTTTCAGTTTGAGCAGCAGTCAGCCAGCGAGTTTCTGTTGCAGATATTGCGCCCCAGGAGCGATAAGGCCTTTGTGATGGGCTTTGACGTGACGCCTGACTACAAGCAGGACTGGACCAATAATCTTGATCTGCTGAACACGGGGATCAATGCGCTGCAGCCCGGAGGCGGTACCGCGCTCTTCGACGCGGTTTACAGCGCATGCCGTGACAAGATGCTGGACGCAGCACGCGAGCGCGAGCCGGTCCGCCGCGCCATGGTTCTCGTTTCCGATGGCAATGACAACCAGAGCCATGCCTATCTGGACGATGCCATCAAGATGTGCCAGCGCGCGCAGACCATCGTCTACGCCATCAGCACCAATACCAGCCCAAGCCGGGACCGCGGCGATGATGTGATGGAAAAGATTGCTTTGGCAACAGGCGGACGTGCCTTCTTCCCCAAACGCATGGAGGAGATGTATTCCAACTTCCAGGACATCGAGGATGAGCTACGCAGCCAGTACTCACTGGTGTATAAGCCGGCTGACTTTATCGCCAATGGGGCCTTCCGTACGATTTATCTCTTTTGCCTGGACCGGAAATACACTGTCCGTGCCAGCAAGGGGTATTTTGCGACGAAGTAATCAGATGCTTTGCAGAACACGCTGGAGAGCTTCTTCCCATGAGGGAAGTTCTACGCGAAACGTAGTCTTCAGTTTCTGATTGCTGAGGACGGAGTTCCGCGGACGTCTTGCCGGAGTGGGATATTCCTCAGTTGTAATGGGAATGATTTCTGGTGTCGCTGCCTGGGTGAAAATCGCGCGGGCGAATCCGTACCAGGAGGTCTGTCCGGCGCAGCTCATGTGATAGATGCCTGAAGGAATATCCGCCGCGCCTTTCAGGACAGCCCGCGTAGCGTTTGCAATTGCTGAGGATGAGGTCGGTGCGCCGATCTGGTCGTCCACAATGCGGAGCTGCGGCTTTTCCTTCCCTAGCCGGAGCATGGTGCGGAGAAAATTTTGCCCGTACGGGCCAAAGACCCAGCTTGTTCTAAAGATGAGATACTTTGCGGCTGTTTCCTGAATCCCCTGCTCGCCTGCAAGCTTGGTTTTGCCATATACGCTGAGAGGATGGGTCGCGTCGGTCTCGATCCATGCGCCGTCTTTGGTCCCATCGAAGACATAATCGGTGGAGTAATGGACCAGCAATGCGCCGGTTTTTGCGGCCTCTTCGGCCAGAACACGCGGAGCTGTTCCATTGATGAGCATCGCCAGATCGGGTTCGGATTCGGCGCGGTCTACAGCAGTATACGCAGCCGCATTCAGAATCACGTCCGGACGTATGTCCCGAACAAGAGCACGCAGCTTTTCTGGGTGAGAAAGGTCTGCGCGTGCACGATCACAGGCAATGACCTCGCCCGCATCCGCAAAGCTGCGCCGCAGTTCTGTGCCTACCTGACCATTTGCGCCGAGGAGCAGAAACTTCTGCGGGATCACGGGAAAATCTCCGCGTCACGCAGGAGTTTGCCTTGCTGGTCTTTCTCAGAGACGATCGCGTCTGCCGCAGAAATGGGCCATGCTATTCTCAGCTCCGGGTCATTCCAGAGCAGCGTCCGCTCTCCTGTGGGCGAGTAGTAATCCGTCACTTTGTAGGCGAAGCCGGCAATGTCTGACAGGACCACAAAGCCATGGCCGAATCCTTCAGGGATCAGGAACATGCGCCCATTCTCACCCGAAAGTTTGACTGCCACGTGTTGGCCGAATGTAGGTGAGCTGCGGCGTAGGTCTACAACAACGTCCCAGACGGTGCCGTGGGTCACCCGGACCAGCTTCCCCTGGGTGTTCTGTACTTGATAATGAATGCCGCGCACAACATTTTTTTTCGAGATGGAAAAATTGTCCTGCACCCAGCGAGTGGGCAGTCCAGCCTCGGCCATCCGGCTTTCGTTGTATGTTTCGCAGAAGGAACCGCGCGCGTCCTTAAAAACACGCGGCTCAAGAATCAGAACTCCAGGGATTGCAGTCTCAACAATGTTCATTTGAACTTATGCGCCATCCGGGAAATACGGCTCATTCAAAAGCGATAAAAGATACTGTCCGTAGCCGCTCTTGCGTACCGGTTCGGCAAGTTTCTCCAGTTGTGCAGCGGTAATATAGCCCGAGCGGTAGGCGATTTCTTCTGGACAGGCGACCTTCAATCCTTGTCGGCGCTCAATCGTCTGAATAAAGAGGCCGGCCTCGAAGAGCGAGTCATGCGTGCCCGTATCCAGCCACGCCATGCCGCGGCCCATGATCTCTACGTCGAGGGTACCGCGCTCGAGATAGCAACGGTTCAGGTCCGTAATTTCCAGCTCGCCGCGGGGGGAAGGCTTCAGCCCGGAGGCAAGCCCGACCACATCGTTGTCATAGAAATAAAGCCCGGTGACCGCGTAGCGCGACTTCGGCTTTGTCGGCTTCTCCTCCAGGCTGATTGCGCGGCCCTGCGCATCGAACTCTACGACGCCATACCGCTCCGGATCATGCACCGGATAGGCGAAGACCGTTGCTCCTGAGGACTTCTTTGCCGCGCGCTGGAACTGTGCCGACAGCGATTGCCCGTAGAATATGTTGTCTCCTAACACCAGAGCGCAAGGGTCGTTGCTAATGAATTCCTTTCCGATAAGGAATGCCTGGGCCAATCCATCCGGGCTGGGCTGCACAGCATAGGAAAAGTTGACGCCCCACTGCTCGCCCGTGCCCAGCAGATCGGCAAAGCGGGAAGTGTCCTGCGGGGTGGAGATGATCAGAATGTCCCGAATCCCGGCCAGCAGGAGAGTGCTGAGCGGGTAGTAGATCATCGGCTTGTCATACACCGGGAGCAATTGCTTGGAAACAACATGCGTCACGGGATAAAGCCGCGTGCCCGAACCGCCTGCCAGCACAATTCCTTTCATCATGCAGTCCGCCCCGCGTAGTTGGTTTCAATCCACTTCAGGTATGCGCCGGAGCGCACATTTTCCACCCACTCCCGATGGTCCAGATACCATTGCACGGTTTTGCGCAGTCCGGTCTCAAATTTCTCTGTGGGTGCCCATCCCAGTTCGCGCCTGATCTTCTCCGCATTGATGGCATACCGGCGGTCGTGCCCGGGCCGGTCTTTTACATAGGTAATCAGTTGGCGACGGCTGCCAGCCTCTGGGTCAGGAGCAAGTTCATCCAGCAAATCGCAAATCGTAGTCACAACATCAATATTGGCGCGCTCGCTATTGCCGCCAATGTTGTAGGTTTCGCCCAGACGGCCACGCTCCAGCACCGCGCGGATGGCCGAGCAGTGGTCTTCTACAAAAAGCCAGTCGCGAACGTTTTTGCCATCGCCATAGACAGGCAGCGGTTTGCCCTCCAGACCATTCAGAATTATCAGCGGAATCAGCTTCTCCGGAAACTGATATGGCCCGTAATTGTTCGAGCAGTTCGTGGTCAGGACCGGCAATCCGTAGGTATGGAAATACGCGCGCACCAGATGGTCAGAGGCCGCTTTGGATGCGGCATAAGGGCTGTTCGGCGCGTATGCTGTTTCTTCCGTAAATGCCGGGTCGTCCGGGCCCAGGGTGCCGTAGACCTCATCGGTTGAAACATGCAGAAAGCGAAACTGCTTTTGCTCTTCTCTACTCAACTCAGAGAAGTAAGCCCGCGCCGCCTGCAACAGAGCAAATGTTCCAAATACGTTGGTCTGGATAAAGGCATCCGGCCCGACAATCGAGCGGTCTACGTGGCTTTCCGCGGCGAAGTGGACGATGGCCTGCGGCCTGTGCTCGCGTACGAGCGAACCGACCAGCTTTTCATCGGAGATGTCGCCATGAACAAAGATATGGCGCGCATCTCCATCCAGAGAACGCAGGTTTTCGCGGTTCCCTGCGTAAGTCAGATTGTCCAGATTGATGACAGGAGAGCCGACGTGCCGCAGCCACTCCAGAACAAAATTGGAGCCAATAAACCCCGCGCCCCCGGTCACCAGGATCGGACCAGAACTGTTCGTGCCTGTCTGCATATTCAATGAATACTGTACATCACAGGCATGATCTTACGGTCAGTTTTGGAGATTCCGGCTGACAAACTGGACCAGTTTGTGCCATTGGATATAATCCATTGTTTCTGGTCTTGAATCGCCCGTAACAGATGCCTTATGTAGGGGATGCGCAGGCCAGACTTTTATTTTCCACGGGAAAAACTTGCTGTTTTCGTGGATGGATGCTTCTGGCATGGATGTAGAAAGTGCGGCCATGTGCCCAGGACCAACTCAAAATTCTGGTCACTTAAGATCCAGCGCAATATGGAACGCGATGCAAAGAACCTTAAGCTCCTGAGAAGACAAGGGATCAGGGGCCTGCGTATCTGGGAGCATCAGCTTCGGGCTGATCTTGACGCTTGCGTCAGACGCATAAAGCGAAATCTGGCACTACCCAGACTTGGTCTTCACCGATAGCTCCTCTGGTAGGTCCGTGTCATCCGGTCGTGCCAGCCCAGATGGTCTTCATCAAAGAATGACCACAGGAAGCCAAGGCCCATCGGCAATACGGACAGCAGCAGGGCGCCGACACGGTTGCGCATCATCCTGCGCGTCGGATTTTCATCATCAAAGGTGCAGAGGGCAATCTTGGCGTAGCGCATTCCCGGCGTTGCATCAGAATACGTAAAGAAGAGCCACTGATACAGCACAAACAAGGTGCCTAGTGCGATGCCCGCTCCCGCGATGGCCGGTTTCCCAGTGGGTGGATGCGCCGTGCAAGCCACAAACACAAGCACAAAGACGAAGAACGCCGCCAGGACCAGCGCAATGTCCACGATTCCGGCCATGAGGCGGTCTTCCATCGAGGCCACCTTTAACGGCAGATCAAACAAGTAGCTATAGCTCTGCGGGGCAGCCGGTTCAGATACAAGCGCAGCTTCGGCTGGCTTCGCATCCAGCCGAATGGAATGCCACTCCGGTAATACCGGTTCGACAGCCGGTTCTTTCGAAATCGTCTCCGGTTCGACCTCAAAGATGCGCAGTTGCGAACCTTCCGGGCCGGGTTCGCTCTCCCGCAGTGGCCCTTCCGCGAGCCGTGGACGCGCTTTGCGAGGCGCCACCAGCTCTCGCGGAAACTCAATCAGCTTCGCGGGCAGAGGTTGCGGCGGCGTTACAGTCACTTCCTCAAACGGATCAGCCACCTCCACCATCACAGGGCGAGGCGCTCCAGCGACAGGTTTGGGAAGCTCCTCCTCTCGTGCTTCCATCTCGGCCAGTGCCGCCTGGGTGACGGCGTGCGCCTGGGCAGCAGCCTCGACGGCGGCTTCCGCAGCTCGGGCAGCAGCAGCCTGTGCCGCAATCAGGTCCTTATAAGAGGGTGCCTTGGAGTAGCGCTCGGCGACACGGGCCGCGACGCTTTTTTTGCCGCCGTCTTCCGCACGCAGATCAAAGCCGGGCAGTGCCGCCTGGTTTTCCGGCACGCGCGGGCGCCGGGTGCGGTGCGCAGCCAGACGCGCATTGATTTCGTCTTTCCAGTTAGTGGCAGAAGCAGACTGCAATCCCGAGGTCGAAGTGCTCAATGGAGTTCCCCGTAAAAGTTAACAACCGTGTCTGTTCGAGGAACGAAGGCAGCGGAGACACAAAACCATATCACCAGCAGCACATGTGCTGAAGCGGCAATGGTACGGTTTTTCAGAAGCCAGAGCAGCGTGCCATCTCCTCCTCAAAGTGCAGACCGGAAAGCCTGTTATGCTGAAATTTCCAGATTGCCCCTCGTGATGAGAGCCCGCATCTTTTTGTGTATCACGCTGCTGTGCCTCTGTCATCCGCAGCTTTGGCCGCAGGCAGTGACAAAGCAGTTTCCTCCGGCTGCGCTGCCCCAGGATCCCAGCGTCCCTGTGGCCCGCGTGGTGCCTGCTCCGCCGGGTGGCGTACCCGTGGAAATACGCGCCATCTCGCAGCGCGAAAAAGATGATGTCTACACTCTTGAAGGCAACGTCTGGATCCACTACCGCGACTACATTATTCAGGCCGACAAGATCGTCTACAACCACGATACGGGTGATGTGGTCGCAGATGGCCATCTCACGCTCGATGGCACACCCGATAACGTCCACCTGACGGCCACCCACGGTGAAATGAATGTGGGGGCAGACACCGCCCACTTCTATGACGTCATCGGAACCATTGGCTCCGGCACGGAGCAGACGCTTCCACGCAACAAACGGGTGTTTGTCTCGCCCAACCCCTTTGCCGTGACCGGACGCGAGCTGATTAAGCTGGGACCCGGGAGCTATAAAGTCATAGACGGCACCATGACCTCCTGCCAGCTACCCCAGCCCGACTGGCGCCTTCTGGCGAAAGAGATCAGCGTGAACAACGGTATGGCCAGCGCCCATAACACCGTCTTTCAACTGCTGCATGTTCCGCTGCTGTACCTGCCTTACGCGACCCACCCAGTTGATGAGGAGCAGCGCACCTCCGGAATTCTGTTACCGATTATTGGTAACAGCACCACCAAGGGGTTCATCTTTGGCGAGGAGGTTTATTTTGCACTCAGCCGCAACTCTGACCTTACTTTAGGCACAGAGTACTTCTCGAAACGCGGTTTTTCACCGATGGGTCTTTTCCGGTATCGCGGATTCGGCGAGAACTTCTTCAACGTACGCTTCCACTCACTGCTCGACCGCGGCCTTCCGCCCGACCACATTGACCAGGGCGGCGTAGACCTGATGATTGACGGACGCCGCGACTGGGGCAGCCATACGCGTGGCATCGTGGACACCGAATATCTCAGTTCCTATATCTACCGCCAGGCCTTTGAGGAAAATTACGCGGCTGCCATCAACTCTGAGGTCAAGTCGCAGCTTTTCGGGGTGCACAATCTCCACGGATATTCCCAGGGCCTGCGTCTGGACCGCTACCAGAGCTTCCAGAACACCAGCACCAATGCTGAAATCCGTCTGCTACACATGCCCGAACTCCGGCTTGAAGCGGAAGACCATTATCTGGGCGATACTTCGCTGATGTGGGGCGGCATCGCATCGGTTGCCGCGCTGTCGCGTTCAGAACCAGCGAACAGCTTCAACACAGCCACCTTCCGAGCGCACTTTGTCCCGCGCGTTGATCTTTATCCACACATCGCACTACCTTTTCAGCTCGGTGGCTGGAGCTTCCGCCCGGAAGCCGCTGTGCGCGAGACGTTTTATGGCAAAAGCCAGACCCCCACTCCGTTGAGCACGGTTCCGTCTCTGCGAAACGCAAGCCTGGACCGTAAAGATGTTGAAGCGGGAATTGAGATTCGTCCACCGGCCATCGAGCGCGACTTCAGCGCGCCCTGGATCGCGCATCTCCTTGGAGGAGAACTGCGCCACTCCATTGAGCCTGACTTCCAGTATCACTATGTCGCCGGGATCGGAAACTTCGACTCCATTCTGCGTTTTGATGACGCAGACATTGCCAGTGACACCAGCGAACTCGACTACTCTGTCACGCAGCGGCTTTTTCTGCGCCACCTTCACCCGCATCCATGCAAGGGCGACGAAGCACTCGGGCCGGACGATCTCTGCGGAGGAGGCACCACAGATTGGCTGACCTGGCAGCTCGCGCAGAAATACTTCTTCAACAACACATTTGGCGAGGCCGTCACCAGTGGCACCCGCAACGTCCTTGCCACCACGCTTGACCTGACCGGAATCGCGTTTCTCACAGGACCCCGCACCTTCTCTCCCATCATTTCGCGCCTCCGGTTGCGCACTACTTCCGCGACCGATCTCGAGTGGGACATGGACTACGACCCTCGCCTGGGCCGCATGACCGCCAGCAACATTTACCTGGGCTACAAAATCGGCGATTATCACTTCAATCTCGGCGACTTCCACCTGAACGCGCCAGAGGCCCCTGCTACCGTTGGGCAGGGCACGCAGCCCACCAGCATCACCTCCAATTACAGCCAGCTACGGCTTACGGCCAGCTACGGCTCCGCCACGAAGCCGGGACTGAGCGCGGGTGGGACACTGGGTTATGACTTCGTTCAGAGCCAGTTGCAATACGGGGCCGTGCAGAGCGCCTGGAACTGGAACTGCTGCGGCCTCAGCTTTGAAGTCCGCCGCTACTCCCTCGGTGCCGTCCGCGATGATACGCAGTACCTCTACAGCTTTACGTTGGCCGGAGTGGGCTCCGCCGGAAGTCTGCGCCGCGCCGTGCGCATCTTCTGACAAACTGAGATAATCAGAGAGTAGATTTCTCCCATCCGGGAAAGGTGGTTTGCTTGCTTCGAACCCGCTTTTTTTTAGGCTGCCTCGCATTGCTTCTCGCAGCCGGCTGCAAGGCACAGGACACTCCCAACAACGCCAAGGTAGATCGCCGCATTGAGGTCCTGGTGCGCTCACAGCTGAATGTTCCGCAGGACTGGAAAGTCAGCATCGGTCAGCGCTCAAAGAGTGATATCCCTGGCTTTGACACCGTGCCTGTCACGTTCTCGTCCATGAGTGACCCGGCCAAGCAACAGACCCTGAATTTCCTGCTTTCGAAAGACGGCAACACGCTTGCACGGCTCTCCAAATGGGACCTCAGCAGGAATCCTGCCGAGCTGATTTCCACTCAGGACCGCCCGGTGCGTGGAAATCCAGATGCCAAAGTTACCATCATCAATTTTGACGATCTCGAGTGCCCCTATTGTGCCCGGATGCACGCGCAGCTGTTTCCCGACACCATCAACCGTTACAAGGGCCTCATTAAGGTCGTTTACAAGGATTTTCCCCTGGTCGAGATCCATCCCTGGGCGCTCCATGCCGCGGTGGATGCTAACTGCCTCGCCGCGCAGGACCCCACTGCGTACTGGAATTATGTGGATTATCTCCACACGCACGGCGATGACGTAAGCGGCCCGCAGCGCGATCCGGCGAAGTCCGCTGCAACGCTGGACAAGATGGCCCGCGACGAGGGCCAACGCAGTAAGCTCGATACGGACAAGCTCAACGCCTGCCTTGCCAAACAGGATGACTCGATCGTCCGCGCTTCCATGAAGGAAGGCGATGTGCTGGGTGTGGACGGAACTCCTACGCTCTTTATCAACGGTGAGCGGCTCTCCGGAGCGCTGCCGGAAGAGCAGGTCTGGATGGCCATTGACCGTGCCCTGCAGGCCGAAGGCATAACGCCGCCCGCACCGGAGGAACCAACCGCTCCCGCAGGCAAAGGTCAGGACAAATAAGAGATAATTGTGGATACATTGGACAGCTCCAGGGAGATAAGTGTTGCTACGCGTACTGAATGTTTCTAAGTCCTCAGGTTTTGTTCCCCGCCTTCAGCAGATGGCCGTCATCGGCATCGCTGCTCTCGCCATCGCCGGAGCAGCCGGGTGCCATCGCACGCATGGGCCGGACGTGGTGGCTACGGTCAACGGTAAGCCCATCATGCGCACGGAGGTAGACCAGCTCTACCAGAACAATCTCGGCGACTCGCAGCAACAGCCTTCCAAAGAGCAGGGAAACATCGTCCGCCTCAATATCATCCGTCAGTTGATTGATGAAGAGATCCTCATGCAGCGCGCAGCGAAGCTCAATCTCACCGCGACCGATGAAGAAGTGGACAATCAGCTCAATGAGCTGAAGGCGCCTTTCACGCAGGAAGAATTCAACAAGCGCCTGGCCGATAAGCACCTGACGCTCGATGACCTCAAGCGCCAGATCCGCCGTTCCAAGACAGAAGACAAGCTGCTCAATAAGGAAATCAACTCAAAGATCAACGTCACAGATGCGGACATTGCCAGTTACTACAACGCGCATAAGTCGGAATTCAATCTGATCGAGCCGATGTACCACCTCGCGCAGATCATCGTGACCTCGCAACCTTTGCCGCAGCAGCAACAGACCTCCAATCTACAGAACAACAAGGCCACCAACGACGCTGAGGCAAAAAAGGAAATCGAGATGCTGCACAACCGCCTCGAAAGCGGCGAGGATTTCGGCCTTCTCGCGCAGAACTTCTCCGAGCGTCCTGACACGGCCTCGAACGGCGGAGACATGGGCTTCGTCTCCGAGTCACAACTGCACAGCAGCCCTGATGTCTATGCTGCTATTGCGAAAATCAAGCCGGGCCAGATCACGGATGTGCTGCCCGTCTACGATGCGCAGCATAAGACCGTCGGCTATGCCATTTATAAGCTGCTGGACAAAGAGGCAGCCGGACAGCGCGAACTGAATGATCCGCGCGTGCAGCAGAGCATCCGCAGCCAGCTGCGTGAGGCCCGGTCGCAGCTCCTGCGCAATGCCTATCTGGAAATGCTGCGCGACCAGGCCCGTGTAGAAAACTACTTCGCCGAAAGCATCTTCAAAAACGGCGCATAGTAATTGCACGCCTTGACCCATATTAGCGAGCCAAAGTCCCAACACTTTTGCTGTAAAGGAGGAGTAGGCGCGATCTAAAGATTAAGGAAGCTGTTTGCGCATAAAGATCGTCGCCTGCGGGTTTTCGTTATAGCGCTCGCAGAATTGATATCCATGCCGACGGTAAAAGCGGATCGCCGGTATCAAGTCTTTCTTCGAATCGAGATACAGAGTGCGACATCCATGTTTTGATGCCCAGTCTTCCAGACTCTTCAGCAACGCCTCGGAAATGCCTTTCCCTCTGTATTCCGGACGAACATACATTCTCTTGATCTCGCCGCTCCTGGCAAGATGCGCCAGCTGCCGAAGCGCAATACAGCCGACAATCCTGCCATTGACGCTCGCAAGCCATAACCCTGCATCGTCGGCAAAATAATTGCGCGCGAAGCCTTCCCGGTCTTCTCGCACCATCACGTCAACAGCTTCGTAATATTCGCGCACGATCTCGTACGCCGTATCCAGCTCGTCCATCGTGGCTCGACGGATATCTACCGCTTGTAAAGGATCGCTCATATAGGGCGTGATGACTTTATTGTGCCTGTGCTATGCTGCTGCACACAAGAGAAGGGGTGTCCCTATGAAGCCTGCAACTCTTGCCTGTTTGCTCCTCACCATAGCCACAGCTTTTCGCCTGATCGCCGCCTGTCACCATTAAGCCGTTTACCCCATCACAGACAAGCAGAATACCATGCTCTCATTCCGGAATTTTGTCCCGACAGCGCGCACTCAATTTGGCTGTCCGTGGACTTCACTGATGGCACCGAGCGGAAAGCAGACGGTAAGTGCCCAGGGACTTCCTTGCTAAAACGATTTAGAATGAGGGCGCGCATACTCAGCAAGGAGCCTTCGCCCGGAAATGGTCCGTAAACTCTTACTGCTTTTTCTCTGCTCGACAGCCACTCTTTTTGCGCCTGCGCAATCTCAGTCGCAAAGCCCATACCAGCACTTTGTCATCGAGCGTGGCGCGTCCACCATCGTGCTTGAGCCGTACGCACCCAACATTGTCCGAGTAACACTGAGCCTCAAAAAAAATCCGGCCCTCGCCGCTCCCGGATACGGTATCCTCGCATCTCCCTCCACCGCAGGCTGGACGCACGAAAAGCAGGGAACAGACGAGGTGTACCGATCCTCGCAACTGGTCGTGGCGCTCAAAGGATGGCGGCGCGGCAAGTACGCTGTTCCGCAATCTGTCATGGATCCCGGCAAATATTTCAGCGGCTCCACTCCTGGCGCGGACATTGTTTTTTCTACTCCTGATGGTAAAAAGCTCGCCGAAATGGACGGCTGGTCCATGTCTGTCCCGAACCACAAGGACGGCAATTCGCAGATCCTCGATGACCGCCGCTCCAGCGATCCTGAGTTTTACCAGGTGGGCGCAAGCTTTGTTTCGCCCGACGACGAGCACTATTACGGCCTCGGCCAGAACCAGGAAGGCTTCCTCGATCATCGCGGACACGTCGTCCATTGCTGGCACGATTACAACGCTCCCGGCGGGCAGAGCGTATGTGTGCCTTTCATGGTTACAAATTACGGCTATGGCATTCTGTGGGACAACCCCTCCAAAACCACCGTCGCGCCGGGATTCAACGAGCGAACCACATGGACGTCAGGAGTAGGCGACCGCGTCTCCTTCTTCCTGATTGCAGGCAAGACCACCGACGAAATCTACGCCGGCTACCGCCTGCTGACCGGCGCCACTCCCATGTTGCCCAAGGCCGCCTATGGATACATCCAGTGCAAGCAGCGCTATCGCTCGCAGGACGAAGTTCTCGCCGTCGCGGAAGGCTACCGTGAGCGCCATCTCCCCGCAGACGTCCTCGTCGTGGACTGGTTCTACTTCACCAAAATGGGGCAGATGGACTTCATCCCCAGCCTGTGGCCCGACCCTTCAGCGATGAACAAACATCTCCACGAGATGGGCTTTCAAACCATGATCAGCGTCTGGCCGCGCTTCGAGCCAGGCTCACGCTACTACGATTTCCTTCTCCAGAAGGGGTGGTTCGAACATCTCGCCGATGGCACTCCTACAAACGGCTTGCCTTATGACAAAGCTGGCTCTGACATAGACACTACCAACCCCGACGCCGCCCACTGGTACTGGGACCGCATTAAGGAAAACATCCTGAGCAAAGGCTTTGATTCCATCTGGGCCGACGAGACCGAGCCCGATCTTCCTCCAAACGGCAGCTACCTGCACATCGGTCCGGGCACCAGGTACTTCAATGTCTACCCACTCTTTCACATCGCTGCTATCTACAACGGCTTTCGCAAAGACACCTCGCATCGCGCCCTCGTTCTTTCGCGCGATGCCTACCTGGGCGCGCAACGCAACGGCGCCATCTTCTGGTCGTCGGACATCACTCCCACATGGGACACATTCCAGCGCCAGATACCAACTGGCCTCGATTTTGCCGCGACGGGCCTGACCTACTGGAGCAATGATACAGGCGGATGGCAGCCGCTGCCCGAAGTCCATCATCCTGCGCACAAGCCGCTGCTCGATCCTTCGGATGCGCGCGACAACGTCTATGACTACGATGATTATCCCGAGTTGTACACGCGCTGGTTCGAGTACGCGAGCTTTCTGCCCATCTTCCGCACGCACGGCAGCCGCCGCTACAACGAGGTCTGGTCCTACGGGAAACAGGCCGAACCGATCCTGGAAAAATATCTGAAGCTGCGTTATGAGCTTCTGCCTTACATCTACTCACTCGGCTACCAGACCTACAAAACCGGAGCGCCCTACATGCGCGCCCTCTTCATGGATTTCCCTGGCGACCCGAACGTGGCCGACATTCGCGACGAGTATATGTTTGGCCCTGCGTTCCTGGTTGCGCCGGTCACCAAACAAGGCGCAAACACGCGCAAAGTCTACCTGCCCGCAGGCACGGGCTGGTATAACTACTGGACCAACCAGCGCATCCACGGCGGACAGACCATCACCGTCAGCGCGCCCATTGATACGCTGCCTCTGTTCGTCCGCGCCGGCTCCATTATTCCGCTTGGCTCTTACATTGAGAGCACAGCACAGCCGCAGAAGATCGCCAAAGTCAATATCTATCCCGGAGCAGATGCCGACTTCACTCTCTTTCAGGACGACGGAAACACCTACAACTACGAGAAAGGTGAGGCCAGGATCACTCACCTCCACTGGAGCGACACCGCCCAGCAATTCACGCACACCGGAGCAGCCGCGTGGAGCGGTCCTGACGCGCAGGTTGTTTCCATCATCAAGCCCTGAAGCCGTTTTGCCGCATCTATGTTCATAAGGACGCTATGATCCAGCTTAAACGTGCATACGATGCGGCAACCCCTAAAGACGGTAAGCGCTTTCTGGTAGAAAGACTCTGGCCACGCGGTATCAAAAAGGAAAATCTTCCGCTCGACGACTGGCTGAAAGACGCAGCCCCGAGTACCGAACTCCGGAAATGGTTCAACCATGATCCGGCCAAATGGGAGGAATTTCAGCGCCGCTATTTTGCGGAATTGAAACAGCATTCCGAGGCTCTGGAACCCATCCGCAAGGCCGCCAGAAGAGGTCGCGTCACCCTCATCTACAGCTCGCATGACGCAGAGCACAACAACGCCGTCGCGCTCAGGACGTTCCTCGAATCGCATAAATCCTGAGCGCCCGAAACTTCTACGGCTCGTCGCTGAAGTCCACTGCAAGTACGCGCCCCTCTTTGCTGCTTTCCCGTGCCAGCTCGATGATGCGCGCCGTCCGCCAGCCATGCTCCGCGGGGACTGCAACAGCCTGTTTTCCCAGCAGAGCATCGCGCACGCTTGCGTAATACCCGCGGTAATCGCCTACGTCAGTCTCAATCTTTTCCGGCGCTGCATTTTCCCGGTACAGCGTGCCCCAGTTCTTTTCTGGATCATGCCCAAAATCCGGGTCCTCGAACTTCGCCCCGTTTTTCAAGGCCTCTTCCTGTGGGTCCAGACCATATTTGATAAAACTGCCTTGCGTCCCATGCAGCGTAAAGCGTGGGCCCGGAGCGCACGCCAGGTTCGTCGCGCGCAAATACGCCGTCAGTTTTGGATAGAACAGCGTCAAGTCAAAAGCATCATCCACGACAGCGTTCTCACGGTCCTGACGCACACTGGCAAAAATCCGCTCTGGTTTTCCAAACAGCGTCAGCGTCTGGTCAATCAGGTGCGAGCCAAGGTCATACAGAGTGCCTCCCCCTGGACCTCCGTTTTCACGCCACACTTCGCGCCGCGGATTGGGCCGGAAGCGGTCAAAGTGGGATTCAAAGGTCGCGAGCCGTCCAAGCTTTCCGCTGGCGATTACGTTCTGCACTGTCCTGAAGTCACCATCCCACCGCCGGTTCTGGTAGACCGAGATCACGCGCTTGCGCTCGCGTGCAAGGCGGGCCAGCCGCGCTGCCTGTTCTGAGGTGAGCGTGAACGGCTTGTCCACCACCACATCTCGGTCAGCCAGCAGGCACCGTTCCGCAATTTCAAAATGGGTTGGGCTTGGAGTAGCCACCACGATAAGCCGAACGCTGGAATCAGCCAACAACTCTTCTACCGAACGGTACAGCTGGATGTGAGGGTACGTTTTTGCGGCATCATCTCCCGTGCGCTGCACCACCGCGGCAAGCTCAAGCCCCGGAGTTGCCTCAATCACCGCTGTATGAAAGATGCGCCCGGCAAGACCATAACCAATGACGCCCGTACGAATTATGTCTGTCACAAAGTAGCCCACCCTCTCCATAAATTGCAAAGTACTGTCATTCTAATGAACTTGCGCCAATGATAGCGTTTCCATACCCGTACGCGGTGCTCTGGTGAAAGCTGCTGACATCCAGAGGTCTGGGTGCCCGCATCTGTGTAGGGCACAACTCCAGCAGAAGTCCCGGGTTTCTGCTGAGTGTAAGGGAGGAGAGAGTATGAAATATCTTGCATTTGTTGCAGCCATTGCTTTAGCGGCAGGCGTCCAGGCGCAGACAGGTTCCGCATCGGCATCAACACAGACGCAAAGCAGTGCTGCCCTGCAAGGGAATGGCGCCCAAGCCTCGGCTGCGCAGACGACGAACGTTTCTGCAGAATTGACGAAGAAGGTTGATACGAAGAATGCGAAGGTTGGCGATGAAATAACCGCGCGCACTACCAGATCGGCACATCTGAACGATGGAACGAATTTGCCGAAAGGGACACAGTTGTTGGGCCGGGTCACAGGTGTTCAGGCAAAATCGGCAGAAGAGAGATCATCGCGACTCGCGTTTACGTTTGATCGCGCTGTTCTGCGGAATGGAAACACCTTGCCGATTCATGCCACGGTAATGTCGCTGAGCGCACCTGTGTCGGCCGCGGCGATGGCGGAAAACGATGACTCAATGAGTGCAGGAGGCCCGGCTCCTGTGGTGGCGAGCGGAGGCGGGCGTGCTTCCGGCGGGGGACTGCTGGGAGGTGGCACGGTGCGGGGAATTGGCAGTGCTTTGGGTGGAGTCGCTTCTGCCACAGATAACACTCTGCATACCGCCTCAGGCGTCGGAGGGTCAGCAGTGCGTGGTACCGCGAACACTGCATCATCTGTTACAGAAGAGGTTACAAATTTGCCTGGCGTCGGCTTCAGTGCTGACGGCAATGCAGGCGAAAGCGCTGTGCTGAATGCACAGGGCAGGAACATTTCACTGGCGAATGGAACACAAATGACACTGAGTGTTTCAGCACAGAAGCAGTAATATTAATTTCCGGGCAGCGGGCAGGGACATGCCCGCTGCTGCAAGATTCATATCAGCCGTTGTTCAGCCGCCTGGACCGCTTCATAAATCTGGTCGAACGATTCCACCGCATACAGCACCTTCTGCATCTCCGAGACCTTTACCTCCTGGTCCAGCACCTGCTCCAGATTGAAGTCCCGGATATCAGGCCCGCCATGGATCACGTGCGTAGACTCGCCATGCGATGAAATCAACCCGCTCCCATAGAGTTTGATCTTCCCATTCTGCCGGATCACTCCAAACTCCACCGTGAACCAGAACAGGCGTCCCATACGCTCCAGTTTGTCTTTCTGGTTGATCAGGTCGAGGCAAACCCGCCCATAGTGCTGAAGAAAATCTGCAAATACCGGATGCGCGTGCATCGGCACATGCCCAAAAACATCATGGAAAATGTCCGGCTCCGGCGTGTACTCCATCGCCTCGCGCGAGCGGATATAGGTTGTCGTCGGAAACTGCCGGGCCGCCAGCATCTCAAAAAAAGCATCCGGGGGGAGAAATCCGCTTACCGGAGTTGCATTCCATCCCGTACGCGGCCCCAGCCGCTTATTCACTTCCGCCAGTTCCGGAATCGTGTCATCCCGCAGCCCAATCTGATGAAACCCATCCAGATACTCAGCGCAGGCGTGCTCCTCAAGCTGAGGCATGCGCCGCCGCACCAGCTCTGACCATATAGAGTGCTGCTCCGGGGTATAGGCCTTCCAATCCTGTTGGATAAGAAACGGTTCAGCAATGTGCAGACGCGCAGTCGTAGATGCCATGACGGAAAGACCCCCGGCTCAAAACTTCTCAGCATCGCACCGCAGAAGCAGAGGTGTCAACAACACCCTTTTCAATGGCCGGTAAATTATGCTCCACTTGCTAAAATGGTTATAGAAGCGCATCTTAAGGGGTGTGCTTTTCTGTCTGATCGCCGCAGCTGTACCCGCTCGTAGGAGCACGTAACTCTCGCACATGCAGGACTTTAGCGGCAAAGTAGGGGGGAGGTATAGGTCCCCATTTTGCATCCTTGTATATGTAAAAAAGCGGCCGGGTTTCTCACCTTTGCAGAGCAAAGGGTCAGGTCGAAGACCCCGCGGTGCAGGTTGTTGCGCAGCAACAACCCTTCCGAGACTGCATCAGCAAAATCAGAAAGTCCCGGCATTCGCTCTGAGCAAAACGGGAACGGAAATCCTCTCGCGAATCAGGCCATGAAATCGCTCAAGCTCTTCCGCGCTCATGCGAACATAGCGCTCGTGGTGCACTAGGTTTCGCAGGTAGCGGGGAGCGCGCTGCAACCACAGAGCACGGTTATCGCCCGCAGCATGTCCCATGACCTCGATGGCGAGGGCATCCAGCCGAGGCAGCCATACGGCCGGCTCCTGCTCCACGCTCCAGGTCACTTCGCTCCTCCCATCAGGCCGAATGCCCTCGAGAATCGCTGTCCCACGTTGGACGAATGCTTCGGAGCCTGGCTTGCCCGGAAGAACAACATCAGGCTGCACTCCACGTTCCAGCATTTCTGTCACAACTGAATTCGGCCCGCTGACAAGCACTACAGACACCGCCTGCTTCCTGCGAATCTCGTTCTTCAGGATGCGCAGCGCTTCATCAAGATCATTCACCATGAAATCGCAAATTCCCTGACGCAACGCAAACTTCACCCAATGGGGGTCCTCATCTACCCCCAGCGAAGCGGCGCCTGCTATGTTGGCCGCGGCCGCGGTGACAAGTCCTCCCATGTCCGCTTCACCATAGAAGACCAGCAGCCCTCCCATCGCGGGCGCGATGGCGAACAGAGCACAGAAGCGCTCATAAACCTGCGCAGTGGTGAATATGCCCTCAGAATTCATGGCAAAGCAAAGGAGTGAATAATCCTGAAATGTCTATCACCAGCTCGAGTAAGGCTGGCCATTGCTTCCTACTGCATCGGACCCGCTATGAACATCCGAGATGCCCGGCTCTGTCTGGTCCACCGACTCCAGCGAATCATCCATCTTGGTCACCCAGGTGCCATTGCTGTGTGTCATCGGGTCTACAGGAATTTCCTTCAGATACCCGCCCTGTACCAGATCATCCAGCGACTGCGGCCCTTTTTCCTTGTCCATCGTGTAGGAGTCAATCGCCTGCCGCATAATATGCAGGTCTTCCTTAAGCACCGCCTCTTTGGCCGATTTGAGCGACTGCAGATAGATTGGAATGGCAATAGACGCAAGCACGCCAATGATCAGCATCACGATCATCAGTTCGATCAGCGTAATGCCCTGTTCTCTTTGCCGTGTCCTTACCATGTGTTGTATTTTGTCCCGTCCAGCGCTGTTCCATCCGATTTCGAGTACACATCAAAAACATTCTGCCCGCCCCAGGAATCGCTGTCCGGGTCGTCCTGCATCGAGCGCAGCCCCCACTCGTCCTTGCCCGTCATAGGGTCAACAGGAATGCGCCGCAGAAAGCGCACCTTCTTGCCCTGCACATCCACTCCGTTGACCAGCGTTTGCAGGTCCGGCGGATAGCCAAAGCTGTCCACCTTCGTCTGGAAGGCGTTGCGGTCCGCGGCGTCTTTATAGCGGTCAATGGCGTCCCGCATCTGCCACAGGTCATAACGCAGTTCACGCTCCTTCTGGCGCTTCACTTCCAGCTTGGTCAGCGGAATGGCCGCCGACGCCAATACTGCCAGAATTGCAACCGTCACAATCAGCTCTACGAGCGTGAGCCCGGCTTCGCTGCTGCTTCGCGACTTTTGCCTGTACATCATGGCCCTGGTCTTTCCGTGGCACTCGGTGCGTGGTACTTACTGAACATGCACAATTGCCTGGGAACCGGTCGCCGGCATCGCCTGCTGCGCACTATTTCTGACGACTGGACGGGTGATGGCCACCGATGCATCACCCGGTGCCTTTGCCTGGAAGGTAAGCACCACAACAGACCCGCTGCCGCTGACTCCATGCGTGCCCGGAGGCCGTGAGGCAGAAATCGCCACCCCGCCATTGCCGTCATCGCGATGGACCAGCGCAACCGCCTGTCCATCCTTGCCCAGGAAGTTGCCGCCATCCACATTGATGAGAGTGAGCTTCGAGCTGTCATACTGCATCTGCATCGGCACGGAGAACACGTCATTTCCGCCACCAAGATTGACCGCTACCTGGAAAGTAGAGCCGACCTTCTGCGGAACCTGCGGCGCAGCCAGTTGCAGGCTGATGGGAGCCCCAGCGTTGGCCTGCTGCTGCATTTGTTGCAACGCATTCTGCGCAGCCGCGGAAGGAGTCTCGCCTGGCACCGTTCCCTGCTGGTCTGCAACAGGAGCAGGCGCTGGCGTATGCACAGCAGGAACGGGCGCCGGGATACGCCGCACCTCCACCGTGTTCTGCGTGCCGGAGTCTACAGCTTTCGTGTTCAACGGATTGATCTGTTCAGCGCGCACCACATGCGGAATTACAAGGAACACAATTTCGTCATCTTGCGTCGTCCGCGTCTCCGAGCCAAAGATGTACCGCAGGATCGGCAGTTCCGCGAGTCCCGGCGTGCCGCTCAGCGAACGGCTCTTCTGCTGCATAAGGATGCCACCCAGAATGCTGGCCTCGCCTTCCCGCAACCGGATCGTCTGGTCTACGGACCGTTGCGTGATGATCGGCTCATCAATCCCGCCCAGGTTCACCGTACCGTTCGTGTTCGAGACCTCGATCTTCATCTTGATCGTCACATCGCGGTCATAGTGCACCGTAGGCTTCATATCTATATTGACGCCCACATCCAGGTACTGGAACTGGGTGTTGACCAGCGAGCTGACAATTGCGGTGGCTGCGCCAGTCTGGTACGAGCCGGTCGCCACTGGATATTTTTGGCCAATCTTGAGCACCGCCTGTTGTCCGTCTGAGGCCCGCACGCGCGGGTTCTGCAACACTCGCGTATCAGAATCTGTCAGCAGCAGATTCGCCTGCGCCTGTCCGATTGTGACCGCAAAATTCGTTGCATTCAGGTGCGCCAGATCATTCAGCGTAAGGTTGCCAGTGGTCGTGGGATTGCTCGGTGTTGTTGGGTTCGAAGAACTGGACGAGGAAGAACTGGAGCTTTGATTTGCATTCGACTGCTGGAAATTGATGGATGCCGTTTGCGGAAGCTGAATGCCCAGCTGTCGTGTCTTGTTGCGGCTCACTTCCAGCACCGCCACGTCAATCACCACTTCAGGTTTGGCTTTGTCCAGGTCGTTGATGATCTTCTGGGCCAGCAGCAGCTCATCCGGCGTGCCGCGCATAATAATGGCGTTCTGGCTCGGAACGGGATAAAGGCGTGCAGTCGTAAACACCTGACGGAGGGCCGTATTGATGTCATTCAGGTCCTGCTGCTGGGAGACATTGGTCAGATAAAAAGTCTGTACCGCCTGCTCATCCAGCTCCGTGCGCTTGCCGCGGTTGTTTTCCGCTACAAAAATGGTGTTGTCAGTAATAGGTCGCCAGAATGTCCCGGAAATCGTGCCAATAATCCGCAACGCGTCGTACAAGGACACATTCGTCAGGTCCACCTGGATGCGCTTCGAGGTATATTGCGGATCAAACAGCACATTGATTCCCGCCAGCTTACCTACCGTCTGGTAGATCACCCGGCTGTCTTCCACAGAATGGATCGTAATCGGTTCATTTGAAAGAGGCTTGAGTGTGGGCGGACCACCCAGTTCACTCAGCGCTGGAGTTGTATTCGGCGAGAGCGACGTCTCCTGGTTCGGCGGTGCATTCAGTTTCTCCCGCGTCGCCTGAAGTTCCTGCTGCGCCAGCTCATTGCTGGGGTCAATCTCAAGCGCGTGCAGAAATTCCGTGACCGCTCCTGTCATCTCTCCCTGGTCGCGCAGCTTCTCGCCCAGCTTTACATGCTCAGCAGCGGCAGAAAAGCGCGTCCGCTCGTAGGCCGTCTTGAAGCGCAGGTCACTGGGCTTTTGCTGGAACGCTTTGTAATAGTCTTCATAGGCCGTCTGAATATCGTCTTTGGCCTCTGCTTTCTGGCCCTGCTTGTACCAGTGGTTGGCAGATTGCGCATGCAATGGCCTGGATGGAGCAAAGAGGAAAAGAGAGCCAACGGAAACGATGGCCAGTTTGAGAGCGTTGTGATTCATGCAACTCCAGGATAAAAATGTCCGGGGAAAAGGCGTACAGTCGTGGCCGATTATATCAGGGCATGGCGTGCCACGTGCGCGCCCTGTACCCTGCGCAGCGAACCTTGTACCCTGTACATATGGCCCGTCAGTCCAGTCATCAAGTGGCCCCTGCCGCTCCTCAGAAATCAAAACCACGCGACCCGGTGGCGGCCGGAACGCGGGATGCTGCGCAGAACCGCGCTGCCGGACACAACTACTTCCTGCTCGACAAATTCGAGGCTGGCATCGCCCTTCGCGGGACCGAAGTTAAGTCCATCCGCGAAGGAAAAGCCAATCTCAAGGACGCCTACGGCCTTATTAAAGACGGCGAGGCATTCCTGTTGAACGCGCACATCGGCCCCTATTCCCATACGGGATACACATCCCATGACGCGCTTCGTACACGGAAGCTGCTGCTCCACCAGGAAGAACTTCGCAAGCTACAAGGCAAGACGCAGCAGAAGGGTTTTACGCTCATTCCCACCCGCCTTTATTTCCGCAACGGACGGGTGAAGTGCGAACTGGCCCTTGCCAAAGGTAAACAGGACTGGGACAAACGCGAGACCGAACGCCGTCGCGAAGCCGACCGTGAGGCCCGAGCAGCCATGGCCCGGTCCAGAAAATAGCCAGGCGTTATTTTTTATCTCTCAGGTCCAGTACGCTGCGCACCTCAGCATTAAACAGTTCCATCGCTTGTTTTACCAGCGGGTGTTCCATTGCCTGGGCCTGTATGGAACCGTTCGCCGCAGGGCGAGGTTTCGCTGTACCGTTGGTCCCGCTCTCCTGGCCAGGAACCACCGTAAACTTCTGGGAAGCGCCCACCGCGCGCATTGCACTCTTCACGATCTTCTCGGCCTCCGGCGTGAATGTGAGGCCAATCATCGTCTTTGTGCGCGCCACTTCTACCTGGATGGTGTCCCCTTCGAGTGTCCATTGGCCTTCGTCCAGAAAAGCAGCAGCGGAGTTGTGCCCCTTCTCTTCCAGAGCAGCACAGACTGCCTGCCTTATTCGGTCAAGGTCCGCATCAGGCGCGGCGCTTTCCAGAACGGGAGCGGACATCTCTGCAGGGGCAAGCGCCAGTGCGCCCGCCGTGACTTCTGCCGAAGCCTCAATCACCCCCACTGCGGGAAAAGCACGTACCGCCGTGCCCTGAGAGGCAATTTCTACCGGAGTAAGGGCACGGGTCGCAACCGGAGCAGGCGCCTCGCTTGTGATTTTCCGCTCCCGGTCGGCCTCAAACGGCGAAAATGCAGGTTTCGGCGGGTCCGCCGGACGTACAGCAGGCGGAGCATCCCCCGGTGCTGGTCTCGCCGGGGCAGTATTCGCCTTGGGCAACGCGCCGCCACGCATCGGGGATTTCCCGCCCGAGGGCATCTGGCTCAGGAACTCCTCAATCGGCAGCAGCCGCTGCAAATGCACCAGCTTGATCAGCCCCAGCTCCAGATGGAAGCGCTGCTCCTGCCGGTAATTCATCTCGTCATAAGTGCGCAGCATCACCTGCAGAAACCGCGTCAGATCCTCTTCTGAGAAAAGCACTGCCGATCGGGCCGCTCGTGCACGCTCATCGGCGGAGATTTGCAGCAGCTCAGAGCCCTCACCCGCAATCCGCGCCATCAGCACGTTTCTCAGGTAACGGACAAACTGCCGCGCCAGCGCCTGCGGGCTGTTTCCCGCATTCAGCAAAGTATTGATCTCTCCAATCACCGCTACGCTGTTGTTCTCACTCACCGCTTCCAGCAGCCGCTCAAAGACCGTGTTGGGGACCGTTCCCATCAGCTCCCGGATCTGCGCTCCATCGAGTCTGGCTCGGCCATCCACGACCGGGGCCGATGCAATTGCCTGGTCCATGATGGAAAGCGCATCGCGCATGGAGCCATCCCCGGCCTCAGCCAGAAGGGCGAGCGCATCTTCATCGGCGGCAACCTGCTCCTGCCGGGCAATCGCCCGCAGCTGACCAAGAATGTCGTCAAACTTTACCGCATGAAAGCTGAAATGCTGGCAGCGCGACCGGATGGTCTGAGGAAAATCCTCCGGCTGCGTCGTCGCCATCATAAAGACGACGTGCTCCGGCGGCTCCTCCAGGGTCTTCAGCAGCGCGTTGAAGGCTGCATCGGTAATCTGGTGCGCCTCGTCCAGAATGTAGATTTTGTACTTGTCCCGCGCTGGACGGTACCGTGCTGCATCCCGTAACTCGCGAATCTCGTCAATACCACGGTTGGTGGCCGCGTCAATTTCAATCACGTCCACCGCGTTTCCTGCGCGAATCTCCGTACACGAGTCGCAGGTCCCGCAAGGCTCCGGCGTGGGCCGTTCTGCTGAACCGATCGCCGTCCGGCAGTTGAGCGCCATCGCCAGAATGCGGGCGATGGTCGTCTTCCCAATGCCGCGATGGCCGCTGAAGATGTATCCATGAGCAATGCGCCCCTGCTCCAGCGCATTCAGCAGCGTGCGCGTGACATGCTCCTGCCCGACAACGTCACCAAACCGCTGCGGGCGGTACTTTCTGGCTAAAACCTGATACGCCATGATTGGTCTGAAAGACGATTGTAATCCGGGTACCCACAGCAGCCGCTTTGACCTGAGGAAAACTCCACCCCCCAAAATACTCAGCGCGCTATCTTCTTCCGGATACCCCTTTTCCCTTGCATTGCTTCCAACAGAATAAACAAGCGTGGGTTGAGATTACGCGTACCCGCTGGTAATCTCCCAGTAACAATGCAAGTTATTGATTTCATTGATGTAATTACATCAATGAAAGCGTAAGTTCCTGGTCTTCATGGCGTCCATATCCAGACCCAAACCCGATTGGCCCCCGCGCATCGCCGACCTGATGCGAAAACTTCACTTAACCCAGGCAGGGCTGGCGGAACGACTCGGCGTATCCTCTGCGACCGTCTCCCGCTGGATGAAAGGGACCCATGAGCCAACGGGTGAGTCCTACGTGGCCCTGGGAAACCTTGCAGGCCCGCCCGACGATGTCTACTTCTGGGAGCAGGCCGGCATCAACACCGCCCGGTTCCCCGGAAGCAGCTCCCGCGTCCTCACCTCGTCCCTGAAGGTGAAGCTGGACAACTTCCAGTTCATCAGCGGACGGCAGCTCTCCAGAAGCACCCTGGTCGGCAAAGGAAATGCCGTAGCCATCCCCCTTCTGAACATGACCGCCTATGGAGATATGGTTCCTCCTGAAGAGAACGTTCGCCTGAGCGACGCCAGAATCGAAGAGGTCCTCACCGTGCCTCTGGCCTGGTGTACCCATCCGGAGGCCATGATCTGTATCCACATGACCGGCGACTCCATGATTCCCGTCATCGGCCCAAACACGATCATCGCCGTAGATACGGAAATGACGGACAGAAAGACCGTGGAAAACAAAATCGTCCTTGCTTCCCATCGCAACCTCGGTTTTAAGGTGGCGCTTTTTGAGCGGCTCCCCTCAACCGACATCCTTCTGCCCGCCAATCACAAATACCCACCCATTGACATCACGCACGACCGGAAATGGAAGATCTTTGGACAGGTACTGTGGTGGCTTACAAAAGCTCCACGCGATTGAAATGATGTTGCTCTGGAGCAGCTAGTTTTTCTTCCGACCTGGGAGGTCCAGTTATGCGGGCCATGGGTGGCCTTCAGGCATGGTTCGCTTCCGTTTGCAGCAATTTCGCAATGGCCCGCAGCATCTCCCCCGGCGCATAAGTACCCACCACATCTGCAACAATCTTCTCGTTGCGCCGTAGCTCTTCTACATACGCCGCGCTTCCGGACGTTGCCTCCAGCACGAGAAAGCCTGTCTGCGGACGCTCTGCATGCACGGCGCGCACAAAACCTTCCACTTCCGCGCGCCCTATGGTGTGGCAAAGGACGATTACATCAAAAGTCCCCTCTTCCATCGCAGACACCGCCTCATGCAGATGTGCCATTTTAGATGTCCATCGTGTGTTCACCACAGCAGAACGTGTCAGCAGCAATGTATCGTCATTGCCGACAAGCAGTATGCGCCCGCCCATCTTTTTCTCCATAATTCCCTTGCTCGGAGGGACGTTGAAGAGGAAGCTTACCTTGCTGTAATTGCAGATATGAAATCTTTGTACATCGAAATCCTCCGGCTGACAACTCGTCTCCGCAACGACATCGGTTACAGTAAAGGCATGCCGTCATTCCAGGACGCAGGCCAGCGGTTTCAGGAGGCCGTCGCCATCATGGCCCGGCTGCGTGCGCCCGGAGGTTGCCCATGGGACCGCGAGCAGACATTTGATTCTATCCGCAAATACACGCTGGAGGAGACCTATGAGGTCCTCGACGCGATCGAGCGCCGCGACTGGCCCCATCTCAGGGAAGAACTTGGCGACCTGCTCCTGCAAGTGCTCTTTTACGCAGAAATGGCCTCCCAGGAAGGGTACTTCAGCATCGCTGATGTCATCTCCGAACTGAACCGCAAACTTGTCCGTCGCCATCCCCATGTCTTTGGAGAAGAAGCCTCCGCCGCAGCCGGAAACATCGCCGAAGGTCTTGAGACTGACGACATTGACTCGAAGCAGGTCCTGCGCAACTGGGAAGAAATCAAGCAGCTCGAAAAGTCCTCCAAAGCAGAAAAACAGAGCTGCCTCGACAGCATCCCCCGCTCTCTCCCCGCATTAATGGAGGCCCAGAAGCTCGGCTCGAAAGCAGCAAAAAGCGGCTTTGACTGGCCCGACCATTGCGGCCTTTTCGCCAAATTGCAGGAGGAAATTCTGGAACTCGAAGCAGAGCTGGCCCACATGGACCAGGACGCCGCAGCCGTCTCCCTCGAAATGGGCGATCTTCTATTTACCGCAGTCAATCTCGCGCGCCACCTCAAGATAGACCCCGAAATGGCCCTCCGCGAAACTAATGCCAAATTCCGCCGCCGCTTCGCCCTCATGGAGTCCCTGAGCCAAGGCTCGCTGGAAGGCCTCACGCCTCACGAACTCGAAGCGCTCTGGAGCAAGGCAAAAGCGCAGGAGCAGCCCACGGTAAAGGACTTCGCACAGAATGCCGACTACAAATAGGACTACCTTCACCACACCGCAGGGCCGGCAGATTCTCATCCGGCCTTGTTCCGGTTTCGAGGAACTCGACGCCTGCGTTCAGTTACAGATTGACGTCTGGGGTTATTCCGACGGCGACGTCATTCCTCGCCGCGTATTTACCGTCACCCAGAAGATCGGCGGCCAGGTACTCGGTGCTTTCGACATCACCGGAGGCATCCCCGCCACCTCTGAATCTCTCGTTGGCTTTGCCATGTCGCTCCCCGCCCTCCGCAAGGAACTTGAGCCGTACCTTCACTCTCACATGCTGGCCGTAAGCCCCGACTACCGCAATTCCGGCATCGGCCGTAAACTTAAGCTGGCGCAGCGGCAGGACGCCATGGCCCGGGGATTCCGCCTCATGGAATGGACCTTTGATCCTCTGGAAATCAAGAATGCTTATTTGAATATTCACAGGCTGGGCGCCATCGTCCGCCGGTATACCCCCAACTTCTATGGTGTATCCTCATCTCGGCTCCAGGGTGGGCTGCCGACAGACCGCCTGCACGCCGAATGGTGGATGAATTCCGACCGCGTGCGGGCAATTGTGGACGGCAACACTCCCCAGCCAGCACGGGTCGAGCAGACAATTACGGTCCCGCGCGAAATTTACCAGTGGAAATCATCGGCAGAAGACCATGCGCGGGCATTGGAAGTGCAGACAAGAAACCGCCAGCTTTTTCTCGATGCGTTTGCAAAGGGGCTGGCCGTCATCGGCTTCAAAACAGATTCCCACGGCAATGGGACCTACGAACTCGGAGCATGGCATGAGCCACCCGCTCCACAACACGAGTGAGATTGAGATTGTATGAAGATTGATTCCATCATTCTGCGTGAAATCCGCATGCCACTGGTGTCGCCCTTCCAGACCAGCTTCGGCACCACCACCGAAAGACGCATCATGCTGGTTGAAATCCGCGCCGAGGGCCTCATCGGCTGGGGCGAATGCGTCGCCGGGGAACACCCCTACTTCAGTGAAGAGACCATTGACACCGCCTGGCTCATTGCCATGCAGGAACTCGCCCCCGCCCTGGCCAGCGCCGACCCCGAACACGCAGGCAAGTGCCCGGGCATCTTCCGCCAGGTGCGCGGACACCGCATGGCCAAGGCCGCGCTTGAAAACGCCCTCTGGGACCTCGAAGCCCAGATGCGCGGTGTTCCTCTGGCCCAGCTTCTCGGCGGAACACGCGAAGTCATCCCCTGCGGCGTCTCCATCGGCATTCAGCCCACCATGGAAAAACAGCTCGCCGCCGTCGAAAAGGAGCTCGCCGCCGGCTATCAGCGCATTAAGCTGAAGTGCAAACCCGGTTGGGACGTGGACATGCTGGAAGCTGTGCGCAACCGCTGGCCCGAAATTCTGCTCAGTTGCGACGCCAACTCCGCCTACCGCCTCAACGATCTCGATCACCTGGCCACTTTCGATTCCTTCGACCTGCTCATGATCGAGCAGCCGCTCTGGTACGACGACTTCTACTACCACTCCATGCTGCAAAAACGCATCCGAACGGCCATCTGCCTGGATGAATCCATCCGCAACCGCCGTGATGCGCTGGCCGCCATTGATATGGAGTCCTGCCGCATCATCAACATCAAAAACGGCCGCGTCGGAGGATTCAGTGAGGCCATAGCCGTCCACAATGCCGCCCAGGAAAAAGGCATCCCCGTCTGGTGCGGCGGTATGCTCGAAAGCGGCATCGGACGCGCCCACAACATAGCTCTGTCCTCGCTTGAAAACTTCAAGCTGCCCGGCGATGTCTCCGCCTCAAAGCGCTACTGGAAAGAAGACATCATCGAACCAGAGGTCGAAGTCTCACCAAAGGGCGAAATCCGCGTACCAGATTCACCCGGCCGTGGTTTCGCAGTAAAAACCGCACTGGTAGAAAAACTCACCGTACGCAAGGAAGAAGTTCGCGCTCTGGCTCTCGCATAACCAATGGTCCCCGGATTTCGGGGTGACCTGGGTTAAAAGAGAACCATCGTGCAACTCTGAAACACGGAGACTGCAACGTCGAAGGCTTGTGTGAGGTAGTTCGCCCTCCATCGCCTGAACTCTGGACCTTGACGAATTTACAAGCGCCATCTTGCGCCAGACTTCACCCGCCCACCCATAATTTGCATCTAACCTGAATCAGTTTCAGGCATGGGTTACAGAATTTGCTTCTCTTCCCATGATTTCTCTTGCCTTTTCTTGTTTTTGAGGGAACAAGCGGATGGAACTTGCAACACCCAAAAATGCGGCCATAGATTTTCCATCTTCAGTTCCCGAAACTGTCTCTCCATCTGAAAAAATCTTCAGCGGAGGTGGCGAGCTGGGTGCCCTCATGCGTACCATAGACTGGTCCGCCACTCCGCTTGGACCTATTGAAAATTGGTCGAAGAACCTGAAGACTTGCCTGCGCATTGTTCTCACCTCACGCCAGCCCATGTTCGTCTGGTGGGGAAAGCAACTGGTCAATCTTTATAATGATGCCTACCGCAGCATCCTGGGCGGTAAGCATCCGGCAGCTCTGGGGCAGCCAGCCAGTGTCGTATGGCAGGAAATCTGGAAGCAGATAGGCCCACGCGCTGAAACCGCGCTCCGTTCCAATGAAGGCACCTACGATGAAGCTCTGATGCTCATTATGGAGCGCTACGGCTACCCGGAAGAGACTTACTACACCTTCTCCTACAGCCCTGTCCCGGATGACGACGGCGGAGTCGGCGGCATTATCTGCGCCAACACCGATGACACCCAGCGCATCATTGGTGAGCGGCAACTCGCCCTGCTCGGTGAAATGGCCGCGCGCGCGGCCCATGCGCGCACATGGCGGGAGGCCTGTCGTCTTTCCGCCCTGGGTCTTTCCACAAACCCCAAAGATATCTGCTTCGCCCTGCTCTACGCCGTCGAAGACGGAAAGGCCCTTCTGGCTGGCTGCACTAAAGGCATCGAATCCAATGCCACCTTCGCGCCTGAAGTCATCTCCCTCCAGGATGATTCCGTCTGGCCCGTGGGTGAGGCTCTCACCTCCCATGAAATTCGCGTCATCACCGCGCCAGCAAATAAGTCCTGGACCTTCCCCTCAGGAGCATGGGATCGCGCCCCTGACTCCATTGCCATCGTTCCCGTTGCGCCTTCCGGACCAACCGGGCGTGCAGGCGTTCTGGTCATCGGCCTCAATCCCTACCGCAAGCCAGACGAAGCTTACTGTGGCTTTCTCAAGCTCCTCGCCGGGCAGATTTCCGCCAGCATTGCCAATGCAGAAGCCTACGAGCAGGAGCGGCAGCGCGCCGAGACCCTGGCCGAGCTGGACCGAGCCAAGACTGATTTCTTCAGCAACGTCAGCCATGAGTTCCGCACCCCTCTCACTCTCATGCTTGGCCCGCTTGAGGAAATGCTGATCCAGGCCAGCGATCGCCTCGCGCCGGAAGATATCGAGCACCTCACCATCGCCCGCCGCAATGCTCTGCGGCTGCTCAAACTGGTCAACTCGCTGCTCGATTTCTCCCGCATCGAGGCCGGGCGCCCCCAGGCCATCTATGAGCCGATGGATCTGCCATCATTCACTGCCGGCGTCGCCAGCGTCTTCCGCGCCGCCATGGAGAAAGCCGGCCTGCGCTTTATCGTAGACTGCAAGCCGCTGCACGGGCCGGTCTATGTAGACCGCGAGATGTGGGAGAAGATTCTCCTCAACCTGCTTTCTAATGCCTTCAAGTTCACGCTCGCCGGTGAAGTCGCCGTCACCCTGCGCGAATCGGAAACCACAGTCGAGCTGAGCGTCCGTGACACTGGTGCCGGTATCCCTGAAAACGAGCTTGCTGGAATCTTCGACCGCTTCCATCGGGTCCGCGGCATGCAGGGCAGAAGTTATGAAGGTACAGGCATTGGGCTGGCCCTCGTCCATGAGATGGTAAAGCTCCACGGCGGCTCCCTTCACGTGGAAAGCGTCCTCCATCAGGGCAGTACCTTCACCATTTCGATCCCAAAGGGCAAAGACCACCTGCCCTCCGCTCGGGTCGGTACCGCTTGCGCGCTCCCCTCCGCTGTGTCCGCAAGCAAAGGCTTCATCGAAGAGGCCGCGCGCTGGGTTCCCGAAGTCCCACCGCCCGCCCCCTCCACTCCCGGATCGCATCAGGACCTCGTCCTTCTGGCCGACGACAACGCCGACATGCGGGAGTACGTCAGCCGGCTCCTTCACGGCCGCTATCGCGTCCACACCGTCTCCGATGGCGAACAGGCCCTGGAAGCCGCGAAGCAATTGCACCCTGACCTTGTCCTGACAGACGTGATGATGCCCCGCCTCGACGGCTTCGGCGTCCTCAACGCCATCCGCAGTAACCCGGATCTCGAGAGCATCCCCGTCATCCTGCTTTCCGCCCGCGCCGGAGAAGAATCCCGTGTCGAAGGTCTCGACGCCGGGGCCGACGACTACCTTGTCAAGCCATTCACCGCCCGCGAGCTCCTCGCCCGTGTTGGAACTCATCTCCGCCTGGCCAAAATCCGGCGCGAAACCGCAGAACGCGAGCAAAAGGCATTCGCGGAAGCCGAAACCGAGCGCCGCCGCCTGCGCGAGCTTTTCAAACAGGCGCCTGCAGCCATCGGTCTTCTCACCGGGCCTGAACACCGCTGGGAATTTGTTAACGACCTCGTGCTCCGTCTCACCGGCAGAACACAGCAGTCCGGCTTCCTCGGCAGGACCGTCCGCGAAACCCTCCCCGAATTGGAAGGGCAAGGCATTCTCGAACTCCTGGACCAGGTATACCGGACCGGCGTTCCGGCCGTCGGGCAGGAAGTCCGAATCGTTCTCAATCGCGCCGCATCAGGCTTGCCCTCAGAAGGCTATTTCAATTTCACCTTCCAGCCAGTCAGAGATGCCGAAGGAAATGTCAACGCCGTCCTGATCCACGCCATTGAAGTCACCGAGCAGGTAAGCGCGCACCACGTCATTGAAGAATCCGCTCGCGTCCGCACCACACTGGCCGCTATCGTCGAATGGTCCGACGACGCCATCATCAGCAAAGACCTGAACGGAATCGTCACCAGTTGGAACGCCGCCGCCGAACAAATCTTCGGCCATACCGCACAGGAGATGGTCGGTCAGTCCATCCTCACCATCGTTCCTCCGGATCTTCACTCCGATGAAGAAATGATCCTGAGCACCATCCGCCGCGGTGAACGCATTCACCACTTTGAAACCGTGCGCATGACAAAATCCGGCGAGCTGATTGACGTTTCCCTCTCCATCTCGCCCATCAGGGACGCTTACGGAAAAGTCATTGGCGCTGCCAAAATCGCCCGCGACATTACCCGTAAAAAGAGATCGGAAGAGGCCCTGCGCATCAGCGAGCGCCTCGCCTCCGTGGGCCGCCTCGCCGCTACCATCGCGCATGAAATCAACAATCCGCTCGAAGCAACCACCAATCTGGTCTACCTCGCCCGGCAGTCAGCAGAGAAGTCCGACGTGATCCACTATCTGGACTCCGCGCAGCAGGAGCTTGCGCGCGTCTCTCAGATGGCCCGCCAGACACTCGGCTTCTATCGTGCCCCATCCACCCGCACATCCATGCACGTAGGCTCTTTGCTGGATTCCGTGGTCGCCATCTTCCAGCCGCGCGCCCGGAACAAAGACATCCAGCTTCAGGCCGAGATTCGGCAGGACCCGGAAATCACCGCCGTTCCCGGCGAAGTCCGCCAGCTTCTCATTAACCTCGTCGGCAACAGCATTGATGCCGTCCGCGGTCCCGGCATCGTGCGCCTCCGCGTCTCCGCCGCCCGCCACCGCCCCGGCGTCTTCATCACAGTCGGCGATACAGGCAGCGGAATCCCCCTCGGAATCCGCAAAAAAATCTTCGAGCCATTCTTCACCACAAAAGAAGAAATAGGCACCGGCCTGGGCCTGTGGATCTGCCGGGACATCGTGCTGAAACACGGCGGCGAAGTCCGCCTCAAAAGCTCTACCACTCCAGGAAAAAGCTGGACTGTCTTCTCTATCTTCTTACCGTCTGGTGGCAAATAGTTGTCTTGAGTGAAATAGCGGAGGCGTGTAGTCGAAGCCGCTGCGCCGTGGGAGTGCGCAGTTGTGGTTTCCCATGCCTTCGCGTCAGCGAAAGCATGGGAAAATTCCTGATTGTAGGTTTTGGGTTTGGCTACTTTACTTTGACCTTTGGAATTACAGACATTCCTGGGCGCAGGAGATGGTCTGAGTTCTGGTTGCGATCGGTCAGGTCAATGCGCACTGGAATGCGCTGCACCACTTTCACGTAGTTTCCGGTGGCGTTTTCAGGTGGAAAGAGGCTGAGAACGGACCCGGTGGCGCCGCCAATCTGCGTGACCTTGCCATCGTATTTGTGTCCTCCATAAGCATCTACGCTGATGGTGACGGGCTGCCCGGGACGCATGTGGGCAAGCTGCGTTTCCTTGAAGTTGGCCGTGATCCAGATGTCGTCGAGTGAGACCAGCGTGGCCATATTCTGGCCGACACTGACATTCTGGCCGACTTCCACGCTCTTTTTGGTGATGATGCCAGCCGTTGGGGCAATAATTTTGGTGTAACTCAGGTTCAGCTTTGCCTGTTCCAGAGCAGCGCGTGCCTGTTCCACCTGGGCGGCGGCCTGGTCAGCCTTGGCTTTCTGGATGGCAACCTGCTGCGGTCCGGTCAGTGCGTTTTTATAGGAGGCCTGGGCCGAGGTCACCTTGTCCCGTGCCATACGCACCGCGGCCTGGGCGGCTGCCAGATTGGCCTTGGCCTGATCGAGCGCGGCCTGGTTGGCGTTGGCGGTGGCTACCGCAGCGTCATACTGCTGTTTGGAGATTACATCGCGCTGTACCAGTGGTGTATATCGCTGAAGGTCGGCCTGGGCCTTTTTATTGTTAGCGTCAGCCTGTGCGACAGCGGCTTCTGCGGCCTGCAACTGCTGCTGTGCCTGGACCACCTGGGCCTGTGCGCTGGAAACATCCGCGTTGGCGGAAGAGAGGGTGCTTCCGGTACTGATGTGGATGACCGGAATATTGACCTTGGCGGCTTCGTAGCTGGCTTCCGCGGCGGCCAGGTTGGCTTCGTCCTGCTGTATGGCAGTTTCAAAGTCCGTAGGATCCAGTTCTGCGATCACGGTGCCGGCGTCTACGTATTGGTTTTCATCTACATTGACTTTTGTGACATGGCCGGCGATGCGGGCGCTGATCTGAATAAGATGGCCGGAGACCTGCGCGTCATCCGTGTCCTCGTAATAGGTGGAGTGCCACCACCACAGGAGGGCCACGACGACAACGACGGCAGCCACGCCAATGATGATGAAACGGCGGCGCGGCTTTTGACGCTGTTCTTCTTCGGGCTGGTCAATCCAGTTCTTTTCTTCGGTTTGTACTGTGGTCTGGTCAGCCACTTTACTTTCCTCCGACGTAACTCTTGTAACTCTTTTCAGCAACGCCCAGCGCACGTGCCAGAGAGAGTTTGGCGATATTGTGCTGGTAGAGGCTGCTGACATATTGATCATCTGCCTGGGCCATGGACTGCTGGGCCTGAGAGACAGCGAGATTGTCTGAAATCCCGGCAGCATATCTCTGCTGGGCTTCGCTCAGGGCTTCTTTGGCTAGCTCGACGTTATTGCGTGCGACTTCCACCTGCTTTTGCGCTGCCTTAATGTCCAGGATGCTGTCGCGCACATCGGCGCTGATCTGTCCTTCGAGGTCACTCAACTGTGCCCGTTTGGATTCAAGTTGTGCCTGTGCCTGATGGATATCGCCACGGATCTTGCCTTCTTCAAGAACAGGCACGGACAGGGTGCCGCTGGCATTGCCGGTGCCATGCGAGTGGCCCAGGGTGGGGCCGATATCTCCGTAGTCGCCGGAAAAGCTGACGGTGGGGTAACGTTCGGCAGTGGCGGCAGAGCGGGCCTTTTCGGCAGCCCTGAGCTGCTCCTGCATTGCCTTCAGATCATTGCGGTTTTCCAGCGCCTGCTTCACGGCGGTTTCCGGATCTACATTGTCCAGAGCGGCGTAAGGCGCGGTGTCGGACAGCTCAAACTTCTGGTCGAGCGGGAGGCCTATGATGCGGGCCAACGCGATTTTGTCTTTCTCGTACTGGTTCTGGGCGGTAATCAGGTTTTGCTGCTGGGTCTGGTAGTCCACGCGGGCGCGCAGCTCGTCGAGAAGCGGGGCCGTGCCCGCCTGGTGGTTTTGTATCGCTTGATCAAGCGATACTTTTGATGTGCTGACCTGGGCCTGCGCGCTGTCAATGCGGGCCTTGTCGGCAATGACCAGCAGGTAGGCGTTGCCGACGGTGAGGGTGACCATGTCGCGAGCGTCCTGCGCGGAGAGCTTTGCGCTCTGGAAGTTATGCTTTGCGGCCAGATAATTCTGGAGCGAAGCAACGTTCACCAGAGACCAGTTGAGGGATGCGCGCAGATCAGTGTATCCAAACGGACCAATGATGGTAGGGAAGCCGGGAATGCGGAGCCCCTGCGCGGCCAGATTGACCTGCTGGACGGACTCTTTGAGCGATGCATTCACGGTGGGCAGGAGGGCCTGCAATTCCTGGAGGCGCGAGCCATTGGCAGACTGGGTGTTCTGGTTGCTCAGGACCAGTCCGAGGTTATATTTCAGGCCGCGCTGAATAGCGTCATCGAGTGACAGCGGCAGGACGGCCGATGAGGGCTTTTCCTGAACGATGCTGCCCTGGAAGCCGCTTCCACCCTGCTGGGCCGAAGGAATCTGATATGGGCTGGGCAGTGAGGGCGCGCTGCTGCCGGGCTGCTCCTGTGCAAACGCAGCCATGGCCCCGCAAGGAAGCAACAGCAGGCACAGGGCAGCACTCCACCACCTGTTGTACTGGATGATACGCACGAAACGATTCACCTTAGTCCCAGGAAAGGCTCTTACCTAAGAAGATTATGGTCTTTGGATGCAGCCGAGCGTAGAAAAAGTTCAGAAAATTGTGGGGAACAAAGAGTTTATGTTCCTCAGGCGGGTTGACCGGCGCCCGCCTGAAGGAGAGAAGTGGCCAGAGAACAAAGCGCCTGGCGGAAGACTTCGCTGACCTTGTCCGGCGTCCAGCTGGCTGCGCCTGCTCCGCCGCTGGAACGAAGATTTTCTGCTGTGGCGGCATTGTTTTGTCCGAGCATGGCGCGCTCCACGAAGATGGTCCGCTGAATGGCGGGAAGGTGCTCGAGCCAATTGCGCAGACGGCTGCGGCCTTCGCCTTCCAGCAGCCAGGTCAGGTGTTCCTGAGAGATGCCGGAGGCGGAAAGGTCGTCACCTTCAATGCAGCTGGCGGGGCCAGCTTCGGACGATTCGGTTACAGCGAAGCCCTGGGGCTCACGCTGGCTCAGGAGACGAATCGCTGCCCGGACGACTTCATTCTGTACGATTACGCTGGCTGCTTCGCCGTCTGCACAGGGATCCACCTCCACCCCGGCGATGGCCTCTTCGACGAGACTGACTGCGTCGGCCTCATTGCCTACCAGCAAGGCCGCTGTCTGGAAAAGCTTTGCTGCTGTGTCCTGCGCCAGCAGTTCGCTACAACCCTGATCTCCCATAATGGCTAACCCTCGCAGTTATTTTTATCCTCGTTGAGGAGACATACCCGCGTCAAATTACGACCGGAATGGCCCGGTTTTTTCATATTGTTCATCACATAGGGTGTCGGGATTCGGTAAACTTTGCATCTGACTCTGTGATTTTTATGAGCACTCGTTCGAAACAGCCACAAAATCTTTTGATTGGCCGGGATGAGTCCTGGATGCAATTTAACCGCCGGGTGCTGGAAGAGGCGCAGGATGCCTCGAATCCGTTGCTGGAGCGGGTGAAGTTTCTGGCGATTACGGCCAGCAATCTGGATGAGTTTGTAGAGATTCGGGTGGCAGGGTTATTGCAGCGGATTGAAGATGGCTATACCGAAGCCGGGCCGGAAGGGATGACTCCGCAGCAGACGCTGGACCTTTTGAATGAGGACATGCAGTCCTTTGTCGCCGAGCAGTACCGGTGCTGGAACCAGCAGCTTGTGCCTGCGTTACGAGGGGCGGGAGTGCGGGTGCTGGGGTGGGAGGAGATGGACGAGGCTGCGCAGGAGTCGGCCACGGCCTTTTATCAGCGGGAAGTAGATCCATTGCTGACCCCGGTGACGATTGATCCGGCGCACCCGTTTCCGCGCGTGCTGAACAAGGCTCTTTGCATTGCCCTGCTGCTGCGGCGCAAACGTAAGACCACGGCCGGGCCGGTACTGGGAGTGGTTACGGTGCCGCGCGCACTGCCTCGGCTGGTTCCGCTGCCGTCGAGCCAGGGGACGCATGACTACATTTTTCTGCATGACCTGATTGAGCGCCATGCGGCGGGGATGTATCGGGGATATGAGATTCTCTCGAAGGCGGCGTTTCGGGTCACGCGTAACAGCAATCTGTACTTTCAGGAAGAAGAGGCGCGGTCCCTGCTCGAAACAGTGCGCTCAGAGCTGCACAATCGCCGCAAGGGCGACGCGGTGCGCTTGGAAATTGAACAGAGCGCCGATCCGGAGATTATTGACCGCCTGCGCATGAATTTTGAGCTGGATGAGTCGCAGATTTATCGCACAGACGGCCCGGTGAACCTGTCGCGACTGATGAACCTTTATAGTGACACGCCGCGCCCAGACCTGAAGTACCAGCCATTCGTGCCGCATGAGCTGCGCCTGAACCGCAAATCCGCGGACCTGTTTGATGAGCTGCGGCACCGGGACATTCTGCTGCACCATCCGTATGATTCCTACGATGGAGTGGTGGGCTTTATTGAGTCGGGCGCGTCTGATCCGAATGTGATTTCGATCAAGCAGACGCTTTACCGCACCAGCTCTGATTCGGCCATTTTCAGCGCATTGATTGAGGCCGCGCAGAGCAAGGAAGTGACGGTCGTGGTGGAACTGACGGCACGCTTTGACGAGGCCTCAAACATTCGCTGGGCGCGTGAGATGGAAGACGCGGGCGTGCAGGTTTTTCACGGAATTGTGGGCCTGAAGACGCACTGCAAGCTGGCGCTTCTGGTCAGGCGCGATCCGGATGGCGTTGTCCGGAGGTATGCGCATCTGGGCACAGGGAACTACAATCCCAACACGGCGCGGTTTTATACAGACATCAGTCTGCTGACGGCCGATCCTGCTATTACGGCAGGGGTGCACAGTGTGTTCAACTATCTGACTGCGCATTCTGAATCGGACGATTATGCTCCGCTACTGGTTGCGCCTTTAACGTTGGCAGAAAACTTCATCCGTTTGATAGCGCGTGAAACCGAACATGCAAAAGCCGGACGGCCTGCGCGCATTATTGCCAAGATGAATTCACTTCTGGAGCAGAGCGTGGTGGAAGCGCTCTACGCCGCGTCGAAAGCCGGAGTGCAGATTGACCTGATTGTGCGCGGCATCTGCTCCCTGCGGCCGGGACTGAAGGAGATGAGCGAGAACATTCGCGTGCGCTCGATTGTGGGACGTTTTCTTGAGCACAGCCGCATTTTTTATTTCGCCAATGGCGGCGACGAAGAGATTTACTGCGGCAGCGCAGACTGGATGCCGCGCAATCTGTTTGAACGCTGCGAGGTCGTCTTTCCAATCAAAGACGCGCAATTGCGCGCGCGGCTGCGGAATGAGATTCTTGCGGCCTATCTGGCGGACACGGTCAAGAGCCGCGTGCTGCAGGGCGATGGAAAATACTTCCGCGTGAGTGAGAGTGCATCGGCAAAATCGCTGCCGCCCTTCAGCGCGCAGGATTTCTTTGTGAAACTGGCAGAAGGGAAGGCGACGGCCGATGACATTCCCGCGGTTACGGAGCCGCTCGCTGCAAAGCCTGCTGTAAAAAAGGCGCGGCGCAAAGCAGTGGCCGTGGTTTAGCTGAAATAAGCTGAACTTTACCGGAGATTACGGCTTGTGATGAAAGGGATTAAAAGTCTGTGCGCCAGGATGGATGAAATCCTTCGTATTCCGCGTGGCAACAACAAGCCTGAAGGCGGTCGGTTGCGGCGAGCATGGCATCTTCAGTTGTTCAGTTTTTGCCTCATTCCCGACTGTGCTAACTTTGCCCACAGCAGATGATTTGGAGCAATCAGCATGGCCTTTACTGAGACCTTTCATTGTGACGTGTGCGGCAAAGAGAAGAGCGAGGAGTCGGCAGACTGGTGGCTGGCTTGGGCCGAGCGGTTCTCGCCCCTCCCGGATGGAGATACGCTGCCTCAGCTCCGAGTTGTTCCGTGGAACCTGCTGCTTTCTCACGATGCGCAGGCAAGGCACTTGTGTGGAGCGCGCTGCGCGCAGACTCTGATGGACCGCTGGATGACCTCGGGTGGCGAATCCATAGAGCTGAAGGGCCCAGACGGGAATTGAGGGGTTTTCCTTCCGATGTTCTGAGGTATGGCGGCAGTGCGGAGAATTTGGAGAATTTTGAGTGCGCCTGGTTGGAGGCGACAGAGACCCACGTTAATTCTGCGAAACGTGGGTCCCTGTCGCTGACTACTGCGGGTTAGACCATCCACCGAAGTCCCGGGTGAGAGCATCGGCCTCTTTGGGGCCCCAGCTTCCGGGCTGGTAGGAATGCACGCCGGGGCGGTCTTTCAAGACTGAGTCAAAGATGCGCCAGGCTTCTTCCACATAATCTTCGCGAGCAAACCATGCGGGATTGCCGCGCATGGCATCGTCGAGTAGCTCTTCATAGGGGAGCAGGTTGTCTTTGCCACACTCCTGCTCGGCTTCGAGCTCAACCATGCAGCCGCGCAGACGGTCGCCTGCCTCCTTCACCGAGCCGCCAATGGCGATGAGCGGAACAGGACTAAGGCGGAAACGCACGTAGTTTTGTGGTGGAAGGTCCTCAGAGAAGACTGGCGGCGTTTGCCGAAACTTTGCGATGACTTCCGTTGCTGTGACGGGCAGTGATTTCCCGGTGCGAATAAAGAAAGGAACATCGCGCCAGCGCCAGGAATTGATATACAGGCGCATGGCCGCGAATGTTTCCACCGTTGAGCCGGGCTTGACTCCAGGTTCATTGAGGTAGCCAGCAAACTGGCCCAGTACAAGATTGTCCTTGGTCATGGTCTGGACGCTTTTGAGGACTTTGACCCGCTCATCGCGCAGCGCTTCCACGTCAGGATTCGGCGGAGGTTCCATGGCAATATTGCTCACTACCTGCATGAGGTGGTTCTGTACTACATCGCGGACGGCGCCGATGCCGTCATAAAAGGCGCCGCGCCCCTGGACGCCGAAGCTTTCCGACATGGTGATCTGGACGCTTTCGACATACTGACGGTTCCAGATGGGTTCAAGAAACAGGTTGGCAAAGCGGAAGAAGATGACGTTCTGGACCGAGTTCTTGCCGAGATAATGGTCAATGCGGAAGATGTTCGTTTCACCAAAGACGCGATGAATTTCCGCAGTCAGCGCACGTGCGGATTCAAGGTCGTGCCCGAAAGGTTTTTCCACAACAATGTGGGCACCGTTGGCGCAGCCCGAGTCGCGAAGCTGATCAATCACGCGGCCAAACAGGCTGGGTGGAATGGCCAGATAATGCAGGGGACGCTTCGCGTCGCCGAGCTCGTGACGCACCTGCTGGAAGGTCGCGGCATCGTTGTAATCGCCATCCACATACCGAAGCTTTTCAAGCAGACGCGGCAATCCTTCGGGATCGGCCCCGCCGTGTTTTTCCACGCTGTCTTTGGCGCGCGCTTTTAGCTGGTCAAGTGTCCATCCGGCCTTGGCGACGCCGATGATCGGACCATGCAGGCGCCCGCGTTTGGCCAGCCGTTGCAGTGCGGGGAAGATTTGTTTGTAAGCCAGGTCGCCGGTTGCGCCAAAAAATACGAGCGCATCAGATTGTGTCTGGTCCATGTCGCCTCAATGTTTTTTTTGCCCTGTACTTTGGATGTTCGTTCCCACGCACAGGAAACATGACAAAACAGCAGTCTATCGTGATTTATTTATGGATGTTCTTCCGTGGACCGAAAGGCCTTCTCCAGTACCGCAACTGTGAAAGAAGGGATGCGATATTTTCCGTGGGAGTTAAGTTGCTCGCGTGAGGCCCACTCCGCTGAGATGGCATCACTGGAGCAGCGCAGTTCGCCTCCGGTGAGACGGCAGAGAAAGTCCACCAGAACATAGTGAAATCGCACTGCGCCGTTCTCATCGTGGGCGATGCGATCGAGCACTTCGATGATGCGGAGCGGTTTGACTTCAAGGCCGGTTTCTTCGAGTACCTCGCGTTGGATGCCTTCCTGAAGTGTTTCGCCAAGTTCCAAAGCGCCTCCGGGGATGGACCATTCGCCTTTGAGTGGCTCTTTCCCACGCTGGATGAGTAGGACCTTCCCTTGATGAAGGATGACTGCGCCGACGCCAATGATGGGGGCTTCAGGATACTCGCGCCGCATATCAGGAGATTACAGGATATGCATGTAGTCGTTACAGCTTGATGGGCTTTCCGTACTCTTCAGCAAAGACGGTATGGGGCATGCTGAAGCGGCCGCCAAAGAATTTATCTGGGCCTTTCAGGCGCCCGATTCCAAGCAGTGCAACGACGTGATAACTAAGCGGCAGCTTGAGCACTTCGCGCACCTTTTCTTCCTCAAAGCCCTCCATGGGGGCCGTGTCGTAACCCAGGGCCTCGGCCATGAGCATCATGGTGGTGTAGGCGATCATGACGTGGCGGTTGAGCCACATGGGAAAGTTGGGATGGTTGGAAAGATAATTCGGGATATTGCTCTTGGCCTGCTCGGCGTAGTTCTCAGGCATTCCGCCCTCGCGGCCCAGGCGGAGCATCTCATCGAGGTCACCTTTGCGCCATCCATCGGCGTCACCGCAGGCAACGATGACAACGGAGGCCTCCTCGACCTTTGCCTGGTTGAAGCTGGCAGCGCGCAGACGCCGTTTCTGCTCCGGCTGGCGGACGACGATAAAGCGCCAGGGCTGCATGTTGTATCCGCTGGGGGCGCGCAGGCCGGCATCCAGTATCTTCTTCAGGTCTTCGTCAGGAATGGGAGATCCGTCAAAGCTGGGAGTTGCGCGACGTTGCGCAATCACCTGAGACAAGTTTTTCTCCATTACGTTCGCCATATTCTTCCTGAAGTTACTGGATTTGGTTCATTGGCTGCTCAATGCCGAAGGGGCGCTGATTGGGAGCGTCAGCGTAGACCCAGAGTCCGTGAAATGCTTCGCGCAGTTCCGGGTGCTGCGCGAGAAGGGCCTTCATCACATCAATGTTGCGGCTGCGCGTGGCCACAGGGTCAGAGGTATCTGTGGCTTTGTAATTCACAACCAGATCAAGCTGGCCCAGGGAGCCGTCGGTATGCAGGTTCGTGATTTCGTAGCTCTGCCCGTTTGCTGAAACGACCATCGGTCCTGCTCCAGGCAGACCGTCTGGCCGGGTGCCGCTCATTTCCTTCTGGAGCTTCTCAAGGTTCGGACTGGTAAGGAAGTCAGCAGGCAGCGCGAGATAGGCTGCCGTTTCGTAATAGAAATACGCATTCCACGTCTGCTTTTTCTTTGCGAATTCGCGGGCCTGCGTCCAATACCAGACGCTGTCGTGCCCTGCGAGCGTAAGCGGCCGGTCATAAAAACCGGCAAGCTTCCACTGCGGGCTTCCAGGCGGGTCGTTGGCCAGAATCATGGCCATTTGCTGGGGCTGCTTTCCGCCTGAAGAGTGGATGAGCAGGAGCGCATAGTTCCCCGGGGGCAGTTGCGCCAGCGATACCGTGATGAGCACCTCAGAGCCGGGAATGCTGCAAAAGAACTGCGTATCGGCGGGTGCTTTGATGTCATAAGCATTCAGGGCGTAGATGTTCTGGATCGTAAAAGTTGCACCTTGCAGGTCTGGCGCAAGAGACTGGATGGTGGCGGCAATGGAATCAAACTGCGCCGCGACGCTGCTGATGGTGTTGGCCTTTACGGCGGAGACATTTCCGGACTGCACCTCTGTGGTGAGGTTGCGGGCCGCCTGCACGAATGCGGAGCGCTGTGCCTCGGTCATTTGCGATTGCGTGGTGCACGTAACGGCGCTGGCGGTTATGCCAGGAAGCAGAGCCACGGGAAGAAGGAGCCATCGCCAACGCTTCATAGAGTGAAAAGAAAATTCCGCGAGCAAATTCAAACCACTGCTAGTCTAGTACATAGAGGGATTTTCGCAGGAGCTCTGTAATTTTTCTGATGCGCCGTATTGTCACATTCGGGCTGATGGCTGCCGTAGCGGCAGGGGCGCAGGTACGTCCTTCTGCGGCAAAACCCGCTGTACAGCAGGCTCCGGCCGCGCCTGTGCCGCCGCAGCCCTCGTCTCTACTGGACCAGCCAGCGCAGCCTGCCCAGGTGCAGTTTGAGGGCGGAAAACTCTCCGTCAAGGCTGACAACGCCACCCTTTCCGGCATTCTGCATGAGATTTCCTCGAAGACCGGGATGAAGGTAGATGGCCTATCCGGAGACCAGCGCATCTTTGGCAGCTATGGGCCCGCCAGCCCGCGTGAAGTGGTGGCTTCGCTGCTCGATGGGCTTGCTTACAACGTGGTGATGGTCGGGCGGATGGGAAATGGAGCGCCCAGGGAAGTGATTCTGAGCCCACGCTCAGGAGGAATCATCCAGAACAGCCCGGCCATGGTGGCGCGCCAGGTCCAGCAGGATGAGAATGGCGACAGTGGAGACAATGGGGATGACAATACCCCTCCGGACATGCCCGATACTTCACCGCTTCCGCCGCGTCCGGTGAATTCGCCAGAGATGAACGCAGCGCCGCAGGCGCAATCTGAGCAGGCGCCTGCCAGTGGTGGAGTGAAGACCCCGCAGCAGCTACTGCAGGAGTTACAGGAATTGCGCTCCCGCCAGATGCAGCAGCAGAATCCGCAGTAAGGGTGATTCAGAGGCGGAGGGAGATGGAAATCAGCCGATGCGGGCGATTTCCGGTTTTGCCTGGCGGACTTTTGCGTAGGATCGGGCGTGGATTTTGAGTATGTGGAATGCCGCTCTGCATATGCCGGATGCGGCCAGCACTCCAAAGGCAAGCGCAGCGACTGCCGCACACATTAATCCAATCAAATTCATGAAGTTTTGCATCTCAATTCCTGGCTTCCCACTACTCCGATGCTCATTCTCTCAGAAACTCTGGCAGATTGACCCTGTTTTCTATTGCCAACTAAGATACCTATAGTAAACTTCGCTCCACTTTGAACAGATGCACAGTTAGCCGAGACCGCGAATTTTCTGAATTTTCACACTGCATGTCTATCACCCACATCACAGTACGCGGAGCGCGCCAGCACAATCTGCGCGACATCAGCGTCCAGATTCCGCGCAACACGCTGACGGTCATCACCGGGCTCTCCGGCTCGGGCAAGTCCTCGCTGGCGTTTGACACGATTTATGCCGAAGGCCAGCGCCGCTATGTGGAGACCTTATCGGCCTATGCGCGCCAATTCCTGGACCAGGTGGAGCGCCCGGATGTGGACTCGATCGAAGGGCTGAGTCCGGCCATCTCGATTGAGCAGAAGACGACCAGCCGCAGTCCGCGCTCGACTGTCGGCACAATTACAGAAATTTATGATTACCTGCGTCTGCTCTATGCGTCAGTAGGCGTGCCGCATTGCCCGAATTGCGGGCGGCCCATTTCGCGCCAGACGCACGAACAAATTGTGGAGCGCATTCTTTCGCTTGCACCCGGTGAGCGCGTTACCATCTATGCTCCCGTAGTACGCGGCCGCAAGGGCGAATTTAAAGACCTGCTGGACGAACTGGACCAGCAGGGGTTTCGAGCGCGCATTGACGGTGAACTGCGCGACTTGTCTGGGCCTGTCAATCTGGAAAAGCGCAAGAACCATACGATTGAGGCCGTCATTGACCGCATTGTGCTCAAGCCTGGAGTCGAGAAGCGGCTGCAGGAAGCAGTGGCGCGGTCACTCCAGATGGCAAATGGGTTGGTGTTGATTGCGATCTCCGGTGGCAGTGAGCAGCTGTACTCGTCTTCGATGGCTTGTCCGGATTGTGGGCTGGACGTGCCTAAACTGGAGCCGCGCAGTTTTTCTTTCAATAGCGCTTACGGGGCCTGCCCGGAGTGTCACGGCCTGGGCAGCATTTACGACTTTGATCCTGCGAAGATCATCAGCGACTGGTCGAAGCCGCTGCTCGAAGGAGGGCTTGGGCCGGGATCGGCGTCACAGTATCTTCTTAAGCTGATTCACCTGGCGGCAGAGCGCTACAAGATTGATCTGAAAAAGCCGTTTGAGCAACTCCCTAAGAAGCATCAGGACATCCTGCTCTATGGGCCTGGAAAAACGGAGGCGCCGCGCACGGGCTTTCACGGAATCCTTGCCTATCTGCGCGATGCGGTTGAAGAATCGAAGTCAGACGCCTACCGCGAGTGGATGCTGGGGTATATGTCGGCTTCAGAGTGCCCGTCCTGTAAAGGCAAACGCTTGCGGCCCGAGTCGCTGGCCGTGAAAGTTGGTGGGCTTTCCATTGCAGACTTCACGGCGCTTTCGCTGCGGCGGGCGGTGGAGACGGCGCGCACACTTGAATTTACCCAGCGCGAGGCAATGATCGCCGAACGCCTGCGCAGGGAAATTGTCGAGCGGCTGGATTTTCTGAACGCCGTTGGCCTTGGTTACCTTTCGCTCAACCGCAGCGCGGCAACGCTCTCGGGCGGTGAAGGGCAGCGCATCCGTCTCGCTACGCAGATTGGCTCGCGTCTGCGTGGAGTTCTCTATGTGCTCGACGAGCCTTCCATTGGCCTTCACCAGCGCGATAATCAGCGTCTGATTCATGCGCTTGAATCCCTGCGTGACCTGGGAAACACCGTCCTTGTGGTCGAGCATGATGAAGACACGATTCGCCATGCAGATTATGTGCTTGATCTGGGACCGGGAGCTGGAAAGCTCGGCGGCCACGTTGTTGCCGAAGGTCCGCCGCAGCGCATCATGCAGATGCCCGGATCGCTTACCGGGAAATATCTCGCGGGAGAGATCAGCGTGCTGCACCGCTTGCTGCCACGCACGCCCAATGGTAAGTGGATCACGGTGGAAGGCGCACGCAGCCATAATCTGCAGAACGTAACAGCGAAGTTTCCTCTCGGCGTGATGACGGTCGTGACCGGTGTCTCCGGTTCGGGGAAAAGCACGCTGGTCAATGACATTCTGTACCGCGCTTTGGCAAAGCAGCTCTATGGATCGCGCGAGGAACCCGGCGAGCATACGCGCATTACCGGACACGAAAACATTGACAAGGTCATCCGCATAGACCAGTCGCCAATAGGGCGTACGCCGCGCTCGAATCCTGCAACCTATACAGGCGTCTTCTCAGCGATACGCGATCTTTTTGCCATGCTGCCGGAGTCGCGTGAGCGTGGCTACAAGGCCGGACGCTTTTCCTTTAACGTCGCTGGTGGACGCTGAGGCCTGCCAGGGTGAAGGGCAGCGGCGTATTGAGATGAATTTTCTGCCCGATGTGTATGTGCAGTGCGAAGTCTGCAATGGGCGGCGATATAACCAGGAAACGCTCGCCGTAAAATTCAATGGCCACTCCATTGCCGACATTCTCGATCTTGCGATAGAAGATGCGCTGCCGGTGCTTGCCGATATTCCGCAGGTAAAGCAAAAGCTGCAAACACTTGTGGATGTGGGGCTGGGCTATATACATCTGGGCCAGTCGGCGACCACCCTGAGCGGTGGCGAGGCGCAGCGCATGAAGCTGGCGCGCGAGTTGTCCAAGCGGCAGACTGGACGCACGCTCTATCTGCTGGACGAGCCAACGACCGGGCTGCACTTTGATGACGTGCGCAAACTGCTGGAGGTCTTACATCGGCTCACCGACCTCGGCAACAGCATCATCATTATCGAACACAATCTTGATGTAATTCGCAATGCGGACTGGATCATAGACCTTGGTCCGGAAGGCGGCGAGGAAGGCGGTCAGATTGTGGCCGAGGGCACTCCAGAAGAGGTTTCACTGTCGAAGACTTCCCACACTGGCGAGTTTCTGCGGCGCTATTACGCGAATGGCAACGGCACCGCGAAAGGACGCAGGCAGAAGAAGGTAACGGTGCAATGATGCTCGACCCTCTCTCACTGACGCCAGTTGATGCCCACACGCCCCCTCAGGAAGAGGTTCCACTCGATCGGTCACCCGCACCGGACGAGGAAACTCCTGGCTTCGGCCATGCAGTCCTGTTCTTTGCCCTGAGCGTGCCACTGCTTTTTGTGGGAGAGTCGCTCAGTCTTTTTCTGGTAAAGCTGGTGCCTGCGTTTCATCGCCAGAACTACCGCGCATTGTTCAAGCTGATGAGCAGTGACGCGCGGTTTGCGATTCCCATGCAGGCCTTTGTGTACCTGCTCATCGGCCTTGTGACGGTGGCGGTCTTCACCGTGCTGTGGCAGAGACCATTTTCCGAAGGCATCCACTGGAATGCTGCCATCGCGCGCCGCCGTATCTCCTGGCTTTTTATGCTCGGCATTGGATTAGGGGTGGGCATCACATTTTTACAGGCGTATTTGCCGATCCCCATGCCGCAGAACCCGCCCATTCTGGAAGACATGGTGCATTCTTCGCTGGGGGCATGGATGATGCTGTTCTTTGGGATTTCTTTGGCGCCGCTGATGGAGGAGCTTGCGTTCCGGGGCTTCCTGCTGTCGGGGTTGATTCACGCATTTCGCTGGCTGATGCGAAACCAGGTCCTTTCTGCTGAAGCCTTCTCCTGGATGACGGTGCCTCTCTCTGTTCTGCTCACAACAATTCCATTTGCGCTTCTGCATGCTGAACAGGTTTCTCGCGCGTGGGGGCCACTGATGTTGATCGGCCTGGTAAGTGTGGCGTTGTGCGTGGTGCGGCTGCGGCTCCGTTCCGTGGCTGCCAGCACGATTGTCCATGCGGCATACAACTTCACCCTGTTTGCCGGGCTGCTGCTACAGACGGAAGGCTTTCGGCATCTTGAACGCCTGAACAGTTAGCGCCCTTGCGCGAAGCTACTGCTTCGTTGGGCCGAATTTCTCTGCGATTCCGCGACTTGCAGCGAGGATGCTGTCCAGCGGCTGTAAGGGCGGAAGTTCCGCCCCGAGCCGCTCCAACTCCGCAAGCGCCAACTCGGTCGCGATGTTGCCTACCAGCGCGTCCTGCGCAAAAGGACAACCGCCCAAGCCGCCCACGGCCATGTCGAAACGGCGGCAGTCGGCGCGATATGCTGCCGCAACCTTGCCCGCGACGTCTCCAGGACGGGCATGCAGATGGACACCAATCTCCAGACTGTCATTTACAGAAAGCACAGCACCCACCAGCCGGGAAACCTCGTCGGGAGTGGCGAGCCCGACAGTATCCGCCAGTGAAACCTGCTTGATGCCCATGTCGGAAAGAAGATCGCAGGCGGCCACCACTTCCTCTACGCTCCACGGGTCGTCATATGGGTTGCCAAAGGCCATGGAGATATAGGCCACCAGGTCTAGCCCAGCCTTATAGGCAAGCTGTCCAATGGATTCGAGCACATCGAGCGACTCTTCCGGAGACTGGCCCTGATTGCGCCTTAAAAATTCCGGCGAGATCGAGTAAGGAAATCCGAGAGTGCGGACAGCTTCTGTTGCAATGGCCCGCTCCGCCCCTTTTTGATTGACGACGATCCCGATAATTTCCACATCGTCTGGCGGATCAAGATATTCGAGCACCTGCTCGGAGTCGGCCATCTGCGGGACGGCCTTCGGTGAGACGAAGGAGACAGCATCAAGGTGTTTAAATCCAGCAGAGATGAGCGCACGCAGGTAGTCGGCCTTGACCTCTGCAGGAATGGTCTTCGGAAGCCCCTGCCATGCGTCGCGAGGGCACTCGATGATTTTTACGGCGCCGGCCATAGAACTCTTCAATTTATAGATGCGCGACGGCGACAGCAATAGCGGCTGCGCCAAAATGAATGATGGCTGTGGTGATCAGCGCGGTTGCGAAGCCCTTTGCACGCAGCAGTAACGACATGACCAGTCCATAGAGAGGGAATTGCAGGTACATGAGCGCCTGGGAAAGTGTGCCCGCAATTTCTCCGGAAAAGCCGAGAACATGGGCCTGCACGAGCTGCACCCAGGGATATAGCATGCGCAGAGCATCCGGCCCGGCCAGCGCCATGACCCCCGCTGCGCGGACAGTGAGCGGCGTTACCAGAATGCCGAGAACAAGCGGCCACCACGTGATCCACCCCGGGGATGATTTTTTCTTCTTTCGCTTGCTGGTGGTCGTGGACGGGCTCATGAGTCTGAGCATACCGTTTGTTCTTGTGGAGAGATGTGGGATGGCGAGGAAAACTTCTGCACGATGTACCAGAACGTGCAAACTACTGTCCTATGGTCGCCTTCCACTGGAAACAGAGTCCGAAACCGTCCGGTCTTTGAAGTACATTTGCTTCATGCCATAGGGTGCAACTTCAGGAGACCGGTCAATGACGACGTCGCGAGTCGTGAACTCGGAGTAGGCGGCATCCACATCCGGACAGCCAAAGAACAGGCAAACGTCCCGATGAAGACGTTCACCGAAATCGTCTTCTCGCGTGGGGCGTTCTTCGTCAAACTCGTAGGCCCCGTTCAGCATAAGATCTGCATGGCCCAGGCGCAGCCAGCACCAGTGAAAATGGTAAGGGTCGTCTCCACTCAGATGGGAGAGTGCTGAACAATGCTAAAGCCGAGCCGGTCCACATAAAAATGCACCGACGCGGGCATATCATACACCTCGAAATAAGGACAAACGCCGCGGACTTCCATGGCCATGAATTAAATCAGATCGCATTTTATGCTTGACAGTATAAATACCATCATGATATGGGATTGGATACTTTGTAAGTATTTTGTGCCGGTATGAGGAGGAAATACTATGCAGCCTCTCTGCGCGCGCGCACATCTTTGGATTCCTGCATCGCTGGTTCTTTTTCTGTGTTTTCCAAGCAAGGCCCATGCCATCCAGTTGCTATTTGGTTCTCACCTCTAATAGCGTATGTTGCGCGATTTACGTGTGTCCTGACGGCACTACTGGCGGCAATTGCAGTCCCTGTTTGCAGGCAAAGCTGAATGGGGCTCCGAACGACTATCTCCAATGTGCAGCGGAACCCCCAAAAAGTACTTGGTTGGTTTCAGCGAGTGCGCCAACACTCCACCGTGTCGATCATGTTGGGTCGGGGGGATTTCCGCCTATCGGTATTACAAGTGCGAAGGGAGATATCCATGAAAACCGTATCAAAGTATCTTCTGAGTGGAATGATTGTGGGCTTAGTTTTCATGTCTAGTGAAAGGGCCTATTCTGTTACGCAAATCCCATTGGCAGTATCAGCTACGCAGCAGGAGATTGTGCTCACTGTGGACAAAGTAGCAGCGGGGGAACACTGGTCAGTTGCGATCCAGCCATCAGAAAGCTTATCGAATTCCTTTACAGTAAAGCCTGGCAGTGTAGTTTCCATGAGTACTCATCGTGCAGGTACGTATCCTGCAGATGGTATTCAGCCGTTAAGCAAGGCAAATTATACCTTGTCAGACAGCAGTTGCCATTTGCATGAACTCTCTGGGATGCAAAAGTCCATTTATCTTATTGCCCAGGTGCCTTTAGGGAAAGTCGTCTCTGTAGTCCAGAACGGCATCCCTGTTTTTCAGGGGAAAATCACAGTACCAATTCTATTGGTAGATGGGAATATTCTTAGCAACCCCTCGATGGCAGATTTGAAGGCAGTGATGATGCTGATGGTTCCTCGATTAATTGACGATGAATTTGGCCCTGACTTAACTCAGGATGATAAAGGTGCATGGATTGCGAGCACGGATGCGCTGAGGAGGCACTTGGTTTCTTTACCAGCTTCCACCGGGCCTTTTACAAATGTTTCTTTTGATCAGGTAAATGGAGAAATGACAGCAGTCCTGCTTCGGCTCCATATTGATGCAAACGGAAGGGTTACAAACGTTTCAATTGCCAACGGGAATTCTGCCTTGGCTTCAGACGTTTCAGATGCAGTAAGCGGGGCAGTTTTTAAGCCATTTCTGTTGAACGGTAAACCTGCAGAAGTAGATGCCTTTCTTCAGTACAGCCTCGATAAGAGTGGCACATTGACAACTAATGTCACAGAGTAATTTGCGTAACTCGTGTTTACCTCCCCGGCAAACTGGCCAATTTGAGAGCTACTGCTTTGTTGGGTCGGGAATTTTTTCGGATTCCGAGTCTTTCGAAGAGTGCGCTTTCCATGTGCTTAGTCGGGGGAGGCAAGCCCAACCGTGCCCGCCCATGCTCAATGCCCATGTCCCGCAAGGAGCGGCTTTGGCGTTGTCCATGCGAGCCGCCATTTTACGGGAGCGCCTTTTACACATCGGCAACCCTTAGGCATGGTACGATGCGCCTATGCCCAGAAGACAGTGGTTTCTGTTTGCCTCAGTGGCGTTGTGTGCGGCCTTTCCTTGTTTTTCGCAAAGCCCTTCCATACAGGAACGGTTGCAGAGGCTGATGGACACGTCCACAGGCGCATGGACAACGGACCAGGTGGCCACGATGGGGAAGCTTCGCGACGCTGCGATGCAGGATCCCTACGCGCTCGACGAACTGCGGCACATTACGGACAACATCGGACCTCGGTTGAGCGGTTCTCCGCAGGCGCAGAAGGCAGTGGAGTATGTGGCCGCAGAGATGAAGGCGCTCGGCGCAGATGTGCACCTGGAAAAAACGATGGTGCCGCACTGGGTGCGCGGCGTCGAGACGGCTGAGCTGGTTGCTTGGCCCGGAATGGCTGAGGGGACAACACAGAAAATTGTGCTGACCGCGCTGGGCGGAAGCGTGGCGACCCCCGCATCTGGCCTGACCGCCGATGTTGTCGTGGCCGATTCTTTTGACGATCTGAAGAAGTTGCCGCAAGGAGCGGTGAAGGGCAAGATTCTTCTGTTGAATGAAAAATTTGATAAGCGTCTGGCTGCGCAGGGCGATGGGCTTGCGGCATACGGGCAGGCGGTGGTGTATCGCGGAGCCGGGCCGAGTATCGCGGCCTCGTTAGGCGCGGTGGCGGTGCTTGTGCGCTCCGTTGGGAATGCGGACTACCGTCTGCCACACACGGGAGCGACCATGTACGCAGAGGGATTGCCGAAAGTTCCGGCTGCGGCCGTCACGGCAGAAGATGCCGATCTTTTGAAGGACCTGGCGCAGCAGGGACCAGTGCGCATGCATCTGACCCTGACTCCGCAAAACCTGCCGAAAGCGCCAAGCTACAACGTGATCGCCGACTGGAAGGGAAGCGAGCACCCGGAGCAGGTGGTGGTCGTCTCCGGCCATCTCGACTCATGGGACCTGGCCACCGGCGCGATTGATGATGGCGCGGGCGTCGCCGTTTCCATGCAAACCATTCATCTGTTGCAGAAGCTGGGAATTCATCCAAAGCGTACTGTGCGTTTTGTCGCGTGGATGGATGAGGAACAGGGCGGGTCTGGCGCGCAAACCTACCTGGATGAGCACACAGCTGAGATGAACAACCATATAGGCGCCATCGAGTCTGACCTTGGCGCAGGGCATCCCATCGGCATTATGGCGGCAGGCAATCCGCAGCTCGAGGACTGGCTGCGTCCTGTGGCCCATGCGCTCGCGCCGATCGGAGCGACTGTCGTCACAATGAGCCCCGATGCAGGTGAGGACATTTCCTTCCTCAAAGGAGTGCCGCAGTTTGCCCCGAACCAGGACAGCCGCTTTTACTTCAACTATCACCACACGGCGGCAGACACATTCGATAAAGTCGTCCCGCAGGAGCTGAATGAGAATGCCGCGGTGATGACCGTGCTGGCATATGCGCTGGCCGATTCAAATGAGCCTGCGCCCAGATAGTCAGCTATTTCAGCAGACGCAGCGCATTTTCGCGGTACACCTTCCGCAGTACGTCGTCCGGAAGGTATAGTCCGTAGATGTTCCAGCGACCCTGGCGCGACGCGTGTGAAGGATATTCGAAGTACTCATCGGCGGTTTCCAGAAAGCGGAAATAGAGCCGGTACATCGTTTCTTCAGGGAGCAGATCGGTGCCGAAGAGGATCTTATCGGCAAAACGCAGGAAGAGGTCTCGCGCACTGTAAGGCTGGCGTCCCAGCTCTGATGCGCGGGCACTGATGTCAAGGTAGACGTTCGGATACGTTGCAAGCAGGTTTTTCGCCCGGGCCAGGTTTTCTCCGCTTTCAGCCACATGAGCGCACACGAACGTCGTGTTCGGATGACGCGCAATCACGCGGTCACGCTGGTCTAACAATTCCCGCTTTGAATACTGCGAGCCAGAGAAGCCCCAGTCCGGATGGGCAGCCAGCTCCTCGTACCGCTCGTTGTGCTCATCAATGGGCAAAAAAAAGGCATCCGGATCAGCGGTGTGAAACATGACGGTAATGCCGAGTTCTGCGGCTTTATCGAAGAGTGGAGCAAGGCGCTCGTCGTCAATCCGCAGCAACTCGCCACTTGCATTACGCACGCTCAGGCCCAGGTCTTTCCAGAACTTGATGCCAACCGCGCCGCGCTCTGCCAGACGCTCCAGGCGGTCGAGCGAACGTGTGATGAAATCAGGATGCGTCACATCTGACCAGTCCATCCAGCCGATCGTGGCGAAGCGGTCTGCGTCAGCGGAATGATATTTGTCTACCATCCTAATCGCTTCTTCGCCAGTCTTCATGGTGATGTTGACCACCTTCTCGATGCCGCATGCGTCCATCACGCGCAGCACATCATGCGGCTCGAGCGCGTCCAGATGGTTGTGGTAATCAATGGCGGAGAAGCGCGGGCGCTCTGGCAGGTGTTCCTCTGCAACCAACATGGATTTTGGCTGAAACTTGCTTAACGGCAGGTCTACTTCTGCTTTGGCCCTCACCATGGCCACGAATTTGTCCTGATCGCTCATTGCGCTTCTCCTTCGCGTTCTTTGTTGCTCAAACCAACAAACATGGATCGCAGGTCCTCAAATCCTTTTATGGCGACGATGAGTGTGATGATGGCGAACGCCGCGCCGGAGATCACGAGCCACACGGCCCAGAAACAAATCCACGCATTCATCGCAGCTCTCCTTCCGCCACTGCAACCTTGGCGGGCTTTCCCAGGAGCGAACCAAACAACAAACCAACTGCCGATAAGCCGAAGGCTGCGAAGCCCGCAAAGCTCTCCGTAGCGGCCAGCGTTGCAATGCCGATATAGGTGCCCGAGTTCTCGCCCGCCACCCGAAAATGAGCGGTGTTGCCAACATACTTGCTGCCCAGCAGGCCGATCAGCAATGAAGCACCGAGATATGCGACAACGATGGTCCAGTCTACGGTGACAAAATTCATCGTGACTGCATCTCCGCAGCAGCAGGAAAGTTGTGCTGCTTCAGGAATGCAGATACAAGCTCGGGGTCGCGGAAGGATTCCGTGCCCCCCGGACGCAAGGTGGAGAGCGCTCCAGCAATATTGCCAGCCTGGGCGCAGATTTCCAGCGGGAGCATGCGCAGCCACGCAGAAAGAAATCCAGCATTGAAGCTGTCCCCAGCGCCAATTGTATCTACCGGAGTTACATGAACAGCAGGTACGTGGATCTGCGTGCCGCCTTCCTGCCCCAGCGCGCCCCGGGCCCCTTGCTTTACCACGATGCAGGGCACGCGCTTTGAAAGTACGGCGAGCGCTTCTTCCAGCGTGTCGCGTCTCGCTATGCGGCACGCTTCGGCTTCGTTCGGCAGCAAAATATCGATCAGGCCGAGAAGTTCATCCAGCACTCCATCCCATTTGTCCGCGGGATCATCGTTTGTGTCGAGGGAAATGGTCAGCCCAGCGCGCTTCAGCTCACGAAACAGATGCGGCAGGTCTGGAGCAAGACCGGTCTGCAGGTAGAGGGAAGACAGATGAAAATGACGCGATGATTTCAGGTAGGAAAGATCAAGATCGCGAAGCGTCATCGCGCTCATTGTGCCGGGATACGTAAGGATATGCCGCTCTTTGCCGTGTGTCAGCAGTACGGTGACGCCCGTCGTCTGCTTCTTGTCGTAGATGGTCCGGGAGGTGTCCACGCCGCTCGCCCCGAGCCGTTCCAGTGCGATAGACCCCAGATCATCTGAGCCGATCTGAGTGATAAAGCCTACCTTTGTGCCCAGTACGGCGAGATTGTGAGCAAGAATGGCAGAAGAACTGCCCAGCGTCGCCTTGAAATCATTCGCAAGCAGCTCTCTTTCCAGGGGCATGTTTTCGGGTAGACCGTAGAGGATCAGGTCCAGGTTGATTTCGCCTGCAATGGTGACGTCAAACATTCGTGTTACTGGCATTTGCTCATAAATCGAAAGCAAAAGTCAATAAGAGATTAAAAGAGAAATTAACCTTTACACCAGGATAAGCTCAATCCCCAGCCCACGCAGGACTTCGGCATCCGTTTCAGAAAGTCCCCGATCGGTGATCACATAGTGGACATCCGAAGGCGGCACAATTCTTGACAGGCTGCGGCGGTGGAACTTGGTGGAATCGCAGACCGCGACCACTTTTCGCGCTGCTTTCACCATGGCCCGGTTCACTCGCGACTCAAGAACATTGGGAGTGGTCAGGCCAATTTCCAGATCGAAGCCGTCAACGCCCAGAAACAAGATGTCAGCGTGCATTTCATCCAGTACGTCTTCGGCCAGTGGACCGACCAGAGAAAACGAATTCTTGCGAAGAGTGCCTCCGGTCAGGATCACGTCGAAATCTGTGCCTGCCAGATCGGCAGCAATATTGATGGCATTCGTGATGACGGTCAGGTGCGTAAACCGGCGCAGAGCGTGTGCCACTGCGGTCGTCGTTGTTCCGGAGTCGAGCATGATGCACTGGCCTTCCTGCACCATTTTTGCGGCGGCCACGGCAATGCGCTGCTTCTCCTGCGAGTGCTGCCGCATTTTCTCCTGCAGGGACGGATCAAACATGGCTCCGGCAGAAAGCGGCAGCGCGCCGCCATGCGTGCGCTGTACAAGACCCTTGGCCTGGAGATAGTCGAGGTCTTTCCGGATTGTGATCTGCGAGATACCCAGACTCTCAGAAAGCTCATTGACCAGTACGCGGCCCTGGCTCTGCACGAGCGCCAGAATATGCTGACGGCGCTCCTCAATCAGCATGGAATCACCATCAATTTCCTTCTTGGTTGGCTTGCGCGGCACAGAAATGTCCTCACCTTGCACAATAGAATCCATCAGAAACCGATTGTAATCGTATGCGAAGCCGTCTGGGAATCAGAGTCTTTATTTACCAGCCGTTTCCGGTAAGGTGATGTCCGGCGCATGCCCGCTGGCTGGCCGATTGAGTACGTCGTTGTATTCGATGGATTCAGGCTTGAACCCTCCATTGGTCAGATAGAAGCGGTCCCCCACCACACCTGCACCACGGTCGAGGCGGTCTTTGTACTTGCCCACGGCAGTGTGCGTAAAACGGGCCTTCGTCAGCTCAATCCAGTGGTTGTCAGTGGTCTTGATCCACTGATTGCCGAACTCGGCCAGCCTTTGCTGCTGCCCGTTCGCCCCCCAGAAGTCTTCATTAAAGGAATTAAGATGGCGCAGGTATCCACCATCTTTCGGCGCACGGAAGCCGGCAATCAATCCCAATGTCTGCTTTTCCTGGAAATAAAAATACGCTGTGTAGATGGTTGCTGTACCATCCGGCTGCGCGCTTACGAGGAAGCGGTAAGTTTCGCCGGTCTTCCAGGGATAGACAAGATGGCTGTGTCCGCCCGTGCCTTCATTGCCGAAGCTTTCCGCTACCACATCCGGTCCTTTTGCCAGCAACTGCACGCGGTCTTCAGCAGTTGCGCTGTAATTCAGTAATGCCAGTAAATTGCGGATAGGGGCGCGCAAGTTGATAATGCGAAATTTTGGCGTTCGTTCCGAGGCTGCCTGCAACGCCTTTTATCCCATAGAAAGGATTCGGGGCAAGACCCTGGCACTGTCCCTGCGGGTACGGATTGGAAGCCGTGCCAAGAGTTGCGTTGCAGTTCTTGTAAAGGGCCAGATTCGAATCCAGCGCCGTGTAGCTAACATTCATGCCATAGCCCTGGCTCATGACATAGCTGATCTCGAACTTGCCATCATGCGGCATGACCTGCTCAATGCCAAGCGATCCATTGATGACCGAAGGCAGCTTGTAATGCGGATTTGCAAAGGTGACAGATTTTCCGAGGTACGTCATCAGACCCTGTGACGCGCCAGGAATCGGCGGAATTCCAGCGGGAAAACGGGTTGCTGAGGTTGTCAGGGTAGTACGTGCGTCCGCCATCCGGTGAGTTTGTATATGAGGGATTGTTAGTAAAGCCGGCAGCTTGAGGGTTGTTGGTCGGGCTCATAACAATACGGCCCGCTCCTCCGCGCACGACGGTTCCCTGAAGTGCCTGCCATGCAAAGCCAATGCGTGGCTGCCATTTGGTGTAATCCTGCGCCCAGGGCAGACTCGAATGGGACGTGTTGGGAAACAGAATTCCACCCTTAAGCGTAGGTAGGCCCGTGCTGTGGTCCACCAAATCGTTGATTGGGTTGACTGCGTTAAAGTCGAATCCAGTATTTAGCCAGTTATGGCGAGCCGTCGGCGGCCCGTTCAGGTCATAGCGGAAACCAAGATTCAAAGTGAATTTTGGCGTGATCTTCCAGTCATCCTGGATCCAGGGAGCATAGTAGTGCTGCGTGTAATACGGGAAAAGCTGGTTCTGCACGGCAACGCTGTTCGGCTGCCCGATTAGAAAATCGAGAACGGCGTTACCGCTGCCGCTTTGTGAAAGCGGGGTCCCATCTGGCAATGCAGGGATGTCATTCGAATCATTCTGGTCCCAATACTCAGATGTAGCAATTCCATTGCTGGAGAAGGACACGATGTTCTGATATTGGAATATCTGGTTCAAGTGCGAGATGCGGAAGTCAAGTCCAGCGCGAAGATTGTGCTGCCTTTGTTCCAGGTAATGGTCGGTGCCAGGTTGTAGCTGTCATCCGGCATGTAATAAAAATCGCGCGACATGGCCAGCAAGTTGTTGTACCCGTTTCCGGTTCCAGTGGACTGCTGTTGCATGTTGAAGTTGACTTCAGGGAAGCCCTTCTTCAGCGGAAGCTGGCCCAACAGAGAAGCAGGAAATCCTAGCTGCGCCGGATCATAGTTGAGATTGGCCGCGATGGGACATCGGTTCTCCAGTAGCGCTGATAGCTAACGCGTACATCGGAAATGAGATTTGGCCGGAACGTATGCACCCAATCCAGGCCGGTATTCATGTGGTATTCGGTGAAGGTGCTGCCATTGAACCACGGAACATTTTCTGGAGTATTTGGCTGATAAGAAGGGTTTCGGCTGCGTATCCAGCTTCCTGAGATGTGGTCCCTGCTTCCAAGTACCTGATCAATTTTCAAAACATAGTTCTGAGAACTGGCAGTCTGCGGAATCGTGTTGATCCATATCTGTTCCCACGGCAGTTCGTTCGGAAAACGCATGGAGGTGGGCTTCGCGGAGGCGAGCATCAGGCTTACGATCTGACCGCGATCGGATTCAGACGGCTCGGATCTACATGATTGTATTGACCGGCAGAGTTCTGGAAAATCTGGCGGGTCGGGTCCTGCGTAGTAGCGGTAAAAGGGTCAAATACCGGCATCAGAGCGCCAGATGAATCTACGAAGTTCGAGAAATCACCCTGAAGCCATGCGGCGTTCGGGATGTCGTAGGTCTGGAAGGTGGGCAGTACTTCCTTGAACCGCTCAAAGTTGAACATAAAGAAGTCTTGTCGTGCCCGTTATACAGCCAGGGAATGTAAACCGGACCGGACACCTCAAATCCATACTGGTCTTCCGTGTGAGCGGGGCGGTTTTGACCCACATAGGTTGTTCTCCCAGCTATTGGCGTCCTTAAAGCCGCGCTTGGCAAATTCATATGCTGAGCCATGCTTTTCCGTATCCAGCCCGACCTGATAGCTCTCGCTGTTTACGGTCACCTCCTGCGCGGCTGAACCGACCTGCAAAATAAAGTCCGCAGTTTGCTTCTGCGAAACGGTCAGGACCACGGGAGGATAAGTCATCTTCTTGAAGCCGGGTGCTTCGGCACTGACTTCCAGTTTCTGCCCAGGAGTGAGGTAAGGCACAACGTAGACGCCCGCGCTGTTGGTTTGCACCGCAATCGTCTGGTTCGTGTCCAGATCGCGAACCGTAACTTTTGCGCCAGGAATGACCGCCTTGCTCGGATCAGTTACCGTTCCCGTAATGGTCGCGCGGTAATCCTGCCCCCAGCAAAGGCCTGCAAGACCAAACGCCAGGAGCGCCATGAGGATAAAGGAGTTGTAACGCCGAAACATATTTCTGCCTCCAAAAATTTCACGTAGCGAATAAGGGTGCTCGTTCAGGCTGCCAGACCTGTGAGTGCCGCCAAAATCCAATTACTTCCGCATCTTTTGCAGCAAATTGAAAGTAAAAAATAATTAAAACAAATAGAATACTATAGTCAATTTAGAAATCTTGAGGAATGATTCAGTACATAAAAAATATATGTGCATGACTGGCCACAACGAAAATAAGCAATAATTGAAATTAAGGCACAGGTGCCCCCTGTGCTTCGTATTTCCATGAGCGCGAGTCTCTTTGCCGGCTCGCCCTCAGGGACAAAAAAAATCAATATTTCTTTTTATTTCGCTTGATTACGGTCTGGCCTATCGTGTAATACAATCAAATGCTGAAGATGGAAGGAGTAAACCGCTTGCAGGACGCGCTCTCAGCCCTGCTTTTATTGCCCGATGGTGAGAAAAAGGCACGCGGCCTGACGGATACCCCGCGTGAAATCCAGCAACAACCCGAAACCTGGCTCGGTACCCTCGAGCGGCTCAACGCTGTCCAGGCTCCGCTCTTGAAGTTTCTGGAGGGTTGCGGTTTTTTCGCAGGTTCCGCTGCGCAACCGGATGTGATTCTCACCGGTGCGGGTACTTCCGACTATATTGGCCGCGCGGTGGTCCCGGTTCTGCGGCAGCAGTGGAGATGCAATGTCTCGGCTGTTCCCAGCACCACTCTGCTTACCCATATGGAAGAGCACATTCTGCCGGACAGGCAATACCTGATGGTCTCCTTCTCGCGTTCGGGACAGAGTTCGGAGGGCATCGCTGTCATGGAGCAGGCGATCCTGTCTTTTCCGGGCCATGTTCATCATCTGGTAGTCACGTGTAATCAGTACGGCCCGATGGCGCAGTTCCCCGGCGTCTTCACCATCACGCTTGACGACGCGGTAAACGATCGCGGTCTGGCGATGACCAGCTCATTTTCGAACATGGTCGTAGCTGGACAGTACCTTGCCTTCATTCGCAATTCGCAGAAGTATGCGCCCTTGCTGAAAGAACTCGTCCGTATGGGTGAAGATCTGCTGCCGCAGGCCGCCAATATGGCTTCTGCTCTGGCGAAAAAGAAGTTCTCGCGCGTGTGCTTTCTGGGTGGTGGGGCATTGCAGGGGGTGGCCCAGGAGTCCGCGCTTAAAGTGCTCGAGCTGAATGCCGGAAAAATCCCTACATTGGCCGAGTCGTTTCTGGGTTTGCGCCACGGGCCCATGTCCTTCCTGAATAAGGAAACACTGGTGGTCGCGTTTCTTTCAGGAGACGAAGACCGCCTGCCGTATGAGCTGGACCTGCTGGATGAGATTCGCACCAAAGACCTCGCCGAAGATATGGTGGTGGTTGCCCCGCGCGTTACAAGCCGCGTCCGGCAACTCACCAGCCATGCTCTACCGCTGCACGCAACACTGGATTTTCCAGATACCTGCCGTCCTCCGTTGGATGTGATTGCCGCCCAATTGTTGGCCCTCTTCTTTGCCATAGAAAACGGCATTACGCCGGACACGCCCAGCGCTGGCGCCATCAGCCGCGTAGTTTCCCACGTAAAGATTTATTCCCCCGCCGGAAGGACCGGAAAATGATGAAAGTGAAATTTGCGCCTGTGTGTGCATTGTTTCTTGCGGCTTCCCTTTATGCGCAGGATGCCGGGAAGGCCACTGCTGTAACACATGGGACCAGCTACAAACTTGCTGACCATGAGATCGAAGCCGCCTGGAGTGTTGCAGGTGGAAAGCTGGGCGGACTTGCTGTTACAGACAAGCTGAATGGCGAAGTCATTCGCATAAACGATCCTTTTGCCATTCTGCTGAAGGACGGCACGATCTATAACGCAGCCAATGTGCATGCAGATGGCCAGCCGCAGATGCGCGCCCTCACACCAGAACCCAATGCCTCGCGCTACTCTGACCGGCTGCCGGGCAAGAAGTTTGATCTGCCTCTGGTGAGCAACGATGGCAAACTGCATCTCAAATGGTCCGTTGTGTTGCGCGACGGCTCAAATTATGTGCGGCAAATGCTGACCATCACCGCGGGGGAACAGGATGCCCCCATCACTCGCGTCGAACTGATTGACGTTGATCTCCCCGGCGCGCGAGTAGATGGTTCCGTAAAGGGTTCGCCCATTGTTGCAGGAACGGTCTTTCTCGGCTTCGAGCATCCGCTGTGTGACAGCAAAGTGGTTGGCAGTCGCGCCACGGCTGTCATGGACCGCGAGCTTCCGCTGAAAGCAGGACAGTTGGTCACATATTCATCTGTGATCGGCATAACACATCCCGGACAGTTGCGCCGCGATTTCCTAAACTACATTGAGCGCGAGCGGGCACATCCATACCGCACCTTTCTGCATTACAACTCCTGGTACGATCTCGGATACTTCAATCCTTACGACGAGGCCGGAGCGCTGGATCGTATCAACACCTTTGGTCGTGAGCTACATGAAAAGCGAGGCGTGACGCTTGATTCGTATCTGTTCGACGACGGATGGGACAATCACGCATCGCTTTGGGACTTCAACAAAGGCTTCCCGGATGGCTTTACTAAAGTGCATGAAGCGGCGCAGAAGTATGGCGCAGGGCCGGGAGTCTGGATGTCTCCCTGGGGCGGATACGATGGCCCGAAGAAAGAGCGCGTCGCCTATGGCAAAGAGCAGGGCTATGAGATTGTGGACGGTGGCTTCGCCCTGTCCGGCCCGAAGTATTACGCGCGTTTTCGCGATGTCTGTCTGGAGATGATCCGCAAGTACGGCATAAACCAGTTCAAGTTTGACGGCACCGGAAACGCTGATTCTGTGTTCCCCGGCAGCACGTTTGACAGTGACTTCTCCGCAGCCATTCATTTGATTGGCGAGCTGCGCGAGGCCAAGCCGGACATCTACATCAACCTGACGACAGGTACCTACCCGTCGCCGTTCTGGCTCCTCTACGCCGATTCCATCTGGCGCGGCGGATGGGACGACAACGTTGCAGGAGTCGGGTCTTATCGCGAGCGCTGGATTACATATCGCGATGCCGATACTTACGAAGAAATCGTGAAGGGCGGTCCGCTGTACCCGCTGAATTCGCTGATGCTACACGGCCTGATCTATGCGCAACACCATAAGCACCTCAATGCTGATCCTCAAAATGATTTCCGCAATGAGATTCGCAGCTATTTTGGGACTGGAACGCAATTGCAGGAGATGTACATCACCCCATCTCTGCTGAACCAGCAAAATTGGGACGACCTGGCCGAAGCCGCGAAGTGGTCCCGCGACAATGCCCAGGTGCTGAAAGATACGCACTGGGTAGGCGGTGATCCTGCATGGCTGGAAGTTTACGGATGGGCTTCCTGGACGCCGAAGAAAGGCATTCTCGTCTTGCGTAACCCAAGCGACAAGCCGCAGAGTATTCGCATTGATGTGCAGGATGCTTTCGAGCTGCCGCCAGGAGCTCCGCAAAGCTATACGGCGAAGAGCCCCTGGAAGGACGATGCAAATAAGCCCATCATTGAACTGCGGGCACACACGCCGCACGAGTTCCAGCTCGCTCCGTTTGAAGTGCTCACACTGGATGCAGAACCGCGCTAGGTCCTGCATCCAGCAGTCCATCCTGTAATCTGTGCAGAGCTCAGTGCCTGAAGAGCAGCGCTTTACTGCGCTACAATCAAAGTTGGCACAGCACAAAAATGTTACGTTTTTCTACTGCAGGTGAGTCGCACGGTGAGAGTCTGATTGCTTTGGTTTCAGGGCTTCCAGCCGGAATTGAAGTTGACCTCGATTTTATTAACCGTGAATTATGGCGCCGTCAGCAAGGTTATGGGCGTGGCGGACGCATGCGCATTGAGCAGGACACCGCCCACATCTTGTCCGGGGTGCGCCATGGCAAGACCATTGGCTCCCCTGTGGCCATGGAAATTGAAAATCGCGATTGGAAGAACTGGACCGAAGTCCTCCCCGTCGAAAAGGGCGACCCGGCGAAGCATAAGGCCGTAGCTTCTCCGCGCCCGGGGCATGCCGATCTTGCCGGTGCCTTGAAATACGATTTTCCTGATGCCCGCTATGTGCTCGAACGCGCCTCGGCGCGCGAATCTACAGCACGCGTGGCCGCAGGGGCGCTGGCGAAGCTGCTTCTGCTTTCTCTTGGGATAGATGTCGCAAGCCACGTGATTCGCGTGGGCCATGCTCAGCTCGAGCGGGATGCAGGTTGGGAAGAAATTGCCGCGCTGCGCCAAAAAAATGAGGTGCTGCTCGGCTGTGTAGATTCCGAAGCCGAAGCCCGCATGAAGGAAGAAGTAGACAAGGTGCTGCGTACCGGCGACACAGTAGGCGGCGTCTTTGAGGTCGTCATTCACAACGCGCCAGCCGGTATCGGAACGCATGCCAACTGGGATGAGCGCCTCGACGGAATTCTGACGCAGGCCGTCATGTCCTTGCAGGCAGTCAAGGCCGTGGAAATCGGCCGTGGAGTTACAGCCGCCGGGTCCTTTGGTTCAGAAGTACACGACGCAATCGGCTACGCCTCTGAGCTGCCAGAGGGAGCGCGTACCCGCTTTACCCGCGAGCGCAACAATGCTGGCGGAGTGGAAGGCGGCATCTCCAATGGCGAGGACATTATCGTGCGCGGCCACCTCAAGCCGATCTCAACGCTGCGCCGCCCGCTGCAATCCGTGCGTTTTGACACGCGGGAAGAGACAAAGGCTGCTTACGAGCGCAGTGATGTCTGTGTAGTGCCTGCCGCAGGCGTGGCCGCAGAAGCGATGGTCGCGCTGGCCTTCGCGCGGCTGGTTTTGGAAAAGTTCGGTGGTGATTCTTTGCGTGAGCTTAAGCGTAACTATGATGGTTACATAGAGCAGATTCGCGCTTATTAGCCAGACAGAAGTACATGATCCGAGAAATCGTCAAATATCCTGACCCGATCCTGCAGCGCCCGACCGAACCCGTCACCGAGTTCAACGATGAACTCCGCGCACTGGTGGATGACATGTTCGAGTCCATGTATGCTGCACAGGGAATCGGCCTCGCGGCCCCGCAGATCGGGGTCTCCAAACGCCTGACCGTCATTGACCTGAGCTTCCAGAAAGACCCGAAGGAAAAGATCGTCCTCATCAATCCGGAAATCATTCACAAAGAAGGCAAGCAGGTTGAAGAAGAGGGCTGTCTCAGCCTGCCGGACATTCGCGAAAAGGTCTCCCGCGCCTTCAAAGTCCGCGTGCGTGCCCAGGACCTGAAGGAAAATTGGTTTGAAATAGACGGAGAGGAGCTACTGGCCAGGGCCTTTCAGCATGAAATAGACCACCTTGACGGCGTCCTCTTCATCTTTCGTGTCAGCGCCCTCAAGCGCGACCTGCTCCTCCGCAAAATCCGCAAATTGCAGCGCGCAGGTGAGTGGTAGCGCGATCACGACTCGTGGTTCAGCCAGTCTGCTGAATGCTTCTCGAAGGCAATTCGCACCAGTTGACCGCGGGTGCGCACCCCCGCCTTGTGAAAAAGGTCCTGAACCACAGCTTTAATAGCAGTTTCCGAGCTTTGCAGTTTCCCGGCGATCTCCTTGTTGCTCAGCCCGTCAAGAATGCCTCGCAATACGGCACGTTGACGGCTGGTCAATGCAGGAGAGACCGATTGCGGCTCAGGTGATTCATGGGCTGCCGCAATTAAGGACTGCATCGTACTGTTGTCCAGCCACACCTCTCCCCCCGCAACACTGCGAATCGCTGCAATCAGCTGCCCTGGAGCACTGTGTTTAAAGATCACTCCTGCTACGCCCGCATGGAATGCGTTGCGCGTAACCGTACTGCTCATTCCTGCTGTCACCATAAGGATTCTTGGCTTTTGTGCGCGGGAAGAGAGATGTTCAAGCAGTTCCGTGCCTGCTTCCTGTCCCAGGTCGTAATCCAGCAGAATAACGTCCACGGCTTCCGTATCAAGCAGGCGGACTGCCTCTGCAATCGTGGCACAATGCCCGGTAACGCGAAATTCCGGCTCGCCTTCGAGCAGGCGCACCAGGCTTTCACGAAATAAAGCGTGATCATCTACCACAAGAATGGCGACACGATCGTTCATAGGGCTTTTCCAGATGTGTTTACGGCCGTCAATTCAACAATAAAGCAGGCGCCATTGGGTACCGCGCGGTACCGAAGCTCGCCTCCAAAAGAGCGCATGAATGCGCGTGAAAGATAGAGTCCAAGGCCGGTGGAGTGCGCCCTTTGTTGAAAAGGCCGGAACAGTTGGTCCGGCTGGCGGACTCCTCCGGCATTATCTGTAAATTCTATGAGGACGTGGTTGCCCTCTTTTCTGACTTGAACAGACAGTGCCTTATCACTCCTGCCATCCAATGCGCGGATGCTGTTGGCCGTTAGGTTCAAAAGCACCTGCATCAGGCAACTCCTGTCTGCCCATACCAGCGGAAGATCAGGCGCCATATGCCACGTACTTTCAATGTCTTTTTCGTGCAGTGAGGGGGCTACCACTATCCGGAACTCGTCCAGCACTGACGTAAGGTCTACCTCAGTCGCCTTGGCTGACGATTGCCTCAGGTCAACGTCAGCGATGCGCTCCAGTGCAAGAACAAGATTTCCGAGTGCCTCAAAATCTTTGTTTTGCGTCAGGAGTCCGCTGCGTGCAAGGTTCTGATGGACTGCGGCAATCGCACCGCATACGTTCCGTATTTCATGCGACACAGCACCTACGGCAATACGTGATCCTGCAAGCACCTGATGCAGACTGGACTCTTCATGATTTCGAAATTCTTCCGATGCGTCGAGCACCATCGCTGCCAGACGCGATCCGGTATTTGTCTGATACGTAGAAAAGCAGATGTCCGCGAGAAAAACCTCGCCGCTTTCGCGTCGGCCACGGGACTGCATGACTGCCCGGAAAAGCTGCTGGTCAGCATCGCGGCGCGAAATATTGGAGAGAGCGGGGAAGTACCGGTGGAGAGAACGCCCCGGCAGCGTTCCAGGAGCAAGCTCCAGCATGCGGTGTGCAGCTTGATTTGCCATGAGTACGCGCCCGTCCGCATCCGCCGTGATGATGGCGGCGGGGCTGCTTTCTACTAATATTCGTAATTGTTCTTCTGCGTCCTGTCGTGAATCTCGTTGCCGTTCGATTTCGTGCAGATGCTGCATAACGATCTGCCGGTTCCGGTTGGCCTCGCAAACAAACAATCCAACGCTGAAAAACGCTGCGAAGTAGAGAACATCGCGCGGCATGCCCGTTGTGAACGTCCACACAAAGGCATCGAATGCTTCAGTAAGGTACGTGCATAAAGCTGCAAACCCCGCAATCTGCCATGGCCTTAATACTCTCCCAACCAACAGCATGGGGAGCAGGTACAGGAAGCCAAGCGGCAATTCATTGGTGGAGTACCAGTCTATAAATCCGATGGTCGCAATGAAAAGCACTGCACGCAGCAGAACAGCTGTACGACTGCCTCGAAAGAAGAAAGAAAACATGCCCCCTCAATGGCCATTCACTCTGGGCCATGTTTTCATTTCACTCTATCATGCATTGTTCGTGCCAGATGAAAAAATACAAATGCCTGAAAGATAGCCTGTCTGCCCGAAAGGCAGGATGTTCAGCCGTCATTCAGAAACATAATCCACATCTACGGATGGCCGGACTTTCTACGCTTCTAGTGCCAGTTATTTCGCTCACCAGCGGCCGTGTCGTAGACATTCATGCACGCCTTGCAACTTGAATCCATGGTGGACGCGCAATGATCGAAGGGCGGTAGCGAGACAATTTACTGCTGCCATCTATTAGTCGGCATCGGCCTCGTCATCACGTTCCTGCTTTTCAGTATGGCAATGGTGCTGCTTCAGGCCTTTGAACGTAGCGGGAGTAGACCCGGACGTGGTTGCGAGGCCACGTCCGGGAAGACATGCTACTGGTGATCGCTGGGTTTCGTTGTATCCTTGATCGCTTCAGCGAACGGTTTCGAGTCTTTCGTCCGGTGAATGCGGCCTTGAAATACATCGTCCCATGTAATGTACGGATATAGATGATGCTCCTTGGCCTGCTCCTCAAATTCTGCTTTCAGAGCAGCCAGTTTCTCCGGATACTTCTTCGCAAGGTCCGTCGTTTCTGTATAGTCATCGTTCAGGTTGTACAGCTCCCACGCGTTCTCATCAAACGGCTGTTTGCTGGCCGCGTTCCCGGTGATAAAGCTGCTGGAATAAGCCAGTTCTGTCTTCCATCCGTGGTCGTAAATAGAGCGTGAGCCAAAGATGTAGTAGTACTGCACCGTGTGGCGCGAAGGCGCTTGGGCATCATCAATTGAGTAAGCCAGAGATGTCCCCTCAATGGGCTGCTGCTTTACGTCTCTGATCTCCTCCGGGGCCTTCAGGCGCACCAGGTCAAGCGTCGTAGGAAGAATATCAATTACATGCCCATACTGGTTGCGGATCCCACCCTTGTCCTTGATGCCCTTCGGCCAGAATACAATCAGCGGATTATGCGTCCCACCTTCACTGTTCGCATCCGACTTCCAATACTTGAATGGAGTGTTTGCAGCCTGCGCCCATCCTAGCGGATAGTTGCCATTGGTCGCAGCTGCGGTGCCAATCTCGCCAATTTTATTCAGGTTATAGCTGATGTTGTCCTGCTCTGACCTGGTGCGGGCCAGCAGGCTCTGATCAATCGTGCCGTTCAACGTGCCTTCTTTGCTCGCTCCATTGTCGCCGATAATGACGAAGATCAGCGTGTTGTCCAGCTGATGGGTTTCCTTAAGATGATTAACCAGGCGGCCGATCTCAAAGTCCGTGTATGTCAGGTACCCGGCGTACACTTCCATAAACCGCGCATAGAGTTTCTTCTCTTCCGGAGAAAGCTGGTCCCACGCCTTAATATCAGGATTGCGCGCAGGCAGCTTCGCTTTGGCGGGAATCACCCCAAGCTTCTTTTGCTGCTCAAAGACCTTCTCGCGATACACGTCCCAGCCTTCATCGAACTTGCCCTTGTATTGGTCACTCCAGTAGCGGTCCACCTGGTGCGGAGCATGCGTTGCTCCCGGTGAGTAGTAGAGGAAGAAAGGCTTGTCTGGAGCAACCTTCTTCTGCCTGTCAATGTATGCGATCGCCTTGTCCGTAATCTGATCATTCAGGTGGCGGCCATCTGGACGCACATGCGCCTGGTCTTCCACCAGATCGGGCTTGTACTGGTCGGTCTGGGACCCAAGAAAACCGAAGAAGTGGTCAAATCCCTTCCCCGTAGGCCAGTGGTCAAACGGACCTGCGTCCGTCGCTTCTTCGTCGGGAGTCACGCCATATTTTCCAACAGCAAACGTGTTGTAGCCGTTGTCACGGAGAATTTCCGCGATCGTTCCTGCCGTCGCTGGAACTCTGCCGTCCCATCCTGGAAATCCAGCAGAGAGTACCGTGTGTGAGAATCCGGATTCATGCACGGATGCGCTGTTCCGCCCCGTCAACAGCGCGGCGCGCGTAGGAGCGCAGATTGCGCAGGTATGAAAGTTTGTGTAGCGCAGCCCATTATTGGCCAGACTGTCGAGCGTGGGCGTAGAAATCAGTCCACCAAAGCTGCTCGATGCGCCAAAGCCCACATCATCCAGAATGATCCAGACCACGTTGGGCGCTCCGGCAGGGGCCTTTACCGGATCGGGCCACCACTCTTTTGAATCGGCAAGGGTCCTTCCGACCACTCCCTGATAGGGTTGGGCTGTTTGTGCGTGCAATGCGGACCGTGTGCCCGTTGCAAGAATAAGCGTTGCGGTCAACGCCGTTAAAACGCGTTTGTCTTTCATGGTGCTCCTGTTGGTTGTAGGTGGGTTTGCAGTCAGCAGGAAAACTAGTGGACTGTCGCAGTCAATTCGTTACTGTTCAGTGGAGGCGAGCGCCCCACGTCTCGGCTTCGAGAGGTGGGCTGGCAACACCTGTTCCGGTAACATCATGCCTGCGACAATCCACTAGCGGGTACAAGCAGAGAATGCAGCGGCCGCGGTCTCACGCTGTGCGCGTGCCCACTCCATCACCCGCGCGGGCGCGCGATGATGACGAAGTTCATTGGCCATGAACTGCATATATGGATCAATGTGATGAAAAAAGTGCTTATATCCGGCGCAAAGATAATTCAGCCCGTATTCACCTGACGCCGTCTGCGTAAAGCGATGCTTTGGGCATTCGCCATTGCAGGCAAAGCGTACATCGCACTTCTGGCAGTCAGAGGGCAGGGTCGTGGCTTTCGCCGAACCAAAGCGGGCCTGCTGCGGCAGTGAGACCAGCGTGCCCATCGGCCTCTCCATAATGTTGCCCAGCCGGTTGTCCGGATAAACAAAGTGGTCGCAGGAATACACATCGCCATTATGCTCAACCGCAAGCGCACGTCCACACTCAGGCGCAAACACGCAAAGCGACTGCGGCACGCCATACCAGGACTCAAGCGCAACATCAAAAATCTGCACAAAGATGCGGCCCACATCCTGGACCACCCAGATGTCGAATATTTCCTGCAGAAAGCGCCCGAACTGCAGCGGCTCTACAGACCATTCAGACACTTCAGTCTTTTGCCGCGCGTATGGCTTCAGCAGCACCAGCCCATTCGCGTCAGGTTCGCTCGCAACCTGCTCCACAATAGGGATGAACTGCATGTACTTGCTGCCAATCTGCTTTAAAAAGCGGTACACCTCGCCCGCACGGTAGGAGTTGATGCGGTTGATGACCGTGAGTGTATTAAATTCAACGCCGTGTTTCTTCAGCAGATCAAGGCCCTGCATTACACGCGCAAAAGTCGGCTGTCCGCCTTTGTCTACGCGGTAGGCGTCATGAATATCTTCCGGGCCATCTATGGAAAGGCCAATCAAAAACCGGTTGTGGGCAAAAAACTCGCCCCATTCGTCATCCAGCAGAGTGCCGTTTGTCTGGAAACCATTCTCGATGCTCTTACCATTCGCGTACTTTCTCTGTAGTTCGACTACGCGCTCAAAAAACTGCACGCCAAGAAGAGTAGGTTCGCCTCCCTGCCATGCGAAGTGGACCGTGTCACCTGGCTGTGTCTGGATGTACTGGCGAATGTAATTTTCCAGCACTTCATCCTTCATGCGAAAGCCGCGGCCGCTATGAGGGTACAGGTTCTCTTTCTCAAGGTAATAGCAATAGGTGCAATCGAGGTTGCAGATGGGTCCGTGGGGCTTGGCCATGATGTGAAACGACTTCATGCAGTCTTCCCTGGCTCCAGAAGAGTGTGGCAAATCATTTGCGGGATGGCAAAATCTGGGCAGGCGTTTCCGCGCCGTCCCATGTCTTCAGCAACAGACAGGACGACAACCACACAAGCGGAATTGGGTACGGCGCATCATGCTGGTTGGGTATTCCGATAATGCATGGAATGAAATTTCGTGTCAAGCCTCTGAATTTTTTCGCTGAATTCAGAAATCCGAGCTTCTGCGCAACCCCGCGCTCGACGCCAGGAACTATTTCGACTAGGGGGGAAGAGGGGCAGTGCAAGCGATCGGACGTGCTTCTCCGCGCTCTGGTAAAATCCATCAAAGACCCGCCATTTCGGCGGGTTTTTGATTCACCGGAGAGTTCCTGAAACCAAATGCAGCTTGTCTTCTGCGGAACACCTCAATTCGCTGTTCCTACTCTCAAACTGCTCCACAATGCAGGGCACGACATTCGCCTTGTTGTAACGCAGCCTGACCGTCCGCAGGGCCGCGGGATGAACCTGGTAGCCCCGCCCGTCAAGCAGGCTGCGATTGAGGCCGGACTTCCAGTCGTACAGCCGGAAAAGATCAGGACAAATGCTGAATTGCAACGGCAGTTGGAGGCCATTCAGCCGGAAGCCATCATCGTAGTTGCCTATGGACGCATCATTCCAAAGTGGATGCTTGACCTGCCGAAGCACGGCAACCTGAATCTGCACGCTTCGCTGCTGCCAAAATATCGCGGTGCGGCGCCGATTCAATGGGCGATCGCCAACGGCGAGCCAGTGACCGGCGCAACGACAATGCGCATTGATGAGGGACTGGACACGGGCGATATTCTGCTGCAAAGGGAGCTGCCGATTGCTCCTGACCAAACAAGTGAAGATATCTCCCCGCTGCTTGCTGCCATGGGCGCAGACCTGATGGCCGAAACGCTTGAGGGGCTTGAAGCGGGAGCCATCGTTTCGCAAAAGCAGGACAATGCAAAGGCATCCCTTGCGCCGATCCTGAAGCGGGAAGATGGTCTGATTGATTTCAGCCGTACTGCGCTCGAGATATACAACCGTTGGCGTGGCTTTCAGCCGTGGCCGGGCATTTACACGCAGTTTCGCGGCAAGAAGTTGGCTTTTCATCGCATGATGCCTCTGGATTTACGCGGCGAGGAAAGCAGACCCGGCCATATAGTTGTAGGACCTGATCGTCTTTTTGTGGATTGCGGCAGCAACACGCGGATGGAGTTGCTGGAAGTGCAGCTTGAAGGGAAGAAGCGAATGCCAGCGGCAGACTTTCTGCGCGGCCACCAACCCAGGAGTGGCGAAAAGCTGGGATGAAGAACGTTGCACCATCGCGGGCCGCGGCCTTTGAGATTCTGCTGGCCATCGAACTCGGCAACGGACGTAGCGATGATCTTTTGCGCAGCCCTGCCGTCAACCGGCTGGCAGAGGCAGACCGCAATCTCGCTACAAACCTGGTGATGGGAACGCTGCGCTGGCAGATTGCGTTGGACGCTCGCATCGCGACGCTCCTGACGAAACCGAATGCACAAACGGACGCGGCCGTGTGTGTAGCACTCCGCCTGGGTGCATTCCAGTTGCTCTACCTGGACCGCATTCCTGCCTATGCTGCCATCGGCGAAAGCGTGGAGCTTGCCAAAACAGCAGGGGGCCGCTTCGCTGCCGGAATGGTAAATGCAGTTCTGCGGAAGATTGCAGGGCAGGAAAAAGAAATAGTAACTAAACAAGTTGCAAATACTGCGGAGTTAGCATTGGCGTTTGCGCATCCGCGGTGGATGGTGGAACGGTGGACCGCTAATCTTGGCTTTGAGCACGCAAAGGCCATCTGTGCCTATGACCAACAGCCCGCCCCGGTCTATGTGCGTACCTCTTCCCGGGTTGAAGAAGCAGCGTATGCAGGTATGGAGTTGGCGTCGGCCAACTTCCTGTCAGGCGTGCGGCGTGTGGTCAGCGGCAATGCCGATGCGATGAAACGGCTGCGCATTCAGGACGAGGGCTCGCAACTTGTTGCCGAACTGGCCGGGAAGGGGAGCAGGATTCTGGATGCCTGCGCCGCTCCGGGTGGGAAGACGGCGATACTCGCAGAACGCAATCCAGAGGCGGAGATCACCGCCTGCGACATCAGCAACAAACGGCTCCAGGAGATGCGGCGGATTTTCCAGACTGATCCCAACATGGCTCGTGTGAAATATGTAACTGTTGATGTGGCAAATTCGACGTGGAAGCCAGAATTCGACCTTGTGCTTTGCGATGCGCCCTGCAGCGGAACAGGCACGCTGGCGCGGAACCCGGAGATTCGTCATCGGCTTACGGAAGAAGGGCTGCACCGCCAGCATGTGCGGCAGGTAAATATCCTCTCTTCGCTCCTGCGTGCGGTCACAGACGGAGGGTGCCTGCTCTATTCCACCTGCTCACTTGAGCCGGAGGAGAATGAGTCTGTCATAGAAGAATGCCTGGCGAGAAATCCTGATTTCAAGCCGCTTCCGTTAGAACGAGAAATCCACAGGCTGGATCAGGCTGGCATTCTGCAACCGGGGGCAGCGGAAGAGCTCACCAGAACTGCGATCATAAATGGATTTCTGCGGACTATTCCCGGTGTGCATAACTGCGACGGCTTCTTTGCGGCCCTGCTGATCAGGGAATAAAGCCGGGTTTTAATGAATTACAGTAAGCTGTACTGGTGTATTCGCATCGACATAATGACCGGCAGGCGGGCTCTGTGCGATCACGCTCCCCGGAGGCAGTGGAGCAGAAGGCATCTGCGCCGATGACGCGCCAGGAACCGCCGGGACATTGGCAGGAACATCAATCTCGGGAGCAAGTTTGAGACCAGCACGGGTAATCGCGGCAACGGCCGCTGCACCCATCTGTCCGGTAAGGTCTGGCATTACATAGCCATTCATGTCGTGCGGAGGGCCATCACTTAGCAGTAGGCCGAGACTTGGCCGCTCCAGGCCTTCAGCATTCGGCGTCGGGTTTTGCGCAATTACTGTTCCTTCCGGAGCGCCTGCAAACGGCATGCGCGCTACGTTGCCCAGGTCCAGCCCATCGCGGCGCATTTCAATGATGGCCGTGCGCTCCTGCTGGCCAATGACGTTGGGTATGGGGATGCGTTGTGGGCCGAGGCTTTGCGTGACCCGTATGCGCCACTCGCGCCGAACTACAGTTCCGGGTGCGGGGGCCTGCGTGAGCACGCGCCCTTCTGGCATCTCAGCGCTGTAAAAGCGATTGTCCACGCTAAGGCTAAGATTAAGCGCTGCTGCCTTGTGCATTGCATCAGCCACGCTCAGGCCGCGGAAATCCGGAACTGAAACTTCGGCGCCGTGGATGGCAAAGTGCATGGTTGTGATTGCGGACACCATCGCTACCACACAAAGCAACAGCACCAGCAATGCCATGCGGAAGAAACGCGTCATGCGCGCGGCTCTCCATCACTGTACTCAATTACGAACTCGATGGTCGCGCTCTTCTCCAGCATCTTTGAGACGGAGCAGTGCTTGTTTTTAGAAAGTGCAACTGCGTCTTCTACTGCCTTGCGCGACACCTTTCCGCCGACTTTGTAGACAAGCTTGATATGTGTAAAGACCCGCGGAGGCTCTTCGGCCTGTTTCGCTTCTGCCGAGACGGTGAGGCTGGTAAACGGCTCCCGCTTTTTCTGCAAAATGCTCACTACGTCTACTGAAGTGCATCCGCAGAGTGCTGCGAGTACGGCCTCCATGGGACTGGGGCCCGAAGTGTGCGCCGCGTCGGCGTCAAAGTGGATGGTGTGACCGCTTTCGGAGCGGCCGTCGAACTGCATTCCCTGCTTCCATTCTGCGTTTGCGATCATGGTCTCTTTCTCTCAGTGGTGTTGATTATCAGATGCTGGTTCCGGATGGATTAAAACGCGATGAACTTCGGGGCATTCCATCTTAAAGCGGTCTTCGAGTTCAGTGATGACTTCATGCACACGCTGCATGTCCATGGCGTCGGGCAGAGTGCAATGGCATGAAACCTGGATCTTGTCCCCAATGCGCCCTACCACGACCTCATGAATATCCATTATGTCAGGCAGAAGTGACGCGGCATGGCGCAGATGCTCTTCAATGGAGCGCTGGCTGGCGACGATCTCTGTATGTTCGATGGTGGCCGGTTCGCTTTCAATGTGCGTAAGCACAGACTCGACTTGTGGCAGTTCGCGCCGGATCTGGTCTTCAATACGGCGGACAAATTTGTGCGCTTCCAGCAGAGCCATGTTTTCGGCGACCTCGATGTGCTGCTCCACGCGCAGTTTTCCTTCGATGGTCTGGATACTCACATCGTGCAGCAGGACATTATTGCGGGCAGCGATGGCGCGTACTTTATCAAAAATGCTCTCCGCTACTGAGGGGCGCGGCACGGTGTGAATGACTACATCGGCACCAGGAAGCACGCGCTGCACGGCGGCAGTCGCATCTTTTACCAGTTGCTCTGAGTGCTGAAAAGTCATCTGCCGGGGTAGCGAGATTGTGAAGTCGGCAAAATAAGAATTGCCAGAGCGCCTCATTCGCGCGCGGTCAATGGCTAGAACACCATGCGTATGCCGCAGCTCATAGAGTACGCGGCGGCGCATTTCCGGCGGGATGGTGTCTACCAACTCAGCAACGGTACGCCGCGCCAGCTTCCACCCAAAGTAGAGAATCATCAATGAAACGCAGATGGCGGCAATAGCGTCGGCAAAGCGCAATTGCGGGATCCCAAGGTGCGTACCAAGCCATGCGGCAGTCAGGCCAACAAACACCGCTACGCTCGACCAGATGTCAGATCGAAAGTGCAGCGCGTCGGCCTCGAGCGCCTGGCTTCCATAACGATTGGCGACGGACATCAGATGCTTTGAGCGCCAGTAATCCACCGCCATAGAAAGCGTCAGCACGGCAAGCGGCCAGAACGAATACCGGATCTCTACCGGATGAAAGAAGATGCGTTCGATGGCTTCGTAGGTGATCCAGAGACTTGACGCCAGCATGAGAAATGTCTCGACGAAGGCCGAAACGTTCTCAATCTTGCCGTGGCCATACGGATGATTTTCATCCGCCGGCCGGTCGGAGGCGCGGATTGATAAAAACGTAAGCCCCGCGCCGGCAAGATCAATTCCGGAATGCGCTGCATCGGAGAGCATGCCGAGGCTCCCCGTCAGAATGCCCGTCACCAGCTTCAGCACGGTCATCAGGGTCGCCGCCATCACAGACACCACTGCGACCGAGCGCTTTTCTGCGCCCGCGCGATGGCTGGCGTGTGCGGTTGCAGCCTGCATCGTACTTAGAGTTTCACACCACGGTAGAGGCCCGCAATGCCAAAGCTGTAAGGCTTCCAGGAAGCTTGCGTAAATCCGGTTTCCCGCATGAGGGCGAGCATTTCTGCCGGAGGAGGGAAGCGATGCACAGAGGCAGGAAGATAGGCATACGCCCCGGAAACACCCGAGATGCGTGATCCAATCGCCGGAAGAATACGCCGGAAATAAAAAGCGTACAGTTTGCCCAGGACCCCATCAGGCTCGCTGAAATCAAGGATCCCAACTTGGCCGCCCGGCTTCAGCACGCGGTGAAACTCCTCGAGTCCTGCGCGATAATTCGCAAGATTGCGGAAGCCGAAGGCAGTGGTAATCAGGTCCAGCGAAGCGTCCGGCAGAGGCAGGTGCAGCGCATCGGCTTCCACCACCATCGCATTGTGGCCCGCGAGCTTGGTCTTGCCGCGCACCAGCATCTGGTGCGAAAAGTCTGCGGCAATCACGGGTTGCGCGTTCTGAGGACGCAGACGCAAGAGCGCCAGCGTCATGTCTCCTGTTCCGCAGCAGATGTCGAGAACAACGGCTTCCGGCCGTGCCAGAACATCACGAAACGCGCGCGCCATGCGTCGCCACCAGATGCGGTCAATATTGCAGGAAAGGATGTGGTTCAGCAGATCATAGCGTGGCGCAATGCTGTCAAACATCTCGCGCACAGCATGCGCTGCGCTGGACGCGTCCGTCGTTCCCGCTGGTTGCGCTCCCTGCGTCAGCATCAAATCCTCGCACTCTCGAGGACCCAGTTTGCCGCCTCCAGCAGTTCGGCATCGGTCACATCTTCAACCACTTTGGCATTGCCAATGCCGGCTGGAAGAATAAACCTTCGCACGCCTGTGCGGTTTTTCTTGTCATGGCCTGCGGCTTCCACCAGCTTTTCCGCACTGGTTTTAAAACGCGGCAATGCTTCCATCACATGAATAAGCCTGTTCATGCGTATCGCTTCTTCGGCGCTTACAGTTCTTCTTGTCTGGGCCAGATACAGAGCTCCAATCATGCCCCAGCCAACGGCCTCGCCATGTAGCAGCCTTCTGTAGCCGGTGACAGCTTCAATCGCATGGCCAAGCGTGTGCCCAAAGTTCAGAATCATACGCAGTCCGGATTCGCGCTCATCCATGCCGACCACGTCCGCTTTCATGCGGATGGAAGCTCCAATCACATGTTCCAGCGCTTCGGTTTCACGGCGCAGGATCGCTCCGGTGTTGCGCTCCATAAATTCGAAGAGTTCCGCGTCGCGAATGATCCCGGCCTTGATGCTCTCAAACAGGCCCGCGCGCAGCTCACGGTCAGGCAGCGTTTGCAGCAGGTCAATATCGGCATAAACAGCCAACGGATGGTGGAAGCTGCCAATCAGGTTTTTCCCCGTTACCAGGTTTACCCCCGTCTTCCCGCCTACAGATGAATCCACCTGCGCCAGCAGCGTAGATGGAACCTGCACATAATCAATGCCGCGCATGTAGATGGCTGCAAGAAACCCGCCTAGATCGCCAACAATGCCGCCGCCAAAAGCAATCAGCAGGGAACTGCGATCTGCGCCAACCGAAGAAAGCTCCGCCGCAAGCCGTTCTACCTGCGTGAGCCGTTTATGCCTCTCTCCCGGCGGAAGAAACAAGGTCATCGGCCGCTCGTCCTTAGGAAAGGACGCAAGAAATTGCTTCGACCACAGACCCCATATCTCCGGCGAGGTCAGGACGAAGAAACGTCTTTGCTTCGGCAGTTTCTCGTACAGATTCGCGAGCAGCCCGCTGCCTACGTGAACGGGATACTCCGCAGAGACTGTTTTGACCTGGATCGTGCTCACTCTTCTTTCATCGTATCGCAGTCGTGATAGCCTCAAACGTTATGGCAGATTTTGTTGTTGTGGGCGCAGGCATAGCTGGTCTGCGCGCCGCCATCGGCCTTGCGGAAGCTGGTCAGGTCCTGGTCATCACCAAAGAGCAGCTTGGCGAATCCAATACCCAATACGCGCAGGGCGGCATTGCTGTCGCGCTCGGCGGGCCAGAAGACGTCTCTCTGCATCTTGAAGACACCGTGAGCGCAGGCGATGGCCTCGTCCATCGCGAAGCTGCAAAGGTGCTGGTGGAAGAAGGTCCGCTCCGCGTGGAAGAGCTGCTGGCATGGGGCACCGGTTTCGATCGTGAAAACGGAAAGCTGATGCTCACACGCGAAGGCGCGCACAGCCGCAACCGCATCCTGCACGCACACGGAGATGCAACCGGCGCCGAAATTGGCCGCTCACTTCTTGCCCATGCGCGCTCCACAAAAAATATCACTCTGCTCGAATGGACCATGTGCGTGGACCTGCTCGTGGAAGGCGGCGAAGTTCGCGGCCTTACAGTGCTCGATCGCAACGGCCACATTCGCACCATCTGGGCCCGTGCTGTTCTGCTGGCAAGCGGCGGAGCAGGCCAGGTGTATAGCGATACCACGAACCCCGCTGTGGCCACAGGCGACGGCATTGCCATGGCCTATCGCGCCGGAGCAGAAATCTCCGATATGGAGTTCTATCAGTTTCATCCAACCGCTCTCAGCTTGCCGGGCGTGCCGCGATTTTTGCTCTCCGAAGCATTGCGAGGCGAAGGTGCTTATCTGCGCAACGCAAACGGTGAGCGGTTCATGGAGCGGTACCATCCACTGCTTGAGCTTGCTCCGCGAGACGTAGTAGCCCGCGCCATCACGCGGGAGGGAATGGGCGCACATGGAGAAACGCTCCCCGTCTACCTCGACATGCGCCATGTGCAGGGCATGGACCTGCATCAGCGTTTCCCCGGCATCTCCGGATTTTTGTCAAAGCACGGGCTGGAGTTGGGCCGAGACCTTATTCCCGTGCGTCCCGCAGCCCATTATTTAATGGGCGGTGTCCGCACGGATGTTGACGGCAGAGCATCACTGAAGCGGCTCTACGCTGCGGGTGAAGCTGCCTGCACTGGAGTCCACGGAGCAAACCGCCTGGCAAGCAATTCGCTGCTCGAAGGGCTGGTCTTCGGCGCGCGCGCGGCTGAGGCCATGCGCGAAGAACCAGAGGCCGCGGTATCTTCCACTTCAGATGCGCAGCTTGCTGGAAACTCAGCGCCTGCTTCAGACAATTTGTTGCGAAGCCTCCAGCAAATGATGTGGCAGAAGGCTGGTCTTCTGCGCGACGCAAAGGGACTCAACGCCGCCGCCGCTACTCTTGAGCAAATCAGAGCGCAGTTGCCGCCAGCGACAGATCGCGCCACACTGGAGCTCCGCAACCTTCACGCCGTAGCAGAGTTGATTGTCACATCGGCCCTGGCCCGCGAAGAAAGCCGCGGCGCGCACTACCGCAACGACTTCCCCAGAAAAGATGACGAACGCTTTCAGAAGCATTCGGTTATAAGCAGAGAGAATCGTCTCGTAAAGTTTGAGTAGAGCACTACTCATCCTGTTCGCGCAGTTTGGCAATCACGCTGAAGTCTTCAAGCGTTGTCGTGTCGCCTTTAATTTCACCATTGGTCGCCAGCTCGCGCAGCAGGCGCCGCATAATCTTGCCTGAGCGGGTCTTGGGCAGCTGCTCTGTAAACCGGATATCATCCGGCTTGGCCAGCGCACCGATCTCCTTCGCCACCCATGCGCGCAGTTCTTCTTTCAATTCCTTCGACGGCTGATGTCCGCTTTCGAGCGTCACAAACGCGGCCACCGCCTGACCCTTCAATTCATCCGGGCGGCCTACAACGGCGGCTTCCGCCACCTTCGGATGCGCCACCAGCGCCGATTCAACCTCCATCGTCCCCAGGCGGTGTCCGCTCACGTTCAGCACGTCATCCACGCGTCCCATCAGCCAGAAGCATCCGTCCTCATCTACGCGAGCGCCATCACCCGTAAAGTAAGAGCCTGGAATCTCCGACCAGTACGCCTTCACGTAGCGCTCAGGATCATTAAAGATGGTCCGCGCCATTGAGGGCCACGGCTGACGAATCACCAGCAGCCCGCCGTGGCCTGCCGGAACAGGCCCCCCTTTTTTTGTAACTACTTCAGGCACAATTCCAAAGAATGGACGCGTGGCTGAGCCGGGCTTCGCAGGTACAGCGCCGGGAAAAGGCGCAATCATAATGCTGCCCGTCTCCGTCTGCCACCAGGTGTCTACAATCGGGCAGCGCCCTTTGCCAATCACCTCGCGATACCATATCCACGCCTCAGGATTGATCGGCTCTCCCACTGTTCCAAGCAGGCGCAGGGAATCCAGCTTGTGTTTCTGCACATGCTCATCGCCCCATTTGATGAAGGCACGAATCGCCGTGGGCGCCGTGTAGAACACGGTCACCTTGTGGTCGTCAATGATCTTCCAGAAGCGGTCCTGGTCCGGAAAATTCGGCGCACCCTCATACATCACCGTGGTCACGCCATTCTGCAGAATGCCGTACACAACATAAGAGTGCCCGGTGACCCAGCCAATATCCGCCGAGCACCAGTAGATATCATCCTCACGCAAATCAAAGATATATTTGCTGGTCAGGTAAGTCTGGACAGCATAGCCGCCCGTCGTGTGCACCAGGCCCTTCGGCTTTCCCGTCGTCCCTGAGGTGTACAGAATATAAAGCGGGTCTTCAGAATCAAGCTCTTCCGCTGGGCATTCCGGCGCAGCCTTCGCCATCAGATCATGCCACCAGTGGTCGCGCCCTTCCTGCATCTTCACTTCAGAACCCGAGCGCTTGTAAACCACCACATTCTTTACCGTCGGACACTGGGCCAGCGCTTCATCCACCGTAGCCTTCAGCCTCACTTCGCTTCCCCGCCGATACGCCGTGTCCTGCGTCAGAATGGCCGAACATTGCGCATCATTCACGCGGTCCACAATGGCATGCGCGGCAAATCCTCCAAAGATGACTGAGTGAACAGCGCCAATGCGCGCGCACGCCAGAATGGCAATCGCCAGCTCTGGCGACATGCCCATATAAACAGCCACACGGTCGCCTTTTTTAATGCCAAGCCCTTTCAGCACATTGGCGAAGCGCTGGACTTCGGCAAGCAGATCCCCAAACGTGAGCTTGCGGACCTCGCCCGGCTCGCCTTCCCAAAGAATCGCAACTTTGTCCCGCTTACCGCTGAGCGCATGACGGTCCACGCAGTTGTAGCAGAGATTGATCTTCCCGCCCACAAACCATTTGGCCCAGGGCCGGTTCCATTCGAGCACCTTCTCCCACGGCTTGAACCAGTGCAGCTCCTGCGCCGCATCCGCCCAGAAGCCCTCCGGATCTTCTACGGAGCGGCGGTAAAGCTGCTCATATTCCGCAAGGCTTTTAATGTGGGCCTTTGCGGCAAACTCCGCAGGAGGAGGAAAAACGCGATGCTCGCGCAGGATGGATTCAAGGTGCGGATTCTGGCTTGTAGTGGACGCCATTGCGTGCTGAATGACCTCGTAGAGGAAATTTTCTTTCCATCCACGTTAAAGGCTGTAAGCAACAGGTGGCAAGCTGCGCCATCTCACCCTGAAAACAAATGGTCATACAGAACTGGAGCGCTGAGGCGTACAATAGAAAAAGACCGGAACATCCTGCTCGCCTTGCAGCTTCCCTTTGCTCCATACGAGTGCCTCTTCCCAGCAACTCTCACCCAGTAAGGAGCTTTATGCGTTCTGAACAAGTCCATCACGCGCTTGCACAAGGATATAACCGTTTTGAAATCTGCCGCCTTGTCTCAAAAGGAGTGAGGGCGACGCACAAGCCCGGTGCGCGCTTTGAGGATTCCATTGGCGATGTGCTGGAGCATCTGACTCCCGCCGCCCCGTGGCATGCTTCAGAGCAGCAGCCGACTCCGGTAAAGGCCATGGCACCTGCTGCCTGAATGGTCTCCACAGCGGCGTAGTATAATAAAAGCACGCTCAATGATTTGGATGTGAGCCGTCTCGCCCTGGAAAGCTAGGCCGCCTTCTAAGTACCCGCCAAAACCTTCAGCGTATTTGAAGTAAGCGAAATACTGTGCGGCAGTGCCGATGCTGGCCCTTCACTTCAAGGCCCGCAACCCGTCATTCGGAACTCCCCTGCGTCATACTTGTCGTGTCCTGGAATGGAAGTCTTCCGGAACACACCGCTGTTTCCAGTGATCGGAAACCTAAGGATAAATGAACCAATTTAACGATTTCAATCTTTCTCCGCTGATGAAAAAAACTCTCGCAGCGGCGAATTTTATTGTCCCGACGCCCGTGCAGGCCGGCGCCATTCCGCCAGCATTGGAAGGCCGTGACGTGCTGGCCACGGCCCAGACAGGTACAGGCAAGACCTTGGGCTTTCTCATTCCCATGCTCGAACGCCTGGAGAAGACTGCCGTTAAATCCATCCAGACCGTTGTGTTGTTGCCAACGCGCGAGCTGGCCATGCAGGTGCAGGCAACTTACAACAAACTCGGAGCAAGTCATCGCTCTGTTCTGGTCGTAGGCGGCCTTGCAGAAAGGCCCCAGCTCGACGCCATCCGGCGCGGTGCTTCCGTGCTCATTGCCACACCTGGGCGTCTGGAGGACTTCCTCAACCGACGTCTCCTAAAGCTGGACCATGTGCGGATGCTGGTCCTTGATGAAGTAGACCGCATGTTGGACATGGGTTTCCGCCCAGCCATTCAAAGGATTGTTTCCGTATTGCCCCGCGAGCGCCAGACACTGTGTTACTCGGCCACCCTAGACAAGCAGGTCGAAGAGGTTGTGGGCCAGTATCTCAAGCAACCTGTTCGGGTCGAGATCGGCCACGTACTCAAACCCTCCGCAAACGTCAAGCTGCGTGCATTTGAAGTCCCGGTGGCCAAAAAACAGGTCCTGCTTGAGCATCTGTTGCAGTCAGAAGAGGGCAGTTTCCTCGTATTTGTAAAAACAAAGCACGGTGCCGACCGCGTGGCGCAGAAGCTGACACGCTCTGGCTGGGGAGCCACTCGAATCCATGGTGACCGCACGCAGGCTCAGCGCACCGCCGCCCTACGGAGCTTTTCTCAGGGACAGCACCGCGTCCTTGTTGCCACTGACGTCGCTGCTCGCGGCATTGACGTGGCCCACATTGCCCACGTCGTGAACTACGATCTGCCAAAGGTTGCCGAAGACTTCGTGCATCGCGTGGGCCGCACCGGACGCGCACAAAAACAGGGCATCGCCTCCACCTTCGCAGCACCCGAGGAAAAAAATGATCTCCGGCACCTCGAAAAGAAGCTCAGCATTCAGATGGAGCACTTTCGCGTAAAGGAAATAGTCGCCTGCTGATCCCCACATCTCGATACAGAGATGTGGGGAGTTTTTTGTGGACTACGTCCGCTGATACCGCTCCTGGTGCCATTGCCAGGCCGTGGCAATAATTTTGTCCAGCGTGTCGAACTCCGGCTTCCAGCCCATCTCACGGCCAATTTTCTCTGAGCTGGCAATCAAGACGGCAGGGTCGCCGGGCCGCCGCTCCACTTCTTCCACCGGAATCGGGTGTCCCGTAACCCGGCGCGCCGATTCAATCACCTCACGGATCGAAAATCCCTGTCCGTTGCCGATGTTATAGATCAGGCGGTCGCGTTCCGATAGGGCCTGAAAGGCCAGCAGATGCGCCCGCGCCAGATCCCATACGTGAATGTAATCCCGGATGCATGTGCCATCCGCCGTCGGATAATCCGTACCAAAGATCTTAATGCTCTTCCGTCGCCCCTGCGCCACATCCAGCACCAGCGGTATCAGATGCGATTCCGGCTCATGCGCCTCACCGCGGCCTTCAATCGCTCCCGCAACGTTAAAGTAGCGCAGGCTGGCATAGCGAAAGCCATGAATGCGATTCAGCCATGTGAGCATCTGCTCCACCAGCAGCTTTGACTCGCCATAAGGATTCGTAGGCCGCAGAGGAGCATCTTCCGTGATGGGCGTAGACTCCGGCTCACCATAGACGGCAGCCGTAGAGGAAAACACCAGCTTCTTCACCCCTTTGTCCAGCATCGTCTCCAGCAGTGCGAGCGTTGATGCCGTATTGCTGCGGAAGTAGAGCTCCGGCCTCCTCATGCTTTCGCCGGCTTCGATTAGAGCGGCAAAGTGCATCACTCCGTCAAAGCCATGCGTATCAAACACTTCCCCCAGTCGCGCACGGTCCGCAATGTCCCCTTCCACAAAGGGAGCTCTGGAAGGCACAAGCGATCGATGTCCATGGCATAAATTGTCATATATGACGGGCTCGTGACCTTTCTCGAGCAGCAGTTCGGCCACAGTTCCCCCTACGTATCCGGCACCACCGGTAATCAGGATCTTCAATCCTATCTCCTTGAAAATTCAGACTTAAGCAGCTGGAACGGGCTCAGCCGCCGCCCCTTCTCGCTCCCGCAAGCAGCTTAAAGTTTTTAAAGGCGCATCCAAACATGGACTGAAAGTAAAGATTACACGGATGAGTACGATTTGCGGTAATCCTTACTAGCCTGATTCTATCTAATCAATTGAAACCGCGAGGGATCGACTTTTATATAGATTGCAATTTCGACTGTCATACAGAATATGCGATAGTAATAAAAGCTGGTAGGCCGACACTGCTCATGAATTGCTATCTTTGGCAGTCGTTTTGCTATAACGAATCATGGGAATAGAGAAAAGAAGGCAAATTCTGTAAACCTTCCCGCCTTGGAACAGAGCAGTTTGTGAGTAGGGTACTTTGTTCTTGCGTCTATTTTTAACAGTAAGGTTTACTTTGGTCACTTTGAAGTTATGGCGAGCAACGGCAACGATCCGCTGAACCGGGCGAATCTGGGTCTCCTGCCTGAAGAGAAGGGTCGCTTTGGGCCTTTTGGCATCAGCACCGCGATCAATATCGTCGCGGGTGCAATACTTGTTCTGCTCACCATGGCGCAGGTCCACCGCGAGCAGCAGCATAAATATCAGACCACTGAGCTCATTTTTCCCGTCGAGCAGCCCAGGCCCTATATACCTCCTGCTCCCAGAATCAGAACCATTCCCCCTCCACCTAAAATTGAGCAGCCTAAGATCGTTCTGCCCAAACCGCAGCCAGAACCTCCCAAGCCAGCTCCCGTAAAGCTGCCTACGCCGGAAGCACCAAAGCTCGCTCCAGCACCGCCCAAGGCGGTAACCCCGCCTCCGCAGCCAAAGGTCGGACTCTTCAAGAGCGCCGTCCCTACTCGCGTCGCGAATAACAACACCGCCCCCAGTCCCAAAACGGGCGGCTTCGGCGACCCCATGGGAGTTACCCCTAATCCCAAAGCCAGCCGTCCGGCCACCATCGCTGCCGTCGGTGCGTTTGGAAACGCGCCAGGTCCCGCTACGGGAGCAGGCGCGGCCCGGCAAGGCTCGGTCCACGGAACCAGCTTCGGTTCGGGCGTGGCCAACGGCGTTCCCGGCGGAAAGGATCGTGGCACCGTCGCCTCGGCCGGTTTCAGCAACGGCGTTGTCGGCGGTACCGGCGCTCCCGGGAGCCATGGCACTGTAGCAACTGGAGGCTTCAATACCCCGGTCGGTACTGGCTCCGGAGAGCAGCATGTGGCCCGGGTACAGGAACCGCAATCTACTCCCATCGTCATCGTCTCCAAGCCTTTGCCGCAGTACACTGCGGATGCAAGGCAACTGCGTATTCAGGGGGACGTTACCCTCGAGGTTCGATTCACTGCCTCGGGCAGAGTAGAGGTATTGCGCGTTGTCAACGGATTAGGTCATGGATTGGACCAGCAGGCCATCCTCGCCGCTGAAAAAATCCGTTTCAAACCGGCGACAAAAAATGGTGTTCCAGTTGATGAGGTAAGCCTCATCCGTATCACGTTTCAGTTGGCTTAACAGATGGGGGTGTTCGTCTTGCGTAGCGGGTCTGACATTCATCACTTTTGTGCGGAGAAGGCCAACGCCGGCTCTCCCATCTTGCAATCCACTCAAAAATTCAGGCATCTCAGGAGCAAGTCAATGGTTTTTCGCAAGATTTGGATGACTGCGATGGCAGTCATGTTGACCGCATTTGCTGCGCAGGCAAAAACGCAGAAATTCGCCCCTCCGGTTCCTCTCACTCCTGAGCAGTCAGCGCTCATTCAGAAGTCCATCGCCCGGGAAAAGGTCACCGTAAAGGCCATCCAGCAACACACGCCGGTCGTGCAGACCTATATCCAGAACATGCGTCCCGACCCGCAGCTCTACTCTGTGCCCGATTCAGACCAATACATGCTCGGCCGCGTAGATTTCGGCAAGGCCTTCTATAACGAAGGGTATGAGCCTAAGGGTTCTCATCGCGGATTCTTCAAGGGCTCCGCGAACTTTCTCTCTGGCCTCACCAAGACCTTCGAACTCAGCTATTCTCCCACCGGGTTCATGGACATGATGTTCCTTGACCCTGTCAGCTTCGATCAGCAGCACTACGACTTCTCCTATGTCCGCCGGGAGTTTCTCGGCAACATTCGCACGGTCGTCTTTGATGTCCATCCCAAGAAGGGAACTGGCGCAGGCCGCTTCTTCGGGCGTATCTGGGTAGAAGACCAGGACGGAAACATCGTCCGCTTCAATGGGACCTACACCAACAGCAAAAATTCCGACGTCACCCGCTACTACCACTTCGATAGCTGGCGTCAGAATGTCCAGCCCGATGTCTGGTTGCCGGTCGCCATCTATGCCGAAGAGTCAGAAGGCGGCACAGGCAAAAAGCGCGCCGGATTCCGCGCCCAGACGCACTTCTGGGGCTACTCTCTCAAACTTCCGCAGCGTGAATCCGAAGCCGAATCCATGGTGGTCGAAAATGCTCAGGACCAAAGCGAAAACTCCCAGGACGTAGGCCCCCTCGGTGCCAAACGTCAGTGGGTCGCACAGGCCGAACAGAACGTGCTCGACCGTCTCGTTCAGGCCGGCCTCCTCGCCCCTCAAAGCGACTTTGATAAGGTACTGGAGCAGGTCACCAACAACATCATCATCGGTAATAAGCTCGATCTCCCCGGTGATATCCACTGCCGCGTCATCCTCACCTCTCCGCTCGAATCCCTCGCCGTCGGCAACACCATCCTTCTCAGCAAAGGATTGATTGATGTTCTGCCGACCGAAGAAGACCTGGCAGCCGTCATCAGCTTCCAGCTCGCTCACATCGTGCTGGGCCATCACATTGATACGCGCTATGCCTTCAACGACCGCCTGCTCTTCCCTGATGAGGCCACCTTCCAGCGCATCAGCATGAACCACACCGTCGCCGACGATGAAGCCGCCGCCAAGAAGGCCGTCGAGCTGTTCGACAATTCCGTCTATCACGACAAGGCCGCCAGCGTCAGCCTCTTCTTCCAGCAGGTTGTTGGCAGAGAGAAAGCTTTGACTGCTCTGCTGACTCCGCGTCTCGGCGATCCTCTGCTCAAGGCCGATGGGACACCCTGGCTCTCTGCTTTCCTCAATCGCGGGCCTAAACTCAATATCCAGGACATGAACCAGCAGCTCGCAGCTCTGCCTCTGGGCAGCCATCTGAAGATGGATCCGTGGGATGACAAGGTATATTCGCTCAATGTCAGGACAGAGCACATCCTGAACCCAAGTGACAAAATGCCTCTGGAGCTCACGCCGGTATACTTCCGCCTGCAGCGCTATCAGGCGCCCGCCGCCGCATCCAATGCGGCTCCGGTTAACCAGCAGCAGCCTGCGGACAACAATGCTGCGCCGCCACAGCCTACGGACAATAACGCAGCGCCTCAACAACCCGCGGGCAACAACGCAGCTCCGCAGCCGCAGCAGAATCCGCAGTGAGGGACTGAAGCAGAATATGCCACAACAACAAAAATCAACGAACTTTGTTTTGCTCCTTGGCAGATCACTCTTTAGGAGACAGCACGTGTTCAAGAAACTTCTTGTTTTGACTCTCTTCTTTACGCCGCTTATTTCCGTGGCCCAGGTCGCTCCCTCAAACCGCGGAGGAGGCCTCTCCTTGTCAGCCGGCGCGGAATTCTCCAGCTTCGATCCTGACTGGGGAACGCAGCGGGTGGAAGGCATCACCGCGCTCTTTGATTTAGACCATCTCTTCCTGAATAGGCTGGGAGTGGAAGGTGAGGCACGCTGGCTGCACTTCAACAATTCACAGAAAATTTCGCAGAACCACTACCTTCTTGGCCCTCGCTACAGATTTGTCAGGTTCGGCAACTTCGATCTCTACGGCAAGTTCCTGCTCGGTGGCGGCTGGATGACCTATCCCGGCAACCTTGGCAGCGGCAGCTACTTTGCCTATACGCCTGGGATTATTCTGGATTACCGGCTCACGCGGCGCTGGACCGTCCGCGGCGACTATGAATACCAGTTCTGGCCTGCCGCTCCCGGCGACCAATTTACCAAACCCTTCGGCAAAAAGAGCTCCGGTCTCAGCCCCAGCGGCTTCAGTGTAGGTGTTTCTTACCGTATCTTCTAAGCATCCGGGGCCGCGAAGCCAGCCCGCGGCCCCAGGTTTTATTCTCAAACGTCTGACCCTGGGCTGGAGTATCATCTTCCTAGCAGCAGCTGCTGTTTGAGTGTGTCCATGTCCAAGGGTTTTAAGCGCGCCATCTTAGCAATTTCCGTACTTCTTGTTGCCATCGTCTTCATCGGTGGCTTTGGCATGAGTGGCGTGCGCGCTGGTACCCAGAGCGACGTTGCCTATCGCCAGATGGGCGTTTATGAAGAAGTCCTTCACAAAATTCAGAGCGACTATGTTGTTGAGCCCAACCTGAACAAGGTCACCACTGGCGCGCTCCACGGCCTTCTCGAGTCCCTCGACTCCGATTCCAGCTATCTCACTCCCGCCGAGTACACCACCTATAAAGCCCATGAGAGTGAGGGTGCAACAGCTCAGGTCGGCCTGAACGTTTCCAAGCGTGGCGGTTACGCCACCGTCGTCTCCGTTATGCCCGGCAGCCCAGCCGAACGCGAACAGATTCAGGATGGCGACATCATTATCGCCATTGGAGACCAGCCCACGCGCGAAATGTCTCTGGCCATGATTCGCCTCCTTCTCGAAGGCAAGCCCGGCACTCAGGTCACCTTCTCGCTCGTCCGTCCCGGCCGCGGCAAGTATGAGCCAGACAAGATCACTCTCACCCGCACCAGTCTTCCAGCGCCCGCCATGGGGCAGCAGGAATACGAAAATTCCAGCATTCTCTACCTCAAGCCCGTGGTGCTCACAAAAGAGCGTGTGGATGAGATTGATTCCCGCCTTCACGCTATGCAGAAAAATGGCAACAAGAAGGTCCTCCTCGACCTGCGCGATGTTGCCCAGGGAGACGAGCAGCAGGCCGTGCGCCTCGCCAATGCATTCCTGAAAACAGGCACCATCGCCATGCTCGAAGGCCAGAAAGTCAGCAAGCAGACCTTCTCCGCCGACCCATCTAAATTTGTCACCAGTGCGCCATTGGTTGTTCTCGTAAACCACGGAACGTCCGGCCCCGGCGAACTGGTTGCCGCCGCCGTATTGGACAACAAGCGCGGCGACGTCGTCGGTGACCGCACCTTCGGCGAGGGAAGCGTCCAGAAGACCATCGAGCTTCCCGATGGCGCCGCCCTCATCCTCTCCGTCGCAAAATATGAATCCCCCTCAGGCAAGAAGATTCAGGATGAGGCCGTAACGCCAAACGTTCTCGTCGCTTCCGAACTCGACCTGCCAGACGATTCAGGCCAGAAGCCCACGCAACACCCTGACGACCAACTCAATAAAGCATTGGACCTGCTCAAGCAGAAAAACGCATAACGATTCGGCTTTTAATGAGGGGGCGCTATCCGTGGTCATCCTGAGCGGAGCGCGCAATGCGTAGTCGAAAGCCCTGCACAAACACAGTTGTGCGATGCTTGGCGTAAGTAAGGTCCTTTGCAGGATGGAGACAACCGCCGAATGCTGGTGACACAGCCTTTCCGAACCTGGGTGGGAGCTGAGGGAACGAAAGAGGATAAGCGCGCCAGAATCTCTGGCCAGAATTCACCCCAACCTCACCCCGCATCTCAGCTCTTGAGAACTCGTTAAACTATCCTTTGATCAACAGCACTCAGATGACCCCCAGCCCTTTCCGCCCCGGTGCAGGACGCCGCAAAGTTGCCGGAGGTGTTGCGTTCACCATTTTGCTCATTCTCGCCGCTGCCGTGGGCTCCCTCAGCGGACTCATGCTCGTCTACACCGTCAATCTTCCCCAGATTGACGACCTCATGCGCTATCGCCCCAACACCATCACTGAGCTCTACGACACGCACGGCCGCATCTTCGGTTCCTTCGCCCTCGAGCGCCGCATCCCCGTCAACTACGGTGATTTCTCCCCACTCCTGCGCGAGGCCGTCATCTCCATAGAAGACAAGAATTTTGAAAGCCATTGGGGTGTCAATATCTTCCGCGTGCTGGGAGCGGCTTATCACGATCTCACCTCCAAAACCCGCGCCCAGGGCGCCTCAACGCTCACCATGCAGCTCGCCCGCAATCTCTTTCTGAACAACGAGCGCACCTTTGGACGCAAATTACAGGAGGTCCTGCTCTCCATCCAGATCGAGCACGCCTTCACCAAGCAGCAGATATTCACCCTTTACGCCAACCAGATATACCTCGGTCACGGTGTCTATGGTTTTGAGGCCGGGGCCGAATACTATTTCAGCAAGCATGCCCGCGACCTCACCCTGCCTGAGGCGGCCCTTCTCGCCGGTCTTCCCAAAGGCCCGGTCGAATACTCGCCCATTCTGAACCCTGATAAGGCATTCCGCCGCCGCAACATGGTCATCAACGCCATGCTCGAAGACGGCAAGATCACCGCCGCCCAGGCGAATGTCGCGCGCTCGACTCCGCTTGGGCTGCACATTCAGCCACCCCCCAACAGCATCGCCCCCTGGTTTGTCGAATCCGTGCGCCGCGAGCTGGAACAGAAACTCGGCCCCGACCAGGTCCACGAAGCCGGACTGAAGGTCTACACCACCCTCGATCTTGATCTGCAACAGGCGGCCAATCGCGCCGTGCTCGACGGCCTGGCCAACGATGAGCGCCAGCGCGGATGGCGCGGCCATCTCCTCAACGTGATTGCCGGCGGTGTGGGCATGGAGAGCTTCAAACATCCCGACTGGATCGTGCCACCGCAACCCGGTGGTTATGTCCACGCCCTCGTGACCGCCGTACTGCCTTATCAGGTTACCGCCCGCGTTGGCGACCATGACCTGCTCCTGGCACCCGAGGACTGGGTGTGGACAAAGTTCCGCACCGCCGACGCATTCCTTAAACCGGGAGACATCATCTACGTCCATCTCCGCCAGCCCGAGGAGAACATTCTCCGCGGCAGTCTCGAGCAGGACACTGGAGTCGAAGGGGCCCTTCTTGCCATGGACAACGTAACCGGCGACGTTCTGGCCATGGTCGGTGGCCGTGACTTCTATATGTCGCAGTTCAACCGTGCCACTCAGGCCGAGCGCCAGACCGGGTCATCCTTCAAGCCCTACGTCTACACCGCAGCCGTGGAAGAAGGCGCACGGCCAGACGAGATGGTCCTTGACGCTCCCACCTCCTTCGGCAGCTATACGCCGCATAATTACGAAGGCAATTACCTCGGCAACATCACCCTGCTCAAGGCTTTTGCCGACTCCCGCAACATCCCCGCCCTCAAGCTTGCCGAGCGGGTCGGCATCCGCAAAGTCATTGATGTCGCCCATCATTTCGGAATCACCACCAACATCCCCGCCTATCTGCCCATCGCTCTCGGGTCCGTCGAGATCACACTCGAGCAGCAGGTGGCCGCCTATTCCGTCTTTCCCAATGATGGGATCCGCATCTCCCCCCGCCTTGTCCGGCTCGTCACCACCGCCGACGGCGCCCCGCTGCTTGAAGACAAGCCTGCCGTCAGCGAAGCCACCAGCGCCCGTACCGCCCGGACCATGATGACCTTTCTGCGCGAAGTCACCCGCTCCGGCACCGCCGCCGCAGCCGCCTCTCTCAACCATCCCATCGGAGGAAAAACCGGCACCACCAGTGATTTCACAGATGCATGGTTCATCGGCTTTTCACCGTCCACCACATGTGGCGTCTGGGTCGGGTATGACAACCGTCAGTCCCTCGGCGAAAAAGAAACGGGCGCCAGAGTTGCCCTCCCCATCTGGATAGATTTCATGCGCGCCGCCATCGCCGGAAAAAACGACGAGAATTTCCCCGGCGACACCCAACCGTTCCGGCCCCGTGGCCATCCCCCTTCTGCCGTCCGCGCCACACGCTGAGCGGAATACTCGTTGCAACATACAATGTCAGGTGCTCCGCATTCGCAGAGATGTGGGTTTGCAGAAAAAGCAGGCTGCCAGTATCCTGATCACTATCTCCTGCATCCATGAGAAAGGCTTATGTCTCAGAAACGTGTCATTCTCTACGGCCAGCCGGGATGCCCTCCCTGCTCAGCGGCCAAACGCTTCCTTACTTCCCTCAAAGTCCCATTTGAATACAAAGATGTAACTGCCGACCATTCCACCCTGAGCGAGCTGGCCAGGCTGAACAGCCGCTCAACACCTACCATCGTCGTGGGAGATGAAGTAATGATTGGCTTCGATCCTGGGCGGCTGGAGCAATTGCTGAAGAGCTAAAGCTGGTTCGCAATTTCACTGAAGTCCCACACCCCTGTCTTTCCGGCAATCCACTCCGCAGCGCGCACCGCGCCTTCAGCAAAGGCGCGCCGCGAGAAGGACTCATGCTTCAGCTCGATCATTTCATTCTGCGACCTTGCTTCCACAACGTGAATGCCGGAAACATCGCCCTCACGCTTTGAGATGATCTCGACCTGCAACGAAGGACTGCACGCTTGCAGCGCCTGCTTCAGCGAGAGCGCCGTACCCGACGGGGCGTCCTTCTTCTGTGCGTGATGGGTCTCTGTGATGCGGAACTCGTAATGCGGCAGGGAAGCCGCCAGTTCCCGCGCCAGCCGAAGCACGGCCTGTACACCCAGCGAAAAATTCGTACCGTAAAGTAAGCCTGCGTTCTTCCGCGTCGCCAGCAAACGCATATCGTCCAGATGCTGGTACCATCCTGTGGTGCCGACCACCATCCGCGCTCCATTGGCCAGGCACGCACGCATGTTCGCCACCGCGGCCTCCGGCGTAGTGAAGTCAATCACCGCGTCATAGCCAGCGAGAAACGGCGCCGTCAGCGCCATCGCATTGCGGTTCTCTTCTTCGCCCACTACCCGGACACTATGTCCGTGCTCAGCGGCCACATCGGCCACCACGCGCCCGGTCTTTCCGCGGCCCAGCACAAGAAAAAGCATGGCTACCTCGCAGTTGCTGCTGTTGCGCTCTTCCGCGCTTCTACGTCGAAGATTTCCGGATCAGGGTCTTCAAAGAACTCAGCGTGGAGCGAGCGCACCGCCTCTTCCGCATCATCTTCCTCGATCATGAAGCTCATGTTGATCTCCGAAGCGCCCTGTGAAATCATGCGAATGTTCACATGACGAATGGCCCCGAAGACCCGCGCTGCAATCCCATTTTGCCCGCGAATGTTCTCGCCTACCATGCAGACCAGCGCCTTGCGGCCTTCATATTTCACGTCCGCCAGCCTGCTCAGGTCGGCCGCGATCTCAGGGATTTTCTCCGTTGTATCCACCGTCAGCGAAACGCTGACCTCTGACGTCGAAACCAGGTCTACCGGCGTGCGATGCTTGTCGAAAACATCAAAGATCGCCTTCAGATAACCATGCGTCATCAGCATGCGGCTCGCCACCACATCTATAATAGTGACCTTCTTCTTCACCGCAATGGACTTGAACGGACTCTGGCATTTAGGGGCCAGCGAGATGATGCGCGTGCCCTCATTCTCAGGATTGCGCGAATTGAGCACCAGCACTGGAATGTTCTTCTGTACCGCTGGAAGAATGGTGGCCGGATGCAGCACTTTCGCGCCAAAGTAAGCCAGCTCGGCGGCCTCTTCAAAGCTGATGGTCTTCACTCGCAGCGCATCCGGGCACACGCGCGGATCGGCCGTCATGATGCCGTTTACGTCCGTCCAGATTTCAATGGCCTCGGCATGGATTCCGCCACCCACCAGCGCTGCCGTAAAGTCCGATCCGCCGCGCCCGAGCGTTGTGGTCACGCCCTTCTCGGTTGAGCCGATAAACCCGCCCATCACCACCGTCTTGCCAGCATAGGCGTGTGGAAGAACGTACTCTCTCAACCGCTCTTCAATCAGCGCATCCTGGGGAATGGCTTTGCCATGCTGCGCATCGGTAATAATGCAGCTGCGCGCATCCACATGCACGCCATCCAGCCCGCGCTGGGCAAATGCTTCGGCAATCATGCGGCTTGAAAGCCGTTCGCCGTACGAAACAATCATGTCGCTGATGCGCGGCGTCAGTTCGCCAACTGCGGAAAGCCCGCGCAGGATCTCATCCAGCGCGTCAAACTCTGCATCAATCCACGCCTGCGCCGGAGCAAATTCCGGGCCGGTGAAGTCGCTGCAATCCTGTCCCGCTTTGCCTTCGGCCTGTGAAGTGAGCCGGCAGGTCACTTCCTTGTGTCGGCTCCGCAACCGCGCTGTAATGGCGAGCGCGCCATTGCGATCCCCGCGCGCAGCCGCGTTGGCAGCAGCCAGCAACTGGTCTGTGACTTTCGCCATCGCGCTGACGACGACAATCGGCTGAAGACCCTGATTGCGCCGCATCGCAACAATGGTCGAGGTCCGGTGAATGGCAACGGCATCCTCAACTGAGGTCCCGCCAAACTTCATCACGACAAGCTTTTTCATGCCGCGACCGCCACAGGTTCAAGTTTGCCCAGCTTTACCAGAAGCTCCGCATTCAACAGCGCCGCTCCCGCCGCTCCGCGAATCGTATTGTGCGAGAGCACGGTAAACTTCCAGTCAAACAGAGTACATGGGCGCAGGCGGCCAACCACAGCAGCCATGCCATTGCCTCTCATACGGTCCAGCCTGGGTTGCGGACGGTCATCCGCCGCCACAAACTCTACCGGTTGTGCGGGTGCGGTCGGCAACTCCTGCCCTGCCAGCGGGCGGAACTCACTCCATACTGCCAGAATCTGCTCGCGTGTGGCCGGCTTGCGCAGCTTGATGCTGACGCTCTCCGTATGTCCATCCTCTACGGCCACGCGGTTGCAATGGGCTGAAATCTTCGCATCCAGCGGCTGTATGCGCGCGCCGTTCAGTGCGCCCAACAGCTTCAGCGTCTCCTCCTGCATCTTTTCTTCTTCGCTCTTGATGTAGGGAACGACGTTGCCAAGAATATCGAGCGATGCCACACCCGGATAGCCGGCGCCGCTCACCGCCTGCATCGTACTCACAAAAATGGATTCAATGCCAAAGTGCTCTTCCAGCGGCTTCAGCGCCAGCGCCAGCCCAATGGCTGAGCAGTTCGGATTGGTCACAATATATCCGCCAGACTGCTTGCGCCAGCTCTGGCTCTCCAGCAGCGGCAGGTGGTCGCCGTTGACTTCGGGAATGACGAGAGGCACATCTTCCTGCATGCGGAAAGCGCTGGAGTTGGATATGACCGCGCATCCCGCGGTGGCAAACTTCGGCTCCAGCTCGCGGGCAATGTCAGAGTCGAGCGCGGCAAAAATGATCTTTGGAGCGCCTTCCGGCGTCGCAGGAGAAACCTGCATCTCCGCAATCTTCGCAGGAATGGCGGTGTCGAGCTTCCACTTTACAGCGTCGCCATAACGCTTGCCAGAGGACTTGTCGCTGGCCGCAAGCCAGGTAATCTCAAACCATGGATGGCGCTCAAGAAGCTGAATAAATCGCTGGCCGACCATTCCAGTCGCGCCCAGAATGCCAATCTGATGCCGCTGCATGTGCCTCTTTCCATTCAGCGATGGTGTACACCGCTGCCCATGTCTCTTCGAAGGGCTGGACTGTTCGCTGTACTGAATAGTGTAAACGCTAGTGGCGCAACCATGCACACCAATTGGAGAGGAACGCTACAAATTCCGGGAACGAAATTCGCTTCCTACTTCGCAGCGAACGTAAAGTCCTGCTTCGCCGTCTGCTTTGCGCCTACCGTCACAGTGGCCGTCTGCTGCCCCAGCACTTCATGGTCAGCAACCACTGTATACGTGCCCGGTGGCAACCCTTTGATCTCGAAGTGTCCTTCTGCATCGCTGACCGCATAGAAGGGATGGTCCACAACATTGATGAATGCCTGCATCCACGGATGATTATTGCAGCGGACCGGGATCATCAGCTCCGGCTTTTTGAAGACACGCGTTTCCGGCGCGCCATTCGGCCCCTGCGAGATGTCTGTCGCCTGATTGGAGTCCACCGTGGGCAGCATGTGGACGTTATGCATCGTCGGATCGCTGTTGGTAAAGCGCACCGGTTGGCCCACCATCGCTCCAATCACGTGTGGCGCATAGCGGCAGCCCTTCTGGTCCATGACCACAGGTATGGCCGGAGCAGCGTAGACCTTGTTCCCCAGCCCGTCCTTTACATAGATAAAGACATTCCCCAGCCCGCCATCCTTGCCCACATACTGCTCGCTGTAATTTGCAGGAGAAAGACTGCACACCGGGTCCTGCGCCATATCAATCAGCACAGGCGCAGGCATCTTCCCAGAGAAATGGATTGTGCCCGAGATCGTACCCGCCGTGTTCCAGTCAATCTGCGTGTATTGTGCAGCCTGCTCGCCGCTTCCGGCTGACGGCTTCCTGCAACCGGCAGCCAGAAGGAAAACACTACAAACAACCGAAACAGCAAAAACAGACCGTCTCATAGCTTCTCCAGAAAATATCAGGGTGCCCCAGGTCTCCTCAGGAGACCTGGGAGTTTCTACAGCGCAGCAATCACCGCATCCGCAAATGCTTTGGTTCCTGCAGTTCCACCCACATCGCGCGTGAGCGACTTCTTCTCTTCATAGACCTTCTCCAGCGCAGTCTGAATCCTGTCCGCCGCGGCGCTTTCATCCATGTGCCGCAGCATCAAAACTGCCGACTGCAGCAGCGCTGTCGGATTGGCGATGTCCTTGCCGGCAATGTCCGGTGCCGAGCCATGGACCGCCTCAAAGATGGCCGCCTCAGCCCCCAGATTCGCGCCAGGAACCAGCCCGAGTCCGCCCACAAAGGCCGCGCACAGGTCGCTGACGATGTCGCCGTACAGGTTCTCGAGCAGCAGCACATCGTACTGGTAAGGATTCAGCACCAACTGCATGCAGGTGTTGTCAATAATGTGCTCGCCATAAGTGATTTCCGGAAAGCCCTTACCCACTTCGCGCGCGCATTTCAAAAAGAGGCCATCGGACATCTTCATAATGTTGGCCTTGTGAATAGCGTGGATCTTCTTGCGTCCATGCTTGCGTGCGTACTCAAAGGCAAATTTCGCGATCCGCGTCGAGCCCTTTTCGGTAATCACCTTCAGCGACTCAACCACGCCTGGAACGACTTCGTGCTCCAACCCGACATACTCACCTTCTGTGTTTTCTCGAATAATAATGAGGTCTACATTGGGGTAGCGGGTCTCAAGGCCAGGAAGGTTCTTGATGGGCCGGAAATTCGCGTACAGCTCGAACTTCTTGCGCAGAGTGACGTTGATCGAAGAAAAACCGCCGCCAACCGGAGTCGTTACCGGGCCCTTCAGCGCCAGCTTGTTGCGTTCAATGGATTCATAAAGCTCCTTCGGAATGTACTCCTTGTACTTCTCAAAAGCTTTGGCTCCCGCTGCAAAACGTTCCCAGTCGAACTTCACGCCCGTGGCTTCCAGAATGCGGACCACCGCATCCGTCACCTCCGGGCCAATTCCGTCACCGGGAATCAGCGTTACTTTGTGTGTTTTGGTATTGGTCATAACTTTTTGTTCGCGCCCGTTCGTGCGCTGTAGCGAAAGAGCAGGAAGCTAAAGCCATATAACGAATGCCCTGATACGCCACAGGCGTGCTAACGTTGTTCAGCTGCTTTTCCCTTTCTTCCCCGTTTCCTTCCCGCTCAGCAGCTGCTCCAGCTCTTCCTTAAACTCGCGTACGTCCTTAAAGTCCCGGTAAACACTGGCAAACCTGATATACGCCACCGTGTCCAGCGTCTTCAGGCGGTCCATCAGCAGCGTGCCAATTTCGGCAGTGGTTCGTTCGCGCTCAGGCGAATCCATCAGGAAGCTCTCAGCCTCGTCCACCAGCGCCTCCAGCTTGCTGGCTGAAACCGGACGCTTCTCACACGCGTGCAGCAGGCCGCTCAGCACCTTCTGCCGCTCAAACCGTTCCCGGCGGCCGTCCTTTTTCACCACCATGTAGGGAATTTCGTCTATGCGTTCATAGGTGGTAAAGCGCTTGTTGCAGCGCTCGCACTCGCGGCGGCGGCGGATCGAATCTGCCTCTTTGCTTTCGCGCGAGTCCACCACCCGGTCTTGCGTAAACCCGCAGTAAGGACACTTCATCTTGTCTGTTCTTCTCTCATTCTAACAAGGAGATGGCCCTGACCCTGCGCCTGCCGCTTTTACCTTCTCCCACAACCTGCTAGCATCAAATATTCCGTACAAATAGATGGACGCAAAGCTGCAAATCATTCCGCTGGGTGGATTAGGCGAGTTCGGTATGAACTGTCTCGCCATCCGCTATAAAGACGACATCATCGTCATTGACGCCGGGCTTATGTTCCCTGAGTCCGAACTCCTCGGCGTGGACATCGTCGTCCCCGACATCACTTACCTCGTTGAAAACCGCGAGCACGTGCGCGCCATCATTCTCACGCACGGCCATGAGGACCACATCGGCGGCCTGCCCTGGATCCTCTCCGAACTCAACGTCCCCGTCTATGGCACCGAGTTCACGCTCGCCTACGTAGAAGGCAAGCTCGAAGAGCACAAGCTGCTGGACCAGACTGAGCTGATTGAGATCATCCCCGGCCGGAAGTTTTCTCTCGGGCCTTTCACCGTGGACCCCATCCGCGTTACTCACAGCCTGGTGGATTGCGTTTCTCTGGCCATTGAATCTCCCGTGGGCGTTATTGTCCATACTGGCGACTTCAAAATTGACCTCTCGCCGCCAGACGGCAAGCCCTTTGACCTGCACAAATTCGCCGAATACGGCAAGCGCGGTGTGCTCGCACTCCTGCAGGATTCAACCAATGTAGACCGTCCCGGCTATACTCCCAGCGAATGGGCCGTCAAGCCGCGTCTCGACGAGCTGTTTTCCCGCACCCAAAAGAAGCTCTTCTTCAGTTGCTTCTCCTCTTCCATCTACCGCATCCGAATCGCCGTAGACCTGGCCTGGAGACATGGCCGCAAAGTCGCCATTGTCGGCCGCTCCATGATCGAATCGGCAGAGATTGCGCAGGACCTCGGCTATCTCGATGTGCCTCCGGGCGTCCTCATCAACCCCGGCCAGATCAACGACTACGCGCCGGAAGAGGTGATGATTCTCATCAGCGGGACCCAGGGCGAGCCCATGAGCGCCCTCAGTCGCGCCGCCGTGGACAACCATAAGCACGCGCGCATCCAGCCCGGAGACACCGTCGTCCTCAGCTCGCGTGTTATCCCCGGCAATGAGAAGAGCATCTTTCGCGTCATTGACCACCTCTACCGCCGCGACGCCCACGTCATCTTCGACGACGGCGCATCCGGCCTCATCCACGTCAGCGGACACGCCAGCCAGGAAGAGCAGCGGCTCATGATCAACCTGCTGCGGCCCAAATTCTTTGTCCCCGTACACGGCGACTACCGCCACCTGAAGAAGCACGCCGAACTGGCCCAGAACATGGGTGTCGTGGACCTCGCCCTGGCCATTGAGAACGGCGACATTCTCGAGCTCGCCCCAGATGATGCGCGCATCAACGGCAAAGTCACAGCCGGGCGCGTCTGCATTGACTCAGGTTCCACCGCAGATGTGGTAGAAGACCTCGTTATCCGTGACCGCCGTCACCTCAGCGAAGACGGCATCGTCCTGCCCATTCTCACCATCAACAAGCTCAGCGGCAAAGTCGAGCACCTGCCGGAGATCGTGAGCCGCGGCTTCGTCGGCGGCGACCCGGAACTGCTCGAAGCCGCCCGTAATGTCGTAACCCAGACGCTTGAAAACTCAAGCGCAGAAGAAAAGGCCGACTACGGCGTCATCAAGGAAAAAATTCGTATTGATCTGAAGCGCTACATACAGAAGAACACCAGCCGCAGGCCGCTGATCATGCCTGTGATTCTGGAAATTTAAGAGAACACCTGAGTTGGTATCAGGGCCTGTGCAAAGCCGCTGATAAGCAGCGGTGAGCGCCATCACCAGTCCGTCAGCGTTCCATCCAGTTTTCGCGCAATCGGCAAGTAGGCCCGTTGGTATGGATAGGTCGCCGCGAGTTTTTCATCCAGCTCAACTCCCAGCCCCGGAGCATCTCCGGGATACATATACCCCGCCTGAAAACGATATTGGTGTGGAAACACCGCATCCGTTTCTGCTGAGTGCGGCATGTGCTCCTGAATGCCAAAGTTGTGGACCGCAATCCCGAAATGCAGGGCTGCCGCCATAGTTACCGGAGACATGTCCGTGGCCCCGTGGCATCCTGTGCGCACGTGGTAGAGCGCCGCAAAATCCGCCACCTTTTTCAGGTGTGTCAGGCCTCCACCATGCACAACCGACATGCGAATGTAATCCAGCCACTGATGGCGGATGAGGTCATGCGCATCCCAGACGGTATTGAAGACCTCCCCGGTTGCTATCGGAGTTGTTGTATGTTCGCGAACGATCTTGAATCCTTCCTGTAGCTCCGCTGGAACAGGATCTTCCAGCCAGAAAAGACGAAACGGCTCCAGCTCCTTGCCCAGTCGCGCGGCTTCAATCGGTGTCAACCGGTGATGAACATCGTGCAGCAGGTGAACGTCCTCTCCGACCGCGGCCCGCAGCTTTTCAAACAATTTCGGGGTGTGGCGCAGATACAGTTCCGACGACCACCTGCTCTCGGAGGGTAATCCACGCTCCGCCGGTTCATAAGGCTGTGCGCCTTTGGGCACACCATAAGTAGAGGTAAGCCCGGGAATGCCGCTTTGCGCGCGCACTGCTAGATAGCCCATCTCCATGTGCCGCTGCACATCGGCAATCGCCTCATCGGTCGAAGGGCCATGCGCATGCGCGTAAACGAGGACCCCTTCGCGGCTTTTCCCCCCAAGGAGGTTATAGACAGGTGTATGGAGCGCTTTGCCTTTGATGTCCCAAAGTGCAACATCCACAGCGGCAATCGCGGCCATCGTGACCGGGCCCCGCCGCCAGTACACGCCGCGATACAGATATTGCCAGATGTCTTCTGTCTGGAACGGATCGCGACCGAGAATGCAGGGAATGACGTGCTCCGTCAGATAGCTCACCACAGCCAGTTCGCGGCCATTCAGGGTCGCATCGCCCAGCCCGTAAATGCCTTCGTCTGTTTCGATTTTTAGAGTGACGAAGTTGCGTCCCGGCGAGCAGACATTCACATAAGCATTGGTAATTTTCATCCGGCGGAGGGCCTCCTTTATAGACGTGTCAGGTTTTTTCAACCGTTGTTAATCCGAACTGGCCCACGTTCCTCGAATTTGCCAGCAAGTACTGGAAACAGTAAGCAATGGATCCGGGTAGTTCCTCTTTCATCAATCCACAAGAGGCAAATCAGCTTTCGCGGATCATGCAAGGCCCGTTATCATAGAAGAAACTTCCTTGAGGAGGAACTCATCATCCCCATGCCTACTCCGAAAGCTGAGAAGACCACAAAACCCCGGAAGGCCCCGGCAAAGAAGAAAGTTGCTGCCCAGGAGCCGACCGTCATCCGTCCTTCCCATGAACAGATCGCCCATCGCGCCCATCAACTCTGGATCGAGCGTGGCCGCGACCACGGCAAGCACGAAGAAGACTGGTTCCGCGCCGAACAGGAACTCATGAAGGCCTCATGATCCAGATATCATCTTAGTTTTCTACGCAGCGCTGCCATTGCAGCGCTTTCTTGTGTAACGGAAGGACAGGATTTGTCCTGAATTCCTACTTGGCCGGAGAAAATGGTTCAGCTTTGGTTGAACCATCGCGCTGCTTCATCAGAATCTGCACCTTGCCTTCGGCCTTGTCGAGATAGTCTTTGCACTCTGTGGAAAGATGGGTGCCTTCCTCGAACAATTTAATGGATTCTTCGAGAGGGAGGTCGCCGCGTTCCAGTTGCTCCACGATCTTTTCCAGACGCTTGAGTGATTCTTCAAATCCTGGCAATGCTTGCTCCTTCCACGGGCTCTTTTTCAGAACGCAGGACGCTCGCCAGCACATCGGCCGCTGAGGCATAGCGTCCAAAGGGCGCGCTCACCTGCACGCCTTGCACCATGGCGCGTGCGGCTTCAAGCATCTCCTGCGCAATGCGGATACCTTCGGCCCGTGCTGCTTCCGGGGTCTGCGCCGCCTGCATCCGCAGCATGACCGCGTCCGGCACAGAGACGCGCAGATCATTCTTCATAAATTCGGCATTACGCAGGCTCGTCAACGGCCAGATGCCCGCGATGACCGGGATACGGAAGCCCTCAATCCGCTTGAGGAATGCCTCTAAAACGCGTAGATCGAAGACGGGTTGCGTGATGGCGTACTCCGCGCCTGCCTCGACCTTATAGGCAAAGCGCCGGACTTCATTATCAATGTCAGGAACGCCGGGATTCGCGGCGCAGGCAATGGTGAATCCGGTAGATGCGCCGATTGGGTTGCCCCCGATGTCGAGACCGTGGTTCAGCCGGTTGACGATATTCACCAGGCCAATCGCGTCCACGTCAAAAACCGCTGTGGCGTCAGGATAATTGCCCAGCTTTGGCGGATCTCCGGTGAGGCAGAGAATGTTTTTCAGGCCAATGGATGCCGCACCAAGCAGATCACTCTGGATGCTCAGGACGTTGCGATCGCGACAGGTGTAATGCAGGATGGTTTCAATGCCGACCTTCTGCTGGATCTGAATGCAGAGGCTCTGCGCGCTCATACGGGCCGAGGCGCGCGGAGAGTCGGGCACATTGATGACGTCTATACCCAGGCCCGCCAGCAGAGAAGCACCGGCCAGTTCCTTTGAGCAGTCAATACCTTTGGGCGGAACAATCTCGACCATCGTGACAAACTTGCCTTCGTGCACAAGTCTGCCGAGACGCGAGCGCTCAGCAATCGGCGCTGGCGGAGTTTCCGTCACAATTGGAGTGCGTGAAGTGTGCGTGGGCGCCGTCTTCTGCGCATCCACTGCGCGCATGGCCGACTTCATGGCGCGAATGTGGTTCGGGGTGGTACCGCAACAGCCTCCGATGAACTGCGCTCCGGCCTTGAGGAACTTGCGCGCAAAGCTGGCCATGTATTCCGGCGAGCATAAATAAATGTTGCGGCCATCCACGGCGCGCGGCATTCCAGCATTCGGCATGACTACCAGCGGCAAACTGCTTTCTGAGGCCATGCACTCAATCGCGGTAAGCACAGTCGCCGGCCCGGTGCTGCAATTCACGCCAATGGCGTCCGCGCCCCAGGCGGTAAGTCTGGCCGCAGCTACTTCCGCGCTCGCGCCATCCAGACAATGCGCTTCTTCATCCACGGTGACCAGCGCAAAGACGGGCAAATCAGGCGCGGCTTCGCGGGCGGCAAGAATGGCCTGCTCGGCCTCGTTCAGGGCCGGCATGGTTTCAATCACAATGAAGTCGGCCCCGACGCCGGGACCCCCGGCCGCGAGGGCGCGAATCTGTTCAGCGAAGGCGGCGCGGGCTTCGTCCAGAGAGGTCTTGCCCAGCGGTTCCAGATGAATGCCCAGCGGCCCGACTGAGCCTGCAACCCAGGCTGTTCCGGCCTGTTTGTCTTTGAGCTGCTCTACGGCCTGACGGGCGACGCGGACACCAGCCTGATTGATCGCAGCAACCTGGTCCTGAAGACCGTAGCGCGTCAGCCGGAAGCGGTTTGCGCCGAAGGTATTCGTTTCGATGATCTCAGCCCCATACTGGAGGTATTCATCGTGGATGGATCGCACAAGCTCGGGCTGCGAGAGGTTCAGCTCGTCATAGCAGCGGTTGATGAAGACACCGCGGGCGTAGAGCATGGTGCCCATTGCGCCATCGAAGAGGACGGTTCGGTCCTGAAATATCTCCTGTAAACGGCCTGGCATCGGGTTCCTGTAAAGTCATGCTAAGACACTCGCTTAAGGAAAGCCAGCGAGCATTATGCGTTATGTTTCCAAAGCGCGACGCCGCCGAGAAGGCCATCTTCATTCGGCACCACCAGCACGTTTTCGCCCAACGGGATACGGATGAGCTTGGCGTTGCCGCCGCCGATATAGAGATAGTCCCAGTTAAAGGTGTGCGCAGTCTGCTCGATGGCTTTTGCCAGCAGCTTGTTCCATTTCTTGGGCCCGTGCTTCTTCAGGCCCCGTTTGCCCAGATAGTCTTCGTAAGTGTTGCCCTTCATCCAGGGATGATGGCCGAGTTCGAGCCCCGGGCAAAGATTGCCATCAGTATAAATGGCGGAGCCGAGGCCGGTCCCCAGCGTCAGGATCATCTCGACGCCTTCGCCGCGAATGGCGGCATAACCCTGCACTGCGGCATCGTTGGCAACACGGACGGGCTTCTTCCAGCGCTTTTCCAGTTCGGCCTGAAGGTTGAATCCAACCCATTTGGGGCTGAGATTGGCTGCCGTATACAGCACGCCGCGCTTTACCACTCCGGGAAAACCGGCGGAGACGCGGTCAAAGGCAGGCGCCTTTTTCTTCAATTGTTCCAGCGCGGCGATCACTTTGGCCGGTGTCGGATCTGCTGGAGTAGGGATGCGCAGACGCTCCGTGAGTGGATGCCCTTTTTCGTCGAGCACCATTATTTTTAAGCCTGTTCCGCCAATGTCAATGCAAAGAGTGTGCGGTGTCTTCTTCTCGTGCATACGAATGGAATATACATCCTCAGGAAGGGATGTATGCTAGTGCGCGGGGCAGAAGGTCTTCGATTCCGGTTGAAGTGTCGAGATCGAGCTTTGGGTGGTGGATGGGTTCGAAGGAAGCTTTTACGCGGCGGTAAAGGGCCATGTCCCGGTTACGGGCCGGATGGTCTGTGTTCGGTGCCTGCAAACGGGCTTCCGCAACTCCGTCGGAACAGGTGAGGTGGAGGATGCGCCACTGCGCTCCCGCGCGAGAGGCCGCAGAGAGCACCTCATCTATGTGGGTAGTTCGGCTGAAGGTGCGTCCATCGAGAAAGATGTACCGTGCACGGTGATGCTGAGAGAGATATGTGGCGGCTTCAAGGATGGCCTTCATGCAGAGGGCGTCCTGCTCCGCTGAGTAGTCGGTCATTGTGCCGGGAAAGAGTGCTTCGCGCACTCGATCTTTATCGAGGATGGCGGAAGGTCCGAGCGCGGCGGAGAGCCTGCGGGCGAGGGTACTTTTGCCGGTTCCAGGAGCTCCTGCAAGCAGGATCCAGGTGACAGGAGGCCCCCCGGACTTTGTGTCTAAAGTCTTCATAACAGGCACCTTACGATATACCGTCTTACGAGCATGAGACACCCGGTTGGTCCCGGTTTCTCAGCTTTGGGCTCGCGGTTCCCAGCGGGAATTTTTTCAGCCAAATGCCCCATTCCAGTATAGCGAATGCAGGGGTGGTTTCCGGCATATTGTCGTTTAAACGATTATATTTAACCCGTGAATGTCGAAAGTGGATTGCTCTGGATGCCCTCCACCGTAAGGGATTCGTGGAGCAGGCGTCAGAGGATCGCTCTGCCTGTGGAGAAGTTGTCAAGTTCGCTATTGCGCAGGAACTAAGAGATGGGTCGCCCGTAGTTGCAGACAGAACCCCGACCGAATCTTCGAGTCGGCCCTGTTCAATGGCGCAACCACGGCAGACTTTAACGGTGTGAGGGTGCTGGTCATTGAACCGTTTGCCCGCGAGAAGGAGCAGATGCGGGATACGCGATGGATGGCGATCCTGGACGGGCGCGTTCTGGCATTTGGCAATCCGGTGATGGTCAAGACTGCGATAGGACGATACCAGGCGAAGCGGCAGCCAGACGAGGAACTGGCGCGGAGAGTGGCCGAACTGCATGGAGGCGTCGGCTCCTGGAACATTCTGCAGATGCCACAGGAGATGATGGTGAAGCATGTAGAGCCAACCATGCAGAATGCCTTATGGGTGCATCTGCTGGCGCATGCGAATGCGTTGACCTTTGGCGTCCATTCCGGTGAGCGGACGCGCATCTATCTGGACGTGGAAACCGGCAGCGTACAGGAAGCCAATGCCACGGCGGCCATGCTGCAACCTGAGCAGCTGCTGCGGGTGGGCCTCACCCGGAAATGCGGAATGCGGGTGGAGGACGTGAAAGTAGAGGGAAGCTGGGTGCAGGCGGAGATTTCTGATTCCGGGAAGGATAAATGTGGTCTGCTGGGCCGGTGATTTTTAAGGCAGCGCAGGGCGCATTTGATTCCATGAAGTTGGAGCGGCCCTTGGGCTGCCGCGTTCCGGCAGAAGCTGACAAAAAGGAGCATACTATCGTCTATAGAGACAGGAGTGTGCTCTATGCCCAAGGCGACTCTCAATAGCATGGTTCCGCGGTTGTTGGTGGCGGCCAGTCTGGCCATCGCGCCGGTAGTTTTCGCGCAAAGCGGACAACAGGGAACTCCACAGGCGCAGACCCAGCAGCAGGGGCCCGGCCCGCAGCAACAGCCTGGGACCACACCTCCGACCCTGCCTCCCGGCCAGACGGGCGAGCAGGCCAACGCACAGAAAGACACCCGGACGCAGACACCTCCACCAGCACAGGAGCCGAAGGAAGTCCACGTAAAGAAGGGAAGCATTGACGATGTGAACGCGGTGGGAACGCGCAACATTGGCGGCCGGGGCGTCGGCAACTGGTACTCGACCGAGTCCGAGATCAAGATGGGCAAGTCGGCGGCCGATGAGATTGAGAAGAGCACAAAGATGGTCACCGACCCGGTGGTGACGGAGTATATCAACCGCATCGGGCAGAACATTGTGCGCAATTCCGACTGCAAAGTGCCATTCACGATCAAGGTGATTGACACGGACGAGATCAACGCCATGGCGCTGCCGGGCGGCTTCTTCTATGTGAATTCAGGGCTGATTCTGGCGGCGGATGAAGAGGCGGAACTGGCCGGAGTGATGGCGCACGAAATTGCGCACGTCTGCGCGCACCACGCTGCGCGCGAGCAGACGCGCATGAACTATGCCCAGCTGGGTACGATTCCCGTGATTATGATGACGGGGTACACGTGGACCGGATACGGCATTTATGAAGCCATCAACTTTGCCGTGCCGATGACCTTCCTGATGTTCTCGCGCGAATTTGAGTCACAGGCCGATTACCTGGGCGTGCAGTATATGTATAAGTCCGGTTATGACCCTCAGGCCTTTGTGACCTTCTTTGAGAAGATACAGAACCTGGAAAAGCACAAGCCGGGAGCGGTGGCGAAGGCCTTCTCGACCCACCCGCAGACGCCGGAACGCATCCAGCACACGCAGGAAGAGATTGCCAGGATTTTGCCGGCAAAGGACGAATACCTGGTAACCACTTCAGAGTTTGATGATGTGAAGGCGCGTCTGGCAAGGATTGAAAACCGCCGCAAGCTGATGGACAACAAGACCGGAAAGCCCACACTGCGCCGCGCGAGCACAGACCCGAATGCCGGGCAGAACCCGGGACAGAGCGGGGATGATCGTCCTACGCTGCATCGGCGAGACGATAATAATTGAGGCTGTAGTTCAGCTTTTCGTCTGAAGCAACTATGTTCGCCAGGGAAAGAGAAACTCTATAGCTCTTGCGCCGCGTTTGCTCCCAGTCCGATGCCCAGCTTTTCACTTGCCCGCTCCGTGTACCAGTCTGCCTGCTCCAGAATGTCTTGGATGGCAGCTTTGCTGAATTCCAGGGCAATTGGTTAATCCAAAGATCTTTTACGCGGAATGGAAACCGGCCCATGTCGCCGGATTTCTTCAAGCGGTGAGGGAAACAGTTTTTGAAGAGATACCTTCCAGCAGGTGGATTTTATTCTGCGCACTTATTGAGGTGAAGTTGCCGGGGTTGTGTCCAGCAGGCGGCGCAGCTCGGCTGTGAGGGTCTGCGGCGGGACCGGCTTGTAGAGGAATTTTGTCTGCGGGTCGTTGGAGAGGTCTTTGGGGTCGGCGTCAATGTGTCCGCTGACCAGCATGGCTTTCAGGTCCGGGCGAAGCTGGCGAAGTTGGGCGATGAGCTCCTGTCCGCCGAGACGGGGCATGATGGCGTCGCTGACCACCGCGTCAATACAGGGCAGCAGCTCGCGCGCTAGGGCGAGGCCATTGACCCCGTCGCTGGCTTCAATCACCTTGTATCCGCAGCTTTTGAGGGTATGGGCCAGCAGGTAACGGATGTTCGGGTCGTCTTCGATGAGCAGAATCGTTTCCTTGCCTGCAAAATAGCTGTCGTTTGATGGCGCAGGCGCTTCCATGGCCGGGGTTTCCTGGACGAGCGGGAGGCTTATGGTAAAGATCGAACCCTGGTCTTCCGCCGACTGCACGGTAATGCTGCCGCCGGCTTCGCGGACGATGCCGTAGACAATGGCCAGACCGAGGCCGGTCCCCTTGCCCGGGTCTTTGGTGGTGAAGAAAGGTTCAAAGATGTGCTCGCGCACCTCGGCGGACATGCCGCATCCGGTGTCATGCACAGAGATGTAGGCCTTCTGATGGGCTGCCCACGCGGCGATGGTGAGCCTGCCGCCTCTGGGCATGGCGTCACGTGCATTCACGGCCAGATTCAGCAGCACCTGACTGAAGCGGTGCGGGTCCATCTCGATGGCTGCTTCTTCGGATTCGATCCGGACTTCGAGATGGATGCTATCGCCGGTCAGGCGGCGGAGCATGACTTCATCTTCCCGAAGAAGATCGGCGACGCGAACGACACGCGGCTGGCTGACCTGCTTTCGGCTGAAGGCGAGCAATTGTTGCGTGAGGCGCGCGGCGCGCTCTCCCGCGCGCAGAATCTCAGCGGACATATGGCCGAGGCGGGCGTTTTCTTTCAGTTCCTGCTGAAGAATTCCGGCATAACCGTTCATGACCGAAAGAATGTTGTTGAAGTCATGTGCGATGCCGCCAGCAAGGCGGCCGATGGCTTCCATCTTCTGCGCGTGGCGGAACTGCTCTTCGAGGGCGCGCCGTTCGGTCACGTCGTGCAGCAGAACGATGACACCGCAGACATTTCCTTCAGCGTCGAAGTCAGGCGTGTAGGACGCCTCAATGTTCCGCTTTCTGCCATGCACAAGGATGGTCTTCTCAAAGGTGGAAGAATGGCCCTCCAGGGCGAGAGACCAGGAACGACGGACGTTCGCTTCATACTGGGCGCCATCGCCCCGCTGCACGAAGAACTCAAAGTTGTGCCGCACAATCTCATCGCGTGAGATATTGAACCATTCCTCAAAGGCACGGTTGGCGCTGCGGCAGTTCCCGTGCGCGTCCATGTAGAGCAGAGCGACGGGGAGGCGGTCGGTCAGGGCGCGCAGGCCTGCTTCACTGATGTGCAGGGCCTCGGTTGCTCGCACAGAATCGGTGACATCAAAGACCGTGACAGCGCGCGCCGGGCGGGAGTTGAATTCGACATTATGGGACGTGATGCGCACCAGATGCTCGGAGCCGTCCTTGTAACGATGGGGCCAGGGTCCGCTGGACTGGAGGCTCCGTCCCTGCCGGGCAAGGGCAAGGACAGCTTCGTGGGTCTCTGGCGGGCGGATGTCCAGAATGTTCATGCTCAGGAACTCTTCTCGAGACCATCCATAAGTTTGGATGGCGGCCTCGTTCACGTCCAGAAACCGGAGGGTTTCCATGTCGTAAATCCACATGGGATTGGGGTTTTCGTGAAAGAGATCCAACCAGGCGCCTCTTGTGAACCAGATGTTTTCGACTCTATCACGCGGGCTCAGGGATGGGGAACCGCCTTCCCTGAGCCGGAAGCGGCGTTACTCGATGCCGAGGCGGTGTTGCATCTGTTCGAGAGTGTGGCCTTTCGTCTCCGGATAAATAAACAGCACCACAAAGAATTGCAGGACCATCATCGCGGCGAAAAAGACGAAGGGTGTTCCGGAGGAGTGTTTTGCCAGGACCGGAAAAGTGAGGGAGATGAGGGCGTTCATGATCCAGTGCGAAGAGCTGCCGAGGCTCTGTCCTTTGGAGCGGACGCGATTGGGGAAGACCTCACTGATATAGACCCAGATGACCGCGCCCTGAGAGATGGCGAAGAAGAAAATGTAGGCCACCAGGAACCAGACGAGATAGTCCTGGTGCTGGTTGCGGAAGAAGATGGCTGACACGCCGGCGAGGCAAAGTGCTGTTCCGACGGAACCGATGAGCAGCAGCGTCTTGCGGCCCAGCTTGTCAATGACGGTCATGGCCAGCAGCGTGGCGACAAGGTTCATGGCGCCGACGAGGACAGCCTGAAGGTCTCCGGAGACAGCGCTGAAACCGCCCGCCCGGAAAATGTCATTCATGTAATAGAGGATGGCGTTGATTCCGGAGAGCTGGTTGAACATGCCGATGGAGACGGCAAGAAAGATGGGCAGCCGGTACTTATACTGGAAGAGCGGCTCCGAGCGCTCACTGCGTTCGAGATGAATCGAATCCACGATTTCGCGCAGCTCGGCTTCTGAGTCGGGCGAACCCATGAGCTGTAGCACCTGGCGCGCCTCATCAATGCGGTTCTGCGTGGTTAGCCAGCGGGGGCTGCGCGGGATTCCATATAGCATGATGAGAAACAGCACAGCAGGCGCAGCGGCGACGCCAAGCTCCCATCGCCATTGCAGCGCACCCAGGCCAAGGCGCGCGATCAGGTAATTGCTGGCGTAGGCCAGCAGGATACCGATGACAATGTTGATCTGGAAGAGGCCGACGAGGCGGCCGCGCCATTTGGCAGGAGCGAGTTCTGCGATGTAGACCGGGCCAAGCACGGAGGAACCGCCGATGCCAAGTCCACCAATGAAGCGGAAGGCGATGAGCGCGGGCCAGTTCCAGGCGAAAGCGCACCCCAGGGCGGAGACGACATACAGCACGGCCATGATGCGCAGCGTTTCGCGGCTGCCGATTTTCTGGCCAATGGCCCCGGCAGACATGGCCCCGATGACGGTCCCGAACAGCGCGATGGAAACTGTAATTCCGAGCGCAAAGGCCGAGAGGTGGAAGACCTCAGTGAGCTGATGGGTTGTACCTGCGATGACGGCGGTGTCAAAGCCGAAGAGAAGTCCGCCGAGTGCGCCTACGATGGTGCTCTTAAAGAGATAGAAATTGATTCTCATGCTCGCATGCTTTCAACAACCGCTCTGCCGCTTAAGGAAAATCAGGAGGACAAGGCGGTACCGTGCTTTTCAGTTTTTGCCGTATAGGGGAGAATGCAGGCGCCCAGCAGTCCTGAATCTGCGCCGAGCTCCGCTGCCACAATACGCGTGCCGTGGTTTGCGCCGCCGTTCAAAACGTGACTGCCCGGCTCGGTGAGGCGATACACATAACTGCGATGACGTACTTCGGCGAAGAGAGCGGGAGAGAAGAGGTCCCAGGCGTTGGCCAGGCCTCCGCCGACTACATATAAAGGCAGGTTCAGCGTATTGATGAGATCAGCAATGCCGATGCCGAGCGCGCGACCTACATCGCCAAAAATTTGCTTTGCGCCTTCATCGCCCTTTTCGGCCAGGTCAGAAAGCTCGCGCGGCGTAAATTCCGGATTGCGTTTTGCCAATGCTGCAATGCCGGGTGCATTGCCTGATTCGGCGGCCTCGAGGGCGATGCGGCGGACCGCGGTGGCAGAGGCAAACATTTCCAGGCATCCATTGCTTCCGCATCCGCAGGATGGGCCATCAGGGTAGATGGTGACGTGGCCGGCCTCGCCCGCCATGCCATTGACGCCATGCCAGATTTTTCCGTGCAGGATAATGCCATTGCCGATGCCGGTGCCCAGCGTCAGCATGCAGAGGGAATCGAGCCCCAGAGTGCGGCCGCTGCCCAGAACACATTCGGCCAGCGCGGCAACGTTGGCATCACTTTCCACGATGACAGGCATGCTGAGGGCGGTTTCAATCTCTTCACGCAGACCGAATCCGTCCCATCCCGGCAGGTTGGGAGGGCTGTGCAGACGGCCTGCGGGCAGCTCAAGCGGGCCCGGAGTGCCGATGCCGATTCCGGTCAGCTCAAATTGCGGGGACCATGTTTGGAGCAGCTTGCCGATGCCGCTGCAGATGTCTTCGACAACAGCATGGCGTCCAGCGGCCAGACGCGTGGGAAGAAGGATGGTCTCCAGAAGTCCAGAGGCGCGGGTGTAGGCCGCAATGCGGAGGTTCGTGCCACCTAAATCCACACCAATCGAGAAAGAACTCATATATTGTAAAAGCCCTAATCAAACAGACGGCAAATTTGTCATTGTGCCGCGAACAGCAATCGAAAATAAAACAAAAGGATTGCAAGGAGCAGCACCGGAGAGCAGCCTTTTTGCAATATACACGAAAAAGCAGGAGGTGGAAACGATTCCATGTGCAGGGCAAAATGGACAGGGCCAAGTGCATGTTCGGGTCTCGGCCTCCCACTTCCTTTATCCGTTTTGCTCCTGGGTGGGGTTGCAGCCGCAGGAGTGGCGCAGCACCAGCCGGGTTTCCAGCTTGACCTGCTCCTGCCGCTTTTTCCCGGAAAGATGCTTGCCCTTCTTGGCGGGCAGAAGCTGCTCAAAGAGAATCTCCGCGGCGATGCGCCCCAGGTCCTCAATCGGCTGCTGGATCACGCTGATAGAAGGACGGAGTGTGGCTGCCAGTTCGAAATCATCAAAGCCTAGAAGCGCAATGGTTTTGGGGATGGCGACCTTCAGCTTCTGCAGCGTCTCAAAGGCATAAATGGTAGTGCTGTTTTTCAGTGTGAAGATGGCCTCAGGCGGCTGCGATGTGGCCAGATGACTCTCAATGGCATATTCAGCCGATTTATAGTCCTTCACCGACATATCAATAATGACAGGCAGACCGTGCTCTTCCACGGCATGGCGGTATCCGCGCAGGCGTTCGCGCAGAGTGTAAAGGGTAGGTTCGCCGCCCAGGCAAAGGATGCGCTTGTATCCATGACTGACGAGGTGTTCGGTGGCAAGACGCGCGCCGTTATAGTTGTCTGTGACCACGCTGGGAACGCCGGTTTTCGGCACCGGACGGTCAAAGGTGACGACAGGTGTGGCGATGCGCCCCAGATATTCAGCCAGGGCCTCGCTCTGGTAATTGGCCGGAGCCAGCAGAAGCCCGTCCGTGCGGTGGCGCATCAGCACGTTCAGGTTTTCCATCTCTACGTGCGGATCATTATTGGTGACCGTGACGATCAGCAGCGAATCATGGGCGCGTGCAATTTCCTGCGCGGCTTCGGCACAACTGGAAAAGAACGGGTCCGCAATGCTGGGCACGACAAGGCCAATGGTCTTTGTGCGCTCGCCTTTCAGAATGCGCGCCGCCTGATTGGGCATGTATCCAAGCTGTTCAATGACAGCATGGACGCGCTTGAGGGTGTGGGGGCTGACGCGATGTCCACCATTGATGACGCGGGAGACGGTGGTGGTGCCTACTCCGGCTTTACGCGCTACATCAGCGAGCGTTGGGTGCGAGCCTGGTTTGATCATCGTACGGTCATATTTACAGCTTTGCATCAGTATTCAGACATGAGGAACGCCTGTCAATTCGGGTGGACAGCAGGGAGTATGATTCCAGCATGCGTAAGCACTTCCTTCTTTCGTGCAGTTTTCTGCTTTGCATGACAGCTGTAGCTCAGGCGCCGCACAAATGGGCCGTGGTGCTGCATGGAGGCGCTGGCGTCATCGAGCGCAAAAACATGGACCCGAAGACGGAGGCGGCGTATCGCGCCAGCATCCATGCCGCGCTTGAAAAAGCGGCGGACACGCTCGACAAGGGCGGCTCGGCGCTCGATGCAGTCGAGGCCGCGATCCGCATGATGGAAGATGATCCGCTGTTTAATGCGGGGCGCGGAGCAGTCTTTACTGCCACCGGTAAAAATGAGCTGGATGCCGCCATCATGGATGGTTCTAACCTGAAGGCCGGGGCCGTGGCCGGAGTGACGCGCACGCGGCATCCCATTTCGCTGGCCCGCGCTGTGATGGAGAAGTCGCTGCACGTCATGCTGGTCGGAACCGGCGCGGACGAATTTGCTGCTTCGCACGGACTGGAAATGGTGGACCCGGGCTTCTTTTTCACTGAGCGGCGCTGGCAGGGCCTGGTAAAGGAGCTGCAGCGGGAAGGGAAGCCCATACCGCCGCGGCCTGCGGGTGCTCCGCCCGCTCCGGGAAAGCCTGTGGCGGAGATTGGGCCTCCGGATGCGCATAAGTTCGGAACAGTAGGCGTAGTTGCTCTGGACAAGCAAGGCAACATTGCTGCCGGAACCAGCACCGGAGGACTGACGGCAAAGATGTGGGGACGCGTCGGAGACTCGCCAATTATCGGGGCAGGAACGTATGCGGACAACCGCTCCTGCGCTGTCTCCGGTACGGGGACAGGCGAATACTTTATCCGCCTTACCGTGGCGCGGACCATCTGCGCTCTGGTGCAATACAAGGGTGTGGGGCTTCAGGCCGCTGCGGACGAGGTCATCCAGCATCAGCTTACTGAGATGAAGGGCGATGGCGGCGTGATCGCCATTGATACAAAGGGCGATATGGTCTGGAGCTTCAACACCCCGGGCATGTATCGCGCGCGTGTTGCAGAAGGCGGCAAGCCTGAAATTGAAATGTACCGGGATCAGCCCTGAGTCTGTGTCATTGCTTCAGAGCAGATGGCGCGGACCGCTTCTCCAAATTTCGCAATTTTTGCGCTGCCCATTCCGTGGATGGCGCGCAGGTCTTCTTCTGTGCGCGGGCGCTCCACGGCAATGGCGCGCAGTGTGCGGTCAGAGAAAATACAGAAGGCCGGCCGGCCCAGCTTGCCTGCTTCCTCGCGCCGCCACGCGCGTAATCTTTCTTCGAGCGCGGCTGCTTCCGGAGACAGCGGCGCTTCCAGCTCTGGCCCTTTGCGCTTGCGCTCCTTCGGCGCTGCCAGCCGCACAGGCTCTTGGCCAGTATCGCGGACGAAGACCGTGACGGTATCGCTGCCGCGCAGCTCTGCACCTTCTGACGTAAGGACGGCCTTGCGATAGGTGATGCTGCGGCCATCTTTCTCAAAGCTGGCCTCTTCCAGATCCAGCAGTCCGGCGCCGCTCATTGCACCCAGAAGTTCTTCGAAGCGGTCACGGGAAAATCCATTGCATTGGCACACTTCCTGATGGAGCTTCCCGGTGGACTTCGGGCCCGTCTGGAGTTCGTCGATGATGGCGAACATCATTTCGCGCTCTCTGGAACTCAGCGGCCTGAATTTCTGCGCAATGGCGCGCTCCGGCGAGCAGACATCGCATTGTCCGCAGGCGCGCCGTCCATCATCGTCATCGCCAAAGTGGCGCACCAGCTGGGCCATGCGGCACTGGTACGATTCGGCATAGCGAAGCACGCGGTCAAGCTGCGCCATGCGCTGGTTCGCCTGCGAGATATAGCTTTGCCGCCAGATCTTGTCCCCGCGGGCCACGTTCCCGTCAAAGTCCACGAATGCGCCGCCGTGGGTCATCAGCTTGTCCAGCGCCGTATCGAAGATTTCGCCATAGAGCTTGTCCTTCAGCTCTTCAGCCAGCTCAGTTCTGTGGCGTGGTCTGGCTTCCAGCTTGTTGAAGATGAGATCAAGCTCGTCCACCGGAGGATAATCGCGCTCATAAAAGAAATCGTGCGTGCGGCGGTCCGCGTATGAGTGCATCAGAATGGTGCGGCTGGGCTTGCCGTCACGTCCCGCACGGCCTATCTCCTGGTAGTAGCCTTCCAGGCTGGAAGGCAATGCGGTGTGGATGACGGTGCGGATGTCTGGTTTGTCAATGCCCATGCCAAAGGCGATCGTGGCCACCACGACTTCGAGTTTTCCGGCGAGGAATTCGCGCTGCACGCGCCCGCGGTGTTCCGGTTCAAGCCCGGCATGATAAGGCGCGGTGGAGAAGTTCGCAGACAGCTCCTGTGCAAGCCAGACCGACTCCTTGCGCGTGGGCGCATAGATGATGGCAGGGCGGCGCTCCTGCGGCTTCAGAAGATTGAGCGAAAGCAGGGCGCGTTTTGGGCGGGACACTTCCACGACCTCAATCGCCAGATTGTGGCGGCGAAAGCCATGAATGAAGCGGACAGGATGATCGAGCCCCAGCTGCGTCAGAATGTCCTTCTGCACGACCGGCGTGGCCGTGGCCGTCAGGGCCATGACAGGTGCAGGACGCAAGGCAGGCAGGTATTTGCCGAGCAGGCGGTAGTCGGGGCGAAAGTCGTGCCCCCATTGGGAGATGCAGTGCGCCTCATCAATGGCAATGAGAGACAGCCGGCGCTTTGCCAGCATCTCAGGGAATCCGGGGACACGCAGGCGTTCCGGGGCAATAAAGAGAAAATGCAGCTGGCCGTTCAGATATTCGCGGCAGGCCAGGCGCGATGTTTCGCGGTCAAGCCCGGAATGAATGCGTGCCGCCTTCAGCCCGAGAGCGTTAAGTTTTGCCGACTGGTCTTCCATCAGCGCGATCAGAGGGCTGATGACGAGCGCCGTTCCGCCGCGCGCAATGGCGGGAAGCTGGTAACAGAGTGACTTGCCTGCTCCGGTAGGCATCACCAGCAAAACGTCGCTGCCTTCGACCGCGGCGCGGCACACCGCCTCCTGATTTGCGCGAAAGGCGGAAAAGCCGAAGGTGTGCTGAAGGACCTCAATGAGTTGCGCCGGAGGCATGCCTTCAGTATAGGTAGCCTATGGACCATCTGTGGACACCGTGGCGATATACATATGTGACTACGGCTGAGAAAGCAAAACGGCAGGGCGTACCCCTGGAGCTTTCTGCCTGGCCGGGCGAGACAGACTGCGTTTTCTGCAACATGCTGGAGGCGGTGAAGTATGCCGAGTCACACGGAATGTCCACGGAAGAAGCAGAGAAGGCCGCACTCATCGTGCATCGCGGCAGGAACATCTTCATCTGCCTGAACCGCTATCCCTATACGTCAGGACACGTGATGGTGCTGCCTTACGCGCATGAAAGTTCATTGGCTGCGCTCTCGGCAGATGTGGCCCATGAATTGATGGATGCAGCGCAGCATCTTGAGCAGGTGCTGGAAGAGGTTTATCGTCCAGATGGAATCAATATGGGGCTGAATCTGGGCAAGGCGGCCGGGGCCGGAGTTGCGGGCCATCTGCACCTGCATGTCCTTCCGCGCTGGGTGGGCGATACCAACTTCATGACCGTCACAGCAGAGACACGGGTGTTGCCCGAAGACCTGGAGACAACATGGAAGCGCATTCGTGAAACAGTCGTGAAAAAGTTCTGGCCATAATCTTCCTCACATCTCTTTCGCGCAAACGAGAAAACTCCATCCACTCCGGCCAGCGTCCTACTTAGGCAGAGCATGGAGAGGAGGGCCTATGCCCAACGCATCCGATGTGCTGGTCGAGCGCCTGTTGGACTGGGGAGTGGACACGATTTTTGGATTGCCGGGCGACGGCATCAATGGCGTTTTTGAAGCACTGCGTAAGCAAAAAGAGAGGGTCCGTTTTATTCATGTGCGGCATGAGGAATCTGCCGCATTTATGGCCTGCGCATATGCGAAATTCACCGGGCGCTTGGGTGTCTGCATTGCGACCTCCGGCCCGGGCGGCATTCATCTGCTGAACGGCTTATATGACGCGAAAATGGACCACGCCCCAGTGCTTGCCATTACCGGATTGCAGCATAGTGACCTGATCGGGACCTTCACCCAGCAGGATGTCGCGCTCGACAAGCTTTACCAGGACGTAGCTATCTATAACGAGCGCGTGATGAATGGCGCGCACATGGAAAGCGTGGCCGATCTTGCGGTGCGTTCCGCGCTCACGCAGCGTGGTGTCGCGCACATAACGATTCCCGTAGACGTGCAGGTGCAGGAGATAAAGAAGGGCCGCTCGCCGCGCAATCCTTCCCACCACACAACTACGTGCGCTGCCTATGAGATGCACGCCCCTCCGCAAGTGGACATTGAACATGCGGCAGACATACTCAATCGCGGGCAGAAGATTGCAATTCTCGCAGGGCAGGGCGCGCTCCACGCTACATCTGAGCTGGAAGAAGCAGCAGAGGTCCTGGGTGCGCCAATCATCAAAGCATTGCTCGGCAAGGCTGCAGTACCGGACGACAGCCCCTACACAACCGGCGGTATTGGCCTGCTGGGAACTGAGCCATCGCAGGATGCACTCGAGGAATGCGACACCCTCTTCATGATCGGGACTTCCTTCCCGTACATTGAGTTTCTGCCCGAGCCAGGTTCCATCAAATGCGTCCAGATTGACATTGATCCGCAGCGCATCAGCCTGCGTCATCCTGCGGATGTCGGCTTGGTGGGCGATGCGAAGACCTGCCTCCGCGCGCTCATCCCGCTGCTGAAGAAGCACGATAAGGGCTTTCTTGAAAAAGCGCAGAAGGCCAAAGCCGAATGGCAGAAGCTGATGGAAGAGCGCGGCACCCGCGACGACAGGCCCATGAAACCGCAGGTGGTTGGATGGGAGCTGGGCAAGCGTATTCCGCCGAATGCAATTGTGACCTCCGATTCCGGGACCATCACCACATGGTGGGCGCGCTACGTTCCGGCGTTGCGCGGCCAGAAGCACAGTTGCTCAGGCAATCTGGCGACCATGGCCTGTGGTCTTCCATATGCGATTGCCGCGGCGGTAGCGTACCCTGACCGTCCTGTCTACTGCATGATTGGCGACGGCGGCCTGAGCATGCTGATGGGCGAGTTGATTACCATTGCCGCCTACAAGCTCAACATAAAAATCATCGTCATTAAGAACGACACGCTGGGGCAGATCAAGTGGGAGCAGATGGTCTTTCTCGGCAATCCGGAATACGCATGCGATTTGTACCCGGCAGACTTCACCGCGATTGCGCGCGGATGTGGCCTGGATGCTGTCCGCGTGGATGACGCCAAAACATGTGGGCAGCAACTGGATGCGCTGGCGCGTTCTGGGGCCATGCTGGTCGAGGCAGTGGTAGACCCATACACTCCGCCGATGCCACCAAAGATCAAGCCATCACAGGCAGCGAAGTTTGCTGAAGCGCTGCTGCGCGGCGAGCCGAACCGCGGCAAGATTGCCCTCACCAATTTGCATGACACCGTAAGAGAGCTGGTCTGATGCGAAGACAGGAAGCCACGATACGCGATGTAAAAGTCAGCGCATTTACTGTCCCTACTGAAACTCCGGAAGCGGACGGCACGCTTTCATGGCATGAGACGACGCTGATTGTTACGGAAGTGGCCGCCGCTGACCGGACTGGTCTTGGCTATACGTATGGGCATAAGAGTACAGGCAGCGTAGCGGAAGCACTCGCCGAACGCTGCCTGAAGGGCGAATCGGCCTTTGATGTTCCAGGGCTGCACGCTTCCATGCGCCGACAGGTGCGCAACGATGGATCGCGCGGCATCTCTGCGATGGCCATCTCCGCACTCGACGTGGCGCTCTGGGACCTGAAAGCGAAGCTGCTGGGATGCAGCGTCTCCGCCCTGCTGGGCAAAGCCAGCGGCACTGTTGAGGTATACGGGAGTGGCGGTTTTACCTCCTACTCAGATGAACAACTCAGAAGACAACTCAGTGGGTGGGTCGCAAGCGGCATCCACGGCGTCAAGATGAAGGTTGGCAGCGAGCCGCAGGCCGACCCGGAGAGGGTCAAGGTCGCGCGCAAAGCCATTGGGCCCGGGCCGGAGCTTTACGTTGACGCGAATGGCGCGTATAGCGCGACGCAGGCGCTCCAGCTAGCAGATACTTTCGCCGAACAGAATGTGGTCTGGTTTGAAGAGCCGGTGAGCAGCGACTGTCCCGAAGAACTGCACCTGGTTCGCGAACGACTGCCGCATGGAATGCAACTGGCCGCAGGCGAATACGGCTACGACGGGCTGTACTTCCGCAAGCTGCTGCAGGCTACGGCGGTGGACGTACTCCAGGCCGATGCAACGCGCTGCGGCGGCTACACGGGCTTCCTGGAAGCGGCAGCGATTGCACGGGGCCATGGCATTCCGCTCTCGGCACACTGCGCTCCCACGCTGCACATGCATGTGGCCTGTGCGGTCCCCGGCCTCCGCAATATCGAATATTTCTTTGATCACGCACGCATCGAGCAGATGTTCTTCGATGGATTTACTCCGCCACGAATGGGAATGCTTGCGCCAGACGATTCGCGTCCGGGGTTGGGGCTCATGCTGAAAAAACAGGATGCCATGAAGTTCGCCGCTTAGCTTTCTGTAACCGTTGAAGTGACAAATATGGTCTATGACCTCAGCCAGCCTGTGTTTAACAATGTTCCGCAGTGGCCGCGCTTTCGGCCCACATCGGTCACCACGCCCCATCTCACCGCTACAGAATCGGCAAACGTCGAGCGGATCACGCTGATGACGCACACGGGGACGCACATAGATGCGCCTTATCACTTCTTTCCTGAGTATTGGTGGCTTCAACGATGAAAAGAAGGAGACTGAAGCGCATGAAGTGCTTCTCGGAGCAAAGAAGTTGATCATCGAAGACATCTCCATTCCCGATGCGCTGCTCGATGGTGCGCCGCGCCACTTTGCCGCCTTCCCCATTCTCGTTGCAGGTGCGAGTGGCGCATGGGCACGCGCCGTCGCATGGGACCATGGGGAGATGAGCTGATGACACGCGCATTCGATCTGAATCTTGCCCTGCAAAAGACGGCGCGAAATGCCTTGCCCGCTCCCGTCGGCAGCTTTGCCTCAGCCGCATTGCAGCGCGTGCGTGAGGGAAGGTTCCAGCGCAGCCTGTGTCTCATTGTCGCCGGCACCAGCATTGCCAGCGGGCTTGAGGTTGGCTACGAACACTACAAGGGCAGCTATAGCAATCCCGTGATGTACACGCCCGTCGTGCTGAGCGGCGTGCTAACGGTCGCAGGATCCGCTGGCTTTTTCAGCCGCACCATGGCAAAAACATTTCTGCGTTACACCAGCGTGGTTACGCTTGCCGACGGCGTCATCGGTTTCTTCTTCCATGTTCGCGGCATCGCACGCAAGCCGGGGGGCTGGCGTCTTCCGGTCACGAACATCATCATGGGGCCGCCCATCTTTGCCCCGCTGCTCTTTGGCACCAGCGCTTATCTTGGCCTGATTGCTTCACATCTGCGGCGGGAAGAAGACGCTTCCGGGCCTGATTTGTCTCTGTTTCAACGCGGCCACTGGGCCGGGCTGGGCTACGGGCGCTTTCAAAAGCATCTGAGCGCTGTCACCTGCGCATGGACCTTCTTCAGCGGGTTTGAGGCGCTCTACTCGCACTACAAAACAAATTTTCATTACCAGGCGCAGTGGCTACCAGTGCTGCTTACGCCTGTGATCATGGGCACTGCCATTGCGGGCATCTTCAGCCGCCGCGCTGCAAATACGCTGCTTCCGGCCACATCCGCCCTGGCCTTGGCCAATGGCGCAGTTGGCTTTTATTACCACGCGCGCGGAGTCACGCGGCGTCCCGGTGGAATCAGGAAGCCGCTCTACAACATCCTTTATGGTCCGCCTGTTTTTGCTCCGCTGCTTTTTGCTGCATGTGGATTTCTCGGCGTAATGGCGGGCCTGCTGCGGAGGGAACGCAAATGAAATCGCTGCCTTACGATCCGCTCACGGGCAGGCCCATCGAGGACCTGGAGCAGCCCGGATATTACCCCGGTCACAAAACACTGGAGCAGAAGAACTACTGGGACGAAGCCACGCGCCAAACGGTGCTCGCCCGTGTCGTGGAGGCGCAGCCCGTTCGTTTCTTTTCCGCCGAAGAGGCGCGCATCATGGGAGCCATTGCTGCCCGGTTGGTTCCTCAGGATGACCGCAGAGAGCAGCGTCGCATTCCCATTGTTCCCGCGATAGACAAGCGTCTGTACAGGAATGAGCTGAACGGCTTCCGTTATGAAGATATGCCTCCCGATCAGGAGGCCTACCATCTCGGCCTGAAGGCCATCAATGAAATGGCACAGAAGAAATTTCACGCGCCATTGATTGAATTGACCATCCACCAGCAGGAACTGGTCCTGAAGTCGCTGCACAATGACAAGCCAGACCCGGAACACGAAGTCTGGAAGCGTATGCCGGTGCATCGCTTCTGGACCATGATGATGGAGGATTGCGTGACCATCTACTACTCGCATCCATGGGCGTGGGACGAGATCGGTTTCGGCGGCCCTGCCTACCCGCGGGCATACACTCGCCTCGAGAACGGACTGCCCGAGCCGTGGGAGGTAGACGAGCAGCGCTATGAATGGAGTGATCCAGTGGATTCACTCTCCGGCCTCGACCTGAAAAGCAAAGAGCTGCCACGGGTCCACGCCGCCGGGCACGGAGGCATCCACTGATGCCTCCTCTGTTTGGACCATTTCGTTCGCCGAAAGATGAAAAGGTCCACCTCGGGCCGATGCAGAAGATTGGTCCGCCCCGGCGGCGCTTTGCTGATCATGAAACGGTGGATTACTGCATCGTCGGCATCGGCTCCGCAGGCGGCGTACTGATTCAGCGGCTCGCTCGCGCCGGATTCAAAGTGGTTGGCCTCGAAGCCGGTCCGTTCTGGGACTCCGAGCGCGACTGGGTGAGTGATGAGCGCGGTTCACACGAGTTGTACTGGAACGACCTGCGCATCATTGGCGGCAAAGACCCGCTTGCTCTCGGCGCGAACAACAGCGGCAAAGGCGTAGGCGGCGGCTCGGTACACTGGGCCGCATTCACACCGCGCTTTCATCCGTCCGATTTTCGCGTGTATACGCAGGATGGCGTTGGCGCGGACTGGCCCATGTCCTACTGGGACCTGAAGCCCTACTACGAACTGCTGGAGCGCGAGATGCCTGTGGCCGGGCCAGCATGGTTTCCCTGGGGCGATCCGCATGGGCATCCGTATGGGCCGCATCCGCTGGGCGGTATCGGCGACGTTCTCGTGCGCGGTTGCACCAGGCTCGGCATTCGCACGGTGGCTGGCGGTCCGGTGGCGATCCTCTCCGCTTCGCACGGCAACCGGCCTCACTGCATCTATCGCGGGTTCTGTCTGCAAGGCTGCAAGGTAGGCGCAAAGGCCAGTACGCTCATCACCCATGTGCCCGATGCACTGGCGCATGGGGCAGATGTCCGTGCGCACTCCATGGCCTCGCGCATTACGCTCCGCGCCGATGGCCGCGTAAACGGAGTAGAGTACATAGACCGCGAAGGCCGGCAGCAGTTTGTGCGCGCGCGGGCGGTCATTGTGGCAGGCTATGCGATTGAAACGCCGCGCCTGCTCTTCAATTCAGCCTGTCCGGGCCACTGGCAGGGGCTGGCCAACAGCAGCGGAACACTGGGCCGCTATCTGATGGCGCAGGCCGGAAACGTGGTTGCGGGCTGGTTCCCTGAACTGATTCGCATGTACAAATCACCGCCAGCCCACGCCCTGAGCGAAGATTTCTACGAAACCGACCCAGGCGCGGATTTGCGCGAGGCTTCGCCATTCAAACGGTTTCACCTGAGCCGATTTCATTCGCCAGGCATATGATGGCCGCCGCCGGAGCCTGGGGCTGGGGCATGCGCCGCATCATGATGGACTACAACCACTGGGCCACACTCGGCGTGCTGGGTGAAATTCTGCCCTGGCCGGACAATCGCGTAGAGCTGGCCGACGAGAAAGACCAATACGGTCTGCCAGTGGCCAAAGTCACCTTCAACCTGCATGAGAACGATAAAAAACTGATTGAGTTCGGAAAAAACAAAGTGGCCGAAGTGCTGTGGGCCGCCGGTGCCGAGCACGTCGTACAGGAGCCGCGCTATGCACACCTGGTGGGTGCCGCGCGCATGGGCAAAGACCCGGAAACGTCGGTCGTGGACAAGTTTGGCCGCGCGCATGATGTTCCTAATCTGTTTGTATGCGACGGCAGCATTCTGCCCACGCAGGGATCGGCAAACCCCGGGCTCACGATTCAGGCGCTGGCGGCCCGCACTGCCGATTACCTGATCGCACAGGGCGAGCGCATCTTCTTCACCAATGACCGTCCGCAGGAAGAGCCAAAGATTCGCTACGACCTCAGCCCGCCGTTCACAAGGTTCAAGGGCAATCCCAGGATTGCCTGGACCGGCTTCCCAGGTGCCCGCAAATAAAAGTATTTGTTTGAACGAGAATTGTCTGCCTTCTTGCTGTTGCTTTTGCTCTCCTGAGCTGTAAGCCATGTGTTTGGAAGACTTTGCATTCATAAGTAAGGGGGCACTGTACCAGGGGCGCTGCCTGAGTGCCGGGTTCTCCCCCATTCATGCACCTCTCCCGAATGCAACCAGGATTCAGGTCCGGTGGTCACGATGCTTGAATAGACACCCGGACCCTAATGCGCTGAAGACTTTAAGAAAAATACGGGGAGGGTCGGACCCGCATCCAACCAGAGAAGGCCATGACTTTCGACCTTTCACCATACGTGGATTGGAGTCTTCTTCTGCTGCGCATCATGGTGGGCATCGTCTTCGTTACCAGCGGATACGGGCACCTGAAGGCGCCGAAGCAGCGCGCGGAAAGCATCGGCCTGAGCGTCGGCTTTACCATATTTCTTGGCCTGGCTGAGCTGCTCGGCGGCATCGCCATCATCGTTGGCTTCCTGACGCAGTGGGCCGCCATCGGACTGGTTCTGATTATGCTCGGCGCGATTTACATGAAGATCGTGAAGTGGAAGACGGGCTTCTGGGGAGAGAAGTCCTCCGGCTGGCACTACGAGCTGATGTTTATTGTGATGAACCTGGTCATCCTGTGTACAGGCGGCGGATACTTCAGTCTGATGCGCCGCTGACTTCTGCATTTGACACATTCCAGACCAACCGTCTATTCTGAAACTCAAGTTATGGAACGCCTCGCTCCTACCTGCATGTGCCTCTGCTGCTGCTGCTGTTGCTGCTGCACCGTGCGGGTGTGTTCCTAGAGCGAAGCTGGTAAGACCAGGCTCAAACGCCACCCGCAGAGAACCTGCTGAGGTGGTTTTTTTATTTCACAGGAAGGATTGGGAAAAATCATCATGTCACTTCGCATCAATGACCTTGCACCAGACTTTACAGCCGAGACGACCCAGGGCACCATCCACTTCCATGAGTGGATTGGCGACAACTGGGCCATCTTCTTCTCCCATCCCAAGGACTTCACGCCTGTCTGCACTACTGAGCTCGGCGCTGTAGCCAGTCTTCAGAATGAATTTGAAAAGCGCGGCGTCAAGGTGCTTGGCCTCAGCGTGGATTCCGTCGAGGACCACAAGAAGTGGGCCAAGGACATTGAAGATGTTGGCGGGCACCCGGTGAAATATCCCATCGTCGGAGACCCTGAGCTGAAGATCGCAAAGCTGTATGGAATGCTGGCCTCCGATGCGGGCAACACCTCGGTCGGCCGCACCCCTGCGGACAATGCTCCCGTTCGCACGGTCTTCGTCATCGGGCCAGACAAGCGCATCAAGCTGACGCTGTCTTATCCCATGGCGACGGGGCGCAACTTTGATGAGATTCTGCGCGTGATTGATGCTCTCCAGCTCACCACAAAGCACAAGGTCTCGACCCCGGCAAACTGGAAGCAGGGCGAAGACATCATCATCAGCGGCGCTGTGTCCAATGAGGAAGCCAACAAGCTCTTCCCCGGCTACAAAACGGTGAAGCCCTACCTGCGCACGGCCGCACAGCCGCAGTAATCATTCATGCTCCGCCGCAGGCCCCTGCGGCGGCCCCATGAGCACCGGTGGCGAAGTGGCTAACGCGCTGGTCTGCAAAACCAGTATTCGCGGGTTCAATTCCCGCCCGGTGCTCCAATAGTTCCCGAAGCCCATCTTTGCCCCGGAACATTGCGCACACTGCGCGTCCGCGCTTTTTCCAACTGACCCTGAAGTATTACTTCTGAGCTGGTCTCCCAAAGGCCGAAAGCCAACAGCTTTCGGCCTTTTTTGTCCTGTATGAATTACTGGAGAGGCAAGCCAACGCCATCCACCCGGGACGGGGCCGCAGGACGCTGCGTGAATTCTCGCTCGATGTGCTCGTTAATGCCTGCCTGAGCGGATTCCGCAGTGACGCGAATGCCGTTGTAGATAGCCCGTTCATTGGATGAGCCGTGTCCGATGATGCAGACGCCGCGAACGCCAAGCAGCGGAGCGCCGCCGTATTCCGATGGGTCCAGCCGCTTCTTAAAGGCATTAAATGCCTTGCGGGAGAGCAGCGCCCCAACCTGTGCAGTAACGGTGGTGGTCAGCGATTGCTTCAGCATGTCGCGAACAAGCTTGGTGAGGCCTTCAGAGGTCTTCAGCGCGACGTTGCCAACAAAGCCATCGCAAACGATCACGTCTGCGTTGCCGTTGTAAATGTCGCGGCCTTCCACGTTGCCGATGAAGTTGAAAGGGAGCTGCTTCAGCAACGGAAAGGTCTCAGCCGTCAGCTCATTGCCTTTGCCTTCTTCTTCGCCAATGGAAAGCAGGCCCACGCGCGGGCGCTGAATCTTAAGCACGCTGCGGGCGTAGAGTTCGCCCATGACGGCGAATTGCTCCAGGTTCTGGGGCTTGCAGTCCACGTTTGCACCCACGTCGAGCAGTACGCAGGGCGAACCCGCCGTTGTAGGCATGACCATCGCGAGGGCAGGGCGGTCCACTCCCGGAAGTGCTCCAAGGACCATCTTGGCGGTAGCCATCGCGGCGCCTGTATTTCCGGCAGTAAAAAAGCCCGCGACCTTTTTTTCACGGACCAGACGCAGGCCCACGCGCATGGAGCTGTCGCGCTTGGTGCGGACGGCATGTGCGGCCTTTTCGTCCATGCCGATACGTTCGCTGGCGTGGACGACCTCAATCGGGAGGCGCTCTCCGCCCAGATAGTCGTTGAGTATTGGACGCAGCTTTTCCTGCGGCCCGACCAGGTACACGCGCACAGGCAGGGTACGGCAGGCAAGGATTGCGCCCCGAATCTCCGGCTCGGGTGCTTTGTCAGCACCCATGGCATCGAGAGCGATATGGGTCAGCATCGTGGCTGGGAACTAGCTGGCTTCCTTTACTTCAAGCACTTCGCGGCCCTTGTAAGTGCCGCACTTCGGACAGGCACGATGAGGCAGCTTGCGCTCGTGGCAGTTCGGGCACTCGGAGAGACCAGAAGCAGTCAGCGCATCGTGGGCGCGGCGTTTTGCGGTGCGGGCCTTGGAGTGGCGCCGCTTTGGATTCGGCATGGCAAATTCCTTTCAATCCGGGCGGCATGAGCGCCCTCAATTACTACGGCTTGATCCGGCTGCGTAAATCCGAGAGGGCCGACCATCTTGGATCGGCTGGTGCCGTGTCACAGGCACAGATCCCGGCATTCAGATTCTGGCCGCAGCGCGGGCAAAGTCCCTTACAGTCCTGGCGGCAAAGCGTTCTGGCGGGAAGGGACAAAAGCACCTGCTCCCGCACTACGTCTTCCAGCACAAGGCCGCTCTTTTGATAATAACCGATTTCCGTCTCTGATGCGCTGATGGAATGGTCATCGGAGGCATCTTCCACGCCAAGCGGACGGAAGATCAGGTCGAAATCGCCCGCCAGAGCGTGCTCCACCGGTTCAAGACAGCGCGCGCAGGGCACTTTGACTTTTCCCGCATAGCTGGCCTGTACGCGAATGTCCTCAACAACCTCGCGCGGCCCGCGGCGCTCTTCAAGAAGGTCGGCGCGGCCGGAGACGTGGAGCGGGCCATCCTGTTCGATTTCTGGGCCATAGTCCACGCTTTTAGGCAGGATATCGAGATCAAATTCGAGTGGTTCCCGTTCAAGTTCGAGCAGGGTGATGAGCATGGCCGGCCTCTTTGCGGTAGGATGGTCCTGTTTCAGTATATCGGTTTGAGTTGCCTCCATTCGCCAGAGGCGAAGAGGCGGATCGCTGCAATTCCAGAAGCCCCGGCCTCGATGCATTCCCCCGCATTTTGTCCAGTGACTCCTCCCAGGGCAAAGACCGGCATGGAAGCGGCGGCACGGCAGGCCTGCGCCAGCATTTTCAGGCCTTGTCCGGGAATCCGATCTTCTGCTGTCTGCTTCTCAAACACCGGGGCAAACAATGCCAGTGTTGCGCCAGCCTCGCGCGCCCGCTCCATCTCCATGGTGCTATGGCAGGAGATGCTGATAACAGGCGGCCTTCCGGTACCTGCCCATGTCCTGCGAACGTGTTCCAGAGCATTCGCAGCCAATCCCGAGGGCAGATGCACGCCATCGCACTGGCATGACAAGGCCATTCCTGCAGGGCCGTTCAGCAGAACGCGTGTGTGGCCGCCCGCCTGGCGCACCACGCATACAATCTCGCGGGTCAGGGAAGCCAGTTCATCCGGGGCAAGGTCTTTCTCGCGCACCTGGATGTAATCCACTCCCCCTGCCGCCCATGCCGCCACGCAGGCAAGCAAGGCCTCTCGGTCCGGGAAAATTCGCCGATGGGTGATGGCATAGAGCTGCATCCTATTTCGAGTGTAGGGCTTTTCCCGGAAAGGGAGGCGGCGCGTAGATTTACCGAATCTCAAACAGGACGTTTGCACAAACTTACCGCAAGCGGGTTTACAGTAAAGAGTTACACTCGCGAACGTTTCATGGATAATTACGATCTTCTCGTCATCGGCTCAGGGCCTTCAGGACAGCGCGCCGCCGTCTCGGCAGTCAAGCGAGGCAAGCGCGTCGCGCTGGTGGAGATGCGCAGTGTTGTCGGCGGCGTCTGCATCAACACGGGTACCATCCCCAGCAAAACCATGCGCGAGGCGGTGCTGCATCTTTCCGGATACAACTACCGCTCCATTTACGGGATGAATTACCGCGTCAAGGAGAAGATCACCATGTCTGATCTTGCCTTCCGCGTGCAGCATGTCATCAAGACCGAGATTGATGTGACCGAGGCGCAGCTCTCGCGCAACGGGGTCGAAGTCCTGAACGGAATCGCCAGTTTTGTAGACCCGCACACGCTGCGGATTGAGGGGCCTCGTAGCTCGGGTACTTATAAGGCAGAAAACATCATCATTGCTGTCGGTACCAAGCCGGCCAGCTCGCCCAAAGTCCCCATCAATGGCAAGACAATCGTCAACAGTGACCAGGTGCTGGAATTGGCAGAGTTGCCGAAGACACTCATTGTGGTCGGTGGCGGCGTGATCGGCGTCGAATATACCTGCATGTTCGCTGCGCTCGGCGTGCGCGTGACGCTGATTGAAAAGCGTCCGCGCCTGCTTGAATTTGCAGATCAGGAGATTGTCGAGGCCCTCAGCTATCACCTGCGGGACAGCCGTGTGACCATGCGCCTGGCCGAAGAAGTAGAAAGCGTGGAAGAGCTGCCCGACGGCACCGTTGTCGCCAATCTTGAGAGCAAGAAGCGCATCTCCGGCGATGCGCTGCTCTACGCAGTCGGACGTCAGGGCAATGTGGACGAGCTGAACCTTGCAGCGGCCGGAATCGAGGCGGACAAGCGCGGGCGCATCCCGGTAGACAAGGATTTTCGCACCAGGGTCCCGAACATCTTTGCCGTGGGAGACGTGATCGGCTTTCCCAGCCTGGCATCGGTCTCCATGGAGCAGGGGCGCATCGCAGTGGCGCGTGTTTACGGCGATGAGCACGAGCAATCGAATCCCAGCTTCTATCCCTACGGCATTTATACAATTCCGGAAATCTCCTTCATCGGCAAGACAGAGGAGCAGCTGACCGAAGAGGATGTTCCATATGAAGTAGGGGTCGCGTACTATCGTGAGATTGCACGCGGGCAGATTCGCGGAGACACAACCGGCCGCCTGAAGCTGATCTTTCACCGCGAGACACGGGAAATTCTTGGCATCCACATCATCGGTGAAGGCGCCGCGGAGCTGGTGCACATCGGCCAGGCTGTCATGACGTTGAATGGCAAGGTAGACTACTTCATTGATACGGTCTTCAACTATCCCACGCTGGCTGAGTGTTACAAGGCAGCTGCCTTTAACGGCATCAACCGGCTGGCGCGTTTTGAATGAGGAGAAGGGGCGAGCATGGCAAGATGCATCGGCGTTGTCATGACGGAGGCCATCCGGGCCGGAAATGTAGATGACCACAAGATCACCGGGTCCCTGCGCAGATTTCCGGAAAACATGGATGAATCGAATGGGCTGATCGAAGTCCCTACCGATGCACTGTGCGAAAGCATCTGCGATGAAATTCAGGCGCTGGTTCCCGAAGGCGGGCAGGTGGAAGCCATTGGGGTCGCCATGCCGGGAATCATCCGGAACGGAGTGGTGGAAGACTCACCCAATCTTCCGCAGCTCAAGGGGGCGCGCGTTGCTGATTCAGTCCAGGCTGGGCTGAAGGCGCGCGGGATTGAAAATCGTGTCAGTGTCTTCAATGACGCTGATGCCGTTGCAGCCGGGCTGGCTGCGACTCGCGGACAGCTTGACCGCCTGATTCGCGTGTGGACCATCGGCAATGGCATTGGATTCGGCCGCTACCCCTACGCAGAAGGACCGTGGGAGGGTGGCCATACCGTTGTCACCCTTGACCCGAAAGAAAATTATTGCGGCTGCGGCGGACGCGGCCACCTCGAAGGCATTATGGGCCATCGTGCGATGCGGCTGCGCTTCCTCGACATGGAGCCGGACGAGGTCTTTGCCTCCGCGAAAAAAGGCGACAAGCGCTGTGTTGAGTTTGTCGAGCGGTATCATCGCGGACTGGCTGCCGCTACGGCCACACTGATCCATATTGAAGGCCCCGGCAAGTTTTTCTTCACCGGACGCGACATTCAGCGCCTGGATATCACCCTGCTCAAGCAGTACCTCTATGAGATGGTGAAGATGAGCCCGCTCCAGAACTACACGCTGGAGATTCTGCCGGAAGATCCCTCCCTTGCCGTGATTGGAGCAGCGGTTGCGGCCGAGCAGGCACAAGGTTCCTCCCGGTGAAATCCTGCATCTTTGATGAAATCTGCTAAGTGAAAACAGCTATGGTCCGTTATGGAATCCTCGGCTTCGGCCATCACGCCATCAAGCGTCTGATGCCCGCCTTCTCTGGAGCGCACATTACCGGCCTTTGGCGCCGCGACCGGGTCAAGGCCCAGGCCAACGCACGCGAGTATCACATTCCCCATGTCTTCGATACTCCAGAAGAGCTTTGCGCTTCTTCTGAGGTGGACGCCGTCTTCATCGCCACGCCCGATGCGTTGCATTTACCGCATGTTCTTCTGGCGGCACAACATGGCAAGCACGTTTTATGTGAAAAGCCCCTCGCCATGAACGCGGTCGAAGTCGAGCAGATGCTTTTCGCCACGCGTGCTGCGGGAGTTCACTTCGGAGTCGCGCAAAACATGCGTTACAACGCAAGTGTACAGCTCATTTACAAATGGATTGCTGAAGGCCGGATCGGTGCTCCCGTGTTGGCGCACTCTCAATTCTGTTACGAAGCTGAACGCAGTCCGCGCGCCTGGATTTACGACCCAAAACTCGCCCTCGGCGGCCCCATTGGCGATGTAGCCATCCACTGTCTTGATGCGCTGCGGTTTGTGCTCTCAACCGATGTGGTCAGCGTCAGCACTCTGGCACGCAAGGATGCGAAGTCCGGAGAAGTAGAGTCCTCCGGGGTCCTGGCCCTGGCTTTCGGAAATGGTGCGATGGGCTCTGTCTCTGTCACTACACGCGCCGCCTATCGCAGCCTGATGGAAGTCTCCGGAGAAACAGGCATCATTGTCTGCGAGAATGCCCTGACGGTGGAACATCCGGTAGATGTCGTGCTTTACCGTGAAGGAAAAGTTGCCGCCCACCAGCGCGTCTCCAATGCCGGCGCTTATCGCCGCATGCTCGATGGCTTCTCCGCCGCAATTGAAGGACGCGGCGAATACCTGGCTACCGGAGAAGATGGTCTCCATAACCAGCGCGTCCTCGATGCCGCCTATCAAAGCTGGCGCACCGGACACGCACAGGTCCTGTAGCGAATGCTCACGACAGGTTGACCAAACAGACACCAGCTTTTACTATAGGAAAGACCAGCCTGGAGTTTTCTCGTACTGCCCCCTCGTTCAATGGTAGGACAGCTGACTCTGGATCAGCATATCGGGGTTCGAATCCCTGGGGGGCAGCCAACTGATTCTAAAACAGTTAGAGCGATACCCGCTTTTCCCGAAAAACCCGGATATGACGTAAAACATGACATAGCTCAGCAATTTCCTTGTTGGGCTCGCATTGCATTGCGTTCGTTGACCAGCTCTGCCAGGCCCTTCATCGCAGGATGCAGATACCGCTGCGTCGTGGTGACGCTGCGATGCCCCAGCATCTTGCCGACGAGAACAATGTTGCCGGTTCGGTCGAGCATGTCGGTTGCGAACGAGTGGCGCGCAGAGTAGAGCACCACGCCTTTCGGAATCTTGGCTTCTTTGCGAACCGCGGAGAAATGCTTTGCAACTGAGAAATAGCTGATGTGTGTTTTCTTCTTGCGATTCGATGGAAACACCCACGGCGACTTGGTTACAGCCTGCCGCGCGCGAAGCAGTTCCCGCACCCGGTCGCTGAGCGGCACGTAACGCTTCGCGTTCTCCGTTTTGCCGTCGGGCACAAAGATCAGGTTCTTGTTCCAGAGCACATTTTCCCATCGCATCAGAATCACCTCATCGGGTCGCAAGCCCGCGTCGTGCGAGATTAGAAAAACATCCCGAAGCGGTTGGGGAGCCTTTTCGAGGAATCGCTTTTCCATCTCCGCGTCAAATACTGCTGTGCGTTCCACCTCCTTGCGCAAGCGAATGCGCGGTTTGCGGTCAATGAACTCCCAGTCGAGCGCCAGGGAAAGCATACGGCGGAGAGTCCGAAGACCGCAGTTGGCGTTGGCTCCCGAAGCCGGGAAGCTGAGCAATTCGGCCTGGCTGCCCTTGATCTGGTCCATTCGCCAATCCCTTGCCGGCGTCTCCGAGAGCAGACGCCAGCCTGTCTCGTAGTATCGTTTGGTGTCCGCGTCCAGAGAGCTTTCCCGGATGAACGGCAGGAACTTCTTCTCAGCAAATTCAAACAGCAGAGCCGGACGCTTGCGTGTCGGATTCTGCTTCTGCTGTGCCTGCCGATAGAACGTCATCGCAACTTCCATGGCGGCGGACTTCTTGGTCTGTTTGGTACTTTTCCGAATGCGCCGGCCGTCTACGACGAAATCGGCGGTCCAGAACTGACTATCTCCTTGGCGGTACAACTCCATCGTCAATCCTCCAATGCAGCCCGCACAGAGGGGACGTGGCGACCCTGACGCATGAACTCATCAAGATCATCTGGATTGTACCGAAC
>JAJPKO010000038.1 GCA_021323655.1 Acidobacteriaceae bacterium
CGACTGACGCGTTCCCATCCCCATGGCTGAAGACTACGAATTCCGCATCGCAAACACCAGCATTTTCAACCACCATGCACCCGGACTTTAACCACAGGCTGTTAGACCTGAGCAGATGGGAACGGATAGTCGAAGCGATTGGCTCGATCATGCACCCCGAACCGGAAGGAGATGAGGCATGAATTTCCTATCCAAAGTTTTCACGAATCGGAAGCGGGAACTCGATGAGGAAATTAAGGCTCATCTTCAAATGGCCATCCAAGATCGCGTCGGTCGCGGTGAATCGCCCGATAATGCAAGACAATCTGTGCTTCGAGAGTTTGGCAACGTTGCCTTGGTGAAGGATGTGACCCGTGAGCAGTGGGGCTGGTCGCGACTGGGACGTCTGCAACACGATGTGCATTACGCATTTCGGCAACTGAAAAAGAATCCGGGGATGGCAACCATAGCGATTCTAATGCTGGCAGTAGGAATAGGCGCGAACACGGCAGTTTTCAGCGTATTTAACCAGGTACTCCTCCGAACGATGCCTGTCCGTGATCCGAATCAATTGGTCGTCCTGAGCGAGAAATCGGGGATAGAAATCGGTTCGTTGAGTTCATGGGGAGACAACTCCTTTTATTTCTCATACCCGTCATATCTCTCGTTACGCGATGGAGCACACACGCTGGAGGGGCTGGCAGCCACCGCATTTGACTGGGTGGATCTGGCGTCTGGAGATTCGGCCGAAAATGTTGTTACCGAATTCGTGACTGGCAACTACTTCGATGTTGTCGGAGTTCGCCCTCTCCTGGGTCGGATCATCACTCCAGCCGACGACGTTTATCACAAAGCCAATCCAGTCGCCGTCATTAGCGAAGGATATTGGCAGAGCCGCTTCGGAAGCGATCCTGCAATTCTAAACCGAGTCGTGCACGTGAATGGCAAACCATTCACAATCGTAGGAATAGTTCGCTATCGCGGTCTCACCAATCAATATGTGCCGGCTCTCTATATTCCGATTACGGCTCAGAACCAAATGATTCCGGGCAGCGATAGGTTAAAGGACGGAGAATGGCGATGGATCACCCTGATTGGGCGACGCAAATCCAACGTGACACAGCAGCAAGCAGAAGCCGAACTGAATGGACTCTGGCGGAATTGGCGGAAGGCCGCACTCGCGACAATTCATCGAAGTGGTGATTTCAATGAACGGTGGATGCAAACCAAGCTTTCTCTTCGTGACGGGGCTCGCGGACTTCCTTTTCTGGAAAGCCTTCTTGGCGATCCTATGAAAGTGCTGTTCTGGATGGTAGTGGTAGTTCTGGCGATTGCGTGTGGGAACGTGGCTAGCCTGCTCTCCGTGAAGGCAGCACGACGGCAGCGAGAACTTGCGTTGCATGGTGCTCTTGGTGCGAACCGTCTGCAGATGTTTCGGCAGCTCTTGATCGAGGGAATACTCCTCGGTCTTATTGGATCGATTGCGGGGTTGTTCATCGGTGCAGCGAGCCTGCGTGCAATCCTGGAGATGATCCCTACGACCAGTACATTGCGAGAGGCTCTGGCAACTCAACTGAACTGGCACATACTCGCGTTCGCTGCAGGCTCGGGCATCATGACGAGTATTCTTTTTAGCCTCGCTCCTGCTCTCAGCAGCATGAGGATTAACCTGCTCGACTCGTTGCATTCAGAATCGAATGCGACCACTGCGAAATCTGGCCTCCGCAACATACTGATAAGTGGCGAAATCGCACTGAGCGTGGTGTTGCTAATGTGTGCTGGTCTATTTGCTTGGACCCTCTATCAGTTGCGGTCAATCAACCCGGGATATTCGACCACGCATCTCGTCACATTCTCAGTGGATGCATCAGCTTTGGGCCAGCAAAGTGGGCAGGTACGGAACGAGTATGAGGCAATCAGTAATCGGTTGAGCAAGATTCCAGGAGTGAGCAGCGTGAGCTACGCTTCCATGACATTGTTGTCTGGAGACCAAAGTGGGGGAGATATCGTCGTGGGTGGTTATTCGGCACAGCCGAACGAGGAGGTCTCGCCCGACTTCAATTGGATCACACCGGAATTTCTGGGGACGATGCAAATTCCGCTAGTGGCTGGCAGGATTTTCAATGCACAGGATCGTGCCGGATCGCAGAAGGTTGCGATCGTCGATGAAGAATTTGTAAAGCGCTATTACGGAGGGAATACACGCGCGGCATTAGGGAGCTTTTTGGGACTCGGAGATGGTTCCAAACTCAACACTCAGATCGTGGGTGTCGTTCCGGCTCTCCGCTCAGTGGATCTGCAGAATGCCCCGAGTTTTCCGTTTCTCTATCTGCCCTACGATCAAATCTGGACGATGAGACATTCGTATCCTGCGGCCTTTTATGTACGGACCAGCGTCAAACCGGAGGAACTCGCTGCGGCCATTCGAAAAACAGTGGTGAGCGTCGATCACATGCTGCCTATTGTGGGTCTCCAGACAATGCAGGAACAGGTTGATTCCTCGCTCTTCGAACAGAGGCTGATGGCCACACTCGCCGTATCGATGGGCGGATTGGCTCTGTTCCTGAGTGCAATCGGGTTATATGGCGTATTGGCATTCGCTGTTACACAGAAGACAAGGGAGATGGGAATCAGAGTTGCGCTCGGAGCGAGCAAGGGAAATCTCGCGATGCTTGTACTGCGCCGGTTGGCAGTTCTCGTTGGAGTTGGAATTGTAGTGGGAACCCCGTTGGCATGGGCTGGAACGCGATGGCTGCGACAGGCAACAAACGTGAGTGGAAGCGCGATGTGGATGTTTGCGGCTAGTGCCATCATCCTTTGTGCGGTATCTGCTCTAGCGGGAGTTCTCCCTTTACGACACGCCATGTCGGTTGATCTGATGCGTGTGTTGAGAGCAGAGTGATTGAATCACGCTGGGCGGCTCTTCGCCAGCCCTGCCAGCAAGGGGAAGCTGCCGTACTGGTCCTTCTCCCTGTTCCGGTGTATATCCGGCCCGCACTCAAGGACGCCGGAATCACCGGAAAAGTCGGATGGCACACGTTCCGTCATTCCTTTGCAACGATTCTCAAGTCGCATGGAGAAGACGTGAAAACGGTACAGGAGCTGCTGCGGCACGCGAACAGCAGCGTAACTCTCAACCTCTACGCGCAGGCCGTGACCGACATCAAGCGGAACGCGCAGAGCAAAGTGGCACGGCTCGTTTTTGGCAAGAAGGCCGAGGAGGAGAAGTGACGCGGGCTTATTGGATGTTAACGGACGCCGATTGGAAAGGGAGAGTTGAGCGTAAATTATTGATTCTATTTGGCGTCCCCGACGGGATTTGAACCCGTGTTATCGCCGTGAAAGTCTTCGCCCCAACCGCAACCCTAACGCACGGCTGAGAAGCAGAATGCATCGGTACAAACCTCAGCAACTGCAACAAACAGAAAAACTGCTCCTCAGATGATCACTGCAAATTCGTGTGGTTGGGGGGCAATGCCTCGAATTTGCTGTTGACGGGATTTCGCCTGGAGAATGTTCGGCCTGCTGCGTAGCCTTCATGATCGCCCACGCAATATTGGGTCATGAGTGACTTAACAATTTTATGTTCAACGCGTTGCATGGTGCGGTTGAGCATTTTGGTCCGATCGTGCATTTCGGGGTTGCGCATCGCTATCATGCCAATACAATATAATGTTATATAGACGTTGGACAGTGGAGAAATCGTGTGCAGCTTGGACAGATTAGCGGTATCCCTCTTTATGTTCAGATCCGAGAAAAACTTCGGACCGAATTGGCGCAGATGGAACCTGGTAAGGCGATTCCAATCGAAGCAGAGCTCGAAAAAAAATTCGGTGTGAGTCGTATTACCATTCGTCGCGCGGTTGAGGATCTTGTTGCTGAGGGCCTGATTCTTCGGCAACAGGGACGCGGTACTTTTGTGCAACGGCCGAAACTTACGCACGAATTGAACCTGATCACCAGTTGGACTGATCAATTGAAGAGCTTAGGATTTTCACCGAAAACTTCTCACCGGAGAGTTGAACAGAGGCCCGCGCTTCCGCACGTGGCCGAAGCGCTGCAACTACGAGAACAAGAAGAAGTTATCTCGATTCAGCGTATTCGTCTGGCCGGACGCGAGCGCATTTCCTACATGATCAACTTTTTGCCAGCCTCGCTTGTTCCAGACTTCATGGAACGCGAGTTTGCAGAGGAATCACTTTACGATTTTCTCCGTAGGTGCTTTAGCTTGGAGCCAGCCACGGCCGTGGATACTGTCGGAACCAGACCAGCGTCTCAAGAAGAATCCGATGCGCTACGAATTGAGCATAATTCTCCGGTATTAACTGTCCGTCGGATTAGCTACCTGGAGAATGGCAAGCCGCTTGAGCTCGCGATTGTTGCTTCGCGCGGCGACCGGTACCAATATCAGGTGACTTTGAAGAACCGTGTGTCAACTGCAGAACGGCCTCGATAAAAAAGTGAGATACCTTGAAGAGATTCTGGAAGCGCATTCTTCAATGAATGCTCCAACCTGCATCCACGATAAAGGTCTGCCCCGTAATTGCCCGTGACGAGTTAGTCAGCAGGAATTTGCAAACGGTTGCCACATCGCGCGGCGGGATCATGCCATCGAATAGCGGCTGCTTGCGCCGGATAACTTCCGATATCTCCGGATCGGTTGATGCTCGTCTGCTCATTGCAGTCTGCGTTAGTGCCGGTGCGATTGCGTTCACCCGTATTTTCGACCCTGCATACGAAGCCGCCATGCTGCGGCTCATTGCAAGGGTTGCACCTTTGCTGGCTGCGTACGCTACGGTATCGAAATATCGAAATTCCGGATGGAGAGCAAGGATGCTGCTCATGTTCAGGATAACACCACGTTGATCATTTACTTCCGGCTGCGACAGCATTGCACTCACGACTTCTCTGCACATTCGGTACTGCGTAGTCAAATTCGCATCGAGCGTTTTGAGCCATCCCTCTTCAGTGCACTCATGCACAGGGCCGTCGCCAAAACGTCTGCCGCTTGTGCCAGCCACATTAAATAAACCGTCAATGCGGCTAAAGCAAGCCAAACAGGCTTTCACTGCCATCGGAGCAAACGCAGGATCAGTCAGGTCCCCTGACCGGTATTCCGCAGTTGCCCCGAGTTGTTCAATTTCAGACGCCAAGGATCTGCATATGGATTCTTCTAACGAGACCAGGAAGATTTGACATCCATCCGCCTTTTCTTCCCGGGCCAATAGCCTCGCCGTTTCTGCTCCGATGCCAGATGCGGCGGTAATGAGATAGGTTCGTGGCATGTTACTTGTCCTGATTGCGAATCGGCGACAGCCGATCAGGGTTCGAGAACGCCTTCGCATACCTGCGACGCTGGTCGGCGAGCCATTCATCGTAATTTACCCGCGTCTTGTTCAGGTGCATATTCTGTAGGACGTGGTGCCGGATGCCGCGCGCGCTCAGTTCCCGGATTGTCATTTCGTTTAGGGAATGAATCAGCGTTAATGCGCCGATGCTCGATAAGGGGCACACGCGATAAACATCATGATTGTTTTCCACACTGATGGAAACATCGCCGATGGGCATGCAGTTGTCGAGCAGGTATCCTCGTTCGGCCTGCTTTACCACGTGGTACAGCGTCTTGTTTGATGAGTGCTTCGGAGGTGATTGGCGCGACTGTTCGAGCGATACAATTGCCACTAGAGGGTTTTTGGGGTATCGCCGGTTGAATTCAAGGGCGATATCAACAGCTGCCTGCGTCTGCCCGGTCGCGGAAACCACAATCAAAGGTTCGCTCGCACCGAACTCAAATTCATCGAGGATGCATGCGCCGAGCCCCTCCACCCTCTCAATGGACTGATTTAGGCGAAGGCTGTCGGCCCCCACCACGTCGGTGAAGTTCGACAACGCCGTCGAGAGCAGCGGGTGGAAACCGGTGAGCGCACCCATACGAACGCACAACTCTTCAACCGCAATGCGGGAGTGTCCATTGGCATAGATATGCACAAGGCCGCCAGATGCAATAGCGTCAGCAAAACATTTTGCTACTTCTGTGAGAGAGGATTCCTGAGCGAGAATGCCGTCCCGTATACGGTCCAATTGATAAGGGAAAGTAAGTTTCATAAGCCGGTCTCCTGCTGTTTGTCGTGATGGTGGGGTTGGAGTGAAAGATCTTGCCTCGCTTCTTGGATCCGAGTGACGTATGTTATTGCTTTGCGGATAAGGGCGTCATCGCAGTTTTGCGACAAGGAGGTTACGTCAACCAGATCGCTGCCGACTCCTACTGCGAGTGCTCCGGCCTGAATGTATCGGGCCGCGTTTTCAATGTTTACGCCCCCCATCGGCATTAAAGGCACTTCCGGCAGGGGGGCCCTGAGTGCCTTAAAATAGTCAACACCGCCCATCGCACTTACCGGGAATACCTTGATGCAGTCGGCGCCGGCCTTCCAGGCTATAACAATCTCGGTAGGCGTGAGGGCTCCGGGAAGAATCGCGACATCGCGCTGCTTGCAATAGGCAATGACATCGAGATTCAAGCACGGGCTGACAATGAACTGCGCTCCGGCGTCAATGGAACGCTCCGCGGCTTCTGCGTCTATGACCGTGCCCGCACCAATGAGAATCTTCCCTGCATAACGCTCCTTGAGCTCAGGAATAATCTTATAGACGTCCGGCACTGTAACCGGAATCTCAACCACAGAAATGCTGCCCTCTACAATCGCAGCCACTGCACGTCGTGCGTAGTCGGCATTGGGCACCCTAACTGCCGGGACGATTCCAATTCGTCTGATTGCAACAATCGCTTCAAGAGCACCCATTTCTTTCACCTCGAACCCATGCTTTCGCGGACTTCATTAAGTATCCGCACCCAATTAACCACAATTCAAGAAGGGGGACCTATAACCGCGATACGCTGGCGGCTGTTACGTCCAGGATTGCTCCTTGTTCTTCCAAAAGAGCCTGCAGATGGCCAACGGGAATCTCTCGTGGCGTCGAGTTGCCGAGGATACAAAGCGCAGCTGCTGCTCCCACGGCGTGTCCCATTGCCATGCATTGGGCCATGCTTCGCACTGAAGCATGGGCATCGTGCGTTGCCGAAAAGCATCTGCCCGCGACGTAAAGATTTTCAATATTCTTCGGAATCAAGGTGCGATACGGGATGCCGACGGTTTCACCATCCGGCAGATAGACCCATTGTGTGCCTTCTCCGGCGTGATGGTCTTCAATGGGCGCACCGCAGAGGCCGATTGCGTCTTCAAACCTTCTGGCTTGGAGTACGTCTTCGCGCGTCAGGCGATATTCCCCATAGACTCGACGCGTCTCGCGAACTCCGATCTGCGTCGAAAAGGAGACAATACGCGCTGCTTCATAGCCTGGAATCCGTGTCCGCAGAAAGCGCTCATACTCCAGCGCCTGGCGCCGCCCTTCGATTTCGGCGATTGTGAGATCTTGAGGCGTAGTCGGGTCGGCCACAGACAATCGTGTCATGATGGTCGCCATTACACCTTCGACGGGGGTAATGTGAATGCTTCCTTCACGCCTGGGAAGATCGTAGTCGCCGGAGTCAGCTGCCGCCTGCATCAGCATCAGAAACTCGTTACGCGGAAGGGAACGAGCGCGCGCCGCATTCACGTTCGCCAGTCTGAACGTTGTTGTTAGCGTCTGCGCAGGCTCAATGTCCCCGGCTCTTTCATAAGGAACACCGGCACGAGCGCAGACATCCGCGTCGCCCGAGGCGTCAATCACAATCGCTGGGCGAATAAGCTCCAAGCCGGCCTTGCCATCCGTTATAACTGCCGTAATCTGCGCTCCATCGGTAAGAACATCGGTCACAAATGTGTGGTAGAGAAGATCGACACCGGCCTCCTGAGCCAGCCTCTCCCAGACAACTTTCAACATTTCAGGGTTGTAAGTGATGCCTGTACCCGCGCCAAACGTGTTGGGCCGTTCGATTACGCGATCGAGCTTACGAAGACCGTCGATCACCATGTCCGCAATCCCGCCGACCACTTTCTTCCGGCTTGAGCCTGGAGTATAGAAGCCATAGAAGGTATCGAGAACCGCAGTGCTGGTGCCGCCTGGGAAACCGTAACGCTCCACCAGCATGACCTTCTTTTTTTCGGAAAACTTACTCTTCAGCGTTCGCGCCGCGGCGATGGCAGCCGTAGCTCCGGCCGAACCAGATCCAACAACGAGTATATCCGGCGCGGCAATCTGAGGAATCTGTTTGCTATAGGTGTACATCTTCGTTGGCTCCTTTCTCTTCGTGTATCGGCCCTGCCAATTTCGGAAACAGGTCGCTGAGCCGCGGATAGATTTCTCTATAAACTCCGAACAGACTTTGATATACCTCATGGTTTCGCCAGTCAGGAGAGAATCGCTTTCTTGTTCTTGCATGAGCACGCTGCATTTCGAGAGGATCGTTCAACAAGCCTGCTCCCATACCCGCAAGGATGGCGTCTCCAAGGGCGGCGCCTCCATGCTCTTCCATTGCATCGAGAGGCATTCCTGCCGCATCTGCGATAATCTGACACCACAGGTCATTACGCGTCGGACCACCGACCGCTACGATCCGAACAGGATTTGCACCAACCTCTTTCGCGTAATGCAGATTGTGATGAATTGCGAAGGCAGTTCCTTCCATCACCGCGCGGAATATTTCGGCGGGAGTAGTGGAAGCTGTGATTCCAAGCAATACCCCACGAGCCATCCCGTCGTTGATTGGCTGCAATTCACCCGCGAGATACGGAGCAAAGATCAGACCGTTGGCACCTGCAGGAACATCCTTGATTTCGTCTGCTTCACGCTGAATCCATTCGCCGCGTGCGCTGGCATTACTATCTGTGCTGCCAGCCAGTGTGCGAGCCAGCCAATCCAGAGCCAAACCGCCTGCCACCATTGATCCGCCAAGAAGCGTCGTACCCTCAAGGACGTGAGGGAACGCCAGCAGACGCGAATCCCATACCGGATAAGGAAAAGGCACATTTATGGTGGTTGCCATGCCCATTGAAAGCTGTACCTCATTCCCGGAAACCACTCCCATCGCCAGACCTGAACTGCTGGTATCTTCCCCCCCCGCGATCACGGGCGTCCCCTCGGCCAGACCACATTCCTGAGAGGCCTGTGCCGTGACGGTGCCGATAACTTGGTGGCACGGCGCAACATCACTGAAGAGATCTCTGGGGAGTTCGATATACGCCATTGCCTCTTCAGACCAGCAATTCTGCTTCAGGTTCCAGGAAAGCGTGATGCCCGCGTCAGAGTAATTCATGACCGCACGATCAGTAAGCCTGAAGCTGATGTAGGCGGTGGTGGTCAGCATTTTCCAGGTCTGCTCCCAGACTCTTGGTTCATGCTTGCGCAACCACAATAGCTTCGGTTCGAAGTTATACGCCGCTGGGATCTTACCGCTGATCGCCGTTAGTTCTTTGCCGTGTGTTTCAGCGAGTGCGCGAGCCTCTTCTTCGCAGCGAGTGTCGAGCCAAAGAATCGCCTTGCGCAGTGGTTTGCCATTGTGGCCAATAGGCACTGCGGCAACTCCCTGGCCGCTGACGCCTACGCATGCAATGCGCTCATGCGCATCAGGGTTCTGTGCAAGTAGAGTCCGCACGACTTGGCAGACGGCCCGCCACCAATCATCGGCGCTCTGTTCTGCATGAGTCGGCGCAGGACGTTCGTATGTGTACGACGACGCAGCCGTTGCACAAAAGCGCCCGTGCACGTCCACGAGTACACCTTTCGCAGAACCCGTCCCAACATCAATGCCGAGTAGCAGCGGATCAGCCATGGGTATGTTCCGGGCAATCGCTCGCTGCTGCCCGCGTAGCCAGCGAAAAGGCGCGCGCGGGATTGTTTACCAGGAGCGAATGAACCTGTTCATCCGCAACACCTTCATTCTTCAGTCGCGGAATAAAACATTCCAGGATGTAAGCGATTCCAGTCCTCCCGCCATGCGCCTTCCAGTAGGAGCGGCGAGCTGTGTCTCCGCCAAGGAGGATCTGACCGCCTAGCCCGAGATTGCACATTTTTGAGATGAGTTCAATGACTGTGCTCTCAGGAAAGTACTTCACTCGCCCCGGGCCATCGTACTCAAGGAACACTCCGGTCTGAGCAAGATCACGATGTAGCATCCAGTCAGGATTACGGTCCATATGTGAAAGCACGATATGCTCCGCGCAGACACCATGCTTTTCCAACATACCAAGTTGTTCGAAAGCCATCGTTCCCATTTCTGTGTGCGTAAGGATTGGCGCGCCTGTCGCGTGATGAGCGATGGCCGCCGCCGCGAATCCAATTTCGGAAGCCCTCGTAATCTTCTGATAATCGGATGCGGCTTTGATCACCCCTGCCCGCGCCGTGGTGAGCTTGCGCGTCGGGCCGTCAAAACCGAACGCATCCATACCATCGCTGATCTCTTCGATGAAGAGCTTTGCGATGTCTTCCGTCGATAGCCGGTTTCGCCAGTGCGAGTCCAGATAATAGACGGGCTTATGAAAACCCGTGGCAGCGATCACATGCACACCGGTCGCGCGGGAGACCGCAGCCAACGCCTCCGGGTCGCGGCCGACCCCTATGGGCGCGGCATCTACAATCGCCCGGCCTCCGTGACTGCGGAAGTCATTGATTTCCAAAATCGCATCTTCTTCTGAATCAAGGCGGAAATCAGGCTCCCGCGTCAAAATGAGCCCGTTGCGTATGAAGAGATGCTCATGAGCATTGGTCACGCCGAGCTCATGAGCCTGGATGTCGCCGAGCACTGTCCGTATATTCGCCATAAAGTGTTAACAAACCTTTCCATCGAGTATATAACGTTATGACGTTATGTTGCAAGTGCCATTCTTTACAATTTTTCAAGTAAAGTGCGAGGAGGAGGACGGCTCTGTCCTCGGAACTTCGCAATTCCTCAAATATCCCTCATCGATGGCCCGTCAGGATGACAGACGCACGCGATCGGGTCGCTCCCCGCCCTTCGATCGCGAATCACGTCTAGGTCTCTCGGGTGCGCGCCGAGCACCAGGGGAAACTAATGCCCTCGCGAATGGAGGGATTTTGCTTGACAAGCATATCATCATTATCTTATATGGTTACGTCGTTATTGTCTGGCAAGGTTTTTTATGCGGATGTACCCGGAGCACCAAGGCAAATATTACGGCTTCGTCAAATTCCAACAATCCAAACAAGGAGGCTCCATCATGTTCGAAACGACTCATCTCCGGGGCGCAGGCGCTCGCCTTACTTTCTTCGTCGTCGTGCTCGCTGGCCTCATCTGCATTCGCGGCAAGGCGGCTTGGGCACAAATTGCCCCAGCCGCTTACGCTGGCGTATTAACACGGTGGCAGACAAGCGACTCCACCGCTTGTACGGGCGCGACGGTAAACGGCAGCCCAGTCTACACATCGCCTTGCAGCGTTCAGAATGCCTTCTATACGCCCACGCCTAATCTCTTTGGAGTGAGTCTGACTGACTGGTACAACAATCTCAAGGCTCAGGGTGTCAATATGGGGGTCATTTATGTCGTCCTTCCCGGCGGCGAGCTCTCCACCACCCAGAGCATTTCTACGACCGATTGGGACAATTACAACAGTGACATTTATATACCGCCTGCGTCGCTGACGACGACGGAAGAGAACGAAATCTTCACGGTACAGCCGACCATTTCCTCTACGAGCCGTCCGCTCAACTTCACTACTGCCCAACGCGACTACGCGATTATCCAGTTCCTCCAGGAGTTGCAAAGCGCATTTCCCGCATACAGCCGCACGAACCCTCCGCCCATCCAATTCATTCTCGATGAAAGGGAGTGGTTCATCGGTGGTTTCGATTCTAACAATGAACCGATACCTTTAACCCTTTCACAGGTGTTCTCCTTGGAACAAACCTATGCCAGCGATATTGCCGGCATTGTCAATCAGGCGGTGTCTGATGGGCTAGATCAATGGTTGGGCGGAGTGCGAATTAGCGAATATGCCAGCAAGGACTGGAATCTCATGGGTCCGGTCATGATCGATCTTGCCACCCTGATCAACCAGCAGACTCAAAGCACCAATTATCCCAATGGCTGGCTGACTAAGAACACCTTTATCGGGGCCGGCGCCGGATGGGGCCAGCAGTGGAATGGCGTCAATAATATGCAATGCCCCACCACTACTGGATGGCAATTCTCATGCACGGGTGCATTGCCTTTCTTCCAGCTGATGCAGCCGCAGGCTGCTTATTTTGCCTTTGGTGACAAGTTCATGGAGTTCGGTAAGGGCAACTTTATCGAAAACGGTTCGTATACGGGCACGATGTACCAGTATATCAATGGCGAAGCTGCCGTGTATTGCCAATACAATACCTGCGCCGATCCATCGAACCCCACAGTTGCGGATTGGACAAATTTCCTTTCCGACGATGTAAACGGTCTGGGCTTTTCAGACCTAATTTCGTTCCTGCAAGCCAACGCGGCCACATATCCGAATTTAGCCAACGTGATTTTTGAGGGCGACAATTCCGATTCGTTTAACACCATGCTGCGCACATCGACCTCGCTTGGTGCTGAGGACTGGTATGGAGCGGAGGCGCTTACCAATATGTTCACCAACGCGGTGAACGATAAGGATCCGTATGGAAATAGCGTAGGAAACATAGGGAAATGGACAGGGAAGCTCTTCCTCGACGGTTACAACGATACCAGCGCGTCCACGTCGAAGTATCTGAGCGATTCTGGCCAGTCGATGTTCGGCACGAGCTATGACGATTTTACTTTTTCTCCGACAAGCCAAACCATCACAGAGTGGGGGGACACAGTGAGCGCCTGGGTGCATTGGCCTGACATAACAACACTGACCGCCCTAGAAAATACGTCCACTCTCTCGCAGGCGGCTACGCCGGCCTTCAGTCCGGCTAGCGGAACCTACGGCTCAGGGCAGTCGGTGACCATCAGCGACTCGACTCCGAACGCGACCATCTATTACACCACGGATGGAAGTACGCCCACCATTAACTCGACGAAATACGCAGGCGCCATCACTGTTTCAAGCTCCGAGACCATCAATGCCATTGCAACCGCTTCGGGTTATTCCCAAAGCGCCGCTGCTTCGGCGACGTACACTATCTCGGGGGCGGACATCTACATCGGCGACCAAACCATCGAGTCAACAGCGGATGGAGGTCACGCAAACCACATTGAGGCGTTTAAAGAAACGCTATCGCAAACTGCAACGATCCAAAGCCTGTCGATTTACCTATCGACCGCACAGGGGCAGATGTACCTCGGTATTTACACCGATGCGAGTGGCTATCCTGGAACGCTCGAAGCCACGACGGCAGAGTTCAAGCCCACAACAGGATGGAATACCGTTAATGTGCAAACGCCGGTTTCCTTGCCGGCGGGCACTTACTGGATCGTGTTCCTCCCGCAGAGTACATCAGCCGTATTCCAGTCCAATGGGGGTGTTTCTGGCACAGAGGAGATTGTCCATTACTCCATCGCTGCGCTGCCCTCGACTTTCCCCTCAGGAGGCACGGCGAGTACCAATACTGATTCATTCTATGGGACCCTGACTACCCCGTGACTTATGAAGTGCAGGAGAACGGGCACCGCGGTCAGAGAATACTTCTGACCGCGGCCCGCGTCAGCCTCATCTCGCGCAGCTTGGCCGCTACTCGGCGGGCTTTTTCCTTCGCTGCCTGGGCACCTCCCGCGCATGGATGGCGTTCAGCATCGTTGCCCCTTCCTTCACCTTGCCCGTGGGCGCCGCCATCCAAATCTAATAGCGGCCGAATAGAGATGCACGCCGACGACGCGCAGGTTCCGGTTCTGGTGGTGGAATGCGGCAAGACCAAAACGGGCCGACTGTGGACGTGTGTCCGTGTTGATCGCCCCACCGGTGAAAAGACTCCGCCAGCGTATTGTTCGCTTATTCGGAGATCGCAAAGGCGAGCATCTAAAGCAGCATCTAAAGGATTTAGCGTCTCTGAGCCGATAGCTACACGGGCTTCCAGCAATCTTTTGGTAAGGGTCGCATCTACGTGCTCCGGACAACCGGTCGGCTTCGGCATCCAAGCAGCTGGTTCAACGTCTTCTCGTTAAGAGAACTGTCTCGCCCAAATGCGGGTGGATGGTGGAACTGGGCAAGGAGATCAACGACCGCAATCACTCTCAGCCCACCGGCGTGCCGATCTATTCTAGCCTCAAGCAGGCAAAATATGCGCGCAGAGCGATTGAGCGGATAGAATGGAAGCGGGTAGAACTACGAAAGCGCAGACGGAATCTTCCGATCGGCATCTTCAGGGGGGCGCGTGCGCCGCGAGGTCATCATGAGCAGCACCAACTTCCACGTACTGGCCAAGCCGATCGGGCCGATCTGCAATCTCGACTGTAAGTATTGCTTCTATCTCGAAAAGGAGTCCCTCTACCCGCAGGTCTCTAAGTGGGCCATGCGCGAAGAGGTGCTCGACCGCTATATCCGCCAGTACATCGAGGCGCACGACACCCCAGTGGTGAATTTTGCCTGGCAGGGCGGCGAGCCCACGCTGCTGGGCGTCGATTACTTCCGTAAGCTCGTCCAAATCCAGAAAAAATACGCCAACGGCAAGCAGATCCAGAATGCGTTTCAGACCAACGGCGTGGTGCTCAACGACGAGTGGGCTGCGCTGTTCAAGGAAAATAACTTTCTCATCGGCCTATCGATCGACGGCCCGCGCGCGCTGCACGACGCCTACCGCGTCGACAAGGGCGGCCAACCCACCTTCGACAAAGTGATGCGCGGCCTGGAGACTCTGAAGCGCAACGGCGTGGAGTTCAATACGCTCACCACCGTGCACCGCGCCAATGGCGACCATCCGCTCGCGGTTTACCGCTTCCTCAAGGAGCACGGCAGCGGCTTCATACAGTTCATTCCAATCGTGGAGCGCATCGCGCATGAGGTCACCGCGGAGGGCCTGCAGCTCATAAAGCCGGACTTCGCGGGCGAAGCGCGGGTGGCTCCGTGGTCGGTCGTGCCGAACCAGTTCGGGCGCTTTCTCTGCGCCATCTTCGACGAGTGGGTGCGTCGGGATGTGGGCCGCACCTACGTGCAGATCTTCGATGTGAGCCTGGAGATGTGGACGGGGATGGAGGCCAGCCTGTGCGTCTTCCGGCGCCAGTGCGGCGCGGCGCTGGCCATTGAGCACTGCGGCGACGTATACTCCTGCGACCACTTCGTGTACCCACAGAACCGGCTGGGCAACATTATGGAATCTCCGCTCGAATCCTTAGTCAGCAGTGCGCAGCAGCGCCGTTTTGGCGAGGAGAAGAGATCGCTGCTGCCCCGCTACTGCCGCGAGTGCGATGTGCGTTTTGCCTGCAACGGCGAGTGCCCCAAGCACCGGTTCCTGCGAACTCCCGACGGCGAGCCCGGCTTGAATTATCTCTGCGCGGGCTACAAGATGTTCTTCGGGCACATCGATCCGTACATGCGCTTCATGGCGTCGGAGCTGGCCGCCGGCCGCGCGCCTGCCAACGTAATGCGCTGGGTCGCAGCGCGGGATATGCGCGCCGCCTTTGCAAAGGCCGGCCGCAACGATCCCTGCCCCTGCGGTGGTGAAAGGAAATTCAAATACTGCTGTGGAACCCCCCGATCCCTTGAGGGGACAATCAGCGAGGTCTGGCCGAGAGCTTTCCGCCCTCAAGCAGGATACTCTGGGCATGATTGAGATCGATCTGAATCCTGCGATCATGGATAGCATATGTCTTCGCTGACCAAACGTCACGAAACATAGGGATGTCCCAGGAGGCAGGTAGTACGAGCGTGACATGTCGGGATCGGTCCGCGTCATTGCGGAGCCCTTCTTCCAACTGAGCTGCCATCAGGTGGAATTCACCATCGGATGTGCGCCATGCGGTGACATTCATCGTTTGGTTCATATCTGTGCCGTCTGCATGCAGATAATCCGCTTGTGAGGTAATGAAGTTCAGCGAGCCAGCAGCAAGTACATATGGCGCCGCGCTCCCCCCCCAGGTTTTAGCTAATGGTGAGTGAGTAGAATTCTCGAAAGTAGGTGGATCCCATGCCATCACACGTTTTCCATGGGAAGTGTTTAAAAGGAGCTGGGGGCTATTACCGATGCTATAGATCACCGTCGCCTGCGAGCTTGCATGATTGATGTTTAAGCAGGTTATTGTGGGGAAAGTGACAGGGACATTCTTCGCAATTGCATTCGCATCTGAAGAAGCAGTTGCCATGTGCAAAGCGGCAACTGCTTCGGTGGCATGCTGCCCAGTAATGCCTACAAGTCGCTCAAGGGACTGATCGATGCCTCCTACCGGAGAACCGAAGATAGCTACAGGATGTCCACCGTTGATGAGATTTGCGATCATTTCGGCGTGTGCAGAACTCAAGTGAACCGGAGTCTGTAAAATAAAGAGGTCTGAATGAACATGGGGTAACCATTCAATGCGCGTAGCGGAAAGGATCGGCAATGGCCACTTGATGATCGATCCCGCTTGTTCGTCAATCCATTCTTTAATGCCATTATCGGGCGCGGCATGATCCATTTGCCATTGCATTGCTTCTCGCGAGTAAACCAGAGTCGGACCGTAGACCCGGGTAGTCCCATAAGCATCCTCAACAGCGGCGTTGAGATTTGTCAGCAGAAAGTGAACATCTGCATCGCCAAGCAATCGCTTGCCTTGATTGGCCCAGGAAATGTACGAGCCGCCCGGAAACTCCAGCCCTTGAGGCGTCTTTACGCTTGCATGAGAATACGCCCAAATTCCCCAGCGCAGTCGGTGTGGCACGGTGTGTAAGACGTCCCACGACTCCCAGGCGTCGAAGGTCTCTACTAGCGGATAATGGCGGACCTTGGTGCCAGCGAGCATCGTTGAGTGCATCAGCATGTATGCGAGCTGATAGGTCCACCCTAACGTCGGATTATTCCAGAAGTGACCTTTATCAATTCTTATGCCCGCCTCGTTCCAAGCGCCAGCCCAGGTTTGATCGACAAAGATGTCGAGGTAGCCTTGTTTAGCAATCGATTCAAGGTCGAAACAGTTGCTGCGCCAATCGGAAATGGCGCTCGCGCCGTTGGAATACATCATGACGAGTGCTTTGGAATTTGCAAGCTTGGTTTCCCGCACGAGCGAGGCTTGATTCGCATTCCAACGTCGTGCGTCCTCCGGACTCGGCGTGATCGGACCAAACGGGCCACCACGCTGATATGGCACCGGCATGCCAAACGAATCGCGCAGCATGACTGCATCAAGCCCGACCGTTTTCGATAAGCTTCCCCACTGTGCAGCAAACGCCCGATATGCCGGCATGCCTTCGGGGATACCATTCGGCAAACCGCCCAAATGGCGTGGATCGGCGTGCAGCAGAGCTCCCGGATTGAAAACCGGGCCGCGTTTGTAAGCGCCCTTTTGGATACCCGCCAGTATCGAAACAAATGCTTCGGGATGCTGTTCGGCCCAAGGTGCAAGTTCTCCATAGGCTCTTGTCCAGCCGTAAGTGAGTGTTCCCACTTTGAAATTGGGAATTCCACGTTTTGCACCTGTGTCACGCAACGCAACAGCCAGCTTTCTTAAATCTCCATAGGTCCATGGGCCGTACCCCACTCGCTGCACGTTGACAGATTGCGCGGCGCGCATCTTCCACTCAGCCTGCATCTGTTGCCAATCGCCGCTCAAGGGGCCATTTTCGGCAACCCATCGCGCTTGGCCGCTTCCGGTGGGCAGAACAATGCGTTGATTCAAATCACCAGACCAATCCATGATGTACTGGACGGTCCAGCCGACATTGAGAATGACACCCCGATAGCCCTGAACTCCTCGATAAAGCGGGGCAAAGCGATCCCAGAATTTGTCTACGGAATTTTGAATATCGTCCTGTTGAAACCAATAGAGGTCGATCTCCATCCAGCGATCGCCAGGCACTCTCTGAACTCTCCGTGCTGCATCAACCGCAAAAGCCTTGGGACAGGCAGCAAAGCACGCGAACGCCAGAAGGAAAACACACACAACACGAAGTGAGACGATTTTGCTTGACAAAGTTATCATCATTACCTTATAAAGTACCGACATCATGAAGTCAACGCCTTTTGGCGCATCTGGAGCAAGCAACGGTGACAGGTCGAATGAAAGCCTTAGGGATAGTATTTGCGGCTAATTCTAAGCTTATGTGGCGTGCCAGCGGACCAGCCTTCAACGAGCCTTACTATTCTGTGGTTGGTCGACAGGGTATGAGATCCCTACGCGGGAGCAGCGGGAAGCGGCGAAATGCCAGGCGCCCCCAGTTGGCGCTATTCTGTCAGTTTCCACGCTGTGCGGCGCTTCTTATCCTCGCGGTTGCCTTCGCCTCTTCGTTGCGAGCTCAGGTCGATACTGGATCGATCGTTGGCCAGGTGACAGACCCCACCGGGGCCGTCATTCCAAACGTCGAGATCACCCTGAAAAACCAGGGCACCAACGTCATCCAGACCGCCAAAACTGGCAATTCCGGCGAATACACCTTCTCACTGGTGCGTGTAGGCATGTACACAATCTCGGCCCGGCTACAGGGCTTTGCGCCCGAGCAACGGGTCAACGTCCAGTTGGAAGTCCAGCAACAACTTTCCATTCCATTTGTCCTCAAGGCCGGATCGGTGCAGCAAAGTGTATTGGTCAGCGCCGGCGCGCCGCTGCTGCAGACTCAGGATGCTTCTGTGGGGCAGGTGGTCAGCGCGCGGCAGATGAACAACTTGCCCCTCAACGGCCGCAACTACTACTTTCTGGCACAGACTGCGGCAGGTGTAACTTTTGCGCAAAATGGCATACGAGGTGAAAATGGCAATGGCCGCTTTGTGGCTAATGGAATTCGCGCAACTCAGAACGACTATCTACTGGATGAAATCGACAACAACTCATCGATTCTATCCGTGCAGAATGGTAAAGATTATGTGATTCAGACACCTGTAGATGCATTAGCGGATTTCAAGATTCAGACCAACAACTACAACGCCCAGTTCGGGCGGGCAGCAGGTGCAGTTCTGAACGCCACCGTGAAATCAGGTACCAATAAATTCCATGGCGATGCTTGGGAATTCTTGCGTAACGATGTGCTTGATGCAAATGACTATTTTCTAAACCAGGCGGACAAGCCGCGTCCGTCCTTCCGACGCAATCAATTCGGACTCACGTTGGGGGGACCAGTGCTGTTTCCTCACATTTACAACGGCCACGACAAGATGTTCTTCTTTGGCGATTATGAGGGAACCCGCATCAGCCAGGGGAACACGATTACTGGGACCGTGCCAACCATGCGAGAACGCAACAGCGGCTACACGGATTTCAGCGATCTCCTTAGCCTGCAACACGGAAATAACCCTGCTGATGCCGCCGGGAAAGTGTATCCGCTGGGCACGATCCTCGATCCAGCCACCACCCACAAGTACGGCACCAGTTACATTCGCTCCCCCTTCCCTGGAAACATCATTCCTGCCGATCGTATCGATCCTAATTCAGTTGCACTGCTCAACTTGCTGCCGCCTCCAACCTTTTCCACCCTGCTGAATAACTATGTGGCCACACCTACCAATGTAGATACATTCAACAGTTTTGACGTCCGGATTGACAGGGTAATTGGAAGTAAAGACTATTTCTTTGTGCGTTACAGCTACAACGGGCACACACAAAACCATCCAGGTATTTTTGCTGAATATCAAAATGGCTACGCGGATGGGGGCAACTCGTCGTCGCTGAGTAACTACTATGACCGCGCGCAAAATATCTCAATTGGTGAAACGCACACCTTTAGTTCACGGATGATCAATGACCTGCGACTCGGTCTGAACCGCGAGCACGTACTGTGGCTGCAGCCAAATGGCGATAGTCAGGGGATCCCTGAGAAATTTGGGATTCAGGGGATTCCACAGTACTCCACAAACGGGGGTCTTCCCCAATTGAATATCGGCTCGCTTTCTCGCTTCGGCTCCTTCAATTTCATGCCTAGCAACAAATTCGGCACTACGCCTCAAGTCAATGACGACTTGACGATCGTCCGCGGCAAGCATGCTATTAAGGTCGGAATTCAGCAACAGTTCATCCAGTTCCCTTACACGCAACCTCCTCAGTCGCGTGGCTTGTTCACCTTCAGTGGCCTATACACGTCGGTATACGGACAAACCGACGGCACCACCGGCATCGCTCAAATGTTACTCACGCCCACCACGACGTCGAACTTGGCGGGCGCCAATAATGTCTCCATTTCCAACTTTACTGAGCACGCTCTTACGCACAAGTATTTCGGCGCTTACGCGCAGGACGATTGGCGAGTAACGCATCAACTAACGCTCAATCTTGGCGTGCGGTATGACAACTATGATTTCATGCACGAGAGGCACGATAACATCGCCAACTTTATCCCTGGGCCAGGCCGAGTGGGCGGAACATTTCTGGCCACCTCGCGAATTCAGAGTGAATTGCCAGCGGGCTTTGTAAGCGCGTTATCCGCAGAGGGCGTTTCCGTGCAACAGGCTAGCCAAGGTTCCCTCGTACATACCCAACACTTGAATTTTGCTCCTCGCATTGGATTTGCCTACCAAGCTGCGGACCGCATGGTGATCCGTGGTGGATACGGAATCTTCTATGGCGGCATTGAAGATATTGGCGGAGCCTATCTGATCACCGAGAATTTTCCAATCGAGTACAGCGTTACACGCACTGCTATCAATGGGGCGACACCGCTGGCAAACGATAATTCCCTTGGGCTCCTGGAGAACACATTTTCTAACCTTACCATCACCCCTTCGGCGGTGAAGCCCGCAGGGCTGGCCCTGAAAGGTTTCCAGCAAAATGAGAAGACACCGTACAGTGAGGGATACAATCTATCGATTCAATACCAGATCAAGCCGTCGCTCGCCGTAACGGCAGCGTATGTCGGCGACATCGCGCGGCACATCGAAACGGTGCTCGATCTCAATTCGGTTGGTGAGCTGCTCCCTCCCACGACCACTACGTCGAAGTATGTTCCCTATCAGCAGACTGCACTTTCAGGTAACAATTTGACCATAACCGGCGCGAGCAGCAACTTCAATGCCGCACAGGTCACACTCGAGCAGCAGCCAGCACACGGTCTGACCCTGCTCACGAACTTTGCGTGGCAGAAAACGCTGACTGACGCCCGCGATCCACTCGCGAACACAACCGGGGGCTATCGTGCTCCTTTCTTGCCCAACTTCGGTATTCAGGCAGATACTGAGCGCGCGGATTTCGACATCCGTCGCGTCTTCCACTTAAGCGGAACATATGACCTGCCGTTTGGAGCAGGGCGCATGTTTGCTCCGCACGCTCGTGGTATCGAGCAACTTACACTCGGTGGTTGGAGCACGAACTTCATCGCTACGGTGCAGGATGGCCAGCCATTTACCGTGCCTTGCTCGATCCATACCGCTGCAGGTGCGGGTTGTAACGCCCTTCTCGTGCATGGGAAGAATCCCTATGCGAGCAGCAGCGTGGCTCATTTTGTAAGTGCTGATGCTTTCACGAATCCAGCGCTCGTAACAGCAGTCGGCCAATCAGACTACTCGCCGTTGGGCGGCGGTCCGACGCAGGTCAGCGGCCCACCTTTCCGTCGGCTGGACCTATCGTTCTTTAAACGGTTCCACTTTACGGACCGTTTCTACTCGGAGTTTCGTACAGAGATATTCAACATCTTCAACACTCCCAATTTCGCGAACCCGACAGCACTCAACTTCTCCAATACCACCAACTTCGGCCAGGTCACGTCGACAATCGATGCACCCAATGATCCACGCGAGGTGCAATTTGCACTGAAACTATACTGGTGAGTACTAGACGGTTTGTACTGGCGGGCGAGATCTTGCGACGACATTCACATAGAACTAGACTTCCCAATCCCGACAAGTGGGGATGAACTGCTTCGATCGCGACAAATAGCCCTCTTTTATGGTAGGGCGAACCGCTGAAACTCACGAAGAGGATTTCCGATATGAGGATTGACAGGCGCAAGGCGTTGAAATCTCTAAGCGCTTTAGGTGCATCGACTGCCCTACTAGGCGCCTACAAAGCGTCAGGGAAAACAGAGCCGCGGAAGGGTGACGTTGCATCACAAAGGCCGAATATCCTCGTATTTTTGACCGATGACCACGGACAGTGGCTTCAGCAAGCTTATGGCAATTCAGAGGTTCATACCCCGAACATGACTCGTATTGCCACGAACGGGGTTCGGATGACGAATGCCTTCACGCCTACGCCTGTCTGTTCGCCCGCCAGAGCCAGCTTCTTAACCGGCCGTATGCCGTCTCAGCATGGAATTCACGACTGGCTTGAAGAAAAAAGGCAGGCGTTCGCATTTCCCTGGCTCAAAGGCCAGACGCTCATTTCAGAGTTGCTGAAGAACCGCGGGTACCATACGGGTCTTGTCGGGAAATGGCATTGTGGAGGAGAACGGTATCCACATCCCGGCTTTGACTTCTGGTTTAGCTATTGGGTTTCGCAATACCCACACTTGGGCCTCCAGAACTTCTCGGACAATGGCACGCATGTATCCGACAATGGATTTCAGGCGCCCATGCTCACAAGGCAAGCAATGCGATTTCTTCAAGATCACTACAATGATCAAGCAACTTCAACTAAGCCATGGTTCCTTTACGTGAGTTATACCGATACGCATTCGCCGCATATTCAGATGCCTTCAAATCTTGTCTCGGAATATGATGCAGCCAATTTTCGTGACATACCCGTGGAGACCTTCTCGAAGGTACATGGCACAGCCCTTTCCCCCGTTTCAGTGGACGCTGCATTTGAACTAGCCAAGAAGAGGGAGTATTACGCTGCTGCATCCTCAATTGATCGCGAAGTCGGCACGATTCTTGACGGACTCGAAAGAAGGGGAGTTCTTTCGAACACTCTGGTTATTTATACGAGCGATCACGGTTTGAATGCGGGCCAGCATGGAATTTGGGAAAAGGGCAATGCAACAGTACCACAGAATTTCTTGGAAGAGTCGATTCGGGTACCGTGCGCAATCTCTTGGCCCTATGGAACAATCCCCGCCAATCTTGAGTCCGATCTTCTGGTGAATCATTGCGACTTGTTTGCAACACTGCTCGACGCGGCTGACGCCACGCCCGACACCGAAACTGCGAAACTTATCAATTCTCCGGGAAGGTCGTACCTCTCCTACTTGCGTGGTTACGGAGGAACAGAGTGGAGAAAGTCTGTAATATGCGAATACGGAAACGCGCGAATGATTCGCAAGGATGGTTATAAACTGATTCTCCGCTACCCATATGAGAATGTGACGTTTGCGAATGAGTTATACGATCTGCGAGCAGATCCTCGCGAGACCGTGAATTTGTTGAGTACTTCGAGTTCCGCCTACGGGTCTCTCGTTCGGGAACTGAGCGATGAGATCAACAGCTTCTTCGCTACGTACACGGTGCCAGGACATAGCGGGCTGGATCTAGAGCACCAACCCATGGCAACGCCAGCGAGCCCATGGATAAGGGCTGTAGAGATGAAACGTCAAGAGCGGAAGTGAGAATGTCTGGTCAACGAATATCGCAAGGACGATGGAGTTCTGAAGGCGAACCATTATGGAAGACGTCCCTTTCGGCCAATATGTTGCTAATGAAGAAGCGATATGCAAGCAGAAACTACATTGCCCGTTTCTGTTGCAGAGAGGAGCATTCGTTCGCTGAAACAGTGAACGACGTTACTCGCGGTGCGAGAGTAGATTCTCAGAATCTCTCCTGAATTTACCCGAATCCCAATTCATTTGATTGCAATGCCGGGAACCAGAACTCGCCGTCAGAGATTGAGGAAGCGTAACGCGCGGGGGCGGGAGGTGCGCCCACAGCTTCGAGCATATCACTCCTTCCGGAGTACTCCTGTGAATAATGTTTACAGCCATGGCAACACAGCCAACCAAAAAGGATCAACAGGTAGTTTAAGCAAATGTCCGCAACGATCAATGTTCGTTACATCACCTTTCTCGCATGCACCGCTGCTCTCGGCGGTCTCCTGTTTGGCTTTGACATTGCCATCATCACTGGGGCAGGCCCATTCATTGCTCGCGACTTCGGACTTGGAGATTTTCAGTTCGGCTCGGTGTTCAGCTCATTGTTGTTTGGCTGCGTATTCGGCTCGTTGGCCGCTGGTAGATTGGCTGATCGATTCGGACGCAAGAGGCTGCTCGTTCTGGTGGCAGCGCTCTTTGCTCTAGCTTCCATCGCTTCTGCGGGCGCGGGGAGTCTTTCCTCGCTACTTGTCGCTCGCTTTTTTGGTGGCCTCGCAGTCGGTGGGGTCTCCCTGCTCTCTCCGATGTATGTCGCAGAGGTGTCTCCACCTTCCATTCGCGGCAGGCTCGGGACACTGTATCAGATGTCGATCGTTGTTGGCATCATCGCATCCTACGGAATTAATTATCTGCTCCGCAACGTCGGAACGGGCAATTGGAGATGGATGTTTCTCACCGGGGTCCTGCCCTCCTTTGTCTTTTTCGTGTTTATTTTGCTTGCTCCGGAATCGCCGCGATTCCTCGTCGTCGCGGGCAGGCCCGAGGACGCTTTTATCGTGTTGGAGAAGATCGGAGGTTCCGCTATCGCGCACACCCAAATTGCCGAAATCACCGAAACCCTCCGGATCGATCGCGAATTCAAGGGCAGCCATTTACGACCAGGAGTGCGTCGCGCTCTCATAGCTAGTGTGTGCCTTGCAATTCTGATCCAGGTCTCTGGTATCAATACAATCATCGATTATGCTCCAACCATTTTCCTGTCAGCTCGGTGGGGCATCGACGCTGCTCTCGCCTCTACATTCTTCGTCGGCGTAACCGAACTCATTTTTAGCCTCGTCTCGCTTTGGACAATCGACAGATATGGGCGTAAACCCCTTTACATCGTCGGATCCTTCGGTATGGCGCTTTGCTTGCTCGGCTTAGTTGTTACGATCATTACCAACCGCTTTTATGGCGTACCGGTCCTAACTCTCATAATGATTTACCTTGCTTTCTTCTCCGCCTGTATCGGTCCTGTTTTCTGGACCCTTATCCCGGAAATATTTCCTAATGATGTTCGCGGCAAAGCAATGGCTGTGCCTGTTTTCATGCAATGGCTGGCAAATGCTTTGGTGGTGCTTTTCTTTCCCTTTGCCTTCCACGCGGTTGGTAAAGTCGTAACCTTCGGATTTCTTGCGGCTATGTGCCTATGTCAGGGAATCTTCGTTATGTGTTATGTCCCTGAAACTAAGAATAAGCATCTTGAGGAGATCGAGGCCTATTGGGGTTGAGGCAAAACCTAAAATCTAGAGGCTGTTATTAAGTTTGAGTGAGCATTGTGAATAGGGCGGCGAGCACGAGGCAGGCACAGGCGACGAAATGGAAGGCACCGTGTGTGGCCGCGGACAATTGCCTCGCGATCGCTGCATTGCCTTCTCCGAATGCAGCCACATACGGGATAGAATCCCATGGCGCTGAACACGTACCACGACGACATTGCGGCACTGTCGTCGTCGCCCGGTTAAAAATCCTCGACCACGCTCATCGCCGGTTTTTGGCGAGTGGAGTTCCCGTACATGAATCGACCCTTCGGCGGATCCCGCTTGGTCCCCATTGCAGTGTGGCCGACCACACTGCGGCATTCTCGATCGGTTCAATCATCCCATGTTGAATCTGGATTGCAGGGTTAATCAGGACGAACTGGAAGACCCGAGCGGCATTCTGCCGGCCAATGCTCTATATAAAAGATAAAAGGAAGGCAAATTCAAATGAATGCAATTACCCGCAGAAATTTCATTACGGGCGTGGCCTGCTCCGGTCCTGCCGCATTTTCCGCAGCGGAACTTCTCCCTTCATCCCGGACTTCAAGATCGGGGAGTCAAGCAACAACATTCTTCGATATTCTGCGCGTTCCCGATTTCGTAACGGCGTTCTGCGGCCTCGATCAGCCGGCGCAACTCCGCCGCACAGGGGATGAATGGAACGGTCCAGGTCTGCTGGTCACCACTGCTCCCGAACACAGCCTACTCTCCATCAAAGTAGCAGCGACGACCGCTCGTCCCACGCATGTTCATCTGCGGTGGGGAGCAGATGTTGAGCGAGGTGTTCTCGTTCTGAACGACGCATGGGAGCGAAGCTATGGCGATCTGCACTGGGAGACGCTGGTTCCCGAGAGGGTGCTTCCCTGGTACTTCCTCACGACCGATGGGGAGACACTTCACGGATACGGAGTCAAGACAGGGGCCGGAGCGCTCTGCTTCTGGCAAGTCGATCCGAAAGGCATCTCTCTATGGCTGAATGTAAGTAATGGCGGCTCCGGCGTTGCGCTGGGGAACCGTGAGCTACGGGCGGCTACTGTGGTTACGCGGCAGGGACAGCGCGGCGAGCGCGCTCTTGATGCCGCGCGCTCCTTCTGCCGCACGATGTGCGACGCTCCCCGTCCCGAGATAACGATTTACGGCAGCAACGACTGGTACTACGCATATGGCCAAAATACGGCTGACCAAATTGTTCGCGACGCAGAGTTGGTGGCGTCTCTGGTGCCGGCGCGAGGGCCGCGCCCCTTCACTGTGATTGACGGAGGATGGGATAACAAGCAGACCTTTCCCGATATGGAGGCGCTGGCAGCCAGAATCCGGGACCACAACGTCCGTCCGGGCTTGTGGATTCGTCCCTTGGAGGCAGATGCCGGCACGTCGGACGGTTTGCTGTTGCCTGGCGCGCGGTTCGGGAACCATGCAGACCGGCAAGCCTCTCCCGCTTTCGATCCGACTATCCCGGAAGCACTGGAGCCCGTGCTCGCCAAAGTGACTCAGGCCACGGATTGGGGATATGAACTGGTCAAGCACGATTTCTCCACCTACGATCTTCTCGGGCAGTGGGGATTTGAAATGCACGCTCAGCCCACGCTGCCGGGCTGGAGCTTCCATGACCGCAGCAGGACCAACGCGGAGATCATCCGCAGCCTTTATGAGGCGATCCGGCAGTCGGCAGGAAATCGCGCTGTTCTGATCGGCTGCAATACCGTCGGACATCTTGGGGCCGGCCTCTTCGATGCGCAGCGGACGGGCGACGACGTGAGCGGAAAACAATGGGAGCGCACGCGCCGCATGGGAGTGAACACACTGACTTTCAGGCTGCCGCAGCATCGTTCGTTCTTCGCCGTCGATCCCGACTGTGTGCCGATCACAACAGAGACGCCGTGGTCCTACAACCGGCAGTGGCTCGACGTGGTGGCCAACAGCGGAGCGGTGCTGCTGGTGTCGCCCCAGCCTGCCGCGATGGGCGCAGAACAGCGCGCCGCAGTGCGCGCAGCTTTCGAGAAGCTCACTAGCGGATCAGAGACGATTGCGTCCGACTGGCAGGAAAACACCACGCCGGGCCACTGGCGATTCCGGCCTGCGAAGGAGAAAGCCTACGACTGGTATCAGGACATGGGGGCGTGGCCGTTCAGAATATAACTGCAGGAATTAAAGTCCCGCAGAAAAGGCACACATGAAGCGATTGGGCGCACTGTTGTTGAGTTTGACCCTGGCAGCCGGGGTACAGAATGTGCCTCAAAAACTCTACTGGGCGATGAGTTGGGGCGCCTCGCCGCAGAAGCCGGTTCCTGCGAACGTGCTTCCAGCGTCCGTGTTCGAAAACACGACCATCCGACAGATTGTGCCAACTACAGCCGGTACACCCTCGTAATCAGATGTTTTTCGGAGAATTACAAGAGAAAGAGAGGCAATTCCACTAGACCCGGGAGCTCTGCGGAAATAGGTTGTCTTCCTATGATGTCTGATTCATCTCGGACATAGCGCTGAAGGCGCTGACCGAGGTAAATCCAATAGGTGATCGGATTCCAGCAAGATCACAACTATGGGAGGCCGGCCAATGAGAATTCTAACTGCATTTCTGGCGGTATTAATAGCGTCTGCCGCGGCGGCAGCTCAGACAGTTACGATGGGGGTCACCACCGTTCTCAGTGGCACAGATGGGGGGAATGGTAATCTGCTACTTGCCCAGTCCGCGACCCTATCACAGAATTCCACCATCCAGAGCATTTCATTTTATGTGGTGCAGGCAAGTGGGAACCTTATCCTAGGCGTGTACGACAGCAGTGGCCCCGGAGGCGGCCCTGGGAAACTCGTGGCGTCAACAGCACAGTTCACGCCCACAATTGGATGGAACACCAAGAATGTGACATCTCAAGTTCCACTTACGGCAGGAACCTATTGGCTGGCCTACAATCCAAGCAGCAACAATCTAGAGTTCCCCGTAGAGCGAAACACAGGAAATTGCGCCTATTATTCCCACACGAGCGGAACCAGCCTGCCGGCAACGTTCTCAACTTCACCCACTAGCTGCACGCCAGCGAACTGGTCCATCTATGCCAGCTTGGTCAATGGCGCCCCCGTCAATACTGCGACTCCGGTCATCAGCGGGAGTACGGTCGTTGGCGACATGCTGACTACAACCACAGGGGCGTGGACGAACAACCCAACTTCCTATTCCTATCAGTGGTACTGGGCCGACGTGGCGCAGGCAATCGCCGGTGCAACCAGTTCATCGTACACTTTGCAAAGCGCGGATGCGGGCCACACCATCGACGTGGATGTGACGGCCACAAACTCCTCGGGGTCTGGTTCAGCATATTCGTCCGCCGTTGGCCCCGTGACCTCATCCGGCGGCGGTGGCCAGATGATTACGATGGGCGTCACAAGCGTTCTCAGTGATACTGACGGCGGAAACGGAAACTTACTGCTGGCACAGCTGGCGACGCTCTCGCAAAATGCAACTATCCAGAGCATTTCATTTTATGCGGTGCAGGCAAGCGGGAACCTTATCCTTGGCGTGTACGACAGCAGCGGCCCCGGCGGCGGACCTGGGAAACTCGTGGCGTCAACAGCACAGTTCACGCCCACAACAGGATGGAACACCGAAAATGTGATTTCCCAAGTCGTGCTGACAGCCGGAACGTATTGGCTGGCCTATAATCCGAGCAGCAACAATCTCGAGTTCCCGGTCGAAAGGACCACGGGAACGTCTGACTGGTATTCCTACACTGAGAATGGAAGCCTTCCCTCGATATTCTCGACGAGTCCGAGCGGTGCGACTGGCAACTGGTCGATCTATGCCACTCTCCAAGTAGGCGGAGTCGGCGGAGCACCGGTTAATACTGCGCCGCCGGTCATCAGCGGGAGTACGGTCGTTGGTGACATGCTGACTACAACCACAGGAACGTGGACGAACAACCCAACTTCCTATTCCTATCAGTGGTACTGGGCTGACGTGGCGCAGGTGATCGCCGGTGCAACCAGTTCATCGTACATTTTGCAAAGCGCGGACGTTGGTCACACCATCAAAGTGGATGTGACAGCCACAAACTCCTCGGGGTCTGGTTCAGCCTATTCGTCCGCCGTAGGCCCGGTGACGTCATCCGGCGGGAGTAGCGGCGTACCATTCACCCCTCTACACCTTTATTACATGTCACCGACCGGCAGCGATAGTAATTCGGGGACTTCTGCGTCCTCGCCATGGTTGACGCCTAATCATGCTGTTAACTGTGGTGATGTGATCATTGCGGCGGCGGGTACTTACACAAATCAATTCAATCAGAGTTGGGGAACCGTCTCGAATTGCCCTTCAACGAGCGGCGGGATCGACGGGAGGGGTGGTGTCTATTTCGCGACGATCTTGTGCGCTGGACCCGATCTTGAGGCATGCCAGGTAAATTCGGGTGGTAATGCCGCCGCGTTCGACATCCAGCAACAGAGTAATTGGGCCGTGGAGGGGTTCAAGGCCACGTCTGGCGGTGCAAATACTTCCAATCAGGTGACGCCTGCATTTGCTGCTGATTGCGGCATCAGCATAGGGCCCTGCAACGCAGGCATTTTTCACCACTTTGCGTTTATCAACGATGTAGCCTATGACTCTTCTGATGGATTCGGCCCGGCAGGCTGTTGCGGAAATGGCAGTTCCGGAATAGATTACATCGCCGTAGTGGGGGACATCGCAGAAAATTCAGCGCAGGGCAATCCAGCCAACTCGTATTGTGTGGCAGCGATAGATATAGTTGGACCAATCAATTATGACACCAAACCTGGAACACATATGTATGTGTACGGGAATTTCTCTTATAACAACCGGACGAGTTGCGCAACAGATGTGGAAAATTACATGTTCGATACGTGGGACGTTAATGGTTACTCAAGCTTGGGGGTCGCGCAAAACAACATGGGGTGGCTTTCGGGACGCTTTGGGCTTCATGTATTTGACCAGCAAATAAAGCCCACGAACGCTACAGTGTCGATTCTTAATAACACCCTCTTCGGCAGCAATCAGTTAAACGACTCTTGCTGCTACGGCTATGCTAATGGCGATATCAACATCGCCAACAGCAATTCCAGTGGAAACTCGATCTGGGGAGGCGTAACAATTCAGGATAATCTCGTTCAGGAAAATCAGGCTTGGCAAGGAGGCAACAGCAGTGGATACCCGGTGTTTGCGTTCGTTATCGGTGGTCCGTACAGCAATGTGACGGTCGGCGGAAACGGAAGCCAGAACTACTTTTACGGTTTGGCAACTGACTGCAACGGCAATGCATGTCTGCCGTCCAGCGCTCCCTACGGCGCTGAATCGTTTGGCGCGGAATCGAATCTTGGAACCAACTACTACACGAGCCCGGCTTTCCAGAATACAAGCGATCTGATCAGCAATCAGAGTGGGACGCCCAACTGCACGGGATTTAGCAACACGACAATCTGCATGGGGTATAACGCGAATACGCACAAGCTGATCAATCCATCCGCGATCTACGATCTGCAGCCAACGGCGAGCGGGGCAAGTGCGGCAGGCTATCAGCTCCCAAGCACGAACTGCGTGACGAGCGGACCGATCGCTACGTATTATCCAACGTGGCTCAAGGGTATTGTTTACCTGCAATGGGACAGCAGCACTCAGACGATCACGGAGAATTCCGATCTTGTCACCAAGCCTTGTGGGTTGTGATAGCGCAACAGGTTGCTGTACTTGCCTCGCGTTCCGGGCGGCAGATTCAATGAGCTTTTGCGGTCCGCATCATGACGGATCGCCGAAGGGCAAGTACAGCACATTGGAGCTTCGAGATGTGGTGCGGTGTTGGAATCGCGTGTTCAGAGATTTCCTCCATAAATCGTCGGGAATCTTCTAGGCTTGGGCTCCTTGGGTGAGCTATGCTCCTGCCCATGATTGCGCAGACGCATATCCGCTTTCAGAAGTTCGAGTATGCCAGATCTCGTCCCCAGGTTTTTTTGGGTTTGGGGTTTTGGGGTGAGGTTCTAAGAAATGATCAGGACGTCAAGATTGCTCGGTCCGAGGGTGACAAATCACAGTACCTCTCGGCGTGATTTCCTCAAGTCGAGTCTCATTTCTTCGGTTGCAACAGCGGCGCTCGGCGTTACAGTAGCGGCACAAGAGGTCATATCCAGCGACAACACCGATCATAGGTCATTCATCACTGTGTCCAGCGCCGCACCGTCGATGCCACTTCGAAAGCCTTGGAAAAACGCGATTGCGGTAGACGTACCTCTTTTGCTCTTGCGTGAGGATCTCCAGGATCATTTGGCGACGTTGCAGCGAGTGATCGGCTATCGTTATTGCAGGATCTACGGTTTCTTTCAGGACGAGATGGGGATTGTTGGTCGCCGTTCGGACGGGCACTTGGCCTTCCGATGGGTTCATATTGACAAGGTCCTCGATGCGTTGCAACAGCTTCGTCTGCGGCCTTTTGTGAACTTATCACCTATGCCGGTACGATTGGCTTCTGGAACCAAGACCGTATTCGATTGGGAATTGAACGTCTCCCCACCCAAAGACTACTCAGAATGGGGCCAGTTGGTTGAGGCGTTTGTCCGTCACTGTGTGGATCGCTATGGCCTGGAGGAAGTTGCGCAATGGTATTTTGAAGTCTGGAATGAACCGAACATTTCCGACTTTTGGCCTGGTTCGAGAGAAGACTATTGGCGACTCTACGATATCTCAGCGATGTCGCTCAAGGCGGTCAGTCCACGTCTGCGCGTGGGCGGACCAGTAACTGCGCGAGGCGCGTGGATCCCAGAGTTTATTTCGCACTGCTCTACGAAAGGTGTGCCCGTCGATTTCATCAGCACCCATATTTATCCGCAGGATGAATATGCGGAATATCCGGGCCTTCGGGGCAGTCCTTACAAGCCGGGCATGTTTGTGCGGGACATCGTGAAAACCGTGCGCCAGAGTGTCCGTGAGTCGGAACTTCCCAACTTGGAAATTCATTGGACGGAGTGGGATTGCCTGATGCCATTGCCTGATGGAACGATCGCCTGGAACCACAATCCAAGTCTAGATGATGCGTCGGGCGCAGCGACTGTTTGCGATCTCGCCATCGCGGTGGATGGAGATTGTGATACTTTTGGTTGGTGGACAGCGAGCGATCTGCTTGGCCAAGACGGCATACCACAAAGTGAGTTTTCCGGTACATACGGATTACTGACGTTGAATGGTCTGCCGAAGGCTACGTTCAACGCCTTCTGTTTCTTGAATCGTCTGCGAGGCGGGCAATTGGATATCCAGCACGAAGATCTTGGTCCCGGCCAAGCTCTGGTGGGAACGAGTGAAGGAGAGCGCCTGCAAATCCTGCTCTGGCACCGGCGTCTTCCTAATGTTGAAGAGCAGCGGGCGTGGGAAGGCACGCTTCAAATTCCTTGGAGGGAATCCTCCAAGCCACTGCTGACGCAAGAGCGAATCACCGCGGGTGCCGGGAGCTGCTATGAAACATGGCAATTGCTGGGTACACCTCAAAACCTGTCACTGGCCGAGCACCACCTGCTCGAAGCTCATTCGATGCCCGAGGCAAGGCTTTACCGGCCGGATGTGAAGGGCAGGCAGGTTAGTTACCCCTTTCGATTATCTCCCGGAGAAGTGATGTATTTGGAACTGCGTTCCCAAGGCGCAGCTGCTCTTCCTAACGAATCAGTTAGGCGGGAACTGGCAACCTGGTACGCGCGTCGACGTGAGAAGCCCAAATGAACCGGTTCTCTTGATGTCGTCCTGCGAAGTGCAAAGATCGACTTGCAGAGCCAAACATTTCAGGATGAGTTTGCTCAGAGGAAGTCGGAACGGAATGTGCTTCAGTGTCCAGAGTTCAAGAACTTGTATTCGGCGCAAATTTCATCTTTAATATCGGAATCATTCAACATCCATAACCGGCCATTGTGAATGAGAGGATTCATACTTAATGGGTCGTGGTGATCTACTCCTTGATGGGATGAAGCGGTTGCTGTGGTGCATCTGTGTTGGACTAATGGTCTTATCTTGGTTGCCTTCGAAGGCGCGTGCTGGAACCTGCGAAGATCTTGCGAAGTTGCGAATCTCAAACACCTACATTCATAAGGCCGACGTAGTGACACATAATGCGTTCCGTCAAGTTCTGAACCATGAGCCCATTGGAGAACTACCTGTTTTTTGTCGAGTTGTAGCCACTCTACGACCCAGTGCAGACTCGAACATTGGCGTTGAACTCTGGCTGCCGCAAAGAGGATGGAACGGGCGGCTTCTGGGCACTGGAAGCGGGGGCTTTGGGGGTTTCATTTTCTACGAGGAGTTGGCTGCAGGCTTAAGAAAGGGCTATGCAGTGGTCAATGCAGATATGGGACTCTCCGTTCCTCCTGAGAAAGATCAAGCGGTTTTCGCAAATCGACCTGATCGGTGGGTAGATTGGGCGTATCGCTCGACACATGTGATGACGATATTCGCTAAGCGGATAATCAGCGTCTACTATGGCCGTGGTGCCTCGCATTCCTATTTTCTCGGGTGCTCAACCGGAGGTGGACAGGCCCTCGCGGAAGCTCAAAGGTACCCTGAGGATTACGACGGTCTGATTGGTGGCGCGCCACCCAACAACCGGACGGGCGTCCATCTCAGCATCCTTTGGAACTTCATATCGACACATCGAAGTGCAGGTGCCTATATTCCTCCCGCCAAAGCGCTCCTGCTCGAAAAAGCTGTTGTGGCAAAGTGCGACGGTCTGGACGGAGTAAGGGACGGCATTATTGCCGATCCCCGTCGCTGCCATTTCAATCCGGCCACACTTCAGTGTACGGGGAGTGATGCGACAAGCTGTCTTACGGCAGAACAGGTGAAGACGGCCCAGCTTCTCTATTCGGGCCCGAAAAACCCCAGAACCGGTCAGCCGCTCTATCCAGGCGTTACGCTTGGAAGTGAAGGCGACTGGATTATAAGTTTTGGCCGTCCAAACGACGTTCAGCCGCCCTTCGCTCCGATTTTCGAATGGGTGTTTGGAACTCAATGGAGTTGGCGGACATTCGATTTTGACAAGCAAGCAACTGAATTCGTTCGCGAGTTAGGGACTAGAGTCAATTCAATTGATCCAAACCTCGATAGGCTAGCCGACTTAGGGCATAAGTTGCTCATCTACCACGGCTGGGGAGATGCTCTCGTAATGCCCGGGGCGTCAGTCGATTACTGGAACGCGGTAGCAGCACGTACACATCAGACACCCGATAGTTATTACCGCTTGTTCATGGTTCCGGGTATGTATCACTGCAGCGATGGGCCTGGCGCAGATAACTTCGATCCCCTTTCCGCTATGGTGGATTGGGTGGAACATGAAGTGGCCCCAGATCAAATCATTGCAACGAAGTATGCGCAATCAGGGGCTGTAAGGTTTCAGCGGCTTTTATGTCCCTATCCACAAATCGCCACATATAGAGGACATGGAGACATCAATCAAGCCGCAAGCTACAGATGCGTTCAACCTAAAGCGCAAAAGGGTCAAAAATAGCAACTGCTTTGCGGGCTCGCAGACTGGGCGCAGTAGATCACAGAGCAGGGAGCGCGGGGGATGAAATCGGTATTGCAGAAAGGCCTCGAAATGTTGAATGGACGGAAGACGAAGAGTCGTGGGACGCTGTTGGTGTGCATTGCATGGCTTGCGTGCTCGCGACTCGCACTTTCCCAGCATGAGTTCCAATTGAAAAACGGTGATAAGGTCGTGTTTTACGGAGACAGCATCACCGAACAGCAACACTATACACAAATCGTCGAGACCTACGTCGTTACACGGTACCCTAACCTCAACCTAACCTTTGTTAATTCAGGATGGGGAGGGGACACGGTAAAAGGCGGGCGCGGGGACCAGTTGATTCGCGTTTGCAGCGCGACGTTATTCCTTATAGACCAACGGTGTTAACTATCATGCTCGGCATGAACGACGGGCAATATCAGCCTGAAGACGAAGCGAGGGATAAGGTATACTTTGACGGCTATCGACATATTGTTGAATCTATCGAGTCCGCTCTGCCAGGGATCCGGATTACAGCGATTGCGCCATCAGCTTACGACGATGTGACACGTCCAGTGACCTTTCCTGGTGGCTACAACGAAACGCTCATAAGTTTTTCGAAATGGATCACAAATCTCGGAGAGCAAAAAGGGCTGACGGTGATTGACTTTAACACACCCGTCGTGGACGCGTTGAAAAGGGCAGCTCATTTTGATGCCGAAAAGGCACAAGAGCTTCTTCCGGACCGGGTACATCCTGGCTTTGCGATGAGCTTGGTAATGGCCGAAGCGCTTCTAAAAGCATGGGGAGCACGGGCGACCGTAGTAGCAGTAACGTAAGCGTACGCCGATCCCCTCTAGTCATTGATCACGGCCCTGGTCGAACATCGGTCCATGCATGAGACCCAGGAAGTTCGACGTGTTCGCCGCTGGAGAACGATC
>JAJPKO010000049.1 GCA_021323655.1 Acidobacteriaceae bacterium
GTTTGCCCGTTGCGTTCCGACGGCCTGAGCGCAGGAGACATTGCTGGATGCTTGTGTAGTACTGGCGGTGGGTGGCGTCAATCCAAAGGCCGGATAGAGTGCGTTGATGTCGCTCTGCACGCGGTCCCATGCTGGTACTGCGAAAGACTGGGACCCGAGCTGGCGGACGACGCCGTCGAGCTGCTGCGCGGTTCCGACTACGATGGGGCTTGCCTTCCGTTGTCAGAAGACAGTCATCTTTTCTCCATCCAAAGGGAGTTAATAAGTTCAGTAAGGTGGCCTTAAGTAACTTGCAAAGCTTCCTGGATCTCGTTAAGGTAAGTGCATCACCGTTCAAAATCCGTTAAGACGGGCCCTTTAGAGCAAAAGCACCACGTAATTCATTCTGAGTTTACGGAATTTTAAAAGCCCCAGAGTAGCTTGTGTGAAGAGAAGAAAGGACCTACGATGCGCTTCTTCCCCCGAAGCGAACAATCGCTCTTTCTCCTGCAGCTTCCTGTGCTCTTTTGCGTTCTGTTGCCTACGCTGGGAATGGCCCAGAACAAGGAATATGACAAGCAGACGCAGCAGCCAAAGCAACAGTATGAGCCGGCCCTTCCGTTGGAGTTTCCGCCTGGTGTGCGGCCATCGAAGCCCTTTGGCCGCGTAGAAAGCACCATTGAGGTGCGCGCTGATGATCTGATGAACCAGATTTCTCCTGTGCGTGAGGGTAGCCGCCAGGAGGTGCAGTCTTCGGCAGGCACCTTTCAGGACTTTAGCCGATATCTGCTGCTGCTGCCGGGAACGGTGGCGAACTCAGATTCCTTCAATGATCTGATGGTGCGGGGTGGGCATCCTTCAGAGAACCTGTACGTCATCGATGGTCTTCAGATTCCGAACATCAATCATTTTGCTGTTGGCGGAACGACCAGCGGCTTTACGCCGATGATCAACACGAGCACGATCAGCAAGGTCGAGTTGCAACCTGGAGTGTACGACTCCAGATACTGGAGCCGACTTTCTTCCGTGGTGGAAATTGAGACCCGCGACCAGGATGAGGCCGTGCGAAAGGGTGAAATCAACCTGGGACTGGCAGGCCTTGGGGCGTTCTGGGAAAACCCGATCGGAAGCCGCGCGAGCATGCTTCTGGCGGTGGACAGGAGCCTGCTGAATCTGACTACAAACGATACGGGCCTGGATGGCGCACCGATTTATACCAACGGAATGGGTCGCCTGGAGTGGAACCCGAGCAGGAAAGACGCTATTTCTTTCCTGGGGCTGACTGGAGCAGACTCGATCATCGTGAAGCCCTGCGCCGGGGATGCGCTCGAAACGCTGACGATCAACACTCAATATGACGGCCTGCAATCCACGGATGGATTGGTGTGGCAGCATATGCATGGCCCCAGCACTCTGTCGAAGGTCACAGCAAGTTTCTCGATGCAGAAACGAAATATTGGTCAGCAAACGCAATGGGTCAATGGGACGTATCCCAAGGCGAATGGGGCATGCACTCCGCCCACTACCACGCCCATTTATCATGAGGCGACATTCGATAAGTTGACTAACCTTGGCTATGACCTGCAACACGATATTCATCACTGGCTGCTTTCTATAGGCTCGACGGGTCAACTGGTGCAACTGGATTACAACGTCAGCCAACCGCAGGGGACACAGTCGCCGTTCAATCCCGACCCGCATTGGAGCGACGCGGTCAATTTCAATCAGGCTCCTACTACGTGGCAGACCGGCAGCTATGTCGAACTGACTGGAAGCGCTGGCAAGCGCTGGACGGCGACGGCGGGTCTCCGTGTAGAGACGTATCAGCTGATTTCTGCACATGCATTTGAACCGCGTGCGGGACTGGGCTTCCGCATTACGGACCATCAGGGACTCTATGCTGCATATCGCCGGTCATCCCAGTTGGCGCCTTACATCAACCTGCTGAGCTATGCGCAGAACCGGCAACTTCCGCCGCTCGAAGCCGAACAGTTTTCAGTGGGCACAGACCTGTGGCGATCTGACACGCTGTCTGTAAGCCTGGAGGCCTATCGCAAGAATTATTCGAAAGAGCCGATCAGTACGGAATATCCCAGTCTGATGCTTGCCAACATGATTTATACGCCGGGCGAGCAGTTTGTGTGGCTGCCACTGAAAACAGGAGGCACAGGCCACGCAACGGGGCTGGAGTTTTTCCTGCATGGGCACCTGAGCGACCGTGTGGCGGGAATCGCTTCGATCACATATTCCCGCGCGCTGTACCGTGCCGCTGACGGCATTCTGCGCCCGGGCAATTATGATTTTCCGCTGGTTGGCAATATCATGCTGACATTCCAGTTACCGCGCGCTTACACGCTTTCGGTGCGCAACAGCTACACCACGGGGCGTCCTTATACGCCGTACAACATTCCGCTGTCTGTGGCGCAGAACCGTGGAATCTATGACCTGGGCCGGGTAAATGGAAAACGCGGGCCTGACTATGACCGGGCGGACATCTCGGTAGACCACAATTTCTACACCCATTCCGGCGTGGTGAATTTGTATGTCGGGGTACAGAACATATTTGATCGCAAGAATTTTCTGGGCTATGTGTGGCTTCCCCGCTGCGAGCTGGACCACAATTGCATGAAGCAGTGGAACGGCGTACCCATGAAGGAAATTGACCAGATGCCCGCTTTCCCGGTTGCCGGAGTGCGTTGGGATTTTTGAATCTGGAATTGGCCTTTCCCCAGGTCCTCACGACAAAATCAACCCATTCATTCAAAAGCTGAACACTGCAACACTTCTCAATCTGCCTCAATTTTTACGGAGGAAGTGACCGTGTTAAAGAAACGAGTAGCTTTATTGCTTTTAGCAGCTTCTCCCATGCTGGCGAAACATTGCGTTGCCCAGGCATCTCCCATTCAAAAAGAACAGATGGCCAGCAACGGGGCAGAAACCGCATCCTTGCCGGACAGTCCTTCTGAAACTCAAGTGGCGAGCGCTACTGCACCGATGCGTCCCAGAGATGCAAGCGCCATTCGTCCTGTGACTCCCTCCCATCCCGCACCACCGGCGCAGGAGATTGCCATCGAAGGCTTTGCTTCCTATGGACACTGGCAGATCTTCGCAGCGGGTCATTCCGAATTTCTGTACACCGCAGGCATTGAGTACGATCGCAATTCGTGGGGCAACTTTCTTGGCGCGCAGATGGACTATGCGGCGGAATTTCTGCCGGTTGTGATCCTGCGACAGCCGCGCGTTCTGGATAAATGGGGCAACAAAAAGGGCAAGGGCTATGTGACGGTTCCGGGACTTGGGTTTTCTCCCATCGGGCTGCGCATGCTGTGGCGCCCTGATAAGGCATTCAAACCCTATTTCACCGTGAAAGGCGGGGCCGTGGGCTTTACGCAGAAGGCGCTTTCGCCGGATGCGAGCTACTACGCGTTCAGCCTGTCGGAATCCATTGGTTTTTATGCGCGGATGTCAGACCGGTGGGACGTTCGCGTCGGGCTTTTTGGCGACTACCATTTTTCGAATGCTTATGCCACAAGCTACAACCCTGGCCTGGATGTTATGAATTCCAGTATTGCCTTCAGTTATCACTTTGGCGGAACGGGCATTCCGCGGTAATAGCTGTTGCGATTGTGGGAGGACACTGCGTCAACGCTGCCTCCCGTAATGAAACGGATTTGCTTGCTCCTGTTTGTATTGTTCCCCTGTAAACAGGTGTCGTTTGAGGAAAGCAAAGGCGAAAACAAATTTAAACGCCGATACAGTTCCTCTTTTTCTTTGACTTGACAAGCCCCGGCTATGCCGTTAGTCTGAGTGCCGTCTGGAGTGGTAACGATTCCAAGCCCGTTTCTCCAGGTCCTGATCCATCTGATTTCTGTTTCGGAGATTGCTCATGCCCCGTCTCTCCAAAAGTCTCTTATCTGCCATTGCCGCTTCGGCCGTCACCATCTGCAGCGCGCAGACGATGCAGGCGCCTGATATCACCAAAGACCCGACACTCTACGTTGTCCCCTACGCGCACCTTGATACGCAGTGGCGGTGGGAGTTTCCGCAGGTCATCAGCGAGTACCTGCTGAAGACCATGCGCGTGAACTTTGATTACATCCAGAAGTACCCGCACTATGTTTTTAACTGGACCGGGGCCAACCGCTATCGCCTGATGAAGGAGTACTACCCGAGCGATTACGAAAAGATGAAGATGTATGTTGCCAAAGGAAACTGGTTCCCGGCGGGGTCGTCTGTGGAAGAGGGTGATGTAAACCTGCCCAGCGCGGAATCCATCTTTCGCCAGGTGCTCTATGGCAACACATATTTCCGCAAAGAGTTTGGCAAGGCGAGCAATGAGTACATGCTGCCGGACTGCTTCGGATTTCCTGCTTCGCTGCCCACGATTCTTTCTCATGCGGGCGTGAAGGGCTTCTCTACACAGAAGCTGAACTCGGGCTGGCAGCCCGCTCCGCAGGTGGGTGGACCGGATTCACCGGAGCAGACGCCGGAAGGCATTCCCTTCAACGTGGGCCTGTGGGAAGGTCCAGATGGTTCCACGGTGCTGGCCGCCCTCAACCCGGGCGGATACGGCAGCGAAATTCGCACGGATCTGAGCAAGGAGCCACCTGCGGGCAGCCGCGAGCAGGACTGGCCAAAGCGCATTGACCTTGACGGCAAAGTCACAGGCGTCTTTGCGGACTACCACTACATCGGCACAGGCGATATTGGCGGCGCGGTAGATGAAGAATCGGTGAAGCTGCTGGAAGCCACGGTGACGCAGGGCACGGCCACGCTGCCCAACGAAGGCCCGACCCCTGTGCGCATGGGCGATGGTCCGGTGCGTGTTGTTTCGTCGGCGGCAGACCAGATGTTCAATGACATCAAGCCTGACATGCAGTCGAAGATGCCGCGCTACAAAGGCGATCTCGAGCTAATCAACCACTCCGCCGGATCGCTGACCTCGCAGGCCTACCACAAGCGCTGGAACCGCGAAAATGAACTGCTTGCTGATGCCGCGGAGAAGGCATCTGTGGCTGCGGAATGGATGGGCGGACGGCCCTATCCGCAGAAGCGCCTGAATGATGCGTGGACGCTGGTGATGGGCGGTCAGTTCCACGATACTGCAGCAGGTACGGCGACTCCGCGCGCGTATGAGTTTGCATGGAACGATGATGTGATCGCGCTGAACCAGTTTGCAGGCGTGCTCACCAGCGCCACCCAGGCCATTGCATCGGGACTGAACACGCAGGAAGCCGCGGGCGTTCCGGTGGTGGTCTACAACCCGCTGAATATTGAGCGCGAAGACGTGGTCGAGGCCACGCTGCATTTCCCCGGCGCAGCGCCCAAAGCTGTGCGCGTGACTGCGCCGGATGGCAAGGAAGTTCCGTCGCAGGTGGAAGACGGCAAAATACTCTTCCTGGCCAAAGTTCCTTCTGTCGGATATGCCGTGTACGATGTGCGTCCCGCAGCCGCGGAGAAGAAGCACTCTTCTGTGCTGAAGGTCACAGAAAGCTCGCTTGAAAATGCGCGTTACAAAGTGCAGCTCGACAAAAACGGCGACGTAAGCAGCATCTTTGACAAGAAGCTGAACAAGGAACTGCTCTCAGCGCCTATGCGGCTTGCCATTTCCACCGATGCGCCGCACCAGTGGCCCGCATGGAACATGGACTTTGACCAGGAACAGGCTGCTCCGCGCTCGTATGTAAGCGGGCCGGCGAAGGTCAGCATTGTCGAGGACGGCCCGGTGCGCGTAGCGGTTAAAGCTTCGCGTGAAACGGAAGGCTCAAAGTTTGTGCAGACCGTGAGCCTTGCTGCCGGAGAAGCTGGTAACCGCATCGAGTTTGGCGAAGCGATTGACTGGCACACGGTCTCTGCGAACCTGAAGGCGGTCTTTCCACTTTCGGCGAGCAACAAAATGGCGACCTACAACTGGGAGGTCGGCACAATCCAGCGGCCCAACGCTTACGAGCGCCAGTTTGAGGTGGCCTCGCACCACTGGATTGATCTCACGGATGACAGCGGCTCCTACGGTGCGACCATCCTGACCGGCCCAAAGAACGGCTCCGACAAGCGCGATGACCACACCATCCGCCTGACGCTGCTGCGCTCGCCCGGCTATCGCGCAGACGACAAGCGCCACGCCTACTCTGACCAGCAGAATCAGGACTGGGGCCACCATGAAATTCTCTTCGCCCTGGCCGGGCATGAAGGCGACTGGCAGCAGGCCCAGACTGACTGGCAAGGCTATGAACTCAGCTCTCCGTTGATTGCCTTTGAGACTGAGAAGCACGCTGGCCCGCTTGGACGCAGCTTCTCCCTGCTCACCGTCAGCAATCCGCGCGTTCGCGTGCTTGCGCTCAAGAAAGCTGAAAACAGCGACGAGTACATCCTGCGCATGGTTGAGTTGGACGGCAAGCCGCAGGAGAATGTTCGCGTGAAGTTCGCTGGCCCCGTTGCCGAGGCCCGCGAAGTGAACGGGCAGGAGCAGCCGCTTGGCCCAGCCACCGTGACGGATGGCGCGCTTGAAACTTCATTCAAGCCATACGAACCGCGCACCTTCGCACTCAAGCTGGGTACGGCCCCTGCGCATCTTGAACCGGTCGAGTCTCAGCCGGTCACGCTGGAGTATGATCTCGCCGCAGCCAGCAATGACGACACCAAATCGGTCGGCGGCTTCGACGCAAAAGGCGATGCACTGCCTGCCGAGATGCTCCCGGACGCGCTGCCCTTCCACGGTGTGACCTTCCAGCTTGCTCCTGCAGGAACAGGCAAGCAGGATGCAATCATCGCGCAGGGGCAAAGCATCCAGTTGCCCGCAGGCAATTACAACAAGGTGTACATCCTTACTGCTTCCGAGGACGGCGACCAGAAGGCCACGTTCGAAGTGGGCAAAAAGCCCGTCGAGCTGACCATTGAAGACTGGGGTGGATTCATCGGCCAGTGGGATACGCGTCTGTGGAAACCTGAACCAGACAAGGAGCAGGCCCGCATAGGACGCAACGGCCCGGTGAAGGAAGTTGCTCTGCGCAAGGACTGGGCCGTCTCTGCCAACCACGCCACCTGGGCCCTCGGCTTCCGCGGCTCACCGGATTGGGCGCCGCGCTATCCAGAAGACTACCTTGGCCTGCGACCGGGCTACATCAAGCGCGCCGACTTGGGCTGGTATGCCTCGCACCATCACACTCCCGATGGCCTGAACGAGCCCTACCAGTACAGCTATCTGTTTGCGTATAGGATTCCGCTGCCTCCGCACACGACGACGTTGAAATTGCCTGCGAATGATAAGATTCGCATTCTGGCCATTTCCGTCGCGCATGAGGAACCGGAGGTCACTCCAGCGCAACCGCTCTATGACACGCTCAAGCAGGACCAGAACTAGCTCTGTCCCGCCCACCCTTTCCGCTGCATGGAAGGGTGGGCGTATTTGCATGTAGGATGGAAGCATTCTCATGACTGCAACGCGCCCTGTGTGGGCGGAGGTTTCCCGTTCGCGTCTTCTTGCCAACTGGGATCTGCTGCGCGCCGCCGCTGGCGCCGCCGCTGAACTTGTGGCCGTGCTGAAGGCAAATGCCTATGGTCATGGTGTGCTGCTCTGCGGCCCCGTGCTTGCCGAAGCCGGAGTGCGCTGGTTTGGCGTGACGTGCGTGGAAGAAGGTATTGCGCTGCGCAAAGTTTGTCCGCAGGCGCGAATCCTTATCATGTCGTCGTTGTGGCATGACGAAGCGGAAGCGGTTGTTGAGCACAATCTGACGCCGCAGGTGTGGGAGCCGTTTCACTTTGAGCTGCTTGAGAAGGCCGCGCGCGGTCGTGATGTGACCGTCCATCTGGAAATAGATACAGGCATGTCGCGACAGGGTGCGCATTCCCTCGAGGACATGAAGAGAGTGTCCGGTACTTCGCTGCGCATTGAAGGCGTGATGACGCACTTCTGTGCGCCCGAGGTGCTGGACCCCGACGCAACACGCGAGCAGATCGCACGCTTTGCCAGGGCGCTCGAAGTCCTTCACGCGCAGGGCGTCAGGCCAAAGTACATTCACGGCGGCAACTCAGCAACGGTGCTCGCAGCACAGCATCGCAACGTCCTTGCGGCGCTGTCCAGCAAACATGGAGCGCAGTTGATGCTGCGCCCAGGCATTGCACTCTACGGATATCCGCCGCGCTTTGTTCCTTCGGGGCCAGATATTTCGCGATTCCAGCCAGTGCTCTCATGGAAGACGCGTGTTGTTTCTGTGCGCGAGGTCGAAGCTGGTGCGACCGCCGGATACAACATGACCTTTCGTGCAGAGCGGCCCACGCGACTTGCGCTTGTCCCTGTGGGGTATGCCGACGGGCTGAATCGCCTGCTCTCCAACCGCGGGCAACTGCTGGTGCGCGGGAAAAGAGCGCCCATTGCCGGACGCGTTTCCATGGACCAGACCATTCTGGATGTGACCGACGTTCCCGGTGTCTCAATTGGCGACGAAGTTGCGCTCATCGGCGAACAGAGGAGCGAGCGCATCACCGCGTTTAATCTTGCAGATGCAACCGGGACCATCCCGTATGAAGTGACCTGCGCGATTGGCGCGCGCGTGCCACGAGTTCTAGTTGATTAAACTAAATACATGCTTCGGAAGTGGTATGCGCGCTGGATGTACACGTGGGAAACGGCACTGACAACACGCGATGAAAACCGGGTCGTCCGGCCCATGGAATGGGGTTTTGAGTGGCTGGACGATGTTCTCCGCGCGCAGGGCACAAGCGCGGCGAAGATGCCCTCAGACCCAGAGCAGGCCGAGTCGCAGATGGCCGTGCTCAACGAATTTATTATTCGTAGCAGTGACAGTTTCTTTTCCTACAGGCCGCCCACGGATTACCGCCTGGAGATGCGCTTCCCGGAGCTCTTCCCCACCAATGTCCGCCCGGAAACACTCGCTCGCGATGCGAAACTGAAGGCACGGGCTGAGGCAGGCAAGCTGAAGCCCGCGGAGTTTCTGCGGTTTACTTCTCCCGTGCGCACGCCGTACCCGGAAAATGATCTGGTGAATGCGCGCTGGTATCCGGCGCCAGAAGAAAAGCAGGCGGGCAAGCCGAAGCAAGCCATCATCGTGATGCCACAGTGGAACGCGGACGCCTTCAGCCACAACGCGCTGTGCTCGGTCTTCAACCGCTTCGGCGTCTCTGCGCTGCGCCTCAGCAAGCCCTACCACGATATTCGTCGCCCGGCGGAGCTGGAGCGCTCAGATTACGCCGTCAGTTCCAACATTGGCCGCACCATTTCTGCGCTGCGGCAGGCGGTCGTGGACATCCGCTGCTGCCTCGACTGGCTTGAAGCGCAGGGATACGAACAGTTCGGCATTCTGGGCACGAGCCTCGGCTCGTGCTACGCCTTTATCGCCAGCGCACACGATGCTCGCTTGCAGGTAAACGCCTTCAATCACGCATCTATGGCATTCGGCGACGTGGTCTGGACAGGACAGAGCACGCGCCACATCCGCAAGGCCTTTGAAGACGCAGGCATGACGCAGCAGCGTCTGCATACACTCTGGTCGGCCATCAGCCCCGTCTCCTACATGGAGCGCTTCGCTGCCCACGCGAAAAAGGTCCTCGTCATTCACGCGACATATGATTTGACCTTCCTGCGCGAATATTCGCTGGAAGTAGTGCGCAGCTTCTCTGATCTGGGCGTGGACTTCGTCTCAAAGGTGTTGCCCTGCGGCCATTACACGACAGGCGAACCGCCGTTCAAGTTTATGGACGGCTGGTACCTTGGGTCGTTTGTGTACAAGGCCTTTCGGGATTTGGCCGATTCTCGTGTCTTTTCAAGGCACGGGGAACCCATTGTTGAGGACGAATTGGTTTCGCGCTGATTGTTTTGAGGTTTAATTTAGACTCGAAAAGCTGGCTACAATCCAAAAATAAGGGGCTATTCATTCCTAGGATGGTGGTGTACGGAGTCTTAATTTGGCCTGTTGCTATTCTGCATGCGTTACTTTTAAAGCCCCGCCGCAAATCCATTATGTATTCAATATCAAATCAATAACAGAGCTGAATCTAACCACTACTCAATATCTTCAGACTTCCTCCTCCAGCTAATTAAAGCGATACAATCAAACCATGTCCGACCGCATGTCTTTGCCGCTTTCGCAGGCCGATCCTGAGATCGCCGCTGCCGTTGAAAATGAGCTTCGCCGCCAGCATGAAGGGCTGGAGATGATCGCCTCAGAGAACTTCGTCAGCGAGGCCGTTCTTGAGGCTGCCGGCACCGTTTTTACCAACAAATATGCCGAGGGCTATCCAGGGCGCCGCTACTATGGCGGGTGCGAATTTACCGACGTGGTCGAAAACCTGGCGCGCGAGCGCGTCAAGCAACTCTTTGGTGCCGAACACGCCAACGTGCAGTCGCACTCCGGCTCGCAGGCAAACGCTGCGGCGTATATGTCGGTGCTCAGTCCGGGTGACACGATTCTGGGCCTCGACCTGGCGCACGGCGGACACCTGACACACGGTCACAAGCTGAATTTTTCCGGCAAGCTCTATCGCGTCGTCTCCTATGGCGTGCGCAAAGACACCGAGGTGATTGACTACGACGGGCTCGAGCAGATTGCCGAGCGCGAAAAGCCCAAGGTCATCATCGGCGGAGGCAGCGCCTATCCCCGCATCTTTGATTTTCCGCGGATGCGCCAGATCGCGGACAAGGTTGGCGCGCTGCTCATCGTAGACATGGCGCACTTTGCCGGACTGGTTGCCGGAGGCGTGCACCCATCGCCTGTGCCGCATGCGCACATCGTTACCAGCACCACGCACAAGACACTGCGCGGACCACGCTCGGGCCTCATCCTCTCGAAGCAGGAATTCGCCGCCGCGATTGACAAGTCTGTCTTTCCCGGGCAGCAGGGCGGTCCGTTGGTCCACATCATGGCTGCAAAGGCGGTGGCCTTCCGCGAGGCGCTGCAGCCCGAATTCAAGCAGTATGCGCAACAGATTGTTGCCAACGCGCGCATGCTGGCCGAGACGCTCCAGTCGGAGGGCTTCCGCATCATCTCCGGCGGGACGGACACGCACCTGATGCTGGTGGACGTCTTCTCAAAGGGAATGCTGGGCAGCGAAGCCGAGGCCGCGCTGGGCGAGGCCGGAATCACCGTCAATAAAAACGCCATTCCGTTCGATACAAACCCGCCGCTCAAACCGTCGGGCATCCGCATTGGAACACCCGCACTCACCACACGCGGCATGAAGGAAAACGAGATGCGCACCATCGGCAAGTGGATTACCGAAGCGCTGAACGAGCGCAACAATTTGCAGGCCCTGAAGCGCATTCGCGGCCAGGTGCTGGAGCTGGCCGAGCAGTTCCCGCTCTACGGATGGCTGCGGCAACCGGCTGTGGTCGCGTAATAATTCAACCCGTGCAGTGTGAGGAGCATCTGAGTGATTCATTCCATCTCGCGGCGCAGCTTTGTCAAAACCGCTGCACTTGCATCCATGGCGACAAGGGTGGGTATGTCTGAAATAAAAACCATTCAGGACAAGCAATTGCTTTTTGTGGGCACGCAGACCGGTCCGGCGAGCAAGGGCATTTACGCCTATGAGTGGGACGCGGCCCAGGGTTTGCTTAAGGAGCTCGGGCTGGCCGCCGAAAGCGACCATCCTACATTTCTGGCTCTCGCGCCAGACGGCAAGCGGCTCTATGCGGCGAATGAGATCAATGAATACCAGGGCGCAAAGAGCGGCGCCGTCAGCGGATTCAACATTGACCGCAGCGGAGCGAAGCTGGCGCTCATTAATACTGTGCCTTCCACCGCGTCTGGCCCCTGCCATGTGGCGGTGGATGCGACCGGACACACCGTTTTCTGCGCGAACTACACCGACGGAGGCGCAGGCTCCTTCCATGCCAATGCGCAGGGACGTTTGAGCACTGCTGTGTCTCAATTCCACTACAAGGGCCACAGCGTCGTGCCCGACCGGCAGGAGGCTTCGCACGCGCACCGCGCCACTGTCTCGCCGGACAACCGCTTTGTCTATATCAATGACCTTGGACTGGACTGTATTCACATCTATCGTCTCGACCCGGCCACGTCGAAGCTAACGCCGAACAGCCCCGCGCAATGGACAGCGCATCCCGGATCCGGCCCGCGCGCTCTGCGTTTTCATCCCAACGGGAAATGGGCCTTCTGCATACACGAGCTGGCTTGTGCCCTCGAAGTTCTGGAGTGGGACCCCCACACCGGCGCACTGACGTCACTCGATCGCGTCAATCTTTTGCCTGCCGATTTTCATCAGCCATCGCTGGCTTCAGAAGTTGTCTTTGACCGCGAAGGAAAATTTGCCTATGCGGCCGTACGTGGATACGACCACGTGATGACCTATGCAGTAGATCCTGCCTCGGGCGCATTGACGCTGCTCGACCGCACCTCCGCCGGAGGCAGAACGCCGCGCCATATCGCGATGGACCCATCCTATGGATGGCTGCTCGTGGCCAACCAGGACTCGGACAATATCGCCGTGATTCGCAGAAACCAGAAGACCGGCAAGCTTGAAAATGCGGGCACCAGCTTTCCGCGTGTGAAGCCGCAGTGCCTGGTCTTTCTTTAGAATGAAGCTGCCGAAAAGGAGTACGCAGCTTTGGATGAAATGCTGAAGTCCCCGTTTGCGGTTCTCGCGGTCTCTCTTGCCGTTCTTTGGCTTTCCGTGCAGATTGGCAGCATCCTTGCCGTCCGGTTCCGGCCTGTCCAGGAGAATGAGCGAGAGGACCTCAACCTCGTCATCAGTGCAAGCCTTACTCTGCTGGCCCTCATCATCGGGTTCAGCTTTTCCATGGCTGTAAGCCGGTATGACCAGCGCAAAAACTACGAGGAAGAAGAAGCGAACGCAATCGCCACGGAGTATCTTCGCGCCGATCTGCTGCCCTCTGCCAATGCCGAAAGAGTTCGCCAGCTGCTCTCGCAGTATCTGGATCAGCGTCTCTTGTTTTATACCATTCGCGATGCTTCCAGGCTCGAGGCGGTCAACACCCAGACCACAAAACTCGAGGATGAAATGTGGTCCGTCGTCCAGAGCGCCGCAGCTGCGCAACCTACACCGACCATGGCCCTGACTGTTTCAGGCATGAACGACGTGCTCAACCGGCATGGCTACACACAGGCTGCCGCATGGAACCGCATCCCCGTAGGGGCCTGGATCCTGATGTTCACTCTCGCCATTTGCTGTTGCCTGCTCATTGGTTATGGCTCTCACCAAAAAGGGGCGTTGCTGTTCATGGTCTTCCCATTCCTGGTGGCAATTGCGTTCTTCCTCATCGCCGATATTGACAGCCCGCGCCAGGGAGTCATTCGCGTGGCCCCTCAAAACCTCATCAGCCTTTCGCAGTCATTGCACGCACACTAAAGATGATTCGCCCTTAAGCGCGCACAGACAGCGCTCTGGTCTTCGCGCCAAAGACCCGCCGCATCAATTCCCCGAGTGTGGCGAAGACGCCTCCCTGTGTTTTTTGCGCGCGAAGCTGCTGGTTTTCTCTGAGCAGCTCCTGTACCTGCTCGCGCAGGTCATCCACTTCCAGAATGCATTGCCGCAAATAGGCTGAGGCAGATAGCCTTGCCTCGGCGGACCGTATCTTCAGCAGTTTCTGTTCCGCGTCTGTCATGCGGAGCGAGAGCGTCGTGCTACGCGGTACCAGCGCCGCTGTGGTCTTCCGGGCAGCGGGAAAGATGGCGGCCTTCTCCTTCAGCACCTGCTGAAAGGCCACAGGATCCTTCTGTTTTGCCGGAATTGCCTTCTTTGCCTGCATGCAGTGCTTCTTGGAGGCGGCAGCCTTCTGTGCAGGAGCGGGACGGCGTTTGGGGGCCACAGCTTCTTCGTATGATATCTCTCTGACTTCTGGCTTGCCTTCGGCCTGCGTACCTGCCCAGGCCTGAAAGCGGCTTACGATGGTGCTGATGTCTTCTACTGCCGGTTGCGTGCTCATGTGCCGAGTGTACGGTTACAAAACAGTCGCCGACAGCATTGAGTAAGAAAAAGATCAGCTTCCGTTTTCGGAATGAATCTGCCCCATCAGGAAATCCCATTTTGGGAAAGCTGGAAAAATTCGCGGCGGTGGAAAGGTGCATCCCCCTCGCTGGCAGACGCCTTCCTGCAGCCCTGGAAACGACTTCTACAACTGCCTCCGCCCTCATGGCGGCCTCAAGGGCAGGCCCCAATCAGCCGCAGCCTCCCAGGTACAATCTCTTGACCTTCAGGCACCCAGGGATGTGGTGGGTCCTGCTTTTGCAAATAAAAAGTCCGGCGCGGGTCCGGACTTTTTGCTTTTGCGCGAAGCGCGATTGCCTGGACAGTTAGTCGCCCATGACGGGTTCTTCGCTGGGGGTTGTGGCCAGCTTGGGGGCGGGTGCGATTGAGGTGATCGGCACGATGTCTTCGGTTGGTTTTTCGCCCAGAATGTGCTGGCGGTAGAGCTGGGCCATGCGGGCATTCTCGGCGTCCTGCTTCAGCTTGGCGTCGCGGGCGCGGATCTTTTCTTCGCGCGCGTTCTTGGCTACGCCCAGCTTGTCGAGAGTGTCGTTGGCAGCGGCGTTCACGTGCTCGTTGTTGAGGACCAGGGTGTGCTCGGCGTTGCCCATGCCGACCTTCTTGCCACCGGCGAAGATTTCGTGACGGCCGTGCTCTTCGTACCACTTGGTGAGAGTGGCGGTCATGTGCATCTTCTCAATGATGTTGCGCCATCCGATGCCAGTGTTGTATGCGCAGAAGCTGATTTCGCCTTCCTGCGTGGCATACGGAATGATGCACTGCTCAGTGCGGCGGAAGTCGTAGTTGAACAGGTCCTGGAACCACATGCCGGCGATGAAGAGGAAGTTCCAGCGGTCGGCACGGCGCTTCTCAATGTCAGCCATGGTACGGTCGCCTGTGACCTTGCCATAGTTGCGGCCAGTCGCGCCGAAGCACTTGTCAAACTTCTGCAGCAGGTCAGTGATGCGGAAGTGCGTGGGTGACTTGGTAGGATCATAGTTGCGGAGCAGGGCCAGTGCCACTCCAACGATAGAGAGGAACTTGCCGCGGGCCGCGTCGTTGATCTTGGCCACGTCCTTGGCCAGGCGGTCGGCGTTCAGGAAGGCGGTGACGGGCACAGCTTCCTTGGTTTCCTTGTCAATCATGAGCGCCATGCCGATGCCGCAGTTCGGGTGGCACCCGCAGGAGAGCTGGCCCCAGTCGGCGTTGGGCCCGTGTACGAGGTCGGCCCAGTCGGAGAAGGTGCTCATAAAGCTGATGGGGAACCAGTCGCGGGCGGGCTCGCCGAGTCCGGTCTGGTTCTTCACATCGTGCGCCAGGTGCGAGAGTGTATAGCGCTGGGCCATACGGCGCTCGTCGGTGATGGCCTCGTCGCGTCCGGTGAAGGAGACGGGCTGGAAGCTGAGGAAGTTGATCTTTTTGGGGTTGTCCAGCGCGAACTGGATGATGTGGCCAACCTGCTCATTGTTGATGCCATTGATGATGGTGGTCACCGGAACGATGTCCACACCGGCCTCATGCAGGTTGTGAATGGCCTGGAGCTTTACATCAAAGAGGTTGCCGACCTTGCGGTGCGAGTTGGCGGCATTGCCGATGCCGTCGAACTGGAGGTAGGCATAGCGCAGGCCCGCTTCAGCAGCGGCCTTGCAGAATTCCTTGGACTTTGCGAACTCGATACCGTTGGTCGCAGCCTGGACGGAGTTATATCCGACCTTGCGGGCGTAGGCGACTGCATCAAGGAAGTAGGGGGAGAGCGTCGGCTCGCCGCCCGAGAACTGGACCGACATCTGGCGACGCGGCTTGATGGTTATCGCGTTGTCCAGCAACGTCTTGATCTCTTCCCACGTCAACTCGTGGACGAACCCGACCTGGTTGGCGTCCATGAAGCAGGGGTCACACATCATGTTGCAGCGGTTGGTCAGGTCAATGGTGAGCACTGAGCCGCGGCCATGGGTCACGGTCGAAGTACCGTGATTGTGGAGTTTCTCATCATTGTGGGCGTGGATGTCGCGGCCGGGGAAGACCTCTTCCAGGTGGCGGAAGAACTCGGTGTCAACGGACATGACGTCTTCAAAGTGGCCGTGCTTGGGGCAGTCCTTGACCATGAGGATCTTGCCGTCACGCTCGATGATTTGGGCCTTGATTTCGCCGACCTTCTCGTTCAGAAGGATCTCGTGCGGCAGCTTGCCGTCGAGGATCTGCTGGCGGATCTCAGGAACGCACCTGGGGCACAGCGAGTCGGTGGTACGGGGCCAGCCAAGAGGCGGCTTTTCCTTTTGATAGGACTTAAGAAGCGGCTTATCGGACCATTTGGGGGTAAATGAGGGGTTGGGGCTGATGCGGTTCAGTCTCTCGAAGACGGCCCATGCACCTTGTGCAGCAAGGGTGACCGCCCGCTCTGCGTATTTGACGGCTTTCGACATTTTTTCCGATCTCCTGATGCTTTCTGGCCCACTTAAGTGTGATGCAAAAGCGGTTTTGGGCAGAAAGCCAAGCTTAAATGCTTACCGGCCCTCGGGGGAAGTGCGAGTTTAGGTAACTGCCGCTTCCAGAGGACTTTACCAGCATTCAGGCTAGTCCCGTGAAGGCAAAAGAGGAACCGCTTTGGGCCGAACGGGGAAATTTAGTGTTCAGACGGGAATGCTTGGGTGCGAATGGTATGGATTCGGGCCCTTGTACCTGCCCGGCAATTCTGTAAATTCAATTTTTTTTGTGAGGCAGGGTGCAGGCCGCCGCAGGTATCCGGCCAAGCCTCTGTAGCCACCAGATTGGGGGGAATTCGTCCGGATCCATGTCCTTAGACAGGCGGACGCGCTTATGGACGTTTTTCTGCATGCAGACATTTGCAGAGGTGGATGATGGGGCCAGCGTTTTAGGAGACAAGGGCAATGGCTACGGCAACAGTCCGCAAAAAGACCCAGCGCTGCACTACAAAGAACTGTCTCCAGTTGAGTCTGTCTTTTATTAGAATGCTGGCCGCTGGGCATTGCGCGATCAGCGGAAGCGTTGCCCTGTCTGTTTGCAGATATTGCGAAATCCTGCGCATGTTGGGCAGCCCACCAGAAACTTTCTGCATGAATGGCACAGAACTCATCTGCGTAGTGGGCCATGGCCTGCTGCACGTTCCGGAAATTCCGACCAGATGGTTCAGCACGCAACGGTGGTTGTATCTTGACCCCGTCACGGATGTCACTCTTTCGCCCGAAATCCATGTTGCGCGCGTCCTGAGCGCGGTTCGGTTCTACACTGAGATAAAGGATTTCTGGCCATGATTCGTTCGTATCAGGGACATACTCCGGTCATTCCGGAAAACTGCTATATAGATGTTTCCGCGCAGGTCATTGGTGATGTTGTGTTTGGCCATCACTCCAGCGTGTGGATGAACGCCGTCGTCCGCGGAGACGTAAATTCCATCCGCATTGGAGAGCACAGCAATGTGCAGGACTGCGCTGTCCTGCATGGGATGCGCAATCTATACAAAGTGATTGTGGGCGATTACGTCACGATCGGGCACAATGCCACTGTCCACGGCTGCACGGTGGAAGACGCCTGCCTGATCGGGATGGGAGCAGTGATTCTGAACAATGCGCGGATTGGGGAAGGCTCGATCGTTGCTGCGGGGGCGGTGGTCCCGGAAAATGCGGTGATTCCACCCAGGTCGTTGGTAGCTGGAGTGCCGGGAAAGGTCAGGCGCGAACTGACGTCGGATGACCGCGAAATGATTTTGGAGCATGCGCGGAATTATCTGGATTATACGAAGATTTATCTGGAAGAACAGAAGAACTGGAAATAGAAGCGCCTTTTTGCTGAGTTGCCGCCTGGGGCTGATAGAGTGTACGGGTACAGGAAAGGTGGCACGTATGCGGCTCTTGCTGAGCATATCTTCACTTCTGTTGTGCAGCTTCCATCTGATGGCAGCGCAGGCCCAATCTACTTCCACCGATCTGAAAGACACATCCTGGCAGCTTGTAAAGTTCGCAGGCGGAGACGATCAGACACTGGTTCCGAGTGACCCGGCAGAGTACGCGATTGCCTTCTATACCGATGGTACCGTCAATGTGCGGATCGCATGTAATCGCGGACGTGGAACGTGGAAGTCCTCTCAGCCAGCACAGTTGCAGTTTGGTCCCATCGCCCTCACCAGGGCCATGTGCCCGCCCGCCCCATTGAACAACCGGCTGCCGCGCGACCTTGATTCTGTGCGATCGTATGTTCTGAAAGACGGGCACCTGTTTCTCTCGCTGATGGCGGATGGGGGAACATATGAATTCAGCCCCGCTTCCGAGCCGGCTTCTCTGGGCAAACTGCCCACGGTTTTTCAGGGAACTCTTCCTTGTGCGGACTGCCCGGGCATCGTCTATCGCTTAAACCTTTTGCCTGACCATATTTTTTCTCTGCGGATGAAATATAAGGAGCGAGCAACGAGTTTTGAGCAGCACGGAAAGTGGCAGATCACAGAGAACGGCAAGACCCTGACGCTGCAAAGCGAAAAAAAAACAAGTAAATTCGCCATTGTAGACGCGGACACGCTGCGCCAGCTGGACCAGGAAGGCAAGCCGATTGCACCGGGCCTGAATTATGATTTAAAGCGCGTTGAAGCGGCAGCGCAGCACAGCCCCGGTATTGAGAACACTGAATGGAAGCTGGTTGAGCTTGACGGTTCCCCGATCACCCCTTCTGCCGACACACGCCAACCCGGCCTGACGCTCGAACGTTCGACGCACAGGGCCTCGGGAATGAGCGGCTGCAATCGCTACACCGGCTCCTACACGCTGAAGGGCGACACAATCACATTCAGCCAGGTGGCCGGAACAATGATGGCCTGCCTGCATGGCATGGATACAGAGAAGCAGTTCCTGCATGCGCTTTCGATTGCGTATCGCTGGAAGATAGCAGGGCCGGATCTGGTTTTACTCGACAAGGACGGCAGGAGCATCGCAAAGTTCAAGGCTGCTTACGCGAAGTAGAGGGAAGGCGGCCAGACATGCCTGTTGAAGGCGTTTAGGGGGCTTCTGAAGAACTCCCCAGTCCACAACTATGCTGGCATAGTTTCTCCTCGCGAGTGGAACGCAAACAATCATGTATAGTCTATAGCCCGCTCATTCCCGAGAAACTTCGATCTGCCACATAATCTCCGAAGCATCATCCTCATCGGCAAGCCCCTCCAGCCACTCGTGGTTTTCAGCGCTGACCATCAGCAGCAGCCCGCCATCCTCTGAGCTTTCCCGCACATAACCTGCCGCTCCGCACAGCCATTGCTGCAAGTCGCTGCCAGAAGCCTGCCGCAACGCCTCACCCTCCAGCAATGGAACATAAAACGGAAATGACCGGAAAGAAACCTCGGTTATCTGCGGCTGATAATACTTAAGTGCCGCATCGTAGAAAGCAGCAGCATCCGGCGCTGCCATGCGCAGAAGTACGCCGCTGCCCAGAAGGGCCTCCCATGCGGATTGCACTGCCTTCTTCTCCTGCTGAATGCGAAATATACGGTGCATCAGCGGACGCAGCTCATCCTGCGTGCTGTTGATGAACTCATCGCGCGTCCACAGAGTGGGTGCTTCCCTGTGCGACCAGAACCCAAGTCCGATATCCGGCAGCCACTGGCTCGCGTTGGACTGCAACAGGGGCACATCTTCCGGACGAAAGCGGTCAAACTGCAGCAGCACTTCCTGCGCGAATGGCGGCGCAAACTCAGGCCGCAGCGCAAGCAGATGCTCCACGGCCCGCCTGTACATCTGCAAATGCTCTTCAGGTACCGGATACGCGGCGTCCAGAACATACGCCTGCCATCTCTCGGGCGCCTCAAGCTGCCGCAATCTCGCGCGAAAAGAAGATGGTTTCAACGCCATATTATTCGGGATAACTCAGCCCTTCTTCCTTCATCTGTTCCAGCATGTCCGCCAGCTCCTGTTCGATATCATGCGCCGTCGCCAGTAGAATGCCTTTGTCTTCCGGACTCTCGTGCAGGTAAAAATCAAAAAGAGAAAACCATTTCTTAAAGTCTTCATCCGTCGCGCGGAAAAACAACTGAGAACTCAGCAAAGGAATAATAAACAGCAGTCCCGGATACTGCGGGTCTTCCTTGAGGTCCTCTCCCAAAAGTTGCTTGCTTTGCTTCAGAAACGGCGACTGGAGCGCAAATGCCCCATCCGTTACGCGTTGCAGTTTGTCTTTGTTCTGCTCCAGCAAGGGCCGCAGCATCGGGTTCTTATACGCGCGCGCAGGAATTTTGATCTCCGGCGGCTTGTTCTCCTCGTCGGGCTTGATATACAGCGTCGTCAACCCGCCGTGGCCAAAGAACAACTCTCGCTGCCGCAGCTCTTCCGCATAGAGAAACCAGTAGCAATAGTTTGGCTGAATGGCCTTGTGGTCGTACTCAATCTCGCCTTTGCGCAGCGCTTCAGCATATTTTTCATCCGGAAGCGCAGGCAGCGGTACAAAAGGATTCCGGCTGAGCCCGATGATCGGGCTGAACTCGCGCGCCGTCTTAATGAAGATGTCCCGCAGGTTCGGATGAATGACCTTCATCTGCAGAAAGAGCTGCGGCTTTGTCCCGCGCTTCGCTGCAATGGCTTCAGAAAACCGGCTGCAGAACTGCAAAAGCCACTGCCTCTGCCGGAAGGGAACCGGAAACTCAGACACCGGCATCCAGTAAAGCTGGCACGACTGGAGCTGCGAGGCCCTTCGCCATGGCGAGAGCGACTCCTGCCGGTCCAGCGGCTGCAGCCGCGAACGTCGCGGAGAAGGCGCTTTCAGTGTCTGTTCATCGTTCTGTTTCATCGCAAAGAATATTAGGGTTGCGCAAGCCGCTGCTGAATCAGGGCAAGGACTTGATAATCATTATCTTTATATCCGAAACCATCTCCGAATGGATACCATACAGATCCGTTACTCAACGCGAACACGATGCGGCGCCTGCTACGGTCAAAATCCATGTATACCCCAACAACAGATCGAGTATCTATCTGGTCTGATCCTTCGAGATGGTGAAAACGAATAAGTTGGCGGGTGATCGTATGGGTACTCTGATCAAGAATCATTTGATCTGAATATACGTAATTTATATCCCAGACAATAAAACTGATGCCGCTATAGACTAGCAGTATCCCCAAGGACCAAACCCTTGATCTTTGCTGCCAGCTTTTCCATGCCATCCATAAAAACAGTGTAGTCATTAAGACAGTCATTAACCCAATAAACCAATCAAAGCGATCAGGAGGGTTGAGAATCACCAGCTGCGTTGGTGTATTGACCAGAATCTGGAAGTCTTGCTCCATGGGTTGCGGGCGCTACGGGGGCACAGTCTATGCTACTTATCGGAATCACTGGAAACTGGCAAGCCAACGGCCTTCTGTATGGCTATTAAAGGTTTGTATTGGTTCGGATCATTCTGAATATACCCGTCGCCAAGCGGAAATACTTGTTTGCCATCGTTTAACACAACCACTATCCGCTTGTCACCACGATTGAACTGCATTTCTGCGCGTGCGATGTCGGAAAAATGTACTAATTCCGAATCCATAATTTGGCCTTTTTTGATTGTATCCACTTTCAAAATTTTTTGTTGCGGGCGTAACTCCATGCGATAAGCAATAGAGTTCGGCCATATTAGCCACAGGAACAAGGCGCTCAGTGGCAGTGAAACAATAAGGCTTTTCCAGCTCTTATTATGAGCTAAGTAAAAATTTACCCCAGTAATTATAAATATAAATAGTAACTGTAAGAAGCCAAATGAATAGGGTGGTTCTTCTGCTACGAATAAATTGGTCGTGTCTATTAAGATTTTAATTTCGCTCATGGTGTTATTTGTTCAATATATTCAATGTATAAAGACGCTAGATAAATCATATAACCTGGTTTCCGCCAATAATAATGATTTTCTGAGTAATCGATACTTCATGAAACATTGCAATATAAACTGACGGCTGAATGGCTCCAACTTGATCTTTTAAAGCGGAAATATCATTGTGAATGCCTTTGATATCAGCATCTGCCACTCTCTCTTTATGGCAATAACCATGAGCTTCACCTACAAATCCGATTAGAGCTGTTTGTGATCCCTTTAAATCAACATTAACGCCAATCATATTTGTCGCCCATAAGGCATATAGTTGGTACATTTGATATTCATCGTGGTGTTCAGTATTCTTTACAAAGTGTTCTGCTACGTCGTGGAAATAAGCAACGGGTTCTTTAAGTAGTTGATTCGCCTTATGTTCTATTGAATGTGCAGCCGCATAGATATCATTCGTCGCTCCGATCACCGTCCGGTGCAGGTTCCCCAGCGTCGTCTGGATGAAGTTCTGAATCACATTCTCGGTCTTGTTTCCGGTGATCTTCTTGTCCTGATTGCCGCCAATCGTATGGCTGCGGTTCTGCGTAATGCGCGTAGATTCGTTTCCGTTTGTCTGGCAGTCGTCATTGCCGTGGATCAGCGTCGCGTGGGCCCCATTGGTGCAGGCCACGGCCGACGTGCTGGTAATGACGCCATAACTTAACGATCCCGAAGGCGGTAACTTGTGGTCTGTTCCAGGATCCGGAACTGCGAGCGGTGTCTGAACTTCTGCATTGAATGCTGGCATATACTCGACCTGCCTTTCCTCATCCACGCCGGTCCACAATTACGGGAACCAGCGTCCGGACCACCGGAACTTCGGTGTCCACATCATGAATACCCATTGTTACTACAGACCCAGGTGGAATTGTCAAAGGCGTACTGCCTTCCGCCCTCAGCCATACTCGGTCTATTGCATCATAGACTCCAGCCAGGCCGGAAATGGTTGTGTTCGCCGCAAGAATAGATCGCGCCCCAATCCGGACACCATCAAATACTCCGCAGTTATAACCCAGCACAACCTCATCTTCAATAATGTTAGGACTCGCTTCCAGCGGCAGCAGAATGCCGCCCACCGCAGCCTGACACCCTATATTGACTCCGCGCCCCACCTGAGCGCAGGCGCCAATCATCGCATGCGAGTCAATCATGCTCCCCGCGCCGATGTAGGCCCCCATTTGCACTACAGCTCCGGGCATTAGCGTCACGCCCGGTTCCAGACGCGCCGCGTGACGCACAAAGCTGCCGGCAGGCACACGGCACCCTAGAAATGGTGTACTGCGCCATGGCATCGTATCAAGGTCTGCCCCGGGAAAAGGCGCTTGTTGTACCGTCAGCGCACCGGCCTGCACCACCGCCAGCAATGCCTGCTTCACCCACACATTTACAACCCATGCGTCGCCAGCAGGCTCTGCCACTCGGACCATTCCGAACTCCAGTGCATGGCGCAGCTCAGCAAACAGCGCAAGCTGCTCCGGCGTCCGTTCCGGCGCACTGCCTGTAATTTCCAACCGCGAACGCAGATTCTTAACATAGTCTACTTGCGTGGCAGTATCCATCCACCTATTATCAGAAATACACCGTAATCTCGCACATTATTTTGAGCTGTTCCCTTCAATCAGTCCATGTAAGTGAGAGTACCCATGTGTTGGAGCGGATGCGGCACACGCGACGCCCCTCCCCCAAATCAACCATCTACGATGAAATGAAAAACTCATTCCTCCGCGAAAAGTTCCCGGAGAGGTATTTTCGTTATGCCGTCTTTAGGTCACATGTCAAGGGGAAGAGGGCTCCAAAAGAGTTGGCCCCCACTCAGGCTTTGCTCTAATGGGGACCAGAGGTATTGGACGTTACACAGCGACGGCAGTATTCTGCAATGCTGCGACGATTTCACCAATCTGCACGTCTTCGCTCGATGCGGTACCGCGGGCCACGAGTTCTACTTTGCCTTCCGCTGCTTTTTTGCCAATGGTCACGCGGTAGGGAATGCCGATCAGGTCGGCGTCCTTGAATTTCACTCCGGCGCGCTCATCGCGGTCGTCGAGAAGCACGTCGAATCCGGCCGCTTCCAAATCAGCAGCCACGCGCTCGCCTGTTGCCACAAGGTTGGCGTCAGCCGCATTGGTGATGGTCACCACTACATCAAAGGGAGCAATCGAACGCGGCAGCCAGAAGCCGTTCGCGTCGTGGTTCTGCTCAATGCAGGCGGTCAGAATGCGCTCAATTCCGATGCCATAGCTGCCCATGATCGGCGTCACTTCCTTACCATTCTGGTCGAGCACGCGCGCACCCATGCTCTCTGAGTATTTGTAGCCGAGCTTGAAGATGTGCCCAATCTCAACGGCCTTTGCCACTTTCAGCGGCTGGCCGCACTGCGGGCAGCCCTCGCCTTCGAGCACGTTGCGCACATCAGCGGCAACGGTCCAGGTAAAGTCGCGGCCCGGAGTCACGTTGCGGTAGTGGTAGTCGAGCTTGTTGGCGCCGCACACCATGTTCTGGCGGCCTTCGAGAGCGCGGTCGAGGACGACCGTTACGCCATCGCTACCCACTGACTTCGCTGGAGTCAGGCCAATTGGGCCAAGATATCCTGCAGGGCCGTGGATATACTGCTCAAGTTCTTCAGCCTGCATCGGTCGCAGGTCGGATGTCCCGATGAGGCCGAGCAGCTTGGTCTCATTCACCTGGTGATCGCCGCGCAGGAACACCACAACCGGATACCACGACGGCTCGTCTTTCGCCGTCTTCCTCTCGGCCATATATGCCACGCACTTAATGTCCTGCGCTTCAGAGATGCCGAAGAACTTCGCGACATCGGCAATGGCGGCCGTGCCCGGAGTATGCACCAGCTCCGGCTTGCCGTCTCCTGTCAGCTCAAGCTCTTTCACTGGAGCAAGCCGCGAAGTGGCCTTCTCCAGGTTCGCGGCGTAATGGCACTTGACGCAGCTTACGATAAAGTCCTCGCCTGCGTCCGTGTAGACCATGAACTCCTGCGACTGCGAGCCGCCCATGGACCCGGAATCGGCCTCGACTGCAACAAACTGCAGGCCGCAGCGCGTGAAGATGGCGCGGTAGGCCTGGTCGTGCAGGTCATAGCTCTTGTCCAATCCGGCAGCGTCAATGTCGAAGGAGTAGCTGTCCTTCATAATGAACTGGCGCACGCGCAGCAGGCCGGACTTGGGACGCGGCTCATCGCGAAACTTCGTCTGGATCTGGTACCAGATCTGCGGAAGCTGCTTGTAGCTGCGCAGTTCATTCCGCGCAATCGAGGTCATGATCTCCTCATGCGTCATGCCCAGGCAGAGCCATGCCCCTTTGCGATCCTGCAGGCGGAACATGTTCTGGCCCATCGTGGTCCAGCGGCCGCTCTCCTGCCACACTTCCGCGGGATGGATCGTCGGCAGCAGAAACTCCTGTCCGATCTTGTCCATCTCTTCGCGCACAATGCCAACAATCTTGTTGATTGAGCGCTGCCCCAGAAACAGGTAAGAGTAAATCCCGGTGCCGAGCTGGCGAATATATCCTGCGCGGACGAGAAACTTGTGGCTCGGGACTTCGGCATCTGCCGGAGCCTCGCGGAGTGTAGGAACAAAAAGCCTGGACCAACGGTGCATATGCGCTTCCAAAGATGAGAGGGTAAAGCTCTATTCTAACTGGCCTTGCCGTGGCGCTGATAATTCTCCAGTGTGGAGAAGCTCTCGCTCTTCATGCGGTCAATGTAGAGCCGCCCGTTCAGATGGTCTATTTCATGCTGAAGAATGCGCGCGTACCAGCCGCTGGCTTCGATGGTCTTCCGCGCACCGCGCTCATCCAGACAAGTGACGCGCACTTTGCGCGCGCGCAGTACGATGGCCATAAACCCCGGCAGGCTGAGGCAGCCTTCGTGAAATGCCCGGTCCGGTTCTGACAACAATTCAATCCTTGGGTTGATGATGACATGGAAGGGCACCGGCCTGCGCTCGCGTTCATGCAGCTCCGCCTCAGTCAGATTCTTGTGGTATTCAGCCTTGTCTTCAATCACAGCCAATTGCAGCGGCTCGCCAATTTGCGGAGCGGCAAGGCCCACTCCGGGCGCATCGTGCATGGTGTCGCGCATGTGCGCAATCAGGTCCTGTATCCATGAACTGCGGATCTCTTCCAGTATGAGTTCCCGCGCGTGCTGGCGCAGGACAGGATGGCCGGTGCTGATGATCTTCAGGAGCATGGTTAAATCATCTCGGTTTCCCACAAATCGTGCAGGTGGACGACGCCTTCGATGCGGCGGTCGCCGTCTACTACGATGAGCGAGGTGATCTTCTTCTCTTCCATGATGCGCAGCGCCTCGACGGCGAATTCTTCGGCATGGATCGTTTTGGGCGAGCGGTTCATCGCTTCTTCGGCGGTTTTTTCGAGCGTTCGCGGACCCTCGTGTTCCAGGAGGCGGCGCAGATCGCCGTCGCTGATGACGCCAGCAAGTTTTCCATCCTGCTCGACGGTAGTAATGCCGAGGCCTTTGTGCGACATTTCGTAAATCACCTCGCCCATCGGGGTTTCCGGGCGCACGCGCGGGATGGCTTCGCCTGAGTGCATCAGGTCGCGCACACGCGACAGCTTTTTGCCCAGCTTGCCTCCGGGATGGAGTGCGGCGAAATCTTCTGCGCGGAAACCTTTGCGCAGGGAGACGGCGACCGCCAAAGCATCGCCGAGGGCCAGCATGGCCGTGGTTGAAGCCGTAGGTGCGAGGCCAAGGCCGCAGGCCTCCTGCTTTACGCTGCAATCAAGGGCAATATCGCTGGCCTGGGAGAGCGTGGACGTCATGTTGCAGCAGAAGGAGATAAGCGCGTCACCTACGCGCTTAATGGTGGCAAGAAGGCGCAGAATTTCTTCAGTTTCACCACTGGCCGAAAGCGCAATCACCACATCGCCACGCGCGACCATACCTAAATCGCCGTGGACCGCTTCTGCGGGATGAAGAAAGAGTGCAGGGCTTCCGGTGGAACTGAGGGTTGCGGCTATTTTCTGCGCAATGATGCCGCTCTTGCCCATTCCGGTGACTACGACGCGTCCGCGCGATTGCCCGCACTGAAGGATGACGTCCACGGCGCGCTCAAAATCGGCGGCCATGGGGCCTTCGAGCCGGGCGGCGAGTTCTACAAGCGCCTGGGCCTCGATGCGCACCAGTTCTGCCGGGGAATGGTAGTTCATACGGTCAAAATGGATGGTAACAGGCACATCCCGTAAAATTGTAGTCACGATGAAACGGAATCACGCAGTCCTGCTGGTGCTGGTAGTGGCGCTGGTGCTCATGGTGTGGGCGGGAATCACCAACTATCGCCATCGCAAGGCCGAAGAAGCGCGCATGCACGAGATGCAGGCCATGCTGGTGCCAGCTGCGCCCGCCAGCAATGCACAAGCTACGGATGAGGACGAGCGATCGCCGCTCGAAGGCAAGCCCGCTCCTGCGTTTGTTCTGGAAGACCTGAACGGGAAGAAGGTTTCGCTGGCGAGCTATAAGGGCAAAGCTGTGATGGTGAACTTTATGGCGACATGGTGCGCTCCCTGCAAGGTGGAAACTCCGTGGCTGATTCAGTTGCGGCAGCAGTACGCTCCTCAGGGATTTGAGATTCTGGGCATCTCGACGGACGACCTGGACAAGGACGACAAGAAAAAGAACGCCGAAGACAAGGCGGAAATCGCAAAATACGCCGTCAACATGCACATTGATTATCCTGTGCTGATTGATGGTGATTCGATTTCAAAGCAGTATGGCGGAGTGGATGCACTGCCTACTTCGTTCTTTGTAGACCGGACCGGAAAAATTGTCGCTGCGACCGTAGGGCTGCATGACCGCGATGAGCTTGAGGCTGATATTAAGAAGGCACTCGCAGGGCAAGGAGCGTAACGTGCGCAGAATTCTTGTTGCCGGCCTGCTGACTGCTTCCTCCTGCATGTTTGCTCAGAAGCTGGCATGGCAATCTAATGCCCAGCCCAAAACGACGCAGCAGGTGCAGTTCCTTCTTCCCGAACAGGTGACAGTCCCGGCCCGAAGGCCATCAACGATTGAGATGCATTTTCGCGTAAACAACGGCCTTCACATCAACTCGCACACTCCACAGGAAAAGAGCCTGATTCCCACGCAGCTCATGGTGGAGGAACCGGCAGGACTGAAGATAGAGGCAGTGGATTTTCCTCCGGGAACGGACTACTCACCCGCTTTTAGCCCCAGCGATAAGCTGAGCGTCTATACCGGTGAATTTGTGCTGCGGGCGCATGTCGTGGCCCAAGCAGGAGAGCACCTGCTCCAGGGTACGCTGCGTTATCAGGCGTGCGATGCGAACTCCTGCTATCCGCCGAAGAAGGCGCCGGTGGCAGTGAATGTTGTGGGAAAGTGACGGCAAAGGGCTGGACTTTCATCCACGTCTCACTCATTCTGCTGGTAAAAATCCCGTGCCAGCGACTTGCCTTCTGTTCGCAGAGAAAAAGGCATGACCTGCCATGCAGACGAAACTGTTCATCTGTCCGCATCTCTGGGCGGTCCGGCGAATCTGATACTTCATAGGAGAGGACCAGATGCAGAAGCGCAGATTAGGACAGCAAGGACCCACCGTCTCCAGTCTGGGACTAGGGTGCATGGGGATGTCGGATTTCTATGGCGAACGCGATGAGCAGGAATCGGTAGCTACGATTCATCGTGGACTCGAGCTGGGCATCACCCTTTTTGATACGGCGGACATCTATGGACCTCATACCAATGAAGAGCTGGTGGGCCGCGTGTTGAAGCCGCATCGCGACAAGGTCATGATTGCGACGAAGTTCGGGATTGTGCGGAATGAGGACGGGAGCCGCAGTGTGAACGGCCGGCCAGAGTATGTTCGCGCAGCATGCGACGCCAGCCTGAAGCGGCTCGGCATTGAGATGATTGACCTCTATTATCAACACCGCGTTGACCCCAATACTCCGATAGAGGAAACCGTGGGCGCGATGGCCGAACTGGTAAAGCAAGGCAAGGTGCGCTATCTGGGCCTTTCTGAAGCAGGGGCGAAGACCATCCGGCGGGCACATGCTGTTCATCCCATCACGGCTGTGCAGAGTGAATATTCGTTGTGGAGCCGGGACCATGAGGATGATGGGGTCCTTCCAACGGTCCGGGAACTGGGGATAGGGTTTGTTGCGTATTCTCCTCTGGGAAGGGGTTTTCTGACAGGACAGATTCGCAAGCCGAGTGATCTTGCGCCGGATGACTGGCGGAACTCGTCTCCGCGTTTTCAGGGAGAGAACTTCCGGAAGAACCTCGATCTGGTGTCGAAAATTAAGGAGCTTGCCGACAAGAAAAGGGTAAAAGCTTCTCAGCTTGCGCTGGCCTGGGTTCTGGCGCAGGGCGATGACATTGTGCCCATTCCGGGAACCAAGAGGCGCACGTATCTGGAGGAGAATGTGGCCGCAGTGGAAATCAAACTGACGGAAGATGACCTGGCGGCGCTGGATGTGATTGCACCTCGAGGAGCGGCAGCGGGAGAACGCTACCCTCAGGCTGGAATGCAGATGGTCAACCTGTAGTTTTTTGTCCGGAAGTGGACAGCATGTGTCCGGTTATGGACACGAAAACCAGGCCTGAATGCTGCTGGCACTTCTAAACCGCATAGAATCATCTGCTGTCATAGCTTCTGGCTGGCAGCCTGGTTGCTAACAGTTACTACGAACATAAGTCTAGCAGACAAAGGTAGCTGAAAAATTTTCCTATGAAGCAGTTTGGTTGCTTCCGGATAGATACGCAGAACGAATTGCTGTGGTGCGACGGCAAACAGGTGCCGCTGGCGCCGAAGCCGTTTGCTGTTCTGCGTTATCTGGTGGAAAATTCGCAGCGGCTGGTGACGCATGACGAGCTGCTGGATGCTCTGTGGCCGGAGACCTATGTCCAGCCGCAGGTCCTGCGGACGTACATCCTCGAGTTGCGCAAAGTTCTTGGCGACGATCCCGACGAGCCGCAGTACATTCTTACCGTTCCCAAACGCGGCTATCGCTTTGTCTGCAAAGTGGACGAGATACACGATGCCGCTGTGGCTGGCCCTGAGCCGGAGCTCTGCATTGTGGGTCGGCAGACTGAAATTGCGAAGCTGGAGGGAGACCTGGAACGGGCCATTCGCGGCCAGAGGCAGCTGGTTTTCCTCTCAGGAGATGCAGGGACTGGAAAGACCGCGTTGGTAGATGCCTTTTGCCAGCGAGCGGGCGGCAGCGGCAAGTTACGCATTGCTCGCGGTCAGGCGGTGGAAGGATTTGGGGGCAAAGAAGCGTTTTATCCTGTGCGCGAGGCGCTGGGACAACTGCTCGCTTTCGAGAAGACCAGCCAGCTACTGGCCAGATGGCTTCCCTCCTGGTTCGGGAAGAAAACCGAAGCCGGGGTAAAACTCACCACAGTGGGTGAGCTGTGTGAGGCTGTAGAAGCCATTACGCATGATGAACCTCTTTTGCTGGTCTTTGAAGATCTGCACTGGGCAGACACTTCCACCCTGGACTTTATCTCGGCGCTTGCACGCAGGCGCGCCAACGCAAAACTGATGGTCCTGGCGAGCTGCCGCCCCGGAGAAATGGACGGCCAGCATCCGCTGAAGGGACTGAAGGAAGACCTCTCGACCCATCGTTTGTGTTGCGTCATTCCGCTGGGCCCCCTGCATCGGGATGCGGTGGCCGATTATCTGACGCGCCAGCTTGAGTCCCCTACGTTACCAGCGGGACTGTCCAGCTTCGTCCATCAGCACTCGGAAGGCAATCCGTTGTTTATGGCTGCGACGCTGGAGCATCTCCAGAACCAGCGATTTTTAGTGAAAAAAGAGGGCGCGTGGCAACTCTCCGTACCTCTGGCTGAGATTGAGCTTGGGATTCCGCATGGGCTGCTTGGAATGATTGACCTGCAACTGGAGCGGCTCTCTGAGGCCGACCGCCGTTTGCTCGAGGCGGGAAGCATTGTCGGCTCCATCTTTCCGGCGTGGGCCGCTGCGGCGGCGCTGAAGACCGGAGTGCCGGACGTGGAAGATGAATATGCTGCTCTGGCCCGCCGGACGCGGCTGATTAATCCGGCAGGGCAGGACGAGTTGCCCGATGGCACCCGTTCCACGTTTTATGTCTTTGCGCACGGACTCTTTCGGGAGGCGCTCTACTCGCGCCAGCCAGCTGCGCGCAGAGCAGAGCGCCATCGCCGTGTGGCGGAACGCCTGAAGATCATGTTCGCCGGGACGGAAGCCAGTATCGCGTCAGAACTGGCCCGCCACTATGAGGCCGCCGGATGTTGGAAGGAAGCCATTGAAGAACTTCAGCTCGCTGCAGAAACCGCCGCAAACCGCGAGGCCGAGCACGCTGCCTGCGAACTGCTGAAACGCGCCTTAAGCTTCAGCGCCAATCTGAAAGCAGAAGACCGCAGGTACATTGAGCCGATCCTTACAGAAAAACTGAAGAAGTATGCGGAATGGGCCTCGATGGAAATCGCCTGATCAATGATTCGATCTGAATCGAACGGACGGCAGCTACATCCAATCAGCCGGAGAAAAACTTCTACTATGAACGTTCTGATCGTACATGCTCACCCGGAGCAACAGAGTTTTTCGTCTGCGATGGCGCGAACGGCCGCTGAAACGCTCGCGCAACAGGGCCACAATGTTTCGTTTTCTGACCTGTATGCGATGGGCTTTGATCCGGTTTCAGGAAGAAAGAATTTCACTACGATCAAGGACCCGGATTTCTTCAAGCAGCAGCAGGAAGAGCTCCACGCGACGGAGCACAACGGCTTTGCGCCGGAAATTGAAGCTGAGATACGCAAAGTGGAAGCGGCGGATCTGTTGATCTTCTCGTTTCCGCTGTGGTGGTTCGGAATGCCCGGCGTGCTGAAGGGCTGGGTGGACCGCGTGTTCCCGATGGGGCGCGTGTATGGCGGGGAAAAGCTCTATGAAAATGGTCTTGGTTCGAGGCGCAAGGCCCGCGCAATGGTGTTAATCACAACAGGCGGCGGCCCTGCGGGATATTCAGGAAAGGGTGTGCATCCATCGCTCAGCACGATCCTTGCTCCCATCTATCATGGTGTTTTCTGGTTCAATGGGTTTCAGCCGCTGGACCCGTTTGTGACGTGGAGCGTGGCCCGCATCTCTGATCAGGAACGCGCGGAGTACCTGGAGCAGCTTAAGGCGCGCCTGAAACATATCGCGAGCGAGGCGCCCGTGCGGCTGGCTCCCCTGGCAGACTTTCCGCAGTTTGGCCCGGACACAAAGAAGCGCTTTCAGGTAGTGGTCCGCAGAAAGCAGGAACCGGATGCGGCGTATCTGGAAAAGATTCCTCAGGAAAAGGCGCGTCTGGCGGAGCTGCGCAGGGAAGGCTTTGTTCTCGAGGATGCATTCTCTGCATCTGGCGCAGAGGCGTGGCGTGGATTTTTGCGAGTGCGCGCCTCGTCAAAAGATGAAGCGCTGGAAAAGCTGAGCACCTTGCCTTTGGCCTACAATCTCGACTTTGAACTATACGAGCTGGCTTGAGCGTATACACTCCGTAATGTATGCGCGTGGCGTACTTTCCGGATTCGTTCCACGAAGTCAACGGTGTGGCCCACACCAGTCGCCACTTTGAGGCTTTCACTCGCCGGCGCAATCTGCCGTTTCTGTGTGTACGCGCGGGAAGCCGCTTGCCGCGACTGCTGACGGAAGGCCAACTGACTACGCTGGAACTTCCGCGTGGGCCGCTTTCCTTTGAGCTGGAGAAAGACCTGCGGTTTGATACAGGATTTTTCCGGCATCTGCCGCTGGTGGCGCGCGTGCTGCGCGAGTTCCGGCCTGACATTGTTCACATTACCGGGCCGAGCGACTTGGGATTTATGGGCGTGCTGCTGGCGAACCACTACCATTTACCGATGGCTGCCGCATGGCACACCAATGTGCATGAATATGCAGCAAGGCGCGCGGCGTGGTTTCTGGATCGGCTGGCCGACGGCGCGAAACCCAGGGCTTCTGCAGCGATTGAAGACGCAAGCTTTTACCTGAGCGCAAGGTTTTATTCGATTGCGCGCGTGTTGTTTGCGCCCAATCCGCAGTTGTGCGAGTTGCTGGAAGAGGCGACGGGACGCCCATGCAAGCTGATGCCGCGCGGGATTGATACAGAACTGTTCTCTCCGGTGCGGCGTGGACGCTCCTCGAATGACGAGGACTTTGTGCTCGGGTTCGTGGGACGCCTGTCGGTTGAAAAGAATGTCGCGCTGCTGGCGCAGATCCGCGAACAGCTTCTGGCAGCAGGCGTAACGAAGTTTCGTTTCTTGATTGTGGGACATGGCGCGGAAGAAGCCTGGCTGCGGCAGCATTTGCTGAATGCTGAATTTACCGGTGTGCTGCAGGGCGAGGCGCTGGCCCGAGCCTATGCGAACATGGACGTATTCGTTTTCCCCTCGCATACGGACACGTTTGGTAATGTTGTGCTGGAAGCGCTGGCTTCCGGAGTGCCCGCGGTGGTGACTCCCGATGGAGGGCCGCGTTACATCATTAAAGAAGGCGTGACCGGGTTTGTTGCCTCGGACGATGCCTTTTCTGCAACCATTCTGCGCCTCATGCAGGATGCGCCGCTCCACCAACGGATGCGCGAAGCCGCCCGGGAAGACGCGTTGGGCGCCTCGTGGGATTCAGTCTTTGAGAGTGTTTATGAGAGCTACCAGATTGCGCTTAACCACGCCTGATTCCATTACAATCGCGGCATGATTGCGCATCTGCGGGGACGTCTTTTTCTGAAAACTCCGGGCCGGATCATCCTTGAGGCCGGAGGAGTGGGCTACGAAGTCATCATCAGCATTCCAACATTTACTGCGCTGCCTCAGGAGGGCGCGGAGGTTTCCCTGCACATTTATACGCAGGTGCGCGAAGACATTCTAGCGCTCTTCGGCTTTCTGGAATTGGACGAAAAGCGGCTATTTGAGCGGCTGATTACGGTTTCCGGCGTGGGACCGAAGTTAGCGGTCACGATCCTGAGCGGACTGAACCCGGAGCGCACAGTCGCGGCGATCCGCGGACAGGACCATGCAACGCTGACGCGCATTCCGGGTGTGGGCAAGAAGCTGGCCGAGCGGCTGGTGGTTGAACTGAAAGACAAGCTCGAAGACATGACTGTGACTCCGGTTGCTGCTGTTCATTCGGCACCAGCGGCGGACGATGTTTTGTCGGCGTTGCTGAATCTTGGTTACCAGCGTGCAGCGGCGCAAAAGGCCATTGAGACAGCTGTGAGGAAGAACAAGGCAGCGGGTGAGAACTTCGATGAGCTGTTCCGGCTGTCGCTCCAGGTCATTCGGTAGCAAGTCTCCTGCGGATGGCCTTGTTCCATTGCTCGAACTCGGCGGGTAGTGGCGGTGAGACGGTGCCGGGAGAGACCATTTCTACCACCGTTTGCGGAGGGATGTTTCCCTCCCGATTGCGGAAGAGGCCTTTCACCAGTGCGATGGCGGCGAGGCCCGCTTTGGAGTAGAAACTCTGCTCCATGTAGATCCATTTTTCGTCCCATCCGAGGGTGCGGGAGCGAAGTTCGAACTTTGTCCAGAGGTCGAGCGAGCGGCGATAAGTGATGTCCACAGAACCGACGAGGGGAATCCAGCGGCCGCGGATGGCGAGGTCGAGGATACCATTGGCAGCCATCATGTGGATGCGGCCGTAATCCATGCAGGTGAGATAGCGCGAATTATTCAGATGGAAGTTGAAGTCAATGTCATTGGGCCAGACGCGCATCTGGAGGCGGTCTTCGTCGAGCACGCCGATGCGTTTGAGCGGGCGGATACGCTGACGGATAGCAAGCAGCGGGATTCGGATAAAGCTGTTGATGTGCGCCATCGGACCCTTTCCGTAAAGTCTGTAAAGTATAGAAGATGTTTAAGTTAGACGCTTGCGTCCTGTAAAATCCTGATTCCTGGATTAAGAGCACCCGGTTCGGTGTTTTTGTAATTTATTGAAAATGCTATAGTTACTGTTCCTTTTTCCTGTAAAGTCGTGAATTATCAGGGGTTATGAGTTAAAGTATTGATTTCCTTCTTTCAAAGTCCTGCGAAGAGCCTCGCTTTGCGCAGGTGACTTCCGGACTACGAGCTTCCTCGCTCCAGGATGGCATCAGGTTTGCCTCCACGTTCGGCTCTGGATGACATCAACAGATAGAGTGAGTGCGTGCGCCCAGAGCTTAGCTTTCCCGAAGGGTACGCGGTTTCATCGGGACATGGTGAGGTGTGCAGCGGCGGCCTCGGACGTCTGCCAGCATTCCTTCCTCCAGCGAATCGGGCTGAGTCCAAAGGCCTCTTTGAATCGGCGTGAGAAATGGAAGGCGCTCACGAACCCACATTTGCCGGCGATTGTTTCGATTGAAAGGCCCGTTTGTCGCAATAGGTCAGTAGCAACTTCCAGGCGGACCGAGTAGAGTTGGGTCATCGGAGTTGGTTTACCTTCACTGCGGCACGCCTTGAGAAGGTGTTGACGCGAGACCCCCGCGGCGCGGGCAACATCCTGTAAAGAAAGGCGCTCTGCATAGTTCTTTGAGATGTATTCCATCATTTTTGCAAGAACCGATTCTGATGCCGTGTTAGAGACACCACTTTGGGCTGCGATTGCGAAATCGCAAATTGTGGCAAGCGCGATGCCCAGGTAAAAGCCCTCATAGAGTGCAGCCGGAGGGAGAGTAGTGAGCAGCTCTCTCTTGCCCATTTCCAGAAGGCTGAGCATCCGGCCTGCGAACGGAATGGGGCCAAGGTAAGATTTCAGTTTGCTCCTCAGTTGCATCGGCACTGCCTTAGGCTCAATCGCACACCAGCTGTGGCGGGTTTCGCTGCAGGTGGAAAAAAAGAAGTGCTCGCGGTGTCCAGGGCAAAGGAGAATTCCGTGATTCGGAGCAACACGGATTGGTTTGCCATCGAGCAGGAGGTTAAGGCTTCCTTCGTGAATCACTACAAGTTGATAGTCGTGTTGAATCCGCGGTCCGCAGGTGCCTCCCGGTCCATATAAGACATCGCCGATTTCGGTCGCGCCTCTCTTCGACTTCAAATTCTCGCGCAGGACGTTCTTAAGCTTTTCGGTTTTGCGTCTCTCAGGCACACCTAATATAACCTCAATTTGCTGACCAGATTCATTACGGACAGGAATTCTAGCAGCTTCATAGGGCTTATTCATTACTTTTTGCATCCCCGTTAGTTCCATATGCCATATTAGCCAGCCGTTCGATCAACTCCGCCCTGATCCTCCCAGCGCTGCTCCCCACATAGGTAGAAGATTCATCACAGACAGGTATTTTGGCTTTTAGGTCATGGCCAGCAGAATTTTCCAGGAGTATTGTTGATATCCAGATCGGTGATGAGGTGCTGAGAACACGTGTTTTAGTCCTGCCAATCATATGACATATAGCAGGTTTGTGTATCACTTTCGGCGCGTTTCTTTCTGCAGGCCTCGATTTTCATCAGCGGAGATATTCGGAAAAATTCAGCGATGAGTCACAGTTCAGCAACCCTCGACACGACACTTCCCCGACCCGATTACAGCTTGACTGGCGTGAATGCCAAGCTGGCCATTGAGAAAGGACTGGCCGAAGCTGATTGGTACCAATGCCCAGTGCCCAGAGCGAAGATGCGCGAACTATTAGTGCGCCGCGACGGCCCTGCGATTCGCGATACAGTCCTCTGGTTTGCGCTAATTATCGGAACAGGCTGGGCTACGTGTCATTTGTGGGGTTCGTGGTGGGCCATTCTGCCGTATATGATCTATTCGGTTCTGTATGCTTCGACAAGTGATTCGCGCTGGCACGAAAGCGGGCATGGCACAGCATTCAAAACCGACTGGATGAATACTATGCTCTATGAAATTGCGTCATTTATGGTGATGCGCGAATCCACGGTTTGGCGTTGGAGCCACAATCGACATCACAGCGACACGATTATTGTGGGTAGAGATCCGGAGATTGCAGTACCACGTCCACCCACATGGTGGGGTATACTTCAGCCATTTTTCAATTTGCAGAGTTACCGGTCATACTTCAAGACAGTGTTGTTGCATTGCTTCGGGCGAATGACGGCAGAGGAGAGGACGTTCATCCCCGAGAGCCAGTTCGAGCGGATTTACTGGACGGCGCGAATTTATGCACTGGCCTACTTAGTCGTGATTGTGTTTTCAGTTTACGAGCACAGCATTCTGCCGCTGATGCTCGTTGGCCTGTCGAATCTCTTCGGCAGCTGGTTGATCCCGATTTACGGATACACGCAGCATGCTGGACTGGCCGAGAATGTGCTTGACCACCGCTTGAACTGCCGAACAGTCTATATGAATTTTATCCACCGGTATCTCTATTGGAACATGAATTATCATCTCGAACACCACATGTTCCCATTGGTGCCATATCATGCGCTACCGCAGTTGCACGAGATAGTGAAGGAAGATTGCCCAAAACCATATCCGAGCATTCTCAATGCGTGGTGCGAAGTACTTCCGGCCCTTTTAAAGCAGATGAAGGACCCTGCCTATCACATAAAGCGTCGGTTGCCGAATCCGAAGCCGCGTGCACGTGAAGCGTGCTTTGCCTCGGCAGCTCCGCCGAATGCGGAAGGTTTAGTTCAAGTATGTATGGCTGCCGATTTGCGGAGGGCCGACGCTGTCCGTTTCGACCATGAGCGCAAAACTTATGCACTTTATCGCGATGAGGACGGAAAGCTATTCGCGACGGACGGCCTGTGCACGCACGGGAATACACATTTGGCTGATGGGCTCGTTAAAGATGGGATGATCGAATGCCCAAAGCACAATGGCCGCTTTAATCTGGTTGACGGCTCGCCGGCACGCGCCCCAATCTGCCGTGGCCTTGCAACATATCCAGTCGTGGAACGTAACGGACACATCTGGATTGACGTGATGCATGCAGGTGGTGTTGAAGCAAAAGCTCATACCACCTATAGTTTCCGGGTGATAAGCAATCGCAGCGTGGCCACGTTTATCAAGGAATTGGTGCTGGAACCTGAGGACCCCAAGGATTCAGTGACATTCGCGCCGGGTGACTATTTGCAAATCGACATCCCAGCCTATGAAGCGATCAAATTCCGCGACTTCGACATTCCAGAAAGATTTGCATCAGTTTGGGAGCGTCAGCACATCTTCGATCTGATTGCGCATAATCCGCAGGCTGGCCGACGTAATAACTATTCGCTGGCCAGTAACCCGCAGACTGAGCGACAACTACGTTTCAATGTGCGCATCGCGACCCCTCCACCAGGACAGGACTGCTTACCCGGCGCCGGATCGAGTTACATCTTCAGCCTGAAACCTGGAGATATCGTGACAGGGATCGGGCCGTTTGGAGACTTTCACATAAAGCCTACACAACGCGAAATGATATACATCGGAGGCGGTGCTGGCATGGCCCCATTGCGTGCCCATTTATCGCACCTGCTTGAAACAGAAAAAACTGTTCGCAAAATTAGCTACTGGTATGGTGCCCGATCACGTCAGGAGATCTTTTATGAAGAGTATTTTCGCAATCTAGAGACCGCACATCCCAACTTCTCTTTCCACCTGGCGTTGTCATCGCCGCTTGAGGAAGACAGTTGGACTGGGCACATCGGTTTCATCCACGAGGTTGTGTTCGAAGCATATCTGCAGAATCATTCGAATCCTGCAGCAGCGGAGTACTACCTGTGCGGACCTCCGATGATGATCAAAGCCTGCAACAGGATGCTGACAGGTGTCGGTGTCCCGCAGCAGCAGATTGCATATGACGAGTTCTAAAACAAGATACATCACGTGTTGGTTCAGCCTTCAGAGACCCAGATTCCATACCATTGCCCGGAAATGTTCATGTGGGGCATAAGTCTTGTCATCCGAGGCATGATGTGGATTGAGAATCAGAGCACACTCACACGTATGATCCGAAAAGATCACTAATTGGATAATTGCTTAGCTACAAGGAGGAAAGCGCCGCCGAAATGAAACTTCTGCTCGTACGTCATCTCTGGGGTGTCGATCTCTCGCACGGGTTCGGGGCTCACCTCGAACGTTGGCGTGAGGTGGGCTACGAGGGGATCGAATCTTCGCCAAGAACCATACCTGACGCGAGAGAATTGAAACGTCTTCTGAGATCTGAAGGTTTTCAATGGATACCGCAGATATACAGCAATATGTTTGAGGGGGGCGGAACTGTCATTGCTCATCTGCACTCCCTCCAGGAACAGATCGAGGAATGTCTTGACGCAGAGCCGCTCTTTTTTAATGCTCACTCGGGTTCCGATGCCTGGACGCTGAACGAAGCAGAAGACTTTTATGGTGCTGTCGGTGAGCTGGAGACGAAGTTTGGCGTCCGATGCTATCATGAAACGCATCGTTCTCGTTATTTCGGTAATCCCTGGAACACATATCGGCTCATAGAACGAATGCCAAGCGTAAAGCTCACCGCTGATTTCAGCCATTGGGTATGCGTTACTGAACGGCTGCTGGCCGATGCCGAGGCGCTCCTCTCGATGATTTACCCCCATTGCTATCACATCCATGCCCGAGTCGGCTATGAAGAGGGTCCGCAAGTACCTGACCCGCGCGCTCCGGAATGGCAAAGTCATTTGCAGGCCCATGAGCAATGGTGGGATGCAATCTGGTCCGCCCAAAAACGGGTAGGCACGAACATCATAACCCTTACCCCCGAATTCGGCCCTCCGCCTTATCTACATACTCTTCCTTTCACTGGCCAACCAGTTGCCGATCTCACGTCTATCTGCGACTGGATGGCACAACGTCAGTTGCAACGCTTCATTTCATGGCAGTTTTAAGTAACCCGAATCGATAAGGAAACCGGAGGGCGATCGGCGTTGTTAACGCAGCGTCGGATCGGTGAGCAGTATCACGAAGTGCCCAGAGGATTGGGCATGGCGTAATTCTTAAAAGTTGTTTCCGAATATTTGCGGATCGGACCAGCATATGATTCGCGGTCGCACCACTGCGCCCAAGGGCCTGGTGCCTGACGGCCCATCGGCAGCTATAGCAGCTATATTTGAGAGAAGAAGCTTGTCTACCAGTTGGTGATCGATGGAAACTGGAAATGGTTCTGGTTCCGCAAGGTAACTGAAAAGTTCGTGCGGGCAGGGAGCGGGGTTTCAGGGCTCTACACGGTTCCGGAGCCCTTTGATACGATTGCCGACAGGAACGAACTTGCTCAGCCAGGCGGAAGCCACTTTCAATACAATTGAGGCTCCATGATTTACGACCGGGAAGGCAGCTATGAGAACCACATTGATAGCTGGACGATCCGCACCGGCAGTTTAGGAGGCCAAAGAAAATCAATGCTCAAAGGGCGAGTTGCTGTTATCACCGGGTCAACAAGCGGGATTGGAAAGGGAATCGCCAGGGCGATGGCAGAACACGGTTGCTCCATTATGCTGAATGGCTTCGGCGAAACGGAGGCAATCGAGAATCAGCGTTCTGAGTTAATCCGGTCGTTTGGGGTTGATGTTCTCTACAACGGGGCCGATTTGTCGCAGCGAGCCCAGTGTATCGATCTTATTGAAGATGCCGAAAGGCGGCTGGGAGGATGCGATATTCTTGTAAACAATGCCGCCATCCAGCATGTCGCACCAGTCGATACATTTCCGGCCGATCGGTGGGATTGTATTCTGGCCGTGAATCTTACCGCGGCGTTTCATACGATCAGTAAAGCACTGCCAGGAATGCGGCGAGCCGGATGGGGCCGAATCATCAACATTGCTTCTACTCACGGACTAGTCGCGTCTGAAGGGAAAGCGGCTTACGTGTCAGCTAAGCACGGACTTGTTGGATTGACAAAAGTAGTAGCGCTCGAGACGGCCGGATCCGGTATCACTTGCAACGCGATCTGTCCAGGTTGGGTATTGACGCCGTTGGTTGAAGCGCAAATCGATGCGAAGGCCAAAGCGGAAGGAATCGCGCACGCAGAAGCTACCCGCAGGCTTTTGCTCGAAAAACAGCCATCTGGCACTTTCACAACAGTCGAGGAAGTCGGCTTTCTCGCTCTCAGTCTCTGTGCAGAAGGTGCGCGTAATATTACTGGAGCGTCGATTCCCATAGACGGAGGGTGGTTGGCACAATAGAACTCGGTGAGCGTACCCATCTATGTATCCATCTTGCGCCGCCAAGCGCTCGCAAATCTTGAAGGGAATGACTCGTACAACTATTTCGTCTCTCTTGGCGATTTGATCCAGACGGGACCTACAAACACGAATGTGATGGATATTCAAACTATGTTAATCGGAAACAAGACCCGATCTGCGCGTGCGCGCAGGCGAGGAAGGGCGCGCCGATTGCATCCTGAGTCGTAGTTGGATATCCCTGAGTATCTGCTTAACCGATCCGCCAAAGTATGTCGTAAGAGCGTGTCTCAGTGAATCGTCCTTGCAAAGGCGAATGTGTTGAGCTGACTCCATATTCAGGTGACAATGAGGATGCTAAGCCGAATACTCTCGTCAATGATCTTCATTTGGTCAGCGCTTTACGAATCAGTGCGGAAACCTGCTCCGCCTGAATCTTTTCACCTTCACTGTTGAAGTGGATATCGTCCGTGTGCGAATTCGCGTAGGGCAGCATAAGATGATACAAGTCATCAATCGGAATGTGCTCGCGTTTCATTACGGCTACCGCGAATGCATTGCGCTTTTGTATCCGTGTATCAGTAGGTCCTTCCTTCATTGAATCTTTTCGTACCGGTGTTGTAGTTGCCCAAATCAGTTTCGCCTGCGGTGCGCCAGCCCTTATTGCGTCGATCATCGGAGATAATCCCATCGCGTATTCTGATTCGGAATATCCCCATCCATGCATGCCGTTGTTGAAGTGAACCACAGCGAAGTTTACGCCAATAGTAGCGAAATAGTCGCGCAACTGAGTGGGGAGGCGAGCGTCGTCGGCTGCCGAGGTTGCGAACAGATATACGTTCGCTATGCCTTTCAAGTCGTCGGCAACGGCCTGGAAATATCCCCTAGCAATCGAGTCACCTTCTAAAAGAACATTGGGCAGAGCGGCATCGGGTGTTTCTGGCTTGTCAGACCATGTCCACTCGATCTTTTCTGTGATTGGCGACCGCGTTTGTGGGATCAGGGCTGCCGCTTTGCATATAATGAGCACGATCACGAGCCATTGCGCCCAAATCTTTCGACTGCTGAATAGAAACATCGCAGCGCCTCCTAGAAGATCATAAACATAATATCTCGTAGCTTTAGAATCTCAAAAATTATGTAGTTCGTGAGAGTACCCAATCGCCGAATCGCAGAAACTCGATATGCTAATCAGGACGGAATTATTATGCTGTACTGTGCAATTCAGGGTGCCCTTCGGCGCTCTTTAATGCCCAATGAAAAATCTGATTAATAGGCTCTCCTGTGCGGCGGGGTGCCAGACGATCGTCTCTTCCGTGGTGTACTAGAACGGCTACATCTTGGTTCGGTGATCGTATCGATTAGGCAGAAACTCTGCTTCAACTGCATTTGCAATCCATAATAAGCGTGGAGTGCTCACAATCCCGATATCTTTGGATTAGACTTTATGTTACGATTGTTTCCCAAGTTTAGCATCTATTCATAAAAGCGCAATCTGAAACGAAAGATAACGTTCTAGGAGGGCAAAGTTATATGCGAAGGGGAGATTTTTTGCGCCGACTCGGAAGATGGGTACAATTCGCCGTGCCGATGCTCGTCTGTGCCCTTGGCGCGCATGGCGCCACATCCCCGGAAGGCCCGGTAGCCTTCGGGAAATCAGAGCTGATGCGTTCGTTTGCAGAGCGCCATATGAAGCCATTCGGCATCTCCACGGAGATCGTCTCCGGCCCGGCCGAATCCTACTCAATTCAGCCGGGGAAACCGGCACGCATCACAGCGAGTGACGAGCGCGGCATGATGTATGGGCTGCTTGCGGCCGCCGAACAGATTCGCGCCGAGGGCAAGCTATCTGCCACAAACGATTCCGCGCGCGTCAAGATGCGAGGGATCCGATCTTTCATAAGCAATCAGGACCTTGAAGCGGATTGGTACTACTCGCATGAGTATTGGGACGAATACTTTCGCATGCTCGCATATGACCACCTGAACCGCTTCAACCTCGTCTTCGGCTCACAAAACAACTACCTCGTCCCGCCATACCCGTTCTGGGTGAATGTTCCAGAGTTTCCGGAGATTCAAGCACCAATTCCGCCGACGCAGCGTCGGCGGAATCTGGAGATGCTGCAGTACATCTCCGAGTCCGCAGCCAGGCATGGAGTAGATTTTACGCTCGGAATCTGGGAGCAGAATGTATGGCCGACCCAGATTCCGACGGTGAAAGGGGTTACCGAGCAGAATGTGGGTCCCTATACGCAGGCCGCGCTGAAGAAGGTCCTCCAGCTTTGCCCGGCGATTCGAAGCGTACAGATCCGAACGAATTCCGAATCGGGCATTCCCAGCAAGCAGCAGCTCGACTTCTACGGCAACTACTTTTTCTCAGCGATTCGCGATGCCGGCCACCCGGTCATTCTGGACTTGCGTGGATGGATCCTTGCGCCTGGCTTGCTGGACGCGGCCTTGAAATCTGGGATTAGCGTGCGCATGTCGGCAAAATATTGGGGAGAGTTTCTGGGCAGGCCTTACCAGCCTCCCTCGACGTGGCATTACTACAGTTATGAAGACTTTTTGCGTAAGCCGATGCGGTATCCGTTCTACTGGGAGCTTTGGGGAAGCGGCAACCCGCGCCTGCTCCTGTGGGGCAATCCTGAGTACGTGCGCCGCGCAGTTTCGACATTCGGATTGGGAGGAGCTGAAGGCTTTGAGATCGACGCTCCCCTGGCCACCAAAGGTTTTGGAAACCGGCCGGGGAAATGGGGTATCTTTACTGCCTCGCAGACCCAGCGGATCTTCTGGAAGTGGGAATTTCAACGCTACTGGCTCTTCTATATGCTGTGGGGCCGCCTGAGCTATGACCCGAAGACCCCCAGTAGCGTATGGCTCGATGAAATGAAGAAGCACTTCGGGGATGCCGCGCCCGATGTGATGCAAGCCTACGAGCAAGCCAGCCTCGTGACGCCGGAAATTGTTGCGGCGCATCTAGCTGACTTCAATTACTACATCTGGGTCGAGACCAATCCCGGCGGAGTCATTGACGATTACATCCACGTCTATCCGACGGATTTTCGCTATATCGCTTCGATACCGGAAGCCGTGCAGAACCGCCTGGACGGCACGGTGTCCGCCAAGCAGACACCAGCACAAACCTCCGCGCTGCTGGACTCCATCGCCTCTGGTATCGAGGCTGCGGTCCAGCGAGCGGGTGAAAAGATGAGACCGGGGAATAAGGAGTGGGCATCCTCTGAAATGGACTTCTCGGTCCTGTCGCACCTGGCCCGGTATCATGCGCGCAAGATGCTGGCCGCCTATGACCTGCAGTACTTCTATCGGACCGCCGATGAGGGCTCGCTGACCGCTGCGCGGAACCAACTCGAGCGCGCATTGGGGATTTGGGAATCGCTGGTAAAGCTGACTGACGGCGTTTACCCGGCGCACATGAGCTTCGGACCTGACGACTTCGGTTCCTGGAAAGACAAGCTGCCGTACGTGAAATACGATCTTGATGCAGTGCGTGAGCGGAAGGAGATCTTCGATCAATTTGGGCGATTCGATTTTGGTTTTGATTTTGGAGGCGCGGTCAGTCCTCTGGATCCGGGGGCCACGTCGCCGGAGCGATATATGCAGTACGATCGCGAAAATAATGTGGAACCGCGTTTCACTGCTGTCAATCCGGACAGCGAGTACGATGCGGCGAAGGGCTTCGGCTGGGTGACGAAGGGGCCCCGACAGGCCGTGGCCATACCTCCAGCTCCTTACCTGGAGATGCTCTCCGTCGCTGTCGCGCCGACGCACCTTCCGCACAATGTCCTCTATGGCGACTCTATCCGCGGGGAAGGGACGCAGTATTTCCGGGTCGACGCGCCAGCGGGAGATTATGACGTTGCTGTCCTTCATCCGGACCGCACAATCACACATCTGCAGATCCAGAGCCAAGGCCATGGGCTTGTTGTTCCCTTTCCGAATGGGAACTGGATGGTGAGTGGATTGGTGATCAAGCGGACCGATGCAGCTCCCGCGGTCGCGCGCCCGCCCGCGCCGCAGCCGCATCAGGACCACGTCGCGATCACTCATCACACGCCTGCGAGTGCCGAGGCGGGGAAGCCGTTGATATTGTCCGTCAACATTCCGGCGGGCGCGGGGATTCGTGCAGTCCGGTTGTACTATCGGCCTTTGAACCAATACGCGGACTTCAAAGTGATAGAGAATCCGGCTGGGGATGGCACATTCATCATTCCTGGTTCCGATATTTCGCCGGACTGGGATCTGCTCTACTATTTTGAAGTCGTGGGTTCGAGCGGCGACGCATGGTTCTTCCCTGACCCGCTCGAAACGACACCGTATTACTGCATCCAGACCCACGCGGCCGTCGCAGAGGAGAAGCAATAACGCGCGGAACGATCGATTGCAGGTTCGATGGAGGAGAGAATATCCCGTACTTTACGCGCACGTGGAGGGCCTTCGCGGAAAGCTGCGCGAAGAGTGTTTGCGAGTCAGTTGGTTCCAAAACCTGTTTGACGCCAGACGAAAGATCGCGCTCTGGCGACATGACGACAACAAGAGACGTCCACACAACAGTTTGAACTACCTCACGCCGGTGGAGTTCGCACGCCAGACAAGCTGTGGAAAAGGCGTGGGCTTCGCCCACCTCGAAATGCTGACGCGTTTCCGCACCTTTCCACAGCTATGGCGGCGGGTTAAGTTGTAAGATCTTCATGCGGAAAATGAGGGCCCTCTCGACAGCTTTGGATCAAAAACTGCTATCGTATTGCTTCCATGTCAAGAGATATGGATTGTATTCGAAATTTTATGATAGGCACAAACGAAACAAACTGTTCATAACCAATCGCCAGAAAAAGCTGCGAAAACGGCGCTTTTAATGGACCAGTATTAAAATCCAAATCTTCTTGATTGGCACTCTGAGAGTATCCTCGGTACCCGGTCAAAGCCAAATCCTACCGTTTATGATCTGGACGAGGACATAATCCATCGGAGATTTTCGGCAAAAGCTCCCGCAAATCACCTGCAAAATTCAACAAGCGTGCCGCGTTATCCCAATAGAGCTTCTTTAGAAATGAATCAGGTAAGTGAATGCCCGAAATTCTCCGCCTGCCTGCGGGTGGATGCTCGCCGGGGTGCGACGAGCGCTACCTTGTTTATCGTAACAAAAAGGTAGTAAAAGGTTGACAACAATCCCATGCGAAAATACACTGCAGTGAGTAACTTCGACGCTTTTGGGAGACTATGTAGCTGTTTCGAGCGGCGGCTGCTTGGTTTAGACGCTTCGGTCGCTATTCTTTCTTTCCCCTCAGACCAATGCTTCAGTCTCTGCCCTGAAGTTTTCGTACGGAGGATTTTCGATGTGTTCCATGTTTGCATTTGATCCAGCTCCTTCGCCAATGACGCCTAATAGGGTACAGGTGTGGCAAGGCACTATTTCGTTGGCGAGTTCTGATGAAGGCGATCCAGACGAGAACCCTATGTTTGACCTTTTCGTCAAGCGGAACCAATTCGGATACCCGTACATCTACCCGTATACGATGCGTAACAATGTGCGCAACTCCAAAATGGAGCATTCTTGGCGGGCGATCTACCTGGAAAATGAATATATAAAGTGCATCGTACTCCCGGATCTCGGCGGGCATATTTATACATGCATAGATAAAATCAGCGGCAAATCGATGTTCTATGCGAATCCCACAATTAAGAAGGCGCTCGTGGCTCTGAGGGGCGCCTGGGCAGCTTTTGGTGTGGAATTCAACTATCCCGTATCTCATAGCTGGGTTTCTATTTCGCCCGTCGATTTTGCTTTTAGCGATGCTCCGGACGGAAGCGCTTCGGTTACAGTTGGCAACCGCGACCGCGTCTACGGCATGGAATGGACAGTGAAGCTCATTTTGCGCCCCGGAAGCGCGCTTCTTGAGCAAGAAGTCGATCTGGTTAATTGCACTGACTTGCGACGCCGGTTCTATTGGTGGAATAACGCCGCGGTTGAAGCATGGGATGATACGCGAATATGTTATCCGACGCAGTTCACCGCTGGTCATCACTTCAGTGATGTAGATACTTGGCCCGTCAATTCAAAAGGGCTCGACCTCAGTATTCTCTCCAACCATACGGATGGCTGGGTTTCTCGTTTTGTTTATGGAAGTTACGAGCCATTTATGGGTGTTTATCACCCCCGCACAGAGACGGGCGTTGTCCATTATGCTGAATATCGCGATGTGCCCGCAAAGAAGATCTGGTCCTGGGGAGTTGATCCAGAGGGGCTATCTTGGCGCTCGGCCCTGTCCGACAACGACAGCGCATACTTGGAAGTACAGGCAGGACTATTCCGAAACCAGGAAACGTACGGTTTCATGGAGCCGCAGCACAGGCTTCGATTTACCGAATTTTGGATGCCGGTCAGAGGTATTGGCGGTATCTCGCGTGCAAACCTGAATGGCGTCGTCTCGATCGCGAGAAAAGAACAGCAAGACGGGAAGCTCACAATAGTAACCGGATTCAATGCTAATCGTTGTATACCCGGTGCTCGAATTCAGATATCTGATGCGGATAGGGTGCTATTCGAGGAGGCGACCCAGCTTGATCCCGCGACGACATGGTCTCGTGAGCTAAACGATTTGCCTCGTGAGCACACGTATACATTTATTCTCAAAGATGAGAATAACAACGTGTTATTGCAGCACACGGAAGGGGTTTACGACTGGGTTCCACGTGATCGCGTCCAAGTGGGACCGAAGCAAGCTCATCTCCCACCGGAGCAGATGGAGAAATGGACCGAGGGCGATTTTCTGGAGCAGGGGACCAATGATGAACTGCTCGGCAATGTGGTCGCAGCGTGGGACAAATATCAGGCCGGACTGGCTAGATTTCCGTCAAGTTTCGAATTGCTGAAAAAGGCTGGGAGGCTGGGCGTAACGCTATGTCGGTTCGCCGAGGCCTCTCGCTTGCTCAAGCAATGCGGAGCTCGGGCGACCTGGGACGCCGAAATTCGATACTACCGTGGTATCGCGGAGTTGGCACTCGACCATGAAATGGAGGCCCGCGAAGAACTGGAGGCGGCGTACCGTTCTCCTTCATTTCGATGTGCGGCCGGATTGCTGCTGGCCGAGCTTTATGCCCGCCGTAAGGATTTTGCCGAAGCGTGCAGCATTCTTGATAAATGCTGCCCTGATCCAGATTCAAGGTTTTTCAGCGGTCAACGCTGTGCCGAGGAGATGGTTGCACTGCAGCGTGCTGGGGGGAACCCGCAGAAAGCAAAGCGCCTTGCCGAGGAATTTCTAAATAGATACGTTACAAGCTCTTTTCTGCGCAATGAGCTGTCAATCATGGGAGAATCTTGCCCGCATTTAGATAGACATTTGGCCGCAGATACCGGCAGAATTCTGAATCTCGTGACTCAATATAACCGTCTCGGCCTCTACCAGGACTCGCTGGATTTGCTTTCGCGTCGCTATCCCGATGTTCCCGCCGAGGAGAAAGAGCCCGGTGCGGTGAATCCTGCAAGTGACCCCATTTTGGCCTACTATCGAGGGTATTGTCGCGAGAAACTCGGTCAATCGGGGCACAACGATTTCGTGGCAGCATCTCGCCTGCAATTGCGGTACAGCTTTCCCAACCAAGCGGAGTTTATTGCGGTGTTGCGGGCAGCATTGCGGACCAACCCCTCCGATTCTTCTGCGCGTTATCTGCTCGGAAACTTATGGTTTTCCTGCGGTCTTGTAGATCCGGCCATTGAGGAGTGGCGGCGTGCATTTGCACTTAACCCTAGTATTCCAACGCTGGCCGCAAGCTTGGGGCGCGCGCTTCTTGAGATTAAGGATCAGCCCGAAGATGCCGAGCAGGTCTTTATTGAGGGACTCCATTATGATTCTAGGAATCCTGCGGTATACGTTGGACTGGACAACACTTTGAAGAGACTTGGCAGGCAGGTATCGGAAAGAATCAACATTTTCCGCAAATATCCTGATCCAGCCAATTTGCCCCCAGAGGTCGTGCGCAACTTTGTGATTGCTTTACGTGAAGACGGGCAGGACGAGGAGGCAGACATGTTACTGGAACGGCATTTCATCCCTCGAAAAGAAGGTGAAGAGCCTCTGCGGATTCGGAACCTACAGGAAGCCCGGTAACTCGATGTAGCCGTCCGAGAGCACACCGAGTTTGAAAGCTAAAACCATGGAGACAGGAAGACAACATTCAAAAAAGAATTTCTTGCCTGCGCTGGTTCTGATGTCCTTCTGCTGGCCGTTTAACAACGATGCACACAGAGGCCTGCCAAAGCTCTCCCAAGTTACAGTTATCGTCTCAGGCCCCAGAATTCAAGATCGTAAGAGGTCCACTATTCCATCGATCGCATCGCCTTCAGCCAATCGCGGTAATTTCCGGAGAAGTGATGGTTTGCGGCCTGTGCGAATGGATATGTTGGTATCGAATTTGACTGTTGCCATTCGATGGAAACGAAGGGCCCCCTGAAGGAGGAAGCGGAGGTTCACCAGGCAGATTGTACGCCATCGGCCGGCTACGCGAGAGCGAACACCGGAATGGGTGTATCCAGCTCGGCCGGTAAGGCACCCTGATTTGTCAAGATGCTGAATGATGGATTCGACTGGGCACATTTGGCCACTTTGTGATGTAAGACACACGTAGTTGCGATTTGCGTAGCCAAGGATTCTGCGAGATTTCAACTGGGCGGAGCCTTAGACGAAGGCAAACGATCACCCAGACAGCGATGGCGGGGTTGTCTGGAGGGCTCTCCATCAAACCATCAAAAAGCGAGGTGTTCCGAAGTATGTCGATGGAAAACACAGACGTAATACTCGCAACTCCGGCCAACAAACCGGTCAACCCTGGTTACAATATTTTTCTTCAATTTGTGGCAGGGTTAAGCGGGTTGCTTTATGGCATCGACCTCGGCATCATAGGCGGAGCGTTACCTTATCTTGAGGCGACTTCGGGCCTTACCTTGAGCCAGCTCTCGATCATTGTGGCTGCGGTTCTGTTAGGCAGCCTTTTCTCCACTCTTTTCGCCGGCATACTTGCGGATGCACTTGGGCGAAGGCCTCTGATGATCGTGAGTGGCTTGATGTTCGTGGTTAGTATTCCCATCATTTCACTATCACACGGATATGGTCCTCTTTTTTTTGGGCGGCTGCTGCAGGGGGCGAGCGCGGGTGTTATCGGGCTGGTCGTGCCCTTGTATCTGGCTGAATGCCTGACGGCCTCAACTCGCGGCAGGGGTACCGCAATTTATCAGTGGATGTTGACGTTAGGGATAGTGGTCGCCGCATTTGTAGGTATGTATTTCAGCTATCGGGTCGCGGCTGTGGCCAGCACCTCCAGCCCCGCCGCGCTGTTTGCATTCAAGAATTGGGCGTGGCGACGCATCTTTTGGGTTTCACTTCCACCTGGTGTGTTCTATTTTTGGGGTAGCTTTTTTCTTGCTGAGTCTCCGCGTTGGCTCTTCCGCAAAGGGAAAAAAGAGAGAGCGCTCGCGGCCTTGCTACGTTCCCGCTCATCAGAACAGGCCGCCATAGAAATCGAAGAGATGGAATCCACCGCAGGCACCAAGATGCGGGAAGTGACGCGCGAGGCAAGTAACAATTCTTTGCTGCGCCGCAAGTACGTGGTTCCATTTCTGTTGGCTTGCTCCATTCTGTTTTGCAATCAGGCTACGGGAATCAATTCGATCATTGGATACAACGCGAATATTCTCATTCAGAGCGGACTGAGCGATCTTCAGGCCCACTGGGGTTACGTTCTCTTTACCTCAGTGAATTTCCTGCTGACCTCTATCGGCGTTGCGCTGGTGGACCGGAAGGGGCGCCGCTTTTTGCTCGTGGTGGGCACCGGCGGTGCGGCGCTGTCGCTTGTACTTGCCGGAGTACTTTTCCATTGCGCCGAGCGTTTCGCCGTGGACTGCCGAGGTCCCGTGCAGGCCATGGTTGGCGATCATACAAATTTTACATTTCAGTTTAGCCCCGCTATCGCGGACCGTCTGATGAAGTCGCAAGGCTACACGGAACATACTATCCAACCGAGCCACTCCTCACTGGCGATCGTCTATTCCTGTGGGGACTTCAGCGCAGCAACCAACTATGTGCGCTCCGATGATCTGGCAGCCGCGCCCATTGTAATCACGCGGATAAACTGCGTTCCTGCGAACGCCGTGGAAGCCTTCTTCAAAAATCCTTTTGGGAATCTGAATGCCGCGCGTAGTGCGCCTCTTCACATCGAGAAAGCCGTAATACACCGCATCCCCAGTCCAGCTGACGGCTGGCGTATTGCGCTTTGCCTCTACTTTTTTGTTGCTTTCTATGCAACAGGTCCCGGGGTTGTAGTGTGGTTGGTGCTTCCCGAGTTGTTACCCACACGCATCCGTTCCAAAGGTATGAGCATTCCATTGATCCTCAATCAGATGGTTTCTACCAGTTTGGCATCTCTGTTTTTGCCTTTTGTAGGCCGCTACGGATATAGCGTCTTGTTCTTCATATTTGGGGCCTTCACATGCCTGTACTTTCTGATAGCTCTCGTATTCTTACCGGAAACGAAGGGAAAAACACTTGAGGAGATTGAAACGCATTTCGAAGGAGATGCCGCGCGAGGATAAGCAAGAAGGTTAACTGGATGCATTTCCTGCGCCCGCTGAAAATGCGCGGCCTCCACGGTATTGAGTTTTTCGCCTTTCGACAAGTGCCTGGGAATGGCGAAGACCTGGCCGAGTTGTTTTGCGGGCATCGTTGCTGGACCTGACGCCGGTACCGGATGAGACCCGATAACGTAGGATTTCTTTCGCACAATTGGTTCGGCTTGTAGGCTTGGAAGGTTGGTACAAACAGGGGGAGCGAGACCTCCGGGACGAGGACGATGGAACCAACCGA
>JAJPKO010000026.1 GCA_021323655.1 Acidobacteriaceae bacterium
GCGACTGACGCGTTCCCATCCCCATGGCTGAAGACTACGAATTCCGCATCGCAAACACCAGCATTTTCAACCACCATGCACCCGGACTTTAACCACAGGCTGTTAGGCCACGATTACCTGGCTGAAAAAATAGCCAGCTACATCCTCAGCATAAGTCCCTCTCTTGCTCCACAGACATATCCATTGTTCAATCCTGCCGCCATCGCAGGAACATATGACTACTCAGTATCTAACGGCACGCTCTTGTCCGCGGGACAGCACCAGGTAAGTGTCACCTTTACACCGCAGGACAGCGCAAATTATGCCACAGCCACGCAGAACGCTGTCATATCTGTAGTCAAGGCAAGTTCCAGTATTTCTGTTTCGGCCAATTCAGGAAGCATAGGTCCCGGAAACGTAGTCACCATCACTGCCAAAGTCTCACCTCAGATTGGCGGTGTTCCCACCGGTACAGTGGCCTTTATTGAGAATGGAACGGTAGTAGGTAGCTCTCCTCTTGACTCGTCCGGAAGTGCATCCTTCACTGCAAGCTGGCCTGCAATTGGTACACACCAGATCAGCGCGACGTACTCCGGTGATGGGAATTTCTATGGCTCTGCTACTTCAGCAGCCATCCCGATCACGGTGATGAAGCCGGATTTCACCATGTCCATCAGCCCAACGAAGATCACGGTAGTTCCTGGGCAGTCGGCCACATTCGCTCTTACTGTAACGCCCATCGCGGGTCTCTCTGCCAATCTCAACCTCACCTGCACCGGACTGCCTGCAAATACCTCGTGCGGTCTGCAAAATACGCAGCAGCAGGCTGTAAATCAAAATACGCAGCAGGTGGCTGTAAATCAAAGGCCTACGACCGCTTCAGTTGTTATCCAGGCGTTCGCTTCGAGAGCAGAAAAGGAGGACATCCTGAAATTCCCGGATGGCGTACAGCTTTGCGGACTGTTCGGCATTCTTCTCATATTCAGGCGTAAGAAGGTAATTCCAACGCTTATAGTCTCGGCGCTGCTCCTGGTTGTGGGGTTATCATTTGTCGGCGGCTGCGGTTCAGGAGCAAAAATCAGTACACCAGAACCTGGAACTTATAACGTAAATATCGTCCTGACCAGCGCAACGGATGCGTCGCTTACCCACTCTCAGAGTGTAACGGTCGTGATCCCGTAAAATCTTCCCGAGCACAGACCCCGTAATCCCTGGGAGTGCGGGGTCTGCCATCTGGATACACTCCATTAAGGTACAATCTTTATTTGGAGAGTTTTCCCGCGCGGCCAAGGCGCCCGCATCCGTAAAAATCCCAGAACCACAAGAGTAAGGAGTTTTCTTTTATGGCGATTCCCGCCACGCAAATGCGTCCGGGCATGATCATCCGGCACAATAATGAACTACACGCGGTATTTTCAGTGGAGCACCGCACGCCCGGCAACCTGCGCGCCTTTATCCAGGCCAAGCTGCGCAATCTGCGCTCCGGTGCCATGTTTGAGCACCGCTTTCGTTCGGCCGATGCGATTGACCGCGTTGTGGTGGATGAAATTCCGATGGAGTTTCTCTATAACGACGGCGACGACTACTACTTTATGAACACCGAAAACTACGAGCAGACCCACCTGAAGCGCGAGACGCTCGGTGATGCCGTAGAGTACCTGACGCCAAATCTTCAGATAACGGTTTCATTCTTTGACGGAAAGGCCGTAGGCATTGAACTTCCTCAGACGGTAGAGCTGACCGTGGTAGAGACAGAACCAGGGCTTAAGTCTGCAACCGCCTCTTCTGTTACCAAGCCTGCCAGGACCGAGACCGGGCTGGTGGTGCAGGTGCCACCCTTCATCAATGAAGGCGAGAAGATCCGCGTGGATACAGCCGAGGGTGCGTATCTGTCGCGGGCATAGGATTTCCTCTAAGTCCGGCATTACGAATGATACGGCTTCATGCCGTATCATTTTTGTTTTCGCGGTCTTTTATCGGAGACATCTTCTTACAATAGAGACGAGTGAACCGCAAAGAGCTACGAAAACTGGCGCTGATACGCCTTCGAGAAGCTCAGATACGCCGCTTTGGGCTAATCGCTTGATTCAAGCGCTTGCATCTCGAAACATCTCTGACCCTCTTGTTCCAATGCTTTAAAATAAGTATAGGAGACCACCTCTATAGGAGGTGGTGCATGTGCCGATGTCTTCCGAGATGCGGATCAGCCCGCGTGACCGGCTGGTGCTAACGGCTGTGATCGAAATCTATATCGCCACCTGCGAACCGGTGGCGTCACAGGCGGTTGCGCGTCAGTTTGCCGAAAAAGAAGGCATGAGTTCGGCCACAATCCGCAATGTCATGGCTTCTCTCGATAAAGCAGGGCTTCTGGAACAGCCGCATACCTCAGCCGGGCGCATCCCGACCGCAAAGGCCTTCCGGTTTTACGTAAACCAGTTGAATAGATCAACACCGCTGCCCAGGCTGCCGCAGGAGCAGCGCGAGCAGATTGATGACAGCTTTGCCGGAGTAACCAGCAGCCAGCAATTTCTGGAGCGCACTTCGCATGTGCTGGCCGTAATTTCAAGCGGCGTAGGGGTGGCGCTCGCCCCGGTCACCGAGGTCCACGCGCTGGAACACATTCATTTCAGCCGGCTTACGGCGCGTCGTGTGCTCGCAGTGGTAGTAACAAAAGCCGGAATGGTGCTGGACCGCGTCCTGACGCTGGACCGCGACCTGAGCCAGACAGAACTTGAGGTTTCAGCGCGATTTCTGAACGAGAACTTCCACGGCTGGTCCATTGAGCGCATCCGCGCGGAGCTAAGCCGCCGCATGGAGCAGGAACGCAACGAATATGACCGTCTGATGCACTCAATCCATGAGCTTTGCCGGAAAGGCGCCCTCCATACAGAGAACAGTGGGCAGACCATCTTTATGGAAGGCGTGGCCAATCTGCTGGCCAGCGAACTGGACCGTGAGCGATTGCAGCAGATGCTGCGCGCGCTTGAGGCCAAGCAACGCATGATTGAGCTGCTGAACGCTTATGTGGATGCGCGCCAGCAGATGGTACGCGTGGTCGTCGGACTGGAAGAGGCAATCCCGGAGATGCAGGACCTGGTGCTGATTGGCGCACCAGCACGCCTGGATGGCAGCAATTTTGGCGCAGTGGCTGTGATTGGCCCAACGCGCATGCGTTATCAGGAGACGATGAATGCCGTCTCGTATATTGCCCAGCTTTCAGACAGGCTGTTTCAGCCTCTGCAATAGCATCTGAACATTCGTAGGGTGGTGATTTACATGGGCGCATTAGACGCGTCCGGAATAGGTTTGTAAGTATGAGCAGAAAAACAGTCGAACAGGAAATTTCAGAAGAAAAAACTACGCCTGACGCTGAGAATGCACAGGCTGAACCCCTCGTGCCCGTCGAAACATCCAATGTTCCGCAGGAAGAATACGACCGTTTGAAGGCCGAGCGGGACATGCTGGTAGACCGGCTGGCGCGCCTCCAGGCTGAATTTGATAATTACCGCAAGCGCGAGGCACGGGAACGTAGTGATTTCCGCGACTTTGCCACGGCGAACACGGTAGAGCAGTTTCTGCCGGTGCTCGACAACTTCCAGCTTGCGCTCAACTCAAGCGGTTCTGCCGAGCAGCTTCGCACCGGCGTCGAGCTGATTGTCAAACAGATGGAAGAGGCCCTGCGGTCGCTGAATGTCCAGCCGGTGGAAACCGTTGGAGTGGAGTTCGATCCCAGGGTGCATGAGGCGCTGGAGATGGTAGAAAGACCGGATTTGCCCGACCATCAGGTATTTGAGGAAGTCCGCCGCGGATACCGCATTAAGGAGCGGCTGCTGCGGCCTGCCCTGGTCCGCGTCGTCAGCAACCCGCAGCAGAAAGAAGCATGAGCAGTACAGCAAACGTGACGAAAGCTGATTATTACGAAATTCTGGGCGTTTCGCGCTCGGCCTCCGAGCAGGAGCTGAAGGCTGCCTACCGCAAGCTCGCCATGCAATACCATCCCGACCGCAATCCTGGAAACAAGGACGCGGAGGAGAAGTTCAAGGAATGCAGCGAGGCGTATCAGGTCCTGACAGACCCGCAGAAACGCGCCGCCTATGATCGCTACGGACATGCAGGCGTCAGCGGCGTTGGCGCTTCAAACGGCGACCCGTTCGCCGGAATGCCGGACCTTGGCGACATCTTCGGAGACTTCTTCGGCGAAGTCTTCAACATGGGTGGAAGCAGCCGCAGGGGCTCCCGGGCGCAGCGCGGCCGGGATGTCCGCATAGACCATCTGGTTGATTTCGAAGATGCGGTCTTCGGCAAGGAAGTGCAGGTCACAATCCGCCGCATGGAGCCCTGCACTGATTGTCATGGAACCGGCACTGCGAGCGGCCGTGGTCCTGCGACCTGCCCACAATGCCAGGGACGCGGTCAGGTGCGGTTCCAGCAGGGGTTCTTCTCGATTGCCCGTACCTGCTCGGCATGCAATGGAACAGGTACTGTCATTTCTGATCCGTGCCGGACATGCCGCGGCGATGGCCGCGTAGAACGCCAGCGCACCATTCAGGTTACGATTCCCGCGGGCGTGGAAGAAGGCACGCGTATTCGTTACCAGGGTGAGGGCGATGCGGGCCGACTGGGTGGCCCGGCGGGCGATCTCTATATTGTGCTCGCAGTAAAGCCACATGCCTTTTTTGAGCGCGATGGCAATGACCTGCACTGCGTGGTGCCTGTCTCGTTCCCTCAGGCGGCGCTTGGAGACGAAATCACCATCCCAACGCTCGAGGGCGACACTGTCCTGAAAATTCCTGAAGGCACCCAGAGCGGCAGGGAGTTCCGGATTCGCGGCAAGGGCGTTCCCTACCTGAATGAACATGGACGCGGCGATCTGGTAGTACAAGTCGTGGTGCAGACGCCAAAAAAGCTGACCAAAGTGCAGAAAGAACTGCTGCGCCAGCTTTCTGAATCTATGGCGATCGAAAACAAGCCTACATCCAGAAGCCTTTTCTCAAAAATGAAAGAAATGTTCAGCTAGCTTGGCGCCCCCGGGCGGTGGCCCAGCTCTTTCGACATGGTGATGAAGTGGACGAGGTGGGTGAAGTGCTGTTTCGCCTCGGCTGATACCTCTTCCCTTCCCGTCACTTCGTATCCAAACTTCCGGTAAATGACAGGCAGTTCCTCGCGCAGATTGACTACGCGCAGGTCCATGTAGCGGCAACCTGACTCTCGCGCAAATTCCTCAGCAGCAGCAGTAAGGCGCGAACCGATTCCGGAACGCTGTTTTGACGGCTCAATGGACAACAGGCCAAGATACGCGCGCTCTCCGCGCAGTTCAACGTACACGCTTCCCTGGATCTGGCCATCTTCTTCGATCACGAGAAAACGTCCGCTTTTGAAGAGCTGATTTACTTCTTCCTGCGTGATGCGGTCACCCACCTTGAAAAAAAGCTCAACAGAAAATGCCTGATTAATGAGCTGCGTGATGGCACACAAATCGGCAGGGGTGGCAAAACGGAGTTCCATAAATATCAGTATCGCAAACCTGACTTGTGGAACATGCTTTGCACCATTTCCGTATTTGCCTATCATCAGGCGAACAGAAGGTGGGCCATGGAAACTTTTCTGTATGATCTTCGCTACGCGGCGCGGCAGTTGTGGAAGTATCCGGTATTTGCTCTAACGGCCATCCTGACACTGGCTTTAGGAATCGGCGCGAATACGGCCATTTTTACCGTGGTCCAGTCGGTACTGCTCGCACCGCTGCCCTACGCGGACGCGAACCGCATCGTAGGGCTGGACACGTACTTTACCAATAAAAGCCGCGTTCATACACGAGTGACGGGACCGGATGCCGTGGATGTCCGCACCCAGGCCCACAGCCTGGAGGCCGTAAGCCTGTACAATGAAGGCCTGCAGGGCGTGCAGTTACGCGACCATGCCGTGTTTACTCCCGTGGCCATCATTGATTCCGGTTTTGCACGCGTCTTCGGACTGAAGCCCATCGCGGGCCGCACCTTCACCGAGCAGGAGATTGGCCGGGCAGCGCTGGTGAGCGAGCAGTTTGCCCGCGAACAGTTCGGCAGCGCACAGGCCGCGCTTGGGCAAACAGTGGGCTTTCAAAATCAGCCCTTGCAGATTACAGGCGTCCTGCCCGCATCGTTTGACTTTCCCGGCAAGACGCAGGTCTGGGCCACCTATCCCTCTCATCCCGCGGCAGAGGACCGCACCGCCTACAATTACAAGGCCGTTGCCAGGCTGCGAACCGGAGTTTCTGTCCAGGCGGCCAGGGCAGAACTGAAAACACTGTCTCAGCATCTTGCCGTGGCATATCCGGATTCCAACAAGAACAAACAAATGATTGTGGTACCACTGCGGGAAGAGCTTACGGGCAAGGTGCGTCCGATGCTCATGCTGCTGCTCGCAGCCGTTGGCATGATTCTGCTGATTGCCTGCGTCAACGTGACGCATCTGATGCTGGCACGCTCCATTGACCGGCAGCGTGAACTGGCGGTGCGTACTGCGCTCGGGTCTTCTCGCTGGAAGCTCGCCCGGATCGTACTTTCCGAAAGTTTTCTCATCTCTTTTTCCGGTGCGGTGCTGGGAATCGTGCTTGCTGTTCCGGCCTTGCATCTATTGCTCACCATGGCTCCAGCCGACCTGCCCCGTGCGGGGGAAATCCACCTGAATGGATGGGTGCTGGCCTTTACGATGCTGCTCTCTCTGCTGGCTACTGTTGTGGCCTCCCTGGTACCGGCACGAAAGGCCACGAAAATTGATCCTGCGGAGGCGCTGAAGGCAGACAGCTCCCGCGGAATCTCTGCGAAGAGCGCCTCAGCCCTCCGCAATGGTTTGGTCATAGCGGAAGTCGCAGCGACGTTTCTTCTGGCCATTGGCGCAACTCTGCTGCTGAGGACCATGATGACGTTAATGGACCGCGACCTGGGCTACCAGCCCGGCAATTTGCTGGTGGTGAATGCGGAAGCGCCTGGAGACGACATCAAGTCCGGGCAGGAAGTCGCGCGGAAATATGACGACATTCTGGTCCAGTTGAAGGCATTGCCGGGAGTCGAAAACGTTGCCGGCATTTATGGACTTCCAACCGCGAGCAGCGGCTCCAATGGCGGATACAGCATCAGAGGCGTTCCCACCGACAATTACCACATGCCGTGGGCGTATTTTAATGTTGTCACCCCGGAATACTTCTCAACCATGAAGGTCCGCCTGCTGCAAGGCCGGGATTTCGGCCCGCAGGACAGCTTCCATGGACAGATGGTCGCCATCATCAGCGAGGCTGTAGCGAAGCAGAGCTTTGGCAATGCTGACCCGATCGGGAAGCAGATTCAACTTGGCCTCGATCTTGAGAGTCTCAATAAATGGATCACCATCGTCGGGGTTGTGGCGGATGTGCGTCAGGATTCGCCTGCGCAACAGCCCGGTCCTGCGATATACATGCCGATGGCGCAGCATCCGTCGCGCGCGCCGGAGATCAGCATCGTCCTGCGGACCAGGGTGCCTCCATTGTCCCTGATGAATACCGTCCAGTCGAAGATACAGCGCGTCAACCCGCAGATTGCGATGCGCTTCACCACCATGGACGAGATGGTAGGGGAGTCTATTGCGGCAGAGCGCTTCCGCTCCGCATTGTTCGCTGCCTTCGCCGGGATTGGATTATTGCTGGCGATGCTGGGCATCTATGGAACGATGGCCTATTCCGTCGCGCAACGGCGCTTTGAAATTGGCGTGCGCATGGCCTTTGGCGCTGAACCGCAAGCAGTTCTGCGTATGGTGTTGTGGAATGCAGCCAGACTGGCCTGCTGGGGCATCGTGGTTGGGCTGGGATTAAGCTTCGCGTTGACACGTCTGATGAGCGGAATGCTGGTTGGCGTCCATCCCGTGGATCCACTAAGCCTGGCGGTAGCGACTGTCCTGTTACTGGCTACGGCCCTGATGGCTGCTTTTACCCCCGCGCGGAGAGCGGCCCAGGTGGATCCCATGGTGGCGCTGCGGATAGAGTGATTGCAGGGTGTTTCAGATAGGCTTTCCAGGACGACGACGTCTACTCCAGCCCATCATCGGTGTCTGCTGCGACAACGGCTCCGCCGTTTCTCTTCATCCGCAGATATCCGCGGATAAACGGCTCCAGATACCCGTCCAGAACGCGGTCCACGTCCCCTACCTCCACCTTTGTTCGGTGGTCTTTGGCCATGCGGTAGGGTTGCAGCACGTACGAGCGAATCTGTGAGCCAAAGTTGATGTCGAGCTTGGAGTCTTCAAGCTTCTTGGTTTCCGCTTTCTTTTTCTCCAGCTCATACTCGTAGAGGCGCGAGCGCAGCATCTTCATCGCCTTCTCGCGGTTCTTGTGCTGCGAGCGTTCGTTCTGGCATTGGACCACGATCCCCGTAGGCATATGCGTAATACGCACAGCCGAGTCGGTGGTGTTGACGTGCTGTCCGCCTTTGCCGCCGGAACGGTACGTGTCCACGCGAATGTCTTCAGGCTTGATTGCGACTTCAATGGAATCGTCAATCTCAGGAGAGACGAAGACGGAAGCGAACGACGTATGCCTGCGCTTGGCAGCATCGAATGGCGAGATGCGCACGAGACGGTGCACTCCGCTTTCACCGGAAAGCAGGCCAAAGGCATATTCGCCGGAAATGGTGAAGGTGGCTGATTTTATGCCCGCTTCTTCGCCATCCTGATAGTCGTTGATTTCAGTTTTAAAGCCCTGCTGCTCGGCCCAGCGCAGATACATGCGCGTCAGCATCTCGGCCCAGTCTTGGCTTTCGGTTCCGCCTGCCCCCGGGTGCACGGTAACAATGGCATTCATCGCGTCCGTTTCACCGGAAAGCATGGTGCGCTCTTCGAGCTTGCTCGCATATTCGTCGAGCGCTTTGATTTCTCGCGACAGGTCTTCTTCGACGGCTTCGCCTTCCCGCGCCAGGTCAAAATATGCTTCCACGTCTCCGGTCCGCCGGGTAAGTTCTTCATCTGCAGCAAGCTGCTCTTCAATACGCTTGCGGTCGCGCATTAAGGGCTGTGAAACGGTTGCGTTTGACCACACGCCGGGGTCAGAGAGTTTGCTTTCAATTTCAGCTAGTTGTTTGCGGAGCCCGTTCGGGTCAAAGATACTCCCGCAGGTCGCGCACTTTGTCGCGGATGGGAGCGTAGGCGAATTCGAGATCGTTCAGCACCTTACGAGACCTGTCTTTTTCTTGAAGATCGCAGGGCAATGGCAATCGCCCCTACTGAGATTATCCCACAGAGATAGGCGAAGACGTCGCCGTGACGCGAGTAGTAAGTCAGATCATCTTCGTATCCATAGCGGACCGCCAGCGAAGTGTTTACGTGACGCGGTGCGCTCAGGGTCACGCGGCCTTCCGGATCAATGGCAGTGGTCACGCCATTGTTCGTATCGCGAAGGACCCAGCGATGGTTTTCAATGGCGCGCATCCGGGCCATGTTCAGGTGTTGCCAGGGGGCGCTGGTGTCACCATACCAGCCATCGTCGGAGATGTTGACGAAGACCTGTGCGCCATGGACCGCAAATTGCCGCACCTCATCGGCAAAGATGGATTCATAGCAGATGAAGACACCAAAGTAATGGCCATTGGCGCGGAAGACTTTGCGGTAAGTGCCGCGATTGAAGTCGCTGACCTGCTGGGTCAGATGTTTCGCGAAAAAGAAGACGTTGCGGTATGGTACAAATTCGCCGAAGGGTACGAGATGGATCTTGTCGTAGCGCCCGATAATATCGCCATCTGGCGCGGCAACCACAGCGGAATTGTATTCGCCCGTCTGGTCGCGTCCAATGGCCCCTGCGACAACCGGAGCATGGTTGGTCGTGGCAATGTCATGCATCAGGACGATAAATCGCGGGTCATCACTGCGGAAGGGCGAAGGTGCTTCGGGCCACGCCACCAGTCCAGGCGTGGAGTGCTGCTGTAGACAATCCGAAAAAAACATCTGCTTCTGCGGAGAGGGCATTCCGTTGTAGGCAGGGGCGCAGTATCGTCGGCTCAGTTCCAGAATGTGCGCTGCGTTCTCGTCCCACTCCGGGCCGGCCCATAGGTTCGGAACTCCTACGTCAAGATTGGGCTGGAGCAGTACCGCGAAATCAGAAGTTGGCTCAGATTTCGGTGGGATGAAAGAACCTGCCTGAAGCAGGAGGATGAGAAGTACCGTACCCGTGCCAATTCGCAGCTTTGTATGAATGGATCGGCCCAGGAATGCCGCAGTGAGCAAAGCATTACCAGCCACCAGCACGAAGGAGATGCCGTATACGCCAGTGACAGGAGCAAGTTTTGTAAGAAGGAAATTATCTACCTGAGAGTAGCCGAGCTGGTCCCAGGGAACGCTGGTGATGCGCGATGCTGCGACTTCGATGGCGGCCCAGAAGAATGGGGCCAGAAGCAAAGGAACTGTGCAGGTCCTGAATCTCTTTCTGCAAAGCGCAATCAGCCATGCAAACAGTGCGAAATACAGGCCCAGCACCAAGCTGTACAACACCAGAATGCCTACCGAACCCGGTCCCGGCACATTGCCGTAGATGTGCATCGTGTCGTAAATCCAGTAGCAGTTCAGCACGTACCAGAGGACCCCGCAGGCATGTCCCGCGAGGGCACTGCGGCGCAGATAGCGCGGCGCCTCCACGCTGCACTCCTGGAGCAGCCCGTAGAACAGAGGGACCAGCGCGATCCACGCAAAGGCAGCACGCCAGGGCGGCATAGGCCCTGCAATGGGGAATGGCAGATCGAGTAAAAGTCCTGAAATCAGCCCCAGAAGAATGGGGCGCCGGGTTAAAAAGCGCATCCCAGGGTGAGTCTACCATCCGGGCGTTACAATATTTGCTGTGAGCGCACTCATCTACCTGGGAATGCACCTGCTGACCATCCTCTTTCTGATCGGCCTTTGTGGCTCGTCCATTGTCATCATCATTAGTTTTATTGAGGACTTGCGGGAGCTCTTGGGGGAATGAGCGGTACACACTATTTGACTGTGTTCGGGTCTGGACATACACTCAGCGCTGAGCGTCCTTGCCGAGGCAGATGTTCGCCCTGCGGTGGGTAGCAAGAGATTTCACCCATACACCATGCCTGTTGGTCAAACCTTTTCCGCTCCACAATCGAACCGGGTACGGCTGGTCGTTGCCTCCTCGGTCATGCTTACATTCATTTCCTTCTGGCGAGCGGCAGCGGTCGTCCTGAATGACCTCGGATCATCGGCCTTTTACGCCGGAGGAATTGCCGAAGAAGCGGTAGGAAAAGCAGCGCCATGGTTCATTCTGGGCGTCATGCTCTTTTCCTTCGCCGTTCGTGCCGTATACGTCGAAAGCTGTTCGATGTTCACGCGCGGCGGCGTTTATCGTGTGGTGAAAGAGGCGCTGGGCGGGACCTTCGCAAAGCTGAGCGTCTCGGCCCTGATGTTCGATTACATCCTCACCGGACCCATCTCAGGCGTGTCCGCCGGCCAGTACATCACCGGGCTTCTGAACGAATTAATGCAGGTAGGCGCACTACACGGATGGCTGCCGCCCGTCCTGATGAATGCCGCCCATTCTGCGCGCCAACTGCCGATGGATGCCACCTCCGCGGTCTTCTGCGCATCTGTCACCATCTATTACTGGTGGCAAAACATCAAGGGCATTGAGGAGTCCAGCGATAAGGCCCTTGATGTAATGAAGATCACCACGGTCATGGTGGTGCTGCTGCTGGGCTGGGGCATCTTCACGGCCTTCCACATGGGCGCTGCTTTGCCGCCCCTCCCCGTACCGGCGAATCTGCACTTCTCGAAAGACGCGCTGGGCTTCCTGGGCGGAACAAAATTCGCGACTTCGCTCGGCCTCTTCGGTATTGTGATGGCCTTCGGGCACTCGATTCTGGCCATGAGCGGCGAAGAGACCCTCGCCCAGGTCAATCGCGAAATCGAACACCCGAAGCTGAAGAACCTGAAGCGCGCCGCGATTGTTATCGCCATCTACAGCTTCGTTTTCACAGGAATTGTCTCGCTGCTGGCAGTGATGATTATTCCTGATTCGGTGCGCGTTCCGGTCTATCGTGACAACCTGATTGCGGGACTTGCCATGTACATGGTCGGGCCCCTTTCACTGCGCATTGTCTTCCGCGTATTCGTTGTCATCGTCGGGTTCCTGATCCTATCCGGTGCCATTAACACTTCAATCATCGGCTCAACCGGCGTGCTGATGCGCATTTCAGAAGATGGCGTGCTCACCGACTGGTTCCGCAAGCCGCACCGGAAATTTGGCACCAGCTATCGCATCGTCAATCTGGTGACTGCCCTCCAGCTTTTTACCATCATTGCCAGCCGCGGAAATGTCATCACGCTGGGCGAGGCCTATGCCTTTGGCGTGATCTGGAGCTTTACCTTCAACTCGCTGGCCATGCTTGTCCTGCGCTGGAAATACAAGGGCGAGCGCGGCTGGAAAGTCCCCCTCAATATTCGGATTGGCAAAACCGAGCTGCCTATCGGCCTGTTCTGCATTTTTCTTAGCCTGCTGAGTATTGCGGTTGTAAACCTCTTTACCAAGAGTGTCGCCACCGAAAGCGGCGTTGCATTCGCTGCCGCTTTCTACGCCATCTTTTCTGTTTCAGAGCGCCGGAACAAGAAGAAACATGCGGCCACCGTCAAGCAGATGAAGGAGCACTTCCAGCTTGAGAACCAGGACACGATTGGCCGCGAAGCACTGCAAATCCGCCCCGGCGGCGTGCTGGTCACCATGCGCGATGCTACCAATCCCTTTGCCCTGAAATGGGCGCTTTCGCGCACGAATACAGATGATCAGGACATCGTCGTGCTCACTGCGCGCATGATGGGCGCAGGCGGCCCCGAGTACATTGATGCTTCTGACCAGCTCTTCAGCGAGCACGAGCAGATGCTCTTCACCAAGGCCGTCTCCATCGCGGAAAGTTTCGGCAAGCACATTTCCCTCTTGGTGGTTCCTGCCGGAGATATCTTTGCTGCACTTGTTCAGACAGCAAATTCTCTGGAAGTCTCAGCGCTGGTTTCCGGCCTCTCCACCAAAATGTCCGCGCAGGAACAGGCTTATCACGTGGGCCAGGCGTGGGAAAATCTTCCGGAACCAAAGCGGCAATTTACTTTCTACGTCGTAATGCCGAATGGCGAAGCCCAGGGCTTCCATATCGGGCCGCATGCGCCTACTCTCCAGGCCGAAGATGTGCAGCTCGTGCACCGTTTGTGGCTGAATTTCCGCCGCGATCCGGAGATGCAGGACCTGCACCACAGCGACATCGTGACGTACGCACTCACGCGGCTCGCAGTGGAATATGCGCGCGATAAGCAGGAAACCTTGCGCGACCTGCGCCGGTACACCAGCGATGGCCGGAAAAATGCCGGCTTAGGACCAGCCTACCTCCGCACAAATAAATCCGCAGCCGATTATCCCATACCCACACCTGGTCCATCGTCGCGCCAGGCAGAGACGGAAAAATAAGGCCGCTAACATGAAAGTCATCAGGTAACCTCCCGTATCCGGCCAGTAACCTGCTTTTAGCATCACTCTGATGACCTAAGAGTATCCTGGTAAATATTACCTTTTTGATGAGGAAATTTAGGCCTTGTTCGCTATAGACTTCTTGCTTAGTAAGAATGTCGCATTTTGACTCTGCTATCTGCTAAAGGATAGGCCCCCATTGTGCGGGTGCTAAGCTCCATGCTGTTGCGACCGGCAGACCTGTAGGTAAGCAAGCCTGAGAATGCCGCAAAGACACTAGAAAGGTTCCATGTATGCATACTCCTTCTACTCAGCCGAGGATATCCGTCGTGATTGTGGACTCAACCAGGATCACGTCTGAACTTCTGGAGCAGGCCTTTCTGAAGCATCCGCAGTTCTCCATACTTGGCTGCATAAGGAACCTGGAAGAACTTACCAGGCTTTTGTCTCAAAAACAGCCGGATGTTGTTCTTATCCAATGCTCAGACAAAAAAGACCAGCCACAAGCCATTGCCATGCTGGACAAGGTATCGGACATGTGCCCCTCCGCGCGGTGCATTGTGCTTTCCTCAAACCTTACCAAGGAGCACGTTGTCGGATTCTTTCGCGCACAGGCCAGGGGAGTTCTGGCCGCCGATCTTACCGACTTCGCGACGCTGTGCAAGTGCATCGTTTGTGTCCACAAAGGGCAAATCTGGGCGAACAGTGAGCAGCTCGGCTACCTCATCGAATCGTTGTCCGGTTCAAAGGCACTCCGAATCGTGGATTCCAAGGGCGACGCCATCTTGAGCGCACGCGAAGAGGAGGTCCTTCACTTGCTTTCCGAAGGGCTTACCAACCGCGAGATGGCTGCGTCACTCAACCTGAGCGAGCATACGATTAAGAACCACCTGTTTCATATCTTCGATAAGCTTGGCGTATCCAGCAGGACCGAAGCCATCCTCTATGCCATGAGCCGCCGCATGGTTGCGCGTTAAAGCCAATCGAATCAGCCCTGCACCTCTTCGCCAAAAAAGGGACTATCTACCTGCATCACAGCTTCGCGATGCAGGTGGGCAGCATACTATTTTGCACCTATAACTATGCACTTATGACCCGCCTGCGCCACTCATGCCATGTGAGAATAACTTACTACTCGGTAAGAGTATAGTAATCGCCTATTTTATTACTAAATAACTGATGATTATGGAAGTTATCGGATAGTAGGATAGGTCTGTCTTGTCTGTTAAGACTTCGTTAAAACAATGCAGTGCGTTTTCTTGTTCCTAACCCCAATCCGATTTCGAGTCCTGTGAAATTGAAGAGGTCTATATGCGACGCAACCAACATGCACGTTCAATCAGCCAGCCTGCTCCCCCGAGATTGTTCCGACATGTGAGAATGGCCCTCCTTTTGCCGGCTTTGTTGCTGTCTCTTATGGCCTTCGGAATCAGCGGATGCGGTATCCATCCGAACCCTTTCGCGCAGCTCTCTATTTCTCCTTCTACGCTGGCATGGCATAGCGTGAACGTGGGCCAGACCTCTGGCTCGAAAACTGTGACCATTACGAACACGAGCACGACACTGGGTGTAACTTTCTCTGCCATCAAACTAAGCGATGGCTTTCTGGTAACAGGCAATACTTGCCCTATCGGTACTTCAACACTGGCCCCCAAAGCGTCCTGCACAGTTTCGGTTGCGTTTCGGCCCATGACAACAGGAGACCAAAGCGGGTCTCTGACGCTGAATGACTCAGCATGGGGCAGTCCTCATAGTGTTTCTCTCAGCGCAAAAGGATCTACCGGATCATTGATCTTCCAGCCTGCCTCTCTCTCGTTCCCCGGAGTTGCTGCGGGCACGGTCAGCCAGCCACAGAATGCGACACTTACAAACAAGCAATCTACACCAATCACGATCCAAAGCTTTACCGTAAGCGGGCAATTTATAGAAGGTACTAACTGCCCGGTAGCTCCGAGTGCTCTTGGCGCCGGCGAGAGCTGCACAGTGACGGTAGCATCCAGCCCGAAGACAAGTGGGGGATTTACTGGATCCGTCAATGTAAAAGATGAGTTCGGCAATGTTACTCAGTTATATCTATCCGGAGCAGATAACGGCCAGCCAGTTCAGGGCCCTGTAAGCTTCTCGCCAGCGTCGCTAACCTGGGGGACCGTCACCGTCGGGCAGACCTCCGGCGCAAAAACTATTACCGTGACTAACAACCAAAGTAATTCGCTGGCCATTTCCAACATCACCACAGGCCCGGATTTTATTCAGACGGGAGGCACCTGCCCGCTTGCTCCCGCCACAGTGCCTGCTGGCGCTTCCTGCACCATCTCTGTCGCGTTTCGCCCCACGTCTGTCGGAGCAAAGACCGAATTAATTTCGCTCACCGACAATGCCTCGGGCAGCCCGCATTCTGCGCTTCTGAACGCAACCGGTTCCAGCGGATCGCTTCTGTTCTCTCCCGTTTCCCTCACCTTTGCTGGCGTCAATCCAGGCTCGACGAGCGCTGCACAACAGGCAACACTTACAAACCAGTCATCAGGAACAATCGCGCTTGCAGGGATTACCGTAAGCGGCCACTTTGCGCAGACCAACAACTGCCCTGCCAGCCTGGCCCCGCAGGCAAGCTGCACGTTCAACGTAACATCCAACCCTGTCGCTACCGGATCATTTACCGGGTCCGTGAACGTAAGGGATGGGTCAGGACATACAACTCAGCTTTATCTGAAGGGACTGGGTGGCACGTCAGAGCAGATAACTTTCTCTCCGGATTCACTGCTGTGGGGCAAGATTGCAGTAGGCCAAACCTCCGGCTCAAAGACGGTTACACTTACGAACAATCAAACTTCCCCTCTTACCATCTCTTCCATCTCGATCGGGCAGGACTTTGTTCTGTCCTCCACCACGTGCCCGACAGCACCGACAACAGTGGCGGCCGGGGCCTCCTGCTCCATGAATGTATCGTTCCGGCCACTTTCTGCTGGGATCAAGAATGAAGACCTCACCATCATGGACGATGCAGCCGGCGGCGTACAGAACGTCACCCTGCAGGGAACAGGCGTTATAGGGTCTTTGCTCTTCAATCCCACTTCGCTCTCGTTTGCCGGTGTACAGCCAAATACCGTCAGCCCGCCGCAAACAGCAACGTTGACGAATGAGACAGCCTCTTCTGACATTACTCTGGCAAGCATCACCGTCAGCGGACATTTTGCGCAGACGAATGATTGCCCTGGCACTCTGTCCGCAGGGCAGCACTGCACCGTCACGGTTACGTCCAATCCAGTGACTTATGGCGCCACGGCCGGCTCCATCAACGTAAAGGATGGTTTGAATAACACTACGCAGCTTTATCTAAGCGGCATGGGTGGAATACCTGCCAGCACAACAAGTAACAGTACTCGCAACAGCAGCGATGCGACAGCCAATTCCGCTTCTCCGGCAGATAGCAGCCCGGTCTATGCCTCTCCTGCAAACCTGTCATGGGGCACCGTGGCAGTCGGCCAAACGTCCAGCGGCAAGAGCATTACGCTGAACAACAACCAGACAACGCCACTTACAATCACATCCATTACATCTGGACAGGATTTTGTACAAACCGCGAATACCTGCCCGATCTCGCCAAACACGCTGCCTGCTGGAGCAAGCTGCTCCGTCACCATGGCATTCCGGCCGCTTTCCAGCGGCGCCAAAAGCGAATCGGTGACGTTTGCATACAGCGGTTCCGGCGCGCCTCTTTCCGTTCCTCTCACAGCCACTGGAACAGTCGGCTCACTGCTGTATAACAATTCATCACTCACATTTGCCGCCGTTGCGCCTGGGTCCGTCAGTCCATCACAAACCTCCACGCTCACAAACCAGACATCGAACTCTGTGACACTCACCAGCATCACGGTCAACGGACATTTTGCTCAGACCAACAACTGCCCCATCAGCCCGAATACGCTCGGTGCAGGTGCGAGTTGCACCGTAACTGTCACCGCGAATCCGGTGGCCAGTGGTACATTTACAGGCGCGGTGAATGCAAAAGACAGCACAGGTGCGGTGACGCAGCTTTACCTCACTGGCAGCGGTTCAGGCGGAAGCACCGGAGGCGGAGGTGGCAGTGTCACTGTGTCGCCCAGGCAATATACATTTGCCAGCCAGGCCGTCGGCACAGTCAGTTCACCTGAAGTCATTACGCTGACAAATGGCCAGTCCACGGCACTGAATGTTTCGTCTGTGCAGATCGCAGCTCCTTTCCAGCAAACCAATAACTGCGTGGGCACAGTGGCCGCAGGCGCCAGCTGCACCATCTCGGTCACATACGCTCCAACTGCTGTGGGATATACGAGCAGGACACTCACGATCACAGACAACGCCAGCAATTCACCGCAAACTGTGGCGATTGCCGGAAATGCGTATGCTCCTGTGAAGTTGAGCAACAGCAGCTTTGGATTCAGCAACCAGGTGGTTGGCCGCTCCAGCACGGCACAGACCGTCACCCTGACGAACCAGCAGCCCTCGCCTCTCACCATCACGTCCATTACCACTGCAGGTAGCAACGAGTTCCACGTCAACAATACCTGCATTCCGGCTGGCAGGAGCAGCGGAACTGTACCCGGAAATTCCAGCTGCTATATCAGCGTAGTGTTCTCTCCCACCGCCACCGGATTCGTTACAGGATCGTTCACGGTCAACTTTAATGCGTACGGTAGTCCTGCCACCGTTACCTATACCGGGACCGGCATTGAGGGCGACACAGGAACAAGTGTGCAGATTACGCCAAGATCAGCATGCGTGCTGCCTTCAGGACAACAGCAGTTTGCTGCAAATGTCCGCAACAACTCCAATCAGGCAGTCACCTGGTATGTGGACAATTTCAAGAACGGAAACAATGGAGTCGGCACCATTTCGCCTTCCGGTCTTTATACTGCGCCGTCAGCAACCGGCACGCATACTATCAAGGCCGTCAGTCAGGCTGTCACTTCCGCCTATGCGACCACTACCATCAGCGTAACCAGCAACCCACTGTTTGCAATCAACCCTTTTGTTTCGTCTATCCCTGTCAACGGGCAGCAGGCATTCCAGGGACTGGTATGCAATGTTCCTGACAACAATGTCATGTTCTCCGTGGACAATATTGCAGGCGGCAATGCCACAGTTGGAACCATTTCGAGCGATGGCTTGTATACGGCGCCAAATACCGCAGGCAAGCACACGGTCCGAGTCACTGATCCGACGCTGAACAAGACCAGCGGCGCGATTGTGAATGTCTTCTCTGGCGTGTCGGTGGATTTCGGCTCGCGTACAAATACGAAATATCCTGTTCCAGCAGGCATTCTCGCGGTCAACCATGTGGATGGGCTGCACAACCCAACCGACATGGCCATGATCGCAACCATGGGCACGAAGGTATCGCGTACTTATGCGTTGATACCACAGGTCTATGCCACGCAAACGCCCGACTGGTCGAAACTTGATCCATTGATTGCAAACCTGCAGTCACTGGGCATGCACATCATCCTTCAGGTTGCATACACGCCGGCGTGGCTGCAGCCCAACCCCAATCCATGTGGCGCTGGAAATACAACCGTCGCCCCTACTGACGTGAACAAGTGGGGACAGATTGCCGCATCCTATGTTGCCCACATGGACCAGAAGTTCCCCGGCGTTGTCACAGATTACGAAATCTGGAACGAGCCGGACACCGGTGGACTGTGCGGCAACACCAACCGCCTGAATACCTACCTTGCCATCTACGCTGCCGCAGCGCCGCTCATGAAGCAGCAGGCTGCCGCAGACGGCGTGAGCATTCGCATAGGCGGCCCAACCACCGCAGGCATGAACTCAAGCTGGTTTACTGCTCTGCTCACGAATTCTTCAACAGCACCGTATGTAGACTTTGTGAGCTACCACAACTACATCATGTCCATCACCGACGTGAACGCCACGTGGGACAGCTACAACGGAAACAACTCTCTCTACCAGAGGACACAAATGCCGGGCGGCGCGGCTTCCATGTACGCAAAAGCTGCTGGTCTGGTCGCTGCAGGGCATCAGCCCGGAGGCGCGCTCACACCCATCTATGTGGACGAGTACAACACCAACTGGTCCTTCGTGCAGGACTGCTGCAGGAATGACCCCACCTACTCACCGCTGTGGAACGCAATGTATGTCAGCGATCTGCTGAATACGGTGTACACAGGCACAGCCGCCGTTCCAGGCGACATGGCCTACTATGCCGCCATCAACTATCCATATTTCTGCCTCATCGGCACCTGGGACAGCAATATGGATTGCCAATACACGCAGAACAGCACGCCGCAGCCCTATCCGCAGTACTACGCCTATCAATTGATGGGGTCGCCCAATTACCTTGACTTGAACTCTGGCGGATACATGGCTGCTTCGATTTCCCCGCCATCAGGTGGCGGAGGTCTGGTCACTACCGCCTTCTACACGCCGAACCAGGATTCCGTGCTGATCGTGAATCCGACGTCCACCAACTACCCGTTCATCACCATAAACCTGCAGAACACAGGCTTCTCTTCTCCGCATGCTGTGCTCTATCAGGTGGAGAACGGTCAAAGCATCAATAGCCAGACACTGGCCCTCACGCAAGCGAATGGGGTATACAGCGCAACCATTCAGGTGCCGGCCTATACAGTACTCGGCATCGCGGTCCAGGGGCCATAAGTTTTAAATCCTGCTTAGGATTTTTTATGAGCGGTAGCATTGTGGAACCTGCTACCGCTTCTTTTTTTTAGGGATGGTTTATCGCAAGGGTTGCGCCTGTTTCCGCAACTCCGCCAGAGGATAAAACGTACCCCGCCACACAACTCCTCCGCGCACCAGAGTCACTGCCATCGAGCGGACCAGCGCATACAGGACGAGGCAGACCGCAACAGGAAATGTCGCGACATACGCTGCACGAATGCCGTTTGACCTGCGACTGAGGTTGCGGTACATCGCAAAAGCACAGGCCACGACAACAAGAAAAGAAATGCGCGCGGGCCACGGTCCGCCAAGAGCAAGCAGCGGCATAAAACAAAACACTGCAAGCGCAACACAGGCCCCCAAAAGCATGGGTGGATTAAACCGAAACACAGCAAAAATGTTCTTGGTCAGGTTCCGCACAATGCCGAACGCGCCTTCCGCCCAGTGGATCCGTATCAGATCGCGCCCAAATACAAATCGCTGGCGAAGCTTTTGCTGTTTGGTGAGAAACCCAAAGCGAAGGTCCTCGAGCACCTCCAGCGGCAGTGCCTCGAAGCCACCGATGGCGTCATATGCCTCGCGCCGCACCAGATTAAATGCGCCTACACCAATGGATTCCCTGCTCTTCGCATCCGCAATCTTCCAGGGGCGCCACGTGAGAAACGTCAACACCTGGATGGCGGAAAGCATCATGCGCTCGCCAAAGTCTTTGCAGATCAGCGTTGGAAAAAGCACCAGATGGTCCGCTTCCCGCTCGGCATACGAGAGCGCGCGTCGCAAGCAGTCTTCTCCAAAGACCACATCTCCATCTGTAAACAATAGCCAGGGAGCGCTGGCCTGCCGTGCCGCAACCGCCATGGCGTGCGTCTTGCCCATCCAGCCGGGCGGCAGCGTCTCAATATGGAGAACTCGCACGTTCCCGGCATTTGCAGCAACTCGCTCCATAATGTCACCCGTCGCATCCTTCGAGCGATCGTTTACGGCAATAATTTCAAGGGAGACATCCTGCTGGGCCAGCAGCGAGCGCAGCGTCTGCTCAATCGCTCGTTCTTCATTCCTCGCGGGAACAATGACTGAGATGTACGGCTTCGTACCGGATAAATTTGTTTCTGGTTCTCGTAACAGGTCAGGCAGATACGGAAGATTGCGCAGCGCAACGATGGTCCGCCAGAGCCACAGCAAAGCAATGACCCATGCCGCGACGATCACAAAAAGCGAAGGCATTTATCCGCAGGTCTTGTCCATCGGCAGCTTGACAATGAACTCAGTCTTCCCAGGGACACTCGTAAAGCCTACATGCCCGCCATAATGACCGGTAACCACACGGTTCGCAATGTCCAGCCCCAGACCCGTACCAATGCCCAGCGGTTTTGTTGTAAAGAACGGCTCAAAGACCTTGTCGCGATGCTCCGGCGGAATGCCCGGCCCCTGGTCAGCAATGCCGACGCAGGCCCACTTGCCTTCCACCCAGGTACGCACAGTAATCTTCCCACCTTCCGGCGAAGCATCAATGGCGTTGTCCAGCAGATTGGTCCATACCTGGCTGATGCCAGTGCCGCAGCTCGTCAACACGGGAACATCGGCTGAGAGCTGCTTTTCAATCGTGATTTGCTTGTGCCGGAATTTGTGACCGAGGATGGTAAGGGTGCTGCGGAGAGTGTCGTGAATGTCGAGCTTATGTTCCTTGTTCTTGTCTTCGTATGCGTATTTCTTGACCGCCATTACCAGATCACTAACTCGGGTCAGACTTTCTTCAATCGTGCCCACCAGCTGTATGTTGGAAACGAGCGCTTCAAGCCAGTTCAGCGCATCCGAAAGGATGTCCGGGGAAAAAGCATGCTGGGTGCACTCAATGTCCTGCTGGCGCCATCCCGCGGCAACGAGTGTGGGAGCAAGTTTCCATCCGTTGGTCACTCCGATCTGTTCCAGCCACTCGCCGAGTGCGTCCTGCGCATCGGCTTCCTCAAGAGAATTGAGGGTCTGCGGCTTTTTCTGCGCTGCAAAGGCTTCTGCCAGCAACTGATGAAGGCACTGGATCTGCTCATCACTTAGCCGGGTATGCGCCATGCGCAGGCTGATTTCCTGCAATCGCGTCATGTTCTCACGCAACTGCGAGGCAGCACGTTTGGCTGCCGTCCCCGGATTATTCAATTCATGCATTAATCCGGCCGCCAGAGTGCCCAGCGAGATAAGCTTTTCCCGATGCAGCGTGAGCACCGTATACGCTTCCAGACGGCGCGACATATTCGTCAGAACTACATTGCGCACCGTTGGGCAGGTCGCCATCAATTGCCAGAAGTTTTCCTGCCGGATGCGTGCCAGTGTGCTGCCCTTGGTCGCTTCACACGCCACATTCACATGCGCGGTTCCTGCAAGAATGGGGACCTCGCCAAATGTATCGCCTTCTTTCCCAGCAGCTACAAAGATCACAGACCCATCTTTTTCTGTCTTGAAGGCCCGGACCGCGCCTTTCAGAATGATCCAGAAGTGCTCAGGAGCGTCCCCCGGCTGCATCAGCACCGTTCCGGCGGGCACTTCCAGAATTTCAACATCGCCAAGACAGTCAAGGTCCTGCTCTGAAGTATTTGAAAAAGTGGGAATCTTCTTCAGCTCAGGATAAAGGTCCCGTACAGAAACAATTCGGGCATTGGCGATGGTTGTCGGTTCTGGCATTGAAGTCCTAAAAACGCGCAAGATACTGATGCATAAACTGCACAGAAATGGAGCCTTCTCCTACCGCGGAGGCCACTCGCTTGACTGACCCGTGCCGGACATCTCCGGCCACAAAGACCCCCGGGGTACTGGTTTCCAGCAGAAATGGCTGACGGCTTTCTTTCCAGACTTTAGGCACCCTGCCCTCAATCAGAAGATCAGGGCCGGAAAGCACGAATCCATGCGGGTCTCTCATAACATTTTCAGGGAGCCATTCCGTCTTCGGCTCAGCGCCAATAAAGATAAACAAAGCGCTGGCCTGACACACCGTTTCTCCCTGTTTGCTTTTCACCTTCAGGCACTCCAGGCGACCATTCCCTGCAACTTCCTGCACTTCAGCCCCAGTTTGCACCTCAATATTGGATGTGCCAGCTATCTGATTGATTAAATATTTTGACATGCTCTTTTCAAGAGAATCTCCCCTGACGAGCATCGTCACTTTCCGGGCATACCGGGCAAAATGGACGGCAGCCTGCCCCGCAGAATTCGCCCCGCCCACGATATAAACGTCCTCATCGCGGCAGGAAAGCGCCTCCGTCAGCGCGGCTCCGTAATACACGCCGGCTCCGGTAAACTGGTCCATTCCGGGAATACTCAGCTTCCGGTAGTCCACGCCAGTGGCAATTAGCACAATGTGACAGGAGATTTCACGCCCATCCGCCAGTTGCACAAAATGGTAAGGCGCTTCTGTGCGGAGCCCCGTGGCACGCTGGGTCAGAAATTCCGTGCCAAATCTGGACGCCTGCGCATAGGCCCGGCGCGCCAGGTCCGCCCCACTCAGTCCAGAAGGAAAACCGAGATAGTTCTCAATCCGCGAGCTGCTGCCTGCCTGTCCTCCCGGCGCATCCGGCTCAATCACAATCGGTTTCAACCCCTCAGAAGCCGCGTAAACGGCTGCTGCCAGGCCTGCCGGGCCGGCTCCGATGATGGCCACGTCGTAAAACTCTTTCTCCGCCTGGATCCGTAGTCCAATCCGCGCAGCCAGGTCTATCAAATTAGGCTGGGTCAGAGCAGACCCGTCCGGGAACAGGACTGCCGGCAATCTCTGATCATCCAGCTTGTACCGTTCCAGCAGTTGGACAGCTTCATCGCTGCGCTCCGGATCAAGCCATACATATGGAACCTGATTGCGGGAGAGAAAACCGCGCACTTCATGATCGCGCGCCGACCAGCGCGGGCCCACCACGCGCAGTCCCTCAAAAGGAGGCTTATAGCCCTCCTTCCAGTTTTCCAGCAGGTCATCCAGCACCGGGTACAGCTTCTCCTCCGGCGGGTCCCAGGGCTTGGTCAGATAGTAGTTAATTTTTGCTGTATTGATGGCCTTGATGGCGGCCTCAGTATCTGCATAGGCCGTCAGCAGGGCGCGCTTGGCATCTGGATAAATGGTCTGCGCTTTCTCCAGAAACTCTACGCCGCTCATTCCTGGCATGCGTTGGTCCGAAAGAAAGAGCGCAACCGCATCCCCTCTCTGCTGGAGCTGCGAGCACGTGTCCAGTGCCGCCTGCCCGGAACCGGCGCGCAGGATACGATAGTTGGTCCCGTACTGTCGGCGGAGGTCCTGGATCACCGCCTCAAGAACGCTGATGTCATCATCTACTGCGAGAATGACCGGCTTTGCCATGCCATAACAGTGTAAGGCGTTTTATGCAAAGTGGCCAAAAACAGCGGTTGTGCCACAGTTTGGGTTTGTCTTGAAGGGCACAGCTTCCATCTGTGCCGATAATAAAAGTGAAAAATGAAAGGTCTTTGACCCGAGGGAAATTCGAAATTCTACAGCCACCCATCATCGTCGAAACATCCAGGCAAAATTCTGGCGAATTTGAATCATTCGATTTACCGCGAAGAGGGCCACGCAGGCAAGATGACGAAAGGCACCCCGTGATTACCGTAGAAATCTCTTTCCCAATATAGGACTTTTCTGTAATCTATGTTCACTTATCAGACACATTTGCTTCTTTAGTTTCCGGAGTGTATCCGTACGACACATTCCGGAGCTAAATTTTTCTCTGCCTTGTGGAACGAAAGTAGTTGCACGTGACAGTAACTTTTAAACCTGCGCACCTACTCAAAGCTATGGCGCAGCGCACTCGGGGGACGACGCGCTTGTATGTTCAAAGTAATTCTTGGCGATAACCAGGCCGTCTTTCGTGCAGGTATAGCAAAAATCCTTGCGATGGAAGACGACTTTCGCATTGTTGCTCAGTGTCCGGACAGCGAACGCCTGTACCAGACACTCGATGCTTTTCGCAACGCGGTCATTTTGTTCAGTTCCACCCTGAACGTAGAAGTATCACTCTTAAAAGGGCGCGTCACCAGTTCCGGCTGCCGTGCCATTATCATTCTGGAAAACCATGAATCTCCTAAACCTTGGCTGGAACAAGAGATACAGGGAATCCTGTACCGTTCCGTAACAGGATCTACCTTAATAGATTGTGTCCGCAAAGTAGCTATGGGCGGGCAGTATCTCCAACCCGCTCTCGACGTTTTGAGGCGCGCACAAGACGAAGATGAAGTCGGCGCGCGGGTGCGCGACCGTCTCACGCCCAAAGAGCTCAGGATTGTTTCCCTCATTGTTCAGGGCTGCAAAAACAAAGAGATCGCCATCCGGCTCGGAACCACTGAGCAGGTCGTTAAGAATTATCTTCGTAGTATCTATGACAAGACGGGCGTTTCTGATCGTCTGGAACTGGCCCTCTTCACCATCCATCACCGAATGCTGGCGGAGGCAGCCGAAGCAATGGCAAACGAAATACTGCTTCAGGCTTGCTAGAAACTTGCTGCGAAAATTGCATGCAAACTTACAGAAGGCATGAATCCATTCCAGGGATCATGCCTTCCGCAAAACGATCGAACTGCCCCTATGGAAAATTTCTGTCAAGATCCTCCAAACCCATTTCCGCTCTAAATTATACAAAATAAAGAGTTTAATTCGTCAACAGGACGGCCGGTTATTTATGACCCATTTGCTATCCTGAACATAAGGGCTAAGTTTTTGAGAAGCGCCCGCGCAATGCAGACGCTTTCTTCAGATCCCCTCGTAAGTGATTGAAAACACTAGGTTGAATCTAAGTCTTTTGTAATCAAAAGGATAGCGGGGGATGATCCCCCGCTAAGTCATTGAAAATAAAGGAAACCCTCCGCAACGGGGGAGGGGGCCCCCTCAGAGTTCCCTCCCCCAGAACTGCGTCTCAGTCGAAAGTGCCTGGAAAAAACAGCTTTGCTGAAAACTGCAACTGCCTCGCACCATACAGAGGACTGCTGGTCGAAGTGGGAGTTCCGATGGGAGCAATACAGCCTCCCGTAATCGCGCTGCTCGAATCACTCTGGCAGACACCTGCCTTCCCCGCAGTCAGCAGGGAGAATCCCGTTGTGCTCACAGCCTGGTTGATGCATGGGTGCTATTTGCTACCCTTTTCTTTGGCCGACTTTTCCATTAGACACCCCTTCCGCCGTCAGCCTCTGGCGATGATTGGCGCACTCCTGCTTGTTCTGTTTGTTGGAATCGCCCTGTTTGCTCCCTGGATTTCCCCGTTCAATCCTGCAGCGATTGACCTGAATCACCGCCTGGTACGGCCTGACCATATCCATTGGTTCGGCACGGATGAGTTAGGGCGGGACATCTTCTCCCGAACGCTTTACGGTGCAAGACTTTCGCTGCTGGTGGCTACATCCGTGGTGGCCTGCTCGCTCTTTCTTGGACTCATCTTCGGTGGCCTCGCTGGATATTACGGTGGCGCTGTTGATACGGCGCTGAATACTTTCCTGATGAACGCGTTCCTGGCCTTACCGGGAATTCTGTTGGCCATAGCATTTGTTGCGTTTCTTGGGCCTGGAATTATCAACCTGGTCCTGGCACTCTCAATTGGCGGATGGGTCGGCTATGCGCGGCTAGTACGCGCGCAGGTGTTGGCCGCGCGTGAGCGCGAGTTTGTAGAAGCAGCCAGAGCGTTGGGGGCAAGCGATCTGCGCATCTTTGTGCGGCACATCTTGCCCAACATCATGCAGCCAGTCATTGTGCAGGCGGCCATTGGCATGGCGGGGGCCGTGTTGGCCGAAGCCACACTCAGCTTTCTGGGACTCGGCGTGCCTCCGCCGGCTGCAAGCTGGGGCGCGATGCTGAACGATGCGCGGTCACATCTGTTTGACGCACCGCATCTGGTGGTCTTTCCTGCAATTGCAGTGATGCTCTGCGTGCTCTCGTTTAATTTTCTCGGAGACGCTCTGCGAGACTATCTCGACCCCAGAACGCGCATGAGCGTGGGCCTCTAAGTTTTGCTTTCAGGCAACAATGGCGCGAAGCGCGAGCCGATGAAAAGTACCGCGGATGCGACGCCTAAAGCAATCAATGTCACACCCATCCCGGCACGCAGTGAGGATGTGGCGTCGGAAACCCGGCCAATCAGCCGTGGAGAAAAGGCATCGCCAAGCGCGTGAATCATAAAAAGATTGATGGCAATGGCAGAAGATCGGATAGAAGCAGACACAGAATTGACTAGGCAGGCGTTCAGAGGGCCATTGTTCAGAAAGAGCAGCAACTCCGCAATCAGCGCTCCGGGCACGAGCCATGAGTGAGGACCGAAGATCGTTGCGGCGCAAGCCGGTATCGCTGCAGCCATACTGCACGCTGAAATCAAATAGAGCGCACGATGGTTCCTGCGCACCCAGCGATGACCGGCCCATCCGCCAACAATGGTTCCGACCAGGCCATCCACTGCCGTGATGGCTCCGGTAACGATTCCTGCGGCGGCGACGGTGTATCCGCCAAAACGAACGAAAAAGGTTGGCAAAAATGTAGAAATTCCTCCGACGGCAAACGTCCACATGGCCATGCCAAGGGTAGCGGTCCAGAAAGCAGGATTCCGCACGAGTCCGCTCAGGGTGGCGCGGTCAAAGGTGGGCTTAAGTTCATCGCTTGCTCCACGCGGCGGTTCCTTTACAAAGAACCAGAAGGCGGCTGCGATCAGCACTCCGGGCAGAGCGGCAATAAAGAAGGGCACGCGCCAACCGTAATGCTGACCTAACACACCTCCGGAAAGATATCCGAGGGCTGCGCCAACTGGAATGGTGATGTAGAAGATGCTGAGGACGCGGTTGCGGTCAACTTCCGGATAAAAATCGGAAAGCAGCGCGGGCGCGAAAATGCTGAAAGTTGCTTCCCCGATGCCCACAAGTGCGTGGCGAATCAAAAGCGTCTCATAACTATGGACAGTCGCGGTAAGGAGAGTAGCAGCGCTCCAGATAAGCGCTCCAGCAACGATCAGTGGACGGCGAGGAAAGCGGTCTCCCAGCCATCCCGTGAGCGGAGCAGCGATCATGTAGGTAAAGAAGAAGGCCGACGTCAACAACCCGATTTGCGCATCATTGGCCGAAAACTCTTTTTGGATGAGCGGCTGCACGCCCGGTAGTACGTAGCGGTCAATAAAGTTAAACAGGTTCAGGCAAGTCAGCAGGAAGAGGGCCATGCCTGCGGTCTGCGCAGTGGTGGCTCGTCCGGTTTGCTGAAGGGCCTTCATGCAATGACGGCAGGATATTAGGACGACAGGACATAGACCGCAGTATTCACTTATTCTCTGGGCCGGGGCCAGCGTGCTTCTACTGTAGTGGAGATTCCGCCACGCGGCCGAAATTCGCCTTTTACGACGGCCCACACCGGATTACAGGACTTCACAACATCTTCGAGCACCTGATTCACAACGTTTTCCTGAAAGATCCCGAGATTACGGTAGCAGAAGAGATACTCTTTGTACGATTTCAGTTCCAGACAAAGGTCACGCGGCATGTAGCGCAGAGTAATCACTCCGAAGTCAGGTAACCCCGTCTTAGGGCAAACTGAAGTGAACTCGGGATCGTCAATCACAATTTCGTACGCGGGAAACTGGTTCTTCCATGTCTCGATCTCAGGGAATTTGGTATCGAGTCCCGCTTTTGCATGCTCATCAGTGTAACGCTCGGAAAGGGCCATGTTTCTATTTTAGAGCACGATGTGCAGAACATATTTCTGCCACCAATCCGCATCTTATTGAGTCTTATATACTGACCTCTGTTACGGATGGCAACGCAACGAACAGCACCGACCCGCAATGGCTGGATATGGACAGGCGTAGTGATTGCGCTTCTGCTGGTGTTCTATATTGCGCACCGCCTTACGCGCACCACGCTTCCTGTGCGCGCAGCGACCGTGGTGCGCAGCAGCCTTAAGAGCACCACCAGTACGAATGGTGTGGTTGAACCCGTTTCTAATTTTGAGGCCACCGCCCCGTTTCCGGGTGTTGTAAAAGGACTCTATGTGCATGAGGGCGATCAGGTCCCGGCCGGAAAATTGTTGCTTTCAATGGATGATGCCGATGCGCGGGCCAAACTGGCCACTGCTCTGGCAAATCTCAAAGGAGCACAGGCGGCTTATGATGCGACGGTAAAAGGCGGCACACAGGAAGAACTGCTATCGCTCAATGGGCAAATCCAATCGGCCATACTGGATCGCGAACAGGCCCAGAACAGTCTGGCCACCCTGGAAAAACTCCAGATGCAGGGTGCGGCGTCGGCCTCCGAGGTGGCCGCAGCAAAAGACCGCCTGATTGCAGCCAACAATTCTTTGGGTGTGCTTGAGAAGAAAAAGACATCACGCTATGGATCACCCGATGTGGCCCATGCAAAGGCATCCCTGGAAGACGCGCAGGCCGCATATGCTGCAGCGCAGCAATCCGTCAATCAGGCAAACGTAAAAGCGCCGTTTGCAGGAACGGTCTACTCGATCCCTGTTTCCAGAACAGAGTTTGTAGAGCAGGGTAAGACCCTTTTGGAAATGGCAGACCTGGACAAGCTTCAGGTGCGTGCCTATTTTGATGAGCCAGAAATTGGCCGGTTGAGAGAAGGCATGCCGGTTACGATCACGTGGGATGCCAGGCCCAATCTGGAATGGCATGGACATATTGAGCGTGTACCTTCCACCATTATTCGCTACCAGACCACGCGTAACGTCGGCCAGGCAGTCATAGCCATGGATCACACAGATGGCGTGCTGTTGCCTAATACCAACGTGACCGTGACAGTTATAATCTCTGATTCGACAAATGCACTGAATGTCCCCCGAGATGCACTGCATACGGAGCAAGGCAGGTTTTACGTCTATCGCATTGCAGATGGCGTGCTTCGCCGCACCGAAGTGAAAACAGGTGCGTCCAACCTTACACAAATAGAAATTCTCTCCGGACTGAATGAAGGCGACAGTGTCGCGCTGGGAACCACCAACGGCCAGCCGCTCAGCGACGGCGCCTCAGTCAGTGTTGTGCGATAAATGAAACCAATTTGCCGCATCCTGCAGTTCAGTTTCCTGTTGTGCGCCATGGTGACAGCGCATGCTGATGTGCTCGACTCTGTGCGCGGCGACCTGGAGCATGGCCGCGCAAATCAGGCGCTGGACACCTTAAGTCAGGTGTTGGCACAGCAACCCCAAAACGCCGAAGCCTATAACCTGCAATGCCGTATCTACATGCAGGAAGAACGCTGGGACAACGCCGTGGATGCCTGTAAAGCCGCAGTCAGGCTCGTACCGGGCAGCAGCAATTACCACCTGTGGCTGGGCCGTGCTCTCGGTGAAAAGGCAGACCGGGTCAGTTTTATTACTGCATTTAAGCTGGCGCGGCAGGTGCGGCAGGAATTTGGGACTGCTGCCAGACTTGACCCACATAACGCGGATACACTGTCTGATCTCGGCGAGTTTTATGTAGATGCTCCTGCAATCGTAGGCGGCGGATTCGATAAGGCCGGTGTAGTCGCGCAGCAGTTAGATGGCTTTGCACCTGATCGAGCTCACTACATACGCGCTCGGATCGCCGAAGGCCAGAAGGACTACGCTACTGCAGAACAGGAGTACAAAGCAGCCATCTCAGGCGCGAAATACCCTGGCGATGCATGGATGGATCTTGCCTCCTTTTATCGTCGCAGGCAACGCTGGGATGACATGGTACAGGCGGTGCGGTCTGGTTCCGCAACGGACACAAAACACGGTGTTGCACTCGCTGATGGTGCTTCCGTTCTGATTCGGGCCCAACGCGATCTGCCACTCGCGCGTCAGTTGATGGAGCAGTACCTGGCCTCTCCTAATAAATCAGAAGAGGCCCCGGCCTTCCGTGTGCACGTGCAGCTTGGTAAACTGCTGGCCGCTCTCGGCAATAAGCAGGGCGCGCAGCAGCAGATTGCGGCGGCACAGGAACTCGCGCGAGATTACCAACCAGCTACACAGGCCACCAACAGCGGCAGGTGAGCGGATAAAATCGGAGTTTGCAACACTTGCGAGGGTAATTGCGGTTGAAATGCTTACAAGCCGGATGGTTGGCCTTGGGGCTTTCATTGGCCCCCATCCGGGCCTCAGCCCAGATTTCGCTCTATACGGTAGTGGATCTTGCTTTGCGCAACAGCGCATCGGTTCGCATGGCACAGGCAAACGTGGTGCGTGCAGCCGCCGGTCTGGCTGAAGCGAAGGACGCTTATATACCGAGCTTCCAGTTCGGCGTTGAGCCAGGATATTCCTATGGATTTCCTTTGGGGCAGCCTTCAATTTTTAACTTTCAGTCCCAGTCGCTGCTCTTCTCTTTTTCGCAGCCTTATTACATCCGCTCTGCTCGCGCAGCATTGCAGGCCGCGCAATACAACCTGCAGGATAGCCGCGAGCAGGTCGTGCTCGACTCTGCACTGCACTACATTGAGCTCGACAAGACCGTGAAAGAGATCAACGCCCTGGAGCAGGAAAAGCAGTTCGCAGACAAACTCGTCTCTATTGAACAAGACCGGGTCATCGCCGGTGTGGACAATCGCTCGGAAGTACTTCGCGCAGAGCTTGTGGCCGCGCAGGTTGATTTAAAGGAAATCCATCTTCGCCAGGCCGCTCGTCTTCTCAGAGAACAGCTCTCTCACCTGACTGGATTGCCTGCCGACAGCTTTGTGACAGAGAGCGGAAGCATTCCTGCCCCGCCGGACCTCCGCTCAGCGGAAAATCTCCTGCGCGCGGTAGTGACAAACAATCCGGGACTGCTTGCGGCGTCAGCCAACGCCAAGTCAAAGGCATACCTTGCCTTTGGAGATGAGCGGCAGAATTACCGCCCACAATTTGCTCTGGGCGCAGAATACAGCCGCTTCGCAAAGTTCAATAATTACCAGGAATATTACAGCCACTTCCAGCACAATAACTTCGGTATTGCGGTCCAGATCACGATTCCGCTTTTTGATGCCAGCAGGCGATCCAAAGCTAAAGGATCGGAAGCGGACGCTACCCATGCGCGGGCACAGGCAGACCAGGACCGGGACGCCGCCCAGGAGCAGGTCCTTCAATTACAGGGCAGCCTCGAAGAGCTGGCCGCCCAGCGACGAGTTGCCCAATTGCAGGCAGAGCTGGCAGAGGAGCAGTTGAATGCGATCAGCACTCAGCTGCAAAGCGCAAACGGTTCCGCAAACGGTCCGGCCCTGACTCCGAAGGATGAACAGAAGGCTCACATTGAGGAGCGGGAGCGCTATGAAGATGTCCTGGACGCGGATTTTTCTGTTATCCGCACCGAATTGAGCCTGCTCCGCTCTATCGGAGCTGTCGAAGATTGGGCGAAAACCGGCCCGCAAAAGTAAGTGAATCAATGCATTGTGGGCAGTCGCTGCAAAAGCACCTTTTCGACAGGGAAACCTTCGCCGGATGTTACACTTAAGAGGACGTCATGCCCTTAAAAACACTGTTTCTGAACCCGCCCTCGTTCGCGAATTTTGATGGTGGCGCCAGTTCGCGCTGGCCTGCCACGCGTGAGATTGAGTCGTACTGGTATCCAGTGTGGCTTGCCTATCCGGCAGGGATGCTCGAAAGCTCGCGGTTGCTGGATGCACCGCCCCATCACATCTCGGCGCAGGAAACCATTGAGATTGCGAAAGGCTATGAGTTTCTCGTACTATTCACCAGCACCCCGGGCTGGACGGGCGACCAGAAACTCGCCGAAGCCATCAAGCGGGCCAACCCTTCGATCCGCATCGCATTTGTCGGACCTCCGGTGACGACCTCACCCGACCGCGCATTGAAAGAATGCGAAGTGATTGATTTTGTCTGCCGCCGCGAATTTGACTACTCGGTGGTGGAATACGCGAACGGCAAGCCGCTCGACGAAATTCTGGGCATCAGCTACCGCAAAGACGGGAAAGTCGTCCACAATCCGGACCGCCCGCAGGTTGAAAACCTGGACGCGATGCCATGGGTAACGGACGTCTACGCGCGCGATCTCGACGTAACGAAATACAATGTGCCCTTCCTGCTGCATCCGTATGTTTCGCTTTACTCCACTCGCGGATGCCCGGCACAATGCACCTTCTGCCTCTGGCCGCAGACCCTTTCCGGTCATGCCTGGCGAAAGCGTTCCACTGATGACGTCGCGGCGGAAATGGCACATGCCAGAGAACTCTTCCCGCATGTGAAGGAGTTTTTCTTTGATGACGATACGTTCAACATCCAGAAGGCGCGAACCATCGAGCTTTGCTCCAAGTTGAAGCCGCTCGGGTTGACCTGGTCCTGCACTTCGCGCGTCACGACAGACCGCGAAACACTGAAGGCCATGCGTGAAGCCGGATGCCGTCTGCTGATCGTCGGCTATGAGTCCGGCGACCCTCAGATACTCAAGAACATCAAGAAGGGTGCAACCGTGGAACGGGCCCGCGATTTTACACGCGATTGCCACGACCTCGGCCTGACCATCCACGGTGACTTCATTCTTGGTCTGCCCGGGGAAACGAAGGAGTCCATTCGCAATACCATCAATTTTGCGAAAGGCCTGGATGTGGAAACCATTCAGGTGTCCATTGCCCACGCGTATCCCGGAACGGAATTCTACGAGTTCGCAAAGGAACATGGCTTCATCATCAACAACGGGCAGATGGTGGACGACCAGGGCCATCAGCTCGCGCATATTGAATATCCTGGCTTGCCAAAGGAATACGTACTCGAGATGGTGCACCGCTTCTATGACGAGTATTATTTCCGTCCAAAGGCGGCATGGCGCGTTGTCAGCAAGGCCATTGTGAACCGCGATCTGCCCCGCCTCTATCAAGAGGCAAAGTCGTTCCTGAAATTGCGTGCGCAGCGTAATAAGATCGTTAAGGAAAGCAAGCAGCAGAAATCGAACGAGTCGCAACCTGTAAGCGCGGAAGTTTAAGAATATGGCTCTTTTGGGCTGGCCGAGGCCAGCCTTACATTTTCTTCCACTCCCATTCAAGGAATAACCCGCATCGTTGGAAGATGTGGGCTCTTTCTTTCATGACGCGAAGCACAATGACATTCCGGCGCTACCTGGTCCTGGCCTTTGTCACAGTATCGGCCCCACTGGGCGATTCTTTTCTTGATAAAGGAATGAAGCAGGTCGGACCGGTTTCCCTTACGCACGTTACGACACTTTTTCATGCGGTGGCCACACCGTGGATTGCCGGCGGGATTCTGTTGCTCATTGGCTTCTTCGCTTCATGGCTAACCGCCCTCTCCTGGGCAGACCTTACGTATGTTCTCCCAGTTACATCATTTGCCAATGTGATTGTGGCGTTGCTGGCAAAGTTCTGGCGGCATGAGAACATTTCGCTTTCCCGCTGGTTTGGCATCTTCCTCATCACTGCGGCCGTGGGATTTGTGATGCGGGGACCTTCTTACACCGAGCACGAGAGACCGCAACCGGCCCCTGCTTCCACCAAATCCGCGGAAGGAGCATGCCTGTGACAGTTGCTCATCATGTCGGGCTGGCGAATGCCGCAATGATTGCGAGCATCATTGTCGCGGCCACAACGGGAGACGTTCTGATCGCATCAGCCATGCGCCAGATTGGCGACCTAGATGAGATCAAGGCCCACTCGGGGTTGAAGGGTGCCATTGTGGCCGTCCTTACCAATGCCCGCTTTTTTAGTGGTGTCGCCGCTATGGCGGTCAGCTTCTTCTCCTTACTTTTTGCGCTCAGTCATGCGGACTTGAGCCTTGTTGCCCCGGCTTCAGCCTCTCTTACGGTAGTGACCAACACCATCGCCGCAAAGTTTTTTTTGAAAGAGAATGTAGATAAGCGCCGCTGGATTGCCGCTGCGTGTGTCTGCGCAGGGGTTGTTCTGCTGGCGCATTAAGAAGCATCGGCTTTCAATATCCGGCAGCTTTCCCATAATGGTGCCGATGGTCTTGCCCTCCTTCGATGTCGCCCGTCTCGGGGTCTACTGCGATGCATTCGCCATCACTCCAATGACCTTTGCTGACTTTAATCTGATAGCCCATGGATCGCAATGCATCTACAGTAGCGTCAGGAAAACCTGGTTCAAGATAGAGAACGTCGGGCAGATACTGATGATGAAAGCGTGGCGCATCTACTGCTTCCTGGATATTCAGCCCCTGGTCCGCCACGCTCAGGAAGATGTTGGCTACCGTGGTGATAATGCGTCCACCGCCCGGCGAACCGAGCACCATGGCTACTTTTCCATCCTTGAGCACGATAGTGGGCGTCATGCTGGAGAGCGGACGCTTACCCGGAGCGATGGAGTTTGCCGGCCCCTGAATCAATCCGAACATGTTCGGCTTGCCTTGCTTGGAGGCGAAGTCATCCATCTCATCATTCAGCAGGAATCCGAGCCCCTTCGCTGTCACGTAAGAACCGAAGCTGTTATTGAGAGTGGTGGTCACGGCGACAGCGTTGCCGTCTGCGTCCATAACGGAGTAGTGTGTGGTCTGCGGTGATTCATGCCGCACCTCGCTCATAGTTGGCGGAGGCGGCACGAGCCCGGCTGGGCGTTTCAGGTCGGTCGACGGCGTTGACTGGTCTTCCTGAATACTGGCGCGCCATACCGCGGCGTATTTCTTGTCTATGAGTTGCTCGACTGGGATCTTCACGTAGTCGGGGTCGCCGAGATAGTCAGAGCGATCCATGTACGCGCGGCGAAATGCCTCAGTAATCAGGTGCATCTCTGGCGCGGTGCGGTCGCCAAAGCGCTTGAGGTTATAGCCTTCAAGAATGTTAAGAGTTTCGAGCAGCGCGACTCCTCCTGATGATGGCGGCGGAGCAGAGATGACAGTGTAGTCCCTGTAAGTACCCTCGAGCGGGTCACGCTCTTTCACTTCGTAGCTGGCCAGGTCCTTTTCGGTAAGAAGGCCGCCGCCTTTCTGGATGTCCGCAGCCAGCTGCTTTGCAATTTCTCCATGGTAGAAGTCGTCCGGATCTTTCGCGATACGGCGCAATGTTGCCGCCAATTCTGGTTGCTTGAAGAGTTCTCCCGTGTGGTAGTAATTGCCATCGCGCTGAAAAACATGCTTTGATTCCGGAAATTCAGCAAGGCCGGACTCATGGAGCTCGTCTGCCTCTTCTTCTGAAAGGACAAAGCCATCGGATGCAAGCCGGATCGCAGGTTCCATCACTTTCGCCAGGGTCAGCTTGCCGTACTTCTTCTCGGCGTAAGCCATTCCCGCAACCGAGCCGGGAACGCCGATGGCCTTATACCCCACAATGCTCATGTTCGGAATGACATTCCCTTCGCCGTCGAGATACATATTGACGGAAGCGGCCAGCGGCGCCCTCTCGCGATAATCCAAAAAGGTGGATTTTCCATCATGGAGATGAATAAGCATGAAACCGCCGCCGCCAATATTGCCTGCAATGGGATGCACAACGGCCAGAGCGAAGCCGGTTGCCACAGCAGCATCCACGGCATTACCGCCCTCTTTCAGTATCTCGACACCCGCATCAGTTGCCAGATGATGAACACTGACCACCATGGCATGCTTTGTCCGGGCCGGCGTCTCATGCGGCGCAGGTTGGACAGGCTGGGCTTGTAACGAAAAAGAACAGAGACAGACAATTGCAGAAAAGACAAAGGCGCGTTGAATCATGGTTGGCGGTAGTGTAACGCGATAGAATCCTTTCTGGAATGAGCTTTGGGAAAATCCTGATCGCCAACCGGGGTGAAATTGCTCTGCGTATCATTCGGGCGTGCCGCGAGCTTGGAATCCGCACGGTTGCCCTCTACTCGGATGCAGATCGCGCAGCACTTCATGTACTGGAAGCCGACGAAGCATACAGGCTCGGGCCCGCTCCTGCAACGGAATCATATCTGCGCGGCGATCTGATTCTTGACATAGCGCACAGGACAGAAGCGGATGCGATTCATCCGGGCTACGGTTTTCTCTCTGAAAATGCGGATTTTGCTGAAGCCTGCGGGAAGGCTGGTGTCAAGTTCATTGGGCCGCCGCCTTCAGCCATGCGCGCACTGGGTTCAAAAACGAGTGCCCGTCAGGTTGCGGATTCTGTAGGAATGCCGCGTACTCCCGGCTCTGTGAAGGGCCTGGCCTCGCTTGAAGAAGCGCGCACTGTTGCTGCGCAGATTGGCTACCCGGTCATGCTGAAGGCCGCAGCCGGTGGAGGTGGCAAAGGAATGCGCGCGGTCTTCTCCGCCGATGAGCTGGCCTCGGCGTTTAGCGCTGCATCCAGCGAAGCAGAGCGCGCCTTTGGTTCGGGTGAAGTCTATCTGGAAAAGCTGATTGAGCGGCCCCGGCATATTGAGATTCAGGTGTTGGCCGACGAGCACGGAAACTGCGTTTCGTTGGGCGAGCGCGAATGCTCGGTGCAGAGACGACACCAGAAAGTCATTGAGGAAGCGCCATCGGCGGTTGTGGATGAAGACCTGCGCCGCAGGATGGACGAAGCTGCGGTGCGGCTGGCGAAATCGGCGGGATACACCAATGCGGGCACGGTCGAGTTTTTGGTAGATGAGGCAAAAAATTTTTACTTCCTCGAGATGAACACGCGCCTTCAGGTGGAACACCCGGTCACAGAGCTTGTAACCGGGCTCGATCTTGTTCACTTGCAGATACATATTGCGCAGGGCGGAAGGCTGCCATTCAGGCAGGCAGATGTTCGCCTTCGGGGACACGCAATGGAATGCCGCATTTACGCTGAAGACCCTGAGAATGGCTTCTTTCCATCGCCGGGAGAAATTACGCGGTTGCTTCAGCCGGGAGGACCGGGTATCCGCGAAGACTCTGGCGTGTACGAAGGATGGGTTGTGCCGATGGAATACGATCCGATGCTGTCCAAGCTCATTGCGTATGCTCCGGACAGGATGCTGGCCGTTCACCGCCTGCTTCGGGCGCTCGATGAATATGTGATTGGCGGCATCCGCTCAAATCTCAATCTGTTTCGCACGATCCTGCGCGATCCCGATTTCCAGAAAGCGAACATAGACACAGGATATCTCGACCGTCTGCTTGTTGTGAAAGGCATTGCGCCGGAAACTTCTCCGGAAAGAGTGGAGATTGCTGCCATTGCTGCCGCTGTGTTTGAGTCCATGCGTTCGACGAGCACTGGCCAGAACCAGCCGACGAACGGGTCGTCCAGCAACTGGAAGAAGATGGCGCGACGGGAGGCGCTACACGCATGATTCTGCAGCTGGAGATTCACGGCGAATTGCGCCGGATTGAGCTTACGCCTGATAAGTTGCCGAATCGTTTCCGGGTCGCGCTGAACGATGGAGCGGAGCAGGAGATTGAGGCCCGGCTGCTGCGTCCGGGAGTGCTTTCGCTGCAAATTGCCGGGAAAACCTGTCGCTGCGTGCTTGAGGAAGGCCCGGAGGGCACGGTGATTCACTTTGCTGGCTCGCGCTTCCCCTATCAGATGGATGATCCGCGATCGCTGAAGTCGCGCCGCAGCCGTACTGGCGGACACGATGGACCCAAGCCTGTCTCGGCGCCGATGCCGGGAAGAGTGGTTCGGGTCCTCGTCCAAAAAGGAGATGAGGTGCAGGCGCAGCAAGGCATCATAGTGATTGAAGCCATGAAGATGCAAAACGAGCTGAAATCTCCCAAGGCCGGAAAAATCGCTGGCCTGCGAGTGCAGCCGGGCGGAACTGTCGCTGCTGGCGAGGTGCTGGCTGTGGTAGAGTAACTTTTCCCTCTCGTTTTGCTCGGCAACCTTTTCTGCTCTATATTCAAGACAGGATGCGTGTATTCCATTTTCATAAGCGCGCGCACGGTTCCTGGGCCAGTTGGCTCGGGGTGTTGTGCATTGCGCTTGTTTTACTGACCGGATTCATTCAGGTCACGCACACGCATACTTATGGACACGCTGACCATGAAGGCTGCTCCCTCTGCGTTACGGCGCACCATGTGGTGCAGACCGTTGGGCTGGTCATGGTGTCCATCTCCATCCAACCTGTTCTGCAGCTTGCTCCTGAAAAAGACACGCAGCTGTCGCGCCAGCGATTTTTATTAAAGCTGGCCAACCGTCCTCCGCCCGCGATCCAGAACGCGTAAATAGCGTTCTGGCTTTTGCAGGTTTTACAGGGTCAAAAAAATTGCGGAGGTCTTTTCCATGCGCGCATATTTGCGTAGCGTTTTTCTTTCTTCTTTGCTGCTTGGCATCTCCTCCTTTGGATTTGCGGCGCAGTCTACCAGCAGCTCGGGCACGATTACTGGCACGGTCACTGATCCGACCGGAGCTGTCATTCCGGGTGCTGCCATCACGATCCACAATGCTGTGAGTGAATATAAGCAGACCGTCAAATCAGACAACGATGGGCATTTTCAATTCACGAATGTGCCGTTCAATCTTTATCATCTGTCGGTTACAGCTTCCGGGTTCAATGCCTATGCCCAGGACGTGAATGTGCGATCGTCGGTGCCGGTTGCAGTCAATGTGAGCATGCAGGTGGCGACTGCTTCGAATACCGTCGTGGTCGAGGGTGGAAGCGACCTTCTTGAAACCGACTCCACAATGCATACTGATGTGGATCGAAATCTGATTCAGAAGCTGCCTCTGGAGAGTGCGACATCTGCCGTCAGCTCACTGATCACCCTTTCCTCTCCGGGAGTCACGGCCGATTCCAACGGAATGTTTCATGGAATGGGAGACCACGCGGAGAACTCCTTTTCCGTAGACGGGCAGCCTATTACCGATCAGCAGAGCAAGGTCTTCTCTAATCAGATTCCGTCAGGCTCCATTCAATCCATGGAAGTGATTGATGGGGCGCCTCCGGCTGAATACGGAGACAAGACCAGCCTTGTTGTGAAAGTCACGACGCGCTCCGGGCAAGGAGTCAACCGGCCGACAGGCTCCATCAATACCTCCTATGGAACTTTCGGAACAATCAACAGCGGCTTTGATCTTGCATATGGGAAAAACAACTGGGGCAACTTCATTTCTGCCAATGGCCTGAATACCAGCCGGTTTCTGGATCCGCCGGAGTTCAAGGTCTTTCATGACAGGGGCAATGAACAGAACATCTTTGATCGAATGGATTATCAGCTTACACAGAATGACTCCATCCATTTGAACCTGAACTATACGCGGTCCTGGTTTCAGACGCCCAATGCCTATGACAATCTGAATGTCTTCGACCAGAACGGCAACAGCATAGGCCAGACGGACCAGAAATCGAAGATTGAGACATTCAATATTTCTCCCACGTATACGCGGCTGATCAATGATTATTCGGTCTTTAACTTTGGCGCGTATGCGCGGAAAGATGCCTACAACTACTTCCCGAGCAGCAATCCTTTTGCCGACCTGGGGCCGATCCAGTCTGAAACCATAGGACAGCGGCGCACACTCCTGAACACTGGTGCGCACTCGGACATCTCATACGTGAAAGGCGCCCAGAACTTCAAGGCAGGCGCCATTTATGAACAAACGATTCTCCGCGAAAACGACACGCTCGGCATTATCAATCCGGTGCTGAATGCGCCCTGCGTGGATGCAAATGGCAATCCGGTGAAGGGTTTCATGGGCCCGGCAGAGTGTGCGACGGCCGGATATCTGCCGAATCCCAAATTCAATGATGTGCTGTTGCCGTATGACTTGACGCGCAGCGGCGGACGCTTCGGGTTCCACGGACACACTGATGTAAAACAGTTGGCGATGTATGCCGAAGACCAGATTACGAAGGGCAATTGGCTCTTCAATGTTGGCATTCGCGGCGATCTTTACAATGGTTTGACCATCGCCCGCGCGCCGCAGCCACGCGTCGGAATTTCTTACAACATCAAGAAGACGAATACTGTGTTACGCGTGTCCTACGGACGCATGATGGAGACTCCGTTCAATGAGAACCTGGTGCTTTCCAGCCAGGGATGCGTGAATCCGGTACTCTCTTCGCTTCTTTCCTGCACGCCGGGCGTTTCAGACAAGCTGAACCCTGGCTTCCGCAATGAATTTCATGCCGGCCTGCAGCAGGCCTTCGGAAAGGGCTTTGTCATCAGCGGTGAGTATGTATGGAAGTACACGCATAATGCGTATGACTTCAGCGTGCTGGGGAATACGCCGATTACTTTTCCGATCAATTGGCACAACTCGAAGATTCCGGGCTTGGCATTACGCGCCAACCTGCCCAATTTTCATAACATCAGTGCATTTGTCGTAATGTCTTCAGTTTCGGCACGCTTTTTCCCGCCGCAGGTGGGCGGCGCGGGAGCCACCATCGGGCAGAGTGGGTATCCTTTCCGCATTGACCATGATGAGCGGTTTAACCAGACCACACACCTGCAATATCAGCTGCCCTGGAGCAAGTTCAAAAACACATGGTTTGGCTTTAACTGGCGTTTTGACAGCGGCGCTGTGGCCGGTTCGGTACCTTGCTATAACGTGAACGATCCGAACAGCCGGTGTAATCCGCTGAACGGCGGTCCTTCGATCACGCTACCGAATGGGCAGCCGGGAATTGACCTGAGTGGGCTGACTCCGGACCAGCAGTTCCAGGCAGGGCTTACGTGCGATGGAGTGCGGGCCACACCAACTTCCGGCTTTACAGCCTGCGATGCCAGGGGCCTGACTTCCACTCTGGTGAAGATCCCTGCTCCGGGAACGGAGAACGATGACAAGAATCCCGCGCGCATCCAGCCGAGGAGCCTGTTTGATATGGCCATGGGCGATGACAATCTGTTCAACGGGGACCGCTACAAGTGGGGGCTGCGGCTTACCGCAGTCAACGTGACAGACAAGTATGCGCTGTACAACTTCCTCTCAACCTTCAGCGGCACGCATTATGTGACGCCGCGAACGGTGACAGGAGAGATCAACTTTTCGTTCTGAGGGTCTGCGCCAAGGGATATGGAAGGGGGGTCCCCCCTCCCCTCTGTCCAGGTACCTTCCCTTTATTTTCAACAACTTAGCGGGGGATCATCTCCCGCTATCTTTTTGATTACAAAGTACTTAAGTTGACCTAGTGTTTTCAGTCGCTTACGAAGGGGGTCTCAACAGCCCCCGTGGCGCTACTCACAAAACTTAGCTCTTAGATTCAGGATATCAAAAGGGCCATAAATAACCGGCTGCCCTGCAAATAAATTAAAAGCTTTATTTTGTGTTGTTACGTCTGAAATGGGCAAGTAGAAGCTTGACAGGAGTTTTCCACAGATCGGAGAGCTGTGCGCCAGACTGGCTCCAGGGGGAGAACGGCTTTGCGGGCCTCCGAGCACATTCTTTTTTCCCGCAAAAAGGCCGCTCGTGCTAAATGCACGGCGGCCCTGAATGAATGATGGAGCGGTAAGCCTTATTTCAGCTTTGCCATGATCTCGTCGAGAACCTGCCTGGACGGCCGGACACGCTCCTGCGGAAGGGTGCCGAGTGGCTCGTCCACGAGATTGAGCAGCTCGGTGAAGCTGGGCCTTTGTGTGTCAATGTAGAAGACGCCGGTCAGGACTTCACCCCGCGCGTTGGCTTCCATCAGTAACTTTACAGCAGCAACACGATCGGTAGGGTTGTACTCGTCGTGCAGCTTGCGCAGGCGGAGATGTGATCCATCGTGCATGGTTACGTCGTAGGTAGAACCTGGATCGTAGTCCACGCTGATGTCTTCAAAGTGGGGGACAAAGCCGACTTCGCTGATGGCCTCTTCGTGCTCCTGCATGTATTTGTAGCTCTTGGTGGAGCCTTCGTGGTCATTGAAGGTGACGCAGGGCGAGATGACATCGAGCATCACCGTGCCTTTGTGCGCGATGGCTGCCTTCAGCATGGCGAGCAGCTGCTTCTTGTCGCCGGAGAAGGAGCGGCCCACAAAGGTAGCGCCGAGCTGGATGGCCAGCGCGCAGGTGTCAATCGCGGGAAGATCATTGATGACTCCGGTCTTGAGCTTGGAGCCGATGTCGGCGGTAGCCGAGAACTGGCCTTTGGTGAGACCGTAGACGCCGTTGTTCTCAATGATGTAAATGAGCGGCAGATTGCGGCGCAGCAGGTGTACGTACTGCCCCATCCCGATGGAGGCGGTGTCGCCGTCACCAGAGACGCCGAGGGCGAGCATGGTCTTGTTGGCCAGCAGCGCGCCGGTGGCGACGGAAGGCATACGTCCGTGGACGCTGTTGAAGCTGTGCGCACGAGAGAGGAAGTAGGCCGGGCTTTTTGAGGAGCAGCCGATGCCGGAGAGCTTCATGACGCGCTCAGGCTGCACGCCCATTTCATACATCGCATCAATAATGCGCTCAGAGATGGCGTTGTGACCGCATCCGGCGCAAAGCGTGGTTTTGCCGCCGCGATATTCAAGAATAGGCAGTCCGAGCCGGTTCGTCTTGGGCGCGGGAGCTGGAGTTGCTGTCGTTGCCATGATGATTAGATTCCCTCCTGCAGCACGAATTCGTCAGTGACGGAACGGGCGTCTATCGGCAGTCCGTTGAAGTGCCGAATGGAGCGCAGTTTGACCGCGTCTTCAGCGGGCAGATCGAGCTTGAGCAGGCTGAGCATCTGTGCGTCGCGGTTCTGTTCCACGATGTACACACGGTCGTGCGAGGCAACAAACTCGTGTATTTCTTTGGTGAAGGGGAAGGCGCGAATCCGGAGGTAGTCGGTTTCTACGCTGTACTCCTTCCTGAGCTGGTCGCGGCTTTCCTGTACGGCAAAGTCCGAGGTGCCATAGGCGATGATGCCGATCTTCGATTTGCCGTTCTGGACGACAATGGGCTGCGGCACCTGTGTACGCGCCGTCTCAAACTTGCGGTTGAGGCGCTCCATCAGGTTCTGGTAATCGTCAGGCCGCTCGGTGTAGAGGGCCCTTTCGTTGTGTCCGCTGCCGCGGGTGAAGTAAGCGGCCTTGGGATGGTCGGTGCCGGGAAGCGTGCGGTATGGGATGCCGTCGCCGTCCACATCTTTGTAGCGGGCAAATTCGCCAAGCCGCTTCAGGTCTTCCGCTGTGAGCACCTTTCCACGGTCGAGAGGCTTTTCCGGATACTCGAAGGGCTCAGACATCCAGTTGTTCATACCGAGGTCGAGGTCGCTGACAACGAAGACCGGGGTCTGGAAGCGCTCGGCGAGATCAAAGGCTGCGATGGAAAATTCATAGCACTCCTTCACGCTGCCGGGCAGAAGCATGATGTGCTTCGTGTCGCCGTGAGAGAGGTAGGCAATGGAAAGGATGTCACCCTGCGCGGTGCGTGTAGGCAGGCCGGTGGAAGGGCCGACACGCTGAATGTCATAGATGACGCCGGGCAGCTCAGAGAAGTAGCCCAGACCAGCGAACTCGGCCATGAGCGAGATACCGGGGCCTGAGGTGGCGGTCATGGAACGGGCGCCGGCCCATCCTGCGCCGAGTACCATACCGACGGCAGCGAGCTCATCTTCGGCCTGGACCACGGCGAAGGAGGCTTTTCCGTCAGGCTCGATGCGGTATTTCTTCAGGTAATCAATGAGCGTTTCAACGACCGAGGAAGATGGGGTAATGGGATACCAGGTGACGACAGTGACGCCAGCGAACATTGCGCCGAGCGCGGCGGCGGCGTTGCCATCAATGATGATCTTGCCTTCGGTCTCGTGCATGCGCTCGAGAACGTAGGGATCCTGCTTGGTAATGGATTGAGCAGCGTAATCGTATCCGGCATGGACAGCGGCCATGTTCAGGTCAGCAGCCTTCTGCTTTTTGGCGAACTGGCGGCGCAGAGCAGCCTCGACGGCAGCCATGTCCATGGAGAGCAACTGGGCCACGACGCCGACGTAGACCATGTTTTTTACGAGCTTGCGAAGGCGTGCCTCAGGACAGACGGCGGCGGTCAGCTTGTCAAAGGGAACGGGATAACAGATGACGTCTTCGCGATACTGCCTGAGATTCAGCGCCTCTTCATAGATGGCCACAGAGCCGGCAGGCAGAGAGAGGATGTCTTCTTTCGCCGTCTCGGGATTCATCGCAACCAGAAGGTCAATCTCCTTCTTGCGGGCGATGTAGCCATGCTTGCTGGCGCGAATGGTGTACCAGGTGGGTAGTCCTGCAATGTTGGAGGGGAAAAGGTTCTTGCCGCTAACGGGAATGCCCATAGCAAAAATGCTCTTGAGCAATACATTGTTGGCAGACTGCGAACCTGAACCGTTGACTGTCGCTACCTGGATGCTGAAATCATTGACGATACGCCTGGAAGCGTCGCGTGCGGGTGCGCCTGCGGCCTGATGGCCTAGCGCAACATCTCCTGTCGCCATTGGGCGATGTTCCCTTCAATGTGAAAGTGGAAAGATGCAAATCTTTCACATTCCATTATAGACTCCGCACTCGGCAAAGCATGCGCTGAAGTCCCTTAATGGAGAATTTGCTACTTAAGCGGGTAAAAACACGGCGTAAATGGAAGGACAACAGGACGATATCACTTTCTTGAACGAAATCGCCCTCAGTTCCTGAGATCCGCCATGGCTTTCACCACAAGGGACTGCTCTTCTGCGTTGAGTGGAAGCAGCGGGACGCGCGGCACCCCGCCATAGTATCCGTTGAGGTCGCAGGCAAATTTGATGCCGGGGATGCCGAATTTTCCGGCGACGGTGCGCGATGCTTCGCGCAGGCGTTCCTGCTTGAGCGCGGCCAGTGCAGGGTCGTTGTCTTTCCAGGCCATGTAAATTTCCTGGCAGGCCTGCGGAGCGCATGCGCCAAAGGCGAGCACAGCGCCGCTGGCGCCCGCATCGAGCGCTTCTTTCACGTTTTCCGTCGAGCCGGTCAGGACCTGGAAGCCCACCTCTTTTGTTCGCGTGGCTGCTCTGATGACCGGAGGAGCTACGACGGCGGGAGCGCCTGGCCCGAGGACATCGGCAGGGACAAAAGTAGCGTCAGCCAAAGCCTGCTCCAGCAACATGCGGTTGGTGAATGCGGTGAAGACGTTGGTGACAACGGTTGTGCGTTTCGGCGCGTTTCGGGTTGCGGCCACGAGCTGCGCGATGCGCTCTGTGTTGCCACTTGAGTCCTTGATGCCGATGATGTTCGGGTGCTGCGCCAGTTCTGCGACAAGCTCAACGGGGAGCTCATACTTTGTAAACTTAGGGATGCTGTAGAGCACGACAGGGAGCGGAGAGCGGTCGGCGATCATCCGGAAATAGGTGAGCATTTCCAGGGGGCGCATCAGCGGTCCGTAATAATTTGGCGTGCGCACCAGCAGGGCATCATACTGCTGCTCGGCAGCAAACTCGGCCAGCTTCAGCGTGGAGACGGCGCTTTCGCGGCCCACTCCGGCGAGCAGGACTTTCTGCGGAGATGCGGCTTCCCGCGCTGTTCGCAGGGTCTCGCGCGATTCCTCGTCGTCGAGCATGACGGCCTCTCCGTTGGAACCGAGAACGGTGATCCCGGAGATCGGCGCGCGTGAATAACGCTCCACGTTTACTTCCAGTTTGCGCAAATAAAGACTGCCGTCGGGATGAAAGGGCGTAGTGACGGCGGGGAAAATGCCTTCCAGCAACATAGGTTTATTTTACGAATTCTCGCCGGGAAACGGCGTGCTCTGCGCGTTGAGAATGCGCATGATTCTTGCCTTGATGGAATCGTAGGCGGGCTTGCCGGAAAACATCTCATAATCCACGCTTTTGCCGTTGCCTTCGCCGGTGATCTGGAACTGACGCTCACCGTCGGCGGCCTCCTGTGCATGTGCCTGCTCCCAGGACTTCTCGTCAAAGTCGTTGCTCTCCACGTTGAAGACCCAGACGCGTTTGCCTTGCGCATCTCGTACCAGAAAGCGATAGTACACATTGAATTTTCCGACGGGCCGGAAGAACTCTACGGCTTCGATGCCGTATTGCTTCACCGGAAACATGTCGAGCAGGAAACCGTTGGTCTGCATTGCGTCCGGTGCTTTCGGGTCAGCGTGCAATTTGCGGAGCTGCTCGCGTTCGGCATCGCGCTCATGTATCTTCCCTGCCATGGCATAAGCGACGACGAGCGTGGTGTGTACCTTCCAGTTGTCCGGGGCCAGTTGCTTCGCCTTTTCCGCGTACTGCACGGCGAGATTGCCCTGATAGAGTTCGAGGGCAGCGCCTGCTGCATACAGATTGGCGGCCATGTCATTGGGATTCGACTGCAATGCCTGCTGGAACGCTGCCAGTGCCTGCTGCGGCTGATGGTTTTTCAACGCGGCCAGGCCCTCGCCTACAGGAGAAGACTGGCTATAGGCGAATGGGACAGCGATGGCCGAGAGGGCCAGGCAAAGGTGACGCAGTAGTCTCACCCTGTCAAATTAGCACATAAATACAGTGGTCCTTTTTGAGGGTGCCTCTGTTACAATCCCGCCAACACTAAAACCTATGAAAATTCGATCCCTTGTTGCCTTGCTGGTCGCATCTGCACTTCCATTGGCCGCCCAGGCCTCCTCGCAAAGAACTGTGAAAAAGCACACGGTTGATCCGCTTACCGTCCATCGCAACGCCATTGTGATTGACACCCACGCTGACACCACGCAGCGGCTGGTGGATGAGAATTACGACCTGGCTGATCCACTGAATGGCGGGAACCTGAATTTTGAGTCGGCCAAAGAAGGCAACCTTGGGGCAGAGTTCTTCTCTATCTGGGTGGAACCTACCTTATACAAAGGCCAGTATGCGAAACGCACTCTGGAGCTGATTGATGCCGTCTACCAGCAGGCGTCGAAGCATCCTGACAAGATGCGCATGGCCTTCACCGCCGATGACATTGTGACCGCGCACCGCGAGCACAAACTGGCAGCGCTGATGGGGATTGAAGGGGGACATTCGATTGAAGACTCCCTGGCGCTGCTGCGCGATTATTACCGGCTGGGCGTCCGCTATATGACGCTCACCTGGTCCAATTCGAATGACTGGGCGGACTCCTCCGGGGACATTAACAACACCAACGTGAAGCATACGCAGGACGGCCTGACGGATTTTGGCAAAGACGTGGTGTATGAGATGAACCGCCTGGGGATGATGGTGGACATCTCCCATGTGGCAGACAAGACCTTCTACCGCGCGGTGATTACCTCACGTGCGCCTGTGATTGCGTCACATTCTTCTGCCCGCGCACTGTGTAATGCGCCGCGGAACATGACGGACGACATGCTCCGCGCGGTGGCGCGCAGCGGCGGCCCTAACAGCAAAGGCGGGGTGGTGATGGTGAATTACTATGCCGCATTCATCAGCCAGAAATATAGAGACGCTATGCTTGCCGCAGAGCCCGAAGTTGCGAAAGCAAAGCAAGCGCTGAAGGAGCAATACGCAAAAGAGGGCAAGCAGGTCACTTATGGGGACCTGGACAAAGTAGAGCAGCAGATTCTGGATCGCATACCTCGTCCTCCCCTCAGCGATCTGATTGACAATATTGACCACATCGCCAAGGTTGCAGGAATTGATCATGTTGGGCTCGGCTCGGATTTTGATGGCGTTTCCAATCAGCTTCCGCAAGGGATTGACTCGGCGGCAGACCTGCCGAAGATTACGCAGGCGCTGATGGCCCGTGGTTATTCGGCGGAAGACTGCGACAAGGTCCTGGGTGGCAATCTTCTGCGAGTAATGCGTGAAGTAGAAGCGACAGCCAAACAGTTGCAGGCTGAATCAGCCACCCGGCCGAGAATTACAGATCAACAGCCGTTTAAGAAATGAGGATGAATTGAAGACACAGAAAAGCGCATGGACGGCCTTTCCGTCATTTCGCGAGGTCCGCGAAGCGGTGGAAAGCGACCCATCCGCTCAGGCACATAAGCCGGGCATTGTGAAATGCCTGGTTCTTTATGCGCTGGTTTCCGGTGCCTACGTTTTTCATGTGATTTCTTCGGTGGACCGTCGCGGGCGCAGAATTGCGCGGCAGCTCATGTCGTTTCCGGAAGGCAGCTATCTGCATCTTGTCTTTAAGGACAAGACAGATTGCTTCGGTCATCTCGGCCCGCTGGCCACAACTTCCTTTGCCTTTACCGAGGCGACAACCAACAGTGTCACGCAGATTCCCTATAACGACATTGAATCGGTTGCGGAAGCGAGTCCTTCCATACACCGTCCGCTGCTGTCCTGGGCCATTGTGGCGATGGCGACTGCTGTAACGCTTGCGGTAATGGGAAGGGCTGGAATTTAGGCCGTTCCGGGTTTCCAGCACGGGTGGCCATGCGATACCCTACCTTTTGGGATTCTGCATGAACGCCATTTTTCGTTTCGCATCACTCGCTGCCCTTTCATCGCTTCTGGCCGTTTCCGGATTTGCGCAGCAGAGTACGCCGGACTCTTCGTCATCAGCATCGTCGTCTCAGAACCTGCCTGACTCGCCTGGGACACAGGCGCACGTAAGCCCACAGCCTACGGGACCCACGGTCCTTTTTGATACAAGCATGGGCCGCATCACCTGCAAGCTGTTTGATAAGCAGGCGCCCAAGACGGTGGCCAACTTCATCGGGCTGGCAGAAGGCACAAAGGACTGGACGGACCCGGCAACACACCAGAAAATGCACAACAAGCGTTTTTATGATGGCACCGCCTTCCACCGGGTGATTCCTGAATTCATGATCCAGGGCGGCGACCCGACGGGAACAGGAACCGGAGACCCAGGCTATATGTTTGAAGATGAGCTTGATCCGGACCTGAACTTCGATGTGCCCGGACGCCTGGCGATGGCCAACTCCGGCCCGAACACCAACGGATCACAGTTCTTCATTACAGAAGTGCCGACCGAGTGGCTCAACCAGAAGCACACGATCTTTGGACAGTGTGATGACTCCGGCATTCTGGTGGTCAAATCCATCGCCCGTGTTGCACGCGATGACAATGACAAGCCGATGGAGCCGGTGACCCTGAAGAAGGTCACCATTGTTCCCGCAGGACAGCCTGTGCCGCCCGCGCCGCAGCCGTCCGATTCAACCACGAAGCAGTAACAACACTCCTGGCCTTCGTTGCGCGAAGGACGGGACCCACCAGAGTTTCACCTAAAAGGAGTCAAGCATGGCCCATACTACCGGAACATACGCCATTTTCAATACCAGCGAAGGCACAATTGTGTGCCGCCTTTTTGAGAAAGAAGCGCCGAAGACCGTCACCAATTTTATCGAGCTTGCGGAAGGGTCGCGCGAGTGGACCCATCCTGTGACCAGCAAGAAGAGCAAGGACAAGCTCTATGACGGGACCATCTTCCATCGCGTCATTCCTGATTTCATGATCCAGGGCGGCGATCCGGCAGGTTCAGGTTTTGGCGGTCCCGGCTACCGTTTTGAAGATGAGACCAAAGGTTCTCCACACAGCTTTGATAAACCGGGCAAGCTGGCCATGGCGAATGCTGGACCGAATACCAATGGCTCCCAGTTTTTCATCACCGTGGCGCCTACGCAATGGCTGACCGGCAAGCACACTATTTTCGGTGAAGTTGTCGAAGGTCAGGACGTGGCCAATAAGATTTCACGCGTGGCCCGTGGCGCGCAGGACAAACCAGTAAAGCCCGTTGTCATTGAATCGCTTGTGATTGAGCGGGTAGCCTAGACCCCTTTTCTTGCAGATTGTCCATGTCTCGCGAAGGCATGGGTGCTCCATCGCTCTATCTTCCGGCGCCGTTTCCCAGACTTGTCTTGTGCCGGACATCGTATCCCTGGACCCAGAAAATCACATCTTCCGCGATGTTTGTGGCATGGTCGGCGACGCGCTCCAGGCTGCGTGCAATCACGAGTGCACCCAGCGCCTGGGGTGTGTATTGCGGCGTGTCGCGCATCACATTCAGCAGCGCGTAATGGATGGTCTCATTCAATTTGTCCACACTGTCGTCCATGGCAAGCACAGAGTCAGCCATGCGGGCATCGGCTTCAATAAACGATTGCAGTGCCTTGCGCACCATGGCAGCGGCCAGGTCAGCCATGCGGGGAATATCAATCGGCAGGTCGCATACGGGATAGGCCTGAAGCTCACGCACCCGCTCAATGATATTGACGGCCGAGTCCCCTACTCTCTCGATGTCCGCATTGATCTTGATGACGGCGAGAATAAATCGCAGATCAATGGCCATGGGCTGCTCCATCGCGAGCAGGTCCAGCGCCATCTGATCAATCTCGCGCTCAAGCCGGTTGATGGCCATCTCGCCGCGATCCACCAGGTCGCAGATGGAAAGATCGCGCGTACGATACGCCTCTACAGCGCGCTGGATGGACTGCTCGGCCATGCCTGCCACGACCAGCAGCTTCTCCTTCAATTCATCGAGGCTTTTATGAAAGCGTAGGCGCGTCATCCGAACCTGCCTGTGATGTAATCTTCCGTCCGCTTGTCTCCGGGGTTTGTAAATATCTTGTGGGTCGTATCAAACTCGACAAGTTTTCCGCTCAGGAAGAAGCCTGTACGTTCTGCGACACGCGCGGCCTGCTGCATGTTGTGAGTCACAATCACGATGGTGTATTGCGACTTGAGCTGGAAGATCAGGTCTTCAATTTTCGCGGTGGAAACCGGATCGAGCGCGGATGCAGGCTCATCCATCAGCAGGACTTCCGGGTCTACAGCAAGTGCGCGGGCAATACAGAGGCGCTGCTGCTGACCACCGGACAGGCTTGCGCCGGACTTCTTCTTCAGGTCGTCCTTGACTTCGTCCCACAAGGCGGCATGCTTCAGCGAGCGCTCGACGACTTCATCCAGAACGCGGCGGTTGCGAAACCCGTTCAGCCTGAGACCCGATGCCACGTTGTCATAGATGGACATGGTGGGAAACGGATTGGGCCGCTGGAAGACCATACCTACACGGCGGCGAATCTCCACAGGGGAAGCATCGTTATAGACGTCGAGATCGCCGATATGCACTGAGCCTTCCACTTTGGCGATTGGATTGGTCTCGTGCATGCGGTTCAGGCAGCGTACAAACGTGGATTTGCCGCATCCTGAAGGGCCAATGAGGGCCGTCGCCTGGTTCGCTGGAATGTGCAGATTGATGTCCTGCAACGTATGGTTATTGCCATACCAGGCGTTCAGGTTCTTGACTTCAATTCCAACACCCACTTAACTTGCTCCCTTCAAAACGCCGCGCGTGGTGACGTAGCGCACCAATGCGACGGAGACAACGATCAATACGATGAGGACCAGTGCTCCTGCCCAGGCAAGGCGGTGCCACTCGTCATAAGGCGAAATGGCGTAGACGTAAATCTGGAGCGGCAGTGCGGCAATCGGTTCGTTTACGCTGGTACTCCAGAAGTTGTTGCCAAATGCAGTAAAGAGCAGCGGTGCTGTCTCACCAGCCACACGGGCAAAGGCCAGCATGCAGCCGGTAATCACGCCAGGGGAGGCCGTTTTGAGTGTGATCGAAAGCACCGAGCGCCAGTTGGGAACACCCAGCCCGAGGGCCGCTTCGCGAATCGAGTTCGGAACCATCAGCAGCATCTCTTCGGTTGTGCGCGTAATGGTCGGGATCATCATGATACCGAGCGCTACTCCGCCGGAGAGCGCGGAGAAGTGCTTCTGCGGCAGGACAATCAGCGCATAGACGGAGATGCCCATCACGATGGACGGCACGCCGTTGAGCACGTCTGCGGTGAAGCGCACAAAATTTGCCAGCCTGCCGCCACGCCCGAACTCAGCCAGATAGATGCCGGCTGCTATTCCGAGCGGCACGCCGAGAAGGCTGCCCAGCCCGAGGAGCACAGCCGAGCCGACAATGGCGTTTGCCATGCCGCCGCCGCTCTCGCCGACTGGCCTGGGAATTTGAGTAAAGAAATTCAGATTCAGCGAGCTGGCGCCCTTGTAAATGAGATAGAGAAGAATGGCCACGAGCGGCGCCACTACGATAATCGTGCTGGCAACGGCCAACCCGCTTGCCAGATGGTTTGCGAGGAAGCGGCGCCAATGGTTGGCTTTTCCTGCTTTGTACTGGGTGTTCGCCATCATGACTAGACCACCCTCGCCGGAGCGCCACGCGTGACCGCCCATACCAGCACACGGGCCAGGGCATTCACAATGATTGTGACAACAAAGAGGGCTAGGCCAATCTCGATGAGCGCGCTCAGGTAGAGATCGTCCGAGGCTTCACTGAACTCATTCGCAATGACGCTGGACATGCTGTAGCCCAGCGACAGCAGCGATTTTACAATCTCAGGCCGGTTACCGATCACCATGGTGACAGCCATCGTCTCGCCGAGCGCGCGCCCGAGCCCGAGAATGATTGCGCCCACGATACCGATGCGGGCATTGCGCAGCACACCCATCCGGATCATTTCCCACCGGGTGGCGCCCAGGGCCAGCACCGCTTCACGCTGCGAATGCGGCACGGCGGTCATGACCTCGCGCGTCAACGATGAGATGATGGGCAGGATCATGATAGCGAGAATGACTCCGGCAGCCAGTATGCCAATGCCAAAGTTCGGCCCGGCGAAAAGGCCAGTCCATCCGAGCGCCTTCATCAGAAATGGGTTCACGTGCTCGCGCAGGATTGGCACCAGCACAAAGACGGCCCACAGACCGTAAACCACGCTGGGAATTGCCGCCAACAACTCAGTCAGGAAGGACAACGGGCCGCGCAGAAATTTGGGGCACATCTCCGTAAGAAAAACGGCCACGCCAACGGCCAGCGGAACTGCGATGACCAGTGCTACCAGCGAGGAGACCAACGTTCCGTAGATAAACGGCAGTGCGCCGAAGTCGCCCGAAACCGGGTCCCACGCACTCTTGAAGAAAAAGCTGAGGCCGAACTTGGAGATGGTAAGCTGCGAGCGCAGAATGAGCTGCCAGGCAATCAGCGCAACAATAAAGAAGACGCTCAACGCGCAAATGAACATCAGCCATTTGAAGGCACGGTCGCTCCAGGCCGAGTTGCCGCGTGAGAGCAAAAAGGAGCGGACCGCCGACGGCGGCTGGTTCTCGTTTGCCGGAGCAGGGCTCTTCGATGCTGGATCTGAGGTTACAGGCAGACCGGACACACGAGGTTCCTGGACTTTAAGGTTCACCACAGAATACGCTAAACACTTTATTTGAATAGGATGTTAAACACCTTGAAAAATAAGAAGTAAATCTCAGATTAAAGGTGCAGGCGGCCGATTTCGCCGATGGCGTTATCGCGCAGGAAGGCCAATGGCTCGGCGGCGGAACGTTTGTATCGTTTGACAAGAGGGCCGTTTCCTTTTTACGAAAAACGGCCACTCTGCCCATCTGCCTTAGCTACTTTAACTGCGCAATGGTGGCCTTTACCTTTGCCGCTACACTTTCGGGAAGCGGAGCATAGTAGAGGGCGCTCGTTTCGGACTCGCCGTGTTCCAGCATCCAGTTCAGGAAGTCCTTGATGATTTTCCCGTTCTCCGGGTTTGGTGCCGGGGTCGGAATGAGCAGCCAGGTGAAGCTGGCGATGGGATAGGCATTTTTTCCGGGAGCATTGGTGATGGAGACCCGGTAATCCGCCGGCATCTGCTTTACGCTTGCAGCGGCTTCCGTCACGCCTTCAATGCTGGCCTTGACCCAGTTCCCGGCTGCGTTCTTCACATATCCGTAGGGGATTTTGTTCTGGAGCGCGTAGATCAGCTCAACGTAGCCGATAGCCCCTGGCATCTGACGGACCAGTCCGGCGACGCCTTCATTTCCCTTGCCGCCGATCCCCTTGGGCCATGCTACGGCAGTGTTGCGGCCCACGGAGTTCTTCCAATCATTGCTGACCTTCGAGAGATAGTCGGTAAAGATGTATGTGGTTCCACTGCCATCGGAGCGGTGGGCCACGATGATGTCCGTGTTCGGCAGCTTTACGCCCGGATTGTCTTTCGCAATGCGCGCATCGCTCCAGTTCGTGATTTTACCGAGGTAGATATCGGCCAGAACGTCCGGGGAAAACTTCAGTTCCGCACTGACTCCGGGAATGTTATAGACAGGCACAACCGCGCCCAGAACAGTGGGAATGTGGATGATTTTGACCTTCGATGCTTTGAGCTGCTCATCGCTCATCGGGCCGTCGCTCGCCCCGAAATCCACCGTTCCGCTGGTGACCTGGCGGATTCCGCCACCGCTGCCGATGGGCTGATAATTGATCTGGATTCCGGGATGCTGGGCGCTATACTCGTTAAACCATTTTGAATAAATGGGATACGGAAAAGTGGCGCCAGCCCCGTTGATCTTCTGGGCATAACCTGCAACCGCTGAACACACGGCGAACACAGCAACTAATAACGTGCTTTTTTTCACAAACTCCCCCCTCTTTTGGGCAAGACTACAGATGATTTTTGCCGGGAATTGTTACAGGGGCTTTACGCGTGTGTGAATTGGTCGAGAAAGCGATTCTGCCGCTTTATTTCGTGATCATCTGCCCGGAAGGACCCGCGGGGACCGGTTTCTTTTCAGGAGCCAGTGGAAGAGTGAAGAAGAAAGTCACTCCGGAGCCGAGTTCGCTTTCAGCGCGGATGGTACCACCATGGGCGAGGATGATGTGTTTGACGATGGCCAGTCCCAGGCCGGTGCCGCCGGATTCGCGGGAGCGGGCCTTGTCTACGCGATAGAAGCGCTCGAAGATGCGGTCAAGGTGCTCAGAGGCGATTCCCGGACCAAAATCGCGGACGAAGAATTCAACCTGGTTCGGCTCTTCCAGCAGGCGTGCGCCTACGACGATGCGCTTGCCGGATTTTGCGTATTTTACGGCGTTTTCAATGAGATTTCCGAAGACTTGATTGAGCGCGTCAGGATCGGCCTGGATGTAGGCGTCCGTCGTTTCGGCGGCTTCAAGGACCACGTCGGAATCAAGTACGATTCCCGTCAGCGAGTCTATGGCATCCTGAACCAGCGAAGAAGCGCGAATCGCCTGAAGCACAGGCTTGTAATCGCCTGACTCGACACTGGCAAGCGCGAGCAGGTCTTCCGTCAGGCGGTTCATGCGCGTTGCATTTTTCAGAATGATGGCGAGAAATTCGCGTGCCTGTGGAGACAGCTTCTCGCCACCATCCAACAGGGTTTCCACATAGCCGGAAATGGAAGTCAGCGGAGTGCGCAGCTCGTGCGAGACGTTGGCGATGAAGTCGCGGCGTGTCTTCTCTGCCCGCTCGATGCTGGTGACATCGTGCAGCACGGCAACTGCTCCGCCTTCCGGAGTGGGGGCAGCGTTGACTTCAAATATCTTTGCCGGAGCCACGCTCAGTGCCCTTCCGGTGAAATTCTGCCGCTGGCGCAAGGCGCCTTCCACGCAGGCGAGCACCTCAGGGTCGCGCAGCAGTTCCACCAGAGGGCGGCCTTCTCGAACAGTGCTGGAGCAGATGCGCTGCATGACACTGTTGGACCAGATGACCTGGCCCTGCGCGTTGACGGCCACGACGGCCTCCTGCATGCTGTCAAGGAGTGCAGTCAGCTCGCGCCGGCTGGATTCAAGCTCGCGAAAGCTCTGTTCCAGGCGGGTCGCGGTCATGTCCAGAGCGCGCGCCACTTCAGAGAGCTCGTCGAGATCTTCTTCCTGCAGGCGGGCGGCGAGGTCGCCAGCTGCGATGCGGTTGGCGAAGAGAACAATGCGATCGAGCCTCTGCGTCATGCGGCGCGCCAGCCAGGCGGCCAGTAAAATGGCCACGGCCAAGGCGAGCGCGGAGGCAAGGACCAGGTCAATGGCGCCGTGCGGCTGCTCATGGATGGTGCGCTCAAGAATCGGGCGCAGAGCGAGGTCAAAGATGGCCGTTCCGGCCAACAAGACCAACACAAACGAGAAAAGCAGCTTGGTAAATACTTTGCCCGTCATTGCACAGGCCGCGGAATCTCAAAGCGATATCCGGCACCGCGAACGGTCTTGAGATAGCGAGGATTTTCCGGGTCGGTTTCGATTTTCTCACGAATACGGCGCACGTAGACATCCACCGAGCGTGGCGTCACAAAGCGGGCATCGCCCCAGACCGCATCGAGCAGATGGTCGCGGCTGAAGACGCGTCCGGGATGGCGGGCAAGATAATCAAGCAGCCGAAACTCGGTGGCGGTGGTGGTGGCGAGTTCTCCGCGGACCTTGAGCTGCATGGCCCCGGCATCAATCAAAATATCTTCAAAGCTGATGACCGAAGGAGTGGATGGACGCTCAAAACGGCGCAGAACAGCTTTCACACGTGCCAGAAGTTCTCTTGGAGCAAAGGGCTTGGTGATGTAGTCGTCGGCACCGAGTTCGAGACCCAGAACGCGATCGTTTTCCGATGCGCGCGCGGTGAGGAAGATGATGGGAACGGTGCTCAACGCGGCGTGGTTGCGCAAGCGGCGGCAGAGGTCTAGGCCATCCCCACCGGGAACCATAATGTCGAGCAGGAACAACGACGGCGGCTGCCGTTCGGCATCGGCGATAACATTGGACGGGTTTGCGTAAACGCGGACACCAAATCCCGCAGCTTCCAGATGATGCTGTACCAGGCGGGAGATATCTGCATCATCCTCAAGAACGAATATGGTCTGGCTCAAGCTGGTTCCTTACCTCACTAGCTTCCCGCCTTCAGCTTACTCCATGTCTGCGAAGCGATTGCTAATGTTTTGTTAATTGAAGGATTGTCCGGTGGAGGGCGCCCCGTCCTTCGGTCGTAAAGTCTTCTTACCAAAGATGTTAGAAGATACAGGAGATTCGCCTGGTGGCCTTCGTCTAGGAGTGCAGGAATATCAGGCAGAACCCCTACTTTGCTGATACAGTATCTTGCTAAAGAAGTTAGAGTGCTTTTGAGAGGAAAGCCGCCGCCTTCTTTCCTGCAAGACAGGTGTCGTAGCTCCTTATTGTTTATTTTATTGCAGCATTGTTTATTGCAGCAATTTTTCGGAATGCTTTCCGGAAAATGGTCGTTATAACGAATTCTGCTGGATTCATTGCCACTGCTGGCTCTGTCCGGAAGGTATTTATCCATCGGCCAATGTATGCAGCCTGGGCGCGAATCTACACAATCCTTATTAATGCTATACTCTGGCAGCAACTCCCTTTGCATTAACTAGCTTTGGCCTCAGACAATGGAAATGAGCGCACAATTCACGGTCCTTTGTGTGGATGATGAGGCCATCGGGCTACAGATCAGAAAGGCCCTCCTGGAACATGCCGGATACCACGTTCTGACGGCCCTGAGCGGAGAAGAGGGGCTTGTTCTGCTGGAAGGGCATGCCGTAGATGTGGTGCTTCTTGATTACCTGATGCCAGGGATGAATGGCGGCGAAGTGGCCGCCAGGATGCGCGCAATGCGACCGGGAATTCCTATCCTGCTGCATTCTGCCTGTGTGGACCTGCCTGCTGATATTCGTGATTTGGTGGACGATGTTCTGGCCAAGGGCGAAGGCCCGCATGCCCTGCTCCAGAGACTGCGCCAGATCCTGGAGGCAGCGAAACTGGCCGTGAAGAGGGAGATGTGAACCTTCAGGAATTCCAGAGGGTCCTTCGGCAGGCCTTTTTTGTTCCCATCCTGGCACTTCTGGCGCTGGCCGGTGTTCTTTTGTGGCAGATTACCAGCGCCCAGAAAGCACAGCAATGGCTGGACCACAGCGATGAGGTCAGCGCGGGAATCGCCGAACTCGAAGGACTGATTATGGATCAGGAGACGGGGCTGCGCGGTTATGAGCTGACGGGCGACGCTGCCATGCTCGCTCCTTACAAGGCCGCCGTCCCGCTGATTGCCCGCCGTTTTGCATCGTTGCGGGAGATGGTTTCTGACAACCCGGCACAGGAAACAAACCTGTTGCACATCGAGAAACGGTATGATCAATGGCTTTCTTTTGCGGAAGGCCTGCTGGCCCGGCCTGACACGTTTTCTGATCGCGCTCTGAACCGCCACGGCGGCGATCTGATGTATGCCGTGCGGAGTTCGATTCGCCAGATGAGACAGGTGGAAGAGCGGCTGAGGCAAGGGCGGCTGGAACACTCGATTGTCCTGGAGCGGCGTGAAATTACGGTGCTGCTGGGCGGGGCGCTGCTGGTCGGGATTCTGCTGAGTCTTTTTTCGCTCTCGCGGCTGCAGAGGGTTTCAGATGTTTATCAGAAATCACTGGGCGAGATCCACGAAGGCAGAGAGTGGCTGCGCACTACGTTGCGTTCGATTGGTGATGCGGTGATTGTGTGCGAGGCCGATGGTTCTGTGGAATTCATGAACCCGGTGGCCGAGCAACTGACAGGGTGGCCAAAGGAAGAGGCAGCGGGCCATCCACTCAGCGAAGTATTTCGCATTGTGAATGAATTCACGAATGAAGAAGCGGAAAATCCGGTGGAGAAGGTCCGGCGGCTCAACAAAGTGATTGCGTTGGCAAACCATACGGTCCTCATTGCCCGGAATGAATTGCGCCACATTATTGATGACAGCGCTGCGCCGATCTTTGGAAAAGCAGGAGAACTTGCCGGGGTGGTGCTGGTCTTCCGCGATGTGACGGAGAAACGACGCGCCGAAGCGGCACTTACCGCCAGCGAAAAACTGGCAGTCGCGGGCCGGCTTGCGGCCAGCATCGCCCATGAGATCCATAATCCGCTGGACTCCATTGGAAACCTGCATTATCTGCTGGCCGAGGAAACGGACCCGGTACGTCGCGCGGAGTATCTGAAACTGGCGCAGCAGGAGCTGGACCGTACGCTCCAGATCAGCCGCAGCCTTCTGAATCTTTACCGGGAGCCGAATGCTCCGGTACAGATAGACATTGCGGATCTGATTGGCAGTGTACTGCTGCTGTTGAAACGGAGACTTGATAACCAGAGCGTTTCCGTAGCGTATAGACCGGCGGATTTGGCAATAATTGAAGGCTTCCCCGCGGAGCTGCGGCAGGTGTTTACCAACCTGATCATCAATGCCGCCGAGGCCACCGGAGCACAGGGAAAAATTCAAATCAGCATACACGAAGCGCCCTCAGAAGAACTTCGCGGCTCCGGAGTGATCGTAGAAATACTCGATAGCGGCCCGGGCATACCGGCCGCGATTGCGCAGAAATTGTTCCAACCTTTCTTTACGACCAAAGGAAACCATGGCACCGGACTTGGACTGTGGATCAGCATGGGGATTGTGCAGAAACATGGTGGCTCGATTCAGATAAGCAACAGCACCCATCCAGAATTGCACGGCGCGTGTGTGCGGGTCTTTTTGCCCACACGCACGCTGATGACTTCTCTGTCGCGGACGACGGCGTATACAGGTTAAAAGATCGGACGCGACCTACGCTTGCTAATCGCCCGTTGCAGTTTCGGGGCGGGTGCGGCTGACTTCTCCTTTTTCAAAGCGCTTGCCGAAGCGCTGCACGCGCAGTTGCAGCTTGTCAAAGAAGAGATAGACCACCGGCGTGGTAAACAATGTCATCATCTGAGAAACGATCAGGCCGCCAACGATGGTGATGCCGAGCGGCTGACGAAGTGCTGATCCCGTTCCGCGGCCCAGCGCCAGCGGAAGCCCGCCAAAGAGCGCAGCCAGGGTCGTCATCATAACGGGGCGGAAGCGCAGGATGCAGGCCTCGTAGATCGCCTCGTCGCTGCTCTTCCCTGCCTGTCGCTCCTGCATCAGCGCAAAGTCAATCATCATGATGGCGTTCTTCTTCACTATGCCAATCAGCAGAATGATGCCGATGATGGCAATCACGCTCAGGTCCGTGTGCGTGATCAGCAGCGCAAGAATCGCGCCCACGCCCGCAGAAGGCAGCGTGGAAAGAATGGTAATGGGATGGATGTAACTCTCATACAAAATGCCCAGCACAATGTAGACCGCGGCCAGCGCTGTGATGATGAGGAACGGCTCGCTCGAAAGTGAGGACTGGAAGGCCTGCGCTGTGCCCTGAAAACTGCCGTGCACGCTGGAGGGCATGCCAATATCGGCTTCAGCATTTTGCAGCGCGGTCACCGCCTGTCCCAGCGAGACCCCGGGTGCCAGATTAAAGCTGAGCGTTACGGCCGGGAACTGTCCCTGATGGTTGACCGCCAGCGACGTACGCCCGGGTTCAAATTTGGTGACTGCGGTTAACGGAACGCTCGTGCCGTTGGAGGATTTGATGTAGATGTTGCTGAGCGCCTGCGGATCACGCTGATACTGCGGGGCCACTTCCATCACCACGTGGTACTGGTTGAGCGACGTGTACATGGTAGAGACCTGCCGCTGTCCAAAAGCGTCGTACAACACGTTGTCAATCGTGGTAGGCGAAAGGGCGAGCCGCGCGGCGGTATCGCGATCAATCACCAGATTGGCGGCGAGGCCCTGGTCCTGCTGGTCGGTCGAAGCATCGCGCAATTCAGGCATGGTGCGCATCTTTTCGAGCAGCTTCGGCGCCCACTCGTTCAGCTCCTTGATGTCCTGGTCTTCCAGCGTGTACTGGTATTGTGCGTCGCTCATGCGCGCGCCCACGCTCAGGTCCTGGGATGCCTGAAGAATGAGCGTGACGCCGGGAATGTGCGCAAGCTTTGGACGCAGCCGGTTGATGATCTGGTCGGCGCTCACGCCGTTTCGCTCGCTCAGCGGCTTGAGCGTAATGAACATGCGGCCCACGTTGGTAGTGGCGCCGCCCCCGCTGCCTCCGGCAAAGGCCACAACCGATTGCACGCCGGGATCGCGCTGGACAATATCTGCGAGCTGCGCCTGCTTCTGCTGCATGTCCTCAAAAGATATGTCCTGCGAAGCGCGCGTGATGCCCATCATGCGGCCGGTGTCCTGCTGCGGGAAGAAGCCCTTGGGCACGAGGATGAAGAGATAAATATTCAGGAAGAATGTCGCGATTGTGATGAGCAACACCGGAACTTTATGCGCGATGACCCAGCGCAGTCCGTGGCCATACATCTTCAGCATCCCGGTAAAGAAGCGCTCGCTCAGCATATAAATACGGCCATGCCGTTGCCCGGTGTACGGCTTCAGGAACTTCGCGCACATCATCGGCGTTGTGGTGAGCGAGACCATCAGAGACATGGCGATGGCCACGCTCAGCGTGACGGCGAATTCGCGGAAGAGCCTGCCCACGATGCCACCCATCAACAGAATAGGAATGAAGACGGCGATGAGAGACGTGCTCATCGAGAGCACCGTGAAACCGATCTCCTTTGAGCCTTTCATCGCGGCCTCATAGGGCGAGAGGCCCATCTCGAGATAGCGCGTGATGTTCTCGATCACAACAATGGCGTCGTCCACCACAAAGCCGGTAGAGATAGTCAGCGCCATCAGCGAAAGATTGTCCAGCGAATAGCCCAGCAGATACATCACGCCGAAGGTGCCCACCAGCGACAGCGGCACGGCGACGCTGGGAATGATGGTGGCCCATACATTGCGCAGAAAAAGGAAGACCACCAGCACCACCAGCGTCACGCTGATGAGCAGCGAGATTTCTACATCGAGAACAGAGGCCCGGATCGTAATCGTGCGATCAAGAACAACCTGAAAGTGGATCAGCGGCGAGATGGATGCCTCCAGTTCAGGAAGCGCAGCGTAAAGGCGGTCTACCGTGTCAATCACGTTCGCGCCGGGCACCTTAAAGACGATGACCAGCACCGAAGGCTTGCCATTGGCGAGACCAGCAGTGTGAATGTCTGCGACCGAATCTTCCACCCGGGCAATGTCACTCAGCCGCACCGCTGCCCCGGTTGCAGGATTGTAGCCGATGACCAGCGGAGCATACTCATCGGCCTTCATGAGCTGGTCGTTGTCCGCAATGGTGGACATGCGGCCGCCCGCCTTCAGATATCCTTTCGCCAGATTCATGTTCACCTGGCCCAGAGCAGTACGCACGCCTTCCAGACCAATGCCGTAGGAGCTTAACTGCATCGGGTTCAGCTCCACGCGCACGGCGGGCTGCGCGCTGCCACCCACAAAGACCTGCCCTACTCCGGTTATTTGCGAAAGCTTCTGCGCCAGAATGGAGTCCGCGGCATCGTACATCTGCCCCTTCGTCAGCACGTCCGACGTAAGCGCGAGGATCATGATCGGCGCGTCCGATGGATTGATCTTGCGGTACGTCGGATTTTCCGGCATGTTCGCAGGCAGATTGCTGCGTGCCGCATTGATGGCGGCCTGCACATCGCGCGCTGCTCCGTCAATGTCGCGCGCAAGATCAAATTGCAGATTGACGTTGCTGCCGCCCAGCGAACTCGACGAGGTCATCTGCGTCACGCCCGCGATGCGTCCAAACTGGCGCTCCAGCGGCGTGGCAATCGCAGCGGCCACCGTCTCCGGACTCGCGCCCGGCAGTCCTCCATAGACGGAGATGGTGGGGAATTCAACTTCCGGCAGTGAAGCCACCGGCAGAAGATTGTAGGCCACCGCGCCCGCCATCAGCAGAGCAAGACTCAGCAGCGTGGTCGCCACTGGCCGTCGAATAAAAGGCGCGGAAAGATGCATGGCAATCTCTAGTCTGCGTGGACCGCGTGCTCTTCCAGGCTGCGGCGGCCGCGCCGCCGAGCCGACCACTGGCTCAGGCGATCAAAGTACAGATACACAACCGGCGTGGTGTAGAGCGTCAGCACCTGCGAGAAGATCAAACCGCCGACAATCGTAATGCCCAGCGGCTGGCGCAGTTCCGCACCCATGCCGCTGCCGAATGCAAGCGGCAGCCCGCCGAGCAGCGCAGCCATCGTCGTCATCATGATCGGGCGGAAGCGCAGCAGGCAGGCCTGATATATGGACTCCTCCGGCGACTTGCCTTCCCTGCGTTCGGCCTCCAGCGCGAAGTCAATCATCATAATGGCGTTTTTCTTCACAATGCCAATCAGCAAAATGATGCCGATGATACCGATCACGTTAAGGTCGAGCTTGAACATCAGCAGTGCGAGAATCGCGCCCACACCCGCAGAGGGCAGCGTCGAAAGAATCGTGATGGGGTGGATGTAGCTCTCATACAGCACGCCCAGCACAATGTAGACAGTGATGAGCGCGGCAAGAATCAGCAGCGGCTCATTCGAGAGCGACGCCTGGAACGACGCAGCCGTCCCCTGGAAGGTCGCGTTGATGCTGGCCGGCATCCCCATGCCCCGCTCGACAGATTTGATCGCATTTACCGCATCTCCCAGCGACGCGCCCGGCGCAAGATTAAAGGAGATGGTCGCAACCGGGAACTGCCCGAGATGATTGATGGCCAGCGGCGTGTTGGTCTGCGAGATTTTTACGAACGCGCTCAGCGGCACCTGTGTCCCGGTGGAAGACGGCACATAAATTTTGCTCAGGTCATCGGCCGTGCGCTGGAACTCGGGCTGCACCTCCAGCACCACGTGATACTGGTTCAACTGCGTGAACATGGTCGAGACCTGCCGCTGTCCAAAAGCGTCATACAGCACGTTGTCAATGTTCTGCATGGAGACGCCGAGGCGTGAGGCAGTGTCGCGGTCTATGTCGAGCGTCGTCTGAAGACCGTTGTCCTGCAGGTCGCTGGCAACATCGCGCAACTCGGGCCGTTTTTGCAGCTCAGCCACAATGCGCGGGACCCATGTGCTCAGCTCGCGGCCATCCACATCTTCCAGCGTGTACTGGTATTGCGTGCGGCTCACGGTATCGGCCACGGTCAGGTCCTGCAGCGCCTGCAAATACAGCGTGATGCCTTCCACCTGCGCCAGCTTTGGCTCCAGACGCCGAATGATCTCATCGGCGCGGCTCTTGCGCTGCGAGAGCGGCTTCAGGTTGATCTGGATGCGCCCGGTGTTCATCGTCATATTGGTGCCGTCCACGCCAATAAACGATGAGAGGCTTTCTACATCCGGGTCCTGCAAAATCACATGCGCCAGCGTCTCCTGCCGGCGCGACATCTCTTTAAACGAGACCGTCTGCGGCGCCTCTGAGATGCCAAGCAGCACGCCCGTGTCTTCTACCGGAAAGAAGCCCTTGGGTACATATATATACAGCAGCACGGTGAGCACCAGCGTCGCCAGCGTCACCATCAGAGTAATGAAGCGGTGGCGCAGGACCGTTTGCAGCGTCCGCCCGTAGAAGGCGATCACCCGCTCGAAAAGGTCTTCCGTCCTGCGATAGAACCAGCCCTGCTCTTCTGGTGGCTTGTGCCGCAGGATCTTCGCGCACATCATCGGCGTCAGCGTCAGCGAGACGACTGCGGAAACCAGAATCGTGACCGCCAGCGTAATGGCAAACTCGCGAAAGAGCCGCCCCACCACATCGCCCATAAAGAGCAGCGGAATCAGCACGGCAATCAGCGATACTGTCAGTGAAACGATGGTAAAGCCAATCTGCTCCGAGCCTTTAAGCGCAGCCTCCAGCGGCGAGTCGCCTTCTTCCAGAAAGCGGCTGATGTTCTCAATCATCACAATGGCATCGTCTACAACGAAGCCAGTCGAGATGGTCAACGCCATCAGCGTGAGGTTGTTCAGGCTATAGCCCAGCAGATACATCACGCCAAAGGTACCTACCAGCGAAAGCGGGACCGCAACGCTGGGAATGATGGTGGCCGAAAGGTTCCGCAGAAAAAGAAAGATGACCATCACCACCAGTGCAATGGTCAGCATCAGCTCAAACTGTACATCCGCAACCGAGGAGCGGATGGTCACCGTGCGGTCCGTCAGCGTGACGACATCAATCGAAGCAGGCAGGCTCGCCTTCAGTTGCGGCAGCAGCTTCTCAATGCGGTCCACCACGCCGATAATATTTGCCCCCGGCTGCCGCTGAATGTTCACGATGACCGCGGGAACTTCGTTCATCCACGAAGCGCGCAGCGAATTTTCCGCTCCATTCACCACCGTGGCCACGTCCTGCAGCCGCACCGGAGCGCCATTGCGATAAGCAACGACGACCGGATTATAAGAAGCCGAGGTCAGCAGCTGGTCGTTCGCGTCAATGGTGTAGGTCTGGCGCGTGCCATTCAGGCTGCCCTTGGCCTGATTCACATTGTTCGCGGCCACTTGCGTGCGAATGTCCTCCAGGCTCAACCCATACGCTGCAAGCTGCGAAGGATTCGCCTGGATGCGCACTGCGGGTTTCTGCCCACCGGCAATGGCCACAAGGCCCACGCCGGAAACCTGCGAAATCTTCTGCGCAAGGTTGGTGTCCGCCAGGTCCTCCACCTCGGGCAGCGGCATTGTTTTTGAGGTGAGCGCCAAAGTCAGAATCGGCTGGTCCGCGGGATTGACTTTGCTGTAGACCGGCGGGTTCGGCAGATCATTCGGCAGAAAACTCTGCGCCGCATTGATGCCGGCCTGCACTTCCTGCTCGGCAACATCAATGTCTTCAGAAAGTGCAAACTGCAGCGTTATGACTGACCCACCCTGCGAGCTGGTCGAAGTCATCTGGTTCAACCCCGGCATCTGCCCAAACTGGCGCTCCAGCGGCGCGGTCACCGACGACGCCATCACATCCGGGCTTGCACCGGGATAAAACGTCACTACCTGAATCGTGGGGTAATCCACCTCTGGCAGTGCCGAAACAGGAAGCTGGCGATATGCGACAAAGCCGGCCAGCAGGATCGCCGCCATCAGCAGCGACGTCGCCACAGGCCGAAGAATAAATGGCCGGGAAGGACTCATGGCCGCCTACTGCCCCATCATTCCATTACTGCTGCCGCTTTGCTGCGCGGAACGGTTGCGCGTCATGGGGCGCGGGTCCACCCTGGTACCTTCGCGCAGCTTGTCGGCGCCATCGGTCACCACCATGTCGCCGGGTTTAAGACCGCTCGAAAAAATCGCCGTTATGCCTTCCGTTACGTCCACCTTCACCTGTTGAATGGCAACCGTCTTGTCCGGCTTCACAATCCAGACAAAGTCGCCATTGGTGCCATGCTGCACTGCGGACGTGGGAGCGGTAATCGCATCCGTACGGTTCTCCAGCACCAGGTGTACATTCACAAACTGGTTGGGGAAGAGCTGCTCGTCCTTGTTCGGGAAGACGGCCTTGAGCTTGCCGGTGCCCGTAGTGGTGTCAATCTGGTTGTCAGCTGTGAGCAGTTGTCCGTTGGCAATATGGATCGTGTCGGAGCGGTCAAATGCCTCCGCCTGGAGCGTCTTCGACCTGCTCATCTTACTGAACACGCGCGGCAACTGGTCTTCCGGAAGAGTAAAAAGGACTGCGATGGGCTGGAATTGATTGATGACGATCAGATTGGTGGTGTTTGCCGTTACAACGTTTCCGGGATCTACAAGACGGAGGCCGACTCTTCCAGTAATAGGCGATGTGATGTGACAGTACTGCACATTGAGTGCATCGGCATCAATCGCAGCCTGGTCGGCCTTGATAGTACCTTCATAATTTCCAAAGTTCGCCGCCTGCGCATCAAGGGATTCTTTTGAAACCACTCCCTGATCGTAAAGAGCTTTATAGCGGTTGTATTCCGCCTGCGCATTTTTGAGCTGTGCCTGGTCCTTGGCAAGCTGCCCTTTGGCCTGGTCCAGCAATGCCTGATAGGGACGCGGATCAATCGTCATCAGCTCATCGCCCTGATGCACGTCCTGCCCTTCCTTAAAGTTCACGCGCAGCAGCTCACCTGTCACCCGCGGCTTTACGGTGACAGAGTAGTACGGAGTCACCGTCCCCAGCGCAGTAATGTAGACCGGCATGCCCTTCTGTTGTACGCTGGCCACCTGCACCGGAATGGCACGGTTGGCCATGGCCGCCAGTTGCGCCGCAGCCTGCTTGTTGGCCTTGTCATTCGCAGTCACAATGCGCCAGATGATGAATCCCACTACGCCAAGCACCAGCAGAAAAATGATGGTTGTGCGAACACGATGGTGCTGTGGCGGAGGAGGAACGGCGGGCGCAGTCCCGGTGGCAGGCTGCGTGGTTTGCGTGGACGACATAAATTCTTCCGATGACTTCCCCGGTCTTAATTTAAATTGCCGGCCCCTGATGCATTTTCTGCCGTTCCTCTCATGCAAAACTCCCTCCGGAAAGGACGCGATGAAAATGCCGTAACGTGGCCCACAAACGGTACTTATAGCGACGAGTCAACGCCCGGAAAGGTTTCCTTCGTTCCCGCATTCTTACCGGGGCCGGAACGCCAGTTCTATATTCTATGCAAGACCGGTTCCATCGTCATTTTCCCTGAAAATTGCATCCCATGGCCCAGCAATTAGAGTTAAAGAAGAGTGCAGTCGCTTGAGAAAAACGAGACCGCTGGAGATCTGCGGCCCTTATGCGTGGACCTGGATGGCACGCTCATCAAGAGCGATACGCTGGCGGACTTGTTTTTTGCCCTCCTTCGGACACACCCGCTTCAGGCCTGGAAGGCATTCTTCTGGTTCCTCAAGGGCAAGGCCGTTCTCAAGTCCCGCATCAGCAGCCTGGTCTCACTCGATGCGGCACATCTTCCTTATAACCGGCCCCTTCTGGGCTTTCTGGCACAGGAGCACAGCCGCGGGCGCCGCCTCCTGCTGGCTACTGGCGCGGATGGGCGTGTGGCAGAGCAAATCGCGGCGCATCTGGGCATGTTTGACGGCATCCTGGCCAGCGACGGGCAGACCAATGTGACCGGAAACCATAAGCTCGCTGGTCTCCGGGCCCGCTTTGCGGAAAGCGGCTTTGATTACATCGGTAATGCGCGCGCTGACTTGCCTCTTCTGCAGCATGCCGTCGAGCCTATGCTGGCCAACCCGCGCGCGGCCCTGCTGGCACAGGCCAGGTCAAAGAACATCCCCATCACCCGCACTTTTATGGACCGGGCTCCCCGGCGGACCGCCTTTGTGCGGGCAGTCCGGCCGTACCAGTGGGCCAAAAATGTGCTCGTGTTTGTTCCGCTGCTGCTGGCACACACGCTCAGGCTGCCTCTCATCCTCAATACGCTGCTCGCCTTTGCCTGCTTCAGCCTGTGCGCGTCCGCCAGCTACATCATCAACGACATGCTGGACATGGAGTCAGACCGGCGCCATCCCACCAAACGCCTCCGCCCCTTCGCTGCCGGAGATTTGCAGGCATCCACTGGCACCGCCATCAGCGCGCTCTTTCTTGTGCTTGCCTTTGCGGCGGCAGGGCTGTGGCTGCCTGTCGCATTCAGCGGATGGCTCGCGATCTACCTTGTCACCACGCTCGCCTATTCGCTGGCGCTCAAGAAAAAGGCACTCGTGGATGTGATTGTCCTCTCCGGCCTTTACACGCTCCGTCTGCTGGCAGGCGGAGCCGCGGCCCAGACGACGGTGTCCGCCTGGCTGGCGGCGTTTTCCGCTTTCTTTTTCTTCAGCCTTGCCATGGTCAAGCGCTTCAGCGAGCTTGAAAACCTGCGGACGCAAGGGCGCGTGGCCGCTCCCGGACGCGGCTATCGCGTCTCCGATGCCTCGCAGTTGCGCAGCTTCGGGACCGCCAGCGCCTTTGCCGCCGTCGTGGTATTTGCGCTTTACATCAACGGCGGCAAGGCCATCGCCTTATACCGCCATCCGGAACGCATGTGGCTCATCGTGCCTCTGCTCCTCTTCTGGATCAGCCGCATCTGGCTTCTCGCGGCGCGGCAGGAAATGAATGAAGATCCCGTCATCTTTGCCGTGACCGACCGCACCAGTCTGCTCATCGGTCTGGCCGTTGCACTTATCGCTGTTTTCGCTGCTTTTTAAGGCTGGCCCCGGATCGGGTGCGAGGGCCAGGAACTTCGGCTTTTTCACCTTCACAGCCGTCTACTCTAAAATGGAAGTTCGTTCGATTTCTGCAATGTCATTTTGTCCGGCAGGGTCTACGGAGAAAACTGGGGCCTGTCTGCTTTCTTCTGGTTTGTAACCAATAGCCACCCGTTCAGGTCGCGCGCTCGCGCCGGCCGCAGGAGAGATTGACGAGCCATGTGGATTGTTCGCCTCGCGCTGCGACGGCCCTACACGTTTGCTGTTTTTGCTCTGCTTTTGATGATCCTTGGTCCGGTGGCCATTCTGCGCACGCCTACGGACATCTTCCCCAATATTGATATTCCTGTGGTGGCCATTGTCTGGAACTATACCGGCCTTTCTCCGGAGCAGATGGCGCAGCGCATCGTCTACCAGAGCGAGCGCTCGCTGACCACCACCGTCAACGACATTGAGCACATCGAGTCGCAGTCGCTCAATGGCATGGGCATCATCAAGATATTCTTCCAGCCCAAAGTCAATATCGCCATGGCCGTCGCCCAGGTCACCTCCATCGTACAGACGCAGTTGCACCAGTTGCCCCAGGGCACACAGCCGCCCCTTGTTCTGCAATACAGCGCATCGAGCGTCCCGATCCTTCAGCTTGGGCTTTCCGGCGAGGGCCTGTCAGAACAGCAGCTCAACGACTACGCGCTCAACTTCGTCCGCATCCAGTTGGTCACCATCAATGGCGTTGGCATTCCCTACCCTTACGGCGGAAAACAGCGCCAGATCCAGGTGGACCTGGACCTTCCCGCGCTGCAGTCCAAAGGTCTTTCGCCCGCCGACGTCACCAGCACCATCGCCAACCAGAACCTGATCCTGCCGTCCGGCACCACGAAGATCGGCCAGTTCGAGTATCAGATCGAAACCAACAGCGCCCCGGAGAGCATCCAGGAGCTGAACAACCTCCCCATTCGCGCCGTAAACGGCAGCATGGTCTACATCCGCGACGTGGCCCATGTGCGTGATGGCTTCCCGCCGCAGACAAACGTCGTACGCGTAGACGGCCAGCGCGCTTCCCTGCTGAGCATCATTAAGACAGGCGATGCCTCAACGCTGGACATCGTGAAAGGTGTCCGGGAAAAGCTTCCCGTCCTCAAATCGCAGCTTCCGCCACAACTGCGCATCGTTCCTCTCGCGGACCAGTCCATCTTTGTGCGCGCCGCCATTACTGGCGTCGTCCGCGAGGCGCTGATTGCCGCCTGCCTCACGGCCATCATGATCCTCATTTTTCTGGGGAGCTGGCGCAGTACAGTCATCATCGCCGTCTCCATTCCGCTCTCCATTCTCACCTCGATCCTTGTTCTCAGCGCCCTCGGTGAAACGATCAACATCATGACGCTCGGAGGCCTGGCGCTTGCGGTCGGCATCCTTGTAGATGACGCCACCGTCGAAATCGAGAACATCAACCGCAATCTCGAACAGGGCAAGGCCATCGAACAGGCCATCCTTGACGGCGCAGCGCAGATTGCCGTGCCCGCCTTTGTCGCCACCATCTCCATCTGCATCGTCTTTGTGCCCATGTTCTTCCTCACCGGCGTGGCCCGCTATCTCTTTGTGCCGCTCGCGGAAGCCGTGGTCTTCGCCATGCTCGCCTCCTACCTGCTCTCGCGCACCGTCGTGCCGACCATGGCGAAATATCTTCTCCAGGAGCACAGTGACGAGGATGCCGAGCGCAGGCAGCAGAGCCGCAATCCTCTGGTACGCTTCCAGCTTGCCTTTGAGCGCGGATTTGAACGTGTCCGCCGCTTCTACTTCGGACTGCTGCAGATGTGCATGGCGCACGCGGCAGTCTTTATGGTGCTCTTTATCGTTTTCTGTCTCGGTTCCGCGGCCCTGCTCTTTCCCTTTCTCGGCGAAGACTTCTTCCCGCCCGTGGATGCTGGCCAGTTCAAGATGCACCTCCGCGCGCATACCGGCACGCGCATTGAAGAGACCGCGCGGCTCTGTGACGAAGTAGACAGCACCATCCGCGAAGTCATTCCCAAAAGCGAGCTGGTCACCATCATTGACAACATCGGCCTGCCCTACAGCGGCATCAACACCACCTACAGCAATTCAGCCGTCATCGGCCCTGCCGACGCCGACATTCAGGTCTCGCTCACCGAGCACCATCACCCCACCGCAGACTACGTGCAGAAGCTGCGCTCCGTACTGGCACAGCGCTTTCCCGGCGTCACTTTCTATGAGCTGCCCACCGATATGGTCACGCAGATTCTCAACTTCGGCCTGCCCGCGCCCATTGATATTCAAATCGTCGGCCATGACCTTCAGGGAAATCGCGCCTTCGCTGAGCGATTGCTGAACCGTGTCAAGTACGTTGCCGGCACGGCCGACATGCGCATCCAGCAGCCTTTTAACAACCCGCGCCTCACCATTGATGTGGACCGCACCAGGGCCGAACAGATGGGCCTCGTGCAGCAAAATGTCGCGCAAAGCCTGCTGATCTCCACCAGCGGCAGCTTCCAGACCTCGCCCAATTTCTGGCTCAATCCCCGGACCGGCGTGAGCTACAGCATCGCTGTTCAGGCACCGCAATACTCGCTGGACACGATGCAGGACCTCGAGAACATTCCCGTCACACCTAGCGGATCAGCCGCCACAACTGCCGCTGCGGCAGCCAGCAATGGAGCAGGCGGGCCGCAATTGGCCTCCGGCATGCCCATGGGCGGCAAGCCTGTACAGATATTAGGGAATCTCGCATCCATTGCCCCCGGCTCTGAGATGGGCACCGAATCGCATTATGACATCGCGCCTGTCATTGATATCTATGGCAACGTGGTCAACAGTGACCTCGCCAGCGTCAACAAGCAGATCGAGCAGATCATCGGGCAGATGAAAGGCCAGCTTCCGCGCGGATCGCAGATCGTCGTCCGCGGCCAGATACAGACCATGCGCACTTCCTTCATCGGTTTGCTCGGCGGACTCATCTTTTCCGTCGTGCTGGTTTACCTGCTCATCGTCGTCAACTTCCAGTCGTGGATAGACCCCTTCATCGTCATCTCCGCCCTGCCTGCCGCCCTATGCGGGATCATCTGGTTCCTGTTTCTTACCCATACGCACATCAGCGTTCCCGCGCTCACAGGCGCCATCATGTGCATGGGCGTGGCCACATCAAACTCCATTCTGGTCATCAGTTTTGCGCGTGAGCGCCTGGAAGAAAACGTAGGCGATGCTCCTGCTGCAGCCCTGTCTGCCGGATTCACCCGCTTCCGCCCTGTGCTCATGACGGCCCTTGCCATGATCATCGGCATGGCACCCATGGCCCTCGGGCTCGGCGAAGGCGGTGAGCAGAATGCGCCTCTGGGACGCGCTGTTATCGGCGGCCTCTTGTTTGCCACCGTCTCTACACTGTTCTTTGTCCCCACCTTCTTCAGCGTGCTGCATGGATGGCTGGAGCGCAGGCGCAGGCACAAGCAGCACGCATCAGGAGAACCAGCGGAAGGATTAAGCCATGAGTAACGAACCACAACCCCAGCAGACACCACCCCCTCTTTCGCGCGGGACCGTGATCGTCCTTCTCATTGTGTTTCTGGTTGCCGCCGTCATCGCGGCCATCGCCGGCATCCTTCCCCGCCTGCACGCACGCAGGCAACTGCAGGAGGAGACCAACCAGCTCGCCGCCCCGGACGTGCAGGTGGCCGCACCACAACTCGGCGCACCGGCAGAGGAAGTCATCCTGCCCGGCAACATCTTTGCATACGTGGATGCGCCCATTTACGCCCGCACCAACGGCTATCTCAAAAAGTGGTACTTCGACATTGGCGCGCACGTGAAAAAGGGCCAGCTTCTGGCCGAGATTGAAAGCCCCGAAGTAGACCAGCAACTGGCCCAGGCAAAGGCCGACCTGCTCACTGCGGAAGCCAATGCAAAATACGCGCAGGCGACCGCCTCCCGCTATCAGGACCTGGTAAAAAGCAACGCCGTCTCGCGCCAGGACACTGAGAACTTCACCACTCAGGCATCCGCGTCCAATACGCAGGTAAAGTCCGCGATGGCCAACGTGCAGCGCCTTCAGCAACTCGTCTCATTTGAGAAAGTGTATGCGCCCTTTGACGGCGTGGTGACCGCCCGCGGTGTAGACATCGGCCAGCTCATTGATGCCGGGGCCAACAGAGAGCTCTTCCACCTCGCAGATGAACACATCCTGCGCGTCTATGTGAATGTGCCGCAGGTCTACTCGCTTGCCTGCAAGCCCGGAGTCACCGCGGACCTCACTTTTGTGGAATATCCGGGACGCACCTTTCAGGGAAAGATCGTGCGCACCGCCAAAGCGATTGATCCAACCTCGCGCACACTGCTTGTAGAAGTAGATGTAGACAACCGGAAAGGTGAACTGGTGCCCGGGGCCTATGTCCAGGTCCGCTTCAGGCTGCAAAGCCCGGTGCGCTCGCTCATCGTTCCCGTGCCCGCCTTGCTCTTCCGCTCAGAGGGCCTGCGCATTGCCATCATCGAAGGCAACAAAGCAAAGCTCGTGCCCATCACCATTGGCCGCGACGACGGTCGCGTGGTCGAAGTCACCGCCGGCCTGCATCCTGAAGACCAGGTCATCCAGAACCCGCCCGACTCCATCATTGACGGTGAAGTGGTGCATGTGGTGCAGCCCCGCCAGCAGAATCCGCAGGCGCGGCAGAGCGGAGGCGAGTAGGCGATGCGCTTTCGTTCGTCTTATCGCTCGGCCCAATACAGGAGTGCCCCACGTCGCGACTTGGAGATGTGGGCCTCAGGACGACCATGGCGCCCCATCTTTTTGCGAAGCGGAAGGATGGGAGTCCACTGTCATCCCAGGTCGGCCAGTCTTGTTCTAGCGGCCCTCTGTATTGTTCTCGCCGGATGCACCGTCGGCCCAAACTACAAACGCCCCTCTCCTCTTACGCCACCTCCGCCCGCTTTCAAAGAGGGTGCACCGCCGCCGCAGATTCCCAACGGCGGATGGAAGCAGGCCCAGCCCAATGACCAGTCTCTGCGCGGGAAGTGGTGGGAAATCTACAACGATCCGCAACTCAACGCGCTCGAAGAAAAAGTGTCCGTCTCAAACCAGACCCTGCGCGCTGCCATGGAACAGTACTTCGCTGCGCGCGCCGCCGTGCAGACCTACCGCGCCAACTACTTCCCCACTCTGGGCGCAGGCCCTGCGCTTTCGCGGCAGCATCTTTCTCAGAACCGCCCTACCACCGTGTCCGGATCACGATACCAGTACAACGACTTCGCCCTTACCGGTCAGGCCAGCTGGGAGCCGGACCTCTGGGGACAGGTGCGCCGCAGCGTCGAAGCCGCCCGCGCAACCGCACAGGCCTCCGCCGCCGACCTCGCAAATGTGGAACTCAGCGTCCGCTCCGAGCTGGCGCTCGATTACTTTGAGCTGCGCGGACTCGACCTGCAAAAACAACTGCTCGACAACACCGTCGCTTCTTATGCCGACTATCTCAAGCTCACCCAAGTCCGATTCAAGGGGGGCTTGGCGACCGATTCCGACGTGGCCCTGGCCCAGACCCAGCTTGAAAGCACCCGCGCGCAGGACATTGACGTGGGCGTGGCCCGGGCACAATACGAGCACGCCATTGCGACCCTGACCGGCCAGGTAGCGTCTGCCTTCAGCCTGCCGTCAGCACCCCTGCAGCTTCCTTTGCCGCAGGTCCCCGTAGGAGTGCCTTCTGAACTGCTTGAGCGCCGGCCCGATATCGCCGGAGCGGAACGCCGCGCCAATGCCGCCAATGCGCAGATTGGCATCGCCATCGCCGCCTACTATCCCACCATCACCCTCTCTGGCGCAGGAGGTTTCGAGAGCCGCAGCCCCGGCACGTGGCTCCAGGGACCCAGCGCGTTGTGGTCACTGGGAGCGTCGGCCTCCGAGCTTCTCTTCGACGCAGGCCGCCGCCACGCCCTCACAGAAGAAGCGCGCGCCAACTACGAAGTGACCGTCGCCAACTACCGCCAGAGCGTTCTGAATGCTTTTCAGGAAGTGGAGGACAATCTCGCCGCGCTGCGCATTCTCAATCAGGAAGCAGCCACCCAGGCTGCCGCCGTTGCCGCCGCCCAGCATTCACTCGAGATCAGTACCCGCCGCTACAAACAGGGCCTGGTGGACTATCTCGAAGTGCTCACCGCGCAGACCGCGCTGTTGACCAACCAGCGCACGCAGGCCGACATTACAACCCGGCAATTCGTCGCCAGCACACAGCTTATCAAGGCCCTCGGCGGCGGCTGGACCACCAACCAACTTCCAACTCCATAGGGGACAGAGGACGCTGGAGAACAGAAAAATCAGAGTAGAAGCAAAACCCGCATGCCCCATCCTTTGCGAACCGGGTTCCCGGAACACGTGGCTTTCGCGTTCTGGAGTAGGGCCTTCGCAGGATGCAGGCACCACGAAAATTTGGTCATCCTGTGCACAGCGCGGCGAAGCCGAAGGACCCTGCACACCGAGTGGTGCGCCGATCGCCTGCGCCAGCAAGGCCCTTCGCACAGGGATGTATATCCAATCGGCGCAACGGCACGAGACTTCCTGTGGAAAAAATGGATGTCAAGCCCCTCACCACCCTCACTTCGAATCAAACCCACACAAACAAAACAACTTATGCCCAAAAGAAAGAGGGCCGGGAATTTCCACCCAATTTGTTATCCTGAATTTAACCGCAAAGATTTCCGAAAATACGCAGCATCGAACGGCAGACCCCTCGTAAGTGATTGAAAACACTAGATCGAACTTAACCAAAGTAGAATCAATAGGATAGCGGGGGATGATCCCCCGCTAAGTTATTGAAAAATAAGGAAGCTACTCGGACGGGAGGGAGGGGATACCCCTTCAGAGACATCAACCCTCGAACTTCGCAAACGCTGTCCGCGCCTTCATAACCACGCTCTCTGGCGTTTCCTCAAGCGTGTAATGGATCTCCAGTACTCCCGCCGGGGTCTGCGGAGCGGACTTCAGCTCTCGGACCGTCTCGTCCCACGGGATCGTCCCCTCTTCCGGCCACAGGTGCTCATCCCGATTGCCATGATTGTCGTGCAGATGCGAAGAGCGGATGTGCTGGCGCAGCTCTCCCAGCACGGTTGTTACCCCATCGCCCAGGTGGGCATGGCCCACATCGAGGCAGACTCCGATATCACCGAAATGACCGACGTTCAGGATCTCCAGAATATTGCGCGGCTGCGTGACCTCATTCTGAATGTTCTCAACCAGCAGCTTCACCCCGAGTGGATTGGCAAAGGCGCGGAGATGTTCCAGCGCTGTGAGTGAATTTTCGAGCGAACGCGGGCCCCATGTGTCCTCACGCTCTCCAAGATGCAGCACAAGATAGCGGAAAGGGACCTGCTCTGCCACTTCCAGCGCACGCTTGATCTCATCCATTGCATCCACGCGGCGCGCCTTTTCCGGATGGATGACGTTGACGGCCGGCGCTCCGCCACGACCCATTTCAGGATCAGGAAACATGGGAGCGTGCATTGAAAACGCCTCCAGCTGGCTGGACCGGAACCACTCCGCCAGCTCGCGGACATGCGCGCGGCTGGTGTAATCAAAGTGCTGTCGCGCGGCGAACAGCTCCACCCCCTGCGCTCCAGCATGTGCAAACACATCAAGATGACCAGGGTGCAGACGGCTGCGCAGGAACACGTGTGTAGAGATGACTTTCAACATAGATGAATGCAAAAAACTTGTCTTTATCTTCTCATGCGAAAGCGGCTCACGAATCCGCCCTCTGCCGGCCCTTGCAGCCGCACGATCTGCGCACCACCAGCTCAACCGGAAGAACAACATGGTTCCCTTCTTCAGGAAACTCATTGCGCCGGATGCGCTCGAAAAGCAAATTCGCCGCAACCCGGCCCAGTTCTGAAGCAGGCTGGCGTACCACCGTCAGCGTGGGATGCAGAATGTCTGCCAGCTCAAAGTCATCAAAACCCACCAGCGCCACCTCATCCGGGACCTTGACCCCGCGATCCAGCAAGGCCCGCAGGACATAACGCGTGGTCAGGTTATTGGCGGTAAAGAGCGCCGTCGGAGGAGTCCGCTCCTCGAGCATCCCGGCGACGATCCCCTCGGTCGCCTCTTCCGAGGAGCATTCAAATGTGGACTCCAGCTTCAGGCCCGCTTCCACCATCGCGCGACGGTAGCCATCAAACCGCGCGCGCACTGTGTAAAGGTTCCGGTTATATCCAAGAAAGGCAATGCGCTTGTGCCCATGCTGCTCAATAAGGTGCTGCACCGCGCGCTTTGCCCCGCTCTGGTTCTGCACCTGCACAGAATCCACGCGGTCATCATGCACGGGCCGGTCCATGGTGACAATGTGCACGCCGCTGAACTCCGCCTGGCGGATGCGCGACTTGCGAATATCGGCAGGAATAATGACCAGGCCTTCCACGTGCCGCTGCACCATGGACTGCGCCTCGTTGTGTTCCGCCACCGCGTCATTATTGGAAGTAGTAAGCATGACAGAGTAGCCGTGGTCCCGCGCCACTGTATTCACCGCATGAGCACAGGTGGCAAAAAACGGGTCGTAGAGATAAGGAACGATCAGCCCGATGGTGCGCGACTTCAGGCTGCGCAAGGCGCGCGCCATTTCATTGGGGCGATAGCCGAGCTTCTCAATCGCGCGATAGACGCGTTTTGCCGTCGCTTCCGTGACGTTGGCCGAGCCGTTCAGCACGCGCGAAACTGTCATGGTGCCAACGCCTGCAACCCGCGCTACGTCGTTCATCGTAGGCTTGCGTTCCATAAACTATGACCATCGCATTTCGTCTCACGTGCGTCAACCGCATGCAAAATGCCATACACTTTTCTGGAAGGAATGCGCAGACTCACTTGCATGGCCGTCCTGCTGCTCTGCCTGCCTCTGGCAGCGCAGGACTCTCTTTACGCAAAAGGCCGCGCCGCCTTCGATACGCAACAGTGGAGTGATGCAGCCACGCTGATGGCGCAGGCCGAGGCCGCCTCGCCGGGAACATCCGACGCGCTGCTCTTCGAAGGCAAGGCCCTTCTGCGCATCGGCCGGCTTGCTGACGCAGAAAAGGCGCTGCATGGATATCTCACCCGCCACCCCGATTCGCCCGACGCACTCTACACACTCGGTCTTGTCCAGCAGCGCGAAAACCATCCGCGCGATTCGCTCATGACTATGACGCACGCGGCCCAGGTGCGCACACCGTCCTCAGAAGACCTGCGTATCGTGGGCCTTGATTACGTTCTGCTGAACGACTATCCCGACGCCATCCACTGGCTTGAAAAGGCCGTTCAGTTCGACAGCAACAATGCCGAAGCCTGGTATGCTCTCGGGCGCGCCGACTATACGCAAAGCAGCTTTCGCGAGGCCGAGCATGCATTCAAGCAGACGCTTCTGCTTGATCCTGAAAATATCAAGGCCACGGAGAATCTGGCACTCGTCTACAGCCAGGAAAACCGCCCCGCAGACGCCGATGAAACCTTTCGCAAAGCGGTTGCGCTCGCCGCGAAAAATGGCCACACCGACGAATGGCCCTATCTGAACTACGGCAGCTTCCTCCTTGACCAGGGACGTGCAGCCGAGGCCATTCCGCAACTGGAACGGGCCATTGCCATCAATCCGAAGTGCGCCTCGTGCGAAGAAAAACTGGGCCGCTCCCTCAGCTCGTCCGGAAAACCGCAGGAAGGTGCCGAGCACCTGGAAAAAGCTGTAGCGCTTGACCCGAATGACGCGCACCTGCACTATGAGCTTGGCCTGGCCCTCCGCAAAGCCGGCATGAATGACCGCGCACGAGCCGAGCTCGCCATCGCGCAGAAGCAATACGGCAGCAAAACAGCCGGCGCTCCGAAATAAATCTGTCCCGCTTCAGAACACATCTCTTCATCCATTACGCGGTTTCCATTCACGCACGCTGACTCGCCACTACACCCGTAAAGCCCTTTCCTGCGCACGCCGATAACAAGGCTGTCGGTCGCGCCTTTCTCTTTGGAGCGCTGGCCTCAATGACGCGAAGAGGAAGTACCGGAAATGGCCACCCATCTGCGTGTATGTCAGGAAAAACCAGGTATCCCGGCTTTGCCCAGCAGTATTGCGCTCTGCTTTCTGGGCCCGCTCCTTCTTGCCATCGGATGCGGAACATCCAGTATGACCTCCCTTCAGGCAGGACAGTCAGCACAAGCAGTCAGCACGCCCGGCAGTGGAAATGGTCCAGTCATCACCAGCGCATCCAGTTCGCGGATCAGCCTGGGCGTGCCTTTTACCTATCAGATCACCGCCACCAACAACCCGGTCCGTTATACAGCCCAGGGGCTGCCTGCTGGACTGAGTGTGGATGCTGCGACAGGTCTTATCTCAGGAACACCGCAGCAGGTAGGCGAATATGATGTGGTGCTCGGGGCGTCCAACGCGGACGGTGAAGGCCAGATGCATCTCTTTCTCGGCAGCGGCAACCAGTCCGGAAATTGCAAGGCTTCCATCGCGCCACCTGCTCCTGCGGCATCCTCTGGCTTTACTTCGCTGTCGTTCTGTGATGACTTCAACTCACTCGATACGATTGACGCAAACTCTACCGGGAGGCCTGGATACAACTGGTACACAAACTTGTCGAAATGGTCTGCGGAAAGTACGCTGCCCCCTGCCTACTCCATCACAGAATCCGTACTCTCTCTCACCAGCACCGGCTGGACATCGAATTACGGGCTTTCCACCCGCGATCCGCTGACGGGCAACGGTCACGCCTGGATCTATGGATGCTTTGAAGCCCGCATCAGCTTCGACCCGTCACTCGCAACACAGTCTGAAGGATGGCCTTCCGTATGGCTCTTCTCCGCGCTGCATGCACAAAGCGGTAACTCTGCCATCTGGCCCGAGTTGGACATCTTTGAGGCCCTCACCGGAGGCCATTCCTCTTATTCCGGAGATTATTATGGAACGCTGCATCAATGGCAGGACAGCGCGACCATCCACTACCAGAACAGCAACAATCATCAGGTCGTTCATGTGGACTGGACACAGTGGCACACAGTCGCCGTTCTGTGGGTCCAGGGACAAGTGACGTGGTATCTCGATGGAAAACCGCTGATGACCCAGCAGTATTCGGCAACTGCCCCTCCCAATCCGCTTGCGACCACAAAGACTGGCATCACGCCGACACCCGCCGGGGTCTTCGATGTCCTCGATACACAATCACCTGGCATGGAATTGATTCTGGGCAGCGCACCAGGCTGGCCTATTCAGGTGGACTGGGTCAAGGTCTGGCAACCGTAAGTTCGCGAACTCGAGAACGAAGAATAAGCACAATAGCACAGTTCATGATTACCAATGCTCCATCCGTGGCTACGCTGGACCATGCCGCTCCGCGCCACCCATGGACTGGAATAAGCCATAAGTTTAATCCCAAATTCATGAGTGCTGCCATGAATTGGGTCAGTGTGCGATATCTCTGAAGCCCGGAACTTGTCAGCGCAGAGCCCATGATTTGATGTACACATCGAAATACCGGGATCAGGAAAAGTAGCCGCAGTGCCAACACAACGTCACTAAATCCGTTACCCACTATGCGGGGAATGGATGGAGAGGCAAGAAAGAGTAGGAATGATATAGCCAAACTCAAAGGAAGTGCTTTCTTGAGCAATCTTTGAGACATATCGCTTGTATGGCCCAACCCATAGCGTCCTAGCCGGAAGAGTCTCGGCAGAGCAGCATCCTTTAGAGCAATGATAGGCACCGTCGTTATGTCCAGAATGCGGTAAGCCATTGTGTATACACCATTGGCCTTGTTCATCCCATAATGCCCCAATATGGTCTTGTCCAGGTCGTTGTAAACGGCACTAGTAGACGATGCAAAGGAATATCCAAACCCTTCCCATCCTCGCTGGAGAAGCAAATTAGTGTCGGATCTTGGTTGTCCCAAAGCTACGCTCGCCCACACGGCAGCCAGGATAGCCCCAAATAACGAAATCAGCATGGAGGCTACAGACCACTGCAAGGCCGTCGCTCGATGACATACAAAGAACATCAAGCCCACCGTTGATGTGCGGACAAAAGATGTTGATAAATTCACAATAGCCATCGCCCGCATTTTTTCGAACGCCTGGAAAACGCGGCTTGTTTCGACTACCAATGGAGCACAGATGCAATTTGCTATCGCTGCAGGAACTACCAGGGCTGCGCTCTGATGATTGAGCAGATGGATCGCGATAAAATGCAGAACAACCGTAAACATCGCGCCCATTCCAATCGTTGTAATAAGGACATTTCCCCAGTACGATTGAAATCCTCTCGCGTCCGCAGAGACATACCGCAAGAGAACCGTACCTGTTCCTAACGCGCTGTATTGCCCAAGCAAACTGGTGAGTGCGAATGCGCCGGCAAATATTCCGTATTCGGTGACGCCTAACAGCCGGGCAAGCACAAGAAAATATACAGCCTGAAACAGTAGACCTGCCCCCTGTCCGGCCATGACCCACCCGGCATTGCGAGCCAGAGGACTCCTGCATATCTTCCACCAGGAACCAAAATATGCGTCTATAGGCTTCTTCACAGGACGATCTGGTTTTCAGCCTGGTTCAGTTTGCGATACCAACTCCAGCCACACCATGCGATCATCGCAACAAAAACCACTCGAACACCCAATGCGGCCAGAGTTTGGGTACTCACGTTTTTCCAGGCAATCAATAAGCACAGTTCTGGCGCTAGCAGCACCACCACGGTATAGCGTATAACCCCGATTGCTTTGCGAACCTCACCGCCTATACCTCGCGTGAGAAGCATGTAAACAAGAGATTGAGCGACTACACCACATTGCAAAGCAAGCGCTGTCCCAAGGTCGTGAAAATGTGGAATGAGGTACAGAGCAGATCCAACAGTTACAATAGCTGCCACAGCGTCAGCTCGGAAGGCCCACCATGCTTTGCTGTGCATCTGTAATGCCATGCTTCCAAAATTATTTCCTGACACAATCACAGCATAAGCCATGACCGAAGCAAGCAAAAAAGGATTGCCTTGGAAACCTTTGCCAAAGAGTCCTAACAGGAATGGTGAAAATGAAACGATACATACAGCTAAAGCAGTCAGGCCAAGCATCATCGCGCCAAGCATCTTATAGTAAACGCGCCCGGCACTTTCATAGTTTCCTAGCCCAATCATTTCGCTGATAAGCGGTCCAGCAGTAAGTTGGATGGCCATGGGAAGATACTGGATAACCAGGCGGTATTGGAATGCAGCAAAAAAACGTCCGGCACCAACTGCCCCGTTCGGCACACGGCTCAAAAGTGCATATGTAGTGTATTGTGCTCCTACAATAAGAATGGTCTGGAACATGACTGCGAGCGAGTAATCTCCAAAGACCTTTCGCTCTTTAAGGGCATGGCGGAAATCTAATTGCAGATTATGCTTACGCAACGCCCGAATTCCTATCCAGGCCACCATCACCATCACCAGGCCAAGCGAAATATCGTAGGCAAGTACAGCCCCCCACACACCCGCCCAGCGCATAAGCGCTATACACGCACCGAACCAGACGATAGTCTGGATAAATCGCGCAATAGCCTCGATACGAAACAGATGAAATCCAAACAAAACCCCCGTCCAGGCACCTCCTACACATACAGCCATCAGAGCAAAACTGCTCAGGCGCAGGAGCGGTTCCATTTCTGGCTGGTGCAAAATGCGGGTGGCGATCGGCGCGGCAAAGAAGCCAAATAATACGCTGCCCAGCATTGACCCCAGCGTGACGTTACCGATCGCAAATGCCAAAATGCGCCTTACCCTAAGTGGCTGCGTATTGCGAAGCTCAGAAAGATATTTTGTACAGGTATTGCCTGCAGCAGCCCCGACAAAAAGCGACAGAAACTGAAGGGTCGTTTGAATGAGCGAAAGCTGTCCATATCCGACTACGCCCAGATAGCGCCCTTGTAGAATATTCAGGAAAAAAGTGAAGACACGTCCAGACAGCGTAAGACCAAGCTGCCAACTAGCGCCGGAAAGCAGCCTTTTACGTACACTCTTTGCAGGGGACTCTAATTTAGGTTCACTCATTTAATTGTGTGCCTGTAGCCGATAAGTCAAATATTTCGACTATGTGCAAGAAATTACAAACGCATGAATGCTGAGAAGAGTTTGCGCTTTCTTTCTCTGCCGTAAGCATAGGGTTTGACGTGAATACCCAACAGGGCCGCAAAAACTCCGAAGGCAAGACATAATTTTATGCCGCATTTCAGCCATGATCTTCTAACAAAAGGGGCCTGCAAAAGTACAAACCCTGCTTCAAAAAGGAGGAACAATGCGCGTCCCATTCGAAGTGGCACCGCTTTCCACCATCCGAGAATGCGCTTTTCGACTATCAACTGGGTGCCACCGGAGCGGAACGCCCTTTTGAGGAGAAATGAGACTCGTGCCTTGCTGGACGGAACATGATCCTTCACTTGGGCATATCTGGCAAAGCGAATTTTTTCTCCTTTGGCACGCAATTGAGCAAAAAATAAAACATCCTCACCTCCCGTTAGAGAAAACTTTGGATCGAATTCGACCTGATGTCGGCGGAGGACATCGCAGGCTATGAGTGTATTACCGCTATTGCCTGATTTAAGTTCAATCAAATCGGGCTTTAATTCTCTGGCAAAAAATCCGCCTTCTACAATCCACCTCGGACAACCTTCTGCGTATATGGGCACCAAACTCCCACATAAAATCCCGCAGGAAGACTTGCGATACGCTTCCATAAATGACTCGAACCAAAATTCAGTCGCTTCCTCGTCATCATCCACAAAAATGAGAATATCTGCCGTCTTTTTTGCTAACCGAAGCGCCCGGTTGCGCACCTCGACGACCCCAGGCTCCAGCACCACTTGGTAGTCAGCTGGGATTTTCTTAAATTCCGTAACAACTTGGCGCGCGGATTCTTCAGGATCGTTATCAAAAACCGCAATGCTTATCTCAAATTCCCGCGGATTCAACCTTGCAAAAGACTGTCGACCAATGGAATCTAACAAGACGCGCAGTAGCTCTGTGCGTTTATAGGTGGGAATGCAGATAAGCACCTTAGTGCTCGGCACAATTCAATCTCCTGAAATAGTTCTAAACCGATGAGGCTTACACGGTACTTAAGATTGCTCGACTGGAACAATTTCGCCACGGGCCAACTTACGCAGGCCTGCGCAGGAAAGGACAAGCAGCACGGTCATCAATGACAGGTAATTCATGAATAATGACTCATCTGAACCTGCAATACACATGGCAAGAAGAGTTCCGGCATACCATAACGCTGCGCTGGAACGATATCGAAAGAAAGCGATAAACGCATTTCTGAAGGCCATAATAATGGCAAAAACCAGAATGGCCGTTCCTATAATCCCGAGTTGAAGTGCCAGGTTTAAAATTGCATTGTGCGCATGATATGTATGCTCCTGGCCTGAAATAATCGAAGCTATCTGGACAATAACGGCGTTTGATTCTGACGTCATACCACCCCAGAATCCTGCATAGCCATAGCCAAATAACATGTGCTTCTTAAGAGCCCAGAGAGACAGCATCCATATATCGGTTCGGCCTGTCAGAGTTGTATCTTTCCCCATGATGGACGTAAAGAACGATAGATTGGCAAAAATCACCCAAACAACCAGCCCTACAAGACTAATCACTACAAAGAAGCCTGCTAATGCATCTTTGGGTTTCAGCCTCTTAAGCAAAGACGCAACCATCAAATAGCCTGCAAGGAAAAGACATACGACCCACCCTGTTCTCGCTTCTGACTTGTAGATCGCGATAAGAGCAAGTACCACCCAGCCCCAATTCGCTATTTTCAGCAAAGACATTCTCGATCGCAAAAAAAAGAAGGGCAAGACATACAGGGCCGTGTAAATACCAAGGTTATTTTTATGGCCAAAGATGCCGTTCCATTGGCTCCCGGCCCCAGGTTCGATGCCTCTGCCAGGGACAAATGCAACGACTAAATAACTTGCAATAATCGCTAAACAACCAGTAGCGAAAATTAATCTCATTTGCTCTTCTGGAGAATATTTTTCCAGAAGAAAATAACTGAACAAAACAAGAATGGTTAAAAAAACGACCTTGCGCAGTGAATCAAGCGGGTCTGGAGACCACGACGCTGAAATAATGGCGTAAACCGTGAAAAGAGTAATTTCCCAATTTGTTATTGCTGCCTTCACAGTTGCCCTGAAAGAAGAAGCTATGTGAAGTACCGCAATCACCCAAAACAGCAATCCAATCGCAACCTGAGTAGCAGAAAGCCCTGATGTGCTTATCTGCTCACGGTTCATTGAGACCATCTGGCCGTCCGTGGCGAAATAAAAGAGTGGCAACAGGAGCCACCAGGTCCGCAGCCGTTGCCAGAGAGGAACGGCATCAGGAACACTCGCCTGCCTGCCGCCCATCGATTCGGCTGGTTTCGCTATGTGGCCAAGAGCAGTCGACACTTACGCAGATTCCTTGTCCTTGCCAGATATCAAGCCCATGCAACTACCTCGCCAGATAAATAGACGATCCTGCGGCTGCGCTGACGATGCCGCCGAGTGACAATGCCATGTTCCTTCCGTAGCTGAAGGGTACGTAGATAATGTCATTTGCCTGCAACTGGACGTCCGGCTTTTTGCCTTTCTGCATCTCGCTCAACGGCAGCGAAATTTCCACATACGTCCCGTCAGCCTGCTTGCGCACCATCCGCGTATGCGAAGGAACAGCATGGGGCAGCGTGCCTCCGGCCATGGAGATGGCCTCAAGCACCGACAATCTGGAATCATTCGTATTCATCACGATTCCGCCTGGACGCCCGACATCACCGAGCACATACACGACATCGGCCTTCGGCACCATCACAATGTCACCGGGATAGACCTTTACATTATCATCCAGTGCCGTCCTGGACTGGTTGGAAAGGAAGTAGGTGATCTTCTCTCCGCTCGCCCGCCGTTCAATCGTAATCTTGCGATCTGCGACTTCGTTCAGGCCTCCGGCCATGCTCAGCACGTCCACGATCGTCCGCGGCGTTCCAATGGGATAAGCACCCGGAGAATGCACCTCACCCAGCACGCTCACATTCTGTGTCGCATATTGGTCAATGGTCACAGTCACGTGCGGGTGAAGAACAAACCCTCCATTCTTAAGCACCATCTCAATCGCTCTGGCTGCTTCAGCAGGCGTCAGTCCGGCCACCTTTACATTTCCGCCCAGAATCAGCGGAATCTCGCCGGAATCCGTGACTCGCGCCGCCTGCTCCAGTTCACTGGCTTCCAGCACCTTCACGTGGACGGTATCTCCGGGGCCGATCTTCAGGCTTTCATCATCCGCGCCACGGGCGTTTGAGGTACTGAACACGAGTATGCAGGCCAGCAGGGCAAACATTGTCCTAAGCATCTTTTTCATGTTCAGTCCTCTTTCTGGCCGTACTCGTACTTTTTGCTGCCGTAGTAGCCGTAATAGCCGTAGTAACTGGCCGACCGTAAAGAGACAGCATTCAGCACCACGCCCAAAGAGGCAGCATTGGGGTTTTTCGCGTGCGGAGCCAGCAGATCGTATGCGCGCCTCAACGACACACGGGTGGTCTCGCCAGGCCGCGCAATCAGAATGGCAGTATCGGCAAACTCCATCAGCAGCCGCGCATCTGTCACCGGAAGTACCGGCGGGCAGTCAAGAATGATGAAGTCATATTCCTGCTCCCACTGCGCAATCATAGACCGCATCATGGCAGAGCTGATCAGTTCCGCAGGGTAAGGAGGCACCGGACCTGCGGGCAGCAGGTGCAGGTTAGGATACCCATCAAACGTGGCCGTGCTGATCTGCTCAGTATGACCAGAAAGTGCCGTACTGATGCCTTCCGTGCCCGGCAGCCTTAAGCGCGAGCGCAGGGTCGGGCGGCGAAAGTCTACTTCCACCAGCAGCACCTTCTTTTCCAGCTGGGCCATGCAGAAGGCCATGTTCAACGATGTCGTAGACTTACCTTCACCCGGGCTGGCACTGGTTACAAGAAGCGTTTTCGGCGGTGCGCCGCTGCGGGACAGCAGAATAGTTGAGCGAAGACTCCGCATGGTTTCCAGGTATGCTGAATCCTGCACCACAGGAAAAATGGGTACGCCCTGCCCTTCTGTATTCTTAATACGAGGCAGAATCCCAAGCACTGTCAGCCCTACTTCTTCAATGTCCTCGATGCCATGGATCTTGTTATCAATCGCATCCACGGTCAAGGAAAGTCCCGCCCCCGCGAACAAACCCACTCCAAGACCGAGACCCAGAATCAGCGGTACCCGCGGCGTGCTGGGGGCAGCCGGAGGACGGGCGGGATCAATGATGGTCAGGTTGGAGGAACGCAGACCCGCCAGAATGCCTGCTTCCTTCAGGTGTCGCAGCAGGTCCTGGTAAAGGCTCTGGCTCTCGTCAGCTTCCTTGCTCAGCAGGGTGTATTCAATTGCCTTATCATTCAGCTTCTGCGCAGACTCCACATCGCGTTGGTATGCCTGGCGCGCTCCTTCTTCTGATTTCTGCGCAATCTCAAAGTCATTTCTCGCGCGGTCCGCAATACGCTTGACTTCCTCGTTCAGCGACTGCTCCGTACTGGCAAGATTTGCACGTTCCTGAATCAGCCTCGGAAAATTAGGGCCGAACTGGGACGCATCCTGCGCCACCTGCGCTTTCAGGGTGCTCTCCTGGGTCCGCAGATTCTGGATCAGGTTCAGAGAATTTGCCACGCCCTGGCTGGTGTTTCCCGCCAGCGAGGTTCCGCCCAACTGCGAAATCAGCTCTGCATTGCCCGTCTTTGCGACTTCATAGACTGACTGCTTCAGGATACGGTTCAGCTGCGCCTGTTCCAGCTGAGCAGCTGACTGCTGCAGGCGATCGAGCGCCGGACTGTAGATCACGGGCTTACCCTGCAGATCGGAACCACCCACGCCGAAGAGCCCCGTTTCTTTCTGCATGGAGACCACCTTCTGCTGGAGGTCCTCGCTGCTCTGACGCAGAGAATCCAGTTGGCCGGCAAGCCAATTCGAAACCTGGGTCATCGCGGCATATTTCCCCTGGAAGGTGAAATCAATCAACGCCTGCATCAGATGGTTCACCACCGCAGCGGACACCTTGGGATCGGGATTGCTATACGAAATTGTGATCAACCGCGTCCCCGGCGTTACCTTCACCTTCAGGTGACTGGCAAAGGTCATCAGCACGCGACGACGGCGCCCCGGCGAGTCCTCGAGGCTGGCGCCTGCAGGGTCCGGAACCCCTTTGGGCGAAAACAACCCCATCACCGCACCAACAGGATTGAAGTGGCCTTTGAAATCCGAGTTCTGTTCCAGATTCAGTTCCTTCGCCACTCGTAAAAGGAGCGAGTCTGACTGAAGAATCTCTGTCTGGGTCTGCAAATCCAGATTGACGGACAGTGCATCGGAGGCGCTGTTGGCTTCGCTGCCCATCATACTTTCCAGATCCAGGCCGCCCGCTTCAGACTTCTGCAACTCGACCGTGCCGGTGGTCTCATACCTGCGGGTCATAAAAATGCAGGCAAGCACAGCAAGGCCAAAAATCGCTACCGCTGTTCCCAGAAAAATATACCGTCGGCGGTCGAAGATCCTGAGCAAGTCCCTTAATGTGAGTTCCTTTTGCGGAACAGTATTCAAGTGCTTACACTCCAAGATATAGAGATATATTTCAGCCTTCTTTTAGAAGGCTACGTATTCGACCCCGGCAGAAAGTAACTTAGTTCGGATGGCAAATGTTTGCCTGAGTATAGGAACCCCTTGGCGAGAAAACCTCTCTCACCCTTACAGTGCTGAGATAGCGACAGAATTTCTTCTTTTTAGTGTACCGCACTGCCTGTTATAACCGGAACACCTTACTTTTCGCTCTGATGTTTCCCTTATCTGGGGAGTAACACTGCTCTAAAAAATTTGCACCCCGATATGAATGTAAATTGTTTAACAGTTTGTGTTATGAACCACATATAAAAACATTAACTACGAAGGTCCACTCCATGGAACGACCCACCGGTTGATCATGAGGTCTGGCGCCGAAGCTCGCTTGTGCCACATTAGCAAATCATCACCGGATACTTGACCTTTTCCGGCTTTTTGGCCACCTTCAACCGATACAAATCGTGCCAGTATTGTTGCAGTGACTCTCTGCCGAACTCCTTCACCACCAGTTTGCGTGCATTTCTCCCCATCAGCTCCCGAAGCTCTGGCTGTTCGCAGATTTCCACCAGAACACGCGACATCGCTTCAGCCGTATCTACGACAAGAGCGTGGATACCGTTCAGGACAGGAATTCCTTCAAACGCAATCGGCGTTCCTACCACTGGCCGGCGCGCCGCCATCGCCTGAATCACTCGATTCTTGATCCCTGTCCCAACCAGATCAGGAACAATGACGAAATCGCTGTCAGCAAATGCCGCATGCAGGTCTTCCACCCACGACAGGAACCGGACAGGCAGACCCAAGCAGGCCTTTTCCAGTTCCGGATCGCCGCTTGTCCGCCCGAGGACCACCAAATCAAATGGATAGTTCTCGTCAAATGGCTGGTTCTCGGCGAACATCGGCCGGTAAACGCTCTGGATAAACCACAGGAAGGAACTCCGCAAATGGGGCTGGCGAAGATCCATAAAAACCATGCCAGTCGGACGTTCGCTGTCCCGCCGTCCTTCAGGCGCGCCTGCATCCGTTGTTTCCTGGCTCATCGGTACCACCACCGGAATGGATTGCACATGCGTGTCCTTCCTCCGCTCTTTCAGATATTTCGCATCTTCATGCGATACAACATGCACACGTGTACCGGGAAGGGCCACAGCACCCTCAAGCAGATTGTGCAGACAAACAGCCAGTAGTGATTTCGCCTTTAGCTTGAAACCGCGGTACGCCTTGAACATCCGTCGCCAACGCAGTGTGCCAGGATCAATCAACCCAATCACCGAGCGGTTTGCCAAATGCGGACGTACCAGACCGCAGGCTGCGATATTTTCAAAATGAATCACGTCGTAGCCCGATAAAATTTCGCGCTTCAGCTCCCTGACCGCCCGTCCCCTCATAAATCCAGGAACAAACCGATTCACGAGACCAAGCACCACGTCCGGAAGATTTGATGGAATCGGCGGTAGATAAAACGAAAGCCCTGTCTCCTCCTGCATCCGTTGCAAATCTAATTTCCGCATGTCCCGGCAAAAGCCCATCAGATGGACTTGTTCGCCGTGGTCCAGATGCATCTGCGCAGTCAACAACGTCTGCTGGTGCAGGCCCTCCTCGGGAGGATACGTAAGGTTCGAGACGACGAACGCAATCTTCATCCTTCACGCTCCTGCCAGGGCCTGCATCAGGCCTTGTGCCATTCGTTCCACGGAATAACGGCGGGCGCAGTCCGATGCAATCTCCGAACCCCGTTTCCGCCACGTATCAGCATCGCGGACGAAAGCAAGCAGCGCCTTCGCCAGCGACTCAGAGTTATCAGTCTCAAAAAATTCGCTGTTAAAACCTTCTTTCGCGCACTCTATCTCAGGAGAATGGTTTTCATTTCTCGAGATGAGCATTGGCACACCAAAAGCCAGACTCTGAGTAATAGAGAGCCCTACATACCCCGGCGAAACGCTGACAATAGACTCGGCGTAAATCGGCCGCAACTTCTCAAATTCGGAGATATAACCAGCCATCTCAATACGGTCCTGAAACGGTGACCTGGCAATCCTCTCCTCAAGGCTCTGGCGTTCCGGCCCATCTCCTACAAACGTAAGCACAATTCCCGGGGCGGATTCCGCCATCTTTTCAAACGCATCAATCAGAATGCCCGGCTTCTTGTCCGCCACCAGCCTGCCGACATACAGAATCCGGAAGCGGCGGCCCTCTGTTTGAAACGCCATCTCACGGCTCGAATAGAGCGCATTGGGAGCAGCCACCACGAATTTACCCGGATGACGGGCACGCAGCCCCTCGGCCTGGCTCTCCGTGTAGGCAACCAGGCCGGTGGCCAGTTTGCGAAGCCATCCCCGCACCCGGTCGGACTTTGCTCCCGGCCCGCCCCGGGGCCAGGCATGACCCCACAGCATCGTAGGCCGGCCCAGCATACGCCGAATCCCCGCAATAAGCCAGACATGCGGCACTCGCGGATTCAGATCCAAAATCAGGCAATCAGCTCTCAGCAATGCGATGAGAGGTACGCGCTGGAGAAGGATATTCGACCCGACGTACCGGTTCTCCAGCGGCACGATTCCCTCCGCCTCATAGTTCATCAGGCGAATAGATGTGTCATACGGCGGCGCACCCGCATAAATCGTTAATGAGCGACCGAGGCTGGATCGCAGTTCGCGAACCACACGGGCGCGATAATCGCCAAGTGAGGCAACCGCAACCACGAATTTTCCATCCCGACATGCAGGTATCCTGGTCGTATCCATTCACTTCCCAGAAGCGCGTTTAATGGCTAAGTTATTGATTTACCTTGATCGAACAAACGAGACGTTCAGAGACGGAAACAACCTTGAGAACCAGACCGTCAAAAGATATTTAAACCCATTTCAAGCTATCTTAAGATAGCCTATCTCTGCAACTCTTTTTTTAGATCTAAGAACAAGCAAATTTATTGCTTTAAATTCTGATTGCCGTTCTTCTGCCAAACATTTACAGCTTTTACCGTCATGGGCTGCCCATTACCGGTTCCAAGAATCAATATCAAATGCTGGCGATCCAGAACACCAAATACCCACGGGGTATTTGGGGATGAGGTCCGCAACATCATCGGTTTGTGTTTCTGTTCATCGTACTGGCTCCAGGTCACCTTATCACTCGTGGGTTTCCCGTCAAAATAATATTGCAGATAACCCACGCTGTTCTTTGTGGCTGGCACCCACAGCAGACCAAACCTGTGATACTGCCTGAAATCTGTTCCCGGCGGTGTCGTGATCAGATTGTTGGCAAACTGCGTCGTTGCATTGTTCTCGTTTGAGGCATGGCAAAATGCCTTGCCCGGGCACGTCGCATTATGGATTCCATACCACTCATGCACTGTTCCAGCGTAAACATTTGGCGAATGGTTTTTCCACTGGTTGTATTCAAAAATGTCCACTTCCGTAAAGTGTTCAAATCCAGCCGATTGCCCATTCCATTGCGACCCACCCGACTTTTTCAAGTGCTCCAGAGGCTCCAGCCACCACGCCGGAAATCCGACAGCCCCTGGCTTCATCACAAAGGACGGATCAAACTTGAATTCGGCCTCAAAATAGCCGCCCCCTCCAAAAGCTGTACCCACCCAGTCATTCGGCGCTGGTTTTCCGGTATCAGCAGCGCTGTTGATGGCATCATTGGAGGCGTCGCCCCCTGAAGTCAGCGTCAGGCTGCCATCGCTGTTGAAATGCAGAGTAGACGGGTTAGTAGGATGTGCACCAAAAAATTTGGATAAATACCAGTTGTACCCGGAAGAGCGCGTGTTATTGATATCAACGTCCTTGTTAAACGTGCTGCTGAACGTATTGGTGGTATAACCCACCGCGGCCGCCTGTGGAGGCGCGTTGCTTGCAAAAACCGTCTGACCCATTGCAAAAACAGAAAGCAATGCCAGGGAAACACAGTGAAATGCTCCTCGTTTCATTCCAAAGACCCCTAAAAGTAGTGTATGCAAGACGGACACATCAGAAGGCATTCCCTTCTGATGAATGACTTCCACTTTTATAAGAACAATCTCTTGTTGAGAATGTTGCGGACAAAAATCCGCCTGAACGCACCCAAACGCAAACTTCCAGCATCCCTTATCATGGAAAACGGAAACAGACCTTGACCCCAACCATCTGAAGGAGGAATGCTTTGGCACACGAAGTCCCACCCCTACCATATGACTACGCCGCCCTCGAACCACACATTGATGAAGCGACCATGAAGCTCCACCATGACAAGCATCATCAGGCCTATGTCACCAACCTGAATGCTGCCATCGAAAAGCACCCTGACCTGGCGAAGCATTCGGCCGAAGACCTGCTTCGCAACCTGAATAATGTTCCAGAAGATGTCCGCACCGCGGTCCGCAACAACGGCGGCGGCCACGTCAACCACACCATGTTCTGGCAGATTATGAAGCCGAAGGGCGGAGGTGAACCCACCGGCAAAATCGGCGAGCAGATCAAGAAGGACTTCGGCGATTTCGAGTCCTTTAAGAAGCAGTTCAACGAAACCACGGCAAAGCAGTTCGGCTCCGGATGGGGCTGGCTCATTTGGGACGGCGGCAAGCTGAAGATCGTCACCACCCCCAACCAGGATTCCCCGCTCTCGCAGGGACACTACCCCATCCTCGGCAACGATGTCTGGGAGCACGCCTATTACCTGAAATACCAGAACCGCCGTCCGGAATATCTCGCCGCATGGTGGAACGTCGTCAACTGGGACGAAGTCAACAAACGCTTCGAACAGGCCCGGAAGTAGGCACAAGTGAGCCAGCCTTTGTCTCAGGCGAAGGCTGGAACCGTGCCACATCCTGGATCTCGGTCCGGAACGTCTTTCCCAGATCACCCTCAGCCAGCCGGTAGCGCACCCGAATCCGACGCGCGAAGCGCCCACGGCGAGTCCCGCATCATTCCTCCGCAAGTGGTGTCTAATCATGCAGGATGACTTTCGCGAAACTCCTTCTCTGCGCCGCAATCTTTACATCCATGGCACTCGCGCAGACACTCACACCCGGCAGTGCCAGCTACAAAATCGAGCAAAACGGCAAAAGTCTCGGCAGTGCCAGCTACTCCATCCAGAACACTCCAAAGACGTACATCATCACCTCCAGTGGCAAAATGGTGCTCGGCAAGTTCAGCTACGCCTTTTCCAACTCGCAGAAGCTCGACACCTCTTTGAACCTCATCACCGACCTGCTCAGTGGCGTCGTAAACGGCAAGGCCGTCAGCTTCAGCGCTGCCTCTGACACCACCGGACGCCAGTTCCAGCTCGACATCTCCGCCAATGGCCAGCGGCAGCAGAACAAGGTAGACCGTGATGCCAACACCGTCCTGCTCACCGACCTCGACCCCGCGGCCTACATGCTTCTTACCCAGGTGGCCTTCCGCAATCCGAAAGATGCCTGGGCGCTCATTCCCAAAGAAAACGGTTTTCTGGTCCCGGTAAAATTCACCGCTCTTGAGGACACAAAGGCCGACTACAACCACCAGAGCATCATGGTCCACCACACCAGCGCGGCCGTCAGCACTGAGAACGCCATCACCGTTGAGCTTTTCTACTCCGGCGATGGCCAACTGCTCGAAGCCGATCTGCCCGAGCAGAACTTCGATGTCATCCGTGAGGGCTTCCGCCTCCTTCATCGTCCAAAACCACCCGCACCCCCGCACGGAGGACCTCCGCCCAAGCCCCAGAATCAATAACTACTTAACTACTTCATTCAGAACTACTTCAGCGAGCTTGGCGCCCAGGCAGCGATTGGCCGTTTATTCGATCCGCTGCGAGAGAAATGCCGCTCTTACGTCTTCGGCTCTGAACAAACTTCCATCTCCGCCTGCCATCTAATACACTGGTTTCTCCATAGGGGACGAAAAGATATGAAAAAACCTTCTGCAACCCTGCCGCTGATCGCCGCTCTTGCCGTCTGCGTATCGCTCTCCGGCTCTTTTTCTTCCGCACGTGCGCAAACCAGGATCAATGACAAAGACGTCGAACACCTAATGAGCAATCTGCATCAGGACGTGAAGTCCTTCCGCCCGGCTTTTGATGCCGCACTCAAAAAGAGCTCCATCCGCAGAACCAGCCATGAAAAAGATGCCCGGCAACTCGCAAAGCAGTTTGAAGCACAGACAGGCGCAATGCTGAGCACCTTCAAAGAACACAAGAAGGCCGACAGCGCATTCCAGACCGTAGTCGGAACCGCGCAGCAGCTCGACGGCGTCGTTCGCCAGCTCGGGTCCCAGTCTTCCGCAGTACCAGCATGGGACCGCGTGCAGAGCGACCTCAACGCACTCTATCCGGCCTTTGGATTGACGCCACCCACCGCCAGTACTACACAAGCATCCAGCAATGTCTCCTGCGCTCAGGCCGTCGGAACGCAACGGGCAAAC
>JAJPKO010000051.1 GCA_021323655.1 Acidobacteriaceae bacterium
CCGCTTTGCCTTCCTCCTCGCTTCCACTGCCGTCCAACCAACCAAAAATCACAACAGGTATCGACGGAAATCCCCAAACCTCAGTGCGTGTGAGAAATGGCGGCTAGAGGCCCGCAAACCTCCAATAAACACTGTCCAGAACCGCATTCCAAACAGACTTCGAACGGAAAGAAATAAAAATCATCAGAAAGACGCCGCGATCAGGCGAATTTCGACGAGTTCCTAAGTGTATAGTCCTGGCATTTGATGAATTGGAGCGGGAAGTCACTCTTCAGATTCTCCTCACGCACCTGTACGTGATACCTGTTCTTGACGCAGAGAAACACTATTGGGGTCCGACAGGATGAGGTCGAAAAAGCTGCTTCGCTACGGCGAAAGATGGTTGCAATCGCATCCCGAGCGAGAATTGATCGTCAAAAAATATCTGCGTACAATGGAGCCGGGCGATCGGTCGCATCACGGGGACGGTATGGCGACTGCATTGAACAATGTCGCGGGCAGCGCCGAAGTAGTCTTCCATGTTGGCGCGGTATCGAAGACCTACCAGGCAGGCGATGTTGCCGTGGTTGCCCTGCGGTCGATTGAACTGGATCTGGCGGCGGGCGAATTTGTCGTGATTCTTGGCCCCTCCGGCAGCGGGAAATCAACGCTGCTAAATATTCTGGGCGGCCTCGATACGCCCACATCAGGCGATGTGCGCTTCCGGGACCACTGGCTTTCCCAGGCGGGAGATGCCGGTCTGACGCGCTTCCGCCGTGAGCATGTGGGCTTTGTCTTTCAATTCTACAATCTGATTCCCAGTCTTACCGCGCTCGAAAATGTATCTCTGGTTACTGAGATTGCCGAGCACCCGATGGATCCCGGCGAGGCGCTGCGTCTTGTAGGACTGACGGAACGCCGGAATCACTTTCCTTCCCAGCTTTCAGGAGGCGAACAGCAGCGGGTCGCCATCGCCCGAGCCGTCGCCAAGAACCCGGATATTCTGCTTTGCGATGAGCCGACCGGCGCGCTAGACTATCCGACCGCCAAACTCGTTCTGGATGTTCTGGCGCGGGTCAATGAGGAACTTCACACACTGGTGGCAGTGATTACGCACAATACGGCTATCGCCGCCATGGCCGACCGGGTGATCCGGCTGCGCAGCGGCGAGATTGTGGAGATCAGCCGCAATGCGCGGAAGGCGCACTCCGAGGAACTGGTGTGGTGAACGATGACCAGCCTTCATCGCAAACTGGTGCGCGATGTGCTCCACATGCGTGGACAGGCGATCGCGATTGCTCTGGTGATCGCGTGCGGAGTCGCCGCTTTCGTCACCATGCGGGCCATGTATCGCTCTCTGCTCCTCTCTCAGGCGAACTATTACGCGCAGTACCGTTTTGCCGACCTGTTCGCGGAGATGAAGCGTGCTCCAAACTGGGTGGCGTCGCGCATCGCGGAAATTCCCGGAGTGGCTCGAGCACAGTCGCGCATTGTCATAGATGTCGCGCTGAGCGTTCCCGGGCTGCATGAACCTGCAGTCGGCCGGCTGATCTCATTGCCTGTGGACGGATCCCACTCGCTGAATGCTCTCTTCCTGCACCGGGGGAGACTGCCTGATCTGCATGCCGATGATGAAGCAGTCGCGAGCGAAGCCTTCGCAAGCGCCAATCAACTGGAGCCCGGCAGCACAATCGAGGCGGTGATACATGGCCGTTGGCAAAAACTGAGGGTTGTCGGAGTTGGACTTTCGCCCGAGTATATTTACGAGATTCGCGGTGGAGGCTCACTGTTTCCGGACAACCGGCGTTTTGGCGTTCTGTGGGTTCCAGCGGAACTCCTGGAATCCGCGCTGAACATGAAGGGAGCCTTCAACTCCATTACAGTTTCTCTCCAGACCCATGCCAGCGAACCCGATGTAATCGCCGCAATGGATCGCATTCTGGATCGGTATGGCTGTCTGGGCACCTACGGGCGGTCCGATCAGATCTCGCACCGCTTCATCTCCGATGAGATTTCCCAGAATCGCATCAGCGCCACCATCATTCCGGTGATCTTCCTAGCGGTCGCAGCACTTCTTGTCCATCTCTCCTTCACTCGCCTGGTGACCATGCAGAGAAGCGAGATCGCGGTTATCAAGGCATTCGGATACTCCAACTGGCAGGTAGGCATCCACTATGTGCAGTTCAGCTTGCTCGTTGCTGGAGCAGGCTATGTGCTCGGATGCGGCATCGGATGGTATTTCGGCGTGCGCCTGGCGGCGCTCTATGCGGAGTTCTACCGCTTCCCGGTTCTGATCTATCAGCCGGAGCTGAGGACCTTTGTCTGGGCGGGAATGATTTCCGCTGCGACAGCGATCGCTGGCGCGCTGGGAGCGGTGACGCATGCCACTTCTCTGCCGCCCGCCGAAGCCATGCGCCCTGAAGCTCCTCTCCGGTTCCGTCCGACCTGGATGGACAGCATCACGATCCACTGGAAATCGGCCGCGCTGCGTATGCTCATCCGCAACCTGGAAAGGCGACGGTGGCGGGCGATTGCTTCCGCCTTTGCCATTTCCTCTTCGGTGATGATAGTGGTTGTCGAATTTGGCATGTTTGACTCTCTCGATCGCATGATGCAACTGCAGTTTCGTGATGCACAGCGCGAAGATCTTGCGGTGAGCCTGAATGAGGCGGGCTCGGCACGTGCGCAGATGGAGTTCGATCGACTTCCCGGAGTGATCGCAGCCGAGCCGTTTCGGTCGGTTCCGGTGCGGCTCCGTGTGGGGCATCGCTGGCGCAAGACGGCTGTGCTGGGGCTTAAGCCGAATAGTCAATTGCGACTGATGGTGAACCAGGACGGAAGCACGGCCTCGTTGCCGCCGGAAGGCCTCATGCTGAGTTCAGCGCTCGCGCAGGCGCTTCGCATTGCACCAGGAGGTACGCTGCGCGTGGAGGTACTGGAGGGGAGCCGGATTGCGCGCGATGTCAGGGTGACGGGCACAGTAGACGAACTACTGGGCACGAATGCCTATATGAATCTTTATGAACTGAATCGCATGATGCGGGAAGATCATTCTATTTCCGGGGCGCTTCTTCAGGTAGATTCAGAGAAGCAGGATGCGCTCTATCGGGCCCTCAGGAAGCTTCCGGCCGTCGGCGCCGTGGCAATCAAGGAAGCCGAAGTGAACAGCTTCAAAGACACGATCAATCGCAGCATGGGGCTGTCGCTGGGGACGCTAATTGTTTTTGCTTCGGTCATCGCGGCGGGCATGATCTATAACGGCGCCCGCATCGCGCTGTCGGAGCGCGCACGGGAGCTTGCGACGCTGCGTGTTCTGGGCTTCACGCGCCGGGAGATCACTGGGATTCTGCTGGGCGAGCAGGCTCTGATTGCGCTCGTGGCACTGCCCTTCGGGTTTCTCACAGGCTATGGATTATGCGCAATCCTGGCATTACGTCTGCAGACGGAACTCTACCGTATGCCTCTTATCGTGCAGCCCTCCAGCTATGCATGGGCCTTCCTCATCGTGCTCTTCTCGGCCATTCTATCGGGAATTCTGGTCAGCCGACGCATCGCCCACCTGGATATCGTTTCTGTACTGAAAGCGAGGGAGTAGGGTGAAGCACCGTCGTAAGCTTGTCGGCGTTGGTATCGGAGTCGTTCTGATGGCAGTCCTGGCTGTGCTTTTCTGGCCCGCTCCGATCCCGGTTGAAACTGTTGCGATCAGCTGCGGCTCGCTGCAGGAGACGGTAGAGCAGGAAGGCAAAACCCGCATGCATGACCATTTCACCGTATCAGCAACGGTTGCCGGAAAGCTCCGCAGAATTTCACTGCATGCGGGGGACCGGGTCCATGCTGGACAGACGCTCGCATGGATCGATCCAGCACCCATTAATCCACGTGAAAAGGCTGTGCTCGAAGCCAGGATCAGCGCCGCGCTGGCCAGTCTTCAGCAGGCTGAGATGCTGGTGGGCAGAGCTGAAGCCGAGCACGAGCAGACGCAGAGCGATCTCGACCGTGCCCGTGCGCTGTTCCGTGAGGGAATCATCTCGAAGGAAACTGCGGATCGAGCTGCGACCTTGGATGAGAGCGCCGGCAAGCAACTGGCAGCGGCCCGGTCGGCTGCCGAATCCGCTGGGTTTCAGGTGGAAGAAGCGAGGGCCGCGCTGCTTGTCTATAACGGAGGCGTCTCCACGCTGCCCACAGCCATGATTTCTCCTGCAGATGGACGTGTGCTTCGAGTATTGGAGCAGAGCGAGAAGGTGGTGGCGACCGGCACGCCGCTGCTGGAGATTGGGTATCCTCCGCGTTTGGAAATCGTGGCTGATTTCCTGACCCGCGATGCTGTCCGCATCCAGCCGGGCATGTCGGCTCTGATTACCGACTGGGGTGGAAGCCGGGATATTCCCGCGCGCGTGCGTGTGGTGGAGCCGGGTGGGTTCACGAAGATCTCGGCGCTCGGAGTGGAAGAGCAAAGGGTGAATGTCATTTGTGATCCGCTCGACACGACAGATGGACTGGCGGATGGGTACCATGTGAACGTGCGTGTGATCTTATGGCAAAGCGAAGAAGCGCTGCGGGTGCCTTCAAGTGCCGTCTTCCGATATGCCAGAGAATGGGCGGTTTTTGCTCTGCAGAAAGGACGCGCTCGCAGGATGGTGGTGAAGATCGGACACCGTGGAGAGACCGCGTGGGAGGTGCAGTCGGGACTGGCGCCGGGAGACCAGGTCCTGGTCCATCCCAGCGCGGAAGTGGATGACGGTGTGCGAGTTGCTCCTTCAGCGGCTGTTCGCTGATCTGCTCGCATCCTGCCTCCCGCCCCAACGGCAGAATGATTATCACACAAGTGTAAATACTTAAATTAAAAATGCTCTAATGAGCTCATAGATAAAGGCACGGAGGTGTTCACTGCAGCGTTCATCTACCCTGAAGAGGAATTCAAGACGGACCTCGAAAAGCCCGGAGTGGATGTGCGCAACGCCTCGGACGTTGTCAATTCAATCGTCTGTGCAAAGCAGCGGTGAGCTACCCATTTATTTGTAAACGCCTTGAACGCATCGGCCGCATTTACCAGCGGACAGTTTGACAGTATTCGGTCCCCAGAAGCTGGAAGAACAACTTTATGGTATTCCAAATTATAGACGCGACCGTTCGTGATTCGCATAATACGAGACTTGCAAATTTCCAAGTGTCATTGAGCCGAATTTGAACGTACCCTCAAGAATCTGGCAGAAACTAAATGCCGGACACATCCATCGCCCGGCTGCTCATTCAGCCTCGCCGCAGGCTGAGAAAACTCCCCACCAAAGAAAGCCTGCTCCACTCCGCACACGTGATGGGGCCGACACTGACTGCGCTCATGTTCGTCGGTGCCAGCAGCGCCGTCGCCCACGCCCAGGGAACGATGGATTTCTCCGGCGCAACCACTCTGATGGCCACGTTTAAGACGTTCGCCATGTACGCCGGCGCAGTCATCTGCCTCGGGGTAGTGTCAACTTTCTTTCGCACTTTTGATCTTCCTTGGAACTTAGGAAGGTTGTTAGGTTGAGGTTGTTTTGCCAGTGGTCGCCATGGGGGCCAGTGGCAAAGCGGCTCAGGCGATGGCCCGGACTTCGGCCAGCCTGTTCA
>JAJPKO010000044.1 GCA_021323655.1 Acidobacteriaceae bacterium
AATGATAATTGCCGATCATCAACTGGCATACGCTGCTTAATTAACTAAGTAGCCGTCCTCCGCAGCTTCGCCTGCGGGCTGCGGAAGGACGTCGCACAGCAGGCTGGGTTTCTGTGGCTGGGTACGGGCCATTGAAACGAGATCCACGGACTAGCAATGCGCGCATCTTGTCCGTTCTGAGCGCGCAAAGCGAAACCTTCCGGAACGCGACTGAGCATGGAGTCTCTCTGCTGACTGCAATTTCGGACGCGGGTTCGACTCCCGCCGCCTCCACCATTCCAGGCATCTAAAGCCCCCAAAGAGTGTAGTGATCGACAAAAAGCCCTGTGAGGGCCACGAGCTTGAGAAGATTGCCTGGTCGGTTCCACTTTTCCGATCAAGGGGATTTATGGCGAAGGCGATCGGGAGCGAATTGCCGTTTCCTCAAATTCCTGGATGCACTGAATCGTCAAAAAATGACGGCTGGATGCCCCGAGCTAAGCTGATCTGCCAGAGGATAAAATTTCGCCATGCCCAGGCCATCCAAACTGCCGACTGCCGTCAAAGTTCTGATTGTGGATGATCACCCCGTCGTTCGCGTGGGACTGCGCACCATGCTGGAGAGCGAAGAGAACATCTCGGTGACCGGCCTGGCTGGTTCTGTAGCAGAGGCATTCAGCGAGCTTGAAAAGACGAAGCCAGATGTTGTACTCCTCGACCTGCGATTGCCCGAACTGGAAGGTATTGAAGCCATCGGCCAAATACGCCGCTCTTATCCCGACGTTCGTATTCTGGTGCTTACAAATTATGAGGCTGATGACTACATTTATCGTGCGTTTCAGGCTGGCGCAATGGGGTATCTGTTAAAGAGCACTCCGCAGGCTGAAATCGTTCGTGCCGTCGAAATGGTGAACGGCAATCAACGCTACATTCCACCCAGAATCAAGGAGCGCCTGGCAGAAATCATCGGACGCGAAGAACTCACGCAGCGGGAACTGGAGGTACTCCGTCTCGCCGCCCTCGGGCTTACAAATAAGGAGATCGCCCGGCAGCTCTTTATCAGCGACAAGACCGCCCGCAATCACATCGCCAGCTGTCTGGTGAAACTGGGCGCAAACGATCGGACTGAAGGGGTAACCACTGCCATCAAGCGTGGCCTAATCCGCCTTCCTGAGTGACGAAAGCACAGAATACGCCCGACGATGAAAAACCCTCCCGCCAAGAGCAGAGGAATTCACCTTCAGCCTGGCTGATGTGCGCTTCATAAAGTTTTGCCTTGGGCCGCCAGCCAAAACCTGCACCTTTGTTCCCTGCCCTGGAACACTCACGACCTGCAGCGACGCCCCAATATCACGCGCTCTCTTTTGCATTCCCTGGATGCCAAACCCTGCCTTCTCTGAAGCCATGTCAAACCCACATCCATCATCTTCAACAAAAAAATTCGTGCCCGTCTTTCCATGGTTGAGGATGATCTTCAGCTCACTCAATCCGGAATGACTTACTGCATTCGAAATCGCTTCCCGCCCGATGTGAAACAGCGCGTCTGCGATGCGCAGGTTCAGTCGCGCAGATGATCCCTGCAACTCCGTAATGATTTTTATCTGCTCTCCTGCAATCTTGCTGGCCGTTTCTCTCAAGCTTCCCAGCAGCTCCTCCGGAGTCAATGACATAGGAGCACCCAGCATGGCGATGGTGCGGCTGGCTTCTTCGTGGCATCTCCGCACAAGTTGATACGCCACATTCAATTGCTCCGCGATTTCATCCTGCGCGACAGAACGGCTGCGCAGCACGTTATGATAAATCCCCTGGATCTGGTAGCCGATCCCAGCAAAGCTCTGCGCCATCGTGTCATGGATGTCATGGGCAAGGCGTTCCCGCTCGCGCATAATCGTATAGGCCTTCCACTGCTGCATTCGAAAATAAGTCAATTGCCCCGCCAGTACGATCAGCAAAATACTTCCGAAAAGCACAGATGCGTGCCACGGCGTCCACCAGGGAGCAGTCGGCAGAACCTCAGGGTGTTCCACAAAGGCCGCGTGCTGCCGCAGCGCCACATAGTCTTCCCATCGGGCAGGGGCCAGGCTGATATTCCGCCAGACCGCTCCTGAGTTCAGCGAGCGCAGCCCAACGCGTCCTGTGGCCACACACCCCGTTTCTCGAAATGCAAGCCAGGCCATCTCACCAGTAGAAAGATTCAGCGCTGAAGCGGCAATGTCGCACCCGTAAGCAACCGCCCGCAGCCGATACCAGACATTCGGCTGCACGCCTCCCGGCACATGCACCGGAGATGCTTCCCGCCATCCAAAATTCGAGCGCCCGGCCACAAGAGATCCATCCAGCGTGCGAAGTCCTACGTAATAGCCGTTATAGGCATCGGTCCCCTCGCGTGCCTCGTTCACTCTGAGAACGACTCCCATGTCGGCATTTGTTCCCGTAAACTTCAGGTCCGTCATAAAAACGTAGTTCTGCCAACCCTCAGATCCGGTCAGCAGCTTGGCGCCTCTTTCCAGCGAGTTGTTGGAGACTTCTCCGTCTGCGATGGTCCACTTGCCGCCCAGCGGCACCCACTCATGGCCGGTCTTCAGGTCGTAGTGGAGCGATGGAACCTGGCCGCTTCGGTGGTACCAATAGAGCCAGAACGCCAGCGATGCCGTCGCCAGCACGCAGGTGGCTACACCATTCTTAGACAAACGCATGCCTGCATCCCCTGGGCTTCATTTCCCCATTCTCCTCTGCCTCGCAGCAAGCGGCAAACTCACCCTCAGCTGGAGTCACATGTAGGTCACTTGACCCATTTGTAATTGGTTCATTTGTCATATTGCGACTTTGTATACCAAACCCGTACCTTCGGTTTTGCTGGTTTCGTGGAATCGCTACCATTCCCGAATGGAATCCTTACCACGATCAGACCAGCAGACGTAACTGGAGGCATACCATGCGCAATGGCATTACCCTCGCAAGTCGCATGCGGCCAAAAAGAAGTTACAAAGCCGCGCTGCTTGCTGCCGTTCTCACCCTCTTCATATACCCTGCGTTTTCGCAGGAGTTCCGCTCCGTCCTCACAGGATTGATTACAGATCCTTCCGGCGCACTCATTACCAACGCCACCATTACTGCCGTCAACAATGCTTCTGGCACAAGTTACACAGCCCAGACCAGCAGCAAAGGTGTCTACTACATCCCCTACATGCTTCCCGGGACCTACACGGTTACCGTGCAGGCCAACGGCTTCAAAACGGCCGTTCAGGACAAGGTCCTTCTCCTCGCTTCGCAGACCTTCAATCAGAACTTCACCCTTGAATTAGGTTCGGTCGCCCAACAGGTGGTGGTAAATACCGCGCCACCGCAACTCGAAACAACGACCGGCTCAGGTGGTACTGTCATTGACCAGCGTACGTTGCAGAGTGTTCCGTTAAACGGCGGCCAATCGTACATGCTGATCGGGACGACCCCGGGCAGCCAGTTCACCCAGACACAGTTTGGCACCGGAGGCTATTCCGGTACGCGCGGATGGGACGTGACCAATTCCTACACCATCGGCGGCGGCATTGTGGGCAACAACCAGTTCACGCTGAATGGTACGAATATCACAAGCCAGTTTGGATATGACAACCACAGCCCCGGCGAATGGACGGTCTCGCCGAACATTGACAGCATCGAAGAAGTGAACGTCATGACCACCACCTATGACGCCCGCTATGGACGGACCAGCGGCGGCACGGTGAATGTGGTGACCAAGAGCGGTGGTGACCAGTATCATGCTTCTGCTCGATACGCCTATGAAGGCGCCTTCATGAACGCCAACACCTTCCAGAACAATCTCGCCGGATCACCTCGCCAGGGAGAAGTGCAAAACCAGTGGTGGATCACAGCAGGCGGTCCTATCATCCGCAAGAAACTCTTCTTCTTCTTCGGATTTGAAGGCTACCGCCAGTCCCTTGCCGGGTCTACGCTCCTCAATGTTCCTCCCGCATATTTAAGGCCGGGCTACAACGGAAATTCCGGAGTGGATTTCAGCCTGATCCAGAAGATGGACCCGCAGGAATTTCCGAACGGGGTCACCATCTTTCAGCCGGGCACGGCGACCTGTCTGGATGGCGGGTCTGCCACCAATTGCAGCAGCGACCATGTTGTGCAGACGCCGTATCCGAACAATGCGATTCCCGGATCGCAGATCAACAGCACTTCCATGGCGGTGTTGAAGTATATTCCACTGCCCAACATTCCGGGCACGGAAAATCTGGCGCGCGGCGCAAACTATCTGGCGCACACGCCTGATCTTTACAACTACAACCAGCCGCAGGTCCGCGTGGACTACAACCTCACCGACAAGACCAAACTCTATAGCTACTTCCTCTACTGGAAAGGCAATGAGAACCGCAGCCAGAATGGTCTTACAGGAGTGGGTGCCCACGGAAACATCAACTGGATCCACCAGAACTGGGTGGCGACGCAGGACGTGACCCATGTCTTTTCACCGACACTGGTAGGCGATTTCAAAATTTCATTGGACCGTTTCTTTGAATCGTCGCCCAACGGCAACCTCGGCACTCAGACGGACCCGAGTACGATCGGGCTGGGTATGCCGCTGCCCGACACAACTTCGGCAAAATATCTGCCGGAATTTAACGTAAGTGATGGATGGGGTACCGGACTTCTGAGCGGAAATACTGTATTTGGCAATCAAATGAATTCGGACGTTACCAATAATTATGTTTTCAATGCTGATCTGACGAAAACCGCCGGCGCGCATACTCTGGAATTCGGCGGCGAGATTGATGAGTTCCAGTATGGCGGTAAGCCTTATAGCGGCGGACATCCGAACGGCAGCTTCGGCTTCGATTCCGGATGGACCCAGTTCAATCCCCATAATGGAAACTGCTATCCAATCAGCCCGGGCGATGGCAATTCCAATACGTGCACGTCGAACATGCCGAATGGCTCTTCTTTGGCATCTTTTTACCTCGGACTTCCATCTGGCGGCGGCATTGACTGGATTTACTCGCTCATGGAGGGCTATCCAGTCTATGCGATCTACTTCCAGGACAACTGGCGCGTCAACCACCGGCTGACGCTGAACCTCGGCCTGCGCTACGACGTGCAGCGCGGACTGCGCGAGCGCTACAACCATCTAAACCGTGGCATGTGCCTGACCTGTGTCAATCCGCTGACGAATGACGCGACCTATCAGGCCAATGTTGCGAGTGCAGCCAACATTGCTGCATGGCAGGCGGCTGGAATCAATCCGGCATCCCTGCAGCAGGTGCTGGGCGGCATCCAGTTTGCCGGATCGGGCGGTCAATCACGCGATGCTTACAATACCGACTGGTCAGATGTTGGGCCGCGAATCGGCTTCGCATTTGTGATTGATCCCAAGACCGTCGTTCGCGGTGGATGGGGCCTGATGTACTCCTATGGACTGGAGGGCGGATCCAGCGTAGGCGAAGCGCAGACCACAAACTACACAGCGTCGCTGGACGGCGGCAATACACCTACCAACTATTTCCAGACCGGGCAGCCATTCGCCAGCGGCCTCATCAAACCCACCGGCGACAGCCTCGGATTGCTGACGGACGTTGGCAATGGCGGCGTACAGGTGGATTTCCCTAACCGCAGAGTGCCGACTGAGCAGATCCTTTCGTTCGGCATCCAGAGAGAGCTGCCGTGGGCGATGGTGCTGGATGCGCGGTATGCCGGCAATTTCAGCAGCCGTCTCCGTACGTTCCTCTGGATCAATGGCACGGCCACTCTGTCCCAATTGAAGGCGGCACAGGCCAATCCACAGATATGGGACCAGCAGGTGCCGAATCCGTATTTCAATGTTCCGGGAATCTCCGGTCCAGGACAGTGCGGAACTTCTTCAACTGTACAAGCCATTGCTCTGGTCCTGCCTTTGTCGCAGTATTGCTCGCCAGGCGGAACTGGTCTGGTTGGACAATATAACGCTGCGCTTGGCCGCCAGTGGTATGACGGCCTGGAAGTCAAACTGACCAAGCGCGCCACCCAGGGGTTGTCATTCAACATGGCCTATACCTACTCTAAGACCATGAATGGCAATGGCTACCAGAATGGCTGGCCGTATCAGGACCCATTCCAGATCCATCAGATCGCAGACACGGACCGGACGCATGTCTTCTCTCTCACCAGCGTCTGGGATCTTCCCTTCGGGAAAGGGGGTCTGGTTGGAGCGAACTCCTCCCGTCTGGTGAACTCCGTCATCGGCGGATGGACACTCAGCGGGGTCTTCAACGCGCAGAGCGGAATGCCGGTGGGAATCAACACCGGGTGGTGGTACACCTGCCCGGGCCAGAGCTACCGTCCGAAGGGAGGAACTTCTGTCGGACAGGGCCGCTGGTTCGCCAACGACACAAGCTGCTGGCAGCATATTCCGGCCTGGGGACTGATGAATCTGAAAGGCAGGACGGCTGAACTGCGCAATCCGATGATGCCGAACCTGGACGCGTCCATTCAGAAGAACGTGCCGATTACGGAAAAACTGGACTTACAGCTTCGTCTGGATGCCTTCAACGCCTTTAACTCGGTCCTGTTTGGAGGGCCAAACACCGACCCCGGTTCCGGGCCAGCCAGCTACAGTCCAACTTCCGGCTGGAGTGGTTTCGGCACGGTCGGGCCAACACAGCAGAACTTCCCACGAATCCTGCAAATCTCCGGGAAGATCAGCTTCTAACCATCAAAAAGTCCCTTGCCGCAGGCGGGCAAGGGACTTCTCTTTCTAAACCGATATCATTTTCAATGAACTTGAAATAGAGGTGCCATGAGTCTCACGCGCTCCTGCGGATTTCTCGCTGCCTTTCTCCTTGCGGGGCATGGATTGTATGCTCAACAAAAACAGCCGCTCAATTACGTCAATGGTCTGGTAGGCACAGCGCCGCTTGACAATCAAAAACTCATCGGCAATGCGCCGCCGCCCGGCGAACAGCTCTACTCTGGATTTACCTCACCCAACGCAGTGCTGCCGCATGGTTCCACTGATCCCGGCCCCATCAACGCCAATCTCGACCTTGAATATCCAGCTGGTGTGCGCGCACCATACTTTTATCCAAACAGGATGATGTACGGTTTTTCCAGTGGTGTAGATGGCGAGCTCACTCTTATGCCTGTGGTCGGCGACTGGACCGTTCCTCCACAGCGCAGCACTTCCGTCTATGACAAAGCAAAGGAAAAATCTTCGCCCGGCTACTACAGCGTCTATCTCAATGACTTTCACACCCAGGCTGAGATGACCTCGACCACCTGGACTTCCCTCTTCCGCTTCACCTTCCCTGCTTCAGAAAAATCGCACATTCTCCTGGACCTGGGCCGTGGCGGAGGACAGATCGAAATCGTAGATGACCATACCGTTCGCGGCAAATCGCGTCACAGCGGTCGTTACTTTATAGCAGAATTCTCCCGCCCTTTCACCCTCTATGGCACCTTTAAGCAGCACCCGCCCTCAGACCCGCATGAAGACATCATGGGTTGGGACGAAGTGGATCCCGACGCAAAGACAATCTCCGGACGCTTCGCCGGAGCTTACCTTCGCTTCACCACGAAACTTGGCGAGCAGGTCCTTGTGAAGATCGCCTCCGGCTTCAGCTATGAAATGGCACAACAGCGGCTTCAGCAGGAAAACCCCGCTTGGAACTTTGACCGAATCCGACAGCAGGCCGAACAGGCCTGGGCCAAAAAACTCGATCAGATTGAAGTCGAAGGCGGAACAGAAAAAGAAAAAACGCTGTTCTACTCCTGCCTCTATCACTCCTTCGCCAGCCCGCATCTTCTGGCGCGCAAAGGCGAGCAGTTCATCGGAGATGACCATCAACTCCACACTGCCGGCTTCGACCGCTACGACCAGGTACCGTTATGGGACACCGGCCGCAATCAGGTTGTTCTGCTCACCATGCTCGAGCCAGATACCAAAGTAGACATCCTCCGCTCGCAGCTCGACATCGCGCGCGAATCCGGCTACATGGGCACATCCTTTCATGGAGACAATGCCGACCTGATGTTTCTCGGCGACTGGCAACGCGGCCTGGACTTTGATTGGGCCTCTGCCTATCCATATCTGCGCAAAAATGCCACAGATCCGAATGGCCCCAGAGGACATCTCGCCGAATACATGCAGAAGGGTTGGATCTCCGACTTCATTCCGAAGGACCAGAACCCCAGCCCTCCCTACGCCGACGGCAATGCCGGCGTCGCCACTACACTCGAATACAGTTGGGACGACCACGCTCTCGCACTTTATGCGAAAAAACTCGGCAAACAGGACGACTATGAGCTTTTCCTCAAGCGTGCACACAACTACAAAAATGTCTTCGATCCTTCCATCGGCTTCATGCGCGGCAAAACAGCGGACGGCAACTGGATTTCGCCTTTCGATCCTCGCGAGCCGTATTACAACTTCATGATGAAGGAGGCCTCCGGATGGTCTACGCTCTGGCTTGTTCCTCATGATGTGCAGGGCTTGATGGACCTTCTCGGAGGAAGAGAAAAATTCGCCGCCAAGCTCGATGAGTTCTTCTCCACTCCTTACACCGCGAAAGGCATCTGCCGCGACTGTACTGGCGTCATTGGTCAATACGTTCAGGGAAACCAGCCTGACCAACAGGCGGCCTATTACTATGACTGGGCCGGACAGCCATGGAAAACACAGGAACTGTCGCGCCGCATTCTCAATTTGATGTACGGCAGCGACCACACCGGACTTGCCTTCCCCGGAATGGACGATCAGGGCGCCACCTCATCCTGGTATGTCATGAGCGCTCTCGGTTTCTATCCCGTAGATCCGTCCAGCCCCGACTACATCATGGGCAGCCCCATCTTCAGCCGGGCTGTCATTCACATGGGCAATGGAAAAGACTTCACCATCATCGCCCGTAATAATTCAGCAAAGAATGTCTACATCCAGTCCGCAACGCTGAACGGCAAGCCCTGGAACAAGCCATGGTTCAGCCATGCAGATATCGCAAACGGAGCAACACTCGTGTTGACCATGGGGCCTTCCCCCAATAAAAATTGGGGATCCGCGCCATCCGACGCGCCACCCTCCATGTCTTCCCGCTGATCACACCTGCCCCGGATCCTCGCAAAGAGGACCGGGCCTTTATTTCCCGCCTTGTTTCACCACAAAATACCTGTGGTTCTTCGGCTTGAATATCTGGTTCAGGTATGTGCCTTTCGACTCCGCAGCCATAAACTCCGCGAACTCTCCGGCAGACACATCAAAATACCGGTATATGTCCCCGTGACGAAATTGGACTTCAAGCTCACGCCGCTGACGCTCATAACCAATCGAAACGATGCCTTCTGAATCTACCTCTTGCCGCCGCATCTGAAAAATCCCTGCTTCCCTACCGCAACTTTCCCTTGCATTGGGAGTCTGCAAATAACAGATAAGTTTTCTTCGGGAGACCTCCCATGCCCATCACCCGGCGGATATTCATGAAGAACGGCGCCATGGCCATCGTGGGCGCCTCCACGATTCCCAGCTTTCTTACGCGCTCAGTCTTCGCCCAGGCGGCCGCAGCTCAGGCGCAGGGGAAAAAGCTCGTGGTCATCTTCCAGCGCGGGGCAGCCGACGGACTCAACATCGTAGTACCTCACCGCGAGCAGGACTACTACCGCCTGCGGCCTACCATTGCCATCCAGCCCAATCAGGTCATTGACCTTGACGGGTTCTTCGGACTCCACCCTTCCCTGCAGCCGCTGAAGCCCTTGTGGGACCAGCGCCATCTGGCCATCATTCACGCCTGCGGATCACCCGACCCCACGCGCTCCCACTTTGATGCACAGGACTATATGGAGAGCGGCACTCCCGGCGTAAAGTCCACCACCGACGGATGGTTGAACCGTGCCCTGCAGGCAGAAGCTCTCCGCAACGGAAAAGCTTCCGCCTTTCGTGCCGTAGCGCTCGGCCCGCAACTGCCTCGGACACTGCAAGGCAAAGTACCTGCCGTCGCCCTGAATAATCTGCGCGACTTCAGCGTCGGAGAACAAAACCCAACCGCGGTGCCCATCGCCACCAGCTTTGAAACCATGTATGCCGATAGCGTCAACGCTGTCCTGCATGGCACCGGAACCGAAACCTTTGAAGCTGTAAAAATGCTGAAATCTGCCGATCCGGGAAAGTACACTCCGGCTCCCGGAGCAAACTATCCAAACGGCCCGTTCGGCAACAGTCTTCGCCAGATGGCCCAGCTGTTGAAGGCCAATCTGGGAGTCGAGGCCGCATTCGCGGACATCGGCGGATGGGACACCCACCAGAACCAAGGCAACGTAAACGGTCAGCTCGCAGGCCGCCTGACGGAATTCAGCGAAGGCATCGCCGCCTTCTGGACAGACATGGGCAATGAAGCAGAGAACATCGTTCTCGTCACAATGTCAGAATTTGGCCGCACCGTGCACCAGAACGGCACCGGAGGCACAGACCACGGCCACGCCAACATCATGTTTGTCCTTGGCGGCCCAGTACAGGGCGGACGCGTCTACGGCAAATGGCCGGGCATGAAGCCGGAACAGCTTTACGAAGGTCGCGATCTGGCAATTACCACGGACTTCCGCCAGGTATTAGGAGAAGCTGCCTATCGTACGATCGGTGCGAAGAAACTCGACCTGGTCTTCCCAGGCGCGCAATTAACACCCAATCGCTTCCTGAACATCCTCAGGGCTTGAAGGAGATGAAACTCAGACCGCGATGCGCTCCTTGTGCGCGCGCTCGCTGTCCCAGTCCGTCATGCCTACAACGGAAGCTTCCGCCAGCGAATTCATCTTGAAGATCTTCGCCGCTGCTGTTCCCTCGAAACCGAATAAGGTAGGCACTATCCAGGAAGCAGACGCAACCACCGAATCAATCTTTCCGTGCGTTTCAAAGGAAATGACCGGCTTTGCTCCATAGCGGTAGTCCGTCAGCAAAGACTCCGCAAGAACAAATCCGCTTGTGGCAAACGCCGCAAAGGCCGCACGCTTGTTGGAGCGGCTACAGGCAAGCCCCACCGCAAAGAAAAAAGCCGCATGGGCATAATCAATCAATCCATGGGCAGTAGGGCCGATCTTTTTAGGAAGCCCCGTCTTCAGCATCTCGACCGACTGGTTCAGCAGGGCCATAGCAAACATCCTTCCTGAGCACACCACGTACTAACGATGGATGATGGTTCTGAGAGGTGCGTTGGTTTTAAAGGAACACCGCGCCGCCGATGGTCTATTAGCAGCGCAGAATCGAGGGGTCTTCTTTAGCCCGCTTTTTCAAGCAGCGTGATCGAGAGGTCGCGGTTCTTTACCATGTCCGCTGTAATTTCCAGGTCTTTCACCTTCTTGCTGCTGGGCAGGTGGTACATCAGGTCGAGCATCAGCTCTTCCAGAATCATGCGCAACCCGCGCGCTCCAACCTTCCGGCGCAGCGCTTCCTGCGCGACAGCGCGGACGGCGTCTTCTGTAAAGTGCAGACGAACGCCTTCGTATTCAAAGAGTTTCTGGTACTGCTTCAGAATGGCATTTCGTGGCTTGGTAAGAATCTCAACCAGTGCCGCTTCATCCAGCTCGTCCAGGATTCCAATCACCGGCAGGCGGCCCACAAACTCCGGAATCAACCCAAACTTGATCAGGTCCTGTGGCTCAGCCTGACGCAGCAGCTCAGCATCGCGAGTGGGGCGGATGCCGCCACCGTCCGCCTGCTCTGTCTCCGTCAACGCTTTGAAGCCAAGCGCCTTTTTCCCGATGCGGCGGCCCACCACGCGCTCCAGTCCTACAAAAGCGCCTCCGCAGATAAACAGAATGTTCGTTGTATCTACAGGGGTAAATTCCTGGTGTGGATGCTTGCGTCCACCTTGCGGGGGCACATTTGCTACCGTGCCTTCGAGAATCTTCAGCAGCGCCTGCTGCACCCCCTCGCCCGAAACATCGCGCGTAATAGACGGGTTCTCGTCCTTACGGCCGATCTTGTCTATCTCATCAATGTAGATGATCCCTGTTTGGGCGCGAGCCACATCGCCGTCCGCCGCCTGAAGCAGCTTCAGAATAATGTTTTCAACGTCCTCACCAACATACCCCGCCTCAGTCAAAGTGGTTGCGTCCACTATGGCGAACGGCACATCGAGCATCTTGGCCAGAGTGTGCGCCAGAAGCGTTTTGCCGCTTCCGGTCGGGCCAACCAGCAGAATATTGGACTTCGTCAGCTCAACATCATTGCCCCGCATCCGGTTCATCTGAATGCGCTTGTAGTGGTTATAGACCGCAACCGCGAGCTTCTTTTTTGTCTGGTCCTGCCCAATCACATACTCATCCAGGAACGTGCGTACCTCGGTAGGCTTCGGCAGATGTGGAGGAGCTGCGCCCTGCTGCGTCTCGCTGCGGTCGTCTTCCAGAATGGAATTGCAGACGGCAACGCACTCATCGCAGATGTACGCGCGCGGGTAATCACTGGGTGAGGAAATCAGTTTAGCGACAGCGTCCTGCGACTTATGGCAGAACGAGCAGCGGAGAGCGTCATCGGGACCCGTGCGCGTTTTCATTTGTTACCTACTCCTAAGCATACTACTATTTACTCATGCTTACGTCCGCGGGCGGTCAATGATTTCGTCCACGATTCCATATTCCTTCGCCTGCTGAGCATTCATAATAAAGTCCCGCTCCACGTCGCGTTCGATCCGCTCCAGCGTCTGCTCCGTGTGCTTCGCCATGATTTTGTTCATGATCTCGCGGATGCGAATGATCTCCCGGGCATGAATATCAATATCGGTTGCCTGCCCCGAAAGGCCACCCATCAAGGGCTGATGGATCAGAATTCGCGAGTTCGGCAGCGCGAACCGTTTGCCTTTCGTTCCGGCCAGAAGAAGGGTGGCCGCCATGCTCGCCGCCTGGCCGATGCAGTAAGTCACCACATTATTCTTGATGAATTGCATCGTGTCATAGATGGCCAACCCCGCCGTAATCGAACCTCCTGGCGAGTTAATGTACAGCTGAATGTCTTTCTCCGGGTCTTCTGCGGAAAGAAAGAGCATCTGCGCAATGATCAGGTTTGCTACCTGGTCATCAATCGGCGTTCCTAGAAAGATGATGTTGTCGCGCAGCAGACGGGAATAAATATCGTAGGCGCGCTCGCCCCGGTTCGTCTGCTCAATCACCATTGGTACCAGTGCCATGTTCTCTGCTCTCACTCCGGGACAGTCATTCCCATTCAAAGGCAGCGGATGGGCCCCACCCGCTGACATTCGGATATCACTCTTAAGCAGTCAGCTTTTCATAAAGCAGATTGCCTGTTTTCTCTCGGCGGATTTGTTCACGGATTCTAGCGATACTGCCGTCCTCCGTCAAACGGTGGCGCAGACTCTCCAGAGGCTCCCGCGTTTGCAACGAAAGCACCTCCAGTTCCCGGTCAACTTCAGCGTCAGACACCTCGACCTTTTCCGCGTCTGCAATGCGGTCCAGCAGCAAGGACCCCTTGACTTCATTCAGTGCAGAATCACGCTGCGCCTCGCGCAGGCGCTCAAAGTTCAGCTTGCGCATATCTTCCGTCCGCATGCCTTGCGCAGCCAGCGCACGCAGGCCCCGATCCAGCCGCGCATCTACCTGCTGCTGCACCAGCGACTCGGGAACAGGAAACTGATACTTGGCAATCAGCGCTTCAACAATCTTGTCTTTCGCTTCCGCTTCAAGCCTGCGCTTTTTATCGTTTATCAGATGCTCCTTAAACTTCTGCTTAAAGTCTTCGATGCCCTCGTATTCGCCCAGCTCCTTGGCAAACTCATCGTTCAGCTCTGGCTGTATCTTCTTTTTGATGCCCTTGATTTCGACATCATAAGAGACCGTCTTGCCTGCCAGTCTCCGCTCGCCAAACTCTTCCGGATAACTCACCTCAAACCTGAGCTGCTGTCCTGTTTTAGCTCCACGCAGCGCCTCATTAAACGCTGGCAGCGTATTCTGGCCGCCCACTTCAATCAGCACATCTTCGCCATTAATTGGCTGGTGGGCCGCCTCTGCGGCTTCCCCTTCACCCGCAACTTCGCCGCGATAGCTGATCTGCGCCCAATCGCCGTCCGCCAGTGCGCGCTCTTCCGTCACGGGTTCCATCGTGGACCGCGAGTCGCGAATGCGCTCAAGCTCGGCATCGAACTCAGCCTCGGTCAACTCCGTCTCCGGTTTTGGAATACGGACGTCCTGATACCCCTCGATGGAAAAGTCAGGCAGCACCTCAAAAACCGCTTTGAATTTAAGCGGCTGTCCATCTTCCAGAAGAAGGTCCGTCACCTGCGGCTGCGAAATCGGCTTCAATCCGGCCTTTTCAATGGCTTCACGGAAATGCTGTGGCAACACACTCTCCACCACATCCTGCCGCAGCGAATCAGCAAACTTGCGGCGAATCAGCGATTCAGGGACTTTCCCTGCGCGAAAACCAGGAATGCGCGCCTGCTTCCGGTATCGCTTCGTTACATTGCGAAATGCGCGTGACACCTCATCGGCAGGAATCTCAACTTCCACTTCGCGGGTGCATTCAGGGTTCAGGCTGGGCCCGTGGTGATGGTGCTCGTGGGTATGATCGTGACCCTGTTCAGCGCCTGTTTCAGGAGTGGTTTCGATGGTCTCTGTTGAACTCAACGTTATGCCTTCCAAATCTCGTCCTGCCTGCGCAAAATCCAGTCTCTGCATGTGCAGGCAACACAATTCTTTTCTCTTCTTATGGTAAGGGGCGCCCGATAAAGGGTCAAACCAGGCAAAGCAGGAAAAACGCGAGCGCCAGCCGCACAAATGCAACCTGAAAATCAGCCTGCCGCAAAGCCCGCTATATTTAGTGGCCCTCCCTACAGCTCGCCGTGAATCGGCTTCCTCACATGTGCCACAAATTGAGGATGGGCGGCGCCATACATCTGGAAATTGTTGCGCGCTTCGGTCAAACTTAGCCCTCCATTTACCGTTCCACGCACAATGTCCGCATCACTGTCATCCTGCCCATCATCTTGCCACCAACATACAGGGCAAAGACCGTTTGAATCAGGAACATCGAGAGTTTTATAACCACAGCAGAGGCAGCGCACACGCGTAAGTTGTTCCATAAACCTTGAGACGCGATTCACTCGCACGAGTTGCGCAAAATTTACGCCATTGCGCCGCTCTGAAACAGTTGCTTCTGCCCCGAATCCAGACACCTGGCCACGATCAAAGTAATATCATCATACTGCTCCTGCGGGCTGAAAACCTGTATCTCATCAATCATCGCCGCCAATAGCTCCCGCATGGAAAGATGCTGGTTCTTCCGCAAAACTTCCTTCAGGCGTTCTTCCCCAAACTCTTCTTCCTCTGCATTCAGGGATTCTGTGACGCCATCGGTATAAATAACCAGAGCATCTCCCGGATACAGGCACGTCTCTTTCATCTCACACTCCCAGTCACGAAACAGCCCCAGCACTGTGCAGGTCGAATGCAGAAGCTCCGCTTCACCATCCTGCCGCAGCACCAATGCCGGAAGATGCCCGCAATTCACATAACGCAAACTCTGGCGCGCATCATCGTATTCGGCAAAAAACAGCGTGGCATAGGCGTTGTCCGCGGTGTTGGCGTAGAAGAGACGATTCACTGCCTTTAATAATTGGTGCGGTTGCTCATGCGCCAACGCCAACTGCCCGCGCAGATTGGCCTGTAGATTTGCCATAAGCAGGGCGCCCGCAATTCCCTTCCCGGCAATATCGCCCACCACAAAACCAATTCGTTGTTTGCCGAAATCGAGAAAGTCGTAATAATCGCCGCCCACCTGCCGCGCCTGAATGCAGATGCCTGCGTAATCCAGCGTCTGGCAGGCCGGCTGGCATTGCGGAAACAGCCGCGCCTGCACCTGCTTTGCTATCTCCAGCTCCTGCGCAGCACGCCGCTCGGCCTCTTTGCGTGCTTCATAAGCCCGTCTCGCCGCTTCCATTTCGCGGTTCACTTCATCGCGAAACTCTTCAGTAGAAAGTTTCCAGGCGGCCTCCAGATTAAAATTCGGCGGCCGGACACTCGGCTCACCCAGCATCTTCGCTTCTTCCATGCGCGAGATGCGATACGTGCGATGTCCCCTGTCCGTCTTTGCAAACAGATACCACGTGCTGCCCTTCGCGATCAGGCCAAGTGGGTCTACCGTCCGCTCCACGCGCTCTCCTCCCGCACGCCAGTACCAGAACTTCAGCTTCCGGTCACTGGCAACCGCCGTCTGCACAACGGAAAGCATCGAAAGGTTTTCGCTGGTTCCTGTCCATCCCGCCGTATCTATATAAAGACGGTCGCGGATAGACGACGCCTGCTCCCGCAGCGGCTTCGGCAGCGCTGCCATCAGCTTCGCAATCGCCCGGTCAGCCGCTGCGGCCATATGTTTGTCCCCAAGCGAGCGCGACTGCGCCATCAGCAGCGCACGCAACTCAGCCGGGTCCAGTCCCGGTACCCGCGTACTCCAGTCTTCATCCAGTTGCCACCCGCCGCTCGCACCTCGCATGGCATACACGGGCACACCCGCTGCGCTCAGGGCCTCCATGTCGCGATGGACCGTGCGCTCTGAGACCTCAAGCTTCCTGGCCAGCTCGCGCCCGGTCATCTGACCTCGGGCCTGCAACAGTAACAGCGCGGACATGAGCCGATCAGCACGCATAGAAAAAACTTTAAGAATTCTCGCCAATTATGACACAAGATGTCATATTTCAGCGGATACTCTGGTTGGCGTAATACAGGAAGGATTTTTCATGAAGCTTACTACATTGTTCCTTGAACAATTGGAAAACGAAGCGGCCTTAAACAAACGCGTGCTGGAGCGTGTGCCTGAAGGGCGCAATGACTGGAAACCGCACGCCAAATCAATGCCCCTCGGCTATCTGGCAGCACTGGTGGCGTCCATGCCTTCGTGGATCGAGATGATGATCTCCTCAGACGAATTCGACATCACCGATGAGACCTCCGCATACAAGACCCGCGAAGTAAATCGCACCAGCGAATTGCTGGCGTTACTGGAACAGTCGGTAAATGAGGCCCGTGCAGCTTTGCAAAATACAACAGACGAGCACCTGCAGAAATCATGGAAGCTGATGGCACACGGCTTTCTCGCCAGTGAAAGCCCTCGATACGTGATGCTTCGCGATGCCGTCTTCAGCCATCTTGCACATCACCGCGGACAACTCACCGTCTACCTTCGCCTGAACGAAGCTAGGGTGCCGGCACTCTACGGCCCATCCGCAGATGAAGGCTTTTGATGTGGAAGGAATAAGCCCCATTCCGCCAAGCGCGATGGAGTGGGGCTTATGAGGGACTACTTCGCAGCCGCAGGCGTGAACAGCGCCAGTTTGCACTTCCAGGTCACGGACTGCCCAGGCTTCAATGTAACCATTCCTGTGTCCATGCCGTGCCACTCCTTGCCCCATGGATCGCCAAAGTTAAACTGCTCTTCGATCGCGACAAACTGTTTGTCTGGCGGAGCATACACCTGCACCGTCTTGATCTCAGGCGACTCGCCAATGATGTGGATTCCATACTGCGCTGCCGGATCGGTAAGACCCACCACCACATTTCCGTCCGTACGCTTCAGGTGCGCAAAATTATCGTCCAGAAAGATATCGTCGAGGGGTTTTCCATCTTCAGCGGTAAAGTCATATTTTGTCCCCTTCACCGGAAGCAGCTTCCCGGTGGGAAAAACATCGTCATAATTGTTCACCTGCGCCACCACTTCTCCAGGAACGTGCAGACGCGCCTGTTTGCGGTCTCCGCTGGGCACGGCAAAATAAGGATGCCAGCCAATCGAGATGGGCTCCTCCTCATTGCCTACATTCTTCGCGGAAATCGTGGCCTCAACCGCATCGCCGGCTAGTGAAATCGTGAAATTCAGGTCCGTCTGCGAAGGCCAGTACCCGCCAAAATTGCCCGCGTGAATGACTCCGGTGATTGTCTGACCATCTGAAGTGTTCTCCACGTGAACATCTTCCGCCTTGGTCGCAAGAATCAGACCATGCATCGCGTGTTTTTCCGCCCCAGGCTTCTTTCCTGCCCAGTTTGCCGGCAGCGTGATCTGTTTTCCCTTCCATTCAGTAGTAATCGTCTTGCCATCCGCCGAAAGCTTGCCACGAATCCGGTTCGGATAAGGAACCAGGAATGCCCCGCCAAACGAAAAGCTGGCATTGCCATTAAAATCAAGCAGGCCGCCGTTCAGCTTCTGCGCAGCCTCCTCCAGCGAGGGCGAGGCCAGCACATTGATCTCTCCCTTGCCAGGGATGTTCGCCGTAATCTGGAAGAGGTTCATGCCGCGCCCCGGCAGGATGGTCGCCGAAAGAAATTCAGGCTTCGCACCATTACTGCTGGCCGTGCGTTTCAGCGTAACAACGTCCTCTCCGCCGATTTGCGCAACGGCGGGCTTTGTCGTGGCTTCATTTTGCGCTGGAGGAGCAGGCTTGTTGCAGCCCGCCAAAGGAAGCAGCAGCGCAACCGCTGCCACAAACAAGTACTGATTCTCACAAACATACATAGATTGGGACCTCATAAATGACGTGGTAGGAAACGTTTGCCGAAGCGTTCCCATTCTACGCGATGAAGAATTCGTTGCGGAACTATGCCTACAATGCAGTTCTCTGGACCTACTCCGCTGCAGCCCCCAATGCGATTGATTGCTTCGCTCTCTGTTGATGTGCTGCAATGTCATTCTTCAGTTTTGCTGCTGATGCAGACTGAATCCACAAGCCGTCATTACAAAACAGAAATTTAATGCACCGGCCCCTGAGGAATCGGCAGCGGCTGCTGTGGTTCCAGCGCAATTGCGCCAAAGGCCTGCTCATATTGCGCAATGTTCTGCCCCAGAACGTTCCAGAGCGCCTTAGCCTGCTGTGGGCTGAGATACACGCCCAGCGTGTTCTGCACCGTTACCGCGTCCGGCGATTCCTGATGGACAAGACCAAACACCAGAAAGAAGTCCCACACGCTGACGCGCACCTGCACGCTGTTGGCATAGTTTTCGCGGTAATCTGCAGACTGGGAGACAGTGATCTTCGGCTGTTGCGGCTGATTGGGATTCATACCTTCAGAGTACCGCAAACAAGATGGTGCGAAAGGGGGGACTTGAACCCCCACGGGTTGCCCCGCCAGATCCTAAGTCTGGTGCGTCTGCCAATTCCGCCACTTTCGCACGCGGTCTTTCCATTATATGGGATGAGGAACAATGTGAGCTGTTACACATGATGCACCAGCAGTTCCTCCATTCATGGAAGGACGACGCCCCCAATCCGGATCTAACAGCCCTGGCAAATAGCTACTGGATCCACCCCGCATACGGATAGAGCAGCAGAAAAAAGATCATCACCAGCGCCATCACGTCCATGTACAGCAGCACCAGCACCCGTCCGTGATAGAGGCTCCAGCGCAAGCGCAGGCATCGCACCGTATCGTACGTTCCGTACATTGCGAGAATTGCAGGAACCAACAGAAAAATCGAAGGCCGCGGGTTAGGAAACCCTGAGAGCAGAAATGACAAAACCAGGCCGCCAAGGACTAGAATGGTTCCGCGCAACGATGAACGCGTCCGAAGATTGAAGACTGCCGGAGGCATCCTGAATACGACCGTTATGACTACTGTATCGAATCCGACCACCCCATTGAGCACCAAAACACCGGAAGCAGAAAAACGTGAGCGTATCGTCAAAAGAATTGCGCGCGAGCTGCGCGACGGCTATTACGTCAATTTAGGCATCGGAATGCCTACGCTCGTCGCCAACCACGTACCGCCGGGAATCGAAGTGGTTTTGCAGTCGGAAAATGGAATGCTCGGCGTCGGCCCTTATCCAGTCGCCGGACACGAAAACCCTGATCTCATCAACGCTGGAAAAGAAACCGTGACGGAGATTCCTGGTACCTCCTATTTTTCCAGCGCCGATTCCTTCGCCATGATCCGTGGCGGCCATATTGACCTCAGCATCCTCGGCGCAATGGAAGTAGATGAAGAAGGCAATCTCGCCAACTGGATGATTCCCGGCAAAATGGTGAAAGGTATGGGCGGGGCCATGGACCTGGTCGCCAGCGCGCGCCGCGTCATCGTTGCCATGGAGCACACCACCAAAGATGGCCGTCCGAAGATTCTCAAGCGCTGCACCCTGCCCATCACCGGGTTGAAAGTGGTGCACACTATCGCCACAGAAATGGCATGGATCAACGTGACGCCTGAAGGATTGGTACTGGAAGAAATCGCCCCGGAGCTGAGCGTGGCCGATGTGCAGCGTGCAACAGAAGCCACACTGCACATCAGCCCTGCATTAAAGAAGATGGTTATAGATTAGAAGCCCAAACTGCTCCTTACTTCACCTTGGCAAAGACAATCAGCAGCGTAAACAGTGCCAGTGACTCAATAAACGCAAGACCAAGCACCAGCATCAGCTGAATTCCGGCACGCGCTCCTGGATTGCGTGCAATCGCTTCAGCCGCAGACCCGGCCACACGGCCCTGTCCAATGCCGCAAAGGCCCGAGGCAATGCCCATGCCGATTCCGGCGCCAATGGGCACCCAACTCGGTGCTGAACCACCAGTGGATTGTGCGAACGCCGGCGAGGCCATGCAGAGCACGCTCAGCGTCATAAACAGATATTGCAGTTTGCGCATTCGTAGTTCTCCTTGTGCTCCCTTTTTAATGTGCCGTCAGTGGGTGGTTGAGGCTCACCGTGCTGGCCCCCTCACGCTCACGGCCCGCTCTGCCGAAGTGGGTAGCAGACTCCGGTCACGGAAACTTAAAATTCGTACTGGCTTCTTTCCTCAATGCGCTTAGCTGGGTGCCCCACGTCTCGACTTTGAGACGTTGGTCTTGACATGAAGCTCAATGTTCCTGCGCCGTCGCCTCCGCCAGATAAATCATCGCCAGCAGCATAAACACATACGCCTGAATCAGCGCGACGCCAAAGTGCAGCCCCAGAAACACAACCGGGATGCCAATCGGAATCAGCGAGAAGAAGACCAGCGTCAGCAGATCGCTGGCAAACATGTTCGCGTAAAGACGGACCGTAAGTGACATGATGCGCGCCAGGTGCGAAATGATCTCAATTGGAAACATCAGCGGCGCAAGCCACCACATCGGCCCCATAAAGTGCTTCAGATAGCCGATCGGCCCCTGCTTCAGCACGCCATGCACGTTGTAGTAAATGAAGGTCAGGATGGCGATGCCCAGTGGCACCACAGGATCAGAAGTCGGCGTAAGAATGTGCGGCAGCAGCCCCAGGCAGTTGCACAGCAGCACAAACAGCAGAATGGTGGTCACAAACGGAAGATGCGCGTCATATCCGTGATGCCCGCCGAAGATGGCCTCCGCCTGCCCGTCCACAAACTCGTGGATCATCTCAGCCAGATGCTGCGGGCTGCGTGGCTTCTCGACACTCAGCGTCAGGCGCACCAGCACAAAAAAGAGCAGCAGCACCAGCGCGACAAAAATCTCAAGCGCCAGCGCAGACCGGATGGGCGCAGCCGGATGCGCCGGGTGGATCCCCAGCTTCAGCAGCACAGAGGTAATCACACCGCCGAACAGCCCATTCAGAAAGTGGGTAAATGCGACCAGTAAACTGTACATACAATCAAATTGTGTAGGAAAACGTATCGTCTAAGACCGTATCAGGCGTACCGCTTCAGTTGTCAAGACCAAAACTGCCAGGCAGAGTCCCCCGACCAGCGCATAAACCGACCCATCTAAATACTTTAGACTAATGTAGAGTGCGGCGCCAGCCAGCCCCAGCCGCAAAAAAAACATGACCACCACCCGGCCACCGCTTCCGGCCGCCCGCTGATTGTCCATCCGCGCGTTAATAAATGCCACCAGTCGCTGCCACTCCCAAACCCCTGTAGTAGAAACAGCCGCGCCCACCAGCAGCAGAAGTCCGGTCTGCCAGCCCAAAAAGATACCCAGCGCCACCGCCAGCACCAATCCCAGCACCGCCGTCGTCTTCAAAGCACGCTGCAGTGCCGACTTCAGGTCCGCATCGCTGAAATCAAAAACAGGATTCCCGCTCTCTGTCACCGAACCTCTTTTCCTGCGCTCGACACCAGCCGGAAGATCTGCACGAACCCCGCGACCACCCCCAGCACAATACCCGCGATATAGATCCAGCTCTGGTGCAGCCACTTGTCCAGCGCCCCGCCAATCACCCAGCCAATAAACACCGAGGCCGGCAGAATCACCGCAATCTGCGTCAGCTTTTCAGCCCGCAGCAGCGTGTTCATACCACCGCCGTCACGCTTCTCTTGCCGACTCTCTGGTGGATTGCTGTATGCCATAGTCCACAGACGCTCGAACGTTGTTATATCACTTCGGTTGAGCAGCGGTCAGCGATGAAGCAAGTCAGCCCACGGTCACCCGCGACATTTTAGCGAACAGCGCCCAAAGGACACGCTGACTCGCCACCTCGCTGACTCGCTATACTAGTCCTTTACACCATCACCAACCAACCACCGAGGCAACCCAAGTGTTTGAATCCGATTTCGAGCGGAACCTTTTTGCACTTCGCCGCGAAAAACTCAACCAGATCTCCGCTCTTGGCCAGCAGACGTACCCCAACCAGTACACCGCCACCCACACCATCCCTGAAATCTGGGCCAAATACCGCGAAACTACTGCCGAAGAGCTCGAAGCCCATCGCATCCAGGTTTCCGTCGCCGGACGCATCATGGCCATCCGCGGCCAGGGCAAGGCCGGATTCGCCCACCTCCAGCAGAACGGCGAGCGCCTCCAGATTTACGTCCGCAAAGATGATGTGGGCGAAGAAAACTTCCTGCTCTACAAGCTTCTTGATCTAGGCGACCACATCGGCGTCACCGGATATCTCTTCCGCACGCGCACCGGCGAGCTGACCATCCACGTCCAGACCATCACCTTTCTCGCCAAAGCCATGTTGGCCCTGCCGGAAAAGTACCACGGCATCTCCGACATTGAACTGCGCTATCGCCAGCGTTACGTGGACCTCTTTACTAACAGCACGCTCAACGAAGGCGGACCTGACGAAATCCGTGTCCGCGACGTCTTTATCAAGCGCGCAAAGTTGCTCAAGGCCATCCGCAACTTCTTCGACACTCGCGGCTACATCGAAGTCGAAACCCCGATGATGCAGCCCATCGCCGGAGGAGCTGCCGCACGCCCTTTCGTCACCCACCACAATACGCTCGACATGGACCTCTATCTGCGCATCGCGCCGGAGCTCTACCTGAAGCGCCTCGTCGTCGGTGGCTTTGATCGTGTCTATGAGATCAACCGCAACTTCCGCAATGAAGGCATCTCAACCCAGCACAACCCCGAGTTCACCATGCTCGAGTTCTATCAGGCCTATGCCAACTACCACGACCTGATGGACCTGACCGAAGAAATCATCAAACAGGTCGCCCAGGAGGTGAACGGCACCACCATCACCCACTTCAACGGACACGAAATCGACCTCGGAAAATGGCGCCGCTTCTCCATGCGCGAAGCAATCATTGAGTTCTGGCCGGAATCCGCAGGCGCAAAACCAGCGATAGAAGACTTCAACAGCGAGGCCACTGCGGCAGCACTGGTCGAGCGCCTTCGCGCCGCAAGAATTCATATCGAATACAAGCCAGGCGAGCCGCTGGGCAAGACCATCGCCACCATCTTTGAAGCAGTCGCCGAGGACCATCTCATCCAGCCCACCATCATCTACGACTTCCCTCTCGCCGTCTCGCCGCTTTCCAAGCAGAAGCCGGACGAACCCGATTGGGTCGAGCGTTTTGAGTTCTACATTGCCGGATTCGAGCTGGGCAACGCCTTCAGCGAGCTGAACGACCCTGAAGAGCAGCGCAAGCGGTTTGAAGATCAGCTAAAGCAGCGCCAAGGTGGCGATGAAGAGGCCCATCAAATGGACGAGGACTACGTTCGCGCCCTCGCCTATGGCCTCCCACCCACCGGAGGCGAAGGCATCGGCATTGACCGCCTCACCATGATTCTGACCGGAGCGCGCTCGATCCGCGACGTGATCCTCTTCCCGCTGCTCCGCCCACATCACACTCCGGAGGAGTAGCCACACCGAAACACCGGATGCCCAGGTTCGCGAGTCGGGGTCCCGATACGCGCGGTTTTCGCGTTCCGGGCTGAGGAAGCTAACCTGGGCCGAACCAGTCTGCGCGGAAGCGCGCTCTACTTCTCTCCCTCCGCCCTGGCCACCGCAGCTTCCGCTCCCTGAAAGCCAATCTTCGAATGTGTCCCATCACAAAATGGTTTGTTCGTAGACCCGCCGCAGCGGCAAAGCGAAAACGCTGGTTTCCCCGTCAGGTCCCATTCCCTTCCCTCAACATCCACCAGCTTCACCGGCCCCTCTACGCGAAAAGGACCGTTGGGACGAACAGTAATCTTCACCTCATTCTCAGCCATGTCATCACTCCTCATAAAATTAAAATTAGATTTGCGACTTTGAGTATAGCGGCCTCTGGCACCTCACACGCCCCAATGGTGTCTTCAATATGAGAATGGACAAGTCAACGCACCGCCCCACATCTGCATCTCATTTTCGGATTGACGGGAAAGGGAAAAGCGTTTACTTGTCACTCATAGCAGTGGATTTTTATAATTCAGCACATTGCATGGACAGTGTCGGTTCTCTCTCACGAAAGAATGATATGCTTCCTTGCAAGTGGAGCACCCTCCAATCCGCATCAGCTAGATTTCAGGATTTTTCCTAGGAGCGTTGAATGAAGAAGGTCGTATTTGCTTCCGTTTTGGCCGTTACTGCCGGGGCAGCGCCATTTGTCCCCGTCGCCCTGGCGCTGGACGATGGTCAGAGTCAGACTCAGGGTCAGGGTGCGCAGCAGGGCTCAACCATCACCATTAAAGACCCTGCCGAATATAACGCTTACACTAATGCCGTAGGCCAATCGTCCCCTGCTGCCAAGGCCTCTGCCATTGAGCAGTTCCTGCAGCAGTACCCCAACAGCGTCGTCAAAGAAGACATGCTGGAGCAGCTGATGGCTGCCTACCAGCAGGCCGGCGATGCCAACAAGACACTTGATGCGGCCAAGCGCCTGCTCGCCGTCAACCCCAACAACATTCGCGCCCTCTTCTTCGTGGCTTACCTTGAAAAGAGCACCGCTCAGGGCGACCAGTCCAAGCTCGACGACGCGGCACAGAAGGCGCAGACGGCCCTGAATGCTCCCAAGCCGGCCAATATGCCCGATGCTGATTACCAGAAGCTGAAGGACACAACCACTCCGGTACTGGAAGACATCATCGGCACCGACGCTGTCGCTAGGAAAGACTACAAGGCCGCCATTGATGCATACACGGCTGAACTCAAGGCCTTCAAGGACCCGGCCCAGACCCAGACCGGCCCCGGGCTCCTGGCCACCTACAATCTCGGCAATGCCTATCTCCAGCAGGACCCCAAGGACCTCGTCAATGGCATCTGGTTCCTCACCCGCGCTGCCCAGTTCGCACAGCCGCCCTATAAAGACCAGATAGAGAAGGCCGCCGAGTACTGGTACAAGAAATACCACTGCGCCCAGACCGACACGAACTGCCAGAACACTCTGGACGGGTATGCCGCCATCCAGCAGCTCGCCAAAAACAACATCTTTCCGCCGGCCGATTACAAGCCAGTGCCCGCCCCGCCGCCGCCGTCTCCGCAGGAACTTGCCCACAATGCCGTCGCAAGCACGCCTGACCTGAAGACGCTGGCCCTCGGTGACAAGGAATTCATCCTGGCCAATGGCTCTCCGGAAGACGCCGGAAAGGTATGGGACGTCCTCAAAGGCCAGACAGTCCAGGTCCCGGGCACCGTCATCTCAGCAACGGCCGACTCAGTGCAGCTCGCCGTTTCCGATGATGCCAAGCAGTCGCAGAAGGCCGACTTCACCATCAACATGAAGACCCCGCTCAAGGAAGTGCCTCAGCCCAACACGCAGGTCACTTACATCGGGACCTTCGACTCCTACACACAAAACCCGCTCATGATCGTATTGAAAGACGGTGAGCCGCCCGCACCAGCCAAGAAGACCCCGGCCCGGCGCCCGGTAACCCACCGCCCACGTCAGTAATTCATCCTGCAAACCAAACAGAAAAGGCAGCTCTGGCTGCCTTTTCTGTCGCCACTACATCTGACCGTCAATTTAAAACAAGTTCTCTTTTTAAAACAAGTTCTCTTTGGCCTCCGTTTCCACCGCAGTCAAAAACTCCTGAAGCACCGCAACCCGGCTCTCCGCCAGCTTTTTCGTACTCTCCAGCCTGATTTTCCCCGGTAACGTCTCCAGGTTTTTCTGCAACACTTTCATTGCATCGCTGAAAGTTGGATAGCGCGTGTCGCGCCCCACTTTCGAGACCGTGCGCAGAATCCCGATTGCCCCAAGCTGCTCCAGTATGTCGGCATCCCGCAGTATCATGGCTTCCACGCTGGTCGGCTCATCCTGTGGCTGGTGCTCTTGGATCACAGACAACACTCTCGGAATTTTCTCTGAGGGAAAGCCGGCATCAGCAAGAATGCGCGGAGCGTGCTCACACGCATAACGCACGTGGTTCCAGCGCGCAAGTTCTGCCGGGTCTTCAGGCCGGTGTCCCACAAACACGCCAAGATCATGCAGCCACGCCGCGGCAAAGACTACATCATCGTCGTAATCATGTCCTCTTCCCACCTCACGCGTCAGCGTGTAAAGACGAGGTTGGTGGCCGTATTTGTCCACGGGCTTCGCTTCGTGGCGGACATGTTCCATCAGGGCAGCACGAAAATCTGTTGTCATCAGGATTCCAGAGTAGCAAACGGATGACACAGGGATGACACGCTCGTGACAACAAAGCTTTCCGGAAGCAGGAACCTGATACTCGGGTCCGATACGACCAATTCTCAGGAGCGTACAGCATGGAACCGAACCTTCCAATCAAAGTAAAACGGCGCAATTTTCTTAAAAGCATGGGCGTTGCCGGAGCGGCCATTTCTTCAGGTGCTCTCCTTGGCAACATTCCTTTAGACGCAGAAGAACGCGGCGGCAGGCTGGATCCGGGCGACGCCGCTATCCTTCGCTTTCTGGCTGCGGCTGAAGCAATAGAAGCTGACCTTTGGCAGCAATATGCGGAGCTGGGAGGAAAGCAGAAGAACGAGGCACCCTACCTCTCCGGGCTCACCACTGGAAACACAGCCTACACCAAAGCACTCACCAACCTCGATTCCGACATGCCGCAATACATCACCGACAATACCGACGATGAATTTAGCCACGCGGCCTTCATTAACGAATACCTGAAATCCAAAGGCGCAGACACCGTAGACCTCACTTCCTTCCGCAGTTTGCCCAGCAGCAAGGCCACAGGGGCCCAGCAGATCAACCGCCTCACCAACCTGATGGAACTGACCGTAGATACCTCCTGGTGGACTCGCTACCGCAGCGGATCAAAGAACCCCGATCTCGGAGACAGCTTTCCCGACGCGATTGCAGTCATCGGAACAGACCGCCACACAGCCATTCCACGCAACGATGACGAGGCCCAGTTGGATTCCTCTTCTCCCAACGGAGTCACTGATCTCACCCAGTTCATTGCCAATACCGCCGGTTTCCACTTTGCATTTATTGAGCAGGGAGGGACCAGCCTCTATGCCCAATTGGCCCAGCGCGTGAAAAGCGTGGAGGTGCTGCGCATCCTGCTGAGTATTGGCGGAACAGAAATCGCGCACTTCCAGACATGGCACGACAAAGCGGGAAACTGCCCTCCACTCACGGGCGTGCACGATCCAGTGAGCGGGAAAGTAGTAGACTTCCCCGACATCGGGACATTCGCTGGCAATGACGATCTGCAGGCCAATCTCATCATGCCGGAGCCTACTATTTTTTTGAGCAGAAAATTTCCGGTCGTTTCCATCATTCGTCCCACAGAAACAAAAAAGGCCGCATCCAACGCATTGCAGGCCCTTACTGCGGATGGCCTCTTCCGCGGACAATCGCCCGGTTTCTTCGCGTACATGCGCGACCTGGCAGAGGATGCGGACGAAGCAAGAAGATACTGAAGGACCTCTGGGGCTTTCAAAAATGCGAGGGCAGAAACCGTTCGGTTTTTGCCCTTCGCTGTGAATGCATGAGGTTTGCGAATCACGCCGGAACTTGATATCTTTAAAGAAGTTCGCAGTCACCTGCCATGCGCGCCCATAGCTCAGTTGGATAGAGCGATTGACTACGAATCAATAGGTCGGAGGTTCGAATCCTTCTGGGCGCGCCATTTCCTGCTCACATCTCCACCCCGTTCGTCCTGCGCCCCACCACACCCACATGGCCAGCGCCATAATAATCAGCAGCGGTACAATCAGCAGACTGCCTTCGGGTCCAGTCGGACCACCGCTCCATAGCAAAGGCCCCGCCGGATGCTCTGACAGAAGATGCCCTCGGGCCACCATTCCGCTGTCTGAGGTCCCATAGAAATAGCTCTGGCCCCAGTCCCACGCCGCATGAAAACCAATTCCCCACCACAGCGATCTCGTGTACCAGAGGCTCAGGCAAAAGACCAGGCCAACCGCTCCGGCTGAAAACAGCCCCACAGGCGACTCTCCCGGATTGTGCCCATGCATAAAGCCAAATAAAACGGAAAGCAACAGTGCGGCCCACCAGAACCCGAGCCCACGTGCAAGCGTATATTGCAGGTAACCGCGCAAAAGCGACTCTTCCGCCAATCCCACCAGCAAAAAGACGGCACCCCACGCCGCGGCGTACTCCCATGCTATGGCGCCATGCATCGGCTGCCCGTCAAACACAAGCCAATGGAACTTCCAAAGTGTGCCCACCAGCGCCGAGATCGCAACAAATCCCCACACCAGTCCCCAGCAGAACCGCGTCAACCGCGCGCGCCCCGAGTAGCCATACATGCCCATCGGGCGTCTTTCAATGGCCGCCATAATGGCTGTCGCAATCAGGATCAGCGCCAATTGCAGACCTTCCTGAATAAGCCCTGGCTTCGGGCCCATCGGCCCCTTTACATTGCGGTTCGGATGTACAAAAAAGTGGGCCAGGAAAAGTGTGAGTGTAGCCAACGCCGCCAGAATAACGAGGAAGAGCAGAGCGCTCCACCCGGCACGAAGCCCATCTTTCCCCCAGAATACCCAGCGTACTCCGCGTTCTGGTGCGGGAGATACAGGCTGCTCAGAAGCTTCAGGTTGGATTTCCACCAAACTACTATCGTATGCGGAACGGAGATGCGCAATAGAAAAGTGTCATACGGGCAAGATGTGACGGGCACCCGTAACGCCTCACGGCACTACAGATGCCCATTGTATTTACTGTGGTCTGCGGGTTCCACCACCCGGACGGCGGCGTCCCCTGCGGCGGCGGTTGTTTCCTCCACCCGGACGGCGTTCGCCTCCACTAGCGTGGGGCTCATCCGCGCGGTTGAAGTTCGGCTCGTCACCTTCTTCTTCCCCACCCTCAAAGTCATCAAAGTCCTCGCCGCCTTCAATGGTGATGGTGCTGGCGTTCGAGGCCGGCTGGCGCTCTTCAGCGGCAGCAATCTCGCCCACCTGTCCGGCCTGCGGCCCAGCCTGGGCCAGCTTCGCACGCTGTTCCTTCAGCAGGGCCTTGCGTGACAGCTTGATGCGATTGCCTTCAATCCCCAGGACCTTCACCAGGACCTGGTCGCCTTCGCGCAGTTCGTCCTTCACGTCCTTCACGCGGTGCTCGGCAATCTCGCTGATGTGCAGCAGACCATCCGTGCCCGGGAAGATTTCGACAAACGCGCCGAACTCTGCTAGCCGCACCACTTTGCCCAGATAAGTCTTGCCTACCTCCGGTACAGCCGTAAGATCGTTGATCATGGCCAGCGCCTTTTCCAGGCTGTCCACATCCGGCGAAGCCACATTCACGCGGCCCGTATCGTCCACGTCAATCTTGGCGCCCGTCGCCTCAACAATGCCGCGAATGGTCTTGCCACCCGGCCCGATAAGGTCGCGGATCTTGTCAGGCGGAATCTGCAGCGTACGAATCTGCGGCGCAAACTTCGACTTCTCCGTGCGTGGTCCGCTCAGAACTGCATCCATCTTGTCCAGCAGGAAAAGGCGTCCACGGCGGGCCTGCTCGAGTGCCTCGCGCATGATCTGCCCGGTGATGCCACTGATCTTGATGTCCATCTGGAGAGCGGTAATGCCTTCACGCGTCCCGGCCACCTTAAAGTCCATGTCGCCATAGTGGTCTTCCGCTCCGGCAATGTCGGTCAGAATGGCATAGTCATCGCCTTCCTTCACCAGCCCCATCGCCACTCCGGCCACAGCGGCCTTCAGCGGAATGCCGGCATCCATCAGCGCAAGACTTGCGCCGCAGACCGAGGCCATCGAAGAAGAGCCGTTTGATTCGAGAATGTCAGAGACCACGCGCAATGCATAAGGTGAGTCGGCCTCGTCCGGCAGAACTGCGCTGATCGCGCGCTCAGCCAGAGCACCGTGGCCGATTTCGCGGCGGCCCACACCCGTCATGCGTCCCACTTCGCCTACCGAGAACGGCGGGAAGTTGTAGTGCAGCATAAAGCGCTTCTTCTGCTCACCCTCAAAGGTCTCCACGCGCTGCAGGTCTTCGCCCGTTCCAAGCGTGGCCGTGACCAGCGCCTGTGTTTCGCCGCGGGTAAACAGCGCCGAACCATGCGTGCGCGGCAGAACGCCCACTTCGATGCTGATCGGACGAATCTCATCAAAAGCACGGCGGTCCGGACGGACACGCTCTTTGGTGACCTGTTCGCGGAAGATGCGCTCGCGCAGAATTTCATAGTAGTGCGCAAGCTTCTTCTTTTCCGCGTCAGCATTTTCACCGTCGGGAATTGCCGCCGCCAGCTCATCCTTGATCTGCTTGATCAAAGCATAGCTTTCCGTCTTGCCATGCGTCTTCGTGTCGAGCGCGTCCTTCAGGCGTTCGCCCACCCTGGCCTTCAATGCCTCGTAGTAGGCGGAATCAAACTCCGGAGCAGCAAACGCGCGCTTCGGCTTGCCCGCTTTCGAGACAAGCTCTTCAATGGCAGCAACAATCTTCTTGATCTCCGCGTGACCAAATTCAATGGCATTGACCACAACCTCTTCCGTCACGCCATCCGATCCGCTTTCAATCATCACGATGCCGTCCTTCGTGCCCACCACCACAATATTGATGGAACTGTCGCGGCGCTCGGAATAGGACGGATTAACAATGAACTCGCCGTCCACCTGGCCCACGCGCACCGCGCCAATCGGGCCGCCAAACGGAATGTCCGACAGTGCCAGAGCAGCGCCAGCGGCATTGATGCCCACCACGTCGGGATCGTTTTCCTTGTCAGCGGAGAAGACCAGCGCGATCACCTGCGTCTCATTGCGGAAGCCTTCCGGGAAGAGCGGGCGAATGGGGCGGTCAATCTGACGGCTGGTCAGAATTTCGCGCTCACTGGGGCGGCCTTCGCGCTTGATAAATCCGCCGGGAATGCGTCCACCAGCATAAGCGTATTCGCGGTAGTCCACCGTAAGAGGGAAGAAATCCACTCCCTCTTTGGCTTCAGGGGAGGCCACGGCGGTTGCCAGCACCACGCTGTCACCCTGGGTGACAAGGGCTGCGCCCGAAGCCTGCTTGGCCATACGGCCAGTTTCAAAAGTCAGCCGCTTGCCACCAGCAAGCTCAACTGTGACTTCGTGTTTCATATTTTCCTCATTTCTTGGATCCTGGAAGGGGGCCTGTGGGCACGCGCTCAACATAATGGTTGTCATCCTGAGCGGAAGTTGCGTAGCAACCGGAGGTGAAGGACCTCGATGTCCACAAGCCGCAAACCTGATGGAGAGATACAACCCGGGATCGACGCACAGAGACCTCCCGGAACATGGATACACGCCAGCCTTTGACCCGGCCAGCGCTCTCCAATCCTGAAGAGGCTTCCCGTCGCTTGCGCGTAGGAGACAAGGGTGTCTACTTGCGGATGCCCAGCTTCCCGATAACGTCCCGGTAGCGGTCGGAATCGTGTTTCTTCAGATAATCAAGCAGGCGGCGGCGCTTGCTCACCAGCATCAGAAGACCACGGCGCGAAGCATGGTCCTTCGCGTGGGTCTTGAAGTGCTCAGTAAGCTCGCCAATGCGCTCGCTCAGAATTGCAATCTGCACCTCAGGACTGCCAGTATCAGAGTCGTGAGTGCGAAAGCGCGAGATGATTTCAGTTTTCTTTGCAGGTGCCAGCACGAGAGTGCGTTACTCCTATTACTAAATTCAGTTCGTTTACACTTCCTAAGTGTCTGCAATAAGAGTAATATAGATTGCTTTTCCCGGCCATATAAAACATCCACAGGACAGGAATCAGAACAGCGGCACCATTCAGCTCCCCCGTATAACGTCTGTTCGCCTGCTTTCATATTTGAAATGCGTGCCCCTGAATGCTCCAAAAAAAATGGGCGAAACTCTTTCTGCCTTCACTAGCTTCGAGGCAATGAAAGCGGAGGACTACGTCTATTGGCAAAGCCGCCCAGTGTATGAGCGGATAGATGCAGTCTCTGCACTTACCCTGGCAGCATATGCAATGAAGGAACCCTTTGCCCGATGTTCCCCGATTTCAAGGAACTGCTACAGTCCTTTCACGAACACGATATTAAATATCTGATTGTGGATGGCTATGCAGTTTCGTTCTATGCACATCCTCGCTGACACCGGAGAAATCCGCTCCCTCCACATTTCACCTCATCGTAAACACCAATTCTCCCGGTCAATGGTTCATGCCTTGTAGCAAAATGGAGGTCATGGGCCTCAGGAAAGGAACATGCGCGCTCATCACTGCAATTGCATGCGCCTTTTGCTATGCCTCCAGCACGAAAGACGCAGGCCCTGCTCCTCAGGCCCGCATCCCGGTAGCACCGCTCGGATATGTCCCTCCCAGCCCCTTTTATCTCACCGCCCGGCTCTCTTCCATCTCCATCGAATTCATAGATGACACCCACCTGCTCTTCACCTTCCGCCTGCCGGCATTGATGAAGCGCCTCCCCGACGATCCGCCAACCGATGAAGACCAGATCGTCCGCGCTCTCGTTCTCGATTTACCCTCCGGCAAAGTCTCTTCCAGCACCGATTGGCGCATGCATGACCGCTCCCGCTATTTGTGGCGTCTCGGCAACGGACGCTTCCTGGTCAGGCAGCGCAGCGAACTCTACACCACGGACCAGACACTCCAGTTCCATCCATTTCTCACCAGCGATGCTCCCCTCGCCTCCGTACAGATTTCCCCCGACCGCCATTGGATCGTCATAGAGGCCGAAGGCAAAAAACAAGACCGCCAAGCCTTCGCCAGCGCATCCTCCGCCTTTGGAGACGCCCTGCCCAACGACCCTCCCGTGCAGATCTTCATCCTGAATGCCGAAGACCGCTCCGTCGTCGCCCGCGCCCGGACACTCAATGCCATCGAAGTCCCCATGATGGGCGATGGCCGCCTCCAGGCCATCGAAGGAAACCACAACAAATGGATCATCCGCTATCTGCCCTTTAAGGGAGAAGGCCGGGAGCTGACCGAAATTGAGTCCTCCTGCCATCCTACAGAAGAGCCCGTAAGCCACGATGTCGCCCTCGTCTTCACTTGTCTCCGCTCAGGAAACGACCATCTGGTCAGCGCCATCAATCTTGAAGGAAAGCTTCTATGGCAGCAGCGATGGGAGTCGCGTTACATCTGGCCTACCTTTCAACTCGCGCAAAATGGCAGCCGCTTCGCCTATAGCTCGCTTGAAGTTTCTCATTCCGTCGGCCCCATGGACCCGATAGACCAGGACTCGATTGAGAGGCAGATGGTCGGCGTCTTCGATACACACTCCGGCCAGCTTCTCCTCGCCAAAAACGCCACCCCTGTTCTGAGCGCAGGCCAGAACTACGCCCTGTCTCCGGACGGCTCACGCTTCGCCATCCTGCGTGAAGGTGCCATCGAGGTCTACGCTCTGCCCCCTGTCTCCGCAAATTAAAAGCTACGCAAGCCGAGGCCAGCTCTCTTCTCAGAAGAACAAAAATCCGGTCACCAAATACAACAGATTCCGTACAACAGATTCCGCGATTCCGCACTCTGATAAAGAGTTCGTGGAGGGTACTTTGAAGGTAGCCGGAATTGTACTGATTGTCCTTGGCATCATCGCTCTCGTGTATGGCGGAATCACCTACACTACGCACAAGAAAGTCATTGACATGGGCCCCATTCAGGCCGAAAAGAAGGAAACGCACAACATGCCCCTTCCCCCAGTTCTTGGCATAGTCGCCATCGTCGGCGGAGGCGCGCTCCTCGTCTTCGGAGGAAAGTCCCGCTAGCCACTGCGTGCAGCACACCACCGTGCGCTGCTGCGAACTGCTTCCCACACTCAGCCCGAAACACCTGTATTTCGTCGCAGGATGAGAAGCCGCTCCCAAAAACAATTTCTTCCCTGAGCTACGATTGAACTGGACTCCCGCGCCCATCCTTCAAACCGTTTACACTATATGCTGAGGAAATGCTGCTTTGATCGGTAGTGTTCTTACAAAAGTATTTGGGACCAGCAATGAACGCGCAGTGAAGCGCCTGCTGCCCGTCGTCCAGGCCATCAACGCCATGGAACCGGAGATGCAGCGGCTCTCCGGCGACCAGCTTCGCGCCAAAACCGCCGAATTCAAGGCTCGCATCGCTCGGGCCCTTGAAGGCATCGAAGACGCCGAAGAACGCAAGGCCGCCGAAAAGCGCGCCCTCGATGAAATCCTGCCCGAAGCATTTGCCGTAGTCCGTGAAGCAGGCCGTCGCATCCTGAACATGCGCCATTTCGATGTCCAGCTCATCGGCGGAATGGTCCTGCATCAGGGCAAGATCGCTGAAATGAAGACCGGCGAAGGAAAAACCCTGGTCGCCACTCTTCCCTGCTACCTCAACGCCCTCGCCGGCCACGGCGTCCACGTCGTCACCGTCAACGACTATCTCGCCAAGCGCGATGCCGAGTGGATGGGCAAAATCTACGAATTCCTCGGCCTCACCGTCGGCGTCATCGTCCACGACCTCGACGACAACCAGCGCCGTCAGGCCTATAGCGCCGACATCACCTACGGCACCAACAACGAGTTTGGCTTCGACTACCTCCGCGACAACATGAAGTTCGAGCTGGCCGACTGCGTACAGCGTGGCCACTACTTCGCCATCGTGGACGAAGTGGACTCCATCCTCATTGATGAAGCCCGCACCCCGCTCATCATCTCCGGCCACACCGACCAGACCACCGACAAGTACGTTCGCGTGGACCGCATCATCCCCCAGCTTCAACAGGGCGAGGAGATCGAAAAGGGCGAAGAAAAAATCCTCACCGGCGACTACGTCGTAGATGAAAAGCACAAGACCATCAGCGTGACCGATGAGGGATGGGAAAAGGTCGAAAAGCTGCTCGGCATCGGCAATATCGCCGACCCCGAAAACTGGGAGTTCAAGCACCACGTTGAGACCGCCATCAAAGCGCACTCGCTCTACAAGCGCGATGTCCATTACGTCGTCAAGGACGGCCAGCAGGGTAAAGAAGTCATCATCGTGGACGAGTTCACCGGGCGTCTTATGCCGGGCCGCCGCTGGTCCGACGGCTTGCACCAGGCCATTGAAGCCAAGGAAGGCGTCACCATCCGCCGCGAAGACCAGACGCTGGCCACCATCACCTTCCAGAACTACTTCCGCCTCTACCAAAAGCTCTCCGGCATGACCGGAACAGCGGAAACCGAGGCCGCCGAATTCGACAATATCTATAAGCTCGACATCGTCGTCATCCCCACCAACAAGCCTCTGCTCCGCATCGAGAACCCGGACGTCGTCTACCGCACCGCGAAGGAAAAATACTTCGCCGTCGCCGACGAAATCGCCAGGCTGCATGAAAAAGGCCAGCCCGTTCTGGTCGGGACCACTTCCATTGAAAAGTCCGAGCTGCTCTCGCAGATCCTCCAGCGCAAAGGCGTCAAGCACGTCGTCCTCAACGCGAAATACCATGAGCGCGAAGCCGAAATCGTCGCCCAGGCCGGACGCCTCGGCATGGTCACCATCGCCACCAACATGGCCGGGCGCGGAACCGACATTCTCCTTGGCGGCAACGCCGAGTTCGTCGCCAAACAGGAACTGGTAAAGAAGGGCCAGGCCCGCGCCATCAGCGTTGCCGAAGGCGCGCTCAATCCAATGGCCGCACCCGGCATGTTGCGCTTCTACTATCAGGGCCAGGAGTTTGAAACCTCCCAGGAAACCTGGGACACGACCTACGCCTTCCATGCCGCCAAAGCCCAGGAAGAGCGCGACGCCGTCATCGCCGTAGGCGGACTTCACATCATCGGCACCGAACGCCACGAATCGCGCCGCATTGACAACCAGCTACGCGGACGCGCCGGACGTCAGGGCGACCCCGGAGCATCACGCTTCTATCTCTCGCTCGAAGATGACCTGATGCGCATCTTCGCCAAGGAGTGGGTCGGCACACTGCTGCAGCGCCTCGGCATGGAAGAGGGCGTGCCCATTGAATCGCGCATGATCTCCAAGCGCATCGAGGCCGCGCAGAAGGCCGTCGAAGCGCAGAACTTTGAGGCCCGCAAGCACCTGCTTGAATACGACGACGTCATGAACAAGCAGCGTGAGGCCGTCTATGGCCTGCGTCACCAGCTCCTCGAAGGTCTCGATCAGAAAGAGCTCATCATCGAGGACTACGTCGCCACCATTCTCAGCAACATCCTTGACGAGCACGCGCCGGAAAAAATCCACCCCGAGCAGTGGGACCTCAAGGCCCTTAAGGAAAAGCTCGTCAGCCACTTCGGCTTCGATGCCGACGCCGAAGGCATCAACCTCACCGAGCTCACCCGCCACGAAATCGGCGAGACCATTTTCAAGAGCCTCAAAGAGCGCTACGAGGCCAAAGAACAAATTATCGGCGAGCAGCAGATGCGCTTCCACGAGCGCATGATCATGCTCAGCGTGCTCGATGGCCTCTGGAAAGACCACCTCTACAACATGGACCACCTCAAGGAGGGCATCGGTCTGCGCGGCTACGGCCAGCAGGACCCGCTGGTGGCCTACAAAAAAGAGTCCTTCGATATGTTTGAGGGGATGATGGCGCGCTTCCAGGAAGACACCGTGCGCTTCCTCTTCCACATGCAGATCGTCGGCCCCGATGGCCGACCTCTGCAGATTCCATCGCGTCCACGCCCAGCGGTTCCATCCGCCCCCGCCGTCGCGTCAGCCGAAGCGGCACCGCAGCACGCCTCTTCCGCAGTCGCGGTCGCCGAACCTCCGGCCGTACCGATTCCTGTACGCCAGCCCTCGACTACGATTGATGAAATCGAGCGCGAATTCCAGCGCAAGAAGCAGCGCGAACTCGAGCACGCGCGCATGGCCGGCAGTGGTGACAACGCCTCCGCCCCCGCACAGCGCCGGACAGGCGACAAGATCGGCCGTAACGACCCCTGCCCCTGCGGCTCCGGCAAGAAATACAAAAAATGCCACGGCGCCAACGAGGCATAAGGCGGGTAGAAGTACCAAGGACAATACACTTCAATGGCACTGCACAAAAAAGCAGCCCCGCCGCGGAACCAATAGAGACATCACCATCGCGGCGGTCGCCCATAGGACAGGGCCCGCTCAATGAACCCGAAATTGCTAGCCTGCGTGATAAACGTGAAGCAAATGTGCCGCTGAAATGGCTACCAGCCACAGCCCTGCCACCAGCGAGCCGATCGTCACCACCCATTTGCGTGCACGATGTTCATCCGGGTGCAGTTGCCGCTTTTCGTGCGTGAAGAAGTGGTGTCCGAGAACGCCCGTTCCGAGAAGAATAATGCCAATAATAAGCGTAGTTGTCGCCATGGCGCACCAATCTACTCTTATTGACAATCTGTTGAAAAGAAATTTCTCCGCCCTGTTTTGATACGATAGAGTTCTTTTTAATACAATAAAACGGCTATTTGGTAAGTCGTAAACCCCTCATTTCCCTTGTTACTGCCCACGCATGTCCCTACGGAAGCCGCCGAATACTTCCCCGACCCTAGCCTCTGTGCCAGCACCCCCGGCAGTTGTTCCAGCTTCGTCCCCTCCCAGCGCATAATGAATCGCGGCCGGGTGCCACTCACATCGCCAGCATCCACTCCGCAGTCCTTTCGCGCCGCATCCGGTGGACGAAACTGACCGATCCCCTTCTGCCGCAAAAGCTGCATCACCTGCCGCTCAATCTGTCCCGAACTCAGCGATGCTACCGAGCTGTCAAAAACTACGGCCCCATACCAATACCCGCCGCGCTCGACCAGCCCCACTCCAACATGGTCCATCCCTGGGTCCAGAATGTTCGCCCGGTGCGGGGCCGATTTCATCCACTCCTTCTGCAGTCCGTCCACACTTCCCGCCATCGCAACATTTTCAGCCACCGCACGGAAATGCCCCCCCGCCTGCCCAACCCGCGCTGCCAGACCTGCTTCTCCAGGAAGCTGATGACTCAGCGCGCGCTGATCCGCCATCCGCTGAGCGTGGGCCTGCGCCGCCGATGCCAGCGCCGGATCCCACCGCAAAGCAGCAATCCCCTGCTCCTGCCGTGCCTGGTTCGTTTGGTCCAGAATCTGCTGCTGCTCCCGTGTAGGAACCTGCTGCGCATACGCCAATACCGGCAAAAGCAGAACAATACAAGCAAGCTTCAAATGCATAGAGATTTCGATGCCGGAAAACATACAAACCCAGAGACCGCCCCGGCCCGCGTTTCCCCTGTGGAAAATTTCTTGTCAAGCCCCTCTCGGTCAGCCTTTAAGAATAGATATTACAAACAAAGGAATTATCCAATGACTCACAGTGCCGGCTATTTCCACTCAATTTGATATCCTGACCTTAGAATGTTTAAGTATTAATTTCAGAGACGTCCGTGGCGTTTTTCTCCTTGAGTACAAACCTGGCACCCCCTTGTAAGTCATTGAAAACACTAGTACTAGCATAACTCCAGCGGAATCAGTAGGATAGTGGGGGATCATCCCCGCTAAGTGATTGAAAACAAAGGAAACGAATCGTAAAAGGCGGGAGGGGGAGGGTACAAGGGTACAGATAGCGGGTGCCCAGGGTTCGCAGAGCCGCAGGCGGGGCTAATCTGGGATCCTGCCCAGCCCGGCCGTAAACACACCCTATTTTTTCTGAGGTGACGCCGGCTTGTCGTTCAGGGTGTAAATCACTTCTCCCGGACGGGTGTAGTGCAACCGGGCGCGGGCCTCATGCTCAATCGCATCCGGATCATTCTGCAAATGATCCACATGGTCCTTCATGCGCCCATTCTCATCCTGCAGGTCCTGAATCTGTTTCTGCAGTTGCTTGTCTTCCAGCCGCTTTTGCTCGTAGGCCGTGATCCCGTTTTGCCCAAAAATCACGTGGTATCCCAGGAACGCCGCCAGCGCAATGGCTGCTGCCGTGGCAATACGCCGCCGCATGCGGTATGCAAAACCGGCGGCGCGGATGACCTTCGTGTTTTGAACAATTTCCTTCATTATCTTCAAGTTTTGGATCAGGAACTTACTCGAGCACCCAATCCTTCGCAGCTTTGCTCAGGGAAGCCAGTTCGTCTTCCTTCCGCGCCTCTGAGTAGACGCGCACCACCGGCTCCGTCCCCGACAACCGGTAGCAGACCCACGATCCATCTTCGAGAACCAGCTTGAGACCATCGGTCCGCACCACCTGCGCGACTTTGCGTCCGCCCAGGCTCCGCGGATCACGCTTCACTTTCTCAGTAAATTTTTCTTTTACTTCCGGAGTCAAGCGGAAGTTCTCTCTTAAAGGATAAAAGGAACCAACCTTGGCAAATAATTCATTCAGTTGCTGTCCTACGCTCTTGCGCCTGACAGCAACCATCTCTGCAACCAGCAGTCCCGCAATGATTCCGTCCTTCTCCGGAACGTGACCGCGAATCGTCAGCCCGGCGCTCTCTTCTCCGCCAATCGCAATCTTGTCCTGGTCAATCAGCGCGCCAATGTACTTAAAGCCCACAGGAGTCTCGTGCAGCTCGACTTTATGGTACTCCGCCAGAGCATTCACCAGGTTTGTCGTCGCCACCGATTTCGCCACTCCGTTCTTCCACCCGCGCGTCTCCACCAGACAATCAAACAGCAGCGCAATAATGTAATTCGGCTGGATGAACGTGCCGTCTCCATCCACCACGCCAAAACGGTCCGCATCGCCATCCGTAGCAATGCCGATCGCCGCGCCCGTCTCCTTCATCTTTGCCTTGCAGTCGGCCAGCAGATGATCATCCGGTTCCGGCGCATGCCCGCCAAACAGTACATCACGATAATCATGCACGGTGGCTACAGAAACGCCATTCCGGGCCAGCAGATCTGAAGCATAGCCTCGTCCTGCGCCCCAGAACGGATCGCAGACCACCTTGATGCCCGCCTTCTGAATGGCCTTCAGGTCCACCAGCTCCGCCAGGCGCTTCAGGTATTCGGGCTTTACATCCGCTTCCTCAAACTTCTCTTTCGCCTCAGCCGGAGCAGGCACGTTCTCGCCCAGCTCTGCAATCAGTCCCTCAATCTGGCTGGTCACTTCCGGCAATGCCGGGGCGCCGTCTGGCGTCGAATACTTAATGCCGTTGTACTCTGGCGGATTATGCGATGCCGTAAAGTTGATCGAACCTCCGGTTTTGCGCGTACGCACCGCATACGCAATCGCCGGCGTCGGAGCAGCCTCCGGAATCACAATCGGCCTTACGCCATGGGCCGCAAGCACTTTGGCCGCCTCGTGAACAAACACCTCTCCCAGAAACCGAGGATCGCGCCCTACCAGCACCGTCTTCGGCCCTGTCTGCGATGAAACATACTTTGCAATACCAGTGACGGCCCGGCGAATGTTCGCAACCGTAAACTCTTCGGCGACAATCGCGCGCCAGCCCGATGTTCCAAACTTAATCTGTGTGGCCATGATTCTCCTGTTCTAAGATGCACAAAGAAGACCAGTCATAGCCATCTTAACCTCTGGAAATTCTCATGGAACAGGCGCGCCTCATTCTTTGCACAACATCCTCACGTGACGAGGCACAACGCATCGCTCGCGCCCTCGTCGAACAGCACCTCGCCGCCTGCGTCAATATCGTGGAAGGCGTCACCTCTGTCTACCGCTGGCAGGGCACCGTTGAAGAATCATCCGAGCTCCTGCTCATCATCAAGAGCAACACAGAAAAACTCAAAGCACTCGAAGCCGCCATCCACAAGCTCCATTCCTACGATGTACCGGAATTCCTGGTCCTCCCTATCGAAAGCGGCAGTCATCCCTATCTGGCTTGGCTGCATGAATCCATACGCTGAGGAATGGTATCCTCTACATGGTTCCATGCGAGTGCTATTTGCGGTTTTCGTCCTGAGCATCATCGCGATTGTCTGGACGGCAGTGGCGGTTGCGCGCCATGTCCGAAGAAATGGCAGCCAGGGCGGCGAACACATTTCCATCAAGGCCTCAGAGCCCGACCACGAGCAGGAACCTTAGGGAGACAATGATGGCGCAAATCAATGCAAGTTCAGTCCTTCTTCGTCCAGTCCGCGTTCACAGCGCGATTCGCTGGGGAATGGCCGTTGTAGCAGGCAGCGCGCTCGTTGCCGCCTGCGCGCACGTGTCCGTGCCGCTGTTTTTCACCCCCGTTCCGGTCACCTTGCAGTCCCTCGCCGTTCTGTTGCTGGGTCTCTTCCTTGAACCAGCCGTTGCCTTCGGCGCACTCGCCCTGTATCTGTTCGAAGGCGCAGCCGGCCTGCCCGTCTTCACTCCGCAGGGGCTGGGAGGAATCGCGCAGCTCATCGGGCCTACTGGCGGATATCTTCTCTCTTACCCCTTTGTCGCCGCTCTCGTCAGCTTCCTGTATCGCCGTCTGCCCGTCCGCAGTTTCTGGACAGCGCTGCTTTCCGCAGTCTCCGGCAGCGTGGTCATCCTGGCGATGGGCACAATCTGGCTCGCGGTCCTGACTCATCAGACCCTGGCCCATACCGCTCTGCTCTCCATCGTCCCGTTTCTTACCGGAGACGCGCTCAAGGTCTGCCTGGCTGCGGCACTCGCAGCCGGATGGCTCCGCGCGCGTAAAATAGAAACAGCAGCAAGTCGCTGATTCGCTCTCCCGTTTTGCTTCCAGCACCGCAACACCACGCAGTCGGTGTGTCTATAGTAGAAAGGAATGTTTTCGCAGTGACCGCATCCGCTGAATCCACCGGGACCCGGGAAATTACCATCGCCCACAGCCCCGATTCCGACGACGCCTTCATGTTCTATGGACTGGCGACCAACAAGGTCCGCGTCAACGGCTATAAGTTCACCCATACCCTTTGCGATATTGAAACGCTGAACCAGAAGGCCATGAACGAGGCCTTCTACGATGTAACGGCGATTTCCTTCCACGCCTACCCTTACATACAAGACAACTATGCCCTGATGGCCTGCGGGGGTTCCGTCGGCGAAGGCTACGGTCCCATGATCGTTGCCAGCCAGCGCTTCTCCCTCAGCGAAATCAAAAAAATCAAAGTTGCCGTCCCCGGAACGCTGACCACCGCCTATCTCGCACTCAAGCTCTTTGCACCTGAGATTGAAACCGCGGTCGTTCCCTTCGACAAGATCATTCCAGAAGTCCTCGCCGGAAACTATCAGGCCGGGCTCATCATCCACGAAGGCCAGCTCACCTATGCCCACAGCGGCATGCACAAGATCATTGATCTCGGCCAGTGGTGGCGCGAAGAAACAAAGCTGCCTCTGCCCCTCGGTGGCAATGCCATCCGTCGCTCGCTCGGACAGAACGTCATGCTCAAGGTCACTCAGGCCCTCCGCGACAGCATCCAGCACGGACTGGACCACCGCGAAGAGGCCCTCTCCTACGCCATGCAGTTTGCCCGCGATCTCGACACCAACCTCGCCGACAAATTTGTCGGCATGTATGTAAACGAGCGTACTCTGAACTATGGCGATGACGGACGCGAAGCCATCCGCAAGCTGCTCACTCTCGGCCATGAGCGCGGCATCATCCCGCACCCGGTCAAGGTGGATTTTGTCGGATAATTTGGTAGAAGCACCGGCCTTCAGTCCGGTGAAAAAATGCCTGGAATCCAAGGGGCTTCAGCCCCGGATTTCGCAATGAAAACATCTACGAAATGATGGCGTGCCGAGTCAGAATTTGCTGCAGTCCTGCTCTTCGTTGCATTCTCAAATTCACGTCGCAAACTTTCAGACTCTGCACACCCACATTTACAGGCTATTAGGAGGCTCCTTTGATCGCCCGTTATACCCGTCCGCAGATGGGCCGCGTCTGGACTGAAGAAAATAAGTACCGCGCATGGCTTGCCGTCGAAACCGCCGCCAGTGAAACGCTGGCCGAAGACGGCATCGTCCCGGCAGAAGCCGCAAAGGCCATCCGCGAACGTGGTAAATTTTCCGTCGAGCGCATCCAGGAGATCGAGGCTGAAGTCAAACACGACGTCATCGCCTTCACCACCGCTGTTGCTGAAAATATCGGCCCCGAATCCCGCTGGCTGCACTACGGTCTCACCTCGAACGACGTAGTGGATACCGCGCTCGCGCTTCTGGTCAAAGAGGCCTCAGCCCTCATCCGCCAGGACCTGCTGGACCTCCTGGAAGTCCTCAAAAAGCGCGCCCTTGAATTCAGGCATACGCCCACCATCGGCCGCACCCATGGCGTCCATGCCGAGCCGACCACCTTCGGCCTCAAGCTGCTCAACTGGTATGCAGAGATGCGCCGCAATCTGCATCGCTTCGACGCAGCCGCCGAACAGATGCGTATCGGCAAGCTCTCCGGTGCAGTCGGCACCTTCGGACATCTCAGCCCGAAGCACGAAGAACGCATCTGCGAAAAACTCGGCCTCGAGCCCGATCCCATCGCCACGCAGGTCGTCCAGCGTGACCGCCATGCCCAGTACATCTCCGTTCTGGCCATCATTACGGCCACGCTGGACAAAATCGCCGTCGAAGTGCGCCACCTCCAGCGTACCGAGGTCCGCGAAGCCGAAGAGTTTTTCTCCGAGAAGCAAAAAGGCTCCTCGGCCATGCCTCACAAGCGCAATCCCATCACCTCAGAGCAGATCAGCGGCCTTGCCCGCGTCGTGCGCGCCAATGCTCAGGCCGCTTATGAAAACGTGGCCCTCTGGCATGAGCGCGACATCTCGCATTCCTCGGTCGAACGCGTCATCTTCCCTGACTCGACCATCCTCACCGATTACCTGCTCGCGAAGACCACAAACCTGATTGAAAACCTTCTGGTGTATCCGCAGCGCATGTTAAAAAACCTCGAAAGTACCGGCGGCCTCATCTTCAGCGGTCAGCTCCTGCTCGATCTCGCCGAAGCTGGAATCCTGCGCGAAGACGCCTACCGCCTCGTGCAAAAGCACGCCATGCGCGCCTGGAAAGAAGACCTGGTCTTCCGCGACCTGGTAAAAACCGATCCGGAAATCACAGCCAGACTCACCCCGGAAAAGCTCGAAAAGACCTTCGACCTTACGCGCCAGCTCAAAAACGTAGACGCCATCTTCGACCGCGTCCTGAACACCCCATAAAAGTAAACCGGCCAACCGAGTGCCCTCCCCTCCTTAGGAAAGGAGGGGGGAGGTGCCGGCTGCCAGTCAGTGCAAAGCGCACTCCAACCACTAAGGCTTCAGAATCGCGTTATATCCATCCGCCAGCAGGCGCGAACGCATTTGTTTCGCCGCATCTCGCGAAGCAAAGGGTCCCACCTGCACGTGGTACAGCTTGTCTGGTGGATCGTTATGGACCGACACCGTATATCCATGCTGCCGCAACGCATTCGCCAGAGTGTTCGCGTCTTCCTGGTGAGAAACCGCTGCAATCTGCACCATAAAACTTCCGGCAACAGAAGCAGGAGCAGCAGAAAGGGCTGCCGGTTTCAGCACGGGCTTGCTGGTCACCGTTGCCGGAACAACCACAGGCCTGGCCGCAGGTGCGGGTTTGGGCTCATCGGTGCTCGCCTCTTCAACCGGCTGTTGAGTATCCGCCGACGGGCTGGCAGTCTCCAGCGCTTCCATCGCCGACGGCTTAGGAATATTCGCAGGCTGCGCCGCTGGTGGCGTTTCCGGTTGCGTGCTCGAAGAAGGCGCCGCCTCTGCCGAGCTGGCCGGAGTCGCCGTAGTTCCCCGACGCCCCATCGAATATCCAAAACCGAAAAATACTCCGCACACCAGCACCAGCCCAAAGAAAATCCCCAGCAGCGTGCCGGCGTTCAACGTAATCTCTGATTCGTTTTCCTTCTCTTCTTCCTCGTAATCAACCACGTTTCTCATTTCTGCTCCTCAGGCTTTGCAGGAACAAACTTCTGCACCAGCGAAAGCAGTTCCATCGGCAGCGGGAAAACGACTGTCGTGTTCTTTTCAGTGCCAATATCGGTCAGGGTTTGCAGATACCTGAGCTGCAGCGTAATCGGCTGCATCGCCAGCAGGTTTGCTGCATCCACCAGCCGCTGCGCCGCTGCATATTCACCATCGGCATTGATGATCTTCGACCGCTTTTCGCGTTCCGCTTCCGCCTGCTTGGCCATCGCGCGCAGCATCTGTTCCGGTAAGTCCACCTGCTTGACTTCCACGCTGACCACCTTCACGCCCCACGGCTCCGTGCGCTGGTCCATGATGCTCTGGATCCGCTGATTTAATGCATCGCGGTGCGCCAGCAGGCTGTCCAGCTCCACTTCGCCCAGCACGGACCGCAGCGTCGTCTGCGCAAACTGTGAAGTCTGGTACACATAATTTGAGACCTCAATCACAGCCTTTAGCGGATCAAGCACCCGCAGCGTAATTACCGCATTGACCTTGATCGTCACGTTGTCACGCGTAATTACGTCCTGCGGAGGGACCTCCAGCACCTCCTGCCGCAGCGAAACGCGAATAATCTGATCAAACGGCCGGAAGACCAGAATGATCCCCGGACCCTTGGGCTGCGGCAGCGCGCGACCCAAGCGGAAAATCACCCCGCGCTCATACTCGCGCAGGATCTTGATGGAATTCAGCAGATAAAGAACAATGACCGCAATCACTACCAGGCTTGGAATGCCCATAGTTCCCCTCTCGCATTGGGATTCTATCGCAGCTGCCAAGCATAGAAGTGTCTAATTTGTTACAGATTTCCCCTCCGGAACCCGCTCTACCAACAGCGTAAGCCCGCGCACATTGCACACCCGCACACGCTCGCCCGCCTCTACCGGCTCCGGCGACTCAGCAAACCACAACTCCCCGTGCACCATCACCTGCCCACGCGGCCCCAGCGCCTCCTGCGCAATCGCAATCGAGCCAATCAGCGCCTCCGGCCCCATCAACGACTTGTTCCTTCGCGCGCGCCACGCTAACCGGACAAGAAATGTCGTAATCGCTCCGAACGCAATTCCCGCCGCTACCGCCGTGCCTACACTCACGCGCATCTCCGGCACCGGCCCTGCAACCAGCGTCAGCAGCCCCAGCACCAGGCAAATGATTCCCGCCGCAGCCAGAACGCCATGCCCGCCAAACTTCGCCTCCAGCAACATCAGCACAAATGCAGCCACAATCAGAAGCAGAGACGTATACCGGACCGGCAGCAGATTCAGCGAAAAAAGTGCCAGCAGCAACAACAGCGTCCCCAGCGCACCAGGAATAATCGTCCCTGGAACGTTGAACTCCAGATAGATCAGCAGCCCGCCTATTACCAGCACCAGCACCGCCAGATTCGGGTTCATCATACGGTCCAGAATCTCTTCGCGCAGTGTCGTATCCACCGTCACCAGATGCGCGTTGCGCGTGTGCAGCACCACCGTCGAGCCATCAAACCGCGTCACGCTGCGTCCGTCCAACGCATCCAGCAGAGCGGTATTGCTCGGCGCCACCAGATCAATCAGCTTCAGCTGCTCGGCCTCGCGCTCCGTGTACGACTTCGAATTCAGCACCGCGTCCTGCGCTGCATCCGTATTGCGCCCACGCCGTGACACATACGACCGCAGGAACGCCGTCGTATCGTTCTCCAGCTTGCGCTTCATCTCATCGTCCAGCTTGCCGCCCATCACCACCGGATGCGCCGCGCCCGCATTCGTCCCCAGAGCCATCGCCGCAATGTCCGCAGCCTCAAGAATGAAGAATCCCGCAGAACCCGCCCGGGCTCCCGAAGGCGCAACATACACAATCACCGGAACAGGCGAAGCAAGAATGTCATGCACAATCGCACGCGTAGACTCGAGCATTCCGCCCGGCGTATCCATCTCAATCAGCACAGCATTGGCGTGCAGCCCGGCCGCCTGCGCAAGCCCGCGGCTAAGATACCCCTCACTAACAGGCTGAATCGTGTCCCGCAAATGCAGCAGAACGACCTGAGGCACCGCTTGCGCAAAGAGCGGACACGTCAGCAGCAAGACGACCGCACAGATTAGAAAGCCAACCGCGTTATGCCGCTGTCTTTTCATCCCTTGTGACCAGGTGCCTCATCCTTTCACACAACGAAAGGGTGAGAAATCGCCGCATTCTACGGCACCTGTTGCCCTTTCTGTTCGAGTGCCATCTTCATCACCCGCGCATTTGGATTATTCGGCTCAATCTTCAGCGCCTCGCTGATCTCATTCGCTGCCGGAGCAAGCTGGTGGGCCTGTACATCCATCCGCGCCAGCACCAAATGCGCTGCCACATTCGGCTTCAATTGAAGTGACTTCAGTGCCTCCTGCCGCGCTGCGTCCGCATCGTTCGTGCGCTCGCGCACCTCCGCCAGCCCGACGTGCGCCGCCGACGCCGACGCAGGGTCCGCTTCAATCGCCGCCTGGAACTCGCGCTCCGCCTCCAGCAGCAAGCCGCGGTTCAGAAACTGCGTGCCACCCTTCACCAGCGCGTCTGCCCGCTGCTCCGGAGGAAGCGCCGCCAGACGCATGCTCTGCATCTGCTCCATCTCAAACGCCGCCTGCCGGAAGCTCGCCTCGTTATAGCTCCGCTTGATGCGCTCCAGCGGAAGGTCAGTTTTCTGCGCTGCCAGCGCCGGGTTTTGCTGCTGGCTGTGCAAAGAGTTGGCAAAGCCAGCAATGTCCGCGTCCTGTGGACGCAGCTTCGTCGCCTGATCGATCTCCCGCACCGCTCCGGCAACATCGCCCTTGCGCTTCAAAGCAATCGCCAGATTAAAGTGGTAGTCCGCGTCTTTCGGATCAGCCGCCACCGCTTGCTGAAAAAGCCCTGTTCCGTCGCGCCCGCGCCGCGCCGCCGCCACTCCCTGGTTGTTCACCACTTCCGGCAGAGGCAATCGAGTCGTGTCAAACGCAAAAGCATCTTCTGCCTCCAGATATTTACCCGTATAGAAAAATGCCAGCCCGCGATAAAAGTCCGCCTCCAGCGCATTCGGATCGTCTTTCGGCAGATTGCCCAGCGTCGTCGCTGCCAGATCAAAATTCTGGTTGTAAAAATACGTCTTGCCCAGCGCCAGTTGCGCAGGATAGAAGCGCGGAGCCAGCCTTACCGCCTCCCGCAAGTGGCGAATCCTCTCTCCAATCGAGTCCTCCGTCAAGCCGCGAACGTAATTCTCAAAGGCCGCCACACCCAGGTCCGAATCAGCATTCAGAAATGTCTGTTGCGCCACCGCATACTTCGGATCAAGCTGCCGCGCCGTCAACCACGCCAGCGTGTTCAGCACGTCCAGCAACCGCGTCATGTCCATCTGCACATTTACGGGATTGCCCAGCTTCAGCCCGGTCACATCCAGCACCTGTGCCGTCGCATTCAGCGAATTTCCCGATGTGGTGAAAAACCCAAAAATGACGTAATCCGCATCCAGCGTCTGCGCAATCCGAATCGTGCTCGCGCGCGACGGCTGAAAGTTTGTCGGCAACCCCAGCCTGTCCAGCGCATACATGCGGTCATTGCGGCTGATAGGCAAAAACCCCGCCGCCCCCAGTCTCCGGTTCAGCATCTCCGGAAAGGCCTCGCCAATCCAGTTCAGGTCCGCCCGCCCGCTGTGGTTCTCAAATGGAAGCACCAGCACCAGCCGCCCATGCGCCGCCGGAGCAGCTTCGGCCTGCGGACGCGACGCCGTCGTCGCCGGTTGCTGTGCTGCAAGAAACGACGCTGCCACCAGCAGCAGTCCGCAAACAAGAGAGCGAAATAGATTCAATGGCCGCACTTCAAGGCTGATTATATTGGAACCAAACCATCTTTTAGTCCGACTCCCTGGCTCAAACGCCTGTCCCAAACCTATCTTCCAGAAAGCAGAAACACCTCGGGTGCCGTATCGGTGTCAATAACCCCGGGTGCCCCCACGTTCGCAAAGCTAACGTGGGCCAAACTCGTCTGCGCGGAGCGCGTTCCAATCACACCAAAACCGCCAACCAACGCCTCCTGCGCCCGGTCAAAGTGCAGAACAGCGGCCCATATCCCCTGCCGCTCCCCGCGCCACGTCACTTTCCCGCCCAGCAACCGCGCAACCGACTCCGGAGGCAAATCACGATGAAAATCAAAGTACCGCGCATCCAGCTCTTCATTCCCGCGCCCCAGGTTCATCCACAAATGCGGCGGATCATACTTCGTCGAAAACACCAGCGCCACCGAGTATTCCGGCGCAACCTGTGCCGCTGCTTCCACATGATCAAAGGAAAAGTTATCAATCGCCACCGTCTGCACAGGCGCCATTACATATCCCAGCTCCGGCTTCCGCAGCTCATCCGTCACCGGCCACGCCGTCAGCACCGTCGCGCCCGGATAATGGCGCTCAATCTGCCCGATCGCCGTCTCATGCAGAAGAATCACATCGCGATAAGCCAGATTGTCTTCCGGCGCAAAGCGATACGGCGGATTCACAAAAACCCCGGCCACAAATCCCGCCGCTGCCAGTCCTGCCAGCGCCACCCACTGCCTGCACCTGCGATAGAACGTATTCACACACAGCAGCAGCACCAGCGGATACAGCGGCAGCAGATACCGAGTCAGCAGCGCTCCGCCCAGCACAGAAAACAGCACCAGGTTCGCCAGAATGACTACATAGAAAACCACCTGCACCCGCAGAGAAATGCGCTCACGCCCTTCCATGGGCGGCAGCATCAGGCACGCCAGCATCGTCAGCACAGGCACAAACAGATTCATGTGTCCGGTCACCTGCAAACATCTGTGCGCAAACGCCAGCAGGATCCGCACCGGCATCATCGTCGCGGTCGCGTTGTAGCGCAGATACTCCGGATTCCCAAACACGAACCCGGTCCTGTGCCAGTGATACAAATACCAGCAGACCAGCGGCAAAACTGGCGCCAAAAGTTTGAAGGAATCAGATGCTCCATACAAGACTGGCTCGCCAACTTGCCGGGCGCCCCATCCCTTTGCGCCGGGTTTACGCAAAAGGGTGAGAATGAATAACGCCAGCGGCGTCACTATCGCCGTCTCTTTTGAAAGCGCAGCCAGCGAAAAGCAAACCACGCTCATCCACATCTTCTCTTCCAGAAAAAACACCAGTGCCCAAAGTGTCCCTGCCGCGGCAAACAGGTCCGCATGGGCTAGTGAACTCTGCGCAAACCATATCGGATACATCGCTGTCAGAACAGTCGCCGCCGCCGCAACCTGCCAATTCCGCGTAACTGTCGCAGCCATCCGGAAAACCGCTGTCAGCGCCACGGAAGCCACAAAGCACATTGCCATCCGCGTCACCCACGGAGCAAACCCAAACACCTTCCACCAGATGGTCAAATAAACGGACGGCAGCGGCGGGTGCGCATTCGAAAGCGTCGAAAACGGTATCAGCGAACCGGTGCGGAAAAAATCATAGGCCGCCGGAATGTAATACCCAGCCTCGTCCCAGTAATAAGGCAGATGCAGCAGCGGAAGATGCGCAAGCACGACAGCAGCAAAGATCGCTGAAAACGCCAGAAGATATTTCATGTATTAGTAGTCATAATACGGAAACTGGACAGCTTTGGACCGCCCTGGAACACCCGGCCATTCGGGAACGACCCAACAGAACTCCAGCCGTCTGCAGGATACCGCTCCGGAAATCAACAGTAATCTGGCATTCGTGCAATTTCTTGCTGCATCCCTCAAAATAAAAATGAGGAGCATGGATGACGACACTACACACCACGTCAGCCGATCAATATACGCGCGAAGAATTTCTCCAGACCGTTCTGGAAGCAAAGCCCAAAATCGCCGTCTTTGACTGCGACGGCACGCTTTGGAGTGGCGACGCCGGATATGGCTTCATGGTCTGGTCTATCGAGTCCGGCCTGCTGTCACGCAATGCCTCCGATTGGCTCGATTCTCAATACCGCGCCTACCGCGCCGGAAAGGTCTCTGAGGCCGAGATGTGCGGCGAGATGGTGCAGGTCTACGCCGGACTGCGCGAAGAAGAGATGCGCAAATCCGCCGCCACCTATTTTCGCGCCCATGTGGAAGCAAACATCTTCCCCGAGATGCGCGACCTGGTTTCTGCGCTGCGCGAATTCGGCACGGAACTCTGGGCCGTCAGCTCCACCAATAACTGGGTCATAAAAGAAGGCGTGCAGCGTTTTGGAATCCCTGCCCAACGCGTGCTGGCCGCTACGGTGCAGATCAAAGACGGCATCGTAACCAGCGAGCTGGTAGACGTACCGACCGACGAAGCCAAGGCAGAAGCTCTTGTCCGCGCAGGTGTGCCACATCCGGATTGCGTCTTCGGCAACTCGATCCACGATGAAGCAATGCTGAAGATCGCCTCCCGCGCATTTCCCGTCAACCCCACACCCGCGCTGGTCAAGAGCGCCGCAGCGCATGGATGGGCCATCTTTTATCCTGAATCTGTGCTGAAAGACAGTAAGGTGTAAAAAGCGATGCGCATCATATCGCTCCAGCCCAGCATCTCTGTCATTCTCGCCCGGCTGGGCCGCCTTGATGCGCTCATTGCCTGCACCCGCTATTGTCTCGATGTCGTTCCCGAACTCCGCGAGCGCAATCTTTCCATCGTCCATGACTCCTGGACAACCACGACCGACGAACTGGCGGCGCTCGCACCCGATCTTGTCATCGCCTCTGTCCCCTACCGGCAGGAATCGCTGACAGCCATCCTCAAAGCAGGATTCCCGGTGCTCGCACTGGCTCCGCACTCTCTGGCTGATATCTACGCCGACATCCGCCTGATCGCCTCCATCGCAAATGCGCGTAATCAGGGAGAAACAATCATTACGGAAATGCAGTCCACCATAGAAGACGTGCGCCGAAAAGCAGCCACCGCCGCGGACCGCCCCTGGGTCTACTGTGAAGAATGGGGCAAGCCGCTGATCCATTCGCAACTCTGGGTCAAGGAACTGATAGAAATTGCCGGAGGACGCTTCCTCGGGACCCCCGGGGGCGTAACCGATGCCAAGACAATCGCCGCGGCAAATCCCGACATCATCCTCATGGCCTGGTGCGGCGCCGGCGACCGTGTTCCGCTGGAACAGACGGCATCCAGACGCGGGTGGAACCACCTTAACGCCATAGAAAACGCCCGCGTTTACTGCATTGCAGACGAGCTGCTGAATACGCCGGCCCCCACCCTGCTCGAAGGCCTGCGCGCGCTTGCATCCGCAATTCATCCCGAACTATTTTCCGGTCATGCGCCTGGCAGATTAAGGCGCATCGAAATCCAGGCAGAAGAGTCTAAACTAAAGTAAGTGGGGACTGGCATACATCCAGGGGGAGCAACTGCTTCTGTTCGCTATGTAGTTGCCGCGCTGATTCTGCGTAATGGCAAAGTCCTGATCTGCCAGAGGCGGCCTGACCAGGCCATGGCGCTTAAATGGGAGTTTCCCGGCGGCAAAATGGAACCGGGAGAGGGCCCAGAAGAAGCCCTCATACGCGAGCTGAACGAAGAGCTGGGGATTGATGCGGTCATCGGACCGCGCATCGCCCGGGTCCGGCACACCTATCGCAATGGCGGCGCTGTAGATCTCCAATTCTTCGCCGTGCATGAATTCAGTGGCGAAATGACGAACCACATCTTCAATGACCTGCGCTGGTCACTCCTCACCGACCTCCCAAAGTACGACTTTCTCGCGGCCGACCGGGGACTCGTTCAGGACCTCGCCGCCGGTAAGTTGCTCTAATTTGCGATAATCACCGGTTCCCATACCTCCTGGAGATGTGGAACTTGTAACAAAGAAACGGGGCATCTTTCCTCCCCTCGGAGGTGGTATGGTTATCACGAACTATGAAAAGCAAGCGTACCCTTCTTCTATTCACTGCCATTCTTTCATTTGTTTTTCTGCAGGGCCGTGCTGAAGTCCGCCTCCCCAACGTCCTCAGCAGCCACGCCGTTCTGCAGCGCAATGCACCCATCCACATTTGGGGATGGGCCACTCCTGGGGAAACCATCACAGTGCGCTTTCATGAGCAGTCCCGCTCCGCCACTGCGAATGACATAGGCAAATGGGAACTCTGGCTCGCCTCTGAAAATGCTGGCGGCCCATATACACTCACCGTACAAGGAAGCGCTGGATCTGGCGCGCCTATCACCCTGACCGACGTTCTTGTGGGCGATGTTTGGGTCGCATCAGGCCAATCCAACATGGAAATGCCGCTGAATGGTTTTCCCGGTAGCGCTGTCGTCAAAAACAGCGCACAGGAAATTGCCCATGCCAATCTTCCTCAAGTCCGCCTGCTCCGGCTTGAAAAGAAAAGCTCCTTCTATCCGCTCACAGACATCTCTGCCACATGGACTGAGTGCACTTCGCAAACCGCGGCAGATTTTTCGGCCGTCGCCTATTTCTTTGGCAGAGAACTGAATCAGCGCGAGCACGTGCCCATTGGCCTGATTGACTCCACCTGGGGCGGAACACCCGTAGAGGCCTGGACCAGCATGGACACTATCGGCTCAGATGCGGGACTGATGCCCATCTTCTCTTACTGGGCGCACTTTACCGACGAGCTCGGCGACCGCGACCTCGTCCTCGCCCTGGAGAAACGTGAAGATGAAGCCAACGCGCGCGCTGGCCGGCCCAAACCAAAACATCCCTGGCGCCCCGACGGAACATCATGGCAACCCGCAGGACTCTACAACGGAATGATCGCGCCGCTCGTCCCCTATACCATCAAAGGCGTCATCTGGTATCAGGGTGAGACCAACAGCGACCCCCTCCGCGCTCCATACTATGCGCGGTTCTTTTCTGCTCTCATTTCCGACTGGCGCATGCATTGGCGCGAAGGAGATTTTCCTTTCCTCTACGCGCAGATTTCCAGCTTTTACTCGCCCAATGAAGACTGGGGCATCGTAAGAGATGCGCAGCGGCGCACGCTGGTACTCTCCAATACCGCCATGGCTGTCACCCTCGATGTCGGAGATCACGACAACGTCCACCCGGCAGACAAGCAGACCGTCGGCGCTCGTCTTGCGCTCGCAGCACGCGCTCTCGCGTACGGCGAATCACAGCTTGAATATTCGGGCCCGCTCTTCCGCACCATGGCGGTAGAGGGTCCTGCGATGCGCGTTTGGTTTGACCACGCCCAAAATGGACTGGCCGTGCATGGCCAGCAACTACAAGGCTTTGAGGTCGCCGGAACCGACGGCGAATTTGTTCCCGCCACAGCCAGGATAGACGGTCAAACTGTGGTCGTTCAGGCTTCCGGCGTCGAGCATCCGAAGGCCGTTCGTTACGCGTGGAGCAGCTTCACCAACGCAAACCTCTTCAACAAGGAAGGTCTGCCCGCATCAACCTTTACTTCTGAATAACATCATCCAGAAAGGCCCGCATGGCTTCTGCATAGTTTCCGGCGCCATTCGGGTCCACGCGCACAAGGCGCTTAGGAAATTCTGCCGTGCGATAAAGCGCTTCCGTTCGGGCATCATTGCCTCGCTCCACAAACAACTTCGGCCTTTTCAGATGCTCCAGTGCTGCGGCCGGATCGAAGCGGTCAGAAGTAAGCCAATGAACAGGCAGAAGCTTCGTGCGCGCATCCGTCGAAAATCGCTCCAGAGCAGTGGGTCCCGCATCTTCGATGACCAGCGCAGAAGCATCTGTGTGGCGAAGAGCAGCAGACACCGCAACAGCAGCACCCAAACCCTCCCCATAAAAAATGATGGACCCATGAGGCAGATTACGCATATCTGTCAGGTAATTCCAGGCCGCATCAGCATCCTGGTTCATACCCTGTTCTGAAGGATGGGCCGGCACGCTCCGGCCAAATCCCCGATAGTCAAAAACCAAAACGTTCGTTCCAATCGCATGCAGGGCGCGTATGCGCTCCAGGCTGTCGGAGAGCGACCCGAATCCATCGTGTAGCAACAGAATCGTGCAGTTCGCATACGGCGCATGGGCTTCAGCCGGAATCCACCAGCCCGACAACTGCGCCCGCCCCGTCTCCGTATAGTCGAATTGCACATCCTCAAAAGGAATCTTTGCGCTCGCAGGCGTCACCGTAACGGCCCGTGAAGGATGAAAAATAATCTGCCAGCCTCCCTCATAAAACAAGAGGCAAACAGTCGCATACACGCAGGCTGCCGCAATCATCAGCGAGACAACAAGAACGGAGACCAGCCATCTGCCACTGGCGAGCGGCTGCATCACCGCGCTCGAAGATTTTTGATTCGCAGGTTTGGTGCCCATTAACCGAAAGCCAGCTCGTCAGCAGACTCCAGCGGAGTCCCGCACACCCTACAGATCACAGCCGAACAGTCCCCGCACACCAGTGGATCGTCCACCTCCCTCGCACACCTCGGGCACCATAGACGGACGTCCTTCTTCCCTTCTTTTCCCGGCGCTGGATTTGGCACTGGCTGCTCAGGCATCCTGAAGTTGAGCGTAGCACTTTCATTGAAAGGAAACCATGCCGGAATTCGTAAGAATCTGCGGGAAGTCTGACTTGCCATCTCCAGGAGAAGCCCGCGAAATCATCTTTGAAAATAAGGTATTGTGCGTTGCCAACGTTGCCGGGACCATCTCCGTAATCAGCAATGTCTGCCCGCATCGCGGAGGCCCCCTCGGCCAGGGCATGATTGAAAATGGAAAAATTGTGTGCCCATGGCATGCGTGGGCCTTCGATTTAAAGACCGGTCAGGCGGAGCACACACTGCACACCAAAGTTCCCGTCTATGAAGTAAAAATCGAAGGCGACAACGTCCTAGTAAAACTGTAAGGAGAGTTTCACCCATGTTTACCTGGCTTGAGCGATTTCAACCTCTGGGCGTGCTGGCGGCGCGCATCATCCTGGGCGCAATTATGCTCGTGCATGGCGCCCATAAGATTTTCCCCCGCGGCTCCCTCTACAACTTCACACAAATGGTCGGCCATCTTGGGCTTCCTTCCTGGATGGGATACCTCTCCGCCTTCACAGAGTTCTTCGGCGGCGCACTCCTTATTCTTGGCCTGCTTGTTCCTGTCGCCGCTCTTGGAATCACCATCAACATGACCGTCGCCGTCCTGAAGGTCCACCTGCATCACGGATTCATAGGCCCGCAGGGATTCGAATTTCCGCTCTCCCTCTTCGCCCTCGCGTTCCTCATCCTCTTCAGCGGGCCAGGATACCTCGCGGTGGACAGCGTGCCCGGTATCAGCCGGAGGAGGTGAAAAATGCTACCCTCAAAGGTGACCTTTTCCATGCAACAAAGTACCTCGCATCTGCAGATTCATCCAGATGAGCTCACTTCCGGCACACGTTTTGTTCGTGCCTGTCTGCGTCGTCCCGTAGACCGCACTCCTGTCTGGTTTCTGCGGCAGGCAGGACGTTACATGCCCGAATATCAGGCCGTCCGCAAACACCACTCTCTGCTCGAAATCTGCCAGACCCCAGCCCTGGCAGCAGAAGTAACCATTACGGCGGCAGAAAAGCTCGATGTAGACGCAGCCATTATCTTCGCTGATCTTCTTCTCCCGCTTACTCCCATGGGTCTTGACTTTGAATTTCAGGCCGGCGAAGGCCCTGTCGTTCACCAGCCCCTGCGCACAGCAGAAGATATAGCGCGTCTCCGCACCGACCGCGTCTCCGATTTGGCCTATGTAGCCGAAGCCATCGAAAAAGTCTCTGCCCATTTCAAAGATCGAATCGGCATCATCGGTTTTTGCGGTGCGCCCTTCACTCTCGCCAGCTATATGGTGGAAGGCGGAAACTCCCGCAATTACATCGAAACCAAAAAAATCATGTACCGTCAGCCCGCCGTGTGGCGCACCCTGATGGACAAGCTCGTAAAAGTCTTGTGCGGGTACGTCAGCCAGCAGGTCGAAGCCGGCGCGGACGTGATCCAGATTTTCGATAGCTGGGCCGGAGTGCTCAGCGTCGAAGACTACCGCGACTTTGTTCTCCCGCATACAAAGCTTCTCGTGCGCGAAGTACAGTCCCTCGGCGTTCCCGTCATTTACTTCGGAGTCGAAACCGGGGGCCTTCTCCCCCTCATGCGCGAGACCGGCGCCGATGTCCTCGGACTGGACTGGCGGGTGCCCTTGGGCGATACCTGGCGCGCCCTGGATTATTCCTGCGCCATTCAGGGCAATCTTGACCCCATCACGCTCTTCGCCGAACCAGATCTGATCCGCACACGCGTCAAACATATCTTGCAGCAGGCAAAAGGCCGGCCCGGACACATCTTCAATCTTGGACATGGCATTGTCCCCGGCACCCCCGTAGAAAATGTGCAGTATGTCGTGCGCTGTGTCCGCGAACTCTCCCTTGAGGTGAAACATGGCTGATCGCGTGGCTGTTCTTCTGCTCGCGCATGGGACCCCTGACTCCATCGAAGAGGTGCCTGAATATCTGCGTAACGTGACCGGCGGCCGCCCTCTCCCGGACTCAGTGATTGAAGAAGTGCGTCACCGCATGCTAAAGATTGGCAAAAGCCCTTTGACCCAACTCGCGCTGGAGCAGGGCCGCCTGCTCGAACAGAAACTCAGCGCCCCCGTTTACGTAGGCATGCGTAACTGGCGCCCCTACATTGCTGATGTGGCAAAACAGATGCTTGATGACGGCGTTCAGTCCGCAGTCGTTATCTGCCTCGCCCCCCAAAATTCCCGCACCAGCGTCGGCCTTTACAGGCGCGCCGTCACGCAGGCCGTCGGCGATCGTATAAAGATCCACTTCATCGAAGCCTGGTCCGACCACCCACTTCTCGCACAGGCATTTGCTGACCGTCTGCTCCCTGTGTGGCAACGAGTCTCCACGGAAATAGACAGCAGAGTGCCCGTCATATTCACCGCGCACAGCGTCCCTCAAAGGACGGTAGAAGCGCACAACGGCCAGCCCGCCGATCCTTACGCTGAGGAAGCAAGGCAAACCGCCGCATCGGTCGCCAGCCGCATTCCCCAGATAACCAACTGGCGCCTCGCCTTTCAGAGCCAGGGCTTGTCCGGTGGCCCATGGATCGGGCCAACTGTGGAAGAAACACTCACAGCGCTGCACCAGGAAGGCCATGCAGCCGTTGTCATCCAGCCCATCGGCTTCTTGTGTGATCATGTAGAAGTTCTTTACGACATAGACATCGCCTTCCGCGAATTCGCGCAGAAGCTTGGCATGCGCCTCGAACGCCCTGCCTCCCTCAACGATTCCCCTCTTCTGATCGCCGCCCTTGCAAACATCGCACAAGGTGGCATCGCACGGCTTGCATCATGAGAACGGCTATTATTGGCGGCGGCATTGCCGGCCTATCCGCAGCATATGAGCTTGCCCGCGCAGGGCAGAAGTTTGTCCTCTACGAAGCGTCACATCGCCTTGGTGGAATCATCGAGACCATGCGCCACAAAGGCTTCACCGTCGAATGCGGTCCCGATTCCTGGGTCACAGAAAAACCCTGGGCACGCGATCTTGCCATGGAACTTGGCCTGGCTAACGAGATCATCTCTTCCAATGACCACCATCGGAAGACCTACATCGTACAGCATGGACATCTTGTTCCCGTGCCAGACGGCATGCGCATGATGGTCCCGTCCGACCTGGAATCACTTCTCCAATCCACCCTCATCAGCGAGAAGGCAAAACAGGCCTACCTCCAGGAGCCGGACCGCGCAGCCGAGTTAAAAGCATCGGCCCTTTCTGAAAATGCTGACGAATCCGTCGCAAGCTTCGTGCAGCGGCACTTCGGCCCTGAGGTAACCGAGACCATCGCCGCACCCCTGCTTGCTGGCGTCTTTGGCGGAAGCATTCACCATCTCAGCGTTCGCGCCGTCATGCCTGCATTCGTAAAAATGGAACGGGAACACGGATCACTGATTGCAGCTCTACAGGCCCAGGCCCATGCATCTGAAAACGGCGCAATCTTCACCACGCTCCGGCACGGCCTGCAAACACTGGTCGAGCGCATCCTCGCCTCGCTGCCTCCAGCGTCCGTCCGGCTCGGCACGCAAGTCGTTCAACTCTCCCGCAAGGACCCACGCTGGCAACTTTCAACAGCTACCGGCGTGGACATTTTCGATACAGTCATCATCGCAACTCCGTCCCATGTCACGCGCGCGCTCCTGGGCCCCCTCGATCCGGCCTTTGATTCATTTCTGGCCATGGATGCATCTTCGGCAATCGTAATTGCCCTTGCATTTGCTCCTGAAGCAGCAAAATCTCTGCGCATTCCGCACGGCTTCGGCTTCCTTGTTCCCCCACAGAAAGCAGCCGATACAGCCGCTCCCTCATTGCTCGCCTGCACCTTCGTGCACCAGAAATTTGCGCATCGCGCCCCAGAGGGTGCAGTTCTCCTGCGCGCCTTCTTCGGAGGTGAAACCGCGCCCTCGCTTCTGCACCTCTCAGACGAAAAAATCATCACCCTCGCGCATCAGCAGCTTTCCCATTTGCTTGGCCCCCTGCCCGGCCCTTCATTCACCGTCGTACGGCGCTGGCCGCGCTCGCTGCCCCAATACGCGGTTGGCCATCTCATGCGCATCACACAACTCACCGAACGGGTACACGCCTTTTCAGGTCTGCATCTCATCGGCAACTCCTACTATGGAGTAGGTCTCCCCGACCTTATAAGGCAGGGCCGAGAAACCGCCCGCCAAATTAGCCGGTAGTGTCGCAGTTTTGTTTGTTTTGAAAGAACACGGCTTCTGCCAATAAAAAATGAAAAAAAGGGCTTTAAAAGCCCCTAGAGAACTTGAAAATTTAAACTGAGACACTACGAATTGCCCTTTGTGTTTGACCCGCTTCCTTCTTACAAGTACACTTTGGACTATGCATCTCACTCGGAGCTGTAAGTCCTGTATCTGTTGCGCCAGCAACTATGCTCCGCTTTGTATGCGCGCGAATTAACTCTTCCCCTGCTATCCGCCGCAAGAACTTCCCAAACTTTCCAGATTGTGAGCAAGGCATGTTTTACCCTTCATCCACGCGTCTCTTCACGCTGATCCCTATGCTCATGGGCTGTTGACCCCCCGTCTTCTTTCACGATTTCCATCTCAGGAGTTTGTTATGAAGCGCGAACGCATGCGCACTCAGATTTTCACTCTTTCTCTGCTGCTGGCGGTCATCGCCCTCTCTCGACCCGGTATCACCTCTGCTCAGGTCGTCGGCGCAACCATTTCTGGCACAGTGCGTGACACATCCGGGGCCGCGATCCCTCAGGCCGCCATCACCGTCCACAACCTTGAGACAGGCGCAGAACGCAAAGTCTCGAGCGATGGCGAAGGACATTACTCCGCCCCTTCCCTTCCGGTCGGTGCCTACAAGGTCACTGCTGAAAAGGATGGCTTCAGCACCCAATCGCGCAGCGGAGTCAATCTGGTCATCGGTCAAAGCACCGTCGTGGACTTCTCCCTTGCCGTCGGCCAGGTGCATGAAGAAGTCGCAGTCACTGATGCGCCGCAGACCGTGAACTCCACCACGCAGGCCGTCTCCGGGCTGGTCAATGAGCGGCAGGTGAAAGAGCTTCCCCTGAACGGGCGCAGCTTCGACGAACTGATTACCCTCAACCCTGCCGTCGTCAACTACACCGGGCAGCGCTCCGGCTCAGTCGGCACCACCAACTCTTCTCCCGGAAATATGTTCGCCGTCGCCGGACACCGCGCTCAAGACAATCTCTTCCTCCTCAATGGCATTGAGTACACCGGCGCTTCGGAAATCAACGTCACTCCCGGCGGAGTCAGCGGTCAGCTGCTCGGCGTAGATGCTGTGCGCGAATTCAATGTTGTTTATGACACGTACGGCGCAGAGTACGGCAAACGCCCCGGAGCGCAGGTCAGTATCGTAACCGCTTCCGGCACAAATCAGCTGCACGGCAGCGCCTTTGAGTTTTTGCGCAACAGCGCGCTTGATGCTCGCAACTATTTCGACCAGGGCAATGTCCCCATCTTCCAGCGCAATCAGTTCGGCGGCGCGCTCGGCGGTCCATTGGTCAGGAGCAAGCTGCTGCTCTTTGGCAATTACGAAGGCTTCCGCCAGAACCTCGGCCTGTCCAACGTAACTCTTGTGCCCGACAACGCCTCCCGCGCCAAAGCGGTGGCCAGCGTGCAACCACTGCTCGCTCTGTGGCCCGTGCAGAACGGTCCTGAGCTCGGCAGCGGTATCGCCGAAGCATTCAATCATCCGTTGCAGCGCATTCGCGAAGACTTCGGCACAACGCGGCTCGACTACAACATCTCGCAAAAAGATTCCGCCTTCGCCGTCTACACCATTGACGACAGCTCCGCGAAAACTCCAACCGTAAACCCGCTGAGCTCGGTAGACACGGCACTCCGCGAGCAGGTGCTCAGCGCCCAGGAACAGCACATCTTCTCCTCCAGCGTGCTGAATACTCTACGCTTCGGCCTCTCCCGCGCCTCCTTCTACTTCACAGGAGAAACCCCCGTCGGTCTCCCCGGTTGGGTTGCAGGGAAACCCATCGGTGCAATCGTCATTGGTGGCGGCACGGCCCTCAACGGCGCATCGCAAATCAGCCTTGCGGGCACAAATGCCGGCAGCAACCTGCACGCCGTGCGCAACCTCTTCAACTGGGACGATCACGTCTTCATCTCCCACGGAAAAAACCAGCTCGAAGCCGGCATATGGCTGCAGCGCATCCAGTCCAACAGTAATCTTGCGCAGTATCAGTATGGACAGGCTTCGTTCAGCAGCCTGAGCGCATTTCTCAATGGAACAGTCTCCACCTTCACCGTCGTCCCCTCACCAACCGAATTGGGCTGGCGCTCGCTCGAGGGCGCAGGCTTCGTGCAGGACACTTTGCGCCTTCGCCAGGATCTCGAACTGCGCCTCGGCTTTCGCTTTGAATCCACCAATGGCTGGAACGAGGCGCAGGGCCGCGCTTCCAACTACCTCTTCGACCAGAACGGCGTTCTTGAAACTCAGCCACACATCGGCGATTCGGCCTTCACCAACAACCGCGCAAAATTCTTGCCCGAGCCACGCATCGGACTCGCATGGTCTCCTCGCCAGACCACAGTCGTTCACGCAGGCTTCGGCATCTACCGCACGCTGCTCGACAGTCTCGATTACCGCCTCGACCAGAACGCCCCTTTCAACACAACCCAAAGCATCAAAAATATTCCGGTCACCAATCTTCATTTCGTTCCCGGCCAGGCCCTTCCGTCCGGAAGCCTGGTTTCTCCCAGCGGCATTCAACCCGACGCCCAGACACCGACTTTGCTCTCATGGTCACTCAATGTCGAGCAGCAAATTGTCCCTGGGACATCTCTGGCCATCGGTTACCTGGGCTCGCACAGCTATCACCAGATGCTTTCTGCGGACATGAACGAGCCGGTGCCCGTCATCTGCCCCGCTGCACCCTGCCCCGCATCGCTTCCGGCCAGGACCATCTACTATCCCAAAGGCTCACCCCTTGCCAATCCGAATCTGGCAAACAGCACAACCTGGATCTCACGCGGAGTTGGCTCCTACAACGGTCTCACCGTGGACCTCAACCGCCGTTTTCAGCATGGTCTCCAGTTGCGTGGCGTCTATACCTTCTCAAAGAACCTCGATGAAGGCACTGCATGGAATTCCAGTGTCGGTGCAAACGCCCCCGGCTTCGTCATGTATCCAGCGCGTCCAGACTGGGACTATGGCCGGGCCAACACCGACATCCGCCATCTAGCAGTCATCAATGGAACCTACGAGCTTCCCTTCGGACAAGGCAAACTCTGGCTGAATGGCGGTAATCCATGGCAACAGAAAACCCTCAGCGGGTGGACCACCAGCGCCATCGTGACGTTCCAGTCCGGCCTTCCCTTCACGCCACAACTTGGTTTTAACCCCTCCAATAACGGAGATAGCCGCAACCCTGTGCGTCCTTCCATCAATCCGAATTTCAATGGCAAAGTGATCGAGGGCAGGCCGTCCCAATATTTCAACCCAAACGCCTTCATCGTTCCGGTTTTCGGCACGTATGGAAATCTCGGTCGCAACACACTGACCGGCCCCGGACTCTCCACTCTCGATCTTTCGCTGAGAAAGAACACAGCAATTTCCGAACGTTTGAATCTCCAGTTCCGCAGCGAGTTCTTCAACATCCTGAACCGCACAAACTTCGGCATACCCAACACGGTTGTCTATTCATCCGCCTCTTCGACTCCGTCCCCTACCGCCGGAGTCATCACAACCACAGCCACCACTTCAAGACAAATTCAGTTCGGACTGAAACTGCTCTTTTAACGCTGCTCTTTTCAATAAATTCCATGGTGGATTCCGCCACTTTCCACCAAATCCACCATGGAACGACACCAACCAGCCAGTTGTGTCGCGGTTTGGGTTTGTTTTTGAAAGGGCGTCGGCTTCAGCCGTGCCGATAAGTGAGAAAACAAGGGACTTTTAAGCCCCGAGGGAACCTGGGAATTCAAACTGCGACACTACCAACCAATCGGTCTGCTGGGTGTTCGTAGCAAGTGAAATGTCCGGTTTTTGGTAGCAGATGAAATGTCCGGTATGGTTTATAAGGCCGCCGTCGTGGAAGTTGTTGGAAAGTGGGAATCCCGCGCG
>JAJPKO010000033.1 GCA_021323655.1 Acidobacteriaceae bacterium
CGGGCTCCTCATGACTCGTTGCGAATAGCTCATACGCCCCCAACTTAATGAAATCCGAATCTCTGCTGAACCGAACAGAGTACCGGAAACCGAGAAGTGTCCGATACCGAGGACAATCTCTTGCATGGGTAAAAGCCCGGTTACATGCGGTCCATATCCCTGCGTCACCAGGCGACCCGCGATATCCAGCCCTGCGCGAGCGACCGGAAATCCTGACCGGATCAACTAGAAACTTACCTTCAGCGCCCCTTGCATCATGCGGCGTGACCCTGAGAGCCTCATAAAGAGCGTTCTCCTAATAACGGACTACTTATGAGCGGCTTGCTATCCTTTCGCGATCATGCGCCGGATCCGGCTCTTGTCTCCCCATGTAGACTCCGTATGCGCTAATATGTCTTCCGGGCTGAACCAGAACGGCTTGACCCCATGCTGGCTATGAAGTTTTGCCAGATCGTTGTAATGCGGCGAGTCCTTGTGTTCCGATTCACCATATGGCAACAGGCTCCAGATCTGCTTGGGTTTGCTCTGATTGCTGTCTGGCTCTACCACGATCATCAGGTGGCCCCAACCGTCGTTGCAGAAAATCCGCCCGTCATCCTGCTCCGGCCCCTCATCCGGATGCAGCACGCCAAACAGCTCCACGCTGGTTCCATCCATGGGAAACACGCCGTTGCGCACCAACACGTTGATCTTTCCCCATGGAACATCCAATGTACCAAACTTCTTCTCGAGCAGTTCCATTCCTTCTGCAAACGCGCGCCATGCCGGTTCCTGCTCCTCGCTGGAATGGATATCGATCTTCCCGCGTTCGTATGCGACAAATCGCGCGTATCGTGCTTCACCCTGCGCTTCCCTGTAGGTCTTCGCCCAGTAGTAGAGATAGGTGCTCGCCAGTGAATTTACCGCGGACTGACGATTCCACTTCCTCAACTCCTCCAGCGGCGCGCGCAGCTTTTCGCCTTTCAGCCGTATCCGCGAAGCTTCCAATAGAAGCGGCACGATCACGTCTGCGGGTAACATATACGTGTCGTAGCCCAACTCCACCATTTCGTCGCGCGTGAACTTCTTGTCCTGTCCTAGCACCTGGACCACCCGCTCGCCGCGTGTATTGAGCGCCTCCATTCCTGCGCCAGGCTTCACCGGGTACTGCAGGTAATAAGGGCCGAGCATCAGGGGATCCAGTCCCGAATGCGTCGTCGAGACCCAAAAGGCGTTGTTGCAGTTCTGCAGGAATCCCGAAGGCGGATTCGTCAATTGCGGATACTTCTCAAACGGAACAAACGGCCCCCACTCAGTTTCCTTTGTCCATCCCGGCACCGGCTTGAACCAGTCGAACTTGTTGTTCCTTTCCGGCACGTCGCCGTTGTGCACCCAATAAATGTTCTGGGAGTCGGTGCAGAGAAAATTCCATCGGGGAATCAATTGCCGCGCAATCGCCGCTTTGAACTCATCGAGATTTTGCGCCTTCATCAGACCATAAAGCCCGCTTGAGTAATTCACACTATCAAAGTTCGGCACCTTTACTGACCATGCCCGATTGTGTTCCGCATCGAACTTCACCACCGGCCCGTGATGCGTGTAATACAAAGGCAGAGAGACCGTCTCCATCCCCTTCGGCCCCTTTACCTGGAAGGTTGCCATCTCTTCCCGGATCTCGCGCCACTCGCCCTCGTATAGGTATTGCCGATGGTCTTTGGGATTGATCTTCTCCTCGTACACATCCGAGATGTTGGGTTGGTTCCACGTTGCCGACCATGTGATTCTGTCGTTGAATCCCATCAGGAAAAATGGGCTGCCGAACCAGCTGATTCCGCCTGCATTCAACTTTCCCGGCACCATCAGGTGCGCTTCGTAGTTCTGGAAGCGGTTGGCCCACGGCATGTGCGTGTGCTCCACGTGGATGACGCGCCCATCGGCCGACTTCTTCGGGGCGATCGCAAACTGGTTCGAGCCGAAGCTCGGGAAGTTCCACGTCTGCTCCGTCATCTTCATCAGCGCATCATGCACGCTGTAGAAGCGGAAGTACTGGCTGCGCTCAAGCGCTTCAACATCCTCCGCCGTGATTCCGTCGATCCACTCCGGGACCTGGCCCCGGTGCTCGGCGATGTACGTGTTCACCCCGCGCGCAAAGGCATCCAGAAGCTTGTAAACCGCCGGGTCAATCCTGCTTCTGTTCTCGATGACTCCCTGCTTTGTACGCATCAGTCTCTGCAGGTAATCGCCATCCCATCTATATTCGTAGGAAATGAAGTGCAGGTAGCCATCACCGAGTGCTTCGAACCCCTGCACCTCCGCGCGCCTCCCCTGTGCATCACGGTATTGCAGCATCATGCGCTCCAGATGGTCCTCCGCCTGCGCATAGCCATACCCGAAAAAAACCGCTTCCTCCGTCTCGCCTACAATGTGAGGCACGCCGTATTGATCGCGATAGATACTTACGTCTCGGGCCAACCGCTCATCGCGCTCCGCATGCACCGTCCTTTCACGCTCGGCCTCGTCCACTTCTGCGAAGGCCGAGACCTGAAATCCAATCATGGAGCTTAACGCAAGTACGACCGCCTCGCGGCGATTAAGCTGCATCGGGTCCTCTCGACCATGAGATACTTTGGAAACAAGTCAATCGCTCCTCCGGCTGCCGAACGCGCTAGGCCTGCTCCAGGTAAGCGATGGCAAACTCGCTCACGAACGCACCCACCGAATCTCGATCAGGCTATCTCCATCATCCGGAAATCGCGCGGTAATCGGTAGACCATCGTATGCCAATCCCTCTGATTCAATCCGACCCGCTGGACACGTCAAATCCAGACTGAAGCCCTCGCAGCCATGCCGGTGTTCAGGCTAACAATGCCATGCCGAGATAACTTTACGCAGAGCACAGATCTGACCTGCCGGCTTCACAGCCGCATTCTCCAACTGGCGAAAAATACCCGCTCGAATCGCGTATGCGCTCCAGCTTCGGAAATGGCAGTTTTTGGGTTAGCACGCCAAGTATGGGAGCATAAACGGCAGCGGAGTGTTTACGCCTGTCAGCACAGGGTCCGCAAATTGAGCTGGCCCCCGCAAAACGTACCCCCTGTAGGCGATTTGTCGCCCAGCAAAGACATCTATCCCCGTTCAGTCCTGCGTCTGAAGTGGTATGAGCCTGCTCATGCGCAGCAGATTGTGCGCTGCTGCAGTGAACTGGAACAGCCAGTCCACTCGCCGCAGTCCGGGACACTCTTACCTGGCAGAGTCGTCCCTGCTTCATCCAACCAAAGAATGCTCGGTTCCCCGTGGTTGCGAACGTCAATACCTGAACGAGGTCTCACTTGGAATCAGCTCGCAGCCAGGATGGGTGTCAGCGTTGCCACCCTCGCTCACCTGTCAGTTGGAGGCCGGACTTCATTTCCACAAGTAATGAGAATACTGATTTGGCTGGAGAGATCAGCCGCAGAGTTCACGCGCTTAACGGATCGGTGAAGATCCGCCTGAGTCAAGCTATTCTCTCGGGAGTTACGCGAGATGGGGGCTTCACAGCAGCCGAAATCGTCGATATAATCCACCCCTCGATGTGAGGTTTGCCATGCTCAGATCAATTGGCGTAGTCGCCGGGTGCTACGTACTTTCGATTATTCTCGTCATTGCAACGGACCCACTGCTGCCCCACTTTTTTCCCAGGGATTTTGTCAGGGGACATATACCGTCCAACCCGCCGCTGCTGGTAAGCACGGCGTTCTTCGTCGTGATTTCGATATTGTGTGCGGCGCTCTGTGCTCGATTTGCACCATCTCGAGCCGGCCGACATGTGCTCTGGTTCTTCATCGTCGGGGAGGTTATTGGTATCGCAGCGACGATTCCCAACTGGAGCAAGGGATGGCCCCATTGGTACTGGCTCTCGTGGCTGCTGACGTGGCCATTGAGTTGTTGGATCGGACTTTTCCTACACGGCCGAGGAACTGCCCGAATGCCAGCGACAACGGCTGGTGGGCGGTAGGGCCTTCGTTCGCATCATCAGGAGATCATCCGGTAATCGATTCGCTCGTAGCTCGTCATCGCCAAGAGTCATGCGTATCGGAAGCCAGCGACGCCCCCCCGACTTCGAGATCAAGGCGACCGACATCATCGGTCTTTACGTGAGCCCGCCCGAGCACGTCGCCGCCTTCTGCGTTTAATCCTCCGATTTCCTCCGCCGACTGGCCGCAAGCCGTTGACTACTGTTACCACAGTCTGCTTGATGAAAACCTCATCGGAAGGTCCGATCGGCTGGGCAGATCGGTTTGACCATATCTGGGGAACACGGGCGCTTCGGCCTGAGCTCTTGACGAGGAAGCTTTCTCCAATCAGAAGATTGATCGCTTCCCGAACGGAGGTCTTGGATGCCTTGGATTCGTGCGCCCACTTTGTTTCTTGTGCCCACGATAAGCGCTCTTTGAACAGATAATCCGGTTCGCTAGGCTTACCGATGGATTCCAAGCGCTTTGATATTGTACGCTTCCATCTGAGGGATGGATTACACTTTGTTTCGATTGATTGTGTTGATTTAGAAACCACAGAAATGAGAATTGCAGAAGGGAAGATGCATGTTGCTTGAGAACAAGGTGGTGTTTGTCACTGGCGCGGGAAGCGGCATAGGCCGAGAGTGCGCAACCGCGTACGCCCGCGAAGGTGCAATTGTTGTTGTAACCGATATTGATGTGCAGAAGGCAGTCGCCACTGCCAAAGAGATACCTGGGACGGCAATTGGGATGGGCTGCGATGTCTCCGAGTTCGAATCTGTCGAGAAGGCAGTAGCCGAAACTATTCAGCGATTTGGCAGGATGGATGCGCTCCACAACAACGCCGGGCTGTCCTCGCCGTCGCTTCCGCTCGACGCCACTTCAGATGAGGAATGGGAACTGCTGATGCGAGTGAACGTGAAGAGCGTGTTTCACACGACACGCGCGGCCATTGAGTGGCTGAAGCAATCGCGCGGCGCAATTCTGAACACCGCAAGCATGACCGGCCTGATTGGTCAGGCCAATCATGCTGTTTACAGCGCTACGAAAGGAGCGATGATATCGCTCACGAAGTCGATGGCTCTCGACTATGCTCCACTGGGTATCCGGGTCAACGCAATCTGTCCGGCCGGCGTATGGACACCGATGCTGGTCGAGTGGGCGGGGCAGCAACCTGATCCGGCGAAGGTCCATAAATACCTCGACGAGATTCATGCGCTCGGTTATTGTCCGCATGGAGATGTGATTGCCGATCCCGCGGCGTTTCTGCTTTCCAACCACGCTCGATTCATCACCGGATGCATCTTGCCGGTCAGCGGAGGAGCGGAACTAGGATACCGGCGGTAAATGCGCAGACCGCCCGCTATCGGAGGCGACTGCGCAAATCCGTGTTGCCTAACCTGCCGCCTGCTCATGCGCTGGACGGGCGGAAGGTCGGAATCCGGATTGATCGCCGCATATGCCCGGCAAATGGGCGCACACATCTTTCGGCTGGCCTGTCGCTCAGAACCATCAGACATGTATCACGCGACTTGTCGCCGAGACCCAAAGTTCCCCAGCAACACGGTAGCATGCCTTAGTGCAGTTCAATCTTAACGACGCTATCGATTGTGTCCGGCAAATTCGGCGGAAGCTGAATGGCCAGAGTGTTGCCACTTTGCCGATGCCGGAGCACCTGTCCATCCGCCAGCAGCTCCACTCGTCTTACCGGCGCCATGCCCGCCACGCTCACTTCGCCTCCTGGCGAATCGAACACATGAAGATAGACCACGCCCTGCTTCGCCGTCGTTCTTCCGTACGAGAGCCCCTGTACTGGGCCATAGGTCGTTCCGTAGATCGATTCGCCATTGACCTGAAGCCATCGTCCAACGTCGCGCAAGCGATCAGCAAACTCCGGCTGAATCAGTCCCTCATCGGTCGGACCTACATTCAGGAGTAGATTTCCGCCCTTACTTGCTACATCGACCAGCGCTCGGATAATCGTCTTTGTCGATTTGAACTTCCGATCGTTTTTGTTATAACCCCACGTGTCGTTCATGGTCATGCAGGTCTCCCAGGGCCGGAACTCTTCAGGCCTGGGGATACCTCCCGGCAACTCACTGCCCAGTTCCGGATTTACCCCGACAATCCTGTAGCCCTTCACCGGAATCCGAGCAGGCACAAACTGCTCTGGCGTCTCGTAGTCCCCTGGCGTCCCCAGCCGGTTATTTATCAGCGAGCTCGGGGAAAGCTCTCGGAGCATGCGTTCGATATAGTACCCGTCGTACTTCTCCTGCTGATCCAGCCCATCAAAGAAAAACAACGCCGGCTCGCCATATCGCGTTACCAGCTCGCGGAGCTGCAACTGCATATACTGCAGGTAAATCGGCCATTGCGGACGCGCCGGCTCTCCCTCCCAGTTCTCCCTCGCAGGTTTGGAGGTGTCTCTGAAATCAGGATGATGCATGTCAGGCGGCGAGTAATAATATCCGAGTGGCATGCTACGCCGACTGCAAGCATCCGCCAGCATTCTGAGGATGTCCTTCTTATATGGTGTGTTAGTAATCTTATAATTGGTAAAACTTGAGTCGAACATGCAGAAGCCGTCGTGGTGCTTGGTGGTAAACACCACATATTTCTGGCCAGCCGCCTCGGCCAGTTCAACCCATGAGTCGGGATTGAACTTCGACGGATCGAACCGCTTGTAAAGATTTACATACTCCTCCTCGGTGATATGCCACTTCGGATTCGGCCTCATGATCGGCCATGAAATCTCCACGCTTGCCACAGATGACGGATTCCAATGGATAAACAAGCCGAACTTCGCATCCCGCCACCAGTTCATTCGCTGCTGCCATGCCTGTTCGCGATCTGCATCAACACTCGTCGCCTCGCGCCACGCTGAGGATGAAGCGCTTTCCAGCAAATCTGCTGACGGTTTCAGCTCAAGGGCGCCCAGCCTTTCCGCGGCGGCCACTATCGTACCCGCCCCTGCCATTCGAAACAAATCGCGCCGCTGGATCTTCCCCGCTCCCTTGCTCTCCTTCATGCACTCTACCTTCTGCTGACGGATTCGTATGATCGGCAGCGCTCCCGCCCTCGGCCGCCATTCTCAATCCCATCCAGAAATCGTTTAAATCGTATACAAAATCTATGTTTCGCTATCACACCTTGTCAAGCGTTTAACAATCTTGTGCTTCTCATACATTTTCGCTTACTATCCATTTTGAGTGCTTTTCCTTTCCCACGGAGCTTATACCTGCCACAAGCCGGGATCCGTTCGGCTGTTGACAGAACATGACAATCGAACAGGAATGGATACGTAAGGTAAAGAAATGCAAAACATAACAATCACTGGCATCCAGACGAAAGATGCCCGGTTTCCTCTCGAAGACGGCGCAGGCTCAGACGCGGTCCACTCAGGAGCAGAGTACGCCTTTGCCGTAACACAGCTGCAGACGGACAAAGGCATCCAGGGCACCGGCATCTGTTTAACCCTCGGTACCGGCAATCAGCTCGTGTGCGAAGCGATCGAGTATTTGAGCGCACATCTCCGCGACCTCGACATTGAAGAGCTTATGTCGAACTTCGGCGTCGTGTCGCGCAGTATGGCCGACGAACCTGGAATGCGCTGGCTTGGCCCGCATAAGGGCGTCGTCCACCTGGCGCTCGCATCCATCGTCAACGCCTGTTTCGACCTCTGGGCAAAGGCCCGGCAGGTGCCGCTGTGGCGTCTTCTGCTCGACCTCACTCCGGAACAGCTCGTTGATCTGCTCGACTTCCACTACCTCGAAGATCACCTCACCCGCGAAGAGGCGCTCGCCATCTTTCGCGATCACCTTGCAACACGTGCCCGGCGTGAAGGCGTTCTTCGCACCGGCTATCCCGGCTATGACACCTCCGTCGGCTGGTTCCAATACGAAGATGAACGAATCCGCGAAAACGCAAAGAAAGCGCTCGACTCCGGCTTCCAGGCCATCAAACTGAAGGTCGGTTCGAAGGATGGCGAACGCGATGTGCGGCGTGCCAACTTGCTTCGCGAAATCGTTGGCTCCCAGGGCACCATTATGCTCGATGCCAACCAGCAGTGGACGCTCGCCGAGGCCCGGAAGATGTGCGCAGCGCTGGCTCCCATGAACCCCTACTGGGTAGAAGAACCCACACACCCGGACGACATTCAGGCACACCGCGAGCTGGCGCGCGAGATCGTACCGATGCGAATAGCGCTCGGCGAGCACGTGCCCAATCTTGTGCTCTTCAAGAACTTTATCGAAGCCAAAGCCGTCCATTTTATGCAGCCCGACTGCACCCGGCTTGCCGGCGTATCGGAGTTCATCACCGCCAGCCTGCTTGCCCGTAAATACGGTCTCCCTGTGGTGCCGCATGTCGGCGATATGGGGCAGATCCATCAGCACCTGGTCCTGTTCAACCACATTGCCATGGGGCATGAAGCTCTCTTTCTCGAACATATCCCGCATCTGCGTAAGCACTTCTGCCATCCGGCAACCGTGTCCAACGGGGTCTACCAGACCCCGCAGGAACCGGGGCTCTCGAGTGACCTGAGAGAGGCAACAGCCGGTGGCCGCTAATCTTTGGATTGGCTTGCCAATGGTCCTCGCCGCTGGCATCCTCTCCGGCAACTGCATGCTCCCGATGAAGTTCGCTAGGCGCTGGCCCTGGGAGGGCACCTGGCTCGTCTTCTCAATTGTGTCCTTGATCTTTCTGCCTTGGGTGCTCGCCTTCGCTTTCGTGCCCGGCATCTGCGACCTCTATCGGACGCTCCCAGCTTCGGCGTTCATCGTACCCTTCGCCTTCGGCGTTGGATGGGGAATCGCGCAACTGCTCTTCGGAATCTCCATCTCCCGTCTCGGCCTGGCCCTCGGATATGCGATCATCGTGGGCCTTGGTGCCGTGCTCGGAACTCTTGTTCCCCTGTTCGTCAGGAATCGGTCGGTCATCGCCTCCTCACACGGCGCTCTGATTCTTTCCGGCGTCGCTGTCATGGCTCTCGGCATCGTTGTCTCCGCGGCCGCCGGCTCCCATCGCGAGAAGAACGTCGATGTCCGTCCCGTCGGCTCAGGATACGTCGTCGCCATCGTTGTCGCCGTCGTGTGCGGGCTACTCGCGCCCATGATTAACTACGCGTTTGCGTTTGGCCAATCCATCGGAGGCGCCGCCGTGGCCCGGGGCGTCACCCCAACGCTGGCCGGTTATGCAATCTGGCCCGTCGTCCTCTTCGGCGGGTTCATTCCCAACGTCATCTACTGTGCTTGGTTACTCACCAGAAACCATACCTGGCATACCTTCAGACAACTCGGGCTGCCCGACCTTTGGATGGGATGGTTCATGGGACTATTGTGGATGGGCGCATTCGCCCTCTACGGCGTGAGCTCTGTCTATCTCGGCAGGTTTGGTACGTCCGTCGGCTGGGCACTTTTTCAGATCTTCATGATCATGAGCGCAACCCTCTCCGGCGTCCTCACATCGGAGTGGAAGCACGCTCCAAGGCGCGCTAAACAACAGTTCTGGACAGCATTGGCTCTGCTGGCCATCGCAACCGCACTCATCGCATCCGGCAATCAGGCCTGAAGAACAGAGAATCGACGGTTGGTCGTAATAGACCGCGCCAGCCTCGCGATCACCGACGGCTGAAACTTTCGACGCACTCTCCGCCCTGCTTGCGTGCTCGCTAGATCACATTCATCATCCGTGCAATCCTTCCTTCACCTTCTCCATGGGCAGCGCCGTCCACACTTTGCGGTAGAAGTGCACCACGCAGCATTGCCACTTCGCCTCCGTATGGAACTCGGCCAAGTTCTCCAGGAAGACGCTCAGGCGCGGCGTGGTCGTCCTGGTCATCGGCCCTGAGCGTTTGCTCTCGCGCCGGCGGGGCCATAGCAGAATCAAAGCCAATCAATAACCTTCCTGGTTCCTGCTCGATTCTGGAGCATAGAACGGGTATGACGGCCCACACGCCAAACGAGGAAACCGGACGAGGCCGTCGGTTGCAACCGACGGCCTCGTCCGGAAAGATGGTACATCCACGAACATCTAGAAACTATAGCGAAGCGTCGCCTGCATCTGCCGCGGACTGTCATTCGTGCCAGAGATGATGCCGAACGTAGGACTGGTTACAGTTGTGTCAGGCATACCAAACACGTGGCGATTGAACGTATTGAATGATTCCATTCGGAAATCGAGGCGGTTCGATTCATGGAACTGTATTAGAGTCTTCTGAACTGCGAAATCTTCCTGGGAGAAGAATCCGCTGCGTAGGTCCCCCGAAATGCGCGGAAGGTTGCCAAAGGTATACCCGCCGCCTGCATTGATGATCTGAGGTGCATTCGGGTCCTGAAAATACAGAGGATTCAACGCCGATCCCGAAGTGAGGGGGTTGAAATGGCCGTTCTTCCATGCAGCCGAGTGGAGTTGCTGGCCAGGAACTGCATTATAGCGAATGCAAGTGTTAAGGCCCGGGATGCTAGTCGCGCATCCGCCCAGATCATAGGCGGGTGCCCCGCTGTGGTAGGTTTGAATTCCGCTCACCTGCCAATTTCCGATGAGAGCATTTACGATGCCGCCTTCGTTCAGGTACCGCTGGCCCTTTCCGAATGGCAGATTGTAGATATAGCTGATCGTAAGGTGTTGCGGGGTATCCAAGGCAGCGATGGACTTTTCACCTTTGCGATTGAATGGGTTCTGGATACCAGGATTGCCGTAGCCGCTTCCGGGAAAGAGTGAATCGGCGGCCAGAGATTCCGCTTTTGACCAGGTATAGGAAACCAGCAGACTGAGGCCGTTTCCGAATTGCCGCTGGAGTGTCGCATACATGGAATGGTAATAGCTCTGACCAAGATTCTCTCCAGGGGCGAAGATACTCGTGTACTGGGGGTAGGGCAGCAGGGAACGTGCGACTGTTCCACTGAATCCCGGATACGGATAAGGTGCATTCGCTCCGTTAACGGTTTGGTTTAAGTTAGCACCCATGTTGTAGTACTTTGGATCTAGGGCATCCGGGTAGAAAAGATAGTGGGATTGCAGGTGAGTTCCATGATTGCCCATATAGCCCAAAGTTAAAATCAGGTCGGGGGCCAGCATCTGTTGCACCTCGGCGCTCCACTCCTGCATCATGCCCACGCGCCCGAAGCTCCGTTTCACCCAGTTGGCACTGGAATTCACTAGTTGGCCTGGATCAAAGTTCGGTTTTGTGCTGGGGGCCGGCAGGGAGTTATCCAGGTAGACCGGGTTGAACCCTCCGGTTGCGAAGTCCTCAACAAAAGCTGTGCTACCGTATCCCGCGGGACCTGGGAAGTTGATGTTCGAAATCATCGGAGCATAAAGTACGCCGTAGTAGCCGTGGAAAACCGTTTGCTGGTGCAGGAAATCGGGTGTCCAAGCAATGCCGAGTCGCGGACCAAAATCCTTGTAATAGGTGTCCATTAGGCGGCTGCTCTGCCCGTTCGTGCTGCCGACTCCGGTATAGTTTTTTGGCATTGTCCCAGTGAAGTACAAAGCTCCGGGACGACCTCCGGCTCTGGGATTCGGTATGTCCGGGCTGAAATTGCTATTCGCGTTGTTAATCGCGTTTCTGAATGGGACGGGAACGTCGTAGCGCAGTCCCGCCGATATGAAGAGCGACCTGGTTGGTTTCCACTCGTCTTGAATATATGCGGCCCCATAGTCGTACAGGCGTGTAGGAAACTGCGCCTGGCCGGAAGCGTATGCATAGTTCACGCCGCCGATCAGGAAGCTGGCGACTCCATAGCCGGATGTCGACGCAGTTTGGCTGGCTGAAGTTGCGGCCCGGGTTATGTTATAGACGCCCGTGAGTGCGAAGTTGAAGTCCTGCGCCTCCTTCGAAAACTGGGCGGCACCCCCCAAGGTGATGGTGTGCTTGCCACGGATGAAGGTCAGGCTGTCCTCGGCATAGTAAAGGTCCTGCCAGTCGTTGTAGACGAACGAGAAACCCATCCCGGCCATGTCCGAGACCCTGATACTTGGAAATGGATTGCCTTGCGGCCCGTTCTGAAAGCCAAGAACCATGGGCCAGTTTTTACCGTCAAAAGCGGAGTATGGGCCGATCAGGTTGGTATAGCGGCTGTAACCGAAACGGAAAGAGTTGATGCTGGTAGGTGAAAATGTGTGCGTATAGCCTATCCGGTAGTGGTGCACGGTCAAATTCTGAATATCGCTGGCTGCATCCAGCGGGTCGGGCAAGGACGGCATCTTTCGAAGTACTTGCTGAAAAGGAATATAAGTAAAAAAGAAGTTGTCCTCCGGCGAAAACTGATGGTCGATGCGAATAGAATCCGTCGTGTCGACGAATGAGGAAGGCGCCGCCCATGAATAGTTGAGTGAGAGATTATTGTTCGTCGGCTGGGGGACGTACTTGAGAATGTTCTGGGCCACAGCGCTGAAGCGATTACTGGGTATGATGTTGCCGGGAAATGGGTCGCGGCAAAGTCGCCCTCCGACAGAGCGGGTCGTCGCTGGATCGAATATCTGGCCCTGATAGATCGTCTGTCCATTACATGGGTTGGTTCCCAGGGCAGGCCCAAGTGGAATCGCGCTGAAATCCCCTTGCCGCATAGCCATCGTTGGGAGGGTTGTGGTTTGGACCACGCTGAGCTTCTGGCGGAACTGCTCCCAAGAAAAAAAGAAGAACGTCTTATTCTTTCCGTTATAGATCTTCGGGATCCAAACAGGGCCGCCCAGGGTCACGCCATATTCGTTCTTCTTGTCGGGAGGGCGGCGGTAAACAGATGCCTTCGCCGGATTCTGCGCCGCATAGCCATTGTTGAACCACGTATTGGCGTCTAACACCTCATTTCGGAAGATTTCGTAACCCGATCCGTGGAATTGGTTTGTGCCCGATTTGGTGATGTATGATTCCACGCCCCCTGTGGTGTTTCCGTATTGCGCGCCCAGGCCCGACGTCAGCACCTTGAATTCGCGAATCGCATCGATTGAGCCTGGCGCCATTGCCGCGTTATCAGCAGGATTCAACTCGGTTGTGCCATCCACATATATTGCTTGTCCGAAAGCTCCTCCGCCTCCTAGCGAAAACTGATAGCTTGAGAAGCCAGAGGAAACCCCTGACGGGGCGGCTGACGTGTTGGGTGTGAGAAAGACAAAGGTGGTAGGATCGCGCATCGATGAAGTCCCGACGCTAAGAGGTAACGAGGTGGCCATCTCAGGGGTTATCACGGTTCCAACGTCCGTTGATTCGGTTTCCAGCGTGGCCCCACTAGCGCTTACCGTCACCGATTGCGTTACGGTGCCCGTTTCTAACGCGATATTGAGCGCTGTGGCGCTCGCGACCTGCACAATGACTCCAGTGCGAACTGCGGTTTGGAAGCCAGTGTGCGTGACGGTAATAGTGTACGTGGAGCTGGGCACCAGATTGAGGAAGCTGTAATGGCCCGCGGAATTGGTCATCGTGTGCTGCTTGACGCCGGTCGCTTCGTTCGTTAAGTCGACGGATGCTTGTGCAATCACTGCACCTGTGGGGTCGGTAACGACTCCACTTACAGATCCCGTTCCGGCCATCTGTGCCAACGCGGTATGTGCAACGAGAATCAAACAAACAAATACCGACCAAACACCCAATCGCTTTCTTAAAATTTCTCCGATTCGCATCTGCTCTTGCATACTGTTACCTCCCTGAGCTGTGCGGACGTTGTTTTAACCACTTGTGGAAATCAAGCATCCTAATTCCCAAAGATTTCAAACGCTCCGCCGTTTAACTGGTTCGTTTTCCGATCACTAAATGTTTAAGGAGTCAGATGTGTGTGCCGTATTGCCGTGGTGGCACGCGCGCCGGAACAGTGCGTCGGCGGAATTTATTTACATCTCCCGCCATCGCACCTTGCTCCAGGATCACGAGAGAAGAAGATAAAAGACATGTAGCATTAGCGATTTTCATCAGCCATATGTTCAAATTTCCATCTTGCGCCATGACTTCCTCCAAAATTTAACCTTTAACTAGAGGACAGTACAGATGGATCCATCTTTTGTCAACATTTAATTACTTTTTACTTTGCTCTTGCACCAAATAGAAGCTTTTCAACAGGATAACCGTTCCATTTTGAGAAGCCACGATGGCATCGCAGGCAACAATGACGGGAACTGCAAAATAATATATACATATAAGCGCAACGCTCGTAATTCGCCGATAGAATTTCAGACGGCTGCCGCTGCTTGTTTCGTCCTGTTTCGTATATTGTCAGAAAGGGATTTTTGATGATCGGAATTTTGCGCTTTTGTTTAGGAACGTGCTCCTCCGCAGTCCAACCAGCGTGCCGTAGTATGTGGAAAATGGTTATGCCACCCCCCTGTTGGCGAGTCCTTCAGGCCAGTCTTTTGCTTGCGGCCGGGTTTTCGCTTCCTTTGTCTGGAATCGCAGCAGTCGAAACAGATTCACCCTCGGTCGTTGCCGCCATCTTTGACGGCGGACCGGTCACCTCCACCCGAAATTCCATCGAGACCCGCGCGATCGAAGCGCAATGGAGCGTATCTGCCGGCAAACTATCCGGGGTAGCCATCACCGACAAACTCCACCAGAAGACCCTGACCCTCACTTCTCCTTTCAGTCTCGAAATGGCGGACGGCAGAGTGGTTAGGGCAAAGGATTTGCATTTTCTGGCCCCGCCGAATATCCAGACGCTCTCAGGCGAGCCAGGCGCGTCCCGCTTCTCGGACCGAATCGGCGGTAAGGAGGTTAAGGCCGTGTTTAGCGACGATACTGGCGAGATACGAGTGGACTGGTCGCTGATAATGCGCGATGGCAGCCAGTACGTGCGACAGATTCTCACTATCTCTGCCCCGCGGAAGGACCTGGCCATCCGTAACGTCCGCCTGATCGACGTCGAGACCGTCGGTGCGAAGGTGGAAGGTTCGGTGGCGGGCTCCCCTATCGTTGCCGGCGATCTGTTCTTCGGGGTGGAGCATCCTTTATCTGTTAGTAAGGTAGACGCAGAGCACGCGTCGGCGGACGTCAGGCGGACCTTGCCGCTCCCCCTGCGACATTCCGTCACATATTCTTCGGTGATCGGCGTGGCCCCCTCCGGGCAGATGCGTCGGGCGTTCCTCAACTACATTGAACGCGAGCGCGCGCATCCGTATCGTACCTTCCTCCACTACAACTCCTGGTATGACATCGGGTATTTCAACCAATACAACGAGAAGATGGCGCTCGACGTCATCAACTCCTTCGGGAAACAACTTCACGACCAGCGGGGGGTCACACTTGATTCCTTCCTGTTCGACGATGGATGGGACAACCATTCCGCTCCGTTGTGGGGATTCAACAGCGGCTTCCCCAATGGATTTACACCGTTGCGTGAGGCCGCCGCGCGTTACGGTACTGCTCCTGGGGTTTGGATTTCGCCATTCGGCGGCTATGGAGAACCGAAAAAAGAACGCCTCGCAGCCGGCAAAGCTGAAGGGTTTGAGACAGTAGGCTCCGGCTCGGATCTCGATAGCGGATTCGCGCTCTCCGGCCCGAAGTACTACGCGCGCTTCCACCAGATTTGCGTGAATTTTCTTAACAAGTACGGCGTCAACCAGTTCAAGTTCGACGGTTTCGGAAACGCCAACACCGTAATTCCCGGGAGCCAGTTTGACAGTGACTTCGATGCTATGGTGCATCTCATCAGCGATTTGCGCCAGATCAAACCGGACGTGTTTATCGACCTGACCTTCGGTACGGATCCGTCCCCTTTCTGGCTGCTCTACGGTGATGCCGTTCATCGCGGCGGGAAAGGCACGACCTTTACTGGCCGCGGAGAGTTCGGCGGAGATACAAACTTCTTTGGCGACGGCGACTACGTCGAGCAATGGCTTACCTTCCGTGATGGAAGCACCTACGTCGGCGTGCACCTACGGGGGCCACTGTTTCCACTCAATTCTGTCATGATGACTGGATTGGTTTTCGCCCGCCAACGTCCCCACCTTAATGAGGACCCGGGTCATGACTGGCCCAACGAAGTCCACTCTTTCTTCGGCAACGGAACACAGTTGCAGGAGATGTACGTTACGCCCAGCTTGTTAACCAGCGCGGATTGGGACGTGCTTGCCGAAGCGGCCAAGTGGTCTCGCGCCCATGCAGACATTCTCAAAGATACGCATTGGATCGGCGGGGATCCGGGTAAACTTCAAGTCTACGGTTGGGCATCGTGGGCGCCGCGGGGAGGCATTCTTGTGCTCCGCAATCCATCCCGCAAATCGCAAGAGATCGCGATCGACGTAGAAAAAGCATTTGAGCTGCCTCCAGGCGCGGCTCGCAAATTTACGGCCCACAGCCCCTGGTCGAGCGACGCTTCTCAGCCGCCGATCACACTTGAAGCCGGCAAGCCCCACACCTTTAAGCTTGCGCCGTTTCAGGTAATCACGCTCGACGCAGATCCACAGTCATGAATTCGAGAGCAGACGCAGAGAATCCTTTGTGCCCATAACCGAGCCGGTGCGGCGTACGTCGCACCGGCTCGGTTATTCCGTAAAGCGTGCTGGAAATGCGCAAACGAATCGAGAGTGAGGTCTATGCAATCAAAGAGTGACTATTTCGAAAGGCCAGGTTTCCCTATCCTCGCACTGCTTACAATCGGTTTTGCGCTGCTCCCAGGACCGGTTGCGGTCGCGCAGAGAGATGCGAGGAGCGCCACACCGGCCGTAACTGGAAATCCGCGTGTTGACAAGCTGCTCCACGAGCTCACCCTCAAAGAAAAGGTAAGCCTCATCCATGGAGTTCCCGAACCGGACGCGACCGATCAGGGGGAGGCAGGATACATGGCCGGCGTTCCCCGCCTCGGCATCCCACCGCTGCGAATGACAGATGGTGTCCTGGGCCTGTTGACACGTGTCCCGGCCACTGCGCCCACGTGTTCCATGGGCATTGCCGCAACCTTCAGTCGCGAAGACGCACAGGAAACCGGGACCGTCATCGCCCGGCTGGCAAAGGCACGCGGTTCAAGACTCGTGCTCGAGCCCTCAATGAATATCGACCGGGATATCGCCTTCCACATGGCATACAACAGCTTCGGCGAAGATCCACTGCTCAGCGGCGAGATCGCGGCCGCGATGATTCAGGGAATCGAACACAACGGCGTGATGGCCGATGCGAAGCACTACATCGGATACGCCTCTAACCGGGACAATGTCGTCATCGAACCGCAAGCATTACACGAAATCTACATTGCGCCTTTCGTGAACGCTGTTCAGGCCGGTGTCGCCACCGTGATGTGCGGGTACACCCGCGTCAACGGAAAGTACGCCTGCGGCAACGGCGAATTCCAGAACACGATCCTTCGGGATGAGATCGACTTCAAAGGCTTCCTGATGTCCGACTGGGGTGCCAACCACGGCACCACCTTCATCAATGAAGGGCTCGATCTTGAGATGCCCGGACCCGGCAATATCGCGCACATACAGTCTTTCTTCGGTGGCGATGCTCCGATCCGCCCCGCGACAGAGGGAGCCGCCGCTAATAAAAACTTTGAGTTCCGCTGGGATGGCAGACTGCCCGAGGAGCCGCCATTCAGTCCTCTTGAGGCGCCCGCACCTGCCACGCCCCACGCCCCGAAGACCGACCAAAGCATGATGGATGCCCTGCGTGACGGCACTGTCACCGAGGACACCGTCACCCGTGCCGTAGCGCGTATCCTGCTCCAGTTCGATCGCTTCGGCCTGCTTGAGCACCAACAGCCGCTCGATCGCACTCTTCAGCTCAGCAGCGATACCACTCAACTGAATGCCAGAACAATTGAGAAGACGGGAGAAGACGCAGCCGTTCTGCTTAAAAACGACAACAATGCCCTGCCCCTCAAGAAGACTGCGCTGCAGTCGCTGGCCCTGATCGGGCCCGGCGCGGCTCAGACCGTTGCCGTGGGCCTCGCCGGAGAGAAGTCCGTCGGACTGCCCGCCCGGCAGATCGGTACCTTGCAGGTTCTCAAGAGATACTTCCCGGGTTCCGCCAGTCACATCGAATACGCAGTTGCCGATGACCTGACCGGCACGACGATTCCTGCGCGATATCTCTCCCATCACGGGAAGCCAGGTCTGGAACGGAGCGGAACCGCTTCCGGAACGGATCCGCAAATCGACTTCACGCGTAAAAACGGCAGGGCGCTCCCCGCAAATGTGTCCGAGACCTGGTCGGGAACCCTGACCGTGCCCAGCACAGGGAACTACCGCCTTCACCTGCAGGTTCTTGGCTGCTATGGAGCACTTTGGCTGGATGGCAAACGCCTCATATCGAATGGCCGCGCAATCATTCACGGTGACATCACCCAAGCCGGACAGGACGATGTGCTGCCCACCACCGACGGCCTCGACAGTCTGCGCGTCGAAGTACCGCTCGCCGCCGGCGAGCACAAACTCTACGTCTCCGTGATCCCCAACACCTCCAATCAACCCATTCAGGTCCGGCTAAACTGGGTGACACCGGAGCAAAGGAGCGCGAACTACGCGGCGGCCATCGCCGCGGCCAGAGGCGCGAAAACAGCCGTCGTCTTCGCCTGGAGCCGGACCTTTCCAACCTTCGCTCTTCCCGGCGATCAGGATCGGCTGATTGCCGATATCGCCGCCATCAACCCCAACACGATTGTGGTGCTCAACGTGAGCCAGCCGATCGCCATGCCCTGGCTGGACAAGGTCAAGGCAGTTCTGCAGATGTGGTGGCCAGGCGACGAGGGTGGTTGGGCAACCGCCAATATCCTGCTCGGGCGCGCGAATCCCGCAGGACGCCTCCCCTTCACCTGGGGCCGGAGTCTCCAGGACTACCCTGCCACCGACCCTCGATACCCTGAGCGCTCCGATAAAGGAGTCGATGGGAAGTCAACGTTCACTGAAGGTATCTTCGTCGGCTACCGCTGGTTCGATAAGCAACAGATCAAACCTCTGTTTCCGTTCGGCTACGGCCTCTCGTATACAAGCTTTGAGTACTCACATCTTCATGTAAGCCGAGCGGCCGATGGCGGGCTGGACGTCAGCTTTACCGTTCGGAACTCCGGAAAAAAAGCCGGCGACGAAGTACCACAGGTCTATCTCGGAATCCCGCGAAATGCTCCCGCCAGCAGCCAGTTTGCAAAAGAGGCGTTGGCCGCCTTCGACCGCATCCACCTCGCGCCGGGCACTGCAAAGAATGTATCTCTGCATGTCCCCCGCCGCAGCCTGGAGTACTGGTCCACCTCAAAGAGCGGATGGCAGTTTGCCTCCGGTGAGCGAGACATCCTGGTCGGCAGCTCCTCGCGCGATATTAAGCTCACTCAATCGATTATAGTTGCGGAGTAAAACATTCAGCATTTGGCAGCACGATCACTCATCTGCAACACTGGCGCGGAGCCGTGGCGCTGGTTCAAGGCGATGATGCGCTGTGGGGCAAAGATTCGAGCTGCTGACGAGTATGCTTGGCATCGCCACAATCAGCGTATTGGAGCTGCGCTGCTGGGGAACTGGTTCCGCTGTAGAAGAAGATGACGGGACAGCAGTGGGCGCCTCTTAGCGGGGAAACAGGTGGAACGAGAGTAGCGTCATCTTAATCGCTGCAATCTGATTTCACGTCTCCAAAGCGGTTTTCCTTGCTCGGGTGGAAATACGTTGATAAGATCAGGCTAGTTTTACTGGAGGCGATCCTTGCAGCGCCTTGGAATGATGATCAGATTGAAAGCTGGGTTCGAGAATGAGTACAAGCAATATCACGCTTCCGTGTGGCCCGAAGTGTTGAGCAAAATCTCCGAATGCAATATTCGCAATTACTCCATTTTCTTTAAGGACGGCGTGCTATTCGGATATCTCGAGTACCACGGAACCGATATCAAAAATGATTGGGCAAAGATGGCCGCCGACCCAAAGACGCAGGAATGGTGGGCAATAATGGGTCCAATGCAAGAACCCATACCTACTCGGAAAAAGGGAGAGTGGTGGGCAGAGATGGAAGAAGTTTTTCACGTCGATTAACCGAATCTGATCGCAAGACGTCGTACAGTGTGAACTCCTTTGTTACGCCTCTCATTCAAAGACGATCAGCTGCGTTCAGAAGGGTTATCGCGACGTAGCGTGAGAGTTCCTCCGACGCTGGACTGCCCTTTTACGCCGAAGAGATAGTTAGTGTAACGTAGCTGCTTCTAGGTTCAAGTAGCCGCCGTCAGGGGTGTGGAGAAGTGGGAAGCGCGTAACGGTTTTCCACTTCTCCATATCCATGCTTTTTGTCAGCCATGCCTCGGAGGGCCCGGGGGTTATATCCGAGCGAAGAGTGTGGCCTGACGGTGTTGCAGTGGGCACGCCAACGTTCGGCCAGCACGCGCACCTCCTTCAATGAATAGAAGATCTCTCCGTTCAGGAATCGCGGCCTGGATCGTTGACGGCACCGGACTGACGAAGAAAGAAACTCATTGCCTCTATTAGATCAGTTCCTGATATCTGGCTGCTGTCTTTCTGGTATCGCGGACACGATCCGAGCCCGTGCATCGATCTCGATATGCTGCGAGTTCCGTATTTCGGAGCCGATGATACAATTCACCGTTAAAGACCCGTCATGAAGAAACATTTTTTTCTGCTACTTCTTCTTCTGCTTATTGGTAGCTTTGGGCCACCGCTAAAGGCAGCAACCTGTGATGGTCTTGCGCAGTTGTCTTCAACCCATATCAAGATAACTTCCGCTGAGCTCATTTCATCCGGGGTTTGGAAGCAACGGGAAGGAGAATCACTCTTAGATTTACCTCCATTTTGCCGCGTAGCTGCCACCCTCATCCCGTCGCCTGATTCTGCGATTCGAGTAGAACTCTGGCTGCCTGTTAGCGGCTGGAACGGCAAAATGGAAGGGACTGGAAATGGCGGGTACGCCGGAAGTATCAATTACCGTGCGCTAGCAGACGGGCTGCGGCGCGGGTACGCTGTTGCGAACACTGACATGGGAACCGACCATTGGTGGGCTGAGGATGGAAACGCTCTCGTTAGACATCCTGAGAAATGGGCAGATTGGGGATGGCGCGCTACGCACTTGATGACGGTTGAGGCCAAAAAGATTATCGCTGCTTACTACCAGCGGATGCCCAGCCATTCTTATTTCTGGGGCTGCTCGACTGGCGGTCAGCAAGCATTGATGGAGGCCCAGCGCTTTCCCGACGACTACGACGGCATCATCGCAGGCGCTCCAGCGAACAATCGGACCCATTTACATATTGCTTTCCTTTGGGACTTCGCCGCGGCCGAACACAGCCCTGGATCCCGAATTTCCGATTTAAAGCTGACAGCGATGAATCAGGCCGTACTCAACGAATGTGCCTCTGCAAAGGCAGCGCCCGGAGACTCATTTTTGTCCGATCCACTCGAGTGCCATTGGTCGCCTGCAGATTTGCTTTGCAAGTCCAGCGATGCTCCGGATTGCCTTACGCATGATCAAGTGGTCACCGCAAACAAGTTCTACGATGGCCCCCGGGATCCGGCTACCCATCGGTCGATTTATCCCGGCGAAGCACGTGGCACTGAGTTCGGGTGGGGAAAGATGATGCCGCTAACCGGCGGTCCTGCCTACCAGACCCTATTCAAATGGGTAGTTGGATCAGATTGGACCTGGCGCGAGTTTAACTTCGATCGGGATGTAGCAGTTGTTGATGCAAAGTTAGGACCGTTGGTCAATGCGACAGACCCTGATCTGCAAATTTTTGAAGCACACGGACACAAACTCCTTATGTATCACGGTTGGGCAGACTGGCTTCTGCCACCCCAGGAATCGATTAATTATCTTAGTGCCGTCCAGAACGCAGAGGCCGTCAGGATCAAAGGGGAAAGCGGGGAGGAGAAAACGAGGTCGTTCCTGCGACTTTTTATGATCCCTGGCATGGCCCACTGCGCCGACGGCCCGGGTCTAAACTCAATAGATCCTCTTCCGGCACTTGAGCTCTGGGTTGAGAATGGTGTCGCACCCGACCAAATCATCGCGAAGCGCGTTGATCACGGGAAAACCGTGATGAGCAGGCCCGTCTGTCCGTATCCGGAACGCACTCGCTATAACGGGACCGGTGCTATCGACTCTGCGTCCAGTTTTCAATGTACTGGCTTATAAAAAACGACCATCCCTTGCAGTCGAGTGCCTTCTCACAAGGCAACGGTGCCCTTTGTTGATTCCGAGTTCATTGCGACTACCCTCCCGATTCGGCGCGGAACACGTCTCCTATGCAACCGTACGAGCAGTAAAATGTGGGACTACAGCGAAATTTGATGTAAGGCATGCGCAATTTATTCATCCGCTGTCCTGACGATATTTTTATCGTGTTCTCAGAGCCAGATGCATTCCTTATGTAATGCATCTGGCTCTGGGGTATCAATCAGCGATAACGTAGGATTTCTTTCGCACAATTGGTTCGGCTTGTAGGCTTGGAAGGCTGGTACAAACAGGGGGAGCGAGACCTCCGGGACGAGGACGATGGAACCAACCG
>JAJPKO010000042.1 GCA_021323655.1 Acidobacteriaceae bacterium
CCTTACCAGCATCCTCAATCTGGCCATGAACGGCATCCCCTCATAGCTGCAACGCCCGATACCGACAAACACTCAGCTAGCAAAAAAGACGCCCCCTCGCGGGAGCGTCTCGATACATGGAGACTGCGTTTCGTAACAGCCTCATCACGGATGGCCTTTTTGCTTACCGGACGGCGCCCAGGTTCGACGGAGACCAACGCGGGCCTGCTCCGTCGCATAACCAAATTGCCCCGTTCCCGCCAGACTGCACCACTACAGCCGCTCAAGTACAGCCTGATCCGCGCCGCACCAACGATTATGGAACGGACCCTTCATCGTCTGGGACGAAATTGTAATTACACATGCTCGAAGATTCCGCTGTTACGGACGTCCGACAGAAAGATCATCAAACTGCGCCCGGTTCCATCCTGTGCCTACACCAAACATTCCGTGTGCATGGTCTGCGTCTTCCACACTCGCCACATCATGCCCATCTACGCTGGCCGCAATCTTCTTTCCTGCAAATCGTAGCCGCAAATGATGCCACTTCACAGGCGCAAACTCCATCGTACCCTGCGCCAGTACGCGGTCGGGTTTTTTGTAAGCGCACGAGAGCAGCTTCCACTCGCCCGTTTCGTTCACAACAAACACATACCCGCTGGGATAGCGCGCCTTGCCGTTCTGAAAAACATCAGCAGAATCCACGCGCCCCATCACGGTCACATTCCCCGGCCCTGCCAGCCGGACATCCGTATCAACGCGATAGTCCGTCCAGTTCACGTCCCCCGCAATCGTCCACGGATCCGGCAGTGGCCCCCACGGAATCGGCTTGTCCGTAATCACCTGCTCCAGACAGCGCCCCGCCCGTCCGCTGCAAGCAACGGCCTCAAAAGCACCATCCTGGTCAGCCAGAAAATGCGGCGCACGGTGCAGCTCCGTCTTCTCAAAATCGTCCCTGTAGGGAAACGGAACCGGCTTCTGCGGCGGAGGCATCGCCGAGCCTTTCCCCTGTCCCGTCGTAGTCGTAAGCGAATACAGCGAATCTGGATCAAACGTATAAGTGAACACCCCTTCTTTCACTGAGACATCAGCCACGTGCTCGAACGTATGTGTGCTGTTTGTCTCCCATATATGCACCGCGCCCTCTGCCAGCCCACCGCGCAGATGAAACCTGACCTTCTGCGGCTTCTTCGCATCAATCGTCTCCAGCACCACGCTCCAGTCCTTGCCATTCGGTGAGCGCAGCGCGACATAATCGCCTTTCTCCGGCAGATACCCCGACGAGCTTTCCAGATACTGCCATCCCGGCTGCGCGAACTGCGTCGTATGCGCCGTCGCCCATATCGCGCCCTGCACATCGTAATGTCCCGACCACGGAGTGTTTGCATACATCAGCCCGGAATTGGGCGCCGCCAGAATGTCGTAATACGAAGTAATCGGGCTCCAGATCTCCGTCTTCGTAAATCCGCCCTTCAGATAGTTCTCGTTATAAAGCTGCGCCAGCAACCGTCCGCCCACCTTCCAGTCCCGCGACAGAATATTCGACGCGCTTGACGCCGGCTGGTCTTCACTCGACCACAGCGGTTTGCCAGTCGTCCGCGCATCTTCCGGCGTCGTCAGCTTCCCGTCTACCCGCGGATAATGTACCGAAACCACCGCAACATCCCTGCGCAACTCCGGGTCCTGCTGCATCGCCTTGATAATCGTCCACTGGTCCACATCCTTGCGCGGATACTCATCACAGCAGACAATCTTCGTCCGCAGATGATGCGCATCGAGCGATCGCCGCAGCATCTTCACATACTCCGGACTATCAAAGTGCTTCTCATTCCAGATTCCGGCGTACTGAATATCAAGCCCATAGGTCTTCGCGCCAACAATAAAATCGGCAACATAGTTCGCCATGTCTTCTGAATAGAAGTGGTGATTGCCCACCCACCCCGGAGCACCCCACGGCAGAATGTCGAGAATAATATTCGGATTGCGCTTGTGCGCCTCCTCCATCAGCCACCACTCGTAGCCCCGCGTGTAGTTGTGGTCATCGCGCGTGCGCATATGGCTCGGCTCTGAGCCATCCGTCGAGTTCACGTCCGCGCCAATTTCCACTTTCAGATGCTGCAGTGACGCCCCATAATCCGGCTTAAAAAGATAATCAAGAATCTGGCTCCGGTACGGCTCCGGATAGTCCATCAACAGACGCGAAGACGCTCCCGCGCTCACCGCCCCCAGCCCATCAAAGATCGCGCCCTTGCTCTTCCCATCCAGCACAACATCTTTCGTCGCACTCTGCGCCATGGCGTGGCCTGAAAGAAGCAGACACAGCATCAAAGCCGCAAAGCATGTGGCCCATCCCTTCATCATCACTCCCCCTTCAAAACCATCCCGTATTCCCCGGACTACATCCAAAGTCGTTCAATCTCTTCCAGGCTCTTGCCCTTCGTCTCCGGCGTAAATCTCCACACCAGAAAAAACGTCAGCACACACATCGCGCTGTAAATAGAGAACGCCCCGGTAATCGTCAGGGCATGCGCCAGCGAAAGAAACGTCGCCGTAAGCACAAAGCTCGCCACCCACAGCGCCGTGTTCGCCACTGACATCGCCCTTCCGCGTACGCGCGTCGGAAACAGTTCCGACATCAGCACCCAGACCGCGGGCCCCAGTCCCACAGCAAACGCCGCCACACACAAAAGCATGCAGCCCAGCACCAGCCATGCCGGCGGAGCAGCCAGAGTAAACGCAATGCCCAGCAAAAGCTGGCAAACGGCCATGCACGCGCTTGAAAACATCAGCAGCGGACGCCTCCCCGTGCGATCAATCAGCCATAATGCAATCACCGTCGCCAGAAAATTAATCAGCCCGATCGTCACATTCGCGCCAATCGCCGTACTGTGGCTCGACCCGCCCAGATGCCGCTCCCATATCATCGAGCCATAAAACAGCACCGTGTTAATTCCGGTAATCTGCTGCAGAATCGCCAGCGACACCGTTAGAAACAGCGGCTTCCGCAATGCCGGAGCAAGCAGGTCTGTGAACGTCCCGGCCTCCGCCGCCACCGACTGCCGTATCGCATCCAGCTGCGCCTCCGCATTGGCTCCTTCGATCTTTCTCAGCACCGCAAGCGCATCCACGTCGCGCTTCTGCTCCACCATCCATCGCGGACTTTCCGGCACAAAAAACAACCCCAGAAAAAGCCCCAGCGAAGGAACAACAGCAATCGCAAACATCCAACGCCAGCCGGAAGGCCCTCCAAACGACAGCGACCAGTTCACCAGATACGCCAGCAGAATCCCGGTCACAATCGCCATCTGGTTCAGTGAAACCAGCCGCCCACGAATGCGCGCTGGCGACACCTCCGCCATATACAAAGGCGCCAGCATGGAAGCAATTCCAATCGCAATGCCACCCGCAAAACGGGCAATCCCAAATTCAACAAAATTGCGCGGCAGCGCTGCCCCTACCGATGACACTGCAAACAGCAGCGCAGAAGCTGCCAGCACATTCCGCCGCCCATAACGGTCACTCAACCAGCCCGCAATCAGCGCGCCTGCAATGCACCCCGCCAGCAGGCTGCTCGCCGCCAGCTCTGTCGAAAAATCAGAAAGATGAAACTGGTCGCGTAGAAACACCAGCGCGCCATTGATCACCGCAATATCGAACCCAAACAGTAGTCCTGCCAGCGCCGCAATCGCGCAAACCATGGAAGCATAGCGGCCCGTGCTCATCGTGTCTTCACCGGGCTGCGGAGTTGCTCCAGCAGGTCCGCCGCTGCCATATGGTTTCTGTCCAAGGCCAGCACCTCATTCAGCAGCGCCTCGGCCTCCGCATACTGTTTCAACCCATAGGCCGCCTGCGCACGAAGAAACTTCGCCTCGACCTGATTGCGCAGCGCAAGGTCTTCTTCAAACAGCAGCATCGTTGGCAACGACGTCGCAAAATAATCTATCTTCGGAACACGCCGCTCCAACTCCTCTGCATATTCACGAACCCGCTCAAACAGCCGGCGTGCCTGCTCAGTCCTTCCCAGTCGCTCCTGCGCCATCGCCGTCCAGAACGTCATGTCCGACACAGACCGCACACTCATCTGCTGAAAGTCGCCCTGCTTCGTCGCAGCCCGCTCCCACATCGCGCGCGCTTCATCATCTCTGCCCTCCTCCGCACACACTGTACCCGCCCAGTAGTACACATCGCTCCAGTTGGCCAGCAGATGCTTCGCTTCACTCAGCGTCTTCGGCGGATTCAGCGCAGATTCAAAAAAGAAGCGGGCCTTCGGGAGGTTGTTATTTTGCAAGGCCCGCTTGCACATCAGGAGGCATGCGCGAAGGTATTGTCCAAGTACCTGCCCTTCTCCGCCCTCCCATGGTTGAAACCTGCGCGTCATCAACAAATCCAGCGCCGCATCCGGTTGCCCCGTCTGGTTCAGCAACGTCGCCATCTCCAGCGCCAGATCATCCCGCAATTGCACCAGCTGCGGAAACCGCTTCATCTCCGCCAGCCGCTCTTCCGGAGCCCTCCCCATCCGCTTCCACAACTGGTCGCGCTCATAAAGAATGCGCGCATCGTCCCCAGCATGGGAGAAAGCGCGCTCAAACGCATCCAACGCCTTCTGCTCATCACGCCGGACGTTAAAGTACGCGATCCCCAGATTGCGCCACGCCGTTGCATTCGTCGCATCCAGCGCAACCGCCCGCTCCCAGCGCGCAATCGCCTCTTCACGCCGGCCTTTGTCGTAAAGAAAATTCCCAAGGTAGTAGGGCGCGCGCGCATCGCTTGTGTTCGCGGCCATCGCAGCATCTAACACCATCTGCTCTTCCACACGCGACGGGAAACAATACACCGGATTCGCCTTCGCCGCCGCTTCCCATGCCCGCGCAGCTTCCTCTTCTCTTCCTTGCTGCGACAGAACATATGCCTTCAAATAAAGCGGTATCGGGTGCGAACCATGCCTCTCAAGCACACAGAAGGCCTCGTCGTTGAATCCACCCCATATCAAATCCAGTGCCACATCCAGCGCCTGCTGCGCATCTTCCGGAATCCGTCCATCACGCAGAAATCTCGCCCACGCATCCAGCGGATCCAGCCTCTGCGTCTCTTCCAGAAGCGTCGCGGCTTCTGCCTCGCGACCCAATCGGCGCAGCACCATCACCTTCAAATTGCGCGCATTCAGGTTTTCCGCATTGGCACTCAGCGAGCGGTCAAGATGCTCCAGCGCCTTCCGCCAGTCTTTGCGCTTTGCATCCAGCTCTGCCAGCGCGTGGTACGCGGGCCCAACCCAGGCCGCATTCCACGCTGCCTTGTGAAACGCCGCATAGGCCTCATCGTCTTTTTTCTGAAAGCGCAACACAAGGCCCAGGCTGTAGTACGGCTCGCCATCATAAGGATTCGGATTCAGCCGCGTAATCCGCGCAATCGCTTTGCGAAAGTGCTCCTCCGCCGCTGCAAACTCACCGCGATGCAACCGCCACAATCCCAGCGCATGGTTGCACCGGCTGTCACCCGCATCGCGCCGCAGCGCCTCTTCCCAATACAGCTCCGGCCTGCGCGTCGCATGCCGGTACTGCCACAGATGCAGCCCTGTCAGATACAGCTCTTCACTGCTCGCAATCTCTTCCGGCAGCGGCGGCTCCTTCGCCGCCTCCGGTGCGTCCGCAGGCACTACATCGGCCTCGCAAAAACGCACCAGCTCACGGCCATTTTCCTCTACTGAAATTGCGACATCTTTCGCTTCCACTCCCTCCGGCAAGCCATGCATCGCAACAAACGCCTTCGCCGGATGCAAATCTTCTCGCCACTCCGCCAGCACATCCTGTCCATGCGTCAGCACGATCTTCGCCTGCGCGATCTCCCGCGTCACGCACACTCCCACGCAGACACCATTTCCCTCCGCGCGAAGACTCAATGCTGCATCCAGCGTCGCGGCCTGTGGCGGTCCCATCTTGTGAATCGGATACCAGAACTGCGAAAAGCTTTTCGTCTCTCTCGGAGCGAGAAACGAGAAATCCGGCTGATTGTCCGTATACACTCCAGCCATCAGCTCGATATAAGGTCCATCTTCGTCCGTCAGGTTCCGGTCCCATGCATAACCAAATTCGTGATTGCCCCACGTCCACTGCTTCTTGCCCGGAGCAATATGGTGGTCCGCAACATGCACCACGCCTACCCCAATCTTGTGGTCGTACCCGCCAAAAAAGTCCTCTTTCGTGCCCGTAATCATGTAACTCGTGGGCACCGGAATATTGGCATACCAGCTCAGATCATTCGGCGCATATGAGCCATCCGGCACAAACATGCGCGGCATCTCTTCCGCCGGAACTCCGCTACGCGCGCGCTCCGCGTAATCCACCCCATAGTAGGGGCGGTCGCTCAGCGGAAAGCTGGTGATCGCCCGCTTCGCATGATCGGCTACAAAGCGAACATCCGGGGGAAAAAACGATTGATACTTTTCATGCACGCGGCACGCCACATTCGCCCACCACAAAAACGTCTGCACGTAAGGCGTACGATTGTACAGCTTCACCTTCAATTCGATATACGCGCGCCCAGGATGCAGACAGACCCCATGCATTCCCTTCATCCGCTGCATCGGATCATGATCGCTGCACCACACGGTGACTGACCCATCTGCCGCACGCTCCATCTCAACTTCCACCGGCATAAAGGTCGCAGGCCGATGGTGCTGCGGCCAGTTGAATTCCACGCCGCCAGAAATCCACGGTCCTGCAAGCCCTACCAGCGCAGGCTTGATCACATTCTGGCGATAAAAAAAATCGTATCCCGTGGTCTTGTCCTGTCCCACATGGATGCGTCCACCAATCTCCGGCAGAATCATCACCCGCAAAAATTCATTCTCCAGATGGACCGCCTTCCACTCGCGCTCCACCGGCTCCGTTGCAATCCGGTCAATCACCGGAATGGGATACACACGCCCGCTGCTCCCCTGATACACACGCTTTTCCAGAAACATCGGGTTCGGATCAGGCCTGCCCGGCTCATACGTCAGCATGAAAACAGCCTGCTCCCACGCCTTCACCGCGCCCCGCTCCTCCGCGGGAGCATCGGGTAGCACAAGCTTCTTGGCATGAGCATGGTTGCCGGAAGTTGAATTCTGTGGGATCTTCATCGTTAACGTTAACGCAACTTTAGAAAGCCAGGACAGAGTTGTCAAGAGCAATTCACTCAGATCACGATTTCTGAAATGAGCTTCAGGTAGTAGAAGCACCGGCCTTCAGGCCGTGAACAAACAAAAACCCGGGTGTGTCGTACACGCGCTACCGATCATCCGCCTCACTGCCATTCGCAGAAATCCGGTTCAGAAACAGTGGTAGATTACTGCGCAGAACAATATGCGGAGCAAGCCTGTTCACCGTCTCCGGCCTCACCCCGTCCGTCAGATAATGCGCCAGCATCTCCATCGCCACCTTGCCTTGCGTAAACGGCCGCTGATAAAGCGTGGCCATGATTTTCCCCGACTCAATCAGCGGCACCAGGTCCGGAAACAGGTCCGTCGTAATAATCTCAATCTGCCCCAGCATCCTCTGTTCTTCGAGCGCCCGCAGCACCGGAAGACTGTTCGCCGTGCTGATATAAATCCCCAACGGACGCGGCCTCTGCCCCAGCAGCGCCAGCGTTGCCTGATACGCTTCCTTCGGCCGCTCATGGCTTTCCATCACCGGTAGCAGTGAGAGGTGCGGAGCTACCGTCGCCAGCGTCGCCGCAAATCCACGCAGCTTCTCGGCATGGTCCAGCGTTCCCAGGCTTCCCGTAATGGTGGCCACCGGTCCTTTTTCTCGGATCACTCGCCCAAATAACTCCGCCGCAATGCCTCCGCTCGCCGCCGCATCCACGCACACCGCCGCCAGCCTATCCGTCCTCGGAGCATCGCTGGCCACGCACACCACCGCCGTCCCCTGCTGCGTCAGCCGCCGCACTAGCGGGTCCATGCGTACCGGGTCGCCAGGAGTAAGAATCAGCCCGTCATAATGGCGCTCCAGTGTGCCTTCCAGCATCTCCAGGTCGCCATCCCCAAGCCTCGGATACATCTGAAAATCCAGCTCTAGATTCAACCCATGTGTGGCTGCCGCCGCCGCCCGTATCCCCTCGCGCAGCGGATCAAAAAATGACGCAATCTGTCGCGGCAGATTCACCCCAATCCGCATCCGTCGGTTCAGCTTCAAACTCCGCGCCGCCACGTTAGGCCGGTAATTCAGCTTCTCGGCCATCTTCATCACGCGCGCGCGCGTCTTCGGACTCACCCCCGGTCTATCATGCAGCGCCCGGTCCACCGTCCCAATCGAAATGTTCAGCGCCGCCGCAATCTCCTTGATCCCCGTCGGCTTTGTCGTTTTGTTCTTCACAGGTGGATTCATTGTAGCCTTCGCACACCTGTCATTCTGAGGGAAGTAAACAATCCACGGGCACCACATCTCCTAGAGATGGGGCCTTACAAACATCTCACGTAGCCCATCCACATGCGCCTGAGCAAAACAAAGAATCCCAACGATACACCAGAACCTGCAAGAAGCTACAAAAATCGGGAGATTTCCAGCAAACGTTCACGTTCTTTTACGTCCGCATGCCACAGCCCTCGTCTACGCCTTGAAAACCATCCTCAAATAGACCTTGACAACCATTTTCGTCAGGGCTTACCGTTATCGCCTTAAGAGAATAACGTGAACGTACACGTTAAATTATCAGGAGAAAGCTTATGAAACGCTTCTTTTATGGAGGCCCCGGCCTGCGGACCATTCTGCTCTTTCTGTGCGCCCTCTGCGCACTTCCCATCCATGCCCAGGTAGACCAGGGCACCATCACCGGCACCGTCACTGACCCCACAGGCGCCGTCGTACCCAACGCGCAGATCACCCTCACCAACACTGACACCGGACTAGTCCTCACTTCCACCACCAACCAGAACGGCGTCTACGTCTTTTCTCCACTCAAGATCGGCAACTACTCCGTCTCGGCCTCCGCGGCGGGCTTCGCCACCAGCACCCTCTCCGACCTGGTCCTCAACGTCAATCAGCGTCTCGCTGCCGACGTAAAACTCCAGCCCGGAAACGTCTCGCAAACCGTCACCGTCAGCTCCAGCGTCGAACAGCTCCTCCAAACCCAGCAGTCGTCCACCGGACAAGTCGTCAGCGCCCAGATCATCAATGACACGCCACTCAACGGCCGCAACTACGTCTTCATCGCTCAGTTCTCCGCCGGCGTCACGCAATCCAACGGCTCCCGCGGCTTGGGCAAGGGAGACTTCGACGCCAACGGCCTGCGCGCCGAGCAGAACAACTTCATCCTCGACGGCGTAGACAACAACTCCAACGCCGTGGACTTCCTCAATGGTGCCAGCTTCGTCGTAAAGCCTCCGCCAGATGCACTCGCCGAATTCAAAGTGCAGACCAGCAACTACGACGCTGAATTCGGCCATTCCGCCGGTGCCGTGCTCAACGCCTCCATCAAAAGTGGCACCAACGCCCTCCACGGCGACCTCTGGGAGTACTGGCGTAACGACGCACTCGACGCAAAAGATTATTTCGCCAGGACCACGCCGGAATACCGCCAGAACCAGTTCGGCGCCACCATCGGCGGCCCCATCGCTAAAAATCACCTCTTCTTCTTCGGCGATGTCGAAGCCAACCGCATCATCTTTGGCGAAACCGACACCTACACCGTCCCCACCGCGCGTATGAGAAATGGCGACTTCACTGAATTACTCAATCCATCTCTCACCGGCTCCAGCCAGCCCATCTACCTCTATCAGCCCGGCTCCGCTGGAAACGCGCTACTCGCCTGCAATGGCCAGCAGAACGTCTTCTGCGCCAACCAGATTGACCCCATCGCCCAGCGCATTCTCAATCTCTATCCGCAGCCCAACGCCAATGGCGGCAACACCTACAGTAACTACGTCTTCAACCGCAGAAACCTCGACAACTCCGTCTCCTGGGACGGCCGCATAGACTGGAACGCATCCGCCCGCGACCAGGCCTTCTTCCGTATGAGCTACTACAACGAGCGCGGCAACTACGCCCCGCCACTCGGTCCCATCCTCGACGGAGGCAGCTACGGCTCTGACGGCCCCACCATCAACATGGGCGAAAACTACGCCCTCAGCGAGACCCACGAATTCAGCAACACCCTCGCCAACGAGTTCCGCTTCGGCTACAACTGGGGACACTTCCAGTTCCTCCAGCCCGGTGCCAATCAGAACATCGCGCCTACCCTCGGCCTCGGCGGCATTCCCTTTCAGAAGAACAACGGCGGCCTACCCAGCACCAGCATTTCCGGCATCAGCAGCTTCGGCTCCCCCGGCTTCTATCCCGCCATCGAGTATGAAAACGTCTTTCAAATCCTCGACAACGTGACCAAAGTTGCCGGCAACCACACACTCAAGATGGGCCTCGCCTTCCAGCATGTCCGCTACTCCACCACCGCACCCATCAACCCACACGGCAGTTATAGTTTCAACGGCTTCTACACCAGCAAGCCCGGCGCCAGCTTCACCGGTTCCGGTGTCGCCGACTTCCTCGCCAACCAGATGCGCAGCGCAGGCCTCTCCAACTTCTTCAACATTGACAACGTGCGCTGGTACAACTCCGGCTATTTTCAGGACGACTGGAAGGCCCTTCCCAATCTCACGCTCAACCTCGGCATCCGCTATGACTACTACCAGCCACCCGAAGAACGCCACGACAACCAGGCCCTCTGGTATCCCACAGCTATCAACGGCCCCGGCTCCGGCACCGCTAATTATGTTATGGCCAACAGCAAGCGCAACCTGCCTCTCGCGCCCAGCTTTCTCAACCTGCTCGCGAAAGACAATATCAGCCTCGTCTACACCGGCAACCACTCGCTCCTCAAGCCTGAATACACTGACGTAAGCCCCCGCATCGGCTTTGCCTACACGCCCTTCAGCCGCTTCGTCATTCGCGGAGGCTTCGGACTCTTCTATGGGGGGCTCGAAAGCATTGGCGGCGCGCCTAATCCCGGCTTTAACTATCCTTTCTCCTTCTCATCCAACTTCCCTGCTCCCGGATGCAGCACCACCAACTGCCCCACCAACGGCCTTACTCTGGAAACAGGCTTCTCTCAGGCCTTGGCCCAGGGCATCCAGAACTATCTCTCCACCCCCGGCCTCGTCGGCGGACAGCCCAGGTTCCACTCCTCCTACACCGAGCAGTACAACCTCTCCACGCAGTACGCCTTTTCGCCTACGCTCAGCCTCACGCTCGCTTACGTCGGCAATCTTTCCCGGCGTCTTCAGGCCTTCCCCGACCAGAACTCACCCGACGGACTCCTCGGACCAAGAGATAACGCGCAGCTTATCCGCCCATTCCCCAACTTCGGCGGCTCCCAATTCAACGCCTACGAGGGCGTAGGCAGTTTCAACTCCGGGCAGGCCACGCTTGAGAAGCGCTCATCCAGCGGCCTCTATTTCCTCGCCACCTACACCTACGGCCACGCGCTCGATGACACAGCCACCCCGCTCAACGGAGGATCCAACACCTACCGCAATGCCTTGCTCATTCCCATGGGTTACGAGCTGGCCAACTCTGACTGGGACGTGCGCCATCGTTTCACCTTCAATGGCGACTACCAGCTCCCCTTCGGCCGCGGACGCCGCTTCCTCAACCAGGGCGGCGTGCTCAATGCCCTCATCGGCGGATGGTCTACTGATCTTGTCTTTGTCGCGCAGACCGGCACCCCCTTCACCGTCGGCCCCAACAACGCCGGGGTCAATGGAGCCTCCCGTCGCGCCATCCTGAAGCGCGATCCCTTTAAGGCAGGCGGCGCTCAGGATCCAACCAACCCCAACACCACCTGCGCACCCAGCACCCGCAACATCCAGCACTGGTTCAATCCCTGTGCCTTTGCCAATCCGCTGCCGGGCGGCGACATCCCCAACACCCAGACCGCGCAAAACCCGCTTGGCACCCCCATTCGCGGACTCGCCCAGGTCCTCGCCTTCACCGGAACAGCCAGAAACCAGATCTTTGGCCCCGGCTACGAGCGCATCAATATGAGCGTCTTCAAAAACTTTGATACCTTTGAAGGCCAATACCTCCAGTTCCGCGCCGATGCCTTCAACCTCTTCAACACGCCCGCCTTCGGAAACCCCAGCGGCAGCATCAACCCCAACGGCGGACAAATCACATCCACACGCAACCTCGGCCTCTTCACCCCCAACCCCAGGTTCATTCAACTGGCGTTAAAGTATTACTTCTAAAACAAAGCACGGGTGAAGACCTATGTGACACGCTCTGATGTCCCGGCGATGGCCCCTGCGGCACTCTTTGCCAGAAGCCATCGCCAGCCTCGACCAAAACATCTGATGTGTGCGTCCTGCAGCAGTCCGCTCCCGCGCTTCCTCTCCACACCAGCAGACCTACATCATAGGCAGCACCGGATGGCTGAGCGTGGTGCGGGGCGGAAGGCGTCGAGTTTGTCGTTGCTGGACTACAGGTTGAGCCGCTCGACGCAATCGTGCGGCGCATCCGTTGCATGGGTCTCAATACCGTGCGGCTGCTTTGGTCCAACGAAATGTATGAGAACAATCCCATCGTGCCCGACTACGCCGTCGTCGCTAACCCGCAGCTCAAAGGCAGGCACTCCCCTGCAGGTCTTTGACATCGTCATCCGCGAACTTGCTCGCCCGGGCATCCTCGTCGTACTCGATAACCGCAACAGTAACGCCGAATGGTGTTGCGGCAACGATGGTAATCAGCTCTTGGCTGATTCTCAGTTCCGTGGCAGATGTCATTATCGTCAGCCTGATGGCAACCACGGCATCCTGATGGCCAGCATCCCTTGGTCTTTGATCGCTTCTTTGTATGCCGGAGTACTTGTTCTTCTGCTTCTGATCAACAACGGGAAAGTTCGTATCTTCCGGAGCTTCGAAATCCGGCGAGAGTACCGTAATCCTGATCTTCTGCGGTTACACGCCAGAAGTGTGAGTTTAATCACAGCCAGCGCAAATCAAGGGGGATACGTTGAGCACAGAGGCATACAGCCATGACACACATTGATGGACGTGATGGACGTCTTGAAAAAGCGTACATGTGTTTATGCAAAGTACTCAGAGATCCCCAGGATTTTGGCTTAGGCCCAAGAGTCCCGCCGCCGCTCAAGAATATTCTCGAAAAAACGCTTTCTATGTTGGCGGAGGTTATGCGAGAGAAAGGGTCCGATTCTACTGGAAATCTTGAGGCCGAACTGTCTCAGGATGCTGATCGCCATGATCAACAAACCCCTGGATGCGCATAAAGACAAAGGCCGTGGCTCCGTCCCCAGGGACCAACGCCGGATTCCATTGAAGCAAAACATACCTACTATCTATGAATTACACGAGGTGAGGCTTCAGAGATTGTTGTTGGGCCACGGTGAGCACGGGACAACGCGCTTCCCTGACAATCGCCGAAACAATTCCGTGTAACCGCGTTCCGTCTTCAAGGTCACCCTGATGGACGCCCATCACAATAAAATCGGCATTATTTTTTTCGGCCAACAACAGGATATTCCTTGCAATAGCCCCATGCCGGGTGAACTGCTTCACAGGCACTGCCTGTTTTTGGATGGCGCTTGCAATCTCGTCCAGTTTTTTCCTGCATGCTGCTTCATGACCAAAGCAGGAAGAGACTCCATAAGGGTCGCAGACATGGAGCAAAAGCAAGTTTGCTGAGAGACTGATGGCCAGTGAAGTTGCAGTGGGAAGGGCCGCGAGCGAACTTGCAGAGAAGTCTGTTGGAAAAAGGATGGCTTGGGCCCTCACAGAAAACGGGCCCGGCTCAACCCTGGGACCTACAGTAAGCACGCTGCATGGCACGCTGCGCAGAATGGCTTCTGCAGTCGATCCAAGGCCCTTCCCCATGCCGATTTTCATGCCGCTTGAGCCGAGGACCACTATGTCCGCGCGGCATTCCTGCTGGACCTGAAAGATCGCGTCCCTGACATTGCCATAACGAACAAGGACCTCGCCCTTAATTCCTTTGGCGGCCAGCAGGCTATCGCTGATGCGGTTCAAGTCGCTCCTGGCGGCCTCCGCAAGTTCCCGAAGATCGGAAGAAGAGGAATCCATTGGGCTGGTCGCGCCCGATGGATCAAGCACATGAACAAGGAAAAGCTTGGCCCGGTAGGCAGAAGCGATGCTCGCGGCATAGCCTAACGCAACTGACGAGTGATCAGAGAGGTCCGTCGCAAACAGAACAGTATGTATGGAGTTTTGGAGCGTGCTTGGCATGGCTTCCTCGACGAAATGCAGCCCCTAGGGTAGTGCACTTTGAACATCAGCGACGTGATCTGGATCACTCGCAATTAATGGGAAAGGAATCCGCATTGTTTACACACACGAGACCGGCGCATCCATATCGCTGGTCGCAATTTTGGAAATGCATATGTGACGCGCGTCACATACGTGCGCTCCCAACTGGAGCTAATTTTCAATGTCGAACGCGATTTCCGGCAGATGAAGGGTGAAATTCGATGCTCCTCTCAGGGGAATCTATTCCTGAAGCATGCCAACGGCAGGGTGTATCACGGCGGCAGTTCCTGGAGTTCTGTGCAGCAATCACAGCAACATTAGCACTGCCAACAAGCTACGCAGAAGCCATCGCCGAGGCGCTGGAGCAGCGAAGAAAACCTGTCCTCGTCTGGCTGGAATTTCAGGACTGCGCCGGCAATACCGAATCCATGCTTCGGGCCAGCCATCCCTCCGTGGAGGACATCGTCCTTGAAACCCTCTCGTGGGAATATCACGAAACCATCATGGCCGGATACGGTAAAGCCGCCGAAGCCGCGCTGGATCGCGTCATTCGAGAAGAAAAAGGAAAATACATCGCTGTCGTCGAAGGCGCCATTCCCACCGCTGACGACGGCGTGTATTGCACTATAGGAGGACGCACAGCGCTGGATATTGCGCGCGAAGTCTGCGGCAATGCAGCGGCGAACATCGCCGTCGGCGCCTGCGCCTGGGATGGCGGTCTGGTCCGTTCCAATCCCAACCCCACCGGCGCGTTGGGGTTACAAGATGCCGTGCCAGGACTCAAGGTCGTGAATCTTCCAGGTTGCCCGCATAATGCGGCGAACACGGCTGCGGTGTTAGTACATTATCTGACGTTTGGCGAGATGCCTGCGCTTGATCCCTACAACCGCCCTTTGTTTGCCTATGGGCAGATCATTCATGATCAGTGCGAGCGCCGCGCCCATTACGATGCGGGCCGTTTCGTGCAGGCATGGGGGGACGAAGCGCACCGCAAGGGGTGGTGCCTGTACAAGATGGGCTGCAAGGGTCCTGAAGCGAACTACAACTGCCCGACGGTACGCTGGAATGACGCTACCAGTTGGCCTGTGAAAGCAGGCCACGGCTGTATCGCCTGCGCGTCTCCGCGTTTCTGGGACACGAAATCACCTTTTTATGAACGACTGCCGCATCCTGCCGGATTCGGCGTAGATGTTACCGCCGGCGAGATCGGCTGGACCATTGTCGGGGCAGTGGCAGCAGCAACTGCCGCGCATGGGGTCGGTCATCTTATTCGCAACCGGATACATCCGCTGGACCAGGAAGGCGAGGAAACAAAGAAAGACGCTGCTCCCACGGAGGAACCATAAGTGCCACGTGTTGTGATTGACCCAATGACCCGCATCGAGGGCCATCTACGCATTGAGGCCGAGGTGAACGGACACGAAGTTACAGATGCCTGGAGTTCAGGCACAATGTTCCGCGGCATCGAGTTGATCCTTCGCGGCCGCGACCCGCGGGAAGCCTGGATATGGGCGCAGCGCATCTGCGGCGTCTGCACGACTGTGCATGCACTGGCTTCGGTACGCGCTGTCGAGAACGCGCTTGGAATCGAAGTGCCGGACAATGCGCGCCTGGTGCGCAATCTGATCGCAGGCGCACAGAACGTCCACGACCACATCATTCACTTCTATCATCTGCATGCCTTGGATTGGGTGGATGTAACGCTGGCGCTCAAAGCTGATCCGACAAAGACATCGCAGATTGCGCAGTCAATTTCCGATTGGCCGAAATCAAGCGCCGCCTATTTCAAGGGCGTGCAGGACCGCGTGAAGTCGCTGGTCGCCAGCCGCCAGCTCAGCCTGTTCAGCAGCGGCGACTGGGGGCACCCTTCTTACCATCTGCCTCCTGAAGTGAATCTGCTGGCCGTCGCGCACTACATCGAAGCGCTTGAGTTGCAACGCGAGTTCATTCGCATCCACGCAGTTCTGGGAGGCAAAAACCCGCACCCCCAGACCTATCTTGTCGGCGGCATGACGACCGCGATGGATGCGAATGAACCAGAAGCGGTCATCAATCCCGAGCGCATCACGTTGCTCAACCAACTGGTTGCCAATGCACAGACTTTTGTGAAGCAGGTATATGTGCCGGATATACTGGCCATCGCTGGGTTCTATCGCGACTGGTTCCAGTATGGGGAGGGGCTGGGAAATTTCCTGGCCTATGGAGATTATCCGAGCGCCAGCATCAAGGACCCAGCGGGCTTTCTTTTTCCACGTGGCATCATTCTTAAGCGCGACCTTTCTGCTGTGCTTCCTTTCGATCCGAAGAATGTCACTGAATATGTGACGCATTCCTGGTACGAATACTCAGATGGCGACCAGGCGGGCAAGCATCCGTCGCTGGGTGAGACCAACCCAAAATACACCGGACCGAAGCCTCCCTACGAATATCTGAAGACGGATGAGAAGTATTCATGGCTAAAGTCGCCGCGCTATGACGATAAACCGATGGAGGTCGGGCCGTTGGCAAGGACGCTGGTGGCCTATGCTTCCGGCAATGAGCAAATCAAGAAACTGGTTGATGGAACACTTGCAAAACTGAATCTGCCGCCCGCGGCGCTTTTCTCCACAATGGGCCGTATTGCCGCCCGCGCGCTGGAAGCACAATTCATGGTGGACAATCTCTCCGCATGGGTCCGGCAACTGGATGACAACATGGCCCACGGAGATGTTCGTATCCATAACAGTGAGAAATGGGATCCGGAGAGCTGGCCGAAGTCCTGTCAAGGCTTCGGCTTGGAAGAGGCGCCGCGTGGTTCTCTCGGGCATTGGGTCGAAATCGAAAACAAGAAAATCGTAAATTACCAGGCTGTGGTCCCATCGACCTGGAATGCAGGCCCACGCGATGCTCACGGGCAGAGAGGAGCATACGAAGCGTCGCTGTTGAAGACACCGATCACCGATCCAGAGCGGCCGCTTGAGATTCTGCGCACCGTGCATTCCTTTGATCCCTGTCTGGCATGCGCTGTGCATGTCGTGGATGCGACGGGTCGTCTATATAGCCGAAGAGCAGTGGCGGTCTAAGTAGAGGACGCTATGGCGACCAGTATCAAGACTCACGATGTTGAACAACCTGAAATCGTGCCGGTTTATGTCTGGCAGTGGCCCGTACGCATCGCGCACTGGATGATGGTGCTTTCGCTCACAGTTCTCACTGTCACGGGGTTCTACATGCACCATCCGTTTCTCGTGGCTACCGGTTCGAAGGCCTGGGTGATGGGCACAGCACGCTTCGTGCATGAGCTGTTCGGATTCATCCTGATCGCAGCGGTCCTCCTCCGTCTCTACTGGTTCTTCGCAGGGAACAAGTGGGCGCATTGGCACGCATGGGTCCCGCTGAAACGGGAACAATGGCGCAGCATGTACAGCATGGTCCTCTATTACACCTACCGGCGCCGTGAGCCATTTCCTGAGATCGGGCATAACTCGCTGGCGACCGCCTCTTATCTCGGCATTGGCTTTTTCCTTGTTGTGGAATGCGTGACCGGGCTTGTGCTCTTCAGCGTGGTGCGTGGAAGCCGCTGGTTGACGTTGTTAGTAGGCTGGATACCGCGCATTGTGGACATTCAGTACATCCGCGCCACTCATTACTTCGTGATGTTCATCTTCATGGCGTTTCTGATCCACCACGTCTACAGCGCCGTGCTGGTCTCGATGGAGCAAAAGAACGGTTTGATGGAGAGCATCTTCACAGGTTGGAAGTTTGTCCGCAAAGATCTGGTGGAGCAGGAGCGAGAAAACACGCGATGAGCAAAATCGTGGTGCTCGGCCTTGGGAACCTGATGCGTACGGATGACGGCGCTGGCATTTCAGCGTTGCATTTGCTGTTGGCAGACAAGCGCCTTCCCGCCGACATTCAGATGATCGAAGGCGGGACGCTGGGTCTTGATCTGCTGCATCCGCTCCAGGGAGTGACGCACCTTGTTGTACTGGATGCCGTGGACGTGGGCGCGGCTCCGGGCGCGTTGTTGCGGTTTGAGAACGCAGAGCTGGCTGCACTGCCGGTGGCGAAGAGCGTGCATCTGCTCGGGTTTGCTGATCTGCTGGGCGCAATGAAGCTGCTGGGTCATGCGCCTGAAGAGATTGTGCTCCTTGGCATCCAGCCTGAATCCACGGATTGGGGAGTAGTCTTGTCGCCCAGCATCCAGGCGGCCATGGATCAGCTTGTAGAAGCAGCTGTTGCCCAGGTCCACGCATGGGAGCAACAAGCGGTCGAACTAGCTTCATAGAAGAAAGGCCTGTCATGTGTCTTGCGATTCCAGGCAAAGTAATCTCCGTTGGCGAAGAGAACGGCATTCGCATCGGCCGTGTGCTCTTCGGCGGTGTAACGCAGCCTGTTTCCCTCGATTTTGTTCCTGAGGCATCAATAGGCGATTACGTGATGGTACATGTGGGTTTTGCCATCAGCCGCGTCAATCAGGAAGAAGCAGAGAAGACCTGGCAGACGTTGGAAGAGATGGGTTTGTTGGCAGGGGAATTACCAGAAGCCAATAGAACCGCCGGTTTAGCAGAAAGGGACCAATCATGAAATATCTGGATGAATACCGTGACAGCCAGATGGTGAAACGTCTGCTCGAAAAGATCCGGCGCACAGTCACTCAGCATTTGGTGCTGATGGAGATCTGCGGCGGCCAGACACATACAATCATGCGCTATGGCCTGGATGAACTGTTGCCTCCGCAGATTGAACTGGTGCATGGTCCGGGATGCCCTGTATGCGTGACATCGACAAGCATTCTCGACCGCGCCATAGAGGTGGCGCAGCGTGAGGATGTGACGCTTGTTTCTTATGGGGATATGCTGCGTGTGCCTGGCTCGAAGACCGATTTGCTCTCGGCGAAATCCCGCGGAGCAGATGTGCGCATGGTCTATTCGCCGCTCGATGCCTTGCGGATCGCACGACAGACCCCGGAGCGCAAAATTGTCTTTCTGGCGGTTGGATTCGAGACCACAGCGCCCGCGAATGCCATGGCGGTATGGCAGGCCCATCGTGAAGGATTGAATAACTTCTTTCTTCTGGCTTCGCATGTGCTTGTTCCACCTGCCATTCGCGCATTGGCCGGCTCGCCGGACAACCGCGTACAGGGATTTATCGCACCAGGACATGTATGCACTGTGGTCGGATGCCGCGACTATGAAGACTTGGTGCAGGAATTCCGAATGCCCATCGTCGTGGGCGGCTTTGAGCCGGTTGACCTGCTTCAGGCAATCGCCGTCCTGGTCACCATGCTTGAGGAGGGTCGCGCTGCATTTTCCAATGAATACGCGCGCTCGGTGAGTTATCGCGGCAACATCGAGGCGCAACGGATCCTGGCCGAAGTATTTGAAGTCGCGGACCAGCCCTGGCGCGGCCTTGGCGAAATTCCGCAGAGCGGTTTGCGCCTAAAGAGCAAGTTCGCAGCTTACGATGCCAACCAGGTATTCGCGCTGACGATTCCGGAAGTGGAGGCCTCCTCGGTTTGCATCAGCGCGAAAATCTTGAAAGGCCTGAAAAAGCCGACCGATTGCTCTGTGTTTGGCCATTCTTGTACGCCCGAGAGCCCACTGGGAGCGCCAATGGTTTCTTCTGAAGGCGCTTGCTCGGCCTATTACCAATACCGTCGGCACGATCTTGTGGTGATCCAATGAACCCACTCAGTTGTCCACTTCCTCTTACTGAAACGGAAACTGTCCTGTCTGGACATGGCAGCGGAGGCAAGCTTACCGCGGAGCTTTTCCGCAGCATTTTCCTTCCGGCATTCAGCAATTCCATTCTTGGCAGGATGGACGACCAGGCGCTGCTTGAAATTGAAAGCGCCAGACTCGCATTTACAACGGACTCCTTTGTTGTGAAGCCGCTCTTCTTTCGCGGAGGTGACATTGGATCGCTCGCCGTCCACGGGACCGTGAACGACCTGGCCGTTGGCGGAGCAAGGCCTCTGTTTTTGAGTGCTGCTTTCATTCTGGAAGAAGGGCTTCCAATAGCAACGTTGCGCCGCATCGTCACCTCCATGCAGGAGGCTGCTGCGCGCGCAGGCGTGCAGATTGTCACCGGCGATACCAAAGTTGTCGAAAAGGGCAGCTGCGATGGGATGTTTGTAAATACTGCCGGCATCGGTATTATCGAAACTACTTTGCGCCTCTCCGCAGACCAGGCACGCCCGGGCGATGTCGTTCTGCTCAGCGGCCCTATTGGCGACCATGGTATCGCTATCCTGGCCGAGCGCGAGGGGCTGTCATTCGAGTCGGAAATCGCAAGTGATACTGCGCCACTGTATTCGCTGGTTGCGGACATGCTTGAAACCAGAGCAACCCTGCGCTGTATGCGCGACCCTACCCGTGGCGGCGTGGCCAGCGCCTCGAATGAGATTGCGCAAACGTCCCATGTAGGCATTCAGCTTTATGAAGAATCCATTCCAGTAAAACCAGAGGTGCGCGGGGCGTGTGAACTTCTGGGAATCGATCCGCTGTATATCGCCAATGAAGGAAAACTACTGGCAATCACCGCGCCTGAAGACGCTGAACGACTGCTTGATGCCATGCGACGGAATCCACTGGGTACGGATGCGGCCGTGATCGGGAAGGTAAGCAGCGAAAATCCAGGCATGGTTACGTTGCGCACTTCCTTTGGCACAACCAGGATCATGGACATGCTGGCCAACGATCCGCTTCCTCGGATCTGCTGAAGAGTCATGCACGAAGTTGCGATCGCCGCCGCCATTCTTGAAGCCGGACAGGCCGAAGCCGAGCGGCGTCCGGGATCAAAGCTGACGGGTATCGGTGTACGCCTCGGGGCTCTTTCCGGAGTAGACAGCGATGCATTGCGGTTTGCTTTCGCCGCGCTCACGGCAGGAACGTATCTGGATGCACTGAAGTTTGAAATTGAAAGCCGTCCGCGGCGCAATCGCTGCGAACGTTGCGGTCACGAGTTTGAGTCCTCGCTGTACAACGCTCCCTGCCCATTGTGCGCAAGTGAAAATACTCTGTTTGTCGGCGGCGATGATCTGGAACTGGCATGGGTAGAAGTGGAGGAAATATGACTGTCATACCAGTTGAAAAAAAGGTGCTGAGCGAGAACCAACGCATCGCCGCGTCTTTGCGCAGCCGCTTTGAAGAACACGGCATATTCTGCCTGAACCTCATCAGCTCCCCAGGTTCGGGCAAGACAACTCTGCTCGAACGGACGCTCGCTGGCCTAAGCCCGCAGGAGCGTGTCGCCGTGTTGACGGGCGACTTACAGACAGAAAACGATGCAAAACGTCTGTCCCATTATGGGTTTCCAGTTCAGCAGATTACGACTGGAGGCATCTGCCATCTCGACGCCGGAATGATTGAACGCGCGTTGAACATGTGGCAGTTGGATGACATCGACTTGCTCATCATTGAAAACGTCGGCAACCTGGTATGCCCGTCCAGCTATGACCTGGGCGAAGAGGTGAAAATTGTTCTGTTGAGCGTGACCGAGGGCGAAGACAAGCCGCTGAAATACCCATCGATCTTTGCTAAGTCTGAATTATTGCTGCTGACAAAAATCGACCTTCTGCCGCATGTTCCGTTCAGGATCGAACAAGCGCGCACGAATGCGAGGCTGGTCCACCCCGCCATGAAAATCATTGAAGTATCGAGCACAACCGGAGAAGGACTTGAGCAGTGGCTGACATGGATAAAGCGTCGCCGCCAGCAGATGTACCAGCGCATCTGCGCTGCGTATGGGTAAGAAAACGATGACAGTTCGGAAGCGTATCGATGTTTCGGGCATTGTTCAGGGTGTGGGTTTTCGCCCCCATGTCTATCGCCTTGCGCATCGCTACTGCCTGAGCGGCCAGGTGCGAAACACCGTAGCCGGCGTGACCGTTGAGGTGCAGGGTGAGTCCGGCGCGATAAAGCAGTTTGTGCGCAGCCTGGAAGAAGAAGCGCCGCCGCTGGCACAGGTCACAGGCGTCTTTGTTGCTGACCTCGAGTGCAAAGCAGAAAACGGCTTCCATATCGTAAACAGTCCTCAGGGTGGGCGCGTGGATACATTGATCGCCCCGGACATCGCCACCTGTTCCGATTGCCTGCACGAATTGTTCGACCCTGCTGACAGGCGTTACGGTTACCCCTTCATCAACTGCACCAACTGCGGCCCACGCTTCACAATTCTGGGGCACATCCCTTATGATCGGCCCAACACCTCTATGGCCGCATTTACGATGTGCGCCACCTGCCAGGCTGAATATGACAACCCTCTGGATCGCCGCTTTCATGCCCAGCCCAATGCCTGCTGGGAATGCGGACCGATGCTGGCGTTGCTGGACAGCGAGGGAGAACAGGTTGTGCGTGATCCCCTTGAAGAAACGATAGCGCTGCTCAAAACGGGCCGCATAGTTGCGATCAAGGGGCTTGGCGGGTTCCACCTTGCGGTCGATGCGACCAATACCGAAGCTGTTAAGGAGTTGCGGCGGCGCAAAAAGCGTTTCGAAAAACCCTTTGCGGTGATGGTGGCCAGCTCACATGACGCGGAAGAGTTCTGCGTTGTCGGCCTGAAAGACCGGGTCCTGCTTGAATCTCCCCAGCGGCCCATCGTGCTGTTGAAAGCACGGAGCGGTTCTGGATTATCAGATGCCATTGCGCCGTGCAATCCTGAGCTTGGCATTTTTCTTCCCTATACTCCAGTCCAACACTTGCTGTTTGCGCATGGACAGTTTCGTGCGCTGGTCATGACCAGCGCCAACCTGAGCGAAGAGCCAATCTGCGTTGATAACGAAGAAGCGGTCGGGCGGCTGCATAGCATTGCAGACTTCTTTCTCGTCCATAACCGTGACATCCGGCTGCGCTGTGATGACTCTGTAGTTCGCAGCGTCCAGGGGCGAACTACAATTCTGCGCCGTTCCCGAGGCTATGTTCCCGCACCAATCGCTCTCAAGGACGAACTCCCTGCCATTCTTGCTGTCGGAGGTGAACTGAAGAACGCCATCTGCCTTACCAAAGGCAGGAACGCTTTTCTGGGTCAGCATGTAGGCGATCTTGAGAACCTTGCAGCTTACAGTTTCTTTCGGGAATCGATCGCACATCTCAAAAATATCCTTCAAATAGAACCAGAGGCGATTGCGTACGATCTGCATCCTGGCTATCTCTCGACGCAGTGGACGCTCCAGCAAAAAGCCGTCAGGACCATCGGCGTGCAACACCATCATGCGCATGTTGCCAGTTGCATGGCAGAGAACCATCTTTCTGGGCCAGTCATCGGTGTTGTGCTCGATGGCACAGGTTATGGGACGGACGCACAGATATGGGGTGGCGAGATTCTGGTGGCTGACTTCAGGGATTTCAGAAGGGCTGCGCATCTTGAATACGTGCCTATGCCGGGAGCCGTGCAGGCTATTCGAGAGCCTTGGCGGATGGCCGTAGCACATTTGCTCCATGCCGATCCGGACTGTTTCGAACAGAATTGCAGGTTTCTTAAAACTCTCCCTCGCGAACGCATTGATATAGCGCGACAAATGGCTGCGCGACAAGTCCGCTCTCCGCTTACCTCCAGTTGCGGACGGCTGTTCGACGCTGTGGCTGCGCTGATCGGCTTGCGCACCCACGTGTCCTTTGAAGCGCAGGCTGCGATGGAACTCGAAGCCTGTTGCGAGGATGCTGTTGAGGACAGTCCTTATACCCTTACGATCAGGAAGGAAGATGACTGCTTTAGTATCGGCACGGCACGGCTCTTTCAGGAGATTCTGGATGATCTGTACGAAGGCGTACCTAAGGGAACGATCAGCTTGCGCTTCCACAAAGGTCTGATCGCGGTATTCGCCAACTTGGTCCAGCAGATTTCCCGTGAAACCGGCATCCGGCAGGTTTGCCTCAGCGGTGGATGCTTCCTGAATCTGCGTCTTTCTGTTGGACTTGAAGAGAAGCTTAAGCTGTTGGGTTTTAAGGTATTTACGCAGTCGCAAGTCCCTCCCGGCGACGGTGGTCTGGGCCTCGGGCAAGCAGTCATTGCAGCCCATCACATCCATCAAGGTCTGTGACGGCCGTCACAAACAGAACGGCATGGCTTCGGTTACGCTTTTCCCGTCTGGTCAGTACTCTTTCCAGCGAAGGCAGCAGTTTCTGTAGTGAACCTATCTTTTGAGGATGCCAATGAGACGTTGGTCGGTCTGCGGAGTACTGTTACTGCTGATGACAAGCTTTCTCTTGAAAGCTAGGCAGGTCGACGCGAAAAATCAGGAGGCAGCGACTCCGTCAGGCCATGCAGCAAGAATACGTCCAGGTTATGTCGGTTCTGACGCCTGCACTCTCTGCCATCAGGATCTCGTCAATAAATTTTCTACAAACCCACACACCAAAATGGCGCTCATGCATAGTGGTGAGGGCGTGACCTGCGAAAACTGTCATGGACCGGGCAAAGCGCATATCGACTCGGGCGGCGACGTCACGAAAATCTTCCGCTTTACCAAGGCAACGCCCAAAGAGATCGATGCCAAATGCCTCGATTGCCACGCCGCTGCGCACCCCAACTTTGAGCGCTCTGCGCATGGCGAAGCAAAAGTAAGCTGCACGAGTTGTCATAGCGTGCATAAGTTCGAGAGCGAAGCTGGGCTGCTCAAGGTTCCCCAACCGAAGCTCTGCTACACCTGCCATTCCGACGTGAAGCCGGCATTCTCCATGCCTTTTCATCATCGTATTGACGAAGGGTTGATGAACTGCAGCGACTGCCATGATCCACATGGAACATTCCAGAGAAAACAACTGAAGGTCACAGCGGACCAGAATGCAGTCTGCACCAAGTGCCACACAGAAACAGCAGGCCCGTTTGCTTATGAACACCCTGTAGTGAAAGCGGAAGGGTGCACCTTCTGTCACTCGCCGCACGGATCGCCCAACGCGCGGCTGCTGAATGTGAGCAATGTAAACACAATGTGCCTGCAGTGCCACTCTGCCGTGCTCGGTTTTGGCGGGCCGGCAGGGCCTGTTCATAATCAGGCGGTGCAGTATCAGGCCTGCACAGTGTGTCATACGCAGATTCATGGTTCGAACGCTAGCGATATCTTCTTTAAGTGATGGAGAGGTGAGCCGTGAAACGAATTCGTCCAGGCGCTTTCTCTGAACTTGGCCTTTTCATCGCCGTTGCGGCTTTCTTTTTGTCATGCGCTCCGTCTTCCAAGGCGCAGGACAATACAGCGCCTAAAGGGACGATTAAGGATGGCTATGCTATCCGGCAGACCTTCGATTTAGGCGGCCATATTGCTGACTACTCAGGCAGCGGCGCGATGTATGACACTCTTGTGAATCTGCAGTCCGGTCCGCGGATCCTCAACCAGTCGCTTGAAATGCACGCGCTTCAGGGGTCGCATCATTTCCTCTTCGACACCTTGTCTACAAACAGCACGGGCTATGGTGGCGATCCCAATAACGTGACCATGTTCCGCATGTCGAAGGGGAAGCTCTATGACTTCCAGGGAATCTTCCGCCGCGATCGCCAATATTTCGATTACGACCTTCTTGCAAACCCGCTGGTCCCGCCCACTTCAAATCCTTATGTCCCTGTTCTCAACTCGCCGCACTTATTCAATACCGTGCGCCGCATAACAGACACAACTCTGACGTTGTTTCCGCTCTCAGTTGTTAGTTTTCGTGCGGGCTATTCCCAGAATGTAAACGAGGGTCCTTCATACAGCACAATCCACTTTGGTGCCGAGGCGCTGCTTTCGCAATATTGGCGGAACAGCACGGATACATGGCTGGGAGCTATTGACTGGAAGCCCAGTCCCAAAACGACATTCACCTATGAAGAGATTGTGACCCACTACAAGGGCAATACCTTCTGGCAGTTGGCGGGCCTGAACTACCAGCTCGCCAACGGGACACCCGTGAGCCTTGGAATTGATATCTTTCCGGCAACCGGCAGTCCGTGTGCTACTCCTTTCGCAAATTCGTCCACCACTCCACCAACTGTCAATCCTGCCTGTAACGGCTACCTGCAATATTATCGCTATACTCCAACGCGCGTCTTGTTCCCCACCGAAGGGGTCCGCTTCCAAAGCTCAGCGCTCAAGAATGTACAGATGACAGGACGCCTTCGCTACACGTCAGCGAACATGAACCTGCCAGATTACAATGAATACTTCAACGGCTTGGTGACCAGAACTTCTCTTCGTGCCGCCACTTATACAGGCTTTTCCAAGGCGAAGCGCATTAGTGTGGACGGAGATTATGGGATCGTCTGGCAGATTGCTCCCAAAGTCAGTTTCTCCGAACAGTATGATTTCTGGTACTTCCGCCAGCCCAGCAGCAACAGCATCACGGAAACAGACCAACTAGGACGCTCCATGCTCACGCCGCCAGGATCACCAGGCACTCCAACAACTACATTCGTTGCGAACTACCTGAGCCAAAAAACAGAGATGAACACGCTGATGGCTGAATGGCAGGCATCAGCGCGTGCCAGTGTCTCCTTGGGATGGCGGTGGCGGCTTCGCAACATTGTTGTCTCCTCTGATGGTAGCGGCTTCACTGTGCCGATTCACGAGAACGGCTTGATCTTTGGCGTAGTTCTGCGTCCATCTCCACAATGGCGCATCAATGGCGATGTCGAGGCATCCTACGCCGACAACACCTTCACGCAGATCAGCCCGCGCCAGATGCAACGCTATCGTGTGCGGACTCTGTATCAGCCTGGGCCAAGGGCAACCATTTCACTGGCCTTCAATGATCTGGAGCAGCGCAACAACGTGGCTTTTGTGAACCATCTGGATCATGCCCGTTTTGCCTCCGCTGGCCTGTGGCTTATGCCCAATGAACACTTTGGACTCGACATGAATTACGGCTATTCTGATATTTTCACGCGGACCAATGAGTGCTATGCCTCGACGCCACCTCTTGCGGGTGCTCCTGCCGCCCCAACGCCTTGCATCAGGAACAACTCCCCTTATCTGGCGACAGGCTATTATGATGCTCCCACACAATATGGGTCTGTCGGCATTACCTGGTCGCCAGTGAAGAAGTTCCATTCCAACCTGGGCTATCGCATGAGCGCCGTGAATGGCACAACAGAGTTTCTCAACCCGCGACAGGTACCTGGCTCACTCCAGTCTCAGTTCCAGTCTCCTTATGCCAATGTCGCCTGGACCCTTGCTCCCGGATGGATCTGGAAGGCAGACTGGAACTACTACGGATATGGAGAAGGCACACCCATCGGGCCAACATTGCCGCGCAGTTTTCGGGGCAATGTCTATACGTTGGGCATGCACTATGAATTCTGACTCTCAAAAGGAGATCGAACGGTGAAGACAATCCTCAGAATCGCTGCAATCCTGCTCATAGCTTCTGTCACTCCGGCGTTTGCACAGAATGGAGGCGCAGATATTTATAAGGCAAAGTGCGCCATGTGTCATGCCGCCGACGGATCGGGCAACACGCCAACGGGAAAGGCAATGAAGGTCACTTCTTTCAGCTCTCCGGACATGATGAAGATGTCCGACGCAGATCTCATCGCAGCTACCAGGAACGGAAAAGGCAAGATGCCCGCATATTCCGGCAAGCTGACCGATGCTCAGATCAAGGATGTGGTCGCGTACATCCGCACCTTGCAGAAGAAATAAGCGATGACCCCACTTGGACGATTCAAGAGGAACTGGCTCCAGCCGCTTATCTTTCTTGGAAACAACCCAATCAGCCTGATTGGGGCAGGGCTTACCACTGCCTCAGCCCTCGTGCTGATTGGGTTCTGGGTAGTGGATGCCTTCGGACACGGTGGACCTTCCAATCCTTACATTGGCATCATCATTGATCTCTGTCTTCCGGGCCTCTTCGTTTTCGGGCTTCTTCTTGTTCCTATTGGTGTCTGGTTTCGGCGGCGTCGTCTCAGGGCCGTTGGGCAGCTTCCTTCCGTCTATCCCAGGATCGACTTAAGTGATCCTGTTTTCCGCCATGCTGTCGATTTCGTTGTCATCGCTACCTTTATCAACTTCGTCATTGTGGGCACTGCAAGCTATCGCGGTGTCGCCTATATGGACACGTCCAACTTCTGCGGCCAGGCATGTCATGTCATGGCCCCAGAATGGGCCGCCTATGCGGTCTCGTCTCACGCGCATGTCGCTTGCACCGAATGCCATATCGCCTCCGGGATCCCAGGTTTCATCCATGCCAAGGTCAATGGCACAAAGCAGCTCTTTCAGGTCATGTTCGATACATACCCGCGTCCCATCATGGCGGAAAACAAGGTCCCAGCAGCGCGTACCACATGCCTGAACTGTCATAACCCGGAAAAGTACATCGGAGACCGGCTGCTGATCAAGACCTCCTACGGCGACGATGAAAAGAACTCAGTAACGCATTCGCTTGTTCTGCTACATATCGGCGGACACGACCAGTTCGGCCATCTGAGTGGGATCCATGGAGCACACTTAAGTCGTATTGAGTACATTGCCACAGATGCAAACAATCAAACCATTCCGTGGAGCGCCAGGATGAACGATGACGGCTCAATAACTGAATATCTGTCATCTGATGCGCAGGGGCGGCCTATTCGCGGCGAGAAACACCGGATGGATTGTTTGGACTGCCATAACCGCGCCGCCCACTCGTTTGATACTCCGGAAGATGCTCTTAACAAAGCGATGGCAAAGGGGGTCCCCGATGCCAGGCTTCCCTTTGTGCACAAGGAAAGCCTGACTCTTATCAAGGCCAGCTATGCTTCGCAAGCAGAGGCTGCATCAAAGATCACGACCGGTCTTGAAGATTTTTACAGATCGCAATATCCGGCAGTCTGGAGCCAGCAACGCGCCCAGATCGATCAGGCTGCGCAAATCCTCGTCAGTATCTACGGAAAGAATGTCTTCCCATTCATGAAGGTCACCTGGGGCACGCATCCGGACAACATCGGACATAATGCGTACCCTGGATGCTTTCGCTGCCACGATGGCAACCACAATGCGAAAGATGGCAAAAGCATCACGAATGACTGCTCGGTTTGTCACAATCTGCTCGCTGTCGATGAAGCCAATCCCAAACAATTGGCCGACTTAGGGTTCCAATAAAACTCTGTCGTTGAGAAGCTCGAATCAGCCGCGTAATCGAGTGTTAGCAGAGTCAGATGGTCCTTTTGCTCATCGAAATTCAGTAGGTTTAATGTTTGGATTTCATTCAGCGCTCACAAAAAAATTTCGGGTTGAGGCAATTCCCCATTCTGGATGAGTCGGCGATATAGGGCATCTATTCCGGAGAACCCATAAGAAAATAAATGAGAGCGACGAGCAGGTATGACGTGAGTTTGCACGGTTGAAGCACCACTCACATGAATTGAAAAATCAACACCTTGCCCAAATTTCTTTGTATCGAGACCAGAGGGTCGGAGGTTCAAATCCTCTCTCCCCGGCCAACCTAACTATTTTTTTATTACTCTCGGATTGCCCAGACATCCTATTGGATTCTGGGCTTGGACTTGCTTCGCCAGAAGGCATCCTGTCCCAATTCCGCTTTTCCTTCTAATATTTCTGCGGTAGTTTTTCTGCATGCGTATTTCTTCTCTTTTTCCTTCACTTTTGTTTCTGGCATTGCCGTTATTAGCGCAGCGAGCGCGGGACCTGGGGGTACCGTTTGACGGAACACCGGGAACACTGGATGCAATTACAGATGTGCGCGGCATCGAGGTCGGCAATACGACTTTGATCTCAGGCAACGGGCCGCTGAAAGTAGGCGTGGGGCCGGTGCGCACGGGAGTTACGGTGATCTTTCCACGGGGGAAAAAGAATCCTGACCCTGTATATGCAGGATGGTTCAGCCAGAATGGCAACGGTGAGATGACAGGCACCACGTGGGTGGAGGAATCCGGCTTTCTGGAAGGCCCGGTGGCGATTACAAACACGCACAGCGTGGGCGTGGTGCGAGATGCTGTGATTGCCTGGGGCATACAGCACCAGACGTTCCACCAGAACTGGGCGCTGCCAGTGGTGGCGGAAACGTGGGACGGGTGGCTGAATGACCTGAATGGCTTCCACGTAAAACCAGATGACGTATTCCACGCGCTCGATGAGGCGCGTGCAGGCGCTGTTCCAGAAGGCGCTGTAGGCGGCGGAACCGGAATGATCTGCTACGGATTCAAAGGCGGCATAGGGACGGCATCACGCGTGCTGCCCAGGGATGAAGGCGGATATACGGTGGGGGTTCTGGTGCAGTGCAATTGCGGTGAACGCCGCCAACTGACGATCGCGGGTGTGCCGGTGGGCAAGGAGATTCCGGAAGACACGCCGGACGCGATGTTTAAGGATGGAGCTGGCGGCGAGAAACAAGGCGAACTTGGCTCGATCATCGTCATTGTGGCAACGGATGCGCCTCTGATTCCTACTCAACTGAAGCGGCTTGCACGTAGGGCCACGATGGGACTGGCAAGGACGGGATCTATCTCAGGCAATGGTTCGGGCGATATTTTCCTGGCTTTCTCGACGGCGAACGCTCATGCGAATGATGAGCCAGGGCCGAATACGGTTCAGACGGTCGCGAATGAACGGATCAATCCGTTGTTTGCTGCGACGGTGCAGGCGACGGAAGAGGCAATTGTAAACGCCATGGTTGGCGCCAGGACCATGACCGGAATTGATGGACATACTGTGATTGGGCTTCCGCACGAAAAGCTGCAGGAAGTCTTGAAGAAATACGGCAGATGACCGTACCGGCTACATGGACTGCACGGGAATGTGCATCAGGTCTTCGACCACTCCGACTTCTTTCTGCACAAACGGCTCTGCGTAGCGGACGCCGCCGAGCAGCCCGTAATGACGGGCTTCGGCGAAGGTGCGCTCGCGGATTTCTTCCTCGGGGACGAAGAGGCCGCTGCCCGCCTGCTGATTCTGGTACTGCGATTGATACGCCATGAGCGCCTGATGACGCTGCACAATATATGGGGTGATGTCCACTACAAAGCTGGGGCGGACATCGGCGTAGAGGCTGGCATAGAGGATTTTGAAAGGGCGATGCGGAGGTGTTCCGGTATCGAGCTTCGCCAGTCCGGACAAAAAGCATGCTTCATAGCCGAGAATGGCTGTGGTGTAGTGGTCGGGGTGGCGCCCTGTCCAGTAGGGCAGGATGACGACGCGCGGGCGGACTTCGCGCAGAACGCTGACGATCTTGAGGCGATTCTCGTAGGTGTTCTCGACGCGGCCATCGGGGATGTCCAGCGCCTGACGCCAGCTTACTCCCAGGATTTCAGCCGCCGCGGCAGCTTCGGCAGCGCGCTCGCCGGCTGAACCTCGAGTGCCTGCTTCGCCCTGTGTCAGATCAAGGATGGCGGTGCGCCAGCCGAGGGCCTTCATTTTAAGAAGAGTACCGCCGCAAGTCTGCTCTACATCGTCGCGGTGGGCGGCAATGGCGAGAATGTCAGCAATGGTATTGTCCGACATATTTCTTCATTCGGGCAGGGGCCATGCTGCTCAGATGATCAGGCCTAATACGTCGTGTTGTTGCCGTCGGAACCGCCGTCCATATAGGAGACGTCATACGCGGTTCCAGTGACTGTGACATTGGAGTTGTCGCGGGCCGAGCCGTCGGTGGTGTTGTAGATGTAGACCTGTCCACCTTCTGCGGTGTAGACCTTGTGCAGGCCGGTCACTGCTGCAATGCCTGTGCCGTCACCCTTGTAGGACTCAATCACGGCGGAATTTTTCGCGATGTTGAACATAGTGATGCAGCCGAACGGTGTTCCCGGAGCCGAAGTCTGGCTCAGGTTATAACGCTCGCCGGACTCGCACTGGGAGGAGCCAATCCAGAGGGTATTGTCGTCGGCCAGGATCATTTTGTTGTGCGTGCCGTCGCTGATGGAATACTGTCCGGTGACCTGTCCTGTCAGGGTATTGATGACCGAAAGATAACCGGCGAGCAGGTTGTTTCCCTGCACCTGCTGGCCAGCGACGGTATAGGTATTTCCTGGAGTGAGCACTGCCTGACCGGCGACGTAGAAGGTGTTCCCGTCAAAGACGCCGTTGGTTGCGCCTCCCGGAACAGCAATGGTTTGCGTGGCCACAAGAGCAATGCCACTGGCGCCTACACCAGATGGATTCAGCGAGGAGGCTGTAATCGGGATTTTTGTAACACTTGCAGTAGTGCCGCCACACTCTGGCCCGCAGTTCAGGACCCAGGCGGCTGAGCCATCAGCGGAAAATACTGCCTTGACGGGGCGATCAAAACTCGCGCCGTTGCTCGTGCTGACTGGGAAAACACAATAAGTAGGAAGGTTCTGTGGCTCGCAGTCCACGGCGCCGTTCCAGTTTGGATTATTGATGGCCGCCTGCCGCTGATTGTCATTGAGGTGTACGACGCTGTACACGTCATTCGTGTTCTGCACAAACGCCAGCACGACCGTGTTGCCGGGATTCATGGAAACGCGGTACACCCCGGGAAGATTTAACGCGATGGAGCTACCGTGGTCATAAACGGTCAGGGAATGCAGAGACTGCGCCGCGGCATACGCGTAATTCAGATCGCGCGATACAAAGACGCTCTGGGAAATGCCGCCGAGATTGCTTCCGCCGATGGTGCTCTTTACCTTTTCAGCCGAGTAATCTATCAGTGTCAGATTGCCATCGCCGATGGAGTAGACCGCTCCCTGCTGCTCTTCCGGCATGTTCTGAATGGTGACGGGCAGCTTTCCGGAGTAGCCGCTGATGGAAAAGGTCGCCGTCTGGTTGTTATAGCTGTGCCGGATGTCGTAATTGGCATCGTCAAAGAGCAAAGCACCCTGGGAAAGGGGGCTGGGGTTCTGCACGGCAACCAGAACACGGTTCAAAACTCCACTGGGCGGGAGATTGCGGCCCGCGAAGTAGTAGTTCTTGCCGCAAGCGGTCAGGACCGAAAGGGCGCATACAATGCCAGCAGCGAAAAGCAGACTTCTTTTCTTCAAAACCTTGAGACCTCAATCCGTTTCAAAACTACGGAATTAGCGGGAAAAGCCAAGTATAACAAAGCGAACGGACGTCTATCGAAGCATAGGCTTTTTCCAATACCCTGAATTTATGCGCGTTGTTACTGTTCAGCAATTCGGCGGCCCGGAAGAGCTAGTGATCGGTGAAGCTCCCCTGCCTAGGCCCGCTCCGGATGAGGTCCTCATCCGTGTGGCAGCGGCGGGAGTCAACCGGGCCGACATCCTCCAGCGGCAAGGGCACTATCCACCTCCACCGGGAGCATCGCCAATTCTTGGACTGGAGGTCTCAGGAAACGTCATCGAAACCGGTTCGCGAGTCACTCGATGGAAGCCTGATGACAAGGTATGCGCACTTCTTCCCGGGGGTGGATATGCGGAATACTGCATCGCCAATGCTGGATGCTGTCTGCCCATACCAAAGGCTGTTTCCCTGGTAGAAGCTGCGGCGCTGCCGGAAGCAATTTTTACTGTGTGGGCAAACTTGTTTTCTCTGCCCTATCTGAGAACGGGCGAAAAGTTCCTGGTCCATGGAGGAACGAGCGGTATTGGAACAGTGGCCATTCAGATGGCAAGGGCATTCGGCGCGCGCGTGATTACAACCTCTGGCTCCGTGGAAAAATGCCGGTTCTGCGTTTCGCTCGGCGCGGAACGTGCCTTCAACTATCGCGAAGAGGCCTGGGCCGAAGGCGCAATGAAATGGAGTGAATATGACGGAATAGATGTCATTCTCGATATGGTCGGCGGAGATTACTTTCCGAAGCACCTGAAACTGCTGGCCCCGCGTGGCCGCCTCATCCATATTGCAACCCAGCGAGGAAATGCCGTAACCGCTGATCTGCACCTGATTATGTCAAAACGGCTGGTGATCACCGGCTCGACGTTGCGCTCGCGTCCTACTGAAGAAAAAGCAGCGCTGCGCGATCAGGTAGAAGAGCATGTCTGGCCCCTCGTGGAAAAAGGCATGGTACGCCCGGTGATTGACCGCGTCTTCGAGATGGAAAATGTGGCCGCCGCCCACGAGAGAATGCAAAGCAGTGAGCACATTGGGAAATTGCTGTTGCAAATGGATACTACGTCAGGTTCGTAAGTTCTGACTCCGCTTCCATGTAGATGTGTTTAGACCCACGTTGGCCCGCCTTCGGCTCCATTAACATAGGCACTTGTCTTCTATTGATGGTGTTCTCCTTTGGCCATGCGGTCTATTTCTGAACCAGCGAGCAGGAAGCCGCCTGCCCCGAAGACCCAGCTCGAGGAGGGCATAAAAAATGCCGGCCCAGCGCCAACCTGCTGCATACTGCCCAGGCGCCGATCTGCATAGATGTAAGACAACAATCCTTTCCATGCTTTCTCTATGACTGGGCGATACGTTTTGCTGTCCAGAATGCCTTCGTTGACACCGTAGGCCAGTCCATAGGTGATGAATGCGGAGCCGGTATTTTCCGGAACTTTGTAGTAGTCGGGATCCAGAAGACCGGAGCGCCAAAGGCCGTTTTTGCCCTGAATGGAGGCCAGCTTCGCTGACATTTCCTGCAATTGACGGACGTATTTTTCCCGCCGCGGATCATTCTTTGGCAGATACTGAAGAACGCGCACCAGACCGCCCATCACCCATCCGTTGCCGCGTGACCAGAAGACCTTTTTACCGTTCGGTTCAGTCTTGTTCAGATACGTTGCATCGCGAAAAAAGAGGTGCTCCTGCGGGTCATAGAGAAGATTCGAGGTCTTCGTCCACTCGCGGTCTATGTAGTCGAGGTATTTGCTGTCCTGAGTAATGGCATACATCCTTTACCCAGACCGGAGGCGCCATAAACAAGGCGTCGCACCACCACCATGGAATTCTGCCTTTCGCATCTTTTTCAAGCGGATAGAGATCGTCCAGTTCCTGCCTGGTGTTGGCGATCATCTGCCCATCGTGCCGCAGCATGTACATTTCGGTGTACATCTGGCCGATGCTCTGGTCATCGGCATTGGGAAGGTGCAAGCGCAGCTTCCACTGAAATTTTTCACCCACACCCTGCATGACTTCACGATATCTGGCGTCCCCCGTTGCCTGTGAAGCAGCCATAAAGCCGGCATACAGCGCGCTCCATGTCCACTCATTGCCGAAATATGGCTGCGAACGCTCCAGTTCCCAATCGGCGACTTTACGCATGGCAGCTTCAACAGCCTTTGGCTTGATTTTTGGGGAAAGATGTTTTGCGAATGGTCCGGGATTATCGGGGATATCGCCAATGTGGGTAGCAATCCCCTCATCTATTTATATATTTCTGCTGCTCGGGAGTCGGCTGCTGCGCAATTACAACCGCACCGATTGAGAGGCAGGAAACCAGGAGAGTGCAGCCAACTGCATGCTTCAGGTAGACGTGGACTTTCATGACGGAACTCCGCAAAAGCCCAGTCTAATGGCAGAGTACGAAATGGGGTCTCTGATAGTGGTACAGCCTTTACCAGCTCCCCCGCTCACCAAATACATCAATCACGTGGCCAAGTCGTTCAGCGCCATTTTCCCAGTTGACCTGGAGCGCCTTTTCTACGCGGTCCGCATCTCCGGCAGAGATGGCTTCGATGATTTCTTCGTGCTCGGCGATGGAGCGGTGAAGGTCATGAATAATCGAGCTTGCGTAGAGACGCCAATAGCGTTCCGTCTGCGGCTCAATGGCCTTATGCAGGGCCATGAGGCGTGGTCCTGCTCCAGACTCAATAATGCTGCGATGGAAATTGTGGTCCAGGTCGAAGATTCCATGGGCCTTCGCCGGGCGCGCTTTTACGATTTCTTCCAGCTGGCGGTTGTAATTCCTGAGTTGTTGCGCGATTTCTGACCGCTTCTCATCTGGCAAGGATGCAGTGCGTCGGCCCGCCAGTCCTTCAATACGGCCAATAATGGAGTACAGCTCGTTCGCGTCTTCTTTGGTAAGTGGAGCAACGATCATGCGCGACTTGCTGACGTTCTTATGCTCCAGAACGTATCCTTCCCGTTGTAGCCAGTGCAGCGCGCCGCGAACGGGAGTGCGGCTCATGCCCAGACGTGCAGCCAGATCGCCTTCTACGATCCAGGTGCCAGGGGAAAGCCTGCCGTGGACAATCAGCTCTCGAATCTCATGGAAGGCAGTCCGGAGGCTCGTTCCATGCTCCGCTTTCGGTTTAGAAACTGTTTTCTTAATTGCACTCATAAGAACCAAGCCTCAGAGTACTGGATATGAGGAATTTCATGAAGACTTTCGTTGAAAAGAATGTCCCACTGAGCTTTGATTGGGTTATACTTCGTTTGTATCCAATTTTGTAGACATTTTTAAATGCCAAACCGTGAAGCTCAACCACACCGCATTCAGGTCATTGACTCCCATACCGCTGGCGAGCCCACGCGTCTTGTGCTCTCAGGAGGTCCTGACCTTGGCTCTGGCCCGTTGTCTGAACGGCTGGAACGCTTTCGCCTGCAGCACGACATTTTCCGCTCGGCGATTGTGAATGAGCCACGAGGTTCAGATGTTCTGGTAGGGGCGCTGCTGTGCGAGCCGCATGATCCGACCTGTGACATTGGCATCATCTTCTTCAATAATGTTGGGTATCTGGGCATGTGCGGTCATGGCTCCATCGGCGTGATCGTGAGCCTGGCATGGCTAGGCAGAATCCGGCCGGGCATTCATCGGATAGAAACGCCAGTGGGAATCGTGAACGCTACCCTGCACGAGTCGGGCGAGGTAACGATTGCGAATGTCCCAAGTTACCGCAGTCGTTGCGGGGTTTCCGTAGACGTGCCGGGATTCGGCAAAGTCACCGGGGACATCGCGTGGGGAGGAAACTGGTTCTATCTGGTAGAACAGCACCGGATACCTCTGACGCTGCAGCATGTGAATGAGCTTACGGACTTTTCTTGGGCGATTCGGCAGGCGCTGAATGCAAGCGCTATTACGGGCACAGATGGCGCAGAGATTGACCACATTGAAATTTTTGGACCGCCCTCCAATGGTCATGCGGACAGCCGTAATTTCGTGCTTTGCCCAGGAAAGGCCTACGACCGTTCGCCATGCGGCACAGGAACCAGCGCCAAGATGGCCTGTCTGCATGCCGATGGAAAACTGAAACCGGGCGACATCTGGCGGCAGGAAGGCATTCTGGACACAGTATTTGAAGGCTCAATCGAAGTACGCGATGGGCAGGTGCTGCCCAGCATCACCGGATCGGCCTATGTCACAGCAGAGTCTTCGCTCGTGCTTGACGCAAATGATCCCTTCCGCATGGGCATTGTTCCATGAAGCTTTCCTACGATGCCGTAGTGATTGGCGCGGGAATTGTAGGCGCTGCCTGCGCCTGCGAACTGGCCCGCGCCGGAATGCGCATGGCAATTGTAGAAGCGCAGATCATAGGCGGCGGAGCGACGGCTGCCGGCATGGGACACATCGTTGTGATGGATGATTCGCCTGCGCAGCTTGCTCTGACGCAATATTCGCAGTCTCTCTGGAACGAGCTCGCTTCACAGCTTCCGCCCAACGTTGAATATGACCGCTGTGGCACGCTTTGGATTGCGGCAGACGATGACGAGATGCAGGAAGTCCATCGCAAGCAGGCGGTGTATGCAGCCGCGCATGTCAGCACAGAAATTCTTGACGCGAAGGCACTGGCTGAGGCAGAACCGAACCTGCGGCGTCCTTTGGCGGGCGCGCTGTTTGTGCCCTCGGATGCAGTAATCTATCCGCCGTGCGCGGCCATGTATCTGGTGGAATGCGCGAAGCAGGCCGGAGCTACTCTCTACCTGGAAAGAGCGGTGGCGAAGGCCGGTAAAGGACGCCTGGTTTTCAGCGATGGCACAGAGATTTTCGCGGCCAGCATCATTCATGCCACTGGCGCCAGCGCATCGCGACTGATGCCACATCTTCCAGTGAGAAAGCGCAAGGGCCATCTGGTCATCACCGACCGTTATCCTGGTTTTGTGCGCCACCAGCTTGTGGAACTGGGTTATCTGAAAAGCGCGCATTCCACCAGCAGCGATTCCGTCGCCTTTAATGTTCAGCCGCGACGCACCGGGCAGTTGCTGATTGGCTCGTCTCGACAATACAACAACGAAGGTACTGGAGTAGACCAGAACATTCTGGGCGCAATGCTCGCCCGCGCCTTCGACTACATTCCATCGCTGCAAGGCCTTTCGTCCATTCGGGTATGGACGGGTTTTCGCGCGGCGACCCCCGACAAGCTGCCGCTCATTGGTCCAACGGAAGACGCCTCTGTGTTTCTGGCTACGGGCCACGAAGGGCTCGGCATCACAACGTCACTGGCAACGGCGCGGTTGCTTACGGACCATCTGCTGGACCGCACACCTGCGATTTCCCTCGCGCCTTATCTACCGGAGCGCTTCGCCTGTGAGGCGGCCCATGCCTGAGCGCATTGCATTGACGATCAATGGCAGGCAATGGGAAACGTCGGAGGGCACAACGATTGCTGCTGCCATCATGAACACTGAAGCAGCCTGTCGTACCTCTGTGACTGGAGAAGAACGCGGTCCGCTTTGCGGCATGGGCATCTGTTTTGAATGCCGAGCGATTGTGAATGGCGTTCCGCACCAGCGCACGTGCCAGATGCTCTGCCAGGACGGAATGGACGTGACAACGCAATGACACAGCACTTTGACATCGTCGTGGTGGGAGGCGGTCCCGCGGGAATGGCTGCGGCTGCGTGTGCCGCTGAGTACGGAAAGCCTGTTGTCATTGTGGATGACAACCTTACGCTCGGCGGGCAGATCTGGCGCGGCAAGGATATTCCTGCCGCTGCCAGAAAATGGCAGGCGCGGCTCGATTCGGTTTCGGCACACGTCACGCGTATTCACGGCGCGCGTGTTTTTTCACAGCCAGTACCCGGCGTTCTTCGTGCTGAGCAAAACGGCAGATATCTGGATATTGCTTATCGCAAATTGATTCTGGCCACAGGAGCGCGCGAGCGGTTTCTTCCTTTTCCTGGCTGGACATTGCCCAACGTAGTGGGTGCTGGTGGCTTGCAGGCGCTGGTGAAGAGCGGCCTTTCCGTAAAAGGCAAGCATGTTGTGGTCGCCGGAAGCGGTCCGCTTCTGCTGGCAGTCGCTGCTTATTTGCAAACCCATGGCGCAAAGGTGCTCGCCATCTGCGAACAGGCGCAGTTCTCACGTCTTCTAAAATTTGTACACTCCATAGTTACAGATAGTGGCAAGCTTCGGCAGGCACTCACGTACAAGATGCAGACGATGTCTGTTCCCTTTTATGCCGGGTGCTATCCGGTATCGGCTGGTGGAGGAAAGAAGTTCGAATCGGTGACATTGCGCCAGGGGAAACGCGCATGGACGATCGCGTGTGATTATCTGGCGTGCGGCTTTCATCTGGTACCAAACACTGAGTTGGCGGAGTTTTTTGGCTGCCGTATCTCCAATGGCAAAGTTGCCGTGGATAAGTGGCAGCAGACGAGTATTTTGGATGTTTATTGCGCGGGCGAGCCTACTGGGATTGGCGGTGCTGAGCTGGCCCTCGTCGAAGGACAGATTGCCGGATATGCGGCTGCCGGGCAACAAGACAAAGCACATTCTTTCTTTGAAGAACGCGCACGCCGGCGCAAGTTTGCACAGCTGTTAGAAGAGACATTCGCTCTTGACCCCGCGCTCGCACAGCTTCCGCAGGACGAGACGCTTGTCTGCCGCTGTGAAGATGTGCCTTACAGTGTGCTGAAGCACGAGCCTTCATGGCGCGCCGCCAAACTGCATACGCGCTGCGGCATGGGACCATGCCAGGGGCGCATCTGCGGGACCGCGACAGAATTTATTTTCGGATGGACAGCTGGACAAGTACGTCCGCCGATCTTCCCAACACCACTTTCAAGTCTCGGAGCAAAACCCGAACTTATTGAATTACAGGAGACACGATGAACTGGTTTGGCGTAATGCCTGCAATGACCACTGCATTTGATGAACAACTGAAGGTAGACCACGCCTTTATGCAGCAGCACGCGCAATGGCTATTGGAGAACGGCTGCACCGGCCTGGTGATGCTTGGCTCCCTGGGAGAAGCAGCCACTCTTACATTTGATGAGAAAGTGGCAGTCCTAAAAAGCATGGTGAAGACTCTTGCTTGCAAGGCGCCTATTGTCGCAACCATTTCTGCGCTCTCAACTGCGGAGGCGGTTTTACTTGCGAAAGCTGCGGCTGATGCAGGCTGCTCGGGATTGATGGTGCTGCCGCCGTATGTCTATCGCGGAGACTGGCGCGAGATGAAAGCACATATTGCTGCAATCTTCAAAGCAACTCCGCTTTCCTGCATGCTCTACAACAATCCGGTAGCGTATGGCACAGATTTTCTTCCTGAGCACATTGCAGAGCTTGCTGCGGAGCACGACAACTTCCATTCGGTCAAAGAATCAAGCACCGACGTGCGCCGCGTAACGGCGGTTCGTGCGCTGATTGGCGACCGCCTAAAAATTTTTATGGGCGTGGATGACGCAATTGTCGAGGGTATTGGTGTCGGGGCCTGTGGATGGATTGCTGGCCTCGTGAATGCTTTGCCCGCAGAGTCGGTCGCGTTGTTCAACCTGGCATATGAAGGTAAAACGAAGGAGGCGTTTGAGCTTTACCGCTGGTTTTTGCCTCTCCTGCGCATGGATACCGTTCCCAAGTTCATCCAATTGATTAAGTTTGCGCAACAGGAATTGGGAGTAGGCAATGCCCGAGTTCGTCCTCCGCGTCTGGAAATCACGGGCCAGGAATTGGCCGAAACGAAAAAGGTAATTGTGGAAGCGCTGAAGCACCGTCCTGCTATAAAAGAAGTTGCGTTCGCGGCGGCTGCTGCGCATTAAACAACCCTGTGTTGTCATTTTGAGCAGAGCGAAGGACCTGCTTTTTGCTTAGCGCTCCACAAATCTCTGCCATCCGTTTACGCTGCTTTGCGTGAATAGATAAGGGACGGCATTATGAGGTCAAGGTCATTCCTATGTTGAACGGAACATCTATCCTCGGAACCAAACGTAGCGCCACAACAGGCGAGGGTTTTTACGGCATCAACCCGGCTACGGGAGAGCAGCTGCAACCAGCTTTCTTCTCCGCTTCGGCAGAAGATGTAGACACCGCTGCAAGACTCGCAGATGCGGCCTTCTCCAGCTACAGCAAGCTATCAAACAGTAGACGCGCCGCTTTTTTGCGCAGCATTGCCGATGCTCTCCTGAAAGCTTCCCGTGAAATCATCGAGCGGGCACATCTGGAAACCGCATTGCCTGTTCCCCGGCTTGAAGGAGAACTGGCTCGCACGGCCAACCAGCTTCGTCTTTTTGCTGAAGTCGTGGAGGAAGGATCCTGGGTAAATGCGCGCATTGATACGGCCGACCCAGAACGTAAACCTCTGCCCAAGCCCGATATTCGCTCTGTACTTCAGCCGCTCGGCCCTGTGGCTGTATTCGGAGCAAGCAATTTTCCGCTGGCTTTTTCCGTCGCAGGCGGAGACAGTGCCTCGGCCCTTGCCGCAGGATGCCCTGTGGTTGTGAAAGCGCATCCTGCGCATCCGGGCACAAGCGAGCTTGTGGGCACTGTCATCCGCGAATGTGTGGCCACTGCCGGACTGCACGAAGGCACTTTTTCGCTGCTCTTCGATTCGGGGATTGAAGTAGGCTCGCGGCTCGTACAGCATCCGCTCATCAAGGCCGTGGGATTCACCGGATCTCTGAAGGCCGGCCGCGCTCTCATGGACCTTTGCGCCAGCCGCCCTGAGCCCATTCCCTGTTACGCGGAGATGAGCAGCACCAATCCAGTCTTTGTCCTGCCCGGAGCTTTGAAAGAGCACGACAAGATCGCGGCTGATCTGACTGCTTCCTACACATTGGGAGCAGGTCAATTCTGTACGAAGCCGGGACTTGTATTTCTGCCGCCTCAGGACGAAACTTCAGGGCTGGTGGAAGAAATGCGCAGACGTGCAGCCTCTTTGCCTGCATTTACGATGCTGACTGCCGGGATCGCGGCCCAATACAAACGCGGCATCGCGCAGCAGACACAAGCGAATGGAGCGCGTGTCGTTGCCGCTCCTGATACAATTTTTGGAACAGCCGCTGCCCTGCTCGAAGCTGACGCTGAAGATATCCTGAAAAATCCTGCGCTGACAGAAGAGATATTTGGCCCGACGACACTGCTCGTTCGTTATCAAAGCCGCGAGCAGATGCTCAGAATCGCCGAGTCACTCCAGGGGCATTTGACCGCAACGTTGCTGGGCACTGAAGAAGACCTCGCGGGCCATCAGGATTTAATCGCGATTCTCGAGCGCAAAGTGGGACGCATAATTTTCAACGGATATCCTACGGGCGTTGAGGTCTGTCACTCCATGGTCCACGGTGGCCCATATCCGGCTACGTCGGAGAGCAAAAGCACCTCTGTCGGAACACTGGCGGTTTACCGCTTTGCGCGCCCTGTCTGTTACCAGAACATACCGCAGCCTGTGCTGCCTGAAGCGCTGAGGGACAGCAATCAGCTTGGTCTATTGCGCATGGTAAACGGACAAATAAGTCGTGATGCTATTTAGTCTGGCTGGCAGTATGACAAAGTAATACTGCCTTTGCTAAATTTCATGAGCACGTCACGCATATAACGCTATCGTAACCTGCGAGTTGATTTTTTTAAGTGACAAGAGTTCTTATAGATAAATTCGGCTGGGCGGAATCCGATATATTCATGCCGCCTTTCGAAATTGCCTGACGGAGCAAGAAGTGTATCCATTTCCGTCACATCAAAGGCCTATGTCAGCATCCTAAGGATGGCATGCTGATTGAGTGTGCGATAGGGCAAAAGTCGGAATCCTTATGGCCGGCGACAAAGACGTCCTCTAACTCGACCCCGCCCTGACCTTCGCTCCCTGAATCACCTGCACCATCACATCTCGATACTTATCAAACGTGTCATCCACAACTGTAATCGTGGGAATCACAAATTGCTTAGGATCCACATGCGGATAGAAGTGACCGAAACCAGCTTCATGCACGCCCGTGCTACCGCGTCCAGGAGCAGGCGTGCTCAGGTGCGAGTACGTGCGCACATACTTCCGGAAGCCAGCATGATAGAGCGAAGCTGAGTTCACCTGATACATGGGAATGCAGGACATCAGCGCATCGTAATGCATTTCACCCACAGGGACGATGCCAGGGTGTTTGTGGCACAGATCAGCGACCAGTTCTCGCGTGCCCTCAAACATATCGCCCTTCGTGTTGTTCTGCCATCCGCCCACAATGTCGAGAAAGTACGCGTCCACGTTGTATTTTTCTATGGCCTCAGAGATGCGCCCCGAAAGCCAGTTCCGCCAAGACGCCACTCCGACATTCATAAACGGACTCCAGCCTTCCATGCCCCGATCATTGTCCCAATCTACCCAATCCAGATCGTAGGCATTGCCGTCAATCAGGTCTGTCGTTGCATCGCTGAAATTGCCAAACTCCGGCAAAGTTTTGTTGGCAGAGTTCGTGCCGAACATGGGCATAAAACGAAAGCCCATCGTATGCCCTTCGTCCACTAAACGGTGCAACCCACCTTCTCCACCGAGGCGCGGATCGGCCTTATAAATTGGATAGTTCCAGTAATAGCGGCCATCCCATGCAGGCAGAAAAACGAGCACATTTTTCCCTGGAATCTGCGTGTTCGTCCATTTCAGGATGTCGAGCATCTTCGCAAAATCATTGAAGATGTATCCGGTCCAGTGCGTGCCGTGCAGTGCGAGCACCAGGTTCGTTTCGCGCATCCAGGCTGGAACGTCGGCGCGCATCTCCCAATCCGGAATATTGAAGGTCTTTTCAAGATGCGCGTAATGCGGGCGTGCTGCCGCGTCCACGCTTGCAGCATAGCCTGCCCGCCAACGACAGCTTGTAATGCTGTTACTGCGCTCCCATCCTGCAGCTTCATAAATTAACTCGGTGCGGTAACCAGCATCTCCGGGCTGGAGATAGTAGCGCATACCGCGCACCTTCTCTTCTTCTGCCGAAAGCACAAAATATTGCTGCGGAGATTTCTCGATGATGACGAGCGGTGTGGTCAGTCCTCCGCCGAGATATGGATATTGCAGCAGGACTTCATTGTCCTTGGGATCGAAGAACTGCTCGGCGGAAGGCGAGATTCTCCCACGCGGAACACCGCGCAGAATGGTGGCAATGGACTTGATGGGCCTGCCCATCTCCGCGCTCACCTGCCAGGTAATGTCATTACCATTTTTGCGAATGAGTGTTTTCAGATGACCCGGCGCCGCCATTTGCCCGCCAGCCCAGACAAACTGCGAGCACTCAATCTCAACACCATCGCTCACAGGGCGCACACGAATGTGCGCCGCATCCAGTCCGTAAGTATTTTCAAAGGTAAAGACACGAAAGCTGAACTGCAAACCAGCGAATTCAACTGAAGGTTCCGGAAAGTCATAGCTGAATTTGAAAAAGCTTTCGCCACGCGGAGGAATGTAGACACCGCTCGTAGAGGTGAGGGGCAGCACTTGTATGCTCTTCGCTTCTTCCGCAAAAATGCCTGGAAAAGTAGATGAGCCAAGACGGGTGGTGACCACGGCCGCTCCGCCTTTCAAAAGATCACGCCGGGAAAATGGGTCAGTCATGCTATGCCGATCTTGGTGTCACTTTCCAGTAGATGCTGTACCGCTGATCCAACAATTGATAGAGCGGAATCAGTTCCGTCTGTTGACTCTGCCCGACGGTCTGAAACTTCAAGCCGTCTGTTTTCTCCAGCCATCCCGTGGGGTTACTTGCCTCCGTCGTCGCCTCAGGCATCGGATAGTCTTTTGTCTTCTTATCATCCGGGCCATACTCGCCGCGGATCATCTTCTCGGTGAGGCCCTCGCGTCCCATCTCGGCAGCGAGTACCAACGGCCCATACATCGGTGCTTGAATGGTCTTGTCATCCGGCAGCGGAGCAACATGCAGTTTCATGGGCAGCGATACTTCAACTTTGTCTCCGTCATGCCAGGTGCGATGAAGTTCTGCATAAGTACCCGGTTCTGCTTTGATCTTCTCTGTCTTGCCGTTCACCTTGATGGTTGCGCCGTCGGCCCAGTACGGAATGCGGATGTTGACGCCGAACGCAGTTGGGTTTTCTGTCTTGAAGGTCAGCGTGGTGGCTTCTTCTTCAGGAAAGTTTGTGTCCTGCACCAGACGAATGCCTTTCTCTTCCCAGTTCACCTCGGAACCGATAAACAGATTCACATAAATGTTCTTCTCATCGTGGAAGTAGATTGAGTCGTTTGTTTTGGAGTACTCTTCTACGCCGGTCCCCGTACAGCACCAGAAAGAATCATAGGGGGTCCCAAAAGTCTTCCAGAAACCAGGCTTCAGCGGGACATAGTACATCAGCATCCCGTTCGGGTCCTGCGTGCCAAGGCGCACGTTAAACAGCAGCCGCTCATAGTAATCCATGATGCGCGGATCAGGGTCCCATCCATACACGTGGCGCGAGAGCTTCATCATGTTGTAGCTGCAGCAGCACTCCTGTGCTGCCGGGCCAAGTTCGCCCGAGAGTTTGCCAGCAGCCTGCCAGAATTCCCCGTTGCTCGTGCCGCCAGTCGCATAGGTGTGCTCGGCCACGCACTCATGCCAGAAGTAGTCAGCAATTTTGCGATAACGGTCTTCCGCCGTCAGTTCGTAGCCGCGCGCAGCACCAATCACCTGGGGAATGTGCGTGTTCGCGTGAATGCCAGCGAGATCATCCTGCCCCTGCGCGAGCGGGTCAAAAAACTTTTTCTTGGTAAAGCGCCGTGCAAGCTGCACGTACTCCTGCTTGCCGGTCAGCGCATAGAGATTGAACAACACTTCCTGCATTCCGCCGAACTCCACGTTCAGAATGTGCTGGAAGTCTTCATCGCTGATCGGCATGACATACGCGTTCGCCCATCCAGCCATTTTTTCTGCCGTGTCCAGAGCCTGCTTGTTTCCACAGTGGACATACATATCCACGTGTCCGGCCATGATCTTATGGTATGTGTAAAAAGGCGCCCAAACCTTCTCGTGCTTGCGCAGGCGGTCATAGAACTCCTCAGGATATGCGCCGAGATACCCGTTCGCCTTCTGGCACTTTGCCAGCTCGGCCACAAGCGCATCACCTTTTGCCTTGACCGAATCATCACCGGTGCTCGCGTACATCAACGCGTATGCGGACAGGATGTGTCCTCCCGCAAAATGTCCGCGCAGCTCGCATTTGGGATCTTCCCATCCACCAAGCGGCTCAGCGTTCGATGGCAGTCCCGCAGTCACACGAAACATATGTACCAGGCGGTCGTTCGGAAGGGACATGATGTAGCGAAGATTGATCTGCTGCGCGCGCTGCATCGGCCCGCTGCGCAAACGAACAGCAGTCATCGGGAAGGGTTGGACCTTCCAGAAAACCTTTTCATGACCGCCCGCGTGATTGTTTCTGGGTACATCTGTAATAGCGTCCTGCGCGAACACTCCGCGAGTTAGCAACGCAGCTGTGGCTGCCGCTGAGGAGGCCGAGGCAAGAAAGTTTCTGCGAGAGATCGAGTTCATACATTTACACCTGTCATGGTTATACATTCACATTGTATACAAAATTGTACATTAATAATACCCACCCAAAGCTTAGAAAATCAGGAAAACTCTTTAACCCGATATTAGATGGGTGTATAATGCTTCCCCCCAAGGAGGAGATCAGCCGTGATTGAATCAGCAAATCTCGTTTTTCGTAGAAGTTTATTCATTTTGCTTGTGCTATTTACTTGTAATCTGCTCCATGCAGATATTACGAGCTGTAGCTCAACCGTGCACACGTGCACGCCAGTATCGGCCCCCGGTTCTTGCCCCCTCTATATTGTATGCAATAAAAATATTGACCCGCCGACCTCCGGAAGAGCTGGTGAAGTTATTTACGAATGCTCCGATGGATCTTTTTATTTTTGCTGGGAATGTTGTGGCATTATCTGAGAACGCAAGGGAGAGTTCTATGAAACGCTCTAAACTATTGCACTCTATAGTCATCATGACCTTTGCTGTTCATCTTTGGAGCCAAACCAGTTGGGTTCCTTATACGGCTAAATTAAGGGAAACCATCAACAATATTTATCCAGGAGGAAAACAAGAAACCATCGTCAATGAAGGCATTAAAGCGCGCAATTCTGAAGGTAGCATATTAGAAGAGATATATTCACCCAATTCAACTAAGCCAGATCATGGAAAGCTATACATCGCACCTGAAGGTATAGCATATACCTTAAACTTTCCACAGAATATTGCCGTTGGTGTCCATCAAAAGCTTGGCAGGATGTTAGAACCAAAGGGACAGCCCATCGGGCGGGCAGTCATCGGAGGTGTTACTGCCACGGGCTACCCCATGCTTAGTGCACAAACAAAACAGCCTGAAGGAGAAATCTGGATTGCAGACGGATCAGATATTATTGTCAAAATAACCTCAACTGCTCCCGGTGGTAGCAAGTATACCCAGGAATTGCTCGATGTAAAAATTGGTGAAGAGCCTCCTAACTCACTCTTTTCTCTCCCTAAATCGATGGCTGTTTCGAAACCGGAAAAGTAGCAGTCTACTGTTGATACTTGTTCAAAAATGCAGCCGCAGCAGGAGGCTACCGCGGCTGAAGCAAGGAATTAAAAGTCCACGTTGACGCGAAGCTCGATGGCACGTGGGCTGCTGGTCTCATAGCCCGTACCAAAACTGGCATTCTGCACATAGGAAAGCCCATTGGTGTATCCACCACCATTGCCGAAGAAGGGGTGGTTCCAGGCATTCAGGAACTCGCCCTGGAATTTGAAATTAATGTTCTCCGTGATCGGGAAACGCTTGGTCAGGGAGATGTCCTGACCAAAGGTATGCGGGCCATAGAGATAAATAACCTGTCCAAATGTACCCGGAGTTGTATTGGGCGTAATGTAGTTGGTATTAGCGCCACCGCTGTAGCCTGCCAGATATTTTTTATCGAGCAGGTCTACGAAGGTCGCAGCAGTACCGCCGTTTTCAGCCGGCGTAATGCGGTGCACACCAACAGCGCTCTGCAATTGCTTTGCGGTAATCCCAGTGAGTTGAATACCTCCATCTGCGTAATCGTTGAAGGTGTAGTTTCCGCCGTTCAGGCGCAGCGGAGCGCCACTCTGGAAGTTGACAATCGTTCCAAGCGTCCAGTTACCCAATATCCTGTCGACAACATTTCCTGAGTTCAGGAAGGCCTTGCCTGCGCCAAAGGGCAGATCATACGTGCCGCTGAGATGCAGAACATGCCGCAGGTCAAAGAGCGTTGGCCCGTAGGCCTTGGCCAGATTCCGCATGCTGTACACAGGTGATCCACCCGTCCACTCATTGTCTGTGGCAGTGCCCAGCGTGTGGCTCCAGACATAGTTGACGTCAAATTGCAGCCCGTTCCACGCGTTCTGGCGGAAGTCCACCTGCAGGGCGTTGTAGTTCGAGTATCCAGCAGCGACCATATAGCTGGTCTGCTGTCCCGCGCCGAAGGGGTTGGCCTGGAAGAAGTTGATCGGATATCCCGCGCCCGGCCCGCTATATCCAGCGTTGTTCGCGCATGGAGCAAAGCCGGCACCGACAAGATTGCAGAAATACGGCACTGTGCCATTGATGCCACTCAGCACGTTTGCCATCGCACCCGCCTGTCCGGTTTGCAGATACGTGATGAACTGGCTGTTTGTGTAATCGGAACCGGCCGGGGATTCGCCCGCAAATGCTGCATCAAAAATCGGAAGCGGCTTCTGCCCGGGAATGCCGTTGTTCGCAAAGGACGTGCCACCGTTTAGCGCAAGGTTGGTCTGAGCAGCTTTGAACTGGTTCAGGAAGCCATTCTCAAAAATATTCACCTCATTCGGATTCAGCGCGATCCACTGGTGAATGGTGCGGTTTCCGTTGTAGCGAATTTCAATGGCGCGCGTGTTTCCAAGCTGTCGCTGTATGCCTAAGTTCCAGGCCTCACTGTAAGGCTGCTGAATATGCGGATCAATGCCTGCAAACGAAAGCGAGTTCTGAAACGTAAAGTCGGAAAGCGGTTCCGTCTTCAGGTAACTCGCAGGCGACAAGCCATACGCCGGTAAGGAACTGCCCAGTGACAGGCTGCCCGGAGCAAAGGTGCCCGGCCGTCCAGTATTGTTCGCATTCAAGTAGAAGCTCTGGTAGAAGAATGCGCCATAGGCTGACGCGTTGTCCCAATAGTATTGATACGGCTCAGTAAAGCGGCGCAGATTGAAGCCGCCGCGTACCACTGTTTTCCCATCGCCAAACAGTTTACCCAGCACGCCTTCGCTTCCCTTTGGGTTCCAGGCAAAACCAAAAGCGGGCTGCGGGCTCACATTCCATGGGCTGTAGGCATGCGGCCTCGCGCTGATCACCGGGTCCATCGCTCCCTGAAGCGATCCGGGGTTAAAGATATTGCCAACGCCCGATGGTCCATACAAACTGGCTGCATCTACGTTGTGATAGTTTCCAGTCAGATCATAGTTATCGCCGGTAAAGTCCCACCGCAGACCATAATTTAGGGTCAGTGACGGCGTGACTCTCCAGGAATCTTCAAAGAACAGGCCCCATGCCTTTGACAGCTCGTCCAGATTGTAAGCGCCAATTCCGTTCTTGTAGTTTCCGGACTTAGGATCATAGGCAAAGCTGCCATTTATCGCCCCGGAACCCGGTCCGCCCGACCCTGTACTGCTGCCGATTCTGCCCGTGAGCACAGCATAGAGTTGTCCTGCTTCCCCCATGTTCTGGCTGCTGGCATTCGGCATCGTAGCAGAATTGAATGCCTGCAACGCCGGATCACCAGTGGCCAACCCTAGGTTGTAGTTCGGAAAACCTGCGGGTGGGTTCCAGTAATGGTCCTGCTCGCGATACCAGGAGAAGCCGAAACTCATGGTATGCGCGCCACGCTGCCACGTGACCGAGTCGGAAAGATTAAAGACGGGATAGTAGGAAGTGACCGGAAGCTGATAAACCTGTCCGGACATATTGCCATTGCCGCCATAGTTGTTCATGTTCCAGAAGACAGTAGGTTCCGTTGCATAGAGCGGCGCCGAGTTATACGCCCACTTACTGGTGTTATAGAGAAAGCCCAGCTTGAACTGGTTAATAAGAGCAGGAGAAAGGGTCCAGTCCAGGCCATACGATGCAACATAGCTGCGGAACCAGTTTCCAGCCGCCTGGTCTCGAAAGTCTGATCCCGGAAAGTTTGGCGCCGCACCGGAAGGGTACTCATATTGCGACATATTTCCGGCCAGATACATGCGCACCTTCTGGGAAAGGCTGTAGTCTATTCGGGCCGTTGGGTAATAGAAAGTAGTTGGATTCGGAACATTCCAGCGCACGGTGTTGAAATTTGGATCGGGTGTGCTGGAAATCGTGCCCTGCTGCAGCGAGTTGTTGATCTTCTGAAGCTGCGCAGCGATGACGGAGTTCTGCGATGTGGGCAGAGCAGGGTTTGTCTGTTGCGCAAGCTGAAATACATTGACCGTGTGTGTCTGCCCGTCTGTCCCCGTATAGGTAAAGTTGCCGTTTTGCGCCGCTTGGGTAAAGACATTGTTGGAAGCCGTCGTTGTGCCCGGCTGCTTGGCAACGGCGAAGCTGCCAAAGAAAAACAGTTTGTCATGCAGAATCGGACCGCCCAAATTGCCACCAAAGCTGTTCTTGATGAACTTGTTCTTGCGCACACCAGCAGCGTTGTTCGTCCAACTATTTGCATTCAACCCGGCATTCTGGAAATCGCCAAAGACGCTGCCATGATACCGGTTGGTTCCGCGCTTGGTGACGTAGTTGATCTGTGTACTGGACTGGCCAAAGCCCGCACCCAGCCCCAACTGGTCCGTGACAATAGACATCTCCTCAATGTCTTCAAGACGCGGCGTCACGACGGGAGCGTCGTTGCCACTGAACTTCATGCGCGACGGACTTCCCTGAATGCCGTCAATGTTCGTGCCCTGATCTATGGAAGGCAGCCCGTTGTAGGTGCCGTTATAACCCGGCGTCAGATGGGCAAGGGAGGTGAGGTTGCGATCGGCTACCGGCAGGTCCTGAATCTGCTTCAGATCCACAACCGTGCCGATCTGGTTTGATGTCGTCTCCATCACCGGCGTGGCGCTCTCAGAGACAGTCACGGTCTGTGTGGCCTGCCCAAGGGAGAGTGTTGCTGTAACCGGAGTCACCTGTCCGGCATGGACCACAACCGAGTCAAAAACACGCGTGGCAAAGCCATCTTTACTGACGGTCAGTTTATAGGTGCCGATGTTCAGGTTGACGAAAGCGTAAGTACCACGATCCTGACTTTCGGCATTGCGCACGTCATTCGTGGCAAGATCGGTGAGTTCCAGATGAGCAGCAGAGATGACGCTTCCGCTGGGGTCGAGCACAGTTACGGCGATAGTGCCCTGTGAGCCGCTCTGTCCGTGTGCCGACAGCACGAAGATCCAGCTAAGGACCATCAGGCTCGCTACAAACCTGAAGAAATGGCCTCCAATACGACAACGCATAAAATCCTCCGAAAAAGAAACGCCTGAATGCGCCGACAGGGCTGGAAATCTGTGAATTCCGGGAAACGATTTCCCGCCAGCCCTGCGCCTTCCCTCGCCTTTGGAACTCTGCTTCGCTGCGCTGTACAGGCAAGTTTTGAAGGTACTGAATTATGTATACAATTTTGAGTTTTTTGCAAGATTTATTTTTGTATCTATTATGAGACAAAAACATCCCTTCCAGCCCTGCCCATTCCTGCTGGATGGGGCTATAAGAAAATGTTCTCTTTCCAGGTTCTGCTCCCCTGTTCCAGCCTACCTTCCAGGCCGTCAGGCGCGTCTAAGCCGTGCAACCGATAAAATAAATGACGGAAGTTCCCCATTGGCCGTGAAAGTAAAATTCGCCCCCCGTTCTGCGCCCAACAGCCTTCTGAACAAAACCACGCTTAAGATTGCAGGCGTTGCTGTTGGCGTAGTTTTGCTCTTTTTCGTCGCCGTCACCTCTTTTTACTACTTCAAATACAAGCGCATTGTGGACGAGCGGCTGGAAAAGCCATTGTTTACAAATACCGCCAGGATTTACGCCGCTCCAAGAGAAGTCCGTCCGGGCCAGAAACTGACCGCGACTTTTATTGCGCAGGAGCTTCGGGAAGCCGGATACAACGAAACTGGCTCAGGCTCGGCTTCTCCCATGGGGACCTATGATCTTTCCGGCGGCAGCATCACAGTGCATCCCGGGCCGCAGTCCTATCATGCCCCCGACAGTGCGACGATCAGCTTCAGCAGCGGCAAGGTCAGCCAGATTACCGATGCCAACGGCCAGCAGCTCGCAGCTTATGAACTTGAGCCACTGCTCATCACCGGACTTTCCGACCAGAACCGAATCAAGCGACGCCTGGTGACCTACGATGAGCTGCCACACTCTCTCGTCGCCGCCGTGACCTCTATCGAAGACCGGCGCTTCTTTGAGCACGATGGGGTGGACTACTACTCCATGATCGGGTGGGCATGGCATGATCTGCGCGGCGACCGTCGTTATGTAGGTGGTGGCTCTACGCTGACCATGCAGTTGGCCAAAAATGTCTTTCTCTCGCCGGAAAGAACGCTCCGCCGCAAACTCAAGCAGATCCTCATCACCTTCCAGCTCGAGCACCGCTTCAGCAAACAGAAGATTTTTGAGATCTACGCCAACGATATACCCCTGGGGCAGCGGGGCAGCTTTGCCATTAACGGTTTTGGCGAGGCCGCTGAGGCGTATTTCGGGAAAGATGTGCGTCAACTCACCCTGCCCGAGTGCGCCCTGCTTGCGGGAATGATCCAGAGCCCCAGCCGCCTGAACCCGTATCGGCATCCGGCGCGGGCGCTCGAACGGCGCAACGTGGTGCTGGACGCGATGGTGGAAACCGGGGCGATTACAAAAGAGCAGGCCGAGAAGGCCAAGGCCGCTCCACTGAAGCTTGCTTCGCAAAGCGTGGATGCCAACGAAGCACCGTATTTTGTAGACCTGGTCCGCGACCAGATTGTGCAGAAACTTGGCGATGAGCAGTACAACCAGCAGGGGCTTCGCATCTATACCTCGCTTGACCCGCAGTTGCAGGCCGCAGCGACGGAAGCTGTGACTGAAGGCATGAAGCGCGTGGATGAGCTTGTGCTGAGGATGCATACGCATCGTGCTTCAAAGAAAGGGCCTGCTACGGTAGACAGCAATATCACTTATCCCCAGGTGGCGCTGGTTGCGTTAAATCCGCATACGGGACAGGTCCTTGCACTGGTGGGCGGTCGCAATTATGGCATGAGCCAGTTCGACCATGCTGTGCAGCACCGGCCAACAGGTTCGATCTTCAAGCCCTTTGTTTATGCTGCGGCGTTCAACACCAGTCTGACCGGTGCGCAGCTTACAAATAGTGATGGAGTGAGCGGCGTCTTTACTCCTGTGACCATGCTGAATGACCAGCCGACTACATATTATGTAGGCAACCAGGAATACACTCCGCACAACTACCACAACGAACAATTCGGCATGATCACGGCGCGCTTTGCCTTACAGGAGTCACAGAACGTGGCCACAATCGCGCTGGCGCAGATGGTGGGATTCAATAACGTGGCCGCTCTGGCACGCGATGCCGGCATTAAATCGGCGCGCGGCACGCCAGCGGTGGCCATCGGTGCATACGACGCGACTCCGCTCGAAATGGCGGGAGCATACACGGTATTTGCCAACAGCGGCGTCAAAATTGACCCCTGGATGCTGGCTTCTGTTCGCAGCTCAAACGGGGACGTGATGAGTGATTACTCCCCCACCAGCAAACCCATCCTGGATCCGCGTGTGGCTTATCTGACCACCCACATGCTGGAAAATGTGATCAATCATGGCACGGGAGCAGGAGTACGGGCCATGGGGTTCACCGTTCCAGCCGCTGGTAAGACCGGCACCTCCAACGATGCCTGGTTTGCGGGCTATACGTCAAACCTTCTGTGCGTCGTCTGGGTGGGAAATGATGATTACACCGACATCAAGCTGGATGGCGCTAAGGCCGCCGCACCCATCTGGGCCGAATTTATGAAGCGTGCCGTTGCCCTGCCGCAGTACTCCGATACAGAAGAGTTCCCCGTCCCGCCAGGAGTCACACTCGTGCAACTGGACAAGGACACGAATCTGCTGGCCGACGCCGCCTGCCCCAATAACGTAATCACCGTAGCATTCCTGGATGGCACGCAGCCTACGGACACTTGTGACCATGCCAATGGAGACCAGCGCAATCTCTTCCAGAAGATTTTTGGCCTGGGAGAAAAACAGGCCTCTGCACCAGCCATTCAGGGGCCTCCCCCTCCCGTGGTGAAGCCCATGACACCTGCGCCCAACCCTGCGCAGAATGCCACAACAGCGCAAAACCAGGACCAGCAGGCGCAGAAGCCAAAGAAAAAGCGTGGCTTCTTCAGCAAACTCTTTGGGCTGGGAAAGAAAGACAAACAGCAGGACCAGCAGCAGGAAAATCCCCAATAAAGCGAAGGACCACGGAAGACACCATCTATACTTCCTTCAGTGGCCCCGCTTATAGCCATCTTTTCAGTACTTTTTGGGCTTGCTTTTGGCAGCTTCCTGAATGTCTGCATTTCACGCCTGCCTCGGCATACATCCATTGTTTCCCCAGGGTCGCGCTGTCCCGCTTGCGGTACCTCTATTAGTCCGCGAGACAATCTACCCCTGCTGAGCTGGTTTCTCCTCGGCGGCCGCGCGCGCTGCTGCAACTGGAAGATCCCCGTCCGCTACCCCCTGATCGAGCTGGCTACAGCGCTGCTGTTCGTACTGTGCTATCTCACCTTTGGGCTCACGCTGACAACAGCAGGGATGGCCCTCTTCTGCTTCCTGCTGCTTGGTCTTGCTGCCATGGATGCGGAGTTTCTGCTCTTGCCCGATGCATTTACTCTTCCCGGCATCATTCTGGGGATTCTCTATACCGGCATCGTGGACGGAGTACGCGCCGCAGCGTGGTCGTTCGTCTATGCCTTGCTTGCGGCTTTGCTCATACTGCTGGTCCGTGGCGGGTATTGGCTTGTGCGTCGGCGCGAGGGCATGGGGCTGGGTGATGCCAAGCTGCTCGCCATGATTGCCGCATGGTTAGGCCCCGAGCAGGCACTCCTGGTCTTTTTTCTCGGGATAGTTTCCGGCGCCGTTTTTGGCCTGCTCGCAGCAGCTATGATGCACATCTGTCGCTCCGCCTATCCTGACCAGGTACCCATTCGACACCGTGCTCTCCCCTTCGGATCATTTTTATGTGCGGCTGCGCTGTATGCCATCTTTGCTGGTGCACAAACCTTAAAGTGGTACCTGCACTTTTTCCATTAAACTCATATCAACTAAGCGAACCCCGGTTTATCTTCTGCAAAACTTTGCATAGTTATCGAGTACTTTATGTACCGGTGCCCTGTTGTTTTCTGGAGAAGAAATACAAAAAAGTGCAAAATTTTTCATTTTTGCTTTGCGCTTTTTGGGATTTTGTTTTAAAAATTGTTCAAACACGCTTAATAAAAGCTTCCGCTCATCAGCTCCCAAGAAGCCATACACTTGCTCATGCATGGTGCAAATAAGGTTTGCACCATTTCTGAAGCAGTAAGCCTGCTTTTTCTCCCCCTCCTTGGGTCTGCGAAATAGGTAAATGTACCAGTCTGCCTGCGAAGGCAGGGATGTTGGTAAGTTTTGCCAGCCTCCTCATCTCGCAGTTCAGAGAACGTTTGCGTATTCAGGGAAAGAGTAAGTGCTGCTATGAAAAGAAAAGTAGTGCGAAATCTTTTCAAAGAACAATCCCCCAACCTTGAATTCAAAGGCTGTTTTATGAAGTTGAGATTTTCTTTTATCGCACTTGTAATTTGTTTGCTTGCGGTGCCGTTCTATCGCGCTGATGCCCAGGCGAATGTGGTAGAAAACCAGAGCATCTACGTCCACGTAAACGCCAGTTCAGGATCAGATAAAAATTCTGGCTCTGTTTCGCAACCTTATAAGACAATTAGCGCCGCAGTCGCAAAGGCCCTTGCCAACAACCGGGCTGGCATTGGCACCAAGGTCATGATTGATCCGGGCATATACCGCGAGTTCGTAAAGATCAGCCCCTACAATCAGACCAGCGCTCCCATCACCATCCAGGCAACTACCGCAGGCACAGTTACGATTGATGGTGCGGATGTCCTGACAAACTGGTACAGGAAGAACAGCAATGTATATGCGTACTCCTGGAAAGACCCCGTGGGTGGATGCCCACTGCCCGGCGGCTGGTACACAGGCATGCCATCCATTGTTCAGAACAATGAGATGGTCTTTGTCAATGGCACGCCGATGACCCAGGTTACGTCCATTTCGCAGATGCGTCCTGGAACGTTCTTCGTCAACAGCTCATACCAGGAGCTCGATATATGGCCTCCAGCCGGCACTGACATGAATAGTGCCCGGGTAGAAGCGTCAGCGCGCCGGGAAACACTGGAAGTAGACAACGGCAAGAACATGGTTTTCCGCGGCATCATTCTGCAACATGCGGCCTCATGCATGAATCAGAATGGCGCGAATGTCTACAACAGCTCAAATATTCTCTTCGACAATGTTCAGGTCTACTGGAACAACTGGGGCGGGCTTGGCCTTAGTGGCAGCAATCACTATACCGTGCAGAACTCCACTGCCAGCTACAACGGCGGTGTAGGACTTGCCGCCTTTGAAGTGAAGAGCGCCCTCTACCAGAACAATGAGACGGACTATAACAACTGGCGCGGAGAAATGATCGGTCTATATGACTTTGCCCAGGGCGGAACAAAGCTGATGCATGCCCACGGAGTCACAGTCAATTCGCACCGCTCATATAACAATGCTGCCCAGGGACTGTGGTTCGATACCGACAACACCAACGTGACGGTTGCGAACAGCCAGTTGGTTGGCAACACAGTGGCTGCTCTTCAATTGGAAGCGAACGAAGGCCCGGTGTCTGTGCAGAACTCAAGCCTTTGCTCGAGTGGCATGGGCGTTCATCTGATCAACACAGAAGACCTTACGATGAGCGGCAATATCTTCTACAACAACGGAGGAAACAACTTCCAGAATGGAAATTTCTTCCTGGCCGGCAAAGCTGGTGGAAGGGTCTTCACGAACTTCGAAACCGGCCAGACTGAAACTACATTCACTGAAAACACTAAATTGGAAAATAATGTTTTCACCGCCGCCAACTCCAGCCAGTTCGTCTTCAACACTTATCTCAGCGGCAGTGACTGGTCCAAGTTCATCAACAGCCTCCAGTCCAACAATAACTACTGGTATAACGGTCAGCAATCATCTGCGTTCATCGTGACTTCTGGCAAACGTATCACATTTGGTGGATGGAAGTCTGTCTCAGGACAGGACTACAGCTCTGCCTGGGCACTTGCATCCACCTATACCCGTGGTTGCGGAGTACCTGACCCGAGCTATAAGGACTTCCATGTACAGGCACATAATGCAGCTTCTTACGTGCCTGCCTACTATATGTCCAATGGTGCTGTCTCCATTCCCTTGCAGGTAAAGTCTTACGGATATGGATCGGTTCAGCTTTCTGTTTCCGGACTGCCTTCTGGGGTGAGCGCTTCATTCAGCCCATCGTCACTCACCAGTGGAACGTCTACTCTCACTCTTCGCGCCTCTTCTTCCGCAGCAACGCAAATGGTGCCCATCACTATCTTTGCAGCAAGCGGAAGCCGTGTGCACTCTATCACACTCAAGGTAAACATAAGACCGGCCTCTTAGTCCTGAGTAAGCCGGTTTTATCCTGTGGCCGGGGCAGCAACCGCTCCCCGGCCTTTTCTTTTACTCAAACAGGAGCCGTATCTGACGCAACGTGTAGTTGTAGCGTGCGTACTCGCCATGCCGGTAGTCTTCAAACAGCGTGCGCAGCAGATAATACGATGTAAGTGATCGCATCGAATTTCTTGTCAGATTGCATTTACGCGCATAGGCCCGAAGCAAAGGATGTGAAATCAGCACTTCCCATACGTTTTTTCCTTCGCGAAACAGGTAGTCCTGAATATAGAAATACCTGCAGACGTCCTGCCACGGCAGACTCTTTTCCACCGCCCACTCCCAGTCAATCAGAGTAATCCTGCCATCAGCGAACCTGCGCACGTTCCACGGAGCGAAGTCGCGGTGTTCAGTAAAAGCCATCCACTCTTCATCAAGACCCAGCAAATCGAAGGCCTGCTTGACGAACTTCCGTTCACTTTCAGGACGGTCAAAGTTCTCCATTTCTGAAGCCAGCAGATTTTGAAATGCAGACAGCCTGACGGAACATTCATTGCAAGCCAGGCGCAAGAGAAAATCCAGATGTGGTTGCTGAAACTTGCGAGAAACAGGCTTTCCCGCTATCCACGACTGCGCAGCCGTGCCACATACGACATCCGTGGACAGCACCTCCGGCACAATCTGCTTTTCCTTGATCACATTGAGAATCGCCGCTTCATTCAGGATGGCTGCCTTTGCTTCCATCGTCAGAGGGACCTTCGCAACAGCTTTGATCGAACCACCATGCAGAAAAAAGAAAATCGCCTTCTGTGTTGGAGATGGGTTTCCAATGTGCCCCAACATCTCCCACTCCTCAGAAAAACCACGAAGCTGCATGTTCCAATATGAGAGATTGCAGCCTGCCTGTACCGCTCTAACGCCGGGCAGCAGAGGCAGAAGGTTCGAAGAACATGCCGCGATGACGCCCTGCCACTGCAAACGCGACTTTGTTCCGTATGGTCGCCAGCTCCTGAAAACCGGCAAGGCTGACCGCACTTTCTCCGGAACAAGCCAGCGAGGCTGGCTACTTTGAGAAATAACGACAAAGCTGCGAGGAATAAGCCCCGTGCTTGCCTGCTCGTCAGGAAACCGGCAAACCCGCTCTATGACATTAGTAGCTTCAGAAATAATGCCAGCGCGGTCCCGGACTATTTCTTCCACTCTGGCCACGCTATTTACCTTTCAGCTGCAGGCGAGAACTCGTCCGCGCAGAGTAGTGGAAAACAATCGCCTCCACTACATCATGCACAACCGATGGAAGAGGTTGCGCGGCATCTATGACGGCTACATTCTTCAGCTTCCGCGCAAGAGCAAGATAAGCCTGTTGCTGGCGCATGACTTCTTCAAAAGGAACTTCCTGTTTGCGGGACCACAAGACTTCAGGAGGAGCATTCAGCAAAATCACAAGCTCGGGGCTGGGCAGGACCGCGGTCATCAGCTTCAAAAACCAGCGTGGCCCACCATAGCGCACGCGTTTAGGATCAACAAGAATGTCGTAAAAATATCGGTCAAACACAACCAGTCCAGTGCGCATCATCGCAGGCCAAACCCGAGCAGCAAAACCAGCACAATAGTCAAAGGCCAGATAAGCCATCTTCGCGGCAGAAGCAACACCACTACGTGCTGGTTTGCCGTGCGGATCGGTAACCGTAGCACCGGGTTTTGTACGCCCCGGCAACATTCCCGGCCGCATGTGAAAACGTGTGATCTTCGGAAATGCCGGAGTGAACTCCCGGACAACTGCTTCAATCACAGAAGACTTGCCGCAACCATCCGGCCCAATGAACGCGATACAGCCGCCCGTGGGATGAACGACGCGGTCCAACGTGTGCCCCAGGTTCTTCCAGAACGAAAAGGCTCGCGCGGCGAGGTTCTCCGCAGAGTGCTCCATCATGTCCTGGCGAAATGGCTCGATTCCTTGAATAAGCGGCTGCCAGTCTCCGGTATCTGCCATCGTTGCGATCGCCGTCGCATTTTTCTCTGACCAGAAGCGGCGCAACAATTTATGACAGTTCTCAGGTGCCTCCCGATATAGGCGAGAGATACGATCTCCATGCTCAGGCTTAAAGTCGCGCTTGTTAAGTCGCTTGACTAGGTAGTACAGGAATTCATGTTGTGCGCTCGGGATCCAGAACCCCTTCGGATGCAGCCGTCGCGCTCCAAGAATTTCTTCAGACCTCAGCCACAATCGGCCAAAGTGCCGATAATCCGAACAGGAGTCCGGCTGGATAAATGTAATCTTGCTTGCCTCCACGTGTGCCAGGCGAAAAGCCCGTGCTGTGCACTCGTGCGGAATGGCTTGAAAAAGCTGCGTGCCCGTTTGCTGGGCAATGGATGCGATCCATTCTGGCACATGCTCAAAGTCCTGCGCTCCCACCATAAAATCAATGTCCGAATCAAAGCTCTGCGGCAAATCATCATAGCCAGTCAGAATGCAGTACGCTGTGCTCTGCAAAGAGAGCGCCTCAATGAATCGGCTCGCCACCAGCGATGAAACAGAAATTAGCTCAGTGTGATTTTGCACTTCCAGCAACTTACGCCTCCATGTTGAACAAAAGCTGAGGAGCCTGATTTTGTTCCATCCTGAAAATGGTACATTCTTCTAAGACCATCGTTTCCGGAGCAGCCAACGACCACATGAAGATTCTCCTCTCCGCCTATGCATGTGAGCCTCATAAAGGCTCAGAGCCTGCCGTAGGGTGGAACTGGATGCTTTCTCTTATCAAACAAGGACATCATGTCTTTGTACTCACTCGCAGTAATAACAAACAGACCATTGAATCTGAAATCAAAAAGCTGCAACTACCTGTAACTCCGCTTTACTATGATCTACCTTCCTGGTGCAGAAGATGGAAGCGCTGGCCAGGTGGACTATATTTCTACTATCTTTTCTGGCAGCTCGGCGCCTATTTCTTCGCCAAACGAATTCATAAGATTGAACAGTTTGATCTCGTTCATCACATAACCTTTGTCACCTTTCGCCAACCATCTTTCATGGGCCGCCTGGGCATTCCCTTCGTCCTCGGCCCCGTAGGTGGCGGTGAAACTTCTCCGCGGCCTTTGCGCCGCGGCTTTCATCGGTCAGGCCGCTTTCGTGAAGCATTCAGAGACATTGGCATTGCATGGGCACAGCGTGACCCTCTCATGCATGCAACATTTCACCGGGCATCTCGCATAGCATGTACAACGCCTGAGACGCTGCAGCGAATTCCGGAGAAATATCACTCGAAATGCATTGTGCTGCCGGCCATCGGCATAGATCCACCGCAGCAATCTCCCGAATTACACCCACCATCCCATCCCAGCTTTTTATTCATCGGCCGGCTCCTCTACTGGAAAGGCCTGCATCTTGTACTTCGCGCCTTCCCTGAAGTTCTGCAAAGGGTGCCCACTGCGCGCCTGCGCGTGATTGGCGAAGGAGAAGACTCCAGGTGGCTAAAGGAAGTTGCACGTGAGTCCGGTATTTCCTCCTCCGTGGATTGGCTGCCCTGGATGCCGCATCAGGAAATCGCCAAAGAGTACCAAAACAACATCGCGTTCGTTTTTCCCAGCCTGCACGATTCTGGTGGTCTTGTCGTGCTCGAATCTCTCGCTGCTTCATTGCCAGTCATATGCCTCGATCTTGGAGGTCCGGGCATCTTTGTAGACAGTTCCTGCGGCATTGCCCTCAAAACATCCGGGCAGAATGACTCGTCTCTTCAGAAAGCACTGGCCGAAGCCATGGTCTCTCTTGCCCAGAATCCAGAGCGTCGCGCCAAACTGGCAGCCGCCTGCCAAAATCGGGTGCGCCACTTCAGTTGGGTCGCAGCAGCAGAAACGCTCTACTCTTCGCTCCACCTGAATACCCGATAAAACCGCTCATATCTTGCTGATCTCTACCTCCGTGCCTACACTCTTTTCCTTTTCCTTGGAACGAAACCGGTGCCACGCAAGAAACATGAAGCCCAGGTTGGCAATCTGGCCTCCAACCGCAGCCACCATAATTCCCATGGCCTGAAAGCTGCGAATGCATGGATAAATCAGAACAACACTGGTAATGGCAGCAGCCAGAGACGAGGTAAGAATCGCGGAAGTCTCTCCGATCGTGCGAAACAGATAGCTGAACTGCCGCAAAGGCCAGAGTAGGAGAAAATACAGCATCTGCAGGTTCAGAATGCCGGCATAAATTGCTACCTTATGGCCATAAAAGAAGGTGAGAAATTCACGCGAGAAAACAGAGATCCCAAGAAACACCACTGCCAACGCAATAAATCCTTTCGCGCCAAAGTGCAGCAGAAACCTGGAGACCCCGACGATTCCATTTCTTCTCATCTCTTCGCTGGCCTTGAGCGGAACAATATTCTCCATTGCCTGATAAGCCACGTTCACCGGACCAACGACGTTCTGTGTAGCGCGAACGCTTCCTGCCGCCTCTGATCCAAGCACCCCTGCGCCGATCAGCATCGCCCCCTGATAAACAAACCACTGCAATTGGTTCGCAATGGCCAGGTCGCGGGAAATTCCGCGCGAACGTGCCCACGCTTCTCTTAACTCTTCACCTGACCAGCGAAGGCGTTCTATGACCGCGCCTGTCGCAAATGCAACAGCCGAAGTAATTGCGATCGCAAGAAATGCAGTATTCACACTTAAGCGATGCAACACCATCAACACAAGAAGAACGGCCGTTTGGCCCAGATAACTCACAATGTCATTCCAAACAGAATGCAATGATTGATTCACTGCAAAATAATAGCGGCGCAGCCAGTCCTGCATTAAATAAAAAGCCAGACATAATAGAAACGCCGGGACCTGACTCATACTTCCAAATCCAGGCTTGAACAAGAGAAATCCGACCGCAAGCACAGCGGTCGCTATCACGGCGGCAGTACAGAACCGTACCTGCACGCCATACATTCCGCGCAGGTAGCTCATCCTCGCACCGTTGTCCGTGTACAGTCCGGACAGCGTAATCATCGGGGATGAGATAAAACTCAACTGGATGCTGTTGGCGAGTAGAACAAACGCATACGCAACAGTAAAAACTCCAAATTGCTCCAGGCCCATTCCGCGGACCAGAATAATTCCCGTCGCAAAATTAGACCCACTTACGACTAACTGGTCGGCAACAGTTTGGTAGCGGCGCCGGCGCAACAGATCGCTGAAAGATAACTTCATTCGTCGTCCAGAGTGAACATCGCTGGTTATTTCGCCGAAAGTGTGAGCCCTTGCGCGGGAATAACACGCGTCACAGGCTGATACGCATATGCATACTGGCGCCTTACCAGGTCGGTATTCGTTATGATGCAGAGAAACAACGCCATCTCATATCCCATCCACCCTAATACGCCTGTGGACATGACAGTTGTCATCCAGACGTGGATGATCAGAACATAAGTACCGGCGTACTGCGGATGATCACGCCACGCCTTCCATGTGCGCCACGTCGCCAGAATTAGAAGAAAAGCTCCGAGGGCAAACCCAATTGCGCCCAGGCCCGTCAGCAGCTCCATAAATCCATTGTGGAGTGAGCTTGCTGTTTGTAACGAAAAATCGCCAATGTGTTTCAGGGTTTCTTTTCCACCAACACCGCCTCCGGCCCCCAGGAGCGGATGCGCTTGCCACTGGCGAATCGCCGCATTCCACATCACTGTTCTTCCGCTCAATGTGGTAAAGTCGCTCGTCGCCTCCTTCCCTTGCAACGCGACCATGATCTTGTCCTGGAAGGCAAGACCCAACGCGAAAACAGTGGCTGCCAAAAATGCTCCAAGAGAGCTCGACTTTCTGACGACTACAAAAATTACGCTCAGGATGAGAATCGCGAAAGAGGTCCGGCTGGCTGCAAAGGCGAACAAAAACATCGCGAATGCCATTTGCCGAAAAGCTGCCCAGCGGTCCAGTCGCTTCGCCTGCCACTCCGCAAATACCACAAGAAACAGCGCGCTGGATACATACCCGAGACCGTTTCCAGAAAGAAAAGGCGCCTGAGCAGTGGTGCGGGTAAAGATGCCGGGGCGCAGCTGAATGAATGCATGGATATGCATGAAGTAGCCCGCCACCGTTACAAACGCAACCAGTGATATGGTCAACAGAATGATCTGGCGAAGCGCCTCAACCCGCTGCAGAGCATTTCGCGTCCGGCTCACTTCCCAGAACGCCATACCGGCCAGAAAAATTTCGACTGCCTTCCCTAATGTGCCTTTATGCTCCGTGGACCACAGGGTGGAAACAAAATAAAGAATCGCAAAAGCAAAGAACAATACGCGGGCATCTTTTAAGTGCAGCCGTGGCGCTTGCGGCTGAAACAGCAGCAAAAGAAATGCAACCACACAGAGAGGCCCACGCACAAGCACCAGCATGGCTGTGCTGGTATGCGCCGGCCCCCCGCTTGATGGGTCCGCGTACTGAATCATGGTTCCTAACAACAGGCTTAGAAGCGCAAGCCCGGGAATTCCGGCGATTTGCAAGGCGCTCCGCCATGATTCAATGTCCCACGGATAAATAGATACCTGTCTGTCCTGCAAAATGAAACTCCGGGCCTACTTAACGGCGTAAATCGTGGCCGCCCCTGTTTGTCCAACAATCGAAGATCCGGCAGTGAAGACTGACTTCAGTTTACTCACTGGAACATACACAATGTCCTGTGCTTCCAGCTCCAGGGGCTTTTCCTTGCCGCCCACAATGTCTTTGTAGGCCACTGGAATCTCAGTAATATTGCCATTCTGATCATGGCGGACAACGCGAATCCCGCTAATTTTGGCCTGCATCGTCGTGCCCATGGCGAGTGATAACGCTTGTGCCACATTCAGTGCGCCATCCTCCTGCATCACGTATCCACCCGGACGGTTGACCGCACCCAGCACGTAAACAACTCCGGCACGTTTTACTGTCACAATGTCCCCCGGCTTCACAAATACATTGCGGGCCTCATTTTCTTCACGTCCACGAGCATAGTGATAGACATGGAACGTGCTTCCATGTTCCGAAGGGCTTTCTACCTGGATCGTGTCTCCTGCCAGGTTCGTCTCTCCGCCTGCCATTCCAATTACATCCAGCAGACTATGAGGAGCAAGCATCTGTATCCTGCCCGGCGACTGTACTTCACCTAATACAGTCACGTTGGAAGATACATACTGTTCTACATTCACAGTTACCTGCGGGTCTTTCAATATCTGTGCAGTGCGAAACTTGTCCTGTATCTCCTTCTGCGCTTCCGGAATTGTTTTTCCGGCCACATGAATCGTCCCCAGGAGCGGCAGGCTGATATCTCCCTTTTCATCCACGCGCACCTGTGTCGTGAACTCCGGTTCGTCATACACTGATACGTTCAGAAAGAAGCCGGGCGCAAGCCGAAGATTGGAAAAATCATCAGGAACAGCAGTCAAAGGGCCGTTGGGATTACTTCCCGATTGTCGGCCTGTCTGGCTGGCCGCTTGTGAAAAAGTAGATGAAGCCGCGGACGGAGAAAGCTGGCCCGCCTCCTGCGCGAATGCGCTGCTCCCGCACACGATAACTCCACCTGTTAACATCCAGGCAGCTGACTTAGCGAGTAAGCGCGCAAAGCTATCCAAATTAATTTTCTTCATAGTACTTCCCCCCGCCGTTGTGGCCGTACGCCTGGTAGTACTCAATAGAATGAGTATTGACACCATTCAATACAATCCCGATGGCCCGTCCGCTGGCGCGCTCCAGAACTGCCGCTGCGCGTTCCACGGCAGTTTTGTTGGTTACTTCTGCCCGTACCACTGCAAGCGTGGCATCTACTTTGGACGATAGTGCAACCGCATCAGCAGTCAGAAGAACTGGCGGGCTGTCTAGTATGACCAATCCGTAGGACTGCTTCAGCATGTTCAGGAGATCGTCTAACTTCGCAGAACTCAGCAGTTCACCAGATGCCGGCGTAGATGCACCTGCGGGAAGCAGAAACAAATTACGCACCGTCGGATGAGGCTGAAGAAACGGGGCGAAAGGTTTGTCCTCCGCCAATACATCACTCAGGCCAGGCGACTGGCTGCAGTTGAAATACTCATGCAATTGCGGGTGGCGTAAATCCGCATCCACCACAAGCACTTTCTTTCCAGCACACGCAAACGCCACGGCCGCGTTGTAGGAAACAGACGTCTTGCCTTCGCCGGAAAGCGGGCTTGTCACCAGCAGCGTATGCAGGGGCCTTCCTGCGCTGGCCAGCGCAATAGAAGTACGCAGGGTCCGGTATGCTTCCGCCATCGCAGACCTTGGTCGCGTCAATAGCGGACTGGCCTTCTCTGTTTTTCTCTGCAGCAGCCCTCTCTTCTTGCTGGATAAGAGCAGAGCATCGGGAACGTTGGGAATGCTGGCCAGGGCCGGCAGACGAGTCAGCGGAAGCAGTTGCAGATGTGTCCTCACCGTCTCGTCCATGTGCTCGCGAACAAACGCAGACGACACGCCGAACAAAAGACCCGCAGCCAATCCAATCGCAACATAAAGAGGAGGATTCGGCTTTGCAGGCGATGCCGGCGGCCGCGCTACATCAGCAATCTTGATGTTCGTGGCACGAAGCCCAGCCTGGACGTTGGCCTCCTGCAACTGCCCGTACAGTGCGTCATACAGTTGGCGGCTTGACGCGGCCTGCTGTGCCAGCATCTGCAGCTTTACCGTGCTCTCATTCAACTTGCTTGCTGCTGCCTGCTGATTCGTGAATGCGGCACGAAGACCTTCTTCATTCTTCAATGCCAGCAAATAATCATTCTTGGCACGGAGATTGATCTGCTCCAGCTCCTCTGAAATCTGTCTGTTCACATTCGCCAGCTGATTCTGCAGTTCGAGGATCCTTGGGTTCCTGGCCCCGTATTTTGTATTTGCATCAGAGTATGCAAGCTCAAGCTGCGCCTTCTGTTGACGCAAGCTCTGCAACAGCTCAAGACCGTTGCCCTGGGTGATCGCGGCCGAAGTCGCGATCTGCGGCAACGAACTCGATGCCAGATTCGCAACAATGTTTGAATCTTTGGTTTGCGTCAGGTGATAGATGGCTTCTTTGGCCACACGGGCCGCCTCAGCCTGGGTAAGCTCCTGGTTCAATGTATCCAGCTTGTCTAAAACAGGAATATGAGTGACCGCCCCCGCCCCGCCAGCTTCACCGATAGATTTAAGCAGGAGACTATTCAGCCCCGTCTCCCGTTCATAATCGGCCAGCTCCTTCTGCGACTCATCCATCTTCCCCTTCAATTCCTGCAGTTGGGCTTCCAGCCACTGAGAGGCTTCCGTAGACGAACGCGCCTGAGACTCGAACTTCACATACTCATCCACGACAGCATTCGCGATCTTTGCGGCAAGCTGAGGATCGGGATTGAGAAAGCTGATAGTGATAAGCCGGGTATCCGGGGGATTCTTGACCTCAAGCTTCTTGGAAAAAAGAGTAAGCAGGCGCTCACGTCGCGCTGGCGACTCACTTAGAGGAAGATGACGATTGAATTCATCCTGAATGCGATCATTCTTGCCCGTAATGTAACCCAGTAGAGAAGGTTTATACGCAAACGGCTTGTACTTTTCTAACTGAAGGTCCTGAATTACGGCCAGCGCCGTACTGTCGCTTTCCAACACTGCAATATGCGTGGCAATATCTGTTTTCGTGTCGCTTTCACTCAAGGTTGGGCCAGCGCTGCCAGGATTCAGGCTCACTTCTACCGTTTCATCCTTGCCTACCTGCACCATCGCCGTGCTCTTGTACTGGTTTGTTAGCAAAATGCAGGCCAGCACTGCCAGACTTGTGCCGCCCAGACAAAAGGACAGTATCCACCACTTGCGCTTCCGCAGCACTCGCCAGATGTCCTTTAGAGATTCTTCTTTTGCCGGCCCCATGTGTCCCGGGAGACGCTCATCGGCAATGTAAGGCGCGTGAAGCCTGTTTTGATCTACTGGATCAGAAATTACAGGAACAAGCATGGATAGTTACTCCCTGGATCGAAATATCTAAATCGCATCATCTATGTTGGGGAAACAGCGAAATATCACGCGGCTTGCTGCATAAGACTGCGATGCGTATAAGTGGCGCGCATAATCAGCCCGCTATTAGCACCAGACAGCATACAGTTAAGTCTAAGATGTGAATTAGATATGTCAATGAGATATACGGGTGCCCATAAGTAGGAAGAATATCTCACTGTATGTGGAGGACCGTATCAGTACATTCTCTCTATTGAATGCCATATTAATAGAGTGTTAACGTCATTTTTCGTAGGAACATCAGGCCCAAACAGGCATAAGAGGCTTCGTTCCGTTTTACGAATGGGCGTGTAGTAATAGCCGGATGGCTTGCACTGTATGACATGGTTTCTGCCGGTTGTGTTTTTCTGGCCCGCATATTGCCCTCTCATTGGTCAAAAAGGACGAAAAGAATGAATGCAATTGCACATGACAGAGTAAATATTCTCGGGGTTGGCGTTAGCGTCATTGACGTTCCAGAAGCAGTGCAGTCTGTAAATTCCTTTATAAATTCAGGAAAAAAGGGCTATATCTGCGTTACTGGCATGCATGGAATTATGGAGGCCCAGGCCGATCCAGTATTCCGCCAAATACAAAATGGCTCAATACTTACTACTCCTGACGGAATACCGACGGTCTGGATTGGTCACCTGATGGGGCATAAACATATGCGGCAAGTGGCTGGCCCGCATTTTATGATGGAAGTCTGCGCAGCGGCAGCAAAGAATGGCACAAAGCATTTCCTCTACGGCGGCAAGCCTGGAGTGGCAGAACGCCTGAAGAAAGTCCTGACAGAACGATATCCCGGCCTGCAGATCGTGGGCACCTACACTCCGCCGTTTCGCCCTCTGAATGTGCAGGAAGAAGCTGAGCTGTATCAAATGGTGCTCGAGTCAGGCGCAGACGTGATGTGGTGCGGCATCAGCACGCCAAAGCAGGAGCGCTTCATGGCAAAGTATATTGACCTGCTCCCTGTAAAACTGATGATTGGCGTGGGTGCGGCGTTTGATATCAACAGCGGCTTGCTCAAAGATTCTCCGGAATGGGCCAAGAAGTGCGGCCTGCAATGGTTTCACCGCCTTTGTCAGGAGCCGCGCAGGCTTTGGCGCCGGTATCTCCTCAACATCCCTCGCTTTGTATGCTTATATGTCATGCAACTGTCTGGCCTCCGGTCCTATGAATTGGAAATACCGCGGCGGCCTCATGCTGCACTCTAACTTCAACCGGTAGCTTGTTCATAGATGGCCTGGAGTGATCTGAGATTTACCTCCGGGCTATAGCAGGCAAGAAACTCATTTCTTGCCTGTTCCCTCCATCGGAAATGGTCCCCATACCCGATAAATTCCTGCAGACAGGCATGCATAGCAGAGGCCTGCCCTGCCTCAAACAGCATTCCATTCTTACCCGGAGTTATCATTTCTGGATAAGTTCCTATGTCTGAAGCTATCACCGGGGTACCTACAGCCATAGCTTCAATAACTACACGAGGCATCCCTTCATACCATACTGAAGGACAAATCAGCGCCTTTGCCTTCCCCATCAGGTCCAGCACCTCAGTGCCGCTTCTCGAACCAAGCCACTCCAGATTCCGCAAGGCTTTGGATGCTTCCATCACTTCTTCCTCTAAAGGACCGGCCCCGGCGACTCTCAGCAGAGGCAACTCCGGCCCATTCTTCCAGCATTGCAGAAGAGTGGGGACGCCTTTTTCCTCTGTCAGTCGCCCTATGTAGAGAAAGTACCCTCCATCGCCCGAACGCATTCCTGGATCATAATCAAGGCAATTCGCTTTCACGATGATCTTTTCCTCGGGCAATCCACCTTCCACCAGCTTCTTTTTAGCGAATTCTGATAATGCAATAAACTTATCTACTGCTTTATGCCATGTCCCCCGTCTCCAGTGGAAAAGCATCCCGGCCGTGGCAACCGCCGTACCCGAGCGGCTCCCTCGATAACATCCATGGACTATGCCGGAGGTACGGAACCTGGTTCCTATGCAGTCTTCACATACCTGCCCATCACGATAGAAAGATGCCTTGGCACACAGCAGACGATAGTTATGCAAAGTGTGCACAACCGGGACCTTCATTTCCTTACTTGCCCAGAAAATACCGGGAGAGAGCGTGGGAAACCAGTTGTGGACATGCATAACATCCGGCCTGGTTCGCTCAATGGCCCTCCTCACCATGTCTACCCCGCTCCGGCTATAGAACGCCGAGAGAGCAGCATCCAGCTTCCCTTTGATCCCAACAATTCTGTCGTTGTTCGTTTCCAGCAGTTCAACATCCATACCATTCTCAGCCAGGAGTTTCTGTTCTGACTCAACAACAGAATCCTCTCCCCCCTTTTGCTGATAACGGTTGTGAACAAGCAGGATTTTCATCGGCCGAACGTCTATTGTAGACGTTTCATATTGACCAGGCGCAGCCCCGCGCCCTGTTACGATAAAAGTAATGTTCGCCACAAAAACTGAACGCATCATTAGACCTGCGCGCAACATTTTGGGGAGCCTCCGTCTGCCTGGAGATAAGAGCATCTCGCATCGCTATGCACTGTTGAGCGCGCTGGCTTCCGGGACCACGAAGCTCACTAATTTTTCTACCGGCGCGGACTGCACCAGCAGCCTGGCCTGCTCTGCTGCTCTCGGGGCCAAAGTTTCCCGGCTTGATAACGGGATGATTGAGATCACCGGAACCAGCGGCAATCTGCAGGATCCGGGCGCCCCGCTGGACTGCGGCAACTCTGGTTCAACCATGCGCATGTTGACCGGCCTCCTCGCGGCCACCCCACACACCTATACGCTGGTGGGCGACGAGTCCCTGAGCCGCAGGCCCATGGAGCGCGTGCGCAAGCCCATTTCGCAGATGGGTGCTGACATCACCCTGACCGATGGCCATGCCCCGGTCACAGTGCGTGGTGGCAAGCTCAAGGGTATTGACTACACCACCCCCGTACCCAGCGCCCAGGTAAAAACGGCGCTGCTCTTTGCCGGATTACAAGCCGAAGGCACTACCACCGTGCGCGAATCGGTTCGCACGCGCGATCACGGCGAGCTGGCGCTGCGGGGCTTTGGCGCAGAAGTGGAGCGCACCACCAACGCCGTCAGCATTCGCGGCGGCCAGACCCTGCACGCCATTGAGGCCACGGTTCCTGGCGATATTTCCTCCGCCGCCTTCTTCCTCTGCGCTGCGGCGCTCTTTCTCGGATCGAACCTTGTCTTCGACGCTCTCGGATTGAACCCGACCCGCGCCACTCTGCTCGACGTGCTCACTTCACTTGGCGCGCACATCGGCGTGCTCAATCTTGAAGAGAAAAACGGCGAGCTTATCGGAACAGTACAGGTAAATGCCCCGGCACGCGGTTTAAGCGGAACAACTATTTCCGGTGGCCTTGCCGCGCAGCTCATAGATGAACTGCCCGTCATTGCAGCCATCGCGCCGTACACTCAGAACGGAATTCGTATCCGCGACGCGAAAGAGCTTCGCGTCAAAGAATCAGATCGCATCGCACTCGTAGCCAGTAATCTGCGCGCTATGGGTGCCGAGGTCGAGGAGTTTGAAGACGGCCTGGATGTCCCCGGCGGCCAGCAGCTCCACGGAGCGGAAATCAACTCCGGTGGCGACCACCGCATTGCCATGGCGTTTTCCGTAGCAGCACTGCGGGCCACGGGTGAAACCGTCATCCACGGAGCGGAAGCCGCATCCATCTCCTTCCCCGAGTTCTACGACCTGCTCGACCAGATTGCAGAACGATAAGAGATATCCGGCCTCAAGCCCTTGCCTGGGGCCATTTCCTTTTGTAGGGAAATGAAAGCGGCGTACACTCTACCTTAATCATGCCCACGCTGCATTACATTCCGCCACCTCCGCTTGGGCAGTTCGTCCAGTGCATCTGGTATTGCGAATCAAATACCATTGCGGCGCATACGCACGAGCGGTTGATGCCCACGGGCGAAGCAACGATCGTTTTTAATCTGCACGATGATGCCATCCGCATCTACTGCCCCGAGGATGTCTCCCGCTACAGCAGCTTTGGTCATGCAGTCCTTTCCGGAGCGCGCTCAAATTTCTTTGTCATTGATACAGCGGGGCAACAGCGTGTCGTCGGCATCCAGTTTTACCCAGGCGGAGCATTTCCTTTTTTCCGCATGCCAGCCGATGAGGCTCAAAACTCTGAGATCAACCTTGAAGACCTGTGGCGATCTCGTAGTGCGGAGCTTCGTGAACGCATGCTCGCAGCACCATCCGCGCAAGCCATCTTCCGCATCCTTGAGCAGGACCTGCTGGCGCAGTTGGCGCGGCCTCTGGAATTGCATCCCGCAGTAAGGTACGCCCTTCAGCACATGCGCCGCGCTCCGCATATCGCGACGGTTCAATCAGTAACAGAGAAAATCGGGCTCAGCCAGCGGCGTTTCATTGCGCTTTTCCGGCAGCAGGTCGGGCTTCCTCCCAAAATGTATTGCCGCGTGCGCCGTTTCCAGCTGGTATTGCATACGCTGCATCAAATGGACGAAGTGGAATGGGCCCAGATCGCGCTCGACTGCGGCTACTATGACCAGGCCCACTTCATTCACGACTTTCAGGCCTTCTCCGGAATCACGCCAACTGCCTACCTGGCCGTGGCAACGCCGCACCTCAACCACGTTCCTATCGTGTAATGGGACCATTCCCAGCGCGCTTACTTCAATAGCTTCTTTTACATCCAGCCAGCCGTTTACTACGAAATCCTGTGACCCGCATGTTGTGGAGGAGCGGAACAAAGAATTCCTTCTCCGGCAAAACGCCGCAGTTGCCGTGGCTGATCGTCAATCAGGCAATGTACTTCGCAAGCGTGTCAGCCAGGACCTCGTCCATGTCAATGGCGATGCACTTCATGCAGAAGGCCCGTTCCAGTACGGGCGGTCATCCGCAAATTGTCCTGCCGGGTCAGCCACAGATTCGTAGTAGAGCAGCCGTCCACAGCTTTCACAGTGCACACGCGCCCCCTGCCGCACCTGGTTCCACATCTGCGGGCGTAAGAACATCTGGCACCCGTGGCACCGCTGCTCTTTCACGATGGCCACGGCCGTTCCGCGGGAAGCGCAGATGCGGTCATAGTCAGCAAGCAGGTCCGGCTCTATCTGGCTGCGTAGACTGCTCCGCTCTTTCTGTAAAACATCCAGCCGGTCCTGCTGGTGTTTCATCTCCACACGTGCTGATTCTTTTTCCTGCTCCACAAACGCAGACTGGTTTTCCAGTCCCTGTCTGGCCGCCGCCAGCGCCGCAGCTAGTTGCTCCGAGCGCTCCATGCTGTCCAATTCCGTATCTTCCAGCCTCCGGATTTCATTTTCCGCAAAAGAAATCTCATGCTGCAGCGCATGGAACTGCTCGTTCGTCTTCACGCTGGCAGACTGTTCGCGGAACTTGGTGATCTTCTGCTGCTGGTCTTTAATGTCGCTTTCAATGCGGCGCCGCTTTGCTTCTTCTGCCTGTATGGCCTTGCCGGCGTCGTCTACCGCGACTTTCTGTGCGCGTAATGTTTCCTCGATTGAGGCCAAATGCTGCGGGAGCGCGGCGATGGCCTTTTGCAATTGCGCAATCTCAGTATCTACGTGCTGAAGATGAAAAAGCTGTTCCAGAGATGCATCCATTGTCTGACCGCAGTCTATAGCATTTAGAAAGATGTCCCAAACCAGATGAATGACAAAAGTCCGCCCCCACCCCCACTTTTTGTTCTGACCGGTGGCCCAGGCGCAGGAAAAACTTCCGTCCTTACTGAACTGCAACACCGTGGCTATATCTGCGTTCGCGAAGCGGCGCGCGCAATCATTCAGCAGCAGGTAAAAGCAGGCAGCGATGGTGTCCCCTGGCGAAATATGGAGCGATACTCCGCGCTGATGCTGGAGCAATCCATCGCCGATTATCTGTCCCATGCCTCGGGCGGAACTCTGACGTTCTTTGACCGCGGTATTCCGGACACGATCGCCCACTTTCGCTTGGCCGGTCTCCCTCTTCCGCAGGACGCCCGTCAGCAGGCCCGGCAATGCCGCTATAACCGCACGGTCTTTTTGCTTCCACCCTGGCGGGAAATCTATGAAACGGACTCGGAACGCAAACAGAGCTTTGAAGAGGCCCTCGCCTCCTGCGAGATGGTCAGAAATGTGTATGCCGAGCTCGAATACCAACTGATAGAGGTGCCACGCGGACCGGTAGCAGCCCGGGCAGACTTCATCCTGGGCCGGACCAGCGAATGTTGATTTGCAGCCACAGCCACCAAACCACGTTTGCCTCGTCTAACAAATGCCTGTCTGCGGCATCGCCGTTTTTGCGCCGCCCGGATACAATTGGGTATTAAGGATTTCCGCTCAAAAGGGTAGAGAACCGGACGAATGAGTTTGCAGTCACGTATCCACTTCAGGAAGTTTCCAATCGCCTTCGCCTTTTCACTGGCGCTTCTTCTGGTTCTTCCACAAGGGCATAGCCAGACCATTTCCACGCATACCAGTCTTTCTGTTGCCCAAAATGGGCCAAAGACTACACTTTCTGTCACAGTAAAGGATTTTGCTGGAACGGCGGTCTCCGGCGGCTCCGTCAGTTTTCTGGACGGCAGCTCCTCACTCGGATCGGCCTTTATCAACGAAAATGGCACCGCGACGCTTACTCTTGATTCGCTGCCAGCAAACACCAGGCAGATTACCGCAGTCTACTCAGGAGATAGCGCTCATACCGGGTCTGCTTCGGCCAGCGCACAGTTGCAGGCAGAAGACACAGGTACCCTTCCCGACTTTTCCATCGCCGCCAATCCCACCTCTCTTTCTCTGAATCCGGGGGACTACGGCACGGTTGTCCTCACCATTACGCCGAGCAGTGCGGCATTTACCCAATCGGTCACGCTTTCCATCTCCGGCCTGCCGAACGGCACCAGTGCCACCTTTACCCCGCAGATTGCCACTCCGGTCAAGGGGGCATCTGTAATCAGCACATTGCAGATCCAGACCACCGCGGCCTCAGGAGCGCAAAATAACGGCTTGCCTCTGGGCGGAAATGGCTCCCCTACCGCCTATGCCTTCATGCTTCCGGGAATCCTCGCTCTTGCTGGAATCGGTGCCCTGCGCGGGCGCTCTGGACTGCGGCTGATGGGCGTTGCGCTGCTTCTGCTTGCCAGCACCTCCGGATTGACCGCCTGCTCCCAGCGCTATGGCTACCTGCACCACCCACCGGCTGCCAACCCCGGTACCCCAGCTGGCTCCTACACCGTTACGGTGACGGCCTATTCCAACAACGGCGGCCAGGTCACCACTCATACTCTGCAACTGGCATTGACCGTGAAATAACAAACAGGCAGGCGGCAGCAGCACCGGATCCTTGGAGCTGCCTGACGCTTGCCGCGCCTGTGGAAAATTTCCTGTCAAGCCCCCTCCGCTCCTCGTTTCACACCTAACTTACACAAATAAAAGCATTTAATTCTTTCAACCGTATGTCCGGTTATTTCCGCATAATTTGATATCCTGAGTTTAAGAGCTCAAATTTTCCCGAATGCCCGCCGACGCGCGGGCATTTTTCGTGAGACCCCCTCGTAAGTTATTGAAAACACTAGATCGTACTTAACTAGAATGGAATCAATAACATAGCGAGGGATGATCCCCCGCTAAATTGTTGAAAATAAAGGAAAGCGCCAGCAAGGGTGGGGGAGGGGGTCCCCCTTGAAGGCCGATTACACCCGCTTGCGAGCCTGACTGAAAAGAGGCTGCATGGAAACCAAAAAAGGCAGGCTGAACGCCTGCCTTAGTATAGAACTGAAGTTCAGAAACTATTTCTTCGCCGGGGCCGATTGCGTGGCCTTTGTGCCTTCCAGCACGGAGTGTCCTCCGGTCCGCTTCTGCATCATGATGGTCAACCCGATGGAAGTCAACATAAAGATCACTGCGCACCATGTGGTCAGCCGCGTAAGAACGTTGGCCGCTCCGCGGGGGCCGAATGCGGTCTGGGATCCTTGTCCGCCAAAGGCGCCGGCAAGATCAGCGCTCTTGCCCTGCTGCAGCAGAATGACAATGACTAGAAAGATACAGACCAGAATGTGAACGCTGAGAATGAAATAAAACATGAGTGACTTTTGTTGAACCTCTAAGGGCGCGATGGAATGTTTGGTGCGGAAGGGGGGACTTGAACCCCCATGCCTCTCGGCGCCACCCCCTCAAGATGGTGTGTCTGCCAATTTCACCACTTCCGCACAGAAAACCGCCCTTCGGCGCTATTTGTTATTGTACCTGCTTCGACCATTTTACTCCAGAATCCGGCGAGCTTCTTATGTCTGCAAAATTCCAGCGTTGAACTTCGGCACTTCCGGGTTCAGCGAGACCGACTCCAGCGCCAGCATCAGCGCCTCGCGTGTCTTTGCCGGATCAAGAATGGCGTCAACCCAGAGGCGCGCCGCAGCATAGCGGCAATCGGTCTGTTCTTCGTACGTGGCCTTAATAGAAGCCAGCAGGTCCTGCTTCTCCTGCTCGCTCAGCTTCTTGCCTTCGCGCTCAAGCTGGCGCAGCTTGATTTCCACCAGCGTATTGGCGGCAGAGGCCCCGCTCATCACTGCATACCGTGCCGTAGGCCACGCAAAGATAAAGCGCGGATCATAGGCCTTTCCGCACATGGCATAATTCCCCGCACCAAATGAGCCGCCAATGATCACGCTGATCTTGGGCACAACCGAGTTCGACACTGCCGTGACCATCTTTGCGCCGGAACGGATGATGCCAGACCATTCCGCGTCCCGCCCCACCATGAAGCCATTTACGTCATGCAGAAAGATCAGCGGCACCAGGTTCTGGTTGCAGTCCATGATGAAGCGTGCCGCCTTGTCGGCACTCTCAGCGTAGATCACACCACCGAACTCCACGCGCTTTTCGCCGGTGTGGCTGGTCTGGTGCTGCGGCGTCTTCTGGTTGGCGACAATGCCGACCGCCGTTCCGCCGATGCGCGCATAACCGCAGATAAGGGTGCGCCCGTAATCGGGCCGGTATTCATCAAACTCGCTGCGGTCCACGATGCGGGCGATGACCTCGTGCATGTCATAGCTGTTTCCAGCAGATTTCGCTGGATCTGGATCAAGGAGACCATAAAGATCGTTGGCTGGATACTTTGGGGCATCTTTTTCAGGATCGTATGGGACGCGGCTGAAGGGCGCTTGCCGATTCTGGCCTATCTTCGCCACGAGCGAACGGAGGCGAGCCATGCAGAGATGGTCATTCGGCTCCTTGTAATCAACTGTGCCTGAAATTTCGGCGTGCATCGTGGCCCCACCCAGCTCCTCTGCCGAATACTTCTGTCCAATAGCGGCCTGCACCAGGGCTGGTCCTGCGAGAAACAGCCCGCTGCCTTCGGTCATCAGTACATGGTCGGTCATCACCGGTAGATACGCGCCTCCGGCCACGCACATGCCCATAATGGCGGTGATCTGCGGAATACCCATTGCCGACATGACCGCGTTATTGCGGAAGATGCGACCGAAGTCGTCCTGGTCCGGAAAGACATCCTCCTGGAGCGGAAGGAAAACTCCGGCGGAGTCCACCAGGTAGAGCGTAGGAATGTGGTTTTCAAGAGCAATGGTCTGGGCGCGAATGACCTTCTTGGCCGTCATCGGGAAAAAGGCACCGGCCTTCACCGTCGCGTCGTTGGCGATGATCATGCAGAGCCGCCCGGCCACGCGCCCCAACCCTGTGATTACTCCTGCCGCTGGAGCGCCACCCCACTCTTCGTACATGCCAAAAGCAGCAAACAGTGCCAGCTCAAACAGCTCCGTTCCAGGATCGAGCAGCAACGCAATGCGCTCGCGCGCAGTCAGGCGCTTCTTGGCATGCTGCGACTCAATGGCCTTTGCGCCGCCACCTTCGCGCAACTGCTCCTCCTGTGCGCGAATACTGGCCACCAGCGCAGTCATCGCGGCCGTGTTGCTCCTGGTGCGCGGTTGGTTGGAATCGAGTTTCGACGAAAGGACGTTGTTCAGCGCGATTTCACCCGGAGCAGTCATAGGAAACGGGCAAGGATATCAGATTTTGCGATGGGAAGTTCGAAACCCGGATACGGATCGGGAGAATTTACCTCAGACCTTGGCATCGAGACCGAATTTGAGAAATAACGAGAGTAAAGCAGATGTTTCCACCACAAAAAGGCAGATCCAAAAACCTGCCTTTTCCTCTGAAAATATTCTTCCGCTTTACTGGCGTCTCGCTCCCCGTACCGCTTCCTGTGCGGCTGCTGCGCCGTTCACGGGTACAGGAGGCACTTCTGCCGCGGCCGGAACACCGATCTTCAGCTTCTGGCGCAGCTCGGTGTCAATTTTGGCGAAAATTTCCTTGTTGTCCCTGAGATACTGACGGACATTTTCCCGTCCCTGCCCGATGCGCTCACCAGCGTAGCTGTACCAGGCGCCTGATTTCTCGACGATATTGTTGGCGACCGCCAGATCGAGCACATCACCTTCGCGTGAGATACCTTCACCGTACAGAATGTCGAATTCGGCTTCGCGGAAGGGAGCGGCCACCTTGTTTTTCACGATCTTGACCTTGGTGCGCGCGCCCACTACGGCTTCGCCTTCTTTCACGGCAGAAATACGGCGGATATCAATGCGGACGGAAGAGTAGAACTTGAGCGCGCGGCCTCCCGTCGTCGTTTCCGGATTGCCGAACATCACGCCGATCTTCTCGCGGATCTGGTTGATGAAAATGAGGCAGGTACGTGACTTTGAGACCGTGCCGGTAAGTTTGCGCAGCGCCTGCGACATGAGCCGCGCCTGAAGGCCAACGTGCGAATCGCCCATCTCGCCGTCGAGTTCGGCCTTGGGAACGAGCGCGGCCACCGAATCCACCACCAGCACGTCAATGGCACCGGAGCGGACCAGCGCCTCGGTGATTTCCAGCGCCTGCTCGCCGTAGTCGGGCTGCGACACCAGAAGATTGTCCACATCTACACCCAGCTTTTTTGCATAGACCGGATCAAGTGCGTGCTCAGCGTCCACAAATGCTGCCATGCCGCCCTGTTTCTGGGCTTCGGCGATGATCTGAAGCGTGATGGTGGTTTTGCCCGAAGATTCAGGGCCGAAGATTTCGATGACGCGGCCACGCGGCACTCCGCCTACGCCGAGCGCGGCGTCAAACGAGATCGAGCCGGTTGAAATGGTCGAGACGGGGGCCACGGCCTCTTTGCTGCCGAGGCGCATAATCGAGCCTTTGCCAAATTGTTTCTCGATCTGTGAAAGAGCCAGTTCTACTGCGCGTGTACGGTCATCTGCTGCCACAATACTTCTCCAGTTCCGGGGTGGTTGCGTATTCAATTTTGGGAAATGTACGAATTTGAGGCGATTTTAGCATTCATTTCCGTACGGGCGAATAAAAACCAAAAACCATAGTAACCTCCGGCTCCGGCATGAGTCCACCAGGACCGGTGAAATTCAGAGGAAATCACGGGCCAATCGCCCATTATGACGCCTCCATGTACATTAAGAAGAAAGTGACTGAGATTCACCAGCCATTAAAGGTTGACCTGGCAGGCGTTGGTCTGAACGCCACCGATACATTGATTCCTCTCTCGCACTATCCTGCTCCCGGTACCAAGGCATCTTTTCGCTCGACTACAATCCTGCCCGGCGGGCAGGTGGCGAGTACCGTGATTGCATGCCAGCAGTGGGGGCTGCGCACGCGCTACATTGGCAAACTGGGCGATGATGAGGCAGCCGCACTGCATCAGCGGGAATTTGCGAAGGCGGGAGTGGAAACTCAGATCATCACAGTTCCGGAAGCAGCGAGCCTGCAATCCCTGATTTTGCTGGACAATAACGGGGAGCGCACCGTGCTGAATCGGCGCGATGAGCGCCTGGCCCTGCGTCCGGAGGAACTGGAGCGCGAGTGGATCGTAAACGCACGGGCCCTGCATGTAGATGGATATGACACGGCAGCGGCCACTCTGGCAGCCCAATGGGCGCGAGAAGCCGGTGTTCCGGTGATTGCCGACCTGGATGAGTTGTACCCCGGCGTTGAGGCACTGATCGAAAAGATTGACTACCTGATTGTGAGCCGTGATTTTCCCTGCCGTCTGATGCAGACCGAAGACCTGGAACAGGCGCTTCGGCAAATCCAGCTTCGTTTTGGTTGTCGTCTGACAGCAGCCACGCTTGGAGAAGATGGCGTGCTCGCATGGGACGGTAAACAATTCCATTACACGCCCGCCTATTGGGTAGAAGTCGCAGACACTACTGGCGCAGGCGATATTTTCCATGCCGGATTCATTTTCGGGTTGCTGCAAGCCTGGCCCCTCGATCGCCAATTGGACTTTGCCTGTGCTGCCGCCGCGCTGAACTGTACTGCGATTGGTGCCCGAGGTGGTATCCGCCGCGTGGAAGAGATCGAAGCTTTGATGGATTCCGGGGAGCGCCATCCGCCAGCCTGGCGGACGCACGAATTATCTTCCAAATAAGCGGGCGAAGAAGTGTCCTACTTTATGGAAGAACCCGCGCGAAGTCTTGTTCTCTGAGGAATTCACAACGGTTTGCGGCGGCGGAGGATTCACCGGACTAGACACAGGAGCTGGTTTCTGTGTGCTCTCGCCGTTATATGCCAGCGGGACGTCTACCTGCGCATGTGGAATTCCTGCGGGCACGACCGGCTGCGGCGGCGCTGCGGGCGGCGGCTTCAGCCCTTCACTCACCGCCAGAGGGAAAGCAGTATCGGCAGGCGTGGAGGAAGGGCCCCCCACAGGCTTGCCCTTTGTATTGGCTACTTCTACTGGCTTTTCCGGCGGACAGCCGCACGGTTCCTGCTCATTGTCCACCACCTGGCTCAGGCTGCCGTGTTCAAAAAGCACACGCTGATTTGGCTTGACGCGATAGACCCCTTCTTCAAACTGGCTGGTGACGGTAATATAGGGCGCGTTTTCTCCGTGATTATCAATGCAGGTATCGCCCTGTTTGTTGACGCGCACCTTCAGGTCTGCATCGCCAGGGCCGGAGATGAGGATGCGCAGGTCCGGCGTCAGCAGCACATCAGAATACTTTCCCGGCTGATAGCTGGCCTCGATGGCGCCGCGGTCCAGTGCAAACATCAGCGCGGAAGAGTCAGGAGCCATGGACCGGTCAGCCATAATGTGGACTTGCGTCGAAGCGCAAAGACGCAGCTCTCCACCTCGGGCCAGAACGATTTTTGCTGTCTTGTCTCCAGCGGTGATGCTGCCGTTGTTTCCAACGGTGGCTTTGCCGTTAGCAACTTCGAGAGAGCCTGAAACCGTGACGTCATCTGTAGGCACGTAGGCGATTGGCTTCTGCTGGGCATTTGCTGCAAATGCCGCTGCGAAAACAAGCAGATGCTTCAACGTCACGAACTACAGCTCCAGAAAGTTCCGGATGAGATGCTTTCCATCCTCGGTCAGCACGCTTTCAGGGTGAAACTGAACGCCTTCGATCGGATGACTGCGATGGCGCAGACCCATGATGGTCCCATCCTCTGTACGCGCTGTGACCTCCAGTTCAGATGGGAGCCCTTTTTCCGAAACGATGAGCGAATGGTAGCGAGTGCAGGTCATGGGATTGCGCAGGTCCTTGAAGATGGTCTTACCATCATGCGTGACCTTGCTGGTCTTGCCATGCATTAACTGTGGCGCGCGGATCACTTTTCCGCCAAAGGCTGCACCGATGGCCTGATGGCCCAGGCACACCCCAAGTATGGGAACTTTGCCGGCAAAGTGGCGAATCAGATCAATGGAGATGCCGGCGTCCTGCGGCGTGCAGGGGCCAGGCGAAATCAGGATACGATCGGGTTGGAGTGCCTCTACCTCTGCGGGCGTCAGTTCATCGTTGCGACGGACCGTCATCTCTGCCCCCAACTCGCCCATATACTGCACCAGGTTGTAGGTAAAAGAATCGTAATTATCGAGGACGAAAACCATAGAGGGCCTGTATTCAGTGTATCTGACGAACAACCTACTCGGATTGAATCACTAATTCATCTAATGCCCAGGGGGAATGATCGCAGTTCTTTATGAATTTCTGGCACCGGCGGGACAAACTCGCGGCCGCTAAAAGTAGTGCAAGGCATCACGGCTTCTGTCACACAACTCGCCCGTTATACGAGAATGAGGTTCCGGATGGATGTTTATTCTCCGCAAGAAGTCCGGCGGATGATTTCCGGCAATTACGAAATCCGGTATGAAATTCGAGATGTTTCCATTTACATACTTCGCCTTTGGCATATACGCGAAAATAGATAGCTACAGCCGCTTCACCATCCGCCTGACCTGAATCGTCTGATCTCCCGGCAAGGGCACATGGAAGGCTTCCAGTGCCTGGTAGCCATTCGCCTCATAGAGAGAAACGCCAGGCAGTGTTGCTGCCATCTCCAGGCTTTTAAATCCCGCTTGCTGTGCAGCCTGTTCGCAGTGTTTTAGTAACGCCGTGCCTACGCCTTTGCGGGCAAATTCAGGATGCGTGAAGAACGCGCGAATTCGGGCGGGCTCGCGGGCCGGATCGAGAAGGACATCATTGCGGAAATGTTCAAAATGGCTTGTGCCGCAGAGCGTTCCTCGCTTGCTCCATCCTCCACAGCCTGCGAGCTGGCCGTCAATTTTCGCCACATAGTACGTGCCATCGGCGATGAGCTGTGTGTCCACTCCGAAGACGGAATGAACAGCTGCCTCAATCTGCTCCGGCGTATACCATCCAGTCTGCAATTCACGGACAGAACGCTCGATAAGAGTGCTCAGGGCCGGAATGTCGTCCTCAGTTGCGGCGCGAATCTGAATGGAAGCCATCACTCTGCTCTGCGTGCTCGCTTACATGCCGTCGTAATTGGGGCCGCCGCCACCTTCCGGAGGCACCCAGTTAATGATCTGGTACGGGTCCATGATGTCACAGGTCTTGCAGTGGACACAGTTGGCGAAATTGATATGCAGTTCTTTGCCGGATGGCGATTCCGATGACTCGACCATCTCGTAGACGGCAGCGGGACAGAAGTACTGGCAAGGGTTGCCGTATTCTCTGATGCAGCGCGTCTGGCAAATGTTCAGGTCTTTCACCACCAGGTGCGTAGGCTGGTCATCATCATGGCGCGTGCCGGAATGATAGACGTCAGTCAGGCGGTCGAAGGTGAGCTTGCCATCGCCTTTGGCGTTGTAGAGGAAAGGATCGCGCTCGCCGGGCCAATTGCCAAGTGCATCGAGGCTCCTCAGGCGCAGATGGCCTGCCTCATTTTTGGAGTCAGGGCCCAAATTGCTGCCGCGCATGACGAACTGAATTCCGGCCTTAATGATTCCTTCCACGCGTCCATGCTCGAAGGCCTGGTGAAAATTGCGCACAGGATATAGCTCTTCCCGAACCCAGCTCGCATCTACAGCGGCTTTGTACTCACTGAGCGTGTCGGCAGAGCTGTCGCCTGAAACCAGCGCGTCGAAGGCGGTTTCAGCGGCGAGCATGCCGGTTTTCATCGCCAGATGAATGCCTTTGAGCCGCTGCGAATTCAGGAAGCTGGCAGAATCCCCCAGCAGCATCCATCCATTCCCGTAAATACGGGGGACGGTGAGCCATCCGCCATAAGGCAGAGACTTTGCACCGTAGCGAAGCATCTTTCCGCCTTCAAGAAGGCGTCGCGTGAATGGATGCTCTTTGAAGGACTGGAAGGCGTGGTGCGGATCGGTGCGCGGGTCTTCATAGTCGAGGCCGGTGACGTAGCCGATGGAAATCTGCGTATCGCTGATGCCGTAAATCCACGCGCCGCCGTATTCTTTTGTGGTCAGCGGCCAGCCGAGAGTGTAGACTACCTCGCCTTTCTCGATGCGTCCTGCTGGGACTTCCCACAGCTCTTTCACTCCCAGACCGTAGGTCTGCGCGTGTTCGGGATCTTCCAGACCAAGGCGCTGGATCAACTGTTTGGCGCAGTTGCCGCGTGGGCCTTCGGCGAGGATGGTGATTTTGGCGCGCAGGTCATATCCAGGCTCAAAGTTTGCTTTGGGCTGGCCTTGCTTGTCCACGCCTTTGTCATCGGTGCGCACGCCAGCTACGCGCGCCAGCTCCGGATCGGTGCTGTCGCCGGCAAACAGAAGCTCGGAGCCTGCGAATCCGGTAAAGATGGTGATGCCTGCTTCTTCTACCTTCTGGCCCATCCACTTGACGAGCTTGTTCAGCGAGATGACATAGTTGCCGTGGTCGCGCAGCGGAGGAGGAACGATGGGCAGCTTACGGGCCTTGTCTTTGCTGAAGAAATAGACGGACTCCTTCAAGACCTCGGCATCGAGCGGCGCTTCCTGTTCGAATCCAGGAAGAAGCTCCCGCATGGAGCGCGGGTCGAGCAAAGCTCCGGAGAGGCAGTGCTGGCCGACTTCGCGGGCCTTTTCGAGCACGTAGATGTTGTCTTTGGAAAGCTGCGAATCGGGATGGCTGGCGTTATGTTGGTCTATCAGCTGCGCCAGGCGCAGCGCGCAGGCCATCCCTGCCGGGCCTCCGCCGACGATGACAATGTCGGCTTCCATTTGCGGGCGTTCGATTCCTTCGAACGGTTTGCGGAAGACAATCATAAGAGAGTCACTAGCCAGGCAAACGCTTCGCGCAGACCCGGACTCCTAGTTGTATTTGATAAACAGGAGAGCTGCAAGGCCAGCCGTTGGAGAGGGTACCCATAGAACCAGACATTTGTGTAGCCGGCGCGTCCGCTGTACCCAGACTGTTCCCGTAAAGTATTCTAACAACGGAAGTTACGAGGCACGGCTGCTAATGCCGGATGACCCCTTCCTATTTGTACGTAAATGCTTTGTTCTCAACAATTTACAGGCAATATCTTGCACGGGAATCCTTTATTTTCAATGAGTTACAGTGAATTTTGTTAACTGATTGTTAAATACCACCGGTTCCCTTTCTTCCCTGCTTACAGGATAACAAATGGAATATGGTTTTCCCGGCTTGGGGAGGACATCGGTATGTCGCTGACTTTGAATGGCTTGAAGAGCAGATTACCTCGGTCAAGGATTGACATCTTCCCTCAATGGTCCTGCGACAGAGTTGTTACTGAGCAACAATTTACACCTTGCGGTGCGGATCCTTCTGCTTCGCTCAGGATTACGAACTAAAAATGCTGCTAGTTCATCCACTTACGATCGTTGGGGTCTTTTTCTGAGCCGGTATAGCGGCCTTCTTTATCGAAGTAAACATCGCGATTCTGCTTGCGCATATAGACTTCAAACTTTTTTGCGGCGCGGCGGCGCTTCCAGCGGTAGTAGCCATTGCGCAGGCCAAAGTAGCCTTCGCTCATGGCGAAGGCATATCCGCGTCGAGGTGCAGCCTTGATATAGAGATACCCAACGAGCGCGCCGCCCAGTTCGGCGAAGGCGTAGATTCGGTTAGAGGAGAAAAGCATGGCGAGGGAGATGAGCATGTAGACGATGACAAGATATTTGGCCTTCATCGTCATGGGGAAAGGAAAGAGCATGAACTCGAGGTCGCCATAGAGGACGCCGAACGCGACCAGCAGGCCGAAGATTCCGCCAAAACAGCCAGTAATGGCAAACAGCGCGTAGCCGTCGCCGCGGGCGAAAAGGCCAAGGGCCACGGCCGCCAGCCCAGCGCCAATGACGCTGGTGAAGAACAGCTCGGCCAGCCAGCGCGGGCCATGATGCGACTCAAGAAAGCTGCCCAGAAACCAGAGCGTGAGCATCTCAAGAGCGGTCCCGAGAATCCCTGTGTGGATGAAGCAATAGGTGATGACCTGCCAGAGATAGCCGTGCAGGAAAAATGCAGGAACCAGAGCAGCGAAGTTCAGAATACTGTGGGCCAAAGGTGCTGCCACGACTCCAAGCAGCAGGAGGAGAAAATACACGCCAACATTCCAGAGAATCAGGCCGCGAGTGAAGCCGCGAAAGTCGGGGAAGTTCATGATTCCGGCAGTGCGAGGCATAGGGACATTTTCGCAGGAAAGCGCCGGGTTTGCAGCCCGGGCCAGGAATCCATCTCATGTTCACGGGGCTAGAAAGCCCCTCCTTTTGAAGCAGTTTTCATTGGCCTGAAGGCCGATGCTTCTACCTTGCCTATTTATGAGATATAGTTCTGGATCGCAACTAACTCTTACAGAATCCGTAAGATAGCGGGAACGATCCCCGCTGAGTCTTTGAAAATAAAAGAAAGTAATAAAAGTAATATCGGATTGGGGAAGGGGATATACCATTTCCCCGCTATTCACGAAGCGCCCGTTCGGACATCACAGCAGGCTGAACAGCTCTCCGTTGTTCTTCTCCAGCAGATTCACCACCTGAATCAGTGCTGTCTGCTGCGTCTCTGCCGTACTCAACTGAGTGGAAACACCTGCAACATCCGTTTGCAAAAGATCTGTCTGGGCGGCAGTGATCTGGGTGCCCTGCATCTGGTTGTAGCTCTGGGCCGCCTGCAATCGCGTAATCGAGTTGTCAATCACCACACGCTGCTGGCTCACATAGTTCAGGGCCGAATTGAGAGCAATCGTATTCGCCACGCTGGCCGCGCTCGAACTGCCGGAGGAAAATTCCGCCACCAGATTATTGAGGATCCCCAGCACGTCGTTCGATGGATCGTTAAAAATTTGGTTTCCTGGCAGATTCACCTGTATCTGCTGGCCATTCGGCGTCATCACGTGCGACACAACCGAATCTCCGTTATACGCCACCGTGTTCGGGGTCACAGAAGGATCAAGAGAAAATGGCGCGGTATTGCCCTTACTCCCCGAAAAAAGATACGTCCCCATATACGAGGTATTCGCAAGAGAAACAATCTCATCCCTGATTCCGGAAAGCTGCGTTGCCACCGACTGAATCTCGCTCGCATTCAGCGTTCCGTTGTTGCCCTCCATAGCCAGCGAGAGGGCCTGCGTCAGTTGCGAAACTACGCTCCCCAGCGTTGAATCAGTCACCTGCAAACGTCCTAACACGGAGGTCTCCGTGAGCGAAAAACTGTCGTTCATCTGTAGCTGTGCAGAAAGCAATACGTTCTCGCCCGCAGCTACTGGATCATCTCCCAGGGAGTTGATCCTTTTCCCGCTGGAAATCTCATCGGTCAGCTGTTGCTGCAATGCCGAAGTCTGATTGAGCGCCGCGATTGCGTTGTTCAGATAAAGCGGATCAAATCTCACCGTGTCCTCCTCTCCTTAGTTACGAAACTGCTGCCTCAATACCAAGGTTCAGCGCCGAAGCCATGACCGTGTCGAGAATCGTGAACACCTTCGACGCGGCCTGATAGCTCTGTTGCAGGTTTTCAAGCATGGCCGCCTGTTCATTCTGGTTTACCGCGGAAAGCGCATCGCGCTGCGTTGTAAGCTGTGTCAGTGACGCCTGCTGCGCAGTGTTCTCTGTCGAAACCTGAGACACCAGACTACCCAGTGAAGAAACAAAACTCGAGTAGTAGCTCGAAGCCGTCACACCGCCAACGATAACCTGGTTCTGCAGCTGCAACATACTGACCAGGTTGGAAGTATCAGAAGCTCCGTTGCCGCTGGCCGCCGCCGCAATCTGCGAACCAGAGGTGATCGCAAGAGAAATCTGGCTGGCTGCCCCCGCCGAGGTAGCAGGAAGATTGAAAATGTCTCCACCCGGATTGCCATTGGCGTCCGTTCCCGCATGATTGGCCGTGTTAAGCGCAGTGCCAAAATCATATGCCATCGTGTCCAGCGCACTTTGCATCTGGGGAATGCCCTGATCGCGAACCGTCAAAATGCCACCAAGTTGTCCCCCAGCTCCAGCAAGGTCTGACGTAATGTCACTGCCCTGGTTGTCGTAAATATGCGTTATACCGCCGGAAAGCGAAGCGCTCAGCGGGAATGCCTGCCCAAGGACCACCAGAGGCGCCCCGCTGGAAGTGGTAATAGTAAGCCCGTTGTCTTCATTGCGTATCTGGTGGATACCAATCAATTGCGAAAGCTGCTGAATATCATGCTGGCGCTGATCTTCAAGCTGCCCTGCGTCACCATTCGGAGACATCTCAGAAATTTTGCCATTCAGTTGCGCAATCGCCTGGGTCAGCGAGTTGACCTGCGAAACAATGGTCGCAGCCTGATGGTCGAGCGAGTTCTGCTGGCTCGACAACTGCGACGAAGCTGCCTGAAATGCATTCACCAGTGTGGTCGCCGCCGTCAGCACAGACTGACGCAATGAGGGATCCGAAGGGCTGCCCTGCAACTGCGAAAGCGCACTGAAAAAGCCCGTGATGCTTTGCCCGATATCGAGCGAAGAGGAAGTCGTGGACGTGGCCGATCCAAAAATGCTCTGGAGCTGGCTCAGTGCGGTATACCGTGCCTCCGTGTCCTGCTGCAGCTGCGTCTGCTGCTGTATGCGCTGCTCAAGCACCAGATCGCGCTGCGAGGACGGGCCTGTCATCGTCGCCCCTTGCCCATAGCAAATCCCCGCAATATTGACGGTGTCGTTTTCCTGCCACTGCGGAAGCTCGGTTGTGTACCCGGGAGTATTCGCATTCGACACATTGTTGGCAATCACGTTGATCGCAGACTGCGCAGCCTGCAAGGCTCCCGCAGCAATACTGAACGCTGAATTTAATGTTGCCATCCCTGAACTCCTCTTGCGCTTGTTTCGCTCCGCAATACACGGAGATTCATGCTGGTATGCTCCAGCAGCTTTTTCAATATGGCGCGCTGCCTCACAGCAAAATCGATCTCATCCTGCAAAACAGGCGCTTCTACATTGCTGCATTCAGACAACACTTCGCCCAGAGACACCGCATCCGTCCTTTGCAAAGCATCAACCGCCCTGCTGTAAAGGACACTGATGGGTGCCTCAGAAAGACCCATCTGTGACATGGAATCTTCGGATTACTTGCTTATCATTTGCCGCACAAGCTTTTCAGCCACATCTTCAGGAGCCACGCTGTACGTACCATTATTGAGAGCATGCTGTACAGCAGCCACCTTGTCCATACGAACATCCGGGACCTGCATGGCCCTGTTCGCCAGACTTGCCGCCAGGCTCACTTCCGCACTGTCCTGCCCCAGCGCTCCAGTAGAAGGGACAGACGCTGAACCCTGCCGCTGTACTGGAGAAATGCGCGATGTCTCGGTAACTCCCGCCGGCTCAGACAAATTGTGCAGGCCATCGTTGATGTTCATCGTATTTGCTCCTCACTGCGTTTATCGGCAGGGCAGAAGTAAATTATAGTGCCTGTCCACTTCCGATTCTGTGAGAATTCTCATTTACTTTCCCGGTTGTCTCGAAATGCTTCAATATCTGGCTAGCGACCCCAAATCCCCCTTGCTCTGAGATGCCTTTTGCCATGGTCTCCGCTCCATAGCTCATCAGCGTATCTTCACTCCCTGCAGAACTGTCGCTATCTGAAGTATCTGAGAACAAGCTGTCTTCGAGCAAAGGCTTCAGGAACTCCTTCATCAGGCTCGCCTCGAATTCGTGTGCCGCCGACTCCAGTTTCGGGTTCGGCCTTGTTCCTGCCTCTGCCGCAAAAAGATTTGAAAACGATACAGAATTCATAGCACCTCCAGTTCAGCTTCAAGCGCCCCGGCCTCTTTCATCGCCTGCAAAATAGAAATAATGTCGCGGGCCGATGCGCCAATCTGTTGCAGGTTCTGGACGAGATCATCCACAGTCGCTCCCTGTTTCAATTCGATACGGTTGACCGGCTGGTCCTGCGCCTGAACGGTCGTTTGCGGAACCACCTGCGTCGTCCCCTGAGAGAATGGCGCTGGCTGTGAGACCTGATACTCGGTGACAACATTCACCGACAACCCTCCATGCAGAATCGAAACCGGTTGCAGTCGAACATCTCCGCCAATGACTACTGTCCCTGTTCGCTCGTTCACTACGACTTTGGCTCGTGGATAGGTTTCCACCTCGACCGACTCCACCTGGGCCAGCAGCGAGGGTATGTCCTCTGAAGCCTGCACGGCAAGCGTAATCCGGCGGCTGTCTACAGCATGGGCCAGCGGCCTTCCCATTTCATGGTTAATGGAGGTGGCTATCATCTCCGCAGTCCGGAAATCAGCATCATTCAGCAGGAGAGAGAGAACCTTCATTCGCGACAGATCCAGTGGCACGGCGCGTTCCACCATCGCCCCATCCGGAACGCGCCCCGTGGTGGGATGGTTATATTGCCGCACATTTCCATTGGCGCCAACCGCATAACCGCCCAGCACCAGTGGCCCTTGTGCTTCGGCGTAGATCTGGCCATCTAGCCCATATAGTGGTGTCATTAAAAGGAGTCCGCCTTCGAGACTCCGCGCATCTCCGGCAGAGGAAACCGTGACATCAATCTTGTTTCCCGGGCGCGCAAATGCCGGAAGCGTCGCGGAAATAAACACAGCGGCCATGTTTTGCGTGCGCATCTGCGAGAGCTGCGGGGACTGCTGCATATTCACACCCATGCGCTGCAGAGTAGAAACAAGTGTCTGCAATGGAAAGACCGTCTGCTGGCTGTCCCCTGTTCCGCGCAAGCCCACCACAATGCCATAGCCCACAAGCTTGTTGTCGCGCACGCCTTCCACCGTCGCAATGTCTTTTACCCGGGCCAGTTTCACACGCTGCGCTCCTGTCGCGGTTGTTGCCGGCCATCCAGCCCTGAATGCAAAAAGTACAACGAGACAAAGTACCGTAAAGCAGCGCATTCCTACTCCCTTTCAAAAGATCAGCAGCTTTTGCAGAAAACGCACGGCCGCATTGGGCCTGTACGTGTAATCGTTGATGATGCCTTTCCCTACGACTTCCAGCTCCAGGCTTGTAATGGCCGTCGAAAGTACCTGGTTGTGCGAATCCACATCCTCTGGACGCACCAGACCGCGCAATCGAATGAGCTGCGTCTGTTGATTGAAGGTGGCCTGCCGTACCGCCTGAATCACCAGCATCCCATTCGGAAGCACATCTACCACTTCGCCGCCCAATGTCGTACTCAGGCTGGAGTTGGTCACGCTCTCGCCCTGAGCGTTTAACCCGGATGCCGAGGTCTGATTCACAAGATTGTTTAAAGCATTGCTCGCTGAAAGCTTGCCAAAAAGCGCTGAAACCTGCGAACTGGCATTGGAAGCGCGAGAATTTTTCACCGTGCCGTCCGTTGAAGCTGCCAGGCTTTCAGAGACAACAATGGAAATTGGATCATGCAGGCGGGAAGCTCGCACATCTGCGGACAGTCTGGCCAAGCGTCCATCCGGCGTCCATATCGCCCCCGGCGAGTGCTCCTCAGCTGCACTCTCAGCGCGAACACGTTCAATATATGCATTCAAAGCAATGTCTGGAGGAGTAGGCCTGGGCTGCTTTTCTGCTTTGTGGGCCGACGCAAAAGCTACACCGCACATGCCGCACAGGACAATCGTCGTCCATATCTTCTTCATCTTCATTGCGCCTTCCACCCTGGAGTGCTTACAAGTTCCACCTCATCCAGTCCCACTACTTTTCCCTCCAGCAATGCGCCAGATTCAGCGCGTACCTGAATGCGGTCACCCACGCGACCTTGCCTGAGGGCGGTCGCAGTAAGAACAATTCTGGCGTCACCAGAAATTTTGGTCAGCAAGACTTTTGCACCAGCACGCACTGCAAGTGTGTTCTCCGGTGGAGGCGTTGTTGCGGCCTGAACAACGACCCTATGCCCCGACTCTTGCGAACCATCCGGCACAAACACCCAGGGACGCTCCGGATGAGTGCAGTCTTCCACAACGGTCCACCGGCGGTGCAATACGCCATCGGTCACTGAACGGACGACCACAGTTCCAGAATGGCGTGCGCCACACTCTGCGCCCTTCATCGCATCAACAGAAAATCCAACGGTGATCAATAGACAAGAGAACATCAACCGCTGCATGCTTCCACCTATCGCGTCATATTATTGACCTGGCTGTACATGTCGTCCGCGGCACGGATGACCTTGGAGTTACTCTCATAGGCCCGCTGCGCCAGCACCATCTGCACGAACTCTGTCACTACATCCACGTTAGAGTTCTCAAGATAGCCCTGCTGCAAGGTGCCGAGCCCCTGCGTGCCTCCAGGTGTGTCCAGCACAGCTTGCCCTGAAGAAAGCGTCGCCTCAAAAAGATTGTTCCCAATGCTGTTCAATCCTTCAGGGTTGGCAAAGGTCGCCAGCTGAATCTGCCCCAACTGTGTCGGATTCTGCTGGCCGGGAAGCGTGGCATTGACCATGCCATATTGCGTGATCGTTATCGAAGTCGCATTCGGCGGGATAGTAATGCTGGGGACTAGGGGGTCGCCATCAATTGTGACAATCTGGCCCTGGTTGTTCAGATGAAAGCTGCCCGCGCGTGAATAGGCGGTCGTACCGTCCGGGCGCTGGATCTGAAAGAACCCATTGCCTTGAATCGCAAGATCCAGAGGATTGCCCGTCTGGTTCAGATCACCTTGCGTCATGATGACTTCGGTTGCTGCTGATTTTGTGCCTAATCCAACCTGCAGGCCCGCTGAAACCGTCTGCTGACTCTGGGCCGCGCCCGGAGTAACAAGGTTCTGATAGATCATGTCCTGAAACTGCAGCCTGCGCTGACGGAAACCTGAGGTGGACGAGTTCGCCAGATTGTTGGCAATCGTGTCAAGGTTCAACTGCTGCGCGCTCATGCCGCTCGCTGCTGTATATAACGCCCGAATCATTTGCTTCTCCTGTAATGGTTAAACTTTGGGGAGGTCTTCGCTGGCCGTTTTGTCGAAGTTGATATAGAAGTTCGACAGCGCCTTTTGCATCATTTCCGCCTGGCGCTGCACCAGGACCAGATTCAGCGTCCCCTGAATGACATCTTCGTTTGAGGATTCAAGCGCACCCTGATGAATGGCCGCCGATGTGACTACAGGTTTTGTACCCGCTGTAAATGCATAGCGATTGGCCCCCTCAGGCACCAGCGCCGATGCCGGAAGATCAAAAATTCCCAGCCTTCCTGCAACGGCGTTCCCGACAGAGATGACCCCATCCACACCAACAACAACGTCGCCCGTGGGAACCTGAATGGGTTTGTTTTGTGCATTGAGCACGGGTTCGCCAGAGGTGGTCACCAATGTGCCATCCGTCGCGCGCCGGAAAGACCCATCGCGAGTGTAGCGAATACCCTGCTTTGTCTGGATGGCAAAGAAGCCCTGCCCTTCAATGGCAAAGTCCAATGGATTGCCGGTGTGCGTCAGTGCACCTTGTCCAAGATAGGCAAGGTTTCCTCCAAGCACACCGTAGCTGTTTACTACCTGGTTGAGCTGCGAATCGTTCGCTTCCGGGCCGGCAATCGCATTGCGGAAATACTCGCGCTGTGCCCGGAAGCCGCTCGTATTGGCATTTGCCAGATTGCTGGCCGCCGCATCCAGTGCCTCAGACCGTGCCAACCATCCAGAAAATGCTGCATAGTAGCCGCTGTCCACTCCGTCCTCTCCTTCGCAAATAACATTTGCAGCAGGAGGGCCAAGAAGACCGAGGAAAGATTAGAAAAAACTCATTGAATGGATTCGCAGACAATGCTGATGTGGACGGCGTGGTCTTCAAATTTATAGCTGCGATCAATTCGGAATTCAGGCTGCTGCATATGCAGGCGGTAATTCGTTCCAGTTACAACAGCAGGTGTGGAGAGCATGCAGCCTGACGCCAGCACCGGATGCTTGCCCTTCCACGCACCGGCAATCATATTGCAAACTTCACCAATGGCATCCTTTACCATGTCATCCAGTTCAGCCGGAGAAGTCCCTACCATGCACTCAGCCATGCGCAGAGCTGTGTCCAGCCCACAGCGAAGCGTACAGGCCCCGCTCATCGCCCCCGCAAGCCCAATCACAGCGGTAATGGTCTCCTTGTCATCCGAGAGGCGTGCATCAGCAGCAGTGCATGCCGCACCCATCATTAAACGAAATACTTCTTCTACTGCGCTGTCCAGGTCCTGCGCATGCGCGCCTTCCTGAAGCAATTCGCGGGCCGGCGTTGACATACGTTATTCCCCCAATAAATTTTGGATTGAAAGAGATCAAGCAAGATCCAGAAGAGGCAGAACGCGGTCCTTAACCTGTTCCGGAGTAAATGGTTTGCGGATATATCCCTGCGCACCCGCAGCAATGGCCGCCTTCACATGCTCCTCGCTGCCCTCGGTTGTAATCATCACCACCGGCACATCCGGGGCAAGCTCCTGCGCGCGCATCTGGCGAAGAAACTCAAGGCCATCCATCATCGGCATGTTTATATCAGACAAGACCAGCTGTACCTGCTCGCTCTTCAGGACCTCCAGAGCCTCTGCACCACTGGAAGCTTCATACACTTTGTCCAGCGACAACCCCGCCTGTCGCAGGGCACGCTCCACGATTTTCCGCATCACAGAAGAATCATCCACAATAAGGGCATTGATATTGCTCATCGGCACTCCTTGTTCAATGCCCTTATCGGCAGCTTCCCCTGTGACTAGAGGATGCCGGGCTCAGTGGAAAATGTGCAGACCATATCTTCGATTTCGTCCGCGGACGGAAGCGGCCTCCGCTGCGAACCAGCCCTTCTCCACAACCGGAGCCAGAGATAGTTATGCATCCTCACCAGCCGCGCCTCGACTGGCCGCCGCTCTTCCACCATTGCCGTCATGGCGTGGGCCACACCGCGCAAACTCGTAGCCTCCAGCAGCCGTACCTTCGGAAAAGATGCGCGCAGTAACGCCGCATGGGCGCGCTCAAACTCTGAATCACACAGCACTCCGGCCTCACATTTCAGGCCGGTCATGCGTTCCAGCGCCAGGGTGATGCAGGAATCCGGTCTGCTCTCAAATGCAAGATAAAGAAGTGTCTGCCCTGCCGTTCGCAATGGCAGCACTCCAAAGCTGTCCGCCAGCAGGCGAGGCAGCGCGGGGGCCATCATCGCAGCGTGAAAGTTGTCTACCGATAACACCGGGCAGCCCCATTGCGCTGCCAACGCACGTGCTACCTGTTCCGGTGCTGCCGCTTTCTGCCGTACAAGCCACTCCCCCAGCCGTCCCGTACCAGCCTTGGCCTGCGCATCCAGCGCGCGCCTCAACTGTTCCTGCGTAATCTGTTTTTGCGACAACAAAAGCAACCCGAGAGGTACCCGGTGCTGATGCACAACCGGAGCGCCCATTCCGCCATGCACTTCCCGCAATACAGCGGACTCGATCAACTCGCGCGCGCAAAGAGTCGAACAGGCCCACTTGCCCTCAAAGACAGGTACATCGCGGCTGCGCCATAACCGCAACCACCCGCTTTTGCAATTTGGATTTCCACACTGCGGAAAGAGTGCTGATGTGGCGCCTTCCACAGGTGAGATCTGTGCTTGCTTTTCTGTACGCTTCATCAGAACAGGCATCGTATGCTCTCCAGAGACTTGCGAGGTTCGGCCACTTCAGTCACCCGCAGTCCAAAATTACCATTCACCAGAACAACCTCACCTCGTGCAACAATCTTGTCGCCCACAATCAGATCTATGGGGTCCGTCACATGGCGCTCCAGTTGCACTACATCGCCAGGACCAAGCTCCAGCACTTCACCCAGCGGCATCTCCCGCGAACCGAAGCGAAGAGATGCGTCCAGCTCCACATCCAGTAACAGATCTACGCCACGCTGCGGCAATGTCTCCATCGTTTTGAGCTTCTCGGTTCGATCGGCAAAAGCTACAGGCACAACTATCTCTCCGAAGCGGAGCTCATAAAACAAAAATGTCACATCGGGCAAAGGAACCTGGCGTATCGAAGCAATGGATACTTGCGATCCCATTGCTTTGCCTGCTGCCTTTGCTGTGCGCTCGGCCACCTGTCGCACAATGCTCTCCCACAGCTGCGCATCACCTCTCTGATCGGAATCACCCGCCGTTATGCGTGCATCCACCAGCAGACGGGCCACCGTCTCCAAATCGGCCTGTATCCAGAAAGACCCACGGACACCTCCTTCCACTTCTATCTGGCAGCAGAGCGCTTTCCCTATTTCAGCTCTGGCTTCCGACGGGACCAGTTTCACCATTCCAGCCAGTTCCTGACTGAAACCCATCGGAGCCTCGATCAGCCATGCATCAAGAAATGTCTTCATGTTTTCTCCCATGAATAGTTGTCTACTCATGCTTTAGTTGGGGCCTGTATTAGGAGGCCAGTACGAAATTGGGGAAGTCCTCGAAGACCCAGTTGTTCTTGAGGGTGTGGTAGATGACTCCCAGGAACTTGCGCGCCAGTGCGATGTTGGCTTTGCCTCCGCCGCGGCGGCGCTGGATGCGTAGATAGAACTGCTGGAGGAATGGGCTGTAGCGTTTGGCGATCAGGGCGCACTGTACCAGGGCCGTGCGGGCCAGCTTGTTGCCTTGCTTGGTGATGCGTCCGGAGTGTTCCGTTTCATTGGAGTTTTGCACCCTCGGCACCAGTCCGAAGTAGGCAGCCAGCTTGCCGGGATCGTCGAAGTCCTCGATCCGCCCGATTGCGCTCAACAGCACAGCGGCCGAGACCGGGCCGATGCCCTTGATGCTCATCAGGTTTTCGTGGCCGGCCAGCCTGGGCCCTTCTTCTTCGATCAGTTCCTCCAGTTCGGCGATGCTACCGGTCAAGCTGCGGATTTGGCCCACCAGCACCCGCGCCTCGGCCGCCACGATCGGAGAGAGCGGCAGCGCCAGCACCCGATCGAGCGCCTTGTTGCTGGACAGTGCTTCCTTCTTCAGGTTGGTCCCTTCGGCGGAAAGCAGGTTGTTGATCTTGGCCTTCAGCGCCGACCGCTGCTTCACCAGCAGATCGCGTGTTTGGGCCAGATGCGTCATATTTCTTTGGTTCGGCTCTTTCATCCGCACCTCCGGCAACAGATCTTTCGCCAGATACAACGCCAGCAATTCGGCGTCGTTCTTGTCGGTCTTCTTCACCGACTGGCTGATCACCTTGAACTGGCTCGGATTCACTACCGCCACCCGCGCCACGTGCTTCACCACCGCGTCATGGAACAGTCGCGTGTTGCCTGTCGCTTCCACTGCCAGCTCGTCTTCTTTCCTCAACTGCGCGGCAAACAACTTCAGCTCTCGCATCGGCCACTGCCGCAGATACGTCCGTTTTCCAGCCGCGTGCATACGGTGAACTGCGTCCGATGCAGGTCCACTCCCAGATAACGCTTCATCTCGTCTCTCCTCGCGTTCTTCGCGCTGTGGAGTAGACGCGCTCTGCGGCGATCACCACACTCCCATCCAAGGTCCTCGCGGCCTTACGGTGACGCTTCGGTTGCAGGTCTGACTAATCTCCTTTACGAGGTCCAATGGCCTCAGAAAACCATCCAGCCCGCACCCTGCCTGCTCCACAGACCTGCTGTGAAGCCTACCGCCTCAGAATCTCCCTGTACTATTCATGCCATCTCCTGCATCTCCAATGTTCCCTATTCAGCAATGGACCGGGCCAGATGCGCGGCCATCCGTTCCTCTACCTGCACCACCTGGGCCGTAAACACCGGCACTCCGGCAATGCGCAGTTCCGCTAGATGCGATGACATCAATGGCAACCTCAGTACCTGTCCTTCGTACAGAGACTCTAACTGCCGCCCCTGCAGGCGCACCGGAGGCAGTTGCAGGGAGGCGCCGACTTTGATCCGCCGTACCCTCTCCTGCATGCGCTGCCGCGTCTCCGGTGAATGCCTGTGCTGATGGCTCCAGTCGCCCGTCAGGCGGCGCAACACTGTATTTGAAACCACGGCGGGAAAAGCCAGGTTCAGCATTCCGCTTGCCCCCGGCATCTGGATTTCAAAGCTCAGGCACAAGGTCTTCTCTGAAACCGGCATAATACGGGCGATCTGCGTATGGAGTTGCCGCCGCTCGAAGGAGAAGCTCAGGCCTACGGGCTGCCACGCCGTACTCAGCTCCCGGCAGATCACCTCAGCCACACTCGTTAGAATGGACTCTTCAATGTCTGTCAACTCCCGTACCTGGTCTGCACGGCCTTCGCCACCAAGCAGCAGATCAATCATGGGAGGAGCCAGCGACAGATCAAGCTGAAGCACAGATAACGCACGCAGCGGCTCCAGCCGTACGGAACTCACATAAGCGAGGTCCGGGATCCGCATCATAAATTCGTTAAATGGCATCTGCTCGGCAGAGACCAGGTTTACGCGAAAGCGGCTGCGCAGCCAGACCCCAAGATTGTGCGTGAGGTTTCGCGCAAAAATGTCATTCAGCAGGCTGATGGCGCGAAGCTGTTCATTACTGATCTGCCCTGAGTTCGCAAAACTATACGGTTGCACACGAGGGCGCGCATCCTGTGACGCAGCCTTGGAGCGGGCCCGAGCGGCCTGAAACAAAGCATCAATCTCGTCCTGCTTCAGGCTCTTCTCTACCTTTCTGCTTCCTTGGTTGTCCATCACTTCTCCCGAACGGTCTTTGCTGCCAGGTCGGCCAGCATACTACGCAGCCTCAGAACAGCAGCTGCATGGATCTGCGATACGCGCGACTCGACAACTCCAAGCGTCAAACCGATTTCCTTCATCGTCATTTCTTCGTAGTAATAAAGCGTCATCACCAGACGCTCCCTTTCCGGCAAACCACGGATGGCTGCCGCCAACCGCTGCCGTAGCTCGCCCTCCAGGCAGCGAAACAAGGGGTCATCTTCCCCACGATTCGGTACATACGCCAGCTCTTCTTCGCCCGAGTCCTCTGAATGCTCCAGATGCAGCGTGCCAATCTCCAGCCCTTTCAATTCGCCGAGCAACTGATGGTAATCACCAAGCTCCAGACCCAGCTCTGCAGCAATCTCGTTTTCAGAAGGCGTTCGTCCCAGCCGTGCCGTCAACACGCGGATCGCCTGTTCGATGGCCCTTCCCTTGCGGCGCAAATCGCGCGGGCTCCAGTCGAGCGTCCTCAAACTGTCAAGAATGGCCCCGCGTATACGGAATTGAGCATAGCTGCGAAACTGCACCTTCTTGGCTGGATCAAACTTCTGAAACGCATCCAGGAGTCCAAGCACCCCCGCACTTACCAGCTCTTCCATTTCCACATGCTGCGGCAACCGCTCATGAATACGCCGTGCAATGTAGCGCACCACCGGCAGGTGCTCCAGCATCATCTGCTCCTGCTCAGGAGTAAACCGGCCTCCATCCCGCCGGACATGCGCCCCGCTGCCCGCACCTTTCTTCCTCGGTTCGCTTTCCGCTTCCGCGAGTGAAAGCATGGCTGCCTTCCGTCTCATCTCTTCGTCCGTCAATGGCTGCTCCGCCATAGTCCTCATGTTCCGCATTTCAACTCATCCATTTGTTTTCAGCGCACAATTCCCAAGGACCGCACGCGCACATCCGGAGGCACTTCCAGAGGCGACAGCACCACCACCTTCGGAAGGATTGGCTCCATCCAGCGCCGCAGATAGAAGCGCGCCGGACTCGAACATAAAAGCACGGGAGTTGCCAGATTTGATTGCTGCTCAATTAGCTGCTTCACAGAATCCATAAGCCTGCGGAACCACGCCACCCCGCGCGGACGACCATCCGACAGCAGAAGCGCACCTGACTCGCCTGAAAACGCCGTCGCCATCTCGTTTTCCAGCGCCGCATCAATCTGAAAGACCCGCAGCGTGCCATCGTCTTCGAGCAGTGGTTGCACAATGCGGCGCCCCATCGCCTGACGCACCGTTTCCACCAGGTATGGCAATGCTTTACTGACCTGCGCCGCATCCAGCAGGACCTCCAGAATTGTGCCCAAATCGCGGATAGGCACCTGTTCGCGCAGCATTTGCTGCAGTACCTTCTGCACCTCGCCCAGCGATAACACCTTCGGGACCAGCTCCTCCACCAGCTTCGGGTGCGATTCATTCAGCGAATCCAGCAGACGTTTCGTTTCTGCGCGGCCAAGCAACTCATGTGCATGCCGGCGCACCAGCTCCGCCAGGTGAGTCGTGATCGCTGTCACGCCATCCACCACTGAATACCCCGACGCAATTGCCTGGCTCTCCAATGCTGGTGAAATCCAGCGTGCAGGCGACTGGAAGGCCGGTTCCACCGTCTCTCTTCCCGGAACCGGCTGGCTCACCGGCCCTGTCTGCACAGCCAGCATGCTGTTGCTCTCAATCTGCCACCGGCCCGCCTCCATACCTCGCAACGAAAATACATACTCGCGTGGGCGCAGCCGCAAATTGTCAGAGATATGAATCGCCGGAACAACAAATCCAAGCTCAGAAGCAAGCTGCTTTCGCAATGCACGCACACGCGCCAGCATCTGGCCGCCCTGCTTTTCATCCACTAACGGAATCAACTGAAATCCAATCTCAAGGCTCAGCTCATCCACCTTCAACAAGGAGGCAATATTTTCCGCCTGCGTCGTCGCCTTCTTCTGCTCCGGTTCAGCCGTCGCTGCTTCCCTCTGTTGTTTCTTTGAAACCTTCCATCCCACATACCCCAGCGCTGCCGCTGGAACGAGAAAGGCCAGTTTCGGAAGCCCCGGAACAAGTCCAAGCAGACCCAGCACGCCACTCGCGATGTAGAGTGTAGTGCCTTTACGCAGCAACTGCGCACTCAGTTCTGCCGTCAACCCTGAAGCAGTGTTGGCCCGCGTCAGCACCATACCGCCCGCAACAGACACCAGCAGCGAAGGAATCAGCGTCACCAGGCCGTCGCCCACCGTCAGCACTGTGTAGGTCCGCGCCGCTTCTGACAGCGCCACCCCATGCTGAAGCACACCAATCAGCAAACCAGCCACAATGTTGATGGCGGTGATCAAGATCGTCGCCAGAGCATCTCGCTGATTAAATCGCGCTGCGCCATCCATCGCCCCGTAAAATTCCGCTTCCTGGGCAATCGCCTGACGGCGTTTTCTTGCGGAAGTTTCATCAATCAGGCCGGCATTCAGGTCAGCATCAATGGCCATCTGCTTGCCCGGAAGTGCATCCAGCGTGAACCGCGCTGTCACCTCCGCCGTACGGACAGCGCCGTGGCTCACCACCAGAAACTGGATGGCAATCAGCGCCAGAAAGAGCACAAACCCTACCACATAATTTCCACCCACTACAAACTGGCCAAAGGCCTCAATCACGCTGCCCGCTGCCGTTGTTCCCTCATTACCATGCATCAAAATACGCCGGCTGGACGCAATGTTGAGCGAGAGCCGGAAGAGCGTTAACAATAGCAGCAAACTGGGAAACACCGAGAAATCCACCGCGCGCCGCAACTGTACAGCGGAAAGGAAGACCAGCACCGAAGCAGAAAACGAGCAGGCCAGCAGCAGGTCAAGCACGGCCGCCGGGACTGGCACCAACATCACAAAAAGAATGCTGATGGCAGCGACCGGAAGCCATAGCTCTGTGCCGAACTTTACAATCGCCGCCAGTGCGCCCTTCCTGCCTGCTGTCTTGGGCACCGCAGGAACAACCACAGATGCGCTCATGCTTTCTCCTTCCCCTCACGCGCGGACGTCCGTTCATACCGGACCCGCTCCTCAACTTGTTTGCGATAGAGCCACGCCAGAATCGCAGCCACGGCCACATACAGGTCCACCGGAATGGATTGCCCTTCTTCCACCGTGCGATACAGCGAGCGCGCCAATGGCGGGTTCTCCACAATGGGAACGCCCGCCCATCGTGCCTCGCTCTTGATCTGCTCAGCCAGCAGATTCCTTCCTTTAGCCAGAACCTTTGGCGCATCCATCGTGTCAAAGTCAAAACTCAGGGCAACAGCATAGTGCGTGGGATTTGTAATCACTACAGTTGCTTTTTTAACGTCACTCTTCAGCTTCCGCCGCCGCATCTGACGCTGGAGTCCGCGAATGCGGCTGCGCACCTGCGGGCTTCCCTCTGTTTCCTTCATCTCTTCGCGGACCTCCTGCTTGCTCATGCGGATCCGCCCTTCCCTGCTGCGCCACTGCACCACATAGTCCAGTGCCGACCAGCCAAAGAGGACCCATGCAGCATCGAGCAGCAATCCATACGCAGACAAAAACATGTCCGGCAACCGTTCCACACTCATGGGCGCAAGTACAAGCTGCCCTTTAATCTGCTGCATCGCCAGAAATACAAGAATGGCCACTGGAAGCAGCGACTTCAGCAGACGTGTACCCCCCTGCAACGAAAACACCTGCTTCAAACTCGTTGCCGGATTCACGCGTGAAATCTTCAGCTGAAGATGCTGTGCGTAAAATCGGATGCCTCCGCCCTGCGCCATTCCCGCCAGCAGGGCCGCTCCTGCGACCGCGCCGCACAGCGGGACAAGCGGGAAACATGCAATCACGATGATGTGCCGCAGTGATACCGCCTGCTGCATCACCGTTGTCTCGTTCCACGTTGAAGGTGAGGCCAGCGCCAGCATCTGCGCCAGCATTCCTGACCACAGCGAAGGCCAGTGCGGAGCAGCCATTCCCAGCGCAACCACGCCTGCCAGCATCGCGCACGACGCCGTCCATTCGCGACTGTAAACACGGTCGCCCTGCTCCTGCGCCTTTTCTCTGCGCCGTGGCGTAGCCTTTTCTGTGCGCTCGCCGCTCATCCGTGCGCCATCCCTTGCCGCAGGATGGCCTCAGCCGCATCCATAAGCCGCATAAAATGTGCTTCGATAAATCGCGGCCACAACGCAAGAGAACCAAGCAGCAAGACATACCCAGTGATTGTTTTTGCCGGTACCGTGATCGCCATCACCGGAAGCTGCGGTGACATCTTCCCCACCAGGGCCACTACCACTTCCACCAGCATGGTTGCTGCCAGTACCGGCGCAGCCAATTGCAGTGCGGCAAAAAAGACACCACCCATCATTTCCACCAGAGCCAGGCCACTTTTTGCGTCCAGAAAAATAGCTCCCAGAGGTGCATTCACATAACTGCGCATCAATGCCGCCAGCATCGTGTCGTCCAGTCCTGCGGCAATCAGCACCCATATACCGAACAGCGAAAACATCTGCGACATCAGCGGCGTTTCCACCTGGGAATTCGGATCCAACAGGTTCGCCAGTGAAAAGCTGAACTGTACGCCCATCACCTGTCCGGTAAAGAGCAGGATCTCGTTCAACAGCGTCAGTGAAAAACCAAAGACCAGCCCGACAGCAAGCTCTCCCATCACGGAAAGAATGCCAAGCTCTGCATGGGCCGTCGGCAATCCGGCCACTGTGGGAGCAAGCAGCGCTGCTGTTGCAATTACAAACACCGCCTTGATCTGCTTCGGAATCGCCTGCGAAGAGAAGAACGGAGCAGCGACGATCACGCCGCTTAAACGCACCATCGCCAGCACCAGTGCTGCGAGATAATGTGTCCAGTCCAGATTTCCCCGCGTAAAAACCTCTTCCATAGGTCACCCGATGTAGCGGTGAAGGTCTCCGAAAAGAACGACCGTATAAAACACAAGGCGGCGGATAAACCACGGCAGCCCAATCAACATCGTCACAGCCACAATTCCAATGCGCGGTACCGTGCTCAGGGTCTGGTCCTGCAGGGATGTCAATGTTTGAAACAGGCTAATAAGAAAGCTGGTTGCACTGGCCAGCACCAGCACAGGAGCACTCACAATCAGCGCCTCCCGCAGCAGATGCCGCACCAGCTCCGCTACCTGGTCAGGACCCATCAAAAACTCCTCAGCAATGAACCAGCCAGCAGGTTCCATCCATCTACCATCACAAACAAAAGAATCTTCAGCGGAGTGGAAACCACGACAGGCGGCAATTGAAACATTCCAATCGAAGTGGTAATCGAGGCGACCACCATGTCCACCAGCAGAAACGGAAGAAACAGCACCGCGCCAATCACAAATCCGGCCTTCAGCTCTGAAAGCATGTATGCAGGGACAATAATCCGCATCGGGAGATCAGCAAGCTCCTTCGGACGCTCCATTGCAGCCGCGGACGTGAACAGCGCCAGGTCTTTTTCCCGCGCATACTTCAGCATGAACTGCTTGGGAGGATCAACACCACGTTGTATGGCCTCCATTCCGGAAATCTGCCCCTGCCGGAAAGGCTCAACTGCCTGCCGGTCTACGGCGGTCAAAACCGGCTGCATCAGAAACCACGTCATCATCAGGCCAAGCCCCATCAACACCTGATTACTTGGCGCTGTCTGCGTCCCCAGCGCCTGCCGCAAAAAGTGGAAAACCACCAGCAGACGCACCATCGGCGTCATGGAAAGCAGGATCGCCGGAAGCAGAGTAATCAGCGTCAGCGCAAAAACAATCGTCCACGGTACGCCATTGTTATTCACCAGATGCTGTGGCGAACCCGGCAAGGGCAGCAGCTTCGGCGCCTTTGCAAAAAGAAGCAGCATGGCACTCATGCGCTCTCCACCTTTCGCCGCTTCGGCGCTGAACGCACTTCCGTCAATGCGACAATGGTGTCCGCGCCAGCCGCCACCAGAAATTTCTTCCCTTCGCACTCCACCAGAAACAATGTCTTCTTGGATCCAAGAGAAAGGCGCTCTGCTACCCGCAAAGCATTCTGCACATTGCCGCCCTGCACGCTCCAGCGCCGCAAGATTGCCTGCAAAATTCCACGCCACAAAATTCCTTTCGTCATTGCGGGCAGCGTCGTTTGCGCCATTGCCGTCTTCATCCTTCCTCCTGGTTCCTCAGGCAAGCCGCGTCACGCGCACGCCAAGCTTCTGGTCCACCACCTCGAACTCGGTCCACACCAGTTGCACATCGCCCACCCACAGCGGAAGGTCCTCCGTATGCGGCCACGCAGTCTCGATAATGTTTCCTTTTTCTAAGGACAGGAGATTTTGCACCCGAAACGATGGCACGGGCACGCGCAAATCAAGCTGTAAGGGAAGCTTTGCAACCAAGGCTGCAAGATCATTCTGCTCTGGCCGCCGATCTCCCTCTGCGGAAGTCACCACAGCAGGCATCTGCGCCTGCTCTGCAGCCCCGGAAGATGGATTTTCAGCAGAAAGAGGAGCATCTGTCGTCATGTCGCTGAGAATTGCAAGCGACTGACCGGAAACAGGACAAGAAGATTAGAAGATTCTCAGGAAAGCGCAGGCCCTATAGCGCCAGTTGCCGGACATGCGCGGCCCGCACATCCTTCGCGGTAAACAAAGAGAAAAACGGAGCATCTTTCGCCGCCGCCTCCACCGCCGGACGTCCTCCGGCCTCTTCGCGCTCCACCAGGCAGGCCACCGCGACCACCTTCATCCCCGCCTCACGCGCAGCTTCAATCGCCGTAATAGTCGAAGCTCCGGTGGTGCACACATCATCCACAATCAGCACCGGTGCGTCCTTCTCCAGAAATCCTTCAATTCGCCGCCCGGTCCCATGTGTCTTCTCCGCCTTGCGCACAATAAATCCATGAACCAGCGCCGAACCATGATGTTCCTGCGCGTACCAGGCGCTCGCCGTCGCAACGTTCGACACAATCGGGTCCGCACCCAGCGTCAGTCCACCCACCGCCAGCGGATGGATCTTGTGTTCGCGCAGCAACTCCAGCAGGGCCAGCCCCGTCAACCTTCCTCCCTCTGCATGGAGCGTGGTCAGACGGCAATCAATGTAATAATCGCTCGTTCCGCCCGAGGAGAGCTTAAACTCTCCCAGCTTGAAAGAAATGCGGGCCAACAATTTCAGAAGCGCATCACGATATTCAGTCATTAACATTGATTGTAGATGCAGGCTGCGTGCGAGATGAAAGAACTATGCACTTTCTTGGGGCCCTTAAGAGTGAATTCGAAGAGGAAATCACAAAAGACAAGAAAGATCCTGGAACTGCCGAAATGGAAGGCCCTGCGCCTGGTCGTCCTGAATCATCTGGTCCACCATCGCGCGCAGCTCGGCGTTTTTCTGCGTCTGCTCGATGTGCCCATTCCTGGAATGTTCGGCCCATCCGTCGACGAAAAGTGACCGGCTGCACCCTTCAGTGTTCCGGCGCGTTCCTGCTCCTCAACAGGACAACCGGAAACTGCGTGAACAGGTCCCGCAATCGTAAAACGCCGTCATCCGGTACCTGCACCGTCTCTCCAGTAAAAACATTTTCAAAAACCTTTGGCCTCTGATCAGGCAAAGCAATCTGCGCTTTGCCCCAGACATCACCGAACGGAAGATTCACCCGCTGTCCCATCAGCGAACAGGCAAACCGCGGGACCACCGCCAGCACGGACTCTTTTGTCACCGCGTCCTGCCTCAGAAAAGCAAGCGCGTTCTCCTGCTTGTCCCCCTCAATATTCAGTGGAATATATTCACCCTTGCGAAAGAGAGAATGCAGCTCATTCCGCAGAGACAGCGCACGATGAATGGTCCATAGCTTAATGCGTCCGTCAGGAACATTCAGAAGCACATCAGCGCACACACGCGCAGGGCCTTCGCGCTCTGCCTGTTCGCGCAGCGCCTGAAGCACTTCCATGCGCTCCTGGTAATTCACGGGCCGCCGGTTGTCTGGATCCACCAGGCTCAGGTCCCACAACTCCGTTCCCTGATAAAAATCGGGGACACCAGGAGAAGCAATTTTCAGCACGAGTTGCGATAAGGAGTTGACCGCGCCAAAGAACTGCACAGGCGGCAAGAACGACTTCAGCGTGTGCACAAACCTCGTCTCCCGGGGCCGCCCCTGCGGCACCAGAATCGCCTCAATAAACTTATGCACTGCATTCAGATATTCCGGGTCAGGATTCGTCCAGCTCAAATGCACTTTGGCTTCACTCAGCGCCTTCGTGCAGTAGTCCTTTAAGCGTTTCAGAAACTGCTCGCGGTCTTCATGACCATCCATTTTCCACGGCCACGCGCCAACAATGGTCTGATAGATCAGATATTCTTCATTCGCATCCGGAGCTGTTCTTCCATCGTTCAGCTTCTGCTTATGTACCGCGTTCATGCGCATCCACCTTCGCACCATGGACGCCCACTGCGACGGCATCTCGGAAAGCACATTCAACCGGTTGCGAACATCTTCGCTCCGCTTGGTATCATGCGTTGAGGTCGCCAGCATGGAATCGGGTGACTTCTGCAAGCGGTCGAGATTCGTCGCATGAAACAGCTCTGTCGTAATGCCAAATGATTTGATCGAACTTCCCACTTCATTCGAAGAAATGAAGCGCGTATAGACGTAAAATGCCGTATCTTCCACGCCTTTCGCCATCACAGGCCCGGTAAGCTGCTGGAACTTCAGCGCAAAGTGCAGGCGCGCCGGATATTTCTCATCGTCCTTGCTGCCCAGCAGAAGCGTGTTCTTCAGGAAATCAAAAGCCGATTCAGCTACATCCGGATTCCGGTGCTTCGCGCGCTCAATGGCCTGATGAATAAACATAATGTCGCGCTCCGTGTACTGCCCGCGATCATCAATGTACGTCCGGTACACAGGAAAGCATGCAATGGTCTCGCGAATCACCCGCTCCAGAATGCTTTCTGTAAAGTCACGCGCTCTGCGGTCGCTTGCCGCAAGATGGTCCAGCAGGTTCGTTAGCACATAAATCTCGCTCGAGAGCGAAGTCTGCATCACTTGCAATTTGCTGCGGTAAACAAGCTCATCGGGATCTATCTCCCGCCCTAGTATCTTCGAATACAGCGCGGTGAATTTGGATTCGTTGCGCGGCTCAATAAATGCCTGGTTCGCTAAATGAAGAAAATCATATCCCGTGGTGCCGCGCACAGGCCACTCCTGCGGAATCGCTTCGCGCGGCTCCAGAATTTTTTCCACCACCGTGTAGAGCGGGCCTTCGCTTCTTGTCCAGTCATAGCCGCGCAGCGTTTCCCGCAGGGACATTTCAATGCCGCTAGCTGTAAGTTCGCCCTGCGGCTCCGGCCCAAAGCACTGTCCGGCAATGCAGAGCAATTGCAGGCGAATCAGGTACTGCCGCGGATTGAACATGCCATCGCAGTGGTCAATCCGCAGTCCGCTCACTTCACCGGAAGCAATCATCCTGCGCACCAGGCCATGCGTTGCGGCAAAACAAGCCGGGTCTTCCTGGCGCAATCCCACCAGATCGTTGACGTCAAAAAACCGACGGTAGTTAATCTCTTCTGACGAAACCCGCCAATAGGCCAACCGGTATGGCTGCATCTCAAGCAGCGCATGCAGTTGGTCAAAGCTGCGGGCATCCCCTTCCACTCCGTTGATGCGCTCAATCGCGCGCTGCACAATGGGCTGGATTTCAGCCGACTGCAATGCCTCAATCATGCGCGGTTTCAGTTCGCGCAATTGTTGCTGCCTCTGGGCAATCAGTCTCGGGTCAGAAGAATCATTCGGCGGAATATGCGCCAGCTCTTTCAGCAGATCACGAAACCATGCCGGTACCCCGTCTCTCTCATCCTCCTGCTCCGGAAAAAGCGCCGGGATAGAGCGTGGCGCCATCGGGAAAGAATGGTCGTAGTACCTCACCTTCAGATGACCATTTTCGATCGCCACCTGTATTTTCTTACCCTCAAGCTCCTCGCCATACTGGTTTCCCAGGACCGGTAACAGCAGTTTACCGCGCATGTCTGGCTTGATTGGGTCCCACTCAATATCAAAAAAGCTGGCATACTCTGATGTGCGCCCGTTCTCCAGAACATCCTGCCACCACGCCGACTCATTCCCTACACCCATGTGGTTCGGCACAATGTCCAGCAGCAGGCCCATTCCGCGCTCGCGCAGAGCGCCTGTCACCCGGTGAAAGCCTTCCTCACCCCCAAGAACAGCGCTGATGCGGTCATGCCGCGTCACATCATAGCCGTGGGTGCTTCCACTTCGCGCCTCAAAAATCGGGGAAAAATAGAGATCGCTGATGCCCAGATCGCTGAGATATGGAAGTATCCGTTCCACATCCGCGAACGTGAAGCCGGAGTGGACCTGAATACGATATGTGGATCTCGGGACGCGTGCGTCACGATGCACTACCTTGTAAATGCAGTCCTGAATTTCATGCATGATATCTGGTGAACTGGGAGATACTTCGCAGTTGGATGCGCCGAAGTCAGGAAGAGTTTGATAGGCGGCATCCCAGCCTGTTGCACTTTACGAAATGCGCGCGCTCCGCTCACAATAGAGAAGAACTTAATAAAACGAGGAAAACCGATGCCGCTCTCCGGAGAAGCCATTCGCCTGATGAATTACATTGACGACGTAACCGTGACCTTGCGCCGCCTGCTCTCGCTTGCGCAAACACTTCCTCCGGAAGAACGGAAACGTGTCGGCGAATACCTCAAAAACGCCCAACCCAATATCAATTCAGTCATTCAGGCTCTGGAAGGCAAGTAAGCTCCGAATTTAAAACGAGCTCTCAAAATCAGTCATCTTTGTATCTACTCCTTCTGATGAGTCATCCTGAGCGAAGGACCGAGGGAAGCGAATCGCGATCCACGGTGCGATTTATTGCGCAGCAACAACCCTCCCAGCATGCAACGGACAGAACACCACCAGGTGCCCCATCCTTTCGCGCAGCGGAAGGGTGGAAACCATAACCCCCAAAAACTCCCACCACCAAATCTGTCATCCTGAGCAAAGCGAAGGATCTGCTTTTTTCTTCGCAGAATGGAAGCGACAATTACGCTTGGGCCGCAGTCGCTTCCGCCGCAGGCTGCGGAGGAATCAGTGGGACCTCTTCTGAAATGCTGATGCCCGCGCGCCGCAAAAGCTGCCCAACCACCGCCTTGTTCAGGCGGGTCGCATCATATTCCACGCGAATACTGCGTTCATTCTCATTCAATTGAATGCGGCGGATGCCATAGACATCGCTTATATTGCCAAGAGCAAACATGGCGGCCTCTGTAGGGTGCTGTTCGTAACGGAAGAGGACGTCTACCGTGGTCATGCCTTCATGATATCAGGCAGATTTAAAAATCGTTGATCACCAGATCGAAATCACCGTGCTGCTCTCACCCGGCTTGTCTGAGCTGCGCGCCTCGATGTGTCCCTCATGCTTTGCCACAATGCCGCGCACCCCCCAGAACCCGTTCCCTTCTCCTGCCTCGTCGTAAAGAAAGGCTCAAAGATGCGCGCCAGATGCTTCTCCGCCATGCCGCATCCTGTGTTGCCGATGCTGAAGCGCACCCCAGGCTGCCGCCATTTCCCATGGCCTCAATCGCATTCAGCAGCGGTCATCAATCACCTGCCGGGTTGGCTCCACACAAGTCAGGCAGAAGCTTTAGCATTTCTTGCATTTGGCCAGAATGGCCTTGTGCAGGCGGCTGCGCAGATCGTTCGGTAACTCGTACAGCTCATGGCTGCGATAAATCTCGATGGTCTTGCGCGTGGTGTTCAAAGTAACCACACAGTGCTCACAGCCGCGCAGATGCTCTTCCAGTTCGGCCCGCAGTGCAGCCGAGACCCGGTCGTCCATCAGGTCATCCAACAAGGCAATAAATTCCGTGCAGGTCACTTCGCACCACCATTCCTCTTGTCCTTGCGGAAGTACCGGCTCAGCCGCTCCCGCAATTGTAGCCGTGCCCGCAGCAGGCGCGACTTAACGGCCGGAACACTCAGTCCCAGTGTTTCTGCGGTCTCTTCTGTTGAGAGACCTTCTACGTCTCGCAGCACAAACACCACGCGGAACCCCGGGGGCAGGCCCTGGATCGTCTTGCGCAGAATCTCAGCCAGCTCCGATTGGCTGTATTGCTGCTCCGGATCCGGTCCCCAGTCGGCCAGATCGCGCGGCATGGAGCCCTCCTCAGTCTCCACGTCCTCATCAATCGAAACCATACGCCCGGTACGCCGCTTCCGCAGCCGCATCAGCGCTTCATTTACCGCAATGCGTACCAGCCAGGTGTAGAACTTCGAGTTGCCCTGGAACTGGTCCAGTTTCTCGTATGCCTTCAGAAACGAGTCCTGCACCACGTCTTCCGCGTCCTCGCGGTTCTGGGTAATGTGCTGTGCAATCCGGAAAACCTGGCGGTCATACTGCTTCACCAGCTTCTCGAATGCCTGTACGTCCCCTTCCCGCGCCCGGTTGACGAGCAGAACGTCCGGGTGGACCTCCTCAGTCCCTTGTGTTTGGATGTCTGGCATGACAGATGGCTTCAGGAACTTCGACCTTTCTTGACCAGAACACAGCCGCCGCTGTGCTCCTTATCTATAGTAAACGCGCGTTCCCCAAACGGCCAAAGCACAGCAGTTCAAAGGGGGGCCGTTCCTTATCAGGAACGTTTTTTCACTCCATGTAACACGCGCCGCAACATTCCCCCGCATTTCGTCTTACATTGAATACAGGCAGGAGTGTGCGAAGAGCAGTGAGGGCAGCGTGTTCAGTGTGGTTGCGTATTGCGGTAGTCATTATCGGCAGCATGATTGCAGGAACATGCTGGTCACAGGGCACCTCTGCCCATAAGAAGCACAGGACAACGGCTTCTGCGGCCACTTCGAAGACACATCATTCCAGCCATACAGCGCACAAAACCACGGCCACAACACACGGCAGGCGTGCCACACACCGCAGGCACCGCCCGCTGTCCGCACGCGCTCGGGCAAAGAGCCATAAGCTCCAACAGGCCTTTGTCGCCTCCTCTCAGCTTCGCCCCATGGCGCAGCAGCTTGCAGCCATGCGCACTCCGGCAGCTTATGCAGGAGTCACATCGTACGCCCGCGCCCATACCGGAGAAGCCTCCGCGGCCGCTTACATCGCGTTGGGACACGCCTATCTGCTCGACCACAAATATCCGGAAGCCGTGAACTCCTTCCGTCAGGCCAATATTCAGGGAAATGCTCTCGATGATTACGCCGACTACCTCGAAGCGCAGGCCGATTTACAGTCGAATAACCTGCCGCAGGCCGAGACCATCCTGAGCACCTTCGTGCAGAAGCATCCGGACAGCATCTTCGTCCCCAGCATTCCCGTGCTGCAGGCCAATCTCTTTATTCAGGAAGGTGACCCACAAGCCGCGCTGCGCATTCTGGACACGCACAAAGGTGAAGCAATTGCGAACCACGCTGACTACCAGCTCGCACTGGCAAAGTCCTATCAGATGGCTGGCCGCGCAACCGATGCGGCGCAGATGTTCCGCCGCGTCTTTCTGGGCTTTCCTCTCAGCAATGAAGCCGCAGTCGCCAAAACGCAGCTTGCCGCCATGGGAGCAACATCGTCGCTCACAATAGAAGAGCGCAGCCGCCACGCCGATGCGCTCTATAAGGCAGGGCGCTACAACGACGCCGTGGAAGAATACCGCGCGCTCGCGAATGATCCTTCTGTCACCGATGGCCTGAAGAATTCGCTCCTTGTCGCTGCCGCGCATTGTGACTTCAAGCTGAAGCGCTTCAGCAAAGACGAACTCGACCGCATCCCGGACACAAACGACGAAACCGGAGCGCGCCGCCTGTATCTTCTGATGGAATACGCGCGCGATAAAGATGACGGCGAGACCCAGCGCAATATCGTCCTTCAGATGGAGCAGCGCTTTCCGCAAAGCCCCTGGCTGGCCGAGGCGCTTTATTCCAGCGGCAATATGTATCTGCTGCGTAAGGACTACCCGGCGGCCATTCGGTATTACGGCGATCTTGCGCGCCGCTTTCCGCGACATGCGTATGCTCCCAGCGCGCACTGGCGTGCTGCATGGCTCAACTACCGTATTCGGCAGTTCTCTGAAGCTGCCCGCCTGATGGACGAGCAGATTGCCGTCTACCACGGCGGCAAGGAAATACCCTCCGCATTGTATTGGCGCGGACGCATCTATCAGGACCAGGAGCACCGACCGGACATGGCCGCTGCTTACTACCGCGCGGTCGCACGCGTCTATCGCCATTACTACTACGCAGCGATTGCACAGCAGCGTCTTCAGGAACTGGGCAATGTAAAGCCCGTCTCCATCGCGTTCCTGGATGCAATGCAACCGGAACCCATTCCCCCACTTTCCGATGACATTCCCGACGACGATCCTCATGTCGTCCGCGCCCGCTTGTTGGCAAACGCTGGACTGAATGAATACATTGCGCCGGAAATCCAGGCCGCCGACGGAAGTGACGAATGGGGCGCTCTGGCTGAAGCGAAAATCTACGCTTCCTATGGAGAGACCTGGCGCGCAATGCGGGCCATGAAGCGCGCTGTCCCGTTCTATACCTCTGCTCCGATTGATGCTCTGCCAATGGAATACTGGCGCATCCTCTTCCCGCAGAGCTATTGGTCCACCATTAAAACCGAATCGGAAAAGAACGGCCTAGACCCGTATATGGTCGCTTCGCTCATCCGGCAGGAATCTGAATTCAATCCCAATGCCATGTCGCGAGCGAACGCCTACGGCCTGATGCAGCTCCTGCCCTCGGTAGGCCGCAGCATGGCAAAGGAAGAAGGTATCCGACACTTCTCAACGAGTACCCTGCTCGATCCGACCGTGAATATCCGGCTGGGAACGCGCTACCTGCGGCAGACGCTCGACAAATTCAACAATCAGCCTGAATACACCTTCGCAGCCTACAATGCGGGCGACAACCGCGTCACCGACTGGCAATCCATTGGAAGCTACACCGGAATTGACGAGTTCGTCGAGTCTATTCCATTTACTGAAACGCGCGAATACGTGCAGGCAATCCTTCGCAACGAAGAGATATATCGGGAGCTGGACCACGCCCAGACAGCCCAGGCAAAAAGCACATTGAAATAACACGCCATTGCTGAAGGCCTGGCTGTTGTAAAAGATGAATCAGCCCTTACAACTCACCTTGAGCAAATGGTTTGGGAGCCACATTATCTCGCCTACGAGCAGGAAACCGAAGCTCCCGCTTAAAAGCAATTTGCAACTGCACGGACCTTCAGAACGTGCCGCCGCTGCTCTCTAATCCACTGCGGCGGTCAGCTGATGCCTGATATCTGCGCCACGCACCCAGAAGATCACGTCCATTGCAATGTTTGTGGCGTGGTCGGCAATGCGTTCCAAATTCCGGGAAATAATAATGGCCTGTAGCGCCTGCGGACTCAGTTCCGGATGGTCCTGGATGAATTTCGTAAGTTCCTGGTGGGCAGTGCGGTTCATACGGTCAATTTCATCATCCATCGCCAGTACGGATTCTGCGACCTGGGCATCCGCATCCAGCAGTGACTGCAATGCGGTGCGGATCATACGCGAAGCATGATTGCGCATTCCATCAATGTCCAGAGGCAGGTCAATGGGAATGCCTTCAATTTTCTCTGAGGCGCGTAAAACAATGCTCATGGCCTGGTCGCCGATACGTTCCAGGTCTCCGTTGATCTTGATGACTGCCAGAATAAAACGCAGGTCAATGGCCATGGGCTGCTCTTTTGCGAGCAGATCATAGGCCATCTCATCCAACTCACGCTGCGCTGCGTTAATGGCCTTCTCGTTGTCGCGAACAAACTGGCAGAGTCCGGGATCAAGCTGAAGATAAGCGTCCACTGACGCCTCAAGCGCCTGCTGAGAAAGAGCAGCCATTGCCAGTATCTTGTCCTTCAGTTCGGCAAGCTGCTGCTGAAAATGGATGCGGGGCAAGAATTCCTCCAACTTCCAGTATGCAATAGATATGTAACAATCCCGAGAAAAGTTCGCACGGAGAATCAATCTTGCTCCTGTTCTGGACCGGGTTCCACCACGGTTCTCTTGCGCGCAACTTTCTCCTTACGCTTTTATGAAGTTCTTACCCCTTGCTCGTGTGGATTTTCCTTCACTTTGAGAAGGAGTCTCGCGGAAAGAGGCAAAAGTAAAGAGCGTGGCGGTTTCTTTCCCGCCACGCTCCTGACCCTGCTATCTACAAATTGCCGCGTGACGCCTGTTCGCGTTCAATGGCTTCAAAGAGCGCCTTAAAATTGCCCTTGCCGAAGCTGCGGCTGCCCTTACGCTGGATAATTTCGTAAAACAGGGTTGGACGGTCTTCCACTGGGCGCGTAAAGATCTGCAACATATATCCTTCATCGTCCCGGTCAACCAGAATTCCAAGTTTTTCCAGGTCCTGGATCGGCTCGTCAATTTTTCCTACTCGCTTTTCCAGTTCGGTGTAGTACGTGTGCGGTACTTTCAGAAACTCAACGCCCTGGGCCTGGAGCTGCGAGACAGTGTGGAGGATGTCATTTGTCGCTAGGGCGATGTGCTGTACGCCGGGTCCGTGATAATACTCCAGATATTCTTCAACCTGCGATTTTCTGCGGCCTTCTGCTGGTTCATTAATCGGGAACTTTACGCGCCCGTTGCCATTTGCCATCACCTTGGACATCAGAGCGGAATATTCTGTCGAAATGTCTTTGTCGTCGAAGTGCTGGTAAAGAGAGAAGCCCATTACATCGGCATAGAAATCCACCCAGCGGTTCATCTCGTTCCAGCCGACATTGCCGACCATATGATCCACGTGGAGCAGTCCTACAGGACGCGCAAGTGTATCTTCTTCCACCGCTCGATATCCAGGCATAAAAACGCCTTTGTACTCCCCGCGCTCCACAAAGGTATGGACGGTGTCGCCATACGTTGCAATGGTCGAGAGCCTGACGACGCCATTTTCATCGCGCAGTTCAAACGGTTCACGGATGCTGCGGGCGCCGCGTCTGGTGGTTTCTTTCCATGCGAGCTTTGCGTCGTCCACCCATAGTGCAACGTCATGAACTCCATCGCCATGACGGTGCACGTGCTCGGCAATTTCTCCGTCGGGCCGCAGGGGAGTTGTGAGCACAAATCGGACCTTGCCCTGCTGTAAAACATAGGAGGCGCGGTTCCGAGCGCCTGTTTCAGGTCCGGCATAAGCAACCAGCTTCATTCCAAATGCCAGCCGGTAATAATAAGCGGACTGCCGTGCATTGCCGACATAAAATTCAACGTAGTCCGTTCCATTCAGGGGAAGAAAATCCTTCTGGGTCTGCACTTCAGGATGCGCAAGGGAGGACATCGAAACTACTCCATTCACTAAATAAAATTAGAGGCGCCAACAAGCAGCCTGGCTTGTGGGCCGTTGCACAATGCGACCCATTAACATATACCCTGAAGAGCACGATTGAAAAGACCCCAAACCAAGGCTCAATGGCGATGGAAATTACAACACACGACGTTTTTCTGGTGATTGATGTGCAGAGAGACTTTTGCCCCGGTGGCGCGCTCCCTGTGCCATCCGGCGATGAAGTTGTGCCGATCATTAACCAGATTGCCCAACGCTTTGAGCATGTTGTGTTGACGCAGGACTGGCATCCGAAACATCATCTTTCTTTTGCTTCCAGCCATCCGGGGAAGGCTTCGCTCCACGTTGTGGAAGCGTCCTATGGAGAACAGACACTCTGGCCTGATCACTGCGTGCAGGGAAGCGCGGGTGCGGAATTCCATCCCAGCCTGGATATTCCGCATGCAGAATTGATTCTGCGCAAGGGTTTCCGCCGCGAGATTGATTCGTATTCCGCTTTCCAGGAAAATGACCGGCGGACGAAGACCGGACTCGCAGGTTATCTTCGCGAACGCGGAATTACGAGAGTATTTCTTGCAGGGTTGGCTTACGACTATTGTGTGCGATTCTCCGCAATGGACACCAAGGCTGCCGGGTTTGAGGCAGTGGTGATAGAAAATGCCTGCCGCGCCATCGCTTTGGGCAATTCTATAGAGGAAACAATGAATGATTTTCGCCGTAGTGGAGTCCAGCAGATCTACTTCAAATTATGAACATCACTTAAAAAGATAGTTAAATCTGCTTCTTCGGAAATTCAAGATTGTTAACAAGCCGTCAATTCTGCGCAGCATGTATTAAATGACTATTACAGCTGTTCTTTCTTAAGTTTCACTTAAGAAATCCGCCCTTACCTTCAAACCAACCCCGGACAACTTTTCCGAAGAAAACTGATAAAGCGTTGAATTGTGTCCGGCAATTCAGGAGGTAAGTATGGTGCGCAAGTGGATTGCTGCCCTTTTGTTCTCCGCTACATTGTTCGTGACCCGGCTTTCAGCGCAGACTGGGACTGGAACAATTTCTGGCACTGTTCAGGACTCTGCGGGAGCGGTTTTTGTCAGCGCGAAGATCGAGATTCAGCCTGTTGGGAGACAAACGACCACAGATGATCAAGGTCTGTTTCGCATTTCCAATCTTCCAGCGGGGCAATATACAGTCAAAGCATCGTATGTAGGATTTCAACCCTATGAGGTGAGCGTTAGCGTAGCTGCCGGACAAACAACAAACGTCAGTGTGAAACTTCAGGTTGCTTCTGAAGCTGATACGGTCATGGTCACCGCGCCGCGCCTTCAGGGTGATGCGGAGGCAGTGAACGTTGAGCGTATGTCGGCTGAAATTGTGCAGGTGGAACCAGCAGGTGTCATCACAAGCCTGCCAAATAACAACATTGCCGATGCGGTTGGCCGCTTGCCCAGCGTTTCTCTCGAACGCGATGAGGGCGAAGGCAAGTATGTGCAGATTCGCGGAACTGAACCGAGGCTGAGCAATGTAACCATTAATGGAATCAATGTTCCTGCTCCCGAAGTGACAGTCCGAAATATCAAGCTGGATGCGGTGCCGTCTGATGTTGTGGAACGTATCGAGGTCTACAAAACGCTGGCTGCAGATCAGGATGCGGATGCGATTGGTGGCACTGTGAATCTTGTAACAAAAACGGCGCAGGACAAATCAACCTATGCGTTGAGTGGTACGGCTGGCTACAATCCGCTACAAACCGGGTATTGGCGCGGTGGTTTCGATGGCACGTTTGGCCAGCGGTTTGGAACGAACAAGAACTTCGGCTTCCTTCTTGGTGGAACATGGGACCGCACCAATCGCGGCATCGATGATCTTGAACCGAGCCAGACCACGGGAACTGTGAATGGGCAAAACATCGCGTACATCAACAGCGAGGACCTGCGCTCTTATACCTACTACCGCACACGGTATGGGTTCGATCTCGGCGTAGATGACCGTATTACGCCTACGGTGACTGCTTATCTGAAAGGCCTGTTTGCCGATTTCCATGACTTTGGCGAAGCGTGGGTGTACACGCCGAATGCCGGCGCGCTGACGGGCATCAATGGGAACCAACTCAATTTTGACAATACCGGGAACTGGCAATACCGTCACTACATTCGGCGGCCTGATCAGCAGGTGTTCAGCTTTCTGGCTGGCGCGCGCCACGACCTGAAGTCCGACACGATCATCTACGAATTTGCTGCTTCGCGCGGGCACAATATTGGCGGACAGTCCTTTCCAACTACCTATTTCAACGGACCAACCGGAGTGACCTTTACTCAGGACAACAGCGACCCATACAGGCCAAGGCTATTTGCGACGGACGGGATAAACGGCTTTGACGCTACACAGTATGGCGTGAGCGAAACGGACTTCTACACCTATCACGCAACACAGCTCAATTATGAAGGTGATGCGTCATTGGCCCACAATTATACGGTGAATGGGCATCCAAGCACCTTCTCGATTGGTACGCGGATTCGGAATTCTTATTCCACACAACGAAAAACCAACAACAGATACACGCCCAACGGAGCCAGCCCTTTTCTGTTGTCGGATGTGGTGGGTGGTTATACCAATCCCACGTACTACAACAAAACATTCGCCATACAGGGACGGGCTTATGGGCCGGCTTCGTCTTACAGAAAAATGCTGAACGCATTTCAGACAAATTCCAGTGCCTTTACGCTGGACACGGTGAATGCAACGACTGCCGAAGCCGAAGCATTTTTCAACGCAGATGAAAACATCTCAGCAGGTTACATCCAGGACGTGATTTACTTCGGAAAATTCCGCCTCCAGGGCGGCCTGCGCTTTGATAATGGAAGCACGCATTTCCTGGCGAACAATGTGACGGCGAACCAGGATTCGCAAGGCAATCCGATCCAGCCGACGGTCACGCCCGTCAGGCAGGATGCGAGCTACTTTAATGTTCTGCCCAGTGTGGCGCTTCAATATCAATTTCAGCTCAACAGCAACCTGCGCGTCGTGTATGGCCGAGGTGTTGCGAGGCCTAATATCGGAGACCTTGTTCCGGCCACGGTAGTGGATCCAAACAGCACTCCGTATCCGACGATTTCTACTGGTAATCCAAGCCTGAAACCCACGAAGGGGAACAGCCTTGATGTGCTGGTGGAGCACTTTTTCCAGCCGCTGGGCATCCTTCAGGCTGGATATTTTTACAAGCAGCTCTCGGACCCGATTTATCCGGTGGCGACATTGATTCCTGATTACAACAATACGGGCAAGACATACCAGGAAACACAGTCTATCAATGGGCCGAACGCCAGCATTCAGGGCTTTGAGGCAGAGTGGGAACAGCGGTTTTCGTTTTTGCCGGGGGGCCTGCGGGGCTTTGGCGTAAATGCAAACTACAGTTACACGACTTCACGCGTTACCTTTCCGGCCAACTTCGACAGCGGCCGGACGGACCATCCGAACCTGGACCGCATGGCCCCGAACAATTACAACTTCAACCTGACGTATGATCTGGGCCGCTTTTCCTCGAGGTTTGCCATCAGTCACAATGATGCGAATATTGCGGCATATCAATGGACAGCCTCGACGGGGCCAGCCAATGACCCCATTCTTGGGCTGAAGGGGCCGACGGGCGACAACTACTTCTATGCGCACACGCAGTTTGATGTGCAGGGCAGTTACCGTCTGTATAAGAACCTGCAGGTGACTGCTTCCGGACTGAACCTGAGCAATGAAGTATTTGGGTTCTATAACGGAAGCGGAATTTATCCTGTTCAGCGCGAATATTACCGGCCCACGGTGTCATTCGGGCTGCGCTGGAAGGTGTCCGGGGAGTGACTTTGTTCCGGCGAAGGGAAAGCCTGACTCAGAGGCTTTCCCTCGGATTACCCCCTACTTTGCTTATAAAGTATTCATAAATTGAGGGTTACTGACAGTTGAGAGCTTCTGCAAGCGGCTGTGGCCTGCGTAAGCTGTGAGGCACGCCGATGGTTGTGCGCATTGAATTATCAGGCACAGGCACGGGAGTACTCGCGCCTGCGCACTGACGATGCGCTGCGTAACGCAAGTGGGACAGTAGACCTTGATCTTTGCTCAGTGAAATCAAGGCCCTGCTATTTAGAACTCAAAGCGAGCGTAAAACTGCGCCAGCCTCGGATTGGTAAGCGTGCTCGTTGCATTGCCAAAGCTGCTGGGATTATCAATCCTCGCAGAAACCGAATGCGCATCAAAACGCACGCTGTTGGTTACGTTGAAAACCTCCATGCCCGCTTTGAGGCTCATGCGTTCGTTGATCGGAAAGGTCTTGCCCAGGCCTGCGTCCTGCTCAAAATATCCATCGCCGCGCAGCGGGTTGCGCGTGCCGGATTCACCTGGCAAAGCGAAATCAAATGCCTCAAGAACAGCAGCAGGATCCGCAAATTGCTGCTGTAACTTGCCGCGCCCGTGCGGAATCTTTCCAACCTGCGTGGCAAATCCCTGAATGTCATAATTTGTCGGAAAATTATTCCCGTTGTTCACACCAAAGGGCAGCCCGCTCGTCCATCGAATGATGCCCGTCGTCTGCCACCCTCCAATGATCTCGTCTGCCAGGCGTCCAATCGAGGAAGCGAAGCGCTTGCCGCGGCCCAAAGGCAGGTCCCAGATGTAGTTGGCATTGATCTGGTGACGCAGGTCAAAATCCGATGGCCCATACAGCTGGTTCGGCTCCCACGTGTTGATGATCTGCGCATAGTTAATGGAACCGGACGACCCTGACCTTTCTGCCTGCGACGTGATATCGAGCGATTTGGAATAGGTGTAGTTGAAGTCCGCCTGAAAACCCAGCCCGAGCCTCTGCCGGTACACCACCTGCAACGCGTTGTAATTGGATGACCCAATCGAACGCCACGCATACAGCGCTGAGAACTGGTCGTGATAAAAGCGGTTCGACGGATAGGCCTGGTTCGGATTGATGCCCGCCTGTGTCGCGTCGTCCGACATGTCCAGCGCATACAGAGCGTTGGCTTCGTTGTATAAATTCTGCTGGTATAGCTGATAAATGTTTTGCGTGGCCGTAAAGCCAGGTCCAAAGCCAATGTCCTGCCCATCGAGCGCGCCAAAAAGTGTTTCCCAGTACGCAATTGGCTGCACGGACGAAACAGGTACGCCATTTCCGTTGTTGGCGCGCGCCATCAGAGACATCTGTCGCGCTGCGGCAAAGTAGCTCGTTCCCGCAGCCGCAAGATTCGTAGGCATGGCCACATCTTCCTGCTCCATCAGGCGATGACCCAGGCGCCCCACATATGTAATCTCCAGCGATGCACCATTGCCAATCTGCCGCGCAATCGAGAAATCAATCGCATGCGCATAGGGAGTCTTCACCGCAGCATCTTCTGACCAGTAGATTGCCCCGCTCGTCGGCCCGCTTCTCACCGGAATCGCAGGAAAGCCCACAGCAGGCGCAGGCGGCAGCAGGCTTTGTGGCACGTTGTTGATCCCGGTGAAGCGCGGCGCGGTGCCAACCTTCAGGACTCCTGCACTCGTCTGCAGGCTCGTAGACAGTCCGAACGAACCTTCCGTATCAAACTCGTTCACAAGCGCTGCTCCAAAGTGGTCGAAGACCAGCGAATAGCCCCCGCGAATGCTGCTCTGGCCATTGCCAAAAAGCATCTTGAAAAACCCAGACTCCGGAGCAGGCGAATAAGCAAAAGCAATTCTGGGCCCCAGGTCGAATTTGTCTGGCGTCCAGTAGTCCGGCTTCCCGTTATAGCGGCCATTAATAGGAAAACCCAGCTCTCCGGCACGGCTTGCAGACTGACCCGACGCTGCAAGCTGCCCGCGCTGGTTCACAAACTGCGTCAGTGAAAACGGTCCCGAGGCGCACGCATCGCCAACAATCTGACAAATGCCCACCTGTGTTCCGCTCGTCTCCGCCGGCACCTGCAGGTAGGAGTAGCGCAGCCCGTATGTGATGCTCAGGTTCTTGAGCGCCTTCCACGTGTCCTGCGCATAAAACTCATACTCGTTCCAGCGATAGTCGCGCGAAACAGGCGACCCGACCGGAAGCGTCGTTCCATTCTTCGTGTTGTTGTAAGTGATGTTCCCAACATTGATCACTCCCACAACGCCCATCAGGCTCGAGTTGTAGTCTGACCGGTAATGTCCGGGCACATCAGGATATCCATACACCGGCGGATCGAAGGGCCCGCCACTGCCCGCAATCGTTCCGGGGTTGAGATATTGATAGGTCCCCGAAGCATTCGCATACGAGAGCGCATTGCTTGAGCTGCGATTATCAATAAAACGCAGGTTGGTCCCGAAGGCGAAGTTATGGTTATGCTTTGTCCATGAAAAGTTATCAGCAAAGTTATAGACCGGCGTGATCGTGAAGTTAGAAGAGGTGTGGGCATTCAGCGATGTAAATCCCTGCAAGTCCACATACGGGCCTGAAAGCCGTCCCGCATTGCTCAGCCCTTGGCGCGTAAGTCCCACCACCAGGTTATTAATAATGTCGCTGTTGAAGACCAGCGTATATCCTGCCGCAAAGCCCTTGCTGTTTGTCAGCAGCGTATTGCTTCCCGGCTGTCCGGGAAACTGCGGGCCGCCCGGCTCGCGATCGTTCTGCAGATTGCCGCGCCAGAAAAGCAGATGCTTCCCTTTGCCGGTCACGTCCCAATCCAGCCGTGCCGCATACGTGTTATAGCTGCGGTTCACCGTGTAGGCAAAGCTATAGCCTTCTGTATTCATGCCATCGCCTTGTGATGGATTGTTTGGCATGGGATAGCTGTTCATCAGAGAGAGGACCGCCGTATTCACTCCAATCCCCTGAGGGTCCATCTTCTTCAGATCAGCAGGCGTAAGCGTCACCAGATTACTGGAAGGGCAAGGCGCTACATTCACCGAACAATACATCAGATTTCCAGCCCGGTAGCTTGCCGTCGGCACCGTGTTGCCATTGGAATTGAAACCCTGCGTATCGCGGCGGCCTTCATAGCTCAAAAAGAAAAACGCATTGTCCTTCTTGATAGGACCACCCACGGCCGCGCCAAAAACATTGCGAATCAGCTTCAGTGGCACATTCGGCAGGCCCTCAACCGCCTGCGTCTGCTTATTAAAAAAATCATTCGCATGAAAAAGATTGTTGCGGTTGTATTCGTAAATGGCTCCGCGCAGAGAGTTGGTGCCACTCTTTGTCACCAGCGCCACCTGAGCTCCGGAAGAGCGCCCTTCTGCGGCATTTGGATTGCTCGTGGTCACGCGAAACTCTGCGACTGCATCCTGCGACACGCGCAGCACACTCGTGAAAGCGTAGCCTTTGTTGATGTCGTTGACGTCTACTCCGTCCAGCGTGATGTTCGATTGATCACTTCTGCCGCCATTGACTGCTCCACTGCGCGCATCGCCACCGTTGTTTCCATTCGACTGCGTTCCCGTGTTTTCGTCCGTGCGCCCCAGATACGTGACCCCAGGCTGAAGACTCAGCAGGTCAGGAACATTTCTCGCCTCGCTCGGCAGGTTTTCAATCTGATGGCTTGAAAACGCATTCCCCAGTGTCGCATCCGTTGTGTTCAGCACTGGCTGCACCTGAGAGACCACCGTCACCTGCTGCGTCACAGATGCAACCGGCAGTTCCACATTCACCGTCGCTGGCTGGCTCACCAGCAACTCAACGCCTGTCTTCTCTACGGTGCCAAATCCGCTGGCTGTGACCGTGAGCGTGTACCGCCCCGGCGTGAGCTGCGAAAACTGATACTCGCCGCTGCTGTTGGCGGTGCTCGTCCGCACAGTGCCAGTGGCGGGCATGGTGAGCTTTACCGCTGCTCCGGGAATGATTGCGCCGCTCGAATCCGTCACATGACCGCCCAGAGAAGTGGTCGCCTGTCCCCATATAAATGGGGCAGAGCACAGAATGGAGCAGCAGGCAAACAGACGCAGAAGGAAAGTTTTATTCATGTGGCCATCCAAAAAATGTGTAAGTAAAAGCGCAGTGATCGTAATCAGGAGTCGCTTCCATAAACATATAACGCAACCGCTTGTCGCAGTCAGGTTATTTGTTCAAGAATTGATGAATTGTGAAGAAAAATCTCTACCATCGCTGCTTCCCCGTGTTCGTAGCAAGTGAAATGTCCGGTTTTTGGTAGCAGATGAAATGTCCGGTATGGTTTATAAGGCCGCCGTCGTGGAAGTTGTTGGAAAGTGGGAATCCCGCGCG
>JAJPKO010000008.1 GCA_021323655.1 Acidobacteriaceae bacterium
CCTTACCAGCATCCTCAATCTGGCCATGAACGGCATCCCCTCATAGCTGCAACGCCCGATACCGACAAACACTCAGCTAGCAAAAAAGACGCCCCCTCGCGGGAGCGCCTCGATACATGGAGACTGCGTTTCGTAACAGCCTCCAACGCCAGGCCCTTTTCATAGGGATCGAAGCTACAGCTTCTCGTAGAAATCGCATGCCGAGCACGAGATGTAGACCCCGCCCGGAATGCCGCGCTCACGGTCTTTCACGCGCTTTACAATGCGGGTAGGTTTGCTGCACTTTGGACAGTCGGTGCTCTTCGACGTGTCCATTACCTTCTTGCGGTCTGCTGTTTTGGCGATTTTAGCCATGGAAACTCTGTCTCCTCAAAATCTTGAATATCGCTATGTTCAGGGGGCCTCAAAAGCTCACCAACAAAGCTGGTGGCATCCGGACTTCCGGAGAGAAGAATCTCGGATATACTTTTTTATTTTACAACAAAAAACGGCCGCATTTGGCACTTGCTGTCCTCCATTTCAGCGGCAAACTCGACCCTCTCATGTTACAAACGAAAGAGCTTCCATAATTAAGAGGTACTGCGCAGTACTATGGCAATTCAGGAAAAGGTCCTGATCGTCGAAGACGAGGAAAATGCCCTCACCGGGCTGGCCGAGCTGGTCTCCGGCTGGGGTTACCGCACCGAAACTGCCCGTGACGGCCTGGAGGGCCTCGAACGCGCGCAGGCATGGCAGCCCGGAATCGTAATTACTGATCTGAAAATGCCCCGCATGGACGGGCTGGAGCTCCTCGAACGCCTCGGCGAACTCAAGCTGGACAACATGGCCGTCATCGTACTCACCGCCCAGGGCAGTATCGAGCAGGCCGTCGAAGCCATGAAGATGGGCGCCTACGACTTTATCCAGAAGCCCATTGACCCCAACCGCCTGCGCACTATCCTGGCCAATGCCAGCCGCCAGCGCGAGACCCAGCTTGAGCTCGAAGTCACGCGCCGCAAGCTGCGGGAAACTGGCGTGCTCGGCCACCTGGTCGGCTCTTCGAAAAAAATGCAGGAGCTCTTTGCTCTCATTGAGCGCATTGCCTCCAATAATGTCTCTGTCCTCATCACCGGCGAAAGCGGCACCGGAAAAGAGCTGGTCGCCCGGACCCTGCACGACCTTAGCCCGCGCAAAACCAAGCCTTTCGTCGCTGTAAACTGCGCCGCCATCCCGGAAACACTTATCGAAAGCGAAATATTCGGGCACGAAAAAGGCGCATTTACCGGCGCCCTTGAACGCCGCGCCGGCTGCTTCGAGTTGGCCGAAGAAGGCACCCTGCTGCTGGACGAAATCGGCGAGATGCCCATCGGCACGCAGGCCAAGCTGCTCCGCGTGCTTGAAGACCGCAAGCTCCGCCGCCTGGGCAGCAAAGTCGAGTCGCCCGTGGACGTCCGCGTTCTGGCCGCGACCAACAAAGACCCCGAGAGCGCCGTTGCCGACGGGCACCTGCGCGACGATCTTTTCTATCGCCTCAATGTCTTCAATATCCACATGCCGCCGCTGCGCGAGCACAAGGAAGACATCCCCGAAATCGTGGATTCCATACTCAAGGACATGAATGAAAAACACGATCGCCAGGTCGTCGGCATCACCGAGGACATGATGACACGGCTCATGGCGTATGATTGGCCGGGAAATGTGCGCGAACTGCGCAATACCATTGAAAGGGCCGTCATTTTATGTAGCAACGGCTATCTTGAGCCGAAGCACTTGCCTCCCGGTTTTGGCAGCAAACCGGCCAAGCATCTTCCCGAAAGCTTTGGAAACGTTGTGCAGGTTGAGATAGGAACTACAGTGGATGAAGCCGAGCGCCGCCTGATTACGAAGACGCTCGAATCCACAAACAACAATAAGACCAGGGCTGCTGAGATCCTTGGCATCAGTCTCAAGACCCTGCATAACAAGCTCAAAGAGTATGGAAGCGCCAGCAACAGCCCAGAGTCTGAAGAGTGACCTGCCCTGGCGCTTCAGACCTCCAATGTTCCAGGAACACTGAATGCGGCTGAAGACAAAACTCGTTCTTGCCATCACCGGACTCGTGTTTGCCGTGGTCTCGGTCTTTTCCTGGCTCTATTTCAGCCAGTTGCTCCAGCAGCACATTGACCAGTCCTACAATGCTACGGACATCGTCGCCCATCAGCTCCTCTTCGCCACCCGGCAGGCAGTTGAGAACGGCACCCGCAATCAGCCGTTTGACCCTAACGACCCAGTAGCTGTGCGCGCCGCAGTAGCCAATGCTTTACGCAAAGATGCGGCCCTCAATGCCCTGCTCAACTCCGTCATCAGTTACTCGCCTACTGTCTTTGACATCTCAATCGCCGACCAGAATGGCCGCGCCTATCTGAGCACCGACCCCATTCTGCAGGACCAGCTCGTGCCCCACCGCCTTGCTTATGCTTCCCTTCGCAAGGCCTCCATGCCGCAGATTCTGGAGGTAGTCTTCGGCCCGCCCCGCGTCTATGACGTTTCCCTCTCTCTGGATCGCAACAATCAGCCCTTCATCACGCTGCACATCGGCATCCGCACCACGTTTCTGAGCAATGCCTTCCGCCCCTGGTTTCTTGAGGCAGCCACCTTGATCGGCATAGCAGTGGTGATTACACTGCTGGTGTCCGCCCTGATGGCCAATTTTGCGCTTGCCCCCATCGAGCAGATCAGCAAACGCCTCGACTTCCTCACCGCGGAAGCGCAATCCCAGGAAATCGAGCCTGCCGGTGAGCTCGAAAATCCCGACGGCGGCGACACTGTCCTTCAGGTATCGAACAAAATTGAGCGCCTCGGCCGTCGCATGCGGAACGTCGAGGAGGTCTTTTCTTCCCTTAAAGAGAACCTTGATCAAATCCTGTCTAACTTACAAGATGGAATGATCTTATTCACCCGTGATGCGCGCGCGGTCCTTGTATCAAGCTCAGTCGAGCGCTTCCTGGTCAAAAGCCGCGATGAAATTCTTGGAGCCAGCGCGCATGACATCTTCGACCGCTCCACCATTCTCGGTCGCGTCGTGCGTGAAGCCTTTGACCGCGGAATCGGTCTCGTCCAGGAGGAGATCACCACCGAAACCGGCCGCCGGGTCGAGGTCTCCCTCGACTTCATCCACGACGACCGCCTTCCCCAGCAACGGCATGGCCTGGGAGCATTGCTCACCCTGCATGACCTTGAATCGGTCCAGGAGATTGAGTCGGAGCTCGAAATTTCCCGCCGCATGGCCGCCATTGGACAACTGACTTCCGGCGTAGGACACGAGGTTAAAAACCCCATCAACGCCATCGTGGTGCACCTTGAGCTGCTGCGAAATAAGCTGACCACCGACGACGCCTCGGCCAAACGCCATCTGGACGTGATCCAGAACGAGATACAGCGCCTCGACCGCGTCGTACAAACACTCGTGGATTTCTCGCGTCCGGTCGAGTTGAACCTTCAGGAGCAGGATCTCCGGGCCATCGTCAACGCCGTGCTCGCTCTCGCTTCTGTGGAACTGGCAACCCGCAATGTACGTGTCCTGAACTCTCAGCCCAATCATCCCGTCATTGCCAAAGTGGATGCCGACCTGATGAAACAGGCCATCCTCAACATAGTCCTCAATGGTGCCCAGGCCATGGCAGACGGCGGCACTCTGCGCGTGGTCCTCGCCGAAGATGCACGATGGGGCTGCCTCAGCATCAGCGACGACGGCGAAGGCATTCCGCCAGACATCCGCGAAAAGATATTTAATCTGTATTTCACAACCAAAAAGGAAGGCAGCGGCATTGGACTCGCCATGACCTACCGCATCGTCCAGATGCACAATGGTCAGATTGAAGTAGAATCAGAAGTGGGCAAAGGGACCACCTTCACCTTGCGGGTCCCGGCCTCTGGTACTTCAGAAAATAGACTGCGCGGGCACCTGGAAGCAGAAACGACCAAAAGCGCAACGTTTGTAAAGGAGCCTTGGGGATGAACATCGCTCTCCGCACTGCGGCGATCGTATCAGCATGTTTGCTCCCCATGGCGGGATGCAACCATAAGAGCAAGTCTTTGCCGCCTCAGCAGGCGCAGGCCCCCGTCCCGCCTCCTTCGGCCATGGTGCATTATCCTTCGCTTCCACCTCTGCCCCCGCCCAGCAATCCTCATGTGGAGCTGGCCACCTCACAACAACCTCCCGCACCACCGCACCCGCACCGGACTTCGCGCCATAAACCCTCTCCGATAAAAACCGCTCCTGCGGCTGAAACCGCCGCCCAGGCACTAGAAAAGCAGGCGCAGCAGACCACGGAAGTGGCTTCGGGCCCCTCCTCTGATGCCTCCCCCATTGGACAACTGACCGCCGGGGGTGACGCCACCAATATTCAGCAGCGCCGCGACATCGAACAACTGATTACGAATACTGAAAATGGACTGGATAAAATCAGCCGTGGCCTCAATACAGAAGAGCAGAAAACAGCCATCCAGATCAGAACATTTCTCACCAAAGCAAAACAGGCACTGATCGACAACGACCTCGATGGCGCCAATACCTTGGCGACCAAAGCCAAAGTACTCCTAGACGAACTCACAAAAAAATAGCGGCGCCACCCCTCATCAAAATATTCCAGAACAGGTGCCCCGGCTCTCGACTTTGAGACGTGGGCTTATCTGCGACACTAGGTTCGTTCCTCCACAGCATCCCCTTCTCCCGGAGCAAGAAAAAGGTTCGCTTCGAGCCCATGCTGGCGGGTATAGAGGTCGTAGTACCGCCCGCCCAGCGCATACAAGCTGTCATGCGTGCCGCGCTCGACAATCAGACCCGCCTCCACCACAAGAATCTGATCAGCCCGGCGAATTGTGGACAACCGGTGCGCAATCACAAACGTCGTCCGGCCCTGCATCAGATAGCTGAGTCCATGCTGGATCATCTGCTCGGATTCGGAATCAAGCGAAGAGGTCGCTTCATCCAGAATCAGAATCCGCGGGTCGGCCAGAATCGCGCGGGCAATGGAAAGCCTCTGCCGCTGTCCGCCAGAGAGCTTGACGCCGCGCTCACCCACAATTGTGTCGTAGCCCTCCGGAAACCTATCCGCGAACTCGTCCACGCGCGCAATACGGCAGGCTTCGTTAAACTGCTCCTCCGTAGCATCCGGGTAGGAGAACATCACATTCTCGCGGATGGTCCCGTCAAAGAGAAACGACTCCTGCAAAACCACGCCAAGCTGGCTGCGATAGCTGTTCAGTTTCACCGTGGCAAGATCAATGCCGTCCACCAGAACCCTGCCCGAATCCGGCTTATGAAATCCGCAGACCAGGCTGATGATCGTAGACTTGCCCGAGCCCGAAGAACCAACCAGCGCAGTCACTGTTCCCGGCTTCGAGCGGAAGGAGATGCCATGCAGCACCGGCTTGTCCTGCTCATAGCTGAAGCGGACATCCTGAAACTCCACATCGCCCCGAATCTCGCCGATCTTCACTGCGCGCTGCGGATCACTAAATTCGTCCATCTCGCTCATGATCTCAATGGTGCGGTCCAGCCCGGCAACGGCCTCGGTCAGTTGCGTACCAATGTTTACGATCTGGAAGACCGGAGCAATCATGAAGGCGAGAAACATGTTGTATTGGAAGTAATCACCCAGCGTAAGCCGATGGGCAAAGTAATCGCGCCCGCCCAGAAGCATCACCAGGCCACCCACAATGCCAAGCACAGTTGTCGCCGCAAAGGAAAGCGCGCTGGTGGCCGTGAGCGAACGCATCACATTGTCCAGCAGACGTTGTACGCCTTGCGCAAACACGCCAGCTTCCCGGGCCTCAGCATGATAGCCCTTGACCACGCGCACTCCGCCGAGCGACTCCGTAAGCCGCCCGGTAACTTCGGCATTGATCCTGCCCCGCTCCCGAAAAATCGGCCGGATGGTCTTAAATGCTCTTTGCAGAATGAGAACAAAAACCGCAATGACGGCAAAAACAATCAGCGTAATCTTGCGGCTGGTGTGCATCAGCACGGCAAAGGCCATGATCGCCGTCATGATTCCGCCCAGAAATTCGACCAGTCCTGTGCCAATCAGGTTCCGCACGCCTTCCACGTCCGTCATGATGCGGGAAACGAGCGTGCCTGTGCGGTTGCTATCATAAAAACTCACCGGGAGCAGCCCAATGTGCTGCTGCACCTGCTTGCGCAAGTCGGCAATCATGCGCTGCGCGGCCTTGGATAGAAGCTGCGTGAGTGAAAACGAAGTGACGGCCTGAATGGCCGTGGCCCCAAAAACCACACCCACCAGCGGAAGCAGCTTGTCAACATGATGCTGCCGCAGGACTGTATCAATAAAAAATTTGGTGGAAGCGGGCAGAACGAGTCCCGCAACCCGATTGACCGCCATCAGAAGTAGGCCAAAGAACAACAGCCAACGGCGCGGGCGAATCAGCTTCCATATCTCAGGAAGAACTTTTTTGATGTCGGCCTTTTTCTTAGGAAGATCGCTGGCGACACGGCGGGAACCACTTCTCTCCGCCCGCATCGTTGTCATGGAACCAGGCCGCATAAATACCTAAGCCCGCGCCCGTCGCGCCGCAATAAACGAGCGCACACAAAGAATCACGAAAACCAGCAGAATCCCTGCCATCGCGGCCTTTGCTTCCACGGCTGCAGGGTGCGGAAACTGGTGCCCCTGTATCAGCCGGATGTAGTCATAAATACTCTTCGCCGTACCGAGAAACCCAATCAGGCCTATCGTCACCGCGATGTGCATGTAGAGTTTGCGCTTGCCCGCGTCCTCCGTAATGGAGAGAAAGCCCAGAATCCCCAGCACAATTCCCACATACGCGGGAATCAGCGCCGTAGGCGCGTGGCTGCCCGTAGCAACAAAACCAAAAATTCCAAGAAGAATCAGAATGACGCCGAAAAGAATCGTCGTTCTAGCCATGCTTAGATCGTCCTCCGCGTGCTGGAAACAGTGTAAATGCCGGACACCTCTTGTCTCTTCCATAAGACTCGGCGCAGCATCCAGCGACTCAATTTATTGCGCGGCAGGAACAATCCCAAGCGCGTCCAGAATCTCTCTGGCCGCCTCTTCCGGAGATTGAAGCGCCGAAATATGCAGCGCCTCTTTCGGAGGCTGGAGTGTCGCAATCTGGCTATCCAGCAGCGCAGGAGGCATAAAATGCTGCCGCGCCCGCATGCGATGGGCAATCACATCCTTTGGCGCTTCCATCAAGGCAAAGCTATATGCATCATGCGGAAGCCCCGTTACCAGAAGATCGCGATATGCCTGTTTCAGCGCCGAGCATGTCAGGATGCCGTTTTCCCCGCGGTCATGCCAGCCGCGAATCAGCGTATGCAGGGTCTCCAGCCACGGCACGCGATCCTCATCATTCAGCGGAATTCCCGCGGCCATCTTCTGCCGATTGGCTTCCGAGTGATAATCATCGCCCTCGGCAAACTGCCATCCCGTAAGCTTTTGCAGCGCCAGAGCGGTCGTGGTCTTCCCGGAACCGCTGACCCCCATCACAATCACGATCATGCTTTTCCCTGTTTCGCCACTAGTTGTTTCACGTCGTTCAGGACCTGGTCGGTCGTCCAGTCATTCGTGGGATACCACTTATAGACCTTGCCATCCGGCTCAATCACCAAAGTCGAGAGAGAATGCGTAATCGTGCGGTCTTTCTCCGGAGTAGCCCCTACATCGAAATACCGCAGTAGCGCAGGCAGATCATTCTTGCTCGGCGCTGCAAAGTCCCAGTGCGCGAATGTCTCTTTCGTGTAGTTCCCCGTATAAGAACTGCCATAGCTGCGCAGGACCTGTGGTGTGTCGTAGTCCGGATCAAAGCTCACACTCAGCAGATGGGTTTTCCTGTAGAGCTGAGGGTCTTTGGCCAATGCCTTGTCTATTTCCGCGAAATTGCGGCTCATACGCGGACAGTAGTCTGCCAGAGGGCACCGCGTATAGATAAACGTCATCAGGAGCACCTTACCCTGAAATTGCCCCAGATGAATTTCCTTCCCGCTCTGGTTCAGCAGCTTGAAATCAGGGACTTTGTCCCCGGGCTGAATCGGATGGTAGTAGAAGCTCGGCTTATAGTCTGGCTTGGCCTGCGCGATGATCACAATCTGGTCCAGCAGGTCTGAAGCATCCGTCGCAATGAGTGTCGCCGTAATGCTGTCTCCCGGATGCAGTTCGCTGATAATGCTCGGGTTCTTCAACTTGAACGGCATCGTCATCGCTTCCATATAGCCAGGTATGGCCGCCGCATCCAGCACGACCTCGCCCCGCTGCGCATCCACGGTAACGATCTTCCCGCGCACTGGATAATGCTTTGCACCAGCATCGGAGACCGTCTGACTGGCTTGCGGAGTGGACTTGTGGCATCCGCCCAAAAGCAAAACACAGGCGGCAGCAGCGGCACAGAGCAGGGTGGAAAGGTAGCGGACCACAGCCCAGTTTACACTTTTCATGTGCTCCCACTGTTTGACTCACCCACTCCGCACACATTGGCGGAACAGGTCTCAGGCGCTCTTCTTGACGGCGGAATGGTCATTGCGGCCAGCGCTCGTTCCGCTCGGTTCCTGCACCTGGTCTATGCTGAGCAGCAACGCGCCGCAGGCCACGAGATGTGGACCTCTCCGCAGATTTACGACTGGGAAACGTGGGTCACAAATCTCTGGCGCGAGCTCACATTCACCGTGCCGGAATCCCCCCTGCTTCTCACACCCCTTCAGGAGCACTCGCTTTGGAAACAGGTGCAACGCAGCGATGCCCGCCTGGTCGTCTCGCCTGACGGGATGGCCTCTCTCGCACAGGAAGCCTACAAGCTGCTCAGTGCATACCGCATGCAGGACACGCTGAAGTCTCCATGGGCAGAGCCAGACGCCGAACGCTTCCGCCAATGGGCCGCTGAATTTGACCGCCTCTGCAACAGCCGCGACTGGACAAGTCGCAGCCTTCTGGAAGATCTGCTGTCCGGCGCAATCAGAGCTGGGCACCTCTCACCAGCAAAGAGAATTCTGCTCGTCGGTTTCGACCGTCTCACTCCTCAGCAGGAGCGCTTTATCGCAATTTTGCGCGAAGCAGGAGCGGTAGTGGAAAGCGCTGTTTCCGAAGCCGCGGATACATGCGCCGGCATCCTGGTCCGCGCCGACGATCTGCACGACGAATTGCATGCCTGCGCGCAGTGGTGCAGAAGCAGGCTTGAAGATGACCCCTCCCAACGGATCGGAATTATCGCTCCCGATGTTCGCAGCATACGCGCAGAAGCTGACCGCATCTTTCGTGCCGTGTTAACGCCAGAAAATCTTGAGATCGCAAAAAATCCCGGCCCGCCCGTGTATGAATTTTCTCTTGGCGTGCCGCTCGCAGATGTTCCAGTCATTCGCGCCGCCTTGCTCATGCTGCGCTGGCTCACGGGCCCTCTGAAAGAAGAGGAACTCACCTGGCTCATGCTGTCGGGCTTCTTTTGCAAGCATCCAGGCGAAGTCCCAAGGCTGGCAGAAACTGACTTCAGGCTGCGCGATGCAAAGACACTCTCACCAGAGATGTCTCTCGATACGTTTGCATCGAAAACGCGTACTGGCCCGTTTCGCACCCGGCTGCTGCACCTGCAGCGGATTTTTCAAAAGCAGCAGGCCCTTCCATCGGCCACCTACACCCATTGGGCCAACACCACAGATCAGATGCTCCGCGCAGGACGATGGCCCGGATTCCGGCAGCCTGACAGCATTCAATATCAGGCACAGGCCCGTTGGCAAAGGCTTCTGGATGAAGTGGCCTTGCTCGACTTCTCCCGGCACGAAGTAGCTTACAAAGAATTTGTAAAGGCAGTGGAACAACACGCTGCCGAAACCATATTCACACCTGAATCACGGAATGCACCAGTTCAGATCATGGGTGCCTTTGAGTCCTCCGGGCAAACATTCGATGCTGTATGGTTTCTTGGCGTAGATGACTCTCAATGGCCGGGCTCTGGACGGCCCCACCCTTTGCTTCCGCAGTTTCTCCAGGTCAAGGCGCAGATGCCGCACAGCAGCGCTTCCATAGATACAGATCTGGCATTGTTGGTCACGCAACGCATTGCGACCAGCGCGCCGGAGTTTGTCTTGAGCTATGCCCGGCAGAACAAGGAAGGAGATCTGCGCGTTTCCCCTGTGCTCGCCCGGATTTTTGGTGCAACACTTAATTCGCTTACTACTCACGATCTGCGCTCACAACTTCATGCCCCGGAGCCGGCGCTCGCCACCCCGAGACTCGAATCGCTCGTTACATCTTCTGAAGTAGCCCCGTGGCCGCAGGACCGCTCCGCTGCTGGCGCGAATGTCCTCAAGGAGCAGGCTGCATGTCCTTTCCAGGCATTTGCAATGCGCCGCCTGCACACGAAGCCCCTGAATCGCGCCGAATGGGGCCTGAGTGCGATGGAGCGCGGCAATCTCATCCACAAGATTCTGCAGCACCTCTGGTCTCCTGATACGCCCGAACCCATGCGTATGACAAGCCTGGATGACCTGAAGCGCATTCTTTCCGAAGGACGATTAGAGGAAGTGCTGCGCCACCACATCAGCACCGCGTTTCTACCTCTGGTGCAGGAAAATACAGACGACCCATGGATGAGTGCTTACCTTGAGTCCGAACAAAATCGAATGTTTGTTCGACTGCGCGAATGGATGCATTGCGAAGCCCAACGTCAACCGTTTAAAGTCGAGAAACGTGAAGAAAAACTGCAAAATGTCCGCGTAGGCGAATTAAAGCTTGAATTGCGTGCCGACCGCATAGACCTCTTGCCAGATCAAAGCCGTCTCTTGCTTGATTACAAAACCGGAAAAGTCTCGCCTGCCGACTGGCAAGGTGAACGGATGAAAGAGCCGCAGCTTCCTCTATATGCTATTTACGGCAATGTTGAAAACGTAAGTGGCCTGCTCTTCGCCCAGATTCGCGCCAGAGAAACAGGTTTCGTGGGTCGCATATCCGACGCGCGGGCACATCTCAAATCCGACCTCCCTGGCACCAGCCCTCTTGTCAATCAACCCTATAACGACGAAATGAAAGAAGATTGGCAAAACGCATTACTATATCTCGCACACGAGTTCCTGCGCGGCGAAGCCTCAGTAGCTCCCCGCGACGGCCAAAAAACATGCAAACTTTGCCCGCTACCTGGACTCTGCCGCGTCGCGGAAACAGAAGTAGACGCTGATGGAGAGGATGATGATGAGTAAGCTCAATCTCCCTTCAGACCATCTCCAGCGCGCCGAAGCACTGAATACAGCCATTTCCTGCATTGTTCAGGCTCCCGCCGGATCAGGAAAAACCGAGCTGCTCACACAGCGCTTCCTGAAATTGCTGGCGGAGGTAGATGAACCTCATGAAATTCTCGCCATCACTTTCACCCGCGCCGCCACCGCGGAGATGCGTTCGCGAATCCTGCAGCAGTTGGAAAAGGCGCGTGCCGAAAAATATGACCCGGCACTCGAAACAGCCAGAAAGGCGCTGGCCCACTCTGAAAAGCGCGGATGGAGGCTGCTGGAGCAGCCGCAAGCCCTTAACATCCAGACCATTGATTCGCTCTGCCTGCGCATAGCCTATGAACAGCCCCTGCTGGCTCAAATGGGCGGACATATGCAGCCTCAGGACGATACACGTCCGCTCTACGATGAGGCCGCGCGCCGCACCCTGGCCAACCTGGGGGGTCCGGGCAAAGACATTCATGAAGCGCTTATGCATCTTCTGGCCAGGCGCGACAACAATCTCGCTGAGGCCCAACGCCTCATTGCAGAAATGTTGGCCAGTCGCGACCAGTGGCTGCACATATTTCCTCTAGGTCAGCAATGGAGCGAAGAAGATTGGCACGTCACGCGATTGCAGCTCGAAGTTCCATTCAAAAGCGCCGTCCAGCGTGTTCTGGAGCAGGCACATTCCCTTCTTTCTCAATCTCCTCTGATTGCGGCAGAACTCCTCGAACTTGGACGGTACGCGTGTGAACACGGCGGCGATTTCGCTTTGCTCGCCGAGCTCAAAGATCTGCCCCACGCGGGCCTTGTCGAGCACTGGCAATGCCTTGCCAAATTTCTGACTACGGATAAAGCCTGGCGGAAAAAATATTCCAGGACACAAGGCTTCCCCGCCGATCTTGAAAAGCATCTTCCCGAAAACCAGAGGCCGAGCCGAAGAATGCAGGCCATCATTCAGCACCTCCGCAGCCTCCCCGATCTGCTTTCCGTCCTGAATGAAATACCAAATCTGCCTCCGCCGCGGTATACAGAAGACCAGTGGAACACGCTCCGCAAGCTCTTCATTGTTTTGCGCTATGCGGTCGCCGAATTGCGCGTACTCTTTGCGGAACGAAACATCATTGATTTCGTTGAAATTGGTGTCGCAGCATTGCAGGTGCTCGAAACACCAAATGAGAATGTGCTACGTTTCGGTGAACAGATTCGCCACCTACTCGTGGATGAATTCCAGGACACATCGCGCCACCAGCTACGTCTGCTCCAGCTGCTCCTGCGGGCATGGACGGGCGATGAGCGCCGTACCTGCTTTCTTGTCGGAGATCCGATGCAATCCATCTATATGTTCCGTCAAGCGGAGGTGGAATTATTTGAGCAGGTAAAACGGCACGGCATTGAATACCACCCATTTCAGCCGGTCTATCTGTCAGCAAATTTCCGCTCACATGCAGGCCTGGTCAACCCACTGAACGCATGGTTTCAAAAAATATTCGTAAGCGACCGCTCGCCTGACGCCGCGGTCTCTTTCGCTCCGTCCGAAGCCGTCACCCCTGCGCAGCCTGTTGATGCTGTCTATCTGCACACTCAGTTTGTCGCCCGTGGTGACGCCACAGGAGAAAAGCGGGCAGTGGAACATGAGGCGGAGGAAGTACTTCGGATTGTTCAGGACTGCCTGCCTCGCATTCGGCAGGCGGAAACCGACCCCGACGCATCATTCACTGTCGCAGTGCTGGCACGCGCGCGTGAACATCTGTCACCGATTGCGAAATTGCTGCGAAAAAATGATATCCCTTTTCGCGCGGTCGAAGTGGAACGGCTCGGGCAGCAACAGGAGATTCGCGACTTGGTTTCGCTCACACGCGCGCTCCTTCACCCTATGGACCGCATTGCATGGCTTTCTGTCCTGCGCGCGCCATGGTGCGGACTCATGCTTCCCGATTTACACCTCCTCTGCGGCGAAGATAATAAGAATCTTTCACATATTTCTGTTCAGAAACTCATTGAAGAACGTCAACAGCTTCTCAGCCACGATGGCCAGCAGCGCCTCCAGCGTGTCTCCCAGATACTGCGGCACGCTCTTGAAAATCGGTACCAGCAGGGCCAGTCCCTTTCCACATGGATTGAGCGGACATGGCACACTCTCGGAGGTCCGCTTTGCCTCGATGCTGCGCAACGCGAGAATGCCCGCGTCTTCTTCTCGATGCTCGACGGTATCTCACCTGATGGCATTGCCTGCCTGGGCGACGAGCTTGACAGGCAACTCGAACGCCTCTTCGCGCAGCCAGATCCTCGTGCAAGCGAACGGGCTGGCGTGCAGCTGATGACGATACACAAAGCCAAAGGCCTCGGTTTCGATGTGGTCATCGTGCCTGGATTGGAGCGCATGGCGCGCGGCGACAGCAACCCACTCATTGTCATGCTTCAGCGCCCCGACCCCGCCAACAGTGAGAAAGACGAACTGCTGATTGCACCTCTCGGAAGCCGCGACAGCGATATACCGCCTGTCTATCGCTGGGTGCAACAACAGCGCGACAAGCGAGAGCAAGAGGAACTGAAGCGTGTTCTTTATGTGGCGTGCACTCGGGCGCGTCGCGAGCTTCACCTTTTTGGTACAGCCACGATTACAAAAGATGGCAGGCTTGCCGAATGCAAAAACACCAGCTTGCTGTATGCCGCATGGCCCGCACTGGAAGCGAATTTCCTTGCCGACTTTGAGGCGAAAAAACGGCAGAACGTCATCATGTTCCCTTCCGCTGCTGAACCAGGAGTGGTCTCCTCTCTCGCCGCAGTTGCTGAAAGCAATCGCGGACATATCCTCATGAAGAGACTGCCCGCATCTGGAGCGTTACCAGAACACAGCACGAACATTTCAGTACCCGTTGCTTTTGAACCAGAGTTCCATGCGCTCTTCGAACGCCCTGATGCTGGACGCTTGCAGCGGCTGACAGGCAGCATCACGCATGCCCTGCTGGATCGTCTTTCGCGGTCCCAGTTACCTTTCGGCGCGGATGCAGCACGATGGGTCGAACGCTACGCCTCTGTCATGCTGCGCACCACCGCACTGCCTGAGATACAAAAAGCGCATGCACTCTCAGAAATTACTGCGTCTGTAATAAGCGCCCTCGAAGATCCGCAAGGTCAATGGCTTCTGGCGCAGCACCTTGATGCGCAATCGGAAGCCTCATGGACGGGCTGGATAGAAGGCGCTCTCCGCACCGTCCGAGCCGACAGGGTCTTTCGTGCTGGCAGCACACCTTTGTCCGCCGGCAAAGACCACATCTGGGTCGTAGATTACAAAACTACACCTTACTCAGGCACGAACATTGCTGGATTTCTTTCCGCTCAACGCGAACAGTATGCGCCACAACTCGCCCTGTACGGGAAGGCCCTGCAAAAGATCCACGGCAACCATATACAGCTGCGGCTCGCCCTCTATTTCCCACGCCTGAAGCGGCTGGAGCACTGGAGCTTCTAAAACGGATGCCCGCGAAATAGATAAAACAACTCAACAATCAGGATGATCACGACGGTCAGCTCGAGAAAGAACATGCGGCTCTGATTGAACTGGTCCACCATAAAGTGGTATAGCTCCCGTGCCGTCTGCATTTTGTTCGTGACCAAATTCTTGTAGTCGGGCACACCAACCTTCGCTGCCGCCACTCGATAGAGGCGCGCAGAGAACATATCACTTAAAAACTTGATGGCATTATCGGCGTGCTCCGTAAGCTCGCTCACCTCCAACAAGACCGCGTTCAACCGCGTGGCCGACCTCGCCAGCCGCCATCGAGCAAAAAAACCTGTTCCCTTTTCCAACGAGTTATATACGGTCTCTAACTCGGTTGTCAGCAGCTCATCGTAATGGCGGAACTCAAGCAGCTGCGAGTTTGCGTATTCAAGCAGCTGGATCGCGCTTTCCGCGCCTGACTGCGTGTCATAAAGAAAAGCAGCATTCCAGCCAATGACTGCAAGGTCTCGTGTGCCATAAGAAATGCCTGATTGCAGCACCTCATGCCTTTCGCTGTCAGACAGTTCGATAGCATCTCCACGCACAATCTGTGAAATCTCCCGGCCCCGAAGTTGTACGATCTGTGCCGCCGTGGGCGAATCATCTACTTCGCTTACATGAAAGATAAAGTAGTCCTCATTCAGCCATTCCTTATATGGCTTCACCAGTGCTCCAGATGCCTGTTCCAGACGCTTCTGCACTATGCGAAGCGCATAGGCAGAAAAATCTACGTCCCATACCCAGCGGCTTGAAAGTTGCACCAGTTTTTCCCAGTTACCGGCAAAGGGCAGCTCGAAGATTACGCTGACCACACCATAGTCGTAATACTTGATCTGCCCCTGCAGGCGTTCGCCGCTGTCCAGCACCAGCGGCTCCGTAGTTTCTACAACCGGGGGCCGCTCGTACCGGATATAGCTGGGCAAAGCATGTTTTAAAGCAGGTCTTTGAACTGTGTGCGCGCTGAATAGCTGTTTCAGTTGATCAAGCCGTATCTCTTCGCACACGTCGAATTGAATCAGAACCAGGACCGCTCCCTGCAATCCATCCCGCAGCTTTGGTGTGCTTCCCATAAGGATTATATGATTCTATCGTTTACATATGTATGGATATGGATAATGTATGCCAAAATGCAGTGCCGGAATCCTGATGTATCGCCATAATAAAGACCAGATCGAAGTCTTTCTGGTCCATCCCGGAGGCCCCTTCTGGGCAAAGAAAGATGCTGCGGCGTGGTCTGTTCCCAAAGGCGAATATCTTCCCGAGGAAGACCCACTCACCGTCGCACAGCGTGAATTTGAGGAAGAAACCGGACTGCAGATCAACGGCGAATTTCTTCCGCTTGGAGAAACCAGACAACCCGGCGGAAAGCTCGTAAGCGTGTGGGCCGTGGAAGGCGATTGCAATCCTTCTGCCTTAAAGAGCAACAACTTTCCCATGGAATGGCCTCCACGTTCAGGCAAGATGGTCCAATTTCCTGAGATAGACCGCTGGGAATGGTTTCCTCTCGATGAAGCGAAAAAGCGAATCCTGAAAAGTCAAACAACTTTTCTGGAGAGACTTGCAGAAATGCTGAAATGAACACTGCCCCACAACTGTTCAGAGATGTGGGACAGTGCTGCTGGAATTATTTCACTGCGTGATTTCCAGGCCCGCCAACCGACTGCAGTTCAGGAATTCTCTGCTCTACAGCAGGAAGTGCTGGAAAAGCCTCGTGCGGCTCTGCCTGATACCAGTACGCAACGGAATAGTAGTTATCAGAGCGAGCATTTGCGTGCCCATGCTCAATCGTCGCTTTGAACGACTTTGTAAACGGGATGGGCGAATCCAGATGAAAGCGATATACACTGGAGCGGCTCCCTGCCAGCTCCTCCCCCACGACAGGAGCACCGTAGAGCTGATACGAAAACGGATGCCCTCCAAAGTCCCACGCACCCAGAAAGTAATCTTCTGAACCAGTGCCAATGATCGCCGGCTTCTCAGCGCCATCAATAAAGAACATATCGTCGCCTTCGCCCCACCAGTAATCCTGGTTTTGCAGGACAGACATGGTCACACCCACATATTGCCCATGCCCTTTGGCTTCCATCCAGACGTAGTTGTCCGCGCCATCCTCGTTCTTCTTGTCATTCACCTTCGGATCACCATTGTCTACCCATCCTGAAACTGTGCTATGATTGGGCTGTCCCTGCCGGTACTGCGCGTGAAAGTAAACAGTATCCAGCGGCAGATTGCCGGCCAACTTGCGGTAATCAATGTTGTAGTAAAGAGCATTGATGGGTCGCGTACCCTCATTCGTCACTGTAATGCGCGCGTGACGTTCAAATGGCATCGGAAAGAAGCAGTTCAGCGCTTTGTCACTACCCACTGAAAGCATCTGCGACTGCCAGTTGTGGTACGTACCCAGGCCCAAACCAAAGAAATCCCCAATCGGTGCTTCCACGCTCGGCGTAGATTCGCCGTCCCAGTACATTCGCAGCACAATGCGTTTCAGGTGGTATGGTTCCGGGTCCGCAATCGTAAACCAGATATGCGAAATCACGCCTGGCCCATCTACATCAAGCACAGTCTGCGTCGCTCCTGGAGCAACTACGCGGAAGTCCGCATTCCTCCCCGTCGGGTCTGTGCTCGATTCACGATGAAGCGTATACGTCTGCTGCCGGGTCAGGTCCGGCTGCCATGAGGAATTCTGCGCGTACGCGCCCAGTGTGCCGACCATTGTCAGCAAGCAACTAATCAGCAATCGCATTCTTTCACCTCGTTATTTCAATACCTCGTGATGGCTCACCGCTTCCAACCGGTCGTGCATTCTCTCCAGAGAAACACCTGCCGTCTCCGGGTAATAGAACAGCACCAGAAAGAAATCGATCACCATCATGACCGCAAAAAATACAAATGGCGTTGCGCCTGATGATTTCGCAAAAACAGGAAACACCAGCGAAATAATCGCATTTGACACCCAATGCGAAGAACTGCCCAGACTCTGCCCCTTGGCGCGCACGCGGTTCGGAAACACTTCGCTGATGTAGACCCATACCACCGCTCCATGCGAAATCGCGAACAGCGCTATGTATGCCATCAGCAGCCATACCAGTAAATTCAGATGACTGTGCGTATAAAACAGCGCCGCAATGGCACCTAGCACCACCGTCAAGCCAACAGTGCCGGCCAACAACAGCTTCTTGCGCCCCAGCTTGTCAATCACTGACATTGCAATCAGCGTAGCCACAAGGTTCATGGCCCCAACAGCCACGGCCTGCAGACTTCCGGATATCTTCGATGCTCCGGCCAGAGAGAAAATGTCATTCAAGTAATAGAGGATGGCATTGATGCCCGTAAGTTGGCAGAAAGCTCCAACTGTCAGCGCAACAAAGACAGGCAGCCGGTACTGCTTCGACCAGAGAGAGTCCTTGCCAGCACTCGCTTCCTGGCGCAGCGAATTCCGAATTTCTTCAAGCTCCTGCTGCGGGTTTTCCACTCCGATGAGTGCCAGCACGCCGTACGCTTCATCCAGTCGCGATTGCGTTGTGAGCCAGCGCGGGCTGCGTGGAATAAAGAACAGCATCACCATGAACAGCGCTGAAGGAATCGCTGCAACCCCTAGCTGCCATCGCCATTCCGTTGCGCCCAGTTGCAATGAGGCAATCAGGTAGTTCGAAACGTATGCAATCAAAATACCTATGACGATGTTGACCTGAAAGAACCCGACCAGCCTTCCTCGCCATTTCGGAGGCGCAATTTCTGCAATGTACATCGGCCCCAGCACCGACGATCCACCAATTGCCAGGCCGCTGATAAACCTGAACACAATCAGCGATTCGATGTTCCACGCCAGAGCACAGCCCAGCGCGGAAATCACATAAAACAATGCCATGACACGCAAGCTGTCTCGACGGCCATATTTTTGCCCTGGAACGCCTGCGGTAATGGCACCTGCCACGGTCCCCCACAACGCGCTCGAAACAACAAACCCAAGCATCCCCGGAGAAAGATGAAATTTATTCGTGAGGGCCTGCGTAGTGCCGGAAATGACAGCGGTGTCAAATCCGAACAACAGCCCGCCCAGCGCACCAACAACGGTGCTCTTCACCACATGACGCGATATGCTCATCCAACTACTCTACTTCCCGAGAGATTTGCCAGGCTTATCCAACATCCACCACGCCGCACAGATGCACCCTAACTCCTAATGCGTCGAACATCGCTGCTTTCACAGCAAGCGCCCTGGCTGCTTCTGCTTCGTTGCCAGCATACGCGATGTTCACATGGTTCGCACGGTGCCGTGCCATAAAGCTGTCTCTGGAAACGCCATCAAAGACGGCACTCACCAACGGCCACTGCGGTGTGGTCTGCTGCCAGCGTCGTTCTGTTTCTTCTTTCGGAAGCTGTACGACGGAGCCAAGCCCCATATCAACATGCAGCTGGCCTCCTTCCACAAAGACGCGGCTCCATACAATCCTGCCCGGCTTACCAATTCCCTTCAGAGTTCCTCCGCCAAGCGGAAAATACATTGCAGGCTGCCGACTGCTCGTGGCACCAGCGTAACCATTCACGAAATGGTTTGCGGGTGCAGCGCCGGAAATCTGCAGCACCCACACAAATTCCGTCTTGCCGTTAAGGGAGTACAGCTCGCCCCAGCGAACATCATGCAGCGTCGTCGAGGGATCCAGCCCCAGGGCCGTCCAGCAGCGGTTCGTCACCACTGCATCCACTCCAGCGCCCTCGTCCACTTCATTAAAATGCGGTAGCGGACCACCAGCGTACAGCTCGTGCCCCTTTTCGTCGAACACCGGAGGACGCTCCGCGTTGTTCAGCAAGCCTTCTGCCAGGTCCGATGCAGGCACCATATCTTTCAACCCCTGTTGATACTGAATACCGATCGCATCGCAGCCGAACTCATGTGCCATGCGGGTTGCAGCAATATACATTTTGCATTGCTCGTGGACCTGCGCGTCTGTTAATTCCGCCTCTGGGTCTTTGCCAGTCTCAAACTTCACTCCGCGATCGTCCAGCCATTTCCGTATGGCTTCGGCTTCTCCATTGGAAACCGTGCGCATCCTGGCTACCAAGGCCGACTGGCTCAGCCGCTCCTTAAAGAAGCCCGATGGATTCAGCAACTCATCATCAATGATGGCGTTGTACATTCCCATGCAGCCTTCATCAAACACACCCAGAATGATCTTCTTCCGCAGCAGTTCCTCCGCCAGCTTCTGGCCCATCGCGGCCGCATCCGGCGGAAGTCTTCCTCGGTCAAGCTCTCTCACGTGCGAAAGATCATGAGTCACCTCTCCGGTGGTGACCCATTCATGCAGCCTGTTCAGGAAGTAGTCATCATGAAACTGCTCGCTCCACAACGTGCTGAATGATTTTCCCGCCTTCACAAGCGAGCCATTCAGATTCAGCAACCCCACCAGTCCAGGCCATTGGCCAGACCAGTTCGCCACTGTCAGAATTGGGCCCTGATGTCCGCGCATCCCCGGCAATACGTGATGCGTGTACTGCCATGCCGCCGTTGCAAACACCAGGTTCGCATTCGGATCAATCCTGGTGAAAATATCCATGCCCATGCGCTGGCTGGAAATAAATCCATGCCCTCGCGCCTCGTCCACTGGAAAAGCGCGACGGAGTGCAACTCCTTCTTTTCTGAAGCATTCAGTCAGTTTCCGCTCCAGATCTTCCTGCGCAGGCCAGCACACCTTATTGGCTGATTCACGCAAATCTCCGCTGGTAATCAGAACAGCTTCCTTCATCTGTGGCATCTGGTTTCCTTTTTTGTGGATTATGACTTGGGAGGCCCGTCCTCAACGGTCTCTGCATTTTCTCTGTGACTTAGCTCCGCCTGCGCAAGGTTGCGCTCTTTCGCGTCCAGTGATGTTTTCTTATACTGCTCTATCGCGTCGTTCATCCGCGCCCGGTCTCCTGTCGCGCGATATGCAATGCCAAGCAAATAGTAGCCGGCTGAATCGTCCGGTCGTGTAGAGACGTAATGTTCAAGCATCTGCACCGCGTCCCTTTCATTGTGGTTCCGCAGCTCTGCTTTTCCGAGCAACAAATAGGCTTCTTCCGGCGGAGTTTGCGCAGCTACAGCCTTCTTCAATGCCGCGATTGCTTCCGCATTTCTATCCATTGCCAGCAGCACGCGGCCCAGATCAGTCTGTACCTGCGCGGACTCGGGCTGAAGCTTTTCCTCTTCCTGATACTCTTTGAGCGCCGCGTCGAACTGCCCACGAATCATCAGACAGCGCGCAATCTGCGAATGAATTTCCGGCAGGGTACTGTCTGACTGAAGCACTTTACGGTACTCCGCCATTGCATGGTCCAGCTGCTCGTGCGCAAAGTACGAGTCCGCCATAATTTCATGCGCCCTTGACGATTCCGGCGCCATCTGCAATACGTGCTCGAAAGCCGCCTGCGCGGCCCGCTCCGCCGTGTGCGCCTCACAATACAAAGAATCTTCTTTGCTCCCATCTCCAGGACAGGCAGCAAGCTGCGGCCGCAGGTGTTTAGCTTCAGCCAGTGCCGTCCTGGCCTTTACCTCGTCTCCCGCAAGCGCAAACTGTTCGCTGGCCAGCTGCCATACACGGGCACTTTCTGGCGCCGTGGCCAGCAACCCCTTTGTTTTCGCTTTTCCCAGCTCAAGATAGCTCTTCCCCAATGCGTACCACAGGTCCACGTTCTCTGGCTGTAAAGCCTGCGCGCTCTTAAACTGCGCAATCGCATTCGCATGTTGCGACAGCGCAGCATACGAGTAGCCCAGCCAAGTATGGGCATTTGCATCTGCAGGATTGATCCTGGCCGCCTCCTCCAGTTCCGGAATCGCAGCGGCTGGAGCCGAGAGATGATACTCCGCAAGTCCCAGAAACAGATGTGGCGCAAACAACACCGGATTCAGCTTCTCCGCTTTATGCAGTACGGTAATGGCTCTTCGCAGGTCATGGTTAAAATACAACGCTACTCCAAGATTGCTCTGCACCTCTGCATCCCGTGGCAGCGAGGTAGCCAGCACTTCATACTCCCGCACTGCCGTAGCAAAATCATTCCGCCTCTCTGCTTCCTGTGCCTTTCGCGCATGCTGTTTTAATTGCTCTTCCGTTAAGGTCTGCGCCATCAGAGATGTGGCCATGCCCACCATCACGATCCATGTAGCCAGCATGGCCATTCTTCAGAACTCCAGTCTCATCCCAAACTGAATGACTCTCGGCGCATTTTGCTGGGCCGTCATAATGCCAAAGATTGTATTAGAATTCTGCAGCGAGCCAGGACTCAAATCCGGTGGAGCGCCATTAATGATGAACGTCTGCGCATTTCCTCCCGATGAAAAAATCGTCCGGTTGAGTGCATTGAAAAAGTTCGCCTGTATCTGCAGATTCAGGTTCTCAAAGATCGTTGTCCGCTTTGAAATGGACAGGTCTTCATTGATATACGCAGGCATGCGCAGTGCTGAAATCAGGTTTGGCGCATTCCCAAACTCACCCGGAGCAGGCAGCGAAAACGCCGCCGGATTAATGTAGAACTGGCATGGATTCCGCCCCGTTCCCACCGTTGGACCAGAGCAATGACGCTTGTACGCAGGGTTTTTGAAGAGCTGATGCGGAACAATGTTGGGGCGGAAACTGAATCCATCACCCGCTGCAAAGAACGGATTCGAAGCTCCAAACGCGTCATACTCAATGTGAATAGGCCGCCCACTCTGGTAATGATGAATCCCGGAAACAGACCATCCGCCAACGACTGTATTGACCGCGCCCCCGTGACTCAGCAACCGCTTCCCTCTGCCAAATGGCAGCTCATAGGTGTAGCTCAACGCCACAACGTGCGGAATGTCTGAGCTGGTCACCGAGCGCTCAGCCTTATTGTTGTAGTAATCCTGATAAAACGACCCGGCAAAGATCGCATTCTCAGCTCCAGCCAACACGCCATTGTTCGAATCCACATCGCCTATGGTCTTTGAGAACGTATAGGACAGCAGGAAGGTCAGCCCTTGCGTGAAGCGTTTTTGCAAACTGGCCTGCAGACCGTTATATGACACGCTTCCAATCGGATTCAGCGGATTGTCCACATCTCCATACTGCGGCCATGGACGCAGCGCCTGACTTGCAGTGGCGCCCTGCCCAAACGTCGCCACAAAGCCGGGCCACGGTGGCTGAATCCCTGCCGCAGCCACTCTCGGGTCGGTTACAGGCAGCGCCAGAAATTCGTTCAGTGGTAATCCTGCCGCAGCAGCTGCAGGTCCGTACTTCTGCCGTGCTTCTGTCGGGTTCACCTCATTCGGCTTGGACCACACGCCAAGATGATAGGTGTGCATGCCCACATATCCCATGGTCGCTACCATGCTCGACGAAACTTGCTGCTGCACCTGCATGGACCAGTACATCTGCGTCGGCGGCAGGCCTGACCTCGGGTGAATCATCGGAGGATTGTCATTCCCCACCAGCACGCCTGGATTAAGGTTTGATCCCGGCGGACTGATCGCGTTCTGTGGATACGGATTGTCCCAGTAATACGCCGGAGAGCCGATCGTGTCCTGCGGCCTGTTCACTGTCGCCAGTCCGGCAAACCCGGTGTTGTAAAGACCGCCACCGATTCCATTCTCAAGATTGTCATTACCCAGCGGCCGCGTCAGCGCAAATCCTCCACGAAGCGCCGTCAAATGCGATGGCCCCGGTGAATAAGCGAATCCAAAGCGCGGCTGGAATCCTTTCCAGTCAATTTCGCCAATGCGCGTATGACCATTGCGTCCGGTCCCATGTCCGTAATAGGTAAACGCTCCGGGAATTCCCCCAACAGCCGGATTCGGCAGCGTCGGATCCATCGTCGAAACATTGCCCCTCGTGTCCGTTCGCGGAATCTGGAGATCATAACGTAGCCCCAGATTCAATGTCAGGTTCGGCGTCGCTCTCCAGTCATCCTGAAAAAATACGCCCGTCTGCCACCACCTGTACGCAGACTCAATCGGGTAATCAAAGCGCGAGAAGTCCATTCCGCCAAACAGAAAACTGGCCGCAGGCGCACCTGTTCCCACTGGAAGCGTGACAGCCTGGTTTCCATTGATAAATCCAGTGCCATTCAGCGCCGTCTGTGTCGGCTCAAAGGTAAAGCTGCCGCCCGGCAGTCCGCCTTCATTCCGCTGCAGCCAACGCACTTCTCCGCCGAACGTAAAGGTGTGCTGTCCGCGCACCATCGTAAGGTTGTCATTCACGATGTAGCGGTTTTCAGCAACCTTCGATGCACCTACACCGCCAATACCATTCTGCACTGTCCCAATCCCGATTCCCGGATACGAACTGTCCTTCGCAAGCGGCGGCAACCCCTGGATTCCGAGCGCTGCCAGCCCAGGTCCAGGAACGAGCGGTCCGCTGAAATCTGTATCACGAATGTACCCAAGGTTCATGTTATTCAGCAGCGTTGGGGAATGTGTATAGTTGTAGCTGATGCGAATCTGCTTTGTTGGAGCAGAGTTCGTCGTCGCATCCAGCTCGTTCAATCCACCATTATTGCTGTTGGAAAAACCCCCGAAAAAGTAGCTGCCTGAAAGCGAATGCTTGTCGGAAATATGCTCATCCAGTTTGATGACCGCCCGGTGCTCGTCAATCTTCGAGCTTTGCCTGCGAACAAAATTGTTGAAAATATCATTGTTGTTCGCTACGGGAAAACTCTTTGCAATCGTTTGCGAAACAGAACTCAGCCCTGGAAAGCCGCTCGGAATCACATTGTGCGGAAATGGATCACGTACTGGATAACTCTTCCCATCAGGCCCCACAACCGTGTGCACAGAAAATGGATCGTAGATCTCACCCGCATACACCGGCCGCCCTTCCGCATCAAAAACCGGCGCATTATTCACCATGAGCTGCGGTCCAAGGATCGCAGAAAAATCCCCATTGCGGAATGGTGTGGGCAGTGTCGTAAGAGTGGCGTTGTTTGCACTTGGGCGATATTTGAATTCGGTAAAATCCACGAAGAAAAAGGTCTTGTCTCGTCCGTTGTATAGCTTCGGAATCCATACCGGCCCGCCAAATGTGCCGCCAAATTCATTCTGCTTGAGCGGGGCCTTCTTCAGGCCGAGCCGGTTCGTCACATACCCAGCCGCATTCAGCGCATCATTCTGCAGATACTCAAAAAGACTTCCGTGAAAGTCATTCGTGCCGGAGTTAAAAGCAAACGAGACAATGCCACTCGAAAGTCCATACTGCGCCGTCTGCGTATTATTGATGATCTTGAACTGGCTGATGGCATCAATCGGTGGATGGTTCGATCCAATATCACCGGCCTGATTCGTGTTCATCACCGGAATGCCGTCAATGTAGACCTCGTTTGCATAGCTCACCGATCCGCTGATGTGCAGCCGGTAATCCGGCGTCGCTCCCGGCGTGGACCCGGATACACCCGGCGTAAGAACAACAAAGTTCAGCGGATTTCGCATGTCGCCACTCAGCGAAACCGGGAGGTCTTTGATCTCGCGCGGCGTAATCACCGTTCCCACGTCCGATGTCTGCGTCTCCACCGCAGCCGCATTCGCAGCCACCGTGACCGTCTGCTGCACCTGCCCCGGCTGCATCGTGACAGTCAGCGCCACAGTGCTTCCCACACCAACTTCAACGTGCTGCCGCACCACTGTGCCAAATCCCGGCGCCGAGGCCGTCAAGTCGTAGAGCCCGGCTGGAAGCGCAGGAAAACTGTACTGTCCCGACGCTCCGGATGTAGTTGTCTCCACCACGCCGGTAGCTTCATTCTTCAATGTGAGCGCAACGTTAGGTACGGCAGCATTCTGCGTGTCCTGCACCTCTCCTTTGATCGTCCCACGGTCCGCTTGAGCAAACATGGCGGACGGCAATAGAAGAAACAGGACAAGGGGAAAGAAAGCAACAAATCGTCTCGTGATTTTCATGGAAGGCCTCTCGCGAAGATTAAAACTTTAAGCGTTTATATTTTTAAACCTTTAAATTTCTCGGATTATCTGAGCATATCCGGAAAAACACTGTCAAGCATTTTTTAGAGAAAGTATTCGAGAGACTTGCCTTAACCAAAACCGTTGATTTACAGAAGACTTGGCACTCGGAATGCGCCCTTTTCATCTTGATGGGCAAAGCAAAAGGGCCGCGGTTCTTTGCAGGAAAACCGTGGCAAGAAACTGAAGATTACCTCTTCCGGCCAGAAGAAACATGGGCTTCAGTAGACTCGCGCAGGATCAGCGTAGGCGAAACCCGTACAATAAACGGCTCTTTCTTCAGCTTGCCCTCAATGCGATCCATCAGGATCGTCGCCGCACGCGAGCCCATCTCATAGCTCGGCTGTACCACCGTCGTCAGATGCGGATGGAACGGACTGTCCAATTTCATGTCGTCAAAGGTCGCCAGGGCCACATCTTTTGGACACTCCACTCCAATGTCCTCAAAGGCCTTCAGCAAACCTACCGCCATCACACCATTGCAGACAAAAATCGCCGTAGGCCGGCTTCCCTGCTTCATGATCTGCTTCCCCAGGCGATGACCAGACTCGTAACGAAAATCGCCCTCAAACACCAGCTTTGGGTCAATGGAGATACCGGCCTCCCGCAGCGCGTCTTCATACCCACGCAGACGTTCCCGGCCAGTCTGTAAATCAAGCGCGCCCGTAATAATGGCAATTCGCTTATGCCCTTTCTGGACCAGGTGACGCACGCACTCGCGAGCACCGCGCACATTGTCCAACAGAACTGCGTCCGTCTTGATGCCAGGAACGGTACGGTCCAGGCAGACCAGCGCAACCCCCGCTTCCATCGTGCTCTTCAGATGCGCCGTGTCCTTGCCGCTCGCCGACGCCAGCAGAATCCCATCCACACGGTACGATCGAAGTGCCGCAACAATGCGGCGTTCACGGCCTACCTGCTCATCCGTGTTTGCGGTTACCAGAAAGTAGCCTCGTTCAAAGGCCGTGTCTTCTGCGCCACGAATAATTTCAGGGAAAAACGGATTTGTGATGTCCGGCAGCACCATCCCCAGCATCCGCGTCTGGCGCACCTTCAGGCTGCGGGCAATTTCATTGGGCGAGTAGTTCAGCTCGCGGATCGCCGCCTGCACCCGTTCTGTCAGCTTCGGGCTGACGCGTCGCGTACCCCGGATGACGTTAGAGACCGTCGCAATGGAAACATCTGCTCGCTTTGCTACTTCTACGATTGTGGCCATTGAGTATGTAGAGTAGGTTCGTTTCTTTCAGGGTTTTGGCAAGGAATTTCGTCCCAGGCCTTTGTAGCTCAATCGAATTATAGCTTGCCAGAAATATATTTAAACGATTAAAACTATATGACGACATTCCCAGAGGAAAAACTACATCGAATGATGATTTTCTGGTTTCGCTCTTCCATGCGTCTCAGCCTTTGTGCTCTTGTCATTGCCGCTTTTCCTCTGTGCCTTTTTGCCACCGACAACGCCTGGGTCCGCCCACAAAAACCCGGTGATCCGCTCATCTGGGGCCGCCGCGACGGTATCCTCTTCGGCCTTCCCTCTCCCGGCGGACTGAAAGGTCCCCGCGGGCTGGTCCGAATCGGCATCATCACTCCTCCGGAGAACTCGCCGAAGCTGTTGAACTACATCGCCATAGAACCAGTCATTCAGGGGCCCGGCAGCCGTTTCGCACGCATGGCCTTCAGCGAACTCGAGCCCAGCACCCTCGACCCTGGCCAGCGCGGAAAACGTCTCTGGATAGACCCGGACACACCTATATCCGGTAATCTCGAAACCATTCACGCCGGCTCCGCAGTCGTGGAGCGCCTTTCCGTAAAGATCAACGTAGAACGTTATACCGCAAACGGCGCGCACGTATATCTCATCGCTTCCATTGACAGCGATCACCCCAGCGAATTGCGCCTTTCTGTATTCAAGGAAAACGACAGCCCAGCACTGGATGATCTGACCGTCACCGCAACCATGGGCAATTACGAACGCCTGCGTCTGCTCTGGCTAAAAGATCATGTCGTGGACAGCCGCAAGCTCTTCGCTGGCTACCAAGGCGATGCCTTCGTCGAGCACGATAATTACCCGCTCGACGAAATGTTGCGTACTCCCGATGGAGACGCCATCGTCTACTGCACTTCTAATGAGCTGTCCCCAGCCACGACTCCTGGAAATGACACAGCACACTGGAAATACATCCTTCCGAAACTCACGCAGTATTGGCGCGTTCCCGCGCACGATATCCAACCCGACCTGCGTGTTCGCGTCAATGCGCGCCGCGTATACTGGGCCTCCGCTGCGCCTGTTCTCGGAGGGATCGCGTTTGAAAACTTTGAAGTGCGCCAGCGTTATTTTCCCGGACAAACCTTCATCTTCGGCATTTCCCCGAAAGAACCCTGGGAACTGGACACTCGCCTGTCGAAAGGAGACAAGTAAATGCTTCGACCATGGGCAATCCTGAGCGCGTTTGCACTTCTCTCCCTGTCAGGTCTTTATGCTGCCACCTTAGAAACACCACGACATACGCTCCAGGTCGAAGTACAGGGTGCAGGTACCTCGGCGCAGGAAACTATCTCGATCAAAACCACAACAGGCTGGACGCCAGTATTGTTTGCTACCGGTTCATCTCTTCTCGTCACTACAGCACAAGGCCCGAGCACCTGCGCTCTGACTCAAGCCGTCTCCATCGAACACGGCCTCCTATTGACGGGGGATTGCGCCATCGGAACATTCGAGCAGCGCATCATGCTCACGCCAGCCGAGGACATCGTCACTGTATCCACTCGGCTCATCCTTCAGTCTGGGGCAACCGTCCGCTCCGTCGAAGACCGCTATAGCTTCATGCCAGAACGCCACGCAACGGACACACCGCTTGCCGGCCCTCTTGACTTCATCTGGTCCCAGAACATCAAAAGCGAGGCGGACGATCTCATTCCCACTTACACCTTCAAGTCACCGGCCGTCATGTTGCAACAAGGGGAAGTCTTCGCCGCCTTGCTGCCTCATCTCAGCAGCCGTAAGGCCGAGCCGCTCGCGCTCGATCTCGACGTCACCTCAGAAAAGCATCCGTGGCTCTCCTATGGAGCCATCCCCTCACAGCCGCATGGACACAGCTATTTCCGTCGCACGGTTGATGGCATGCCGAAAATTCTCGCCAACACAGTCGAATACTCCTACTCCATCGTGGCGTCCCGCCAGCCAGCAAAGCTTGGCTACCGCCGTGTTGTCCGCTGGCTATGGCAGCAATATGGACACGGCGAGCTACTCAACTCCCCTGACATGCAGCAGAACATTATCCGCAGTGAACTTGCTTCCTTTAACTCGTGGAGAAAAGATGCGTGGATCGATTACGCCAACCAGGTCTATGTAGGATTCGACTGCAACGGCAAACGCTGCGGCGCCCTCAAGAGCAATCGCAGCGTCAGTGGCGATTGGGCACATCCCGAACCCGACGCATGGTTCAACGCATGGTTTCAGACCCTGCGCACTGCGTATGGCTGGTACATCTATGGCCGCAACACGCACAACCCGCAGATCATGTCAAAAGCGGAAAGCGTGCTCAATATGGCCCTGTCCGCGCCGCAAAAGGATGGCGCCTTCCCTACAATCTACCTGCTGACCAGCCATCAGTGGATCCCCGATGATGGCTGGTCCGGATACAAAGACTCCTACCACGCTTTCTGCATGTCCTGGACCGCCTACTGGATGCTCAAATGGGCTGAAGACTTGGTCCCTCAGCGCAAAGCTGAAGTCCTTCGCTTTCTCACACCCTACGCTGACTTCCTGCTCAAGCATCAGCTCCCTAGCGGAGTCATCCCCTCATGGTATGACTCTGCCTCTCTGCAGCCCCGCTCCGAATTCCGCGACTTCAACGCAGAAACCGCCGCCTCCGCACTCTTTCTCGCCTCCTTCGGCGCTGCCACCACGGAGCAGAAGTACATCACCTCGGCCGAGCACGCCATGGACTTCATCACAAACGAAGTAGTCCCGCGTCAGCGCTGGTTCGACTTTGAAACTTATCTCTCCTGCGCGCGAAAGCCTTATGACTTCTTTGATCATTGGACCGCCCAATACCCACAGAACAATCTCGCAGAAATACAGGCTCCCGAAGCATGGCTCGTCCTCTATCATGCCACCCACAAAAGTGAATACCTCGACCGCGGGACAAAGGCACTCGATTATCTGTTGCTCACCCAGCAGGTCTGGAGCAACCCTCTCTTTTCCCCCAAACTTCTCGGCGGCTTCACCACGCAAAATACTGACGCCGAATGGAGCGACGCTCGCCAGGGCTACGCCGCCATTGTCTTGTTTGATTACTTCCGCGAGACCGGGAATTTCGAGTATCTCGAACGCGCCGTCGCCGCAGCTCGCTCTACCTTCGCTGTCGCTCCGTGGGAAAACTGGGCCCACACTGGATACAAAGACGAACCCGGCGCGCTGACCGGTTTCCATTGGGGCACCGGCAGTGCCATGACTTCAGTCGAGATCATGTCCCCTGCATTAGGCGATGCCTACATTGACGTGAAATCCGCCAAAGCTGTCGGCTTTGACGAATGCTCCATCCGCGACCTCCACATCGAGAACAACAAAATTGCGTTCCGCTTCGAATCACCCGCTAAGCTGCGAACGTTCCTCGTCCGCTTTGCGAATGTTGATTCGGCAAAACAATACAGCATCTCCTGGAATAACGGCCCGGAGCATATAGTCTCAGGCCGCACGATGCTCGCGGATGGATATCTCGTACAAAAATGAGCGCCGCTCAAAATTACTTCGCGCGCGACGGATCTGCATAGTGCTCTTCAAAATTCGGGCTCTTCAAGGCAAACGGGTTGAAATCCGTTCGCGCATCGAATGTATCCGCTCCCTCTGAGCGCTTCAGGTAAGCAACCACGAGATAAGTCACCGGAGTGGCCACCGTCTCATAAATTACCTTTGTCAGATACGACCAGAAAATCACGCTGACCATCGTCCGCCACGGCGTTCCCCAGAACGCAATCAGAATAATGGTCGCTGTATCCACCGCCTGTCCTGTCACCGTCGAGCCTATGGTTCGCGTCCAAAGCCAGCGCCCCTTGGTAAGCAGTTTCAACTTCGCAAGAGTATAGGAGTTCGTAAACTCCCCCGCCCAGTAAGCAATCAGGCTGGCTGCTGCAAACCGAGGCACCAGTCCAAAGACCCTAGCAAACGCCTGTTGGTCGTGCCAATCACTTGCTGGAGGAAGCGCAACCGTAATTGCCCCCATCACAGAAAGCAGCGCCATAGCGAAAAATCCAAACCAGATGGCCCTACGCGAAGCGGCATAACCATACACCTCAGTAAAAACATCGCCGCATATATAGGTAATCGGAAAGAGAAGCTGCGCGCCGCTTATCCGAATCGCTCCCAGTTCGCGCAAAACAGGCACATCATAAGGCCCAAACTGGCAAATTTTGGGCCCAATCAGGTTCGAAACCAGCAGGACCACCACAAACCCGATCGTCAAAACATCCAGATATTTGTATTGCCGCATGGAATCCACAGAATATCGCATTCACCGAAAAGATTCGGACAAAACCGTGCGCGCGACTGCGATCTGCTTTTTTTGACACAACGGCCCACGATTGATACCCTCATAGAGGTACTTCCTGTCTGGCTACGCAAATCAACGGCCATCCAACAGCGTCCCCGTCGTCTAGCCCGGCCTAGGACACCGCCCTTTCACGGCGATAACACGGGTTCAAATCCCGTCGGGGACGCCAAATCCTTTCAATGACTTAGCCCGAATCCCCTGTTTTCGCCGAGGAGCTTTTTGGGGAGCAGTTAAGCCCCCATTACAGCCGGTTGTGGCAAGGAGTGCGGTGCCCGCACCATTTCCACGACCTTCTGCTGTGCCGCCCGTTTTGCGGGCATCTGCGCCTGTGCGTAGATGTCCAGAGTGATGCGAGACGAGCTGTGACGCAGGAGTTCCTGCACTACTTTGACATCTTCATGGTTTGCCTGAAGAAGCGTCGTGTAGGTGCGCCGGAACGTGTGCCACGAGACCCGCTTGCTGATCCCCAGCCGTTTGATTACTGGCTGGATGTGGTAGCGCATGATGGTCTGCAACCAGAGCGGCTGCTTACCGCGCTTCTTGCCCGCGCGTGCGCTATTTGAAGCAAAGACCCAATCATCCGGCTGATGGTACGGCGTGAACCGATACCAGGCCAGCAGATCCTGTGCCGTGTATTCATCGAGCGGCACCGGCTTCTGCGACGCCTCCGTTTTGCAGCGGCCCACCACCTGACTCACGACCGACTTGTTGACATCGATCTGCAGATTCTCGAAATCAAGGTCCTGCCACTTGAGTCCGGCCAGTTCGCCGCGCCGCAGCCCGGTTGCCATGTCCAGAAACAGCAAGACACGTTCCCGCAACTGCAATTCAGCGACGATAGCCTGCATCTCCGCGACTTCGAGGATATCCGGAATGCTCTGCCGCTTGGAACTCTGGCGGACACCGGAACCTCTCACCGGCCCCGTGATTGGGTTTCGATCCGTGAACTCCCACCGGATCGCGTGGTTGAAAAGCACACTCATCAGATTGCGAATTTTGGCCTTCGATGCCGGAGCAAGAGGCTTCAGCATTTTCTGCTCCCGCTTGGCAGGCTGCTGCTTCTTTCGCTTACGCGGTTTCTTCACCAACTCGCCCAGCCATTCCTCCACCAAAGGCGTCTTGATCGCGGCAAGTTCCTCTTTGCCCCATCTCGGCTCGATCCAGCAGCTGAGATAGCTCGCATAACGGTGTCGCGTCGACCAGGCGCGACCCTCCTCGCCCTTGTCCGCCATTTCCTTCATGCGAAAGTGATCGATGACGTCCTGCATGGTGATTCCGCTGAATGCGTGTACCTGATTGGAGTTGATGGCCAGCCGCCAACTTCGCACCGCTCTTTCTGCCGCGGCCTCCGTCTTGTACTGGTCAAGGGTGCCCACTTGTCTCTTTCGGCGAACGTGCTTTCCGTCAGGCAGGATATGCCACCAACTGAATTTCCAGACCGGCGTCTTGCTTCCGTTCACGTCCAGATAAAGGGAGCCATTTTGCTTCCGCGCCTTCCTCATTGAAACCTCCTTTCGCTGAGGGCGCAGAATGCATCGGTAGTCTGAATGTAACTCCAATCACCCCTATATTGAAGACATGAGATCGCTGTATTTCTGGCCCCTTCCGAACGGTGGCCGAGAGAGCCTGCATGAAGAGGAAACTGAGTTTTTGAGCGCATCAAGCATCCACGCATCACACCTTCAGTTCGCATAGCCGGAGGTCCCTCCATGCCTCTCCCGGAGCCACTCTCGAAGCTCCGTCAATAGAAATCGCCAGTGCTTGCGCTTGCCTTGCTGGACCGGATGCCCAGGTAATACTCCGTTGCGGGCCAGGCGCTGAACCGTCACGGGATGAAGTCCGAGAAATTCACCAGCCGCCGCTGCGTCGACGAAAGGCTCCAAACTCGTGAGAAACGTTGAAGTTGAATTCCGCACGGTCGACCTCCATCCAAAGCCCTCAACCAATGCACATTGAGCAATCAAAGTAGAACCTGCTCAATAGAGGTCAAGAGCCTGTAAACCAAAGGTAGGAGCTGCCCTCACGTGGACGTTATGCTTTTTCGGGGGTGGGGTATGCAGATTCTGCATACCCGTCTGAGCGGCGATAAGCTATTTGTTTTTCCGCTCTTATCTGTCGGAGTGAATCATTCTCTGTGCATTTCGCTGAAGACCTGCCTTGTGCTGAACAGGTGAATGACTGGCCCGTTTGTTCGGAAGCCTGCAAGCAAAGATCGATCCCTGTGTGCTCCGTGTTCTCTCAGGCACCGCGAGAGAAAGCAGGCTGCGCCCTGCGCCGGAAAGATTCTGCTTCGCATGGGTCAGGTAGAACACAAGCAATCCTTAGAAATGAGTCTGGCCCATGCGCCCTGCGGGTTTCGGTTCCCCCTGAAGGTTCCTCCGAAAAAGCATCTTCCCGCCTTGGGAGCAGCCATCTCTCGCGCCCTCCGGGGGTGTCCTGAGAGATCACTCCGGGACCACAAAGGAGATCGAAGATCATGCAGACCATCCAAAACAATCAGACCAACCAACTCATCAACACCATCGCGCAGGGAGATTGCATCGAGGTCATGCGTCAGATGCCCGCGAACAGCATCGATTTCATTCTGACCGATCCGCCGTATCTGGTGAACTTCCGCGACCGCACAGGCCGCACGCTGCAAAATGACACCAGCTCTGACTGGCTCAGGCCCGCGATGAAGGAAGCATATCGGGTACTCAGAAACAATCGCCTGATGCTTTGTTTCTATGGCTGGCCGCGCGCGGAGAAGTTCCTCGAAGCGTGGCGGGAAGCGGGTTTCCGGCCTGTCGGTCATATGGTTTTCCGCAAATCCTACACAACAAAATCGACCGAGTTTCTCCGCTACCAGCACGAGCAAGCGTACCTGCTGGCAAAAGGCCGTCCGGCGATGATAGGCCAGCCAGTCGCGGATGTGCAGCGGCTGCTCTATACCGGCAACAGGCTCCACCCTACGCAGAAAGCTGTGATGTCGCTGATACCTGTCATCCGCGCTTACTCGCTTCCCGGAGATGTAGTGCTGGACGCATTCTGCGGCAGCGGCTCAACCTGCGCGGCTGCATTGTTGACGGGCCGCAAGTACATTGGCATTGAACTGGATGCTGAGTATCATCGCGCGGCAAGCGAACGGATGGAGCGTGTAGAGGAGAGGATCGCAAGAAGGTCCTCTCCTTCCTTCCCGACCGGGTGCATTGTATCCGCGCCGCAGCGCGCGTAAAGGCGAACCATCTCCTGAGTCGTTGTCCTCGCCGCCTTGACTCGCGCCACGGTGCGGTTTTCTTTCCTGGCCACGTCGGGAAGGAAAGGTTTGGCAGTTCCTCCTCTGCCGTCCGGCGCGGCGTATACCCGGCGTTTGCAGCCCTGCCATCACGAAATTCGAGGGTATGCCGAATCTGCATACCCCACCCCTCAAAAAGCATTCGACGGCGCCGGGGACCGCCCCTACATTCGCTCCATCCGTTGCAGCCGGGAGTGCCTACTCGCCGGAAGTGCACAGGAAAGGAGAGCATGAGAGCCAGCATTCACATTCGATCCCCTCGTCTCCGGCGTTGGCAGGCGCGCGCCCGGAGGCTGACCATTCCATCCCTGATCCTTCTCGCGGCGCTGCCGGTTTATGCCCAGGCCGGCAGCGATCCGTGGGACAACGCAGTAAACGTGCTCAGGGCCGCCTTCACCGGCCCCATTGCTACAGGCCTGTCTCTGGTCGCCATCGTGGTGGGCGGGCTGATGTTCGCCTACGGCGAAGGCCAGTCTAAGCGCATGCTCGCCGGGATCGTCTTCGGCATCGGCATGGCGGTCGGCGCCGTGAACTTCATGGCCTGGCTCTTTCCGTAGCAGCCGCTGACGGCAGGCCGGGATCCCCACGGACCAGGTCTTTGTCGGTGGGGTGGGAGACCCCGACCACAACCCAATCACTCGACAGGCAGAAAGGAGGTTGCAGATGGCAGCGGGCGGCTTTCGACAGAACAAAGTTTATAAGGCGATGAACCACCCGCTGACCGTTCTCGGCGCGGAGCGAAGACTGTTCTTTGTGGCACTCATTGCCGGAGGCGCGGTCTTCTCGCTGATGCACTCGCTGTTCGGAGGCATCGGCCTGTTCATCGTCGGCGTCATGATCGCCCGCCTTGCTACCAAACACGACGTGGAGATTCTGCGCGTGCTGTTCAACTCCGGCAAGTTCCGCCGCCGCTACGACCCCATGAAACCACTGCGTGGAGCAGACGCACTCACGTGCGTGCAGTTGCCCTCCCGCTCCACCCCAGCGCACAGCAATCATGCGCCGGGGACCCCGGTCTGGTCGGGAGAGGGATTTGACGATAGCCAACTACGAATTGTGAGGCGACATGCTCAGAATTGACGCCATCACCAAGGACTGGAAAGAAGCTGGCTCGTTTCCGGCGCAGATTAACCTGTACGGGTTCTGGGACGAACACGCTTTCCTGACCAAGTCCGGCGACCTCGGCTCCGTGCTGAAGATCGGCGGCATCGACTACGAGAGCCTCGATCACGTCGGCAGGGATTATGCGATCAAGCGCCTCGAAGCCGCTCTGCGCTCACTCGATGACAGGTGCCGTCTCTACCAAATCCTGTTCAAGCACAACCGGCCATCCATCCCACACGCCGAGTATACGAATCCGCTGGTCCGCGCCGCCGTCGAGCAGCGCGCGGCCTTCCTCCAGTCCAAAGCCGACCGGCTGTATTCCATCGAAATTGTCTGGGTGGTGATGATCGACGGCAACTATGCCAAAACCGGCCTGCTGCACGCCCTCGCCACACTGCCGAAGCAGCCGCGTTCGTCGCTCCGCGACATCCGCGCTCTGCTCTCGGGCAACCAAGAGAGAACGCTCATCTACGAGCAGATCGAGCGCGACCGGCTGCGTCTGCAGCAAAAAGTTCAGAGCTTGAGTGGGCAGTTGAACGAACTGATGACGGTCACGCTGCCAGGGGCGGAAGAGACGTTTCGCATACTGCGCCGTCTCGTCAACTTCCGCCCCTCGAAGACTGAAAATGCGCGCCTGTACAGCGCGCGGCAGATCGACTATCAGCTATGCGATTCGGAACTGGAGGCGCACCGCGGCTATCTGCGCATGGATGACGATTATCTCCGCGTCCTGACGCTGAAAGAGCTTCCCTCCGAGACGCGGTCCCTCATCCTCAACGGTCTACTGGACATTCCCGCCAACTTCCACGTTGTCACGGAATGGCATCCGGTCGATAACGCCAGAGCGCGGAAAGAGATCGCATCGCGCCGCCGCCATCACCATAACTCGAAAACCAGCTTCGTCTCGAACCTGCAGGACCGCCAGAGCATGGGGCCAAAGGACGAGCTGGTCGATGACTCGAAAGAGGCCGCCGTTGCCGAGCTTGGCGCCGCGCTGACGGCGCTCGGCATGGAAGGCAAGAACTTCGGGGAGTTCACGCTGTCGGTCGTGACCTACGACGAAGGCCGCATGAAGGTAGAGCACGCGGTCGCCGAGTTCCAGAAACTGTTCACGCAGCACGACGGCCTGCTCTACGAGGAACGCTACAACCTGCTCAATGCGTTCTTTGCGACGATTCCTGGCAATCGGCAGTTCAACCTGCGTAAACAATGGGCGCTGAACTCGAACTATGCCGACCTGTCCTTCCTGTTCACCATCGATTCCGGCTCGAAGTGGAATCCGCAGCTAGAGCGCGAATACCTTGCAGTCCTCGAATCGACGCATGGCACGCCCTACTACCTGAACCTGCATTGGGGCGATGTGCCCAACGCCTTCATCCTCGGCGCTATCGGGAGCGGCAAGTCGTTCACCACTAATTTCATTATCCAATCGGCGCAGAAATATAACCCGCTGACCTTCGTCTTCGACCTCGGCGCCAGCTATGAGATGCTGACTCGCTCCTTCGGCGGGAGCTATCTCAATGTCGGCCTGAAAGACCCGGGGTTCACGATCAATCCGTTCTCGCTGGAGCCGACGCATGAGAACCAGAATTTTCTTTACTTGTTCCTGCGCGTGCTGATCGAAGCGGGCGGGCGCTACGACCTCACGCCGGAGGATGAAAAAGCCCTCTTCGCCGGCATCGAGCGTGTCTACAAGCTGCCCCGCGAGATCAGGACGCTGACCAACTTCGCGTCCATCCTCGGGCCTTTGAGCGAGCGCCTGCACCGCTGGCTCCAGTCCGGGCAGTTCGGCTACCTCTTCGACAACGTCGAGGACACACTTACGTTTTCCCGCTTCCAGACCTTCAACTTCGACGGTTGGGACAAGTACCCCGACGTGCTGGAGCCGATGCTGTTTTATCTCTTGCAGCGGGCGGCCTCGGAGATCGAGAAGAAGCAGAACATCGCCACTTTCAAACTGTTCGTCATCGACGAGGCGTGGATTTTCTTCAAACGCCAGATCATCCACGACTGGGTCATGCGGGCGGAGAAGACGTGGCGGAAGCTGAACGCTTCCATGATCCTGACCACACAATCGATGATAGAGCTGGTCTCGAACAACCTGCTGCAACTGGTCAACGAGTCCTGCCCAAGCCGTATCTTCCTTGCCAATCCCGGCATCGACCGCAAGCTGTATGCCGAAGCCTTCCAGTTGAACGACACCGACCTCGAGCTGCTCGAATCGCTTGTACCCAAGCGTGACCTGCTCTTCAAGCAGCCGCAGTATGCGAAAAAAATGCGTCTCTCGGTCGATCCGCTGAGTTACTGGATGGCGACCAACACGCCCCGCGACAACATCCTCAAGCAGCAATACTTCGCCCGCTACGGGCCGGAACAGGGACTCCTGCGTCTGGTCCAGGACTATCCCGATCCAACGCAAACTGAGGTGAATCGATGAACCGTGTCCCGATCTTCCCATTGGTGCTCGGCCTGATTGCCGCCGTCGCGCACGGCCAGCAACAGGCCCGCATCGTCCACTACCACCAGAACGACATCGTCTCGATCCGGGCGCGGATGCGCTACACCACTTTGATCGAGCTGCCTCCGACCGAAAAGATCATGGAAGTCGCCACTGGCGACAAGGACTTCTGGATCATCGACGCGGTCGGCAACTACTGCTTCCTGCATCCTGCCCAGGCAGGCATTCACAGCGACCTCAACCTGATTACCGATAAGGGTAATGTCTATTCGTTCCTACTGGACGATGACGAGTCCGCCGAGCCGGACCTGAAGATGGTTATCGAGCCGAGCGACCCGTCCTCCATCGCCGCGTCGAATGGCGCAACCAAGTGGGTTCCAGCCTCGGAAGTTTCCACGCTCGAAACACAAGCCAAAGCGGTGCGGCTGCACGACGCCAATGCAGTTGAAGCGTTCCGCGCCAACTACCCGACTCAGAAATTGAAGTTCGATTACCACTACAAAAATGACAAGCTGTTTGCTGTATCCGCCATTTACCGCGACGACAAATTCACTTACATCAAGTCCACCGCCTCGGAAAAGTTTGCTGTTTACGAAGTAAAAGACGGCAAGCCCGACCTCATCAATTACCAATTCGAGGACGACACCTACGTCATTCCCCAGGTGGTGAACAAAGGCTACCTCCAGATCGGCAAGCACAAGCTCACCTTTGAGCGGAAAGGGAAATAGGTGCTCCGATGGCAGAGGAAAAACAGACGCCGCAGCCAGATGTTCCTCAAGTCACGCCAGCCGCGCAGGTGCGCGACAAGCGCATCCTGCCCGAAGGCGTGGTGCCCAAACAGGCGCAGGCGTATGTCGTCGCCGCCCTCGCGCTTTTGATTCTGATGGCAGTGCTGTTCTCGAAGAATCATGCGCGGCCCTCGCCGAAGGAACCGGCGCCTACTCCAGTCTCGGTGTCGAATGACATGAATCAGCAGCGGATTCACGAACTGGAGCAGGACCTGAGCGCCGACCAGCGCCAGAGCCAGCAACAGGCCCAGGCGCCGATGTCCGGCGCGACGGCAGTGGCGGGAAGCGCAGCGTCTGGGAGTGGAGCGGCTCAGACCAATATCAATCCTGCCGGACCGTCACAGGAGCCTGCGCAGCCTCCCCGCGATCCGATTGCCGACGCGGAAAAGGCGCTGGCCTTCAAAGCGCGCTTTGCCTCGAATCTTGTCACGTCTGCCGGGACCACGGCATCGGCAGGCGGCGACGTGAATGTGCAGGCGAATCATCCCCATGCTTCGCCGGCGAATCGCCCTGAAGATTTACCACAACAGGCTTCTGCTTCGCAGACCGCCGCTGCCGCCAGCAAACGCGCCCCTGAAGTCAACATCGACAGAGCGCATGGCCGCCCCTATGTAATCTTCGAGGGCGTCACCATCGACACCGTGCTGACCAATCGGCTGGACAGTGACTTTGCCGGGCCGGTCAAGGTCATGGTCACCAATCCCGTTTACAGCCGGGACCGTCAGCATGTGCTGATTCCGGCAGGCACGTTCATTCTCGGCAATGCGCAGAAGATCGGCTCGATGGGCCAACGGCGGCTGGCCGTCGCCTTTCACCGTATGATCATGCCCGATGGGTACTCAGTCGACCTCGATCAGTTCCACGGTCTCGACCAGATCGGCGACACCGGCCTCAAGGATAAGGTCAACAATCACTACCTCGAAATCTTCGGCGCGAGCATCGCGCTCGGCGTGATCGCGGGTGCAGCCGAGTCCACCACCTACGGCAACGGCTACACCCTGAGTGGCCCCTCCATGTACGAGCAGGGCATGGCTTCGAGCCTGTCGCAATCGAGCGCGGACGTTCTCGACCGTTTCATCAACATCCCGCCGAAGATCACCATCCGCGAAGGCCACCGCATCAAGGTTTATCTCACCCAGGACATGCTCCTTCCCGCGTATGAGGACCACGACATGCCGGGGGTGATGTGATGCGCTTGGCTTCGCTCGCGCTTCTCGTGCTCCTGGTTGGCTGCGCCTCCCCCGCGCCGAAGAAGCCCTCTCCCTATCGCTACCCAACCCACGCGCCGTTGCTTGCGCTCGGCGCTCATAGAAAGGAACTGCCATGACTCACCGCAGACTGTTTTTCCCAGGCTTCGCTCTGCTGTTTGCGCTTACGCCTCTTGCGCACGCGCAATTCGGCTCCGGCATCGTCTACGACCCGACCCAGAGCGTCCACGCCATCGAGCAGATCCGGCAGGGTGTGCAACAGATTCAGCAGGCCCAGCAGATCTACACCACCGCCTACACCACCATGAACCAGGTCATCGCAACCTACAACCTTGCCTACCAGATGTCGCGGATGCCGCAGGACCTCGCCGCACGCTATCAGTCCGATTTTTCCCTGTGGACCAACTTCTCGTCGGCTTCCGCTCCCGACACCTATGGCAACACCTCCGCATGGATCAACGCGCTCGATCTCGGCAACCCCACGCGCGCCACGTCCGCGTACAACAATGCCGTCATTCCATTAGAGAGCTATCCGAGCGGCAGTCTGTCGCAACAGGACGTCAACACCCAGGCGGCCATCAAGAACCAGTACGCGTCGTCGGAACTCGGCCAGGCCACGCTGACCCAATCGCTCGCGACGCTCGGCACGATCCGCGCCGACTCCGAGACCTTCCAGCAGAAGCTGGCGAACCTCCAGGCCGACACTTACTCGACTGACCCAAACCAGCAGACCTCGAACGCCCTGCTCGGCAAGATCAATTCCTCAACCGTGCTCGAGATTCACTCCCAGCAGGACACCAACCAGATCCTCGCCGCCGAGGCCGCGCAGCAGGCACTCGACGAGAAGGAGCAGTTGGACGAGCGCAATCGGCTCATCAACCAGTCGATCTACTTCCAGCAGAACTTCCCCACGCTGATCGAGAGCATGACCTCCGGCGTGAGCGATTCCATCCACTCCGTCTCTCTTTCAACGACAGGACACTGAGCCATGCAGCCAAACCCCTTTAGCGCCTTAAACCAGGCGATCAGCCAACTGATTACGTCGAACAGTCCCGCATTGGAGGCTACCGGGTTCGACATCTTCCGCGGCCTGGCCGTGATTCTGATCGCCTGGTTCGGCATAAAATCCGCCCTTTCGGCATCGCAGGGACACGGCGGCGGCTTTCATTTCGCCAGGTTCGCGGACCTCATTCTGATGATCTCCTTCGGCCTCGGCATGCTGACCTATTACTCCACACCCATTCCCGGCGTGGGCTTGAGTTTCAGCGACCTCGTGACCAAGGAAGCTCAAAATATCTCGAACCAGATCGAATCGGACCAGACGCAGCAGATCGCCAACACGATCGTCAACGCCGAGGAGCAACTCGGCGCCCCGCCCGGCAAATACAGCATCCTCGAAGACCTGACTTACCTTCTGATCGCTGTGATTCTCGCTGCAATGGAGGCTGTGGCCTTCGCCGTGATTGCCTACGGCCTGGTCGCCTCGGCGGTCTGCGTGCTGGTGGGGCCGATGTTTATTCCCTGGTTCATCGTGCCCAAGATGGACTGGCTCTTCTGGGGGTGGTTCAAGGCCTTCATCGGCTTCAGCTTCTACCAGGTGATCGCCTCGGCCTTCATCTACGTCTTCGCCAAGGTGCTGACGGCGATGTTTCAGGTCATCGGCAAGATCAGCATCTCGAATGCGCTGACCGTCCTGCCTGCCCTCTTTATCACCCTCATGGTCTGCATCTACGGCCTGGTCAAGATACCGGAGCTGACAGGCGCGATTCTCAGTGGCCGCGCCGGAAGCTGGGTCAACCCTATGGGGAGTTAATGCCATGAAGAATACTTCGTTTCAAACTTCGGAAGCCGGACACAAGTTTATCGAGCTATATGCGGAGCCTGTTGTGACGAACACCTACCTGAAGGTTGCGTTGCTTGTGCTCTCCATCGTCGCGCTCGCCTTGCTTGCGCTCCTCTGGCGCGCCGAGACCGCTGCCTCGCGGCTGAAGCCGCTAGTTATCTCTGTCTCGGACGTCGGGCGCGGCCAGGTCATGAACTACGACGAGTTCTCGAAGATCCCCATCGATCGCGTGAGCAAATACTATCTCGCCCGCTGGTGCGAGCTCTACTACGGTCGCAACCATGCGACGTTGCAGCGGGATTTCTCGCAGTCGCTCGATTTCTTCTCGAACCAGCTGCAGTCCGCCACGCTCCAGCGGGTGAACCAGCAGAAAACCCTCCAGACCTTCCTGCTCGACCCCAGCGCGCCCAACGTGGACATCGAGATCGAAGCCGTAGTCCTCGAAGACACACGGCAGTCGCCCTATCGCGCCCAGATCGAGTTTCAGAAGGTCTTCCGCTCGCCGGGCGATGGGACAGAGCAGCGGCGGGAACGCTGGACTGTGAATGTCATTTACAGCTTCCGCGACCAGGTTCCCAACCAGATGCTGCTCACCAATCCACTTGGCCTCGTTATCAGCTACGTCCATGCAGACCAGGCATTCGGGGGTTGAGAACTATGCGACCGAAGAAATCAATCCTGCTTTACTGCGCCGACCGGGAACTGCTCTCCGCGACTGCGTTCGCACTGCGCCTGCAGCCCTACGACGTAACCGCGGTAGACGACAGCCGTAACGCCGCTGCCGTCATGATGTCCGGCGATCTTGTCTGCGGCGTCCTGATTCACGCGCAGCAAGGCGACCCCGCAGGCAGGTTGATTCATCGTCTGCTGGAAGCGGACCTGCATGTGCCTGTATTGCTGGTGGACCGTGCCGGCGACCTCGCACCCGTTCGCTACGCGGACATGGTGCTCTATGGCCGCAATACCTCGATGGCACATATCCTCGGCGCCCTTACCGTGCTCTGCGCGCGGAAGCGCGGACCACGGAGTGCGGCATGAATGAGCTAGTTCTTTCAGGCAGCCAGTTTGAGCTTAGGCCGCAGGCCAAGCCGCGAAGCGATGGTCAGCAGCATATCCAGGGAGAAGTCTTTCCATTCGCCGCGCTTGATCTTCGAAACGCGCGGCTGCGAGATACCAAGCTCTCTGGC
>JAJPKO010000035.1 GCA_021323655.1 Acidobacteriaceae bacterium
AACCCTTTCCACTTTTCCACACCGCCGACTGCTGCGACGGGCAGATAGCTATCTCTCCCGCCGCGCTACACTAACAATCTCGCTGGTACAAATTGCCGGGCAGGCCACTAGCTTCAAAGCGCTCATAGCTTCCCAATTGTTTGAACCCATCTCCTTAGTTCAGGTTAGGAGATTTATTCATTGCAAGCATCGAACCCTTCTCAACAGTGCTAGTATCGCAGCATGGTCGGACCTGCAACCCAAATCGTTGTAGGGCTTCAACTATCTGTCGGTTCAAGAATTCAATATGAGCGAGGTCGTCCGTCGATAGTGTAAGCGTAGCCTCGCGCACGATTGCTTGGGACAGAATGCCGCGTTTTACCAGGAGGGCCTTTTCGGCGTGGTGGTAGAATTCCATGTTTTGTAAACTGTAAGTAATTTGGGGCAGAACGGACTGGAATAGAGTGAAGGCGCCATCCACATCTCCATCCCTGGTTTTGTTCCAAACTATCTGTAGAACATCGCTGATAGCGAGTCCTGGCATGATGCCGCAGATGCCGGCGCGTATCAATTCCAGCATATATATCCCACCCCAGCCTTCGAGTACGCCGACTTCGCCCGATGTGGCATCGAGAATCGCTCGTACTTTCTCTGACATCAACGGTTCCTCGAGTTTGACATATCGAAAGTGTTCATGGTTTTGCCGCAACGTGCGAATGAAGTCCGCGCTGATAGTTGCTCCGCCCGGGTTGAAATCCTGAATGAGCAATGGAATGGTGATCGCATTTAGAATGCGGTCGAAGTAACGCAATAAATCTCGCTCGGGCAAAACAAACAGGCGCGGCACTGCGACAGAGATGCCGGAGGCCCCAGCCTTCTCCAGTTCATGCGCTGTCCGAGCTACATAGTCTGCTGAAGGGTGATTGACTTGAGTGAGCACCGGAAGCCGTCCATCCATCAGGCGGATAGCCTCATGCGATACATCCCGCCGTTCTTCATCGCTAAGCTTATAGAACTCGCTAGCATAGGCCGGGAGGCACACAGCAGAGACGCCAGCGCCCACTGCGAAATTTAGGAGCCTTTTCAGAGAAGCCCAATCAGGTCTGTCATCACTCGAAAATGGAGTTGGAATGATTGGAACTACACCATTAATCTGCAATTCTCGCATTTTTGCTCTCCGCATATCCATTACGATTAGCTGTTAGATCCTTCACGATGCTGCATGACGTATTAACTTATCCGTAGTAACACTTTTCCATTGGGGTCAGCTGGTCATCTGACTGTTTGCGCACTCAGGTGATTAGCCGGTGCGATCCTCGGGCGTTGTGATCATGAGCCTGCCTGACGCATGGCGAGATGCGGTACGCTCTTCGTGAACAGTAATCAGGAGTGTGCTTAGCAATACCAAAGCTCCTCCAATCACGATAGAGATCGTAAGTCTCTCGTGCAGCACAATGGCTGCGATTACTACGCCAAAGAAGGGGATCATGTAGTTTGACAAGCTGGCTTGGGTTGCATCCAGTCGTGTCAGCACCATAAGGAACAGCACCATCGAGGAGAAATACAGCAGCCCGGCAAGCAGTGCGATGCCAATCCATGTGTGAATCGCGTAGTGCATCGCCTGTCGCGGAAATCCTGGTTCGAAGACGATAGTAATTGGTATGAGAAACGCAACGGCAAAGTAATAGCTGTATAGGAGCACCTGTAGTGGAGTGTAATGACTAAGCAGTTTCTTGCTGTACACGTTGTAGAAGGCGCTCCCACAAACGCTCGCGAGGATCAGTAGATTACCTATCACATAGTGTGAGTTGGAAAGATTCAAAGTCTTCCAATTCACCCCAGAGCATTCCGCGATTCCTGCGAGTGCCAGACCGAAACTGATCCAGCGGATGCGACCCATTGTTTCTCCCAGGACTAGGTGGGCTACCAGCGATGTGATGATTGGAAGAGCTAGCATCAGCAGGGCGGCATTCGAAGCGAGAGTGAAGCGTACGCCCCACGTGATGAAGAGTTGAGCGGCGACTTGGCCGCAGACGCCTATCACTAGAAAGGCCATCCAGTTGTCCCGGAGTGATGAGCGAGGCGTCTCCGTGGGCGACTTTCGCGCCTCAAAGTTGACGATTGGCGCGAGGAGCAGTGTCGCGATGCACATGGGAATCGAGGTGGCAGCGATCGGCCCCATCTGTTTCTGAACGGTCTTGACCAGAACGTACTGGCTTGACCAAATCAGATTGCATACGAGCAACAGGATCCAATCCCGAAATCGCTCGCGTGAGAACACCGGACCTCCATAACGTTGACCAGACACCAAAAACAGCCTATATAACTTTGATATAGTTTACAACAATATACTGTAGAATAATTCAATAAGGTGAAACAAAGGGCTGCGATGACCGTGATCTCGGAATCGACTCTTAGTCTGCTGCGCGTGCTGACAATGGAAAATGAATCTATATCAGTGTCAGTTCTTCCTGAAGTGGGAGCCAAGATACTCAGTCTAGTGGACAGGTGCAGCGGCAGAAATTTGTTGTGGCAGAATCCACGTATTCGGCCACAACGCTTTCCGGTTGATGCTAACTTCGACAACTACTGGTGCGGAGGATGGGACGATGCTTTTCCCACAGCCGACCCTTGCGTGTACCAAGGGGAACCCTACCCAAACGTCGGAGAATTGCGTTCTCTTACGTGGGAGGTAGACCAATTCGAGGTCAATAACGCGGAAGCCACGCTGCAATTATCCACTTGGGGACCCATTACCCCAATCCGTGCCGTCAAGATTGTATCGCTCGCAGACCGCGTGTTAAGCATGCGATTTCTCATCGAAAATGTTGGCCCGCTGCCAGTGGACTTCCTATGGGGCACACATCCATGCTTTAAAGTTGCAGAGGGAACGCGTCTCATCATTCCGGGTCGTACCGGACTCGTACAACAGGCAAATAATCCCGTTCTGGGCACCAATGGCCAACGCTACCCTTGGCCTCACCTGAACGGCAGGGACATGAGCGTTGTACCCAGCATTGCATCTGGGCTCGCCTGCGGGCATTACGTGACTGAACTTGAGGATGGATGGTTCGCCGTTGAATTAGCAGGATCGGGAATAGTTTATGAGTTTCCCCTAGAGACATGTCCGAATCTGTGGCTCTGGCTCGTGTATGGCGGGTGGCGTGGATACTATCATGCCATCGTTGAGCCCTGGACCGGTTATCCAGTGAATCTGACCGAAGCCGTTGCGGAGGGTCGTCACCGCACGCTTCAGCCCGGTGGAGTGTTTGATGTCACCCTGCGCTGCACAACGTATGATGATAGTGAATCAAGCACGGGAGCGCTGCAACGGCTAAGAAGCAACTGATGTTCAAAAACCTGAAGCTCCTCTGGATAGCTGCAGTCGCAAACGACACCTGAGTTCTCACTTTGGCGGTAATCCAGCGCTGAAGCCGCCATCTATAATTAACGCCGATCCAGTCATAAAGGATGCATCTTTGCCCGCGAGGAATACGGCTGCCTTCGCAACCTCGCTCGGCTCTCCAATTCTTCCCAGCGCGTGCAACTTCCCGGCTTCTTTTCTGGCCTTCTCGGGATCGGGTTGTGCATTGAAGTAATTCTCGGCCAGTCCTGAATTGATGTAGCCGGGACATATAGCGTGTACGCGGATTCCTTCGCGTCCATGATCGATGGCGAGCGCTTTGGTGAAGGCCAGAATCGCGCCCTTCGTTGCGCAATATCCAGCACACGCGTACTCGGCGAAGAATCCATTCACGGACGAGATATTGAGAATAACACCGCGCGTTTGACGCAGGTTTGGAAGGAAAATGCGTGAACAGAGGAACGCCCCGCCCACATTCACACTCATTTGCCGGGTCCACTCCTCTGGTGACGTAGCTTCGATCAGTTTATTAACCTGGATCGCTGCATTGTTCACCAGGATGTTCACTGCCCCCAGTTTTTCATGGATCACACCGGCCATGCGCTCCACGGACATTGCATCGGACACATCAGCGGCGATGTCTAGAGCGATACCACCTGCGCTCCGGATTACCTCCGCCGTGTGTTCCGCCCGTGCGCTATCAATATCAACCACAGCGACACGCGCGCCCTCCTGCCCAAATGCGCTTGCCACCGCACACCCGATACCGGAACCTGCTCCGGTTATTACTGCAATTTTTCCATCAAGTTGCATCTTATAAGTTCTCCTGTCTAATTGTCCTCTCGAACTCAACCGCTGATCTCGCCGAATCGGTATGCGTATCGCCGAATCTCCGTGCGAAAGCCTATTTCCTGTATATCCCATCCACAGCTCTCGTTCTGCCTTAATGCGAGTCCCAGTTCGCCTACTCCCGTCATCTTCGACTCTCAGCTCAGACGCAGCGCTTCCATCGCGGCCAGTTGAGAGAGCACAGCGTCAGCGGCAACAGTAGATAGGTTTTCCGAAATTCGCCACGTCTGTGTATGGACATCTTCGGCGAACAAGGCTGAATTTCGCGATAGTCGATCCGCGCCAGTTTAAGTTCGGCGAACCTCCTGCTCTCTCCCGTTTCGACCAATGCCTCATGATCCGTATGGCAAGTTGCCATGGTATCCATCCATCCGCATCAGAACGACAGCTTGAGTGATAGTTGAATCTCACGGTTGTGTCCGGCAGTGTTTGAGATAATGCCGACAACGCCGCTGCCAATGGTTACGTTCGGAAGTGCGAAGTTGGGGTGATTGAACAAATTGAAGACATCTCCGCGAAACTCCGCGTTGAAGCGGTCCCGGATGGGGATTGTCTTGATGACGGAGGCGTCCACATTCGTCATGCCCGGCCCCGTAAGGATGTTGCGGCCCGAGTTGCCAAATCGAGGCGTACCGTTGGTAAGCGCCTGTTGCAATGCCGTTGTAGTGAAGCAATTTACATCGAACCACTCTTCGAGAGTTTTAGGTCCTTTTCCTCTACAGACCCGATCTGGACGAGGACTTGCAGCGTCGGTGTTGGAGTAATCATTCACGGAGGTGACCGTGAAGGGATATCCCGATTGGATCTGCAGGATCGCAGAAAGTTCCCATCCTCCCACGGCTGTGTTCATCAAGGGGCCACTACTACCCAGGAACATCATGCCCTTGCCGAAGGGGAGTTGATAGATGCCGCTGGCAATGAAGCGATGTCGCAGACTTGTGTCTGCTACTCCATACTCTGCCTGGGGATTGTTATCGTCCTGCGGTGGCGCCTCGGTCTCCGAAGTGCCGCTGTTGTTATCCAGAGCCTTCGAGTACGTATACCCGACGAGTCCGGATAGCCCGTGTGAGACTCTCTTGGTTACTTTTACCGTTAGGGCATTGTAGTTTGAGTATGCATCGTAGGTATCAAAGCGAAGCTGACCAAAGTCAGGCCACGGTCGCCTCGACTGAAGCGGGGTAACCCCCGGTTTTGGCTGATTAGCGTTTAAGTGTAAATAGTCCTCGTGGTCGCCTCGATTGCCTATGTATGCAATTTCCACCGCCAGGTCCTGAGCCATCTGTGATTGCACGCTCGCGCTCCATTCATAGACGGTCGGCGTACGGTAATAGGGGCTAGGCACGAACATTGCTGACGTTTGATCCAGCGTCGGAAGATTGACATTGACGAACATGTTCTGCGTGGTAGTTGGTACGCCGCCGGTCAGAGGCGGAGGGGCGCCAAAAGAAGTAATGTAGTTAGGAGTCTGAGTGAAGACCGGATTATTATCATTCGTCGCTCCCACTTGGTTGGTTAGCGGAAGATCCAGGAAGACACCAAAACCTGCATGTACCACGAGTTTGTCCGATCCTGTTGGCCGGGCCGAAATAGCAAACCGTGGAGAGAAGTCTCCATGGCCAGGTCCATAGCTCACTTGGCTCACCTGATTGCCATGAAACCCAAGCTTCGCCCTCTGCTCGGCTGTAGCCACCAGACACTGCCCTGTAGCCGAAAGGAGATAAGCTTGGGAGCAAAGAGCATCGTTCTCGGAGCTGGGAAGAGCGGTTATCAGGAGAGCATTTCCCGGTTGATATGTTTTCGAAAGTGGTAAGAAAGCGGCAAGCTTATTGTTGCGTTCATGGGGTTGTCTACGATAATCCCAGCGTATTCCGGCCTCTATCGTGAGGTTTGGATTAACTCGGAAATTATCCTGCACAAAGGTACCCAGCCAGTTACCTCCGGTAAGCCTCGTTGCAAAGGCATTCTTGGTATAAGAGCCCCCACCCGGATATCCCAGTTCGAAGTCCGCAACGTCGGCAGCTGATGTCGCGGCAGACGATTGGCCCGCCAAGGATGAGAATTGGCCATAGAAGTTTAAAACTCCATTTACCTGCGCAGGATCCTCTACACCATCTGTCTGCCAGAAGTTTAAGTCGATTCCAAACGACAGATTGTGCTTGCCGGCGATCATGGTAAGTGTGTCCTCAAACTTATAGAGTGAGTCGGGAAGAATCTCGGGAGAATATCCGCCATCGCCCCAACCGGAAAAGTTGGTGAACGTGACAGATGGGTACTCTTCGAATGTAGGGTTCGACGCCGCTAGTCCCGAAATGCCAAAGCTCGCCAATGTGCCTGCCTTGCGAGGACAACCGAGACAACCGTAACTCAAATAATTGTTCTGATACCCGATTCGAACATCGTTGAACAGCGTGGGGGCAAAGGTTCGGGACCAGCCGACAACCGCATTGTGTCCTCGGAAATGCTGTCTTGTCCCAAAGGGGGAATAGGCTCCCGGAGAGACTTGGTCTGAGGTACCCAAGATGTAGCGTGCAAAGACAAGATCCTTTGCAGATAGATTCCAGTCCATCCGACCGTCATATTGATTACGATGATCCGTATTCGGAGCAAGATTGAGGTAAAACTGACCGTTGTTCGGATCAGGAATGGTTGCTAGGACTCTTTGTGCAACTGGATCGAAATGCGCAATCCCGCCGCGGTATGCGGCGATATCGTTATTTGGGATCGGTGTGCCCACAAGAATGACACTTCCGTTGGGACAGGTATAGTTGCTCTCTGTGCCAGGATCAAAGAGTTGGCCGGTATCGTAGTTTAGGTTTCCAGGACCGCCGGCACCACATAAATTGTGCGAGGTGCCGGTAAGCAACGAGCCAAAGTTACCCTGCTTCTCAGCAATCGTTGGTACACGGGCGTTGCTCGCATTTGCCTGCGTTAATCGCATCCCTTCATAGGCTCCAAACAAAAAGAGTCTATTTTTGAGAACAGGAAAACCGACGTCGCCACCAAACTGATTCCGCGTGTATTCCGGCAGGCTTGGGCTCACATCTGGTGTCTGAAAATAACCGCGCGCGGTCCCCAGATCACGATTACGGACGTAGTCCCAGACATTTCCGTGAATGCTGCTCGTTCCTGACCGCGTGATCAGGTTCATTACAGTTCCAGATGTTAGTCCGAACGCGGCATCGTATACGTTGTTTTGGATCCTGAATTCTTTCACCATCTCCGGTGGAGGGTTCAGGGCGAAGCTTCCATTATTCAGAGCTCGCGAAATCATCCCATCAATGAGGAGTAGATTGCCCCCTGAATAGCCGCCAGCTCCGCTGTAACTTGTGTCGTTGAAGCCAGAACCATTAGCAACCGCACTGCTGAGGGAGCGCCCGGAGGTATCGACCGTTCCGGGAACGGTCAAGGCCAGCGCTCCGACTTGGCGTAGGTTCAAGGGAAGATGATCGATTTCTTTTTCACCCACTACGGTTCCGAGGCTCGCAGTGGTTGGATCCACCAGAGGGGTACTCCCGTTGACTTCAACCGTCTGCTGTGCAGCCCCGACCTGCATAAGAATATCGACGACTGCTTTCTGATACACCTGCAGTGCAATTCCCGACAGCGTTGTGTTAGCAAAACCGTCATGTTCGGCGAGCAGCGTATAAGCACCAACCGGTAGGCTCGGAAAGATATATAAGCCCGTAGCATCGGAGGTGGCTTTCTCTCTCTTTCCCGTGTTCACATTGATCACCGTGATGTTGGTCTGCGGAAGTACCGCTCCACCTGGGTCCTTAACAGTTCCGGAGATACTTGCCGTTACTTGCTGTGCATGTCCAAAGATCGAAAACATGCAGATAAAGATAAAGCAAATTGCCAGCATACCGATCACCTGTCTTTGTATTGGGTGTTGGTCTTCTTTCATGGGCGTATCCTCCTAGGTTTGAATGTGTTTTCCGATCGCATTGGCGGCCGACCGACGTTTTGTTGTGCATGGGTGTGTGCAAAAGGGGGAGTCCTTGTGCAGCTCTCAATGTTGGCGAGCATTTTTCTCTCCATAGATCTAGCAATACTCATTGACATCAATATGCTGAAATAGATTTCTATAAGCTGCATATCTTTTAGTCCGACAATTTCACATTTGTCAATCAACAATTTGCCGTCGTTGCCGCCGCCCGTGCGGGTTCTATGTTCCAGGCGATGCCCTCAAAGCCCACTGATACTTTCCGTTAGTCGCTAAAATCTATGCCTACAGTGCTAGCCAATAGATTTCGTCGCATGTCTAATACTTGTCTTATTTTTTGTGAGAACGGCGTTTCCTAGCGAGCGGATGAGTTCTTGTCTCTATTCTGTTGACAGCTCTGGATCGCGCTGCCTATAGTTCCATTCGGGTGATGCAGTTTCAATTCTCTGTAGTTGTAATTCATTACTTGAAACAGGTAGAATTTATTCGTTTTTCTACCAGGCAGGTAAATCAAACCACACGCGAAAAGATGGGAGGCTAACAGTATGCCCGCGATCAAACCGGTTCGGAACGCTCATTCTTCTTCCCACATTGTTGCTTGGAGTGTTGCTACCTTCGTCCTTTGCTTACCGATCGGAGTCTCTGTTTGGAGTCATTTCGCGTATTGCAGCACTCCTGTAACGAACGCGGTGGTGCCTCGTTGGTTTCAGAGCGACGGACAGGATTATCCCGCCTCGCGCGAAAATGACACGCCATTCCCCCCCAGCGAGGTGATCGTCAATGCGCAGTGGACAACGCCGCGTTATTACCCCAATACGGACCTTCAACAAGGTGACATACTCCCTGTCACCTGGGCTAGTGATGGGTTCAGCTATATGATCGCGGACGACGGTTCAGTGGGAACCGTGAAGGGAACTACCGTAATCGCTCGCATCGATGGCACCCCACCTGTAGACAGCTTGGTTCCGAATATGAATTTTCGGCTGCTTACGCATGATCCGTTTTCCTTTGGCTGCCCGAAATCCATGACGCTGAACTCCTGCTACTCCATCGGCTTCACCAATGTCGACGGCATCTTCTACGCAGTTACCTATGACGGAGGTTATCCATACCCTCACGTGGCGGACCATAAGAATGGCTATGCGCGCGTCGACTATTCCGTGGGGAAAATTGCACAAAATTCATGGGTACATGGTTCGGCGAACTTTCCCAAGCCCGTAGATAGCGGCGTCGTGAGCTTCGTCGAAGTTGGTCGGGGGCAAGCATCTCATGACGGTTGCCCAGAAGGCGAATTCCCGCGCGGCTGCCTCTATGCCATCGCCCTTCAGGACGGTTATCGCACTAACCAGCCTCTGGATCTCGATCAGTTCAATGCCAATCAGGTCTATCTCGCGCGCATGGCGGCAGGCTCTCCGGAACAACATTATGCGGAAGTGACGGATCCGCGCCGCTGGCAGTGGTTCTCAGGCTTTGATGCACATGGGCTTCCCACATGGATCCAAGCCAGCGATGCTCGTCTTCCCCAGCTCATTCGTTCGATCAGTTATCCGCGGAATGGCAAGCCCGGCTGTGCTGCCGGCGTAGATGTCGGTTGTCGCTTCTGGAATAATCCCGCAGGCAGAGCTGGCCATATGAATTACCCGCATATGGCCTATGATGCCTCTCTACATCGCTATCTCCTCACCTTCACCGATTGGTACTACCGCGATTACAATCCTCCGACCGAAAACGGACCTATGGTCCAAGGTGGTGCGGAGGGAATTGTCCTTGAGGCACCACATCCTTGGGGCCCATGGTCCTTTGTCACACGCATTCCCTATCTGGGATCAGGCAATGGATACGGTCCAAGTTTTCCCGCCCAGTGGATGGATCAGGCGAGCTCGACAGGACAGGATCTTTGGATGGTATGGGCCGCTAATTTTGCGCACTGCGGCAATCCGCTGCTCGTTCCGGCAGACCAGTGCCATGGTGCCTATGGCATGAACCTTCGCCAGCTTCATTTCACGCTTGCCTCTAGCCGCGAGGCTGTCCGTCATCCTTGGTACGATTCGGACATTGGCTTTGCTTCGCCAGGCAAAGCCAGCTATCATGCCGAGACCTTCAGTATCGAAGGTAACGGAAATCTCGGGCTGGTGCCGGATTCACTTGGACAGTATCACGACAACAGGTTTCACGATGCGTTTCACTATGTTTTCCAGCGAATTCAAGGGAATGGATCGATCCAAGCTCTTATCCGTGCTCCAAATCCGATTTCCTGTTCTGGACCAGAGGCTTCTGCTGGACTCATGATGCGCGAAGCCAGCTATGTGATTGGGCAGACCCATGACAGTCTGAACGGCAAGATTCTCAGTTCGGGTGATATCTTCAGCGAGGGTGCGCGATATGCCTATTTTGGCGTTCGCAAAGATGGAGCTCTGTTCTTTCAATATCGCGATGACAATAACGTCGTTAGAGCCAAACTGCACCCGCAGACATGCGCAAAAGGATGCACTTTGAGGATTAGCCGCGAGGGCAATCTTATTCGTGCATGGTACTCCGTTAAGAACCACGGATTTGAGGAGTTTGCGAGCCACGACTTCTCCGCGAGCTTCAATTCTTCCGCGACAATGGGCATGGTTGTCACCAGCGACAGTGTCAGCACATTCCCGCACTACGTGAAATATCAAGCTGTGTTTTCCGGAGTGCGATTGAGTTCTGAGACTTCTACAGCCGCTGCTTCTGGGGCTGGACACTTATGAAGACATGCTGTTCCGGGAGGATTCAAGAATGAAGCAGCTTTTTGAGGGGGTATTCATGCTCGAGGGCGAGATTGGTGGGCGGCTTCTTCAGCTGATGTACTTGAAGGGCGAGACCGCCTCTCTTCTGATGGATTCGGGATGCGCTCACGATCCCACTAAGTTCATCGCGCCGCAGATTGCCGAGGCAGGCGGAGATGTGAGTAGGCTCACATGGATTCTCAACACCCACCCTGACCTCGATCACATATGCGGTAATCACGAGATGAAGCAGATCGCTCCCCACGCTATTCTGGTCTGCGGGGATGCAGATCGCCACATCTGTGACGGCATCGATAGCCTTATGCGCTATCGCTATGACGTGTATCGTGACGATCATCGAATCAGCTATGAAGGGGATGCCCTCGACTGGATTCGCTCCGAAGGCGGCGAACCTGAACAGATCGATGCCACCTTCCGTGGCGGTGAGCATGTTCGTCTTGGCCCTGGGTGGGAACTTGAACTCCTTGCCGTTCCAGGCCATGCGAAAGGACACCTCGCCGTCTATGATCCGTTACACAGCGCTCTATATGGAGGAGATGCTATCCACGGCAGGGGCAACCCTGGCATTGCAGGCGGAATAAAACTCTGTCCGACCTATGAGAACGTAGACGAGTATCTGGAAACGATCGATAGAATTGAGCACCTACCTATCACCACTTATGTCGGCTGCCACTGGCCGGTGAAGTACGGTGAGGAAATCGTCGCGTTCTGCCATGAGTCACGTGACTTTGTGCAGACAATAGAGCGCATATTGCTGGATCGACTTACACAGCCGCATACCGTCAAGGAGCTTTGCTCTATCTTGGGACCAGAGCTGGGCGAATGGCCGCGAGAGACCGATCTCGAACTCGTATACGTTCTTAACGGTCATTTGCGCCGGATGTGTGAACGGGGCATTGTTTCCTCGCGGATTCGCAATAACGAAGAGCCGGTCCGGGAGTTTGTGCGAGCGTAACGGTGGAATGAGGGTCAAATGAAGATCGTTGATATCACAACAATCGTAGTAAACGCGCAGATGCGCAATTGGGTCTTTGTTAAGGTGCAGACCGACGTGGCCGGGCTACATGGCTGGGGAGAGGCCACGATGGAGTGGAAAACCCGCGCAGTCGTCAATTGTGTTGAGGATCTGAAGCCTATGATCCTTGGGCGCGATCCAGCCCGTATTGATTTCCTCTGGCAGATTCTCTACCGTCATTCATATTTCCGCCTGGGTTCTATCGGCATGACAGCTATATCGGCAATTGAGCAAGCTTGCTGCGACATCCTGGCAAAATCGCTTGACATCCCGGTGTACCAACTGTTGGGCGGAAAAGTGCGCGACAAGATACGAATGTACACCCATCTCGGATGCGGCGAGATCAGTGCTGTCTATGAAAGCTTCGAGAGCAGCAAAGTCATCGAACGCGCCCTGGCTGTCCGCGAGCAGGGTTATACAGCGCTTAAGGTCGTATTCGTCCCATACTCCCGACCGTTGGAGGGAATTCCAGCAATCAAACACTTCGCCAAACTGGTGGGCGACCTCAGAAGCACAGTCGGCGACGACGTTGATATTATGATCGATTTTCACGGACGTACTACCACCGGACAGGCGATCCAGTACATCAACGCGATTGAGGAGCTTCGTCCTCTCTTCTGCGAAGAGCCTGTTCCGCCGGAGAATCCCGAAGCCATGCTGGAGGTTCGCAGAAGTGTCAACGTCCCTATTGCCGCAGGTGAGCGGCTCTCCACGCGTTGGGGGTTCCGCCGCCTTTGTGAACTGGGAGCTTGTCATGTCTTGCAGCCCGACCTGAGCCACTGCGGCGGGTTGAGAGAGGCCCGTAGAATCGCTGATATGGGAGAGACCTACTACATGGGCGTAGCTCCCCACAACCCGAATGGGCCAGTGGCCAACGCCGCGGCGCTTCACTTCGGCCTGAGTACGCCCAATTTGCTCATCCAGGAGGATATGCTGGGTGACGTACCTTGGCGCTTTGACGTGGTGGAAACTGAGATCGAACGGAAAGATGGATATTGGCTGCCTCTCGAAAAGCCTGGCCTCGGCATCGAAGTGAACGAACGCGAGGCGGCAAAGCACCCTTTTCAGCAGGAGATACTGCAGCAAATGATCTTTCATTTGGATGGATCGGTGGCAGAGTGGTAATTGCTCACCGGGGCTATCGATGTTCCGATCGGCGGCTAGTCGCATGCCAGGAAGCACTGATGGCTGCAAGAGACGAATTTGCTGCGCATGATTGCAAGCTTGTGTTGGGTTCGAAACGCATGGACCACTTAGGGATAAATCGGGTGAGTGGAGCTTTCCAGGCACGTGCAGGTTTGTGTGTTCATATTCTGCCAGTGCTGGGACGGAAGAGAGACACATCCCGCAAGTCTGACCACGATTACGCGATCATCCTAATGTGTTTGGAAGACCTACATCTCACAGGTGTGCCAGGTATTCAAGGAGGAGAAGTTATCGCTGACTTGAGGCCAAAGGAGAGAGAACGTGTTTGAACTAACTGGACAGACGGCAATCGTGACAGGGGCTGCTACCGGAATCGGAGAAGCAATTGCTGAGCGACTTGCCCATGCAGGAGCTGTTGTAGCGATCGCCGACCTGAATTTAAGCAATGCAGAAAAAGTAGCGGCGAGACTCGGTTTGGGCGCCTTTGCGACCCGGACCGATGTCTCCTCAGTCGAGTCAGTCAGCGAATCTGTGGCCCAGGTTATCGAAAGAACTGGACGTATCGACATTCTTGTGAACAATGCAGGAATTGCCGGTCCCGCAGCTCCCGTCTGGGAACAGACAAACGAAGCGTGGCAGATTGCGATTGCCGTGAACCTAAGCAGCGTGTTCTATTTCTGTCGCGCTGTGATACCCCACATGCGCTCACGTAGATATGGGCGAATTGTCAATATTGCTTCGATTGCCGGAAAAGAAGGTAACCCTCGAATGGCACCCTACTCGGCGACCAAAGCCGGAGTTATCGGTCTGACTAAATCCCTTGCTAAGGAAGTAGCCACTGAAGGGATATGCATCAATGCGGTGAGCCCAGCAGTTGTACAGACAAAGATATTGGAGCAACTGACTCCGGAGCAGATTAGCTATATGACTGAAAGGATCCCCATGCAGAGGACTGGGAAGCCTGCGGAGATCGCAGCCGTTGTTCATTTTCTCGCGAGCCCGGACAGCTCATTCGTAACTGCCCAGTGCTATGACGCCAGCGGCGGCAGAGCAACCTACTGATTACTCTGACCTGACCCCATTCTCCGTCCGATCCGGTGTACGAAATCATAACCCACTTTTTCTGCTTTTCTTTCTCAGGTAGAGATCTGTTGGCCGGGGAGCAGTCGTGTCAAGGCCGGAGCGAAGCGGAGCCCGTCAGGGTCGCCTTGACACGGCTGCTCTACGGCCATACTCTCAGCCGCTGAAAGAGAAGCAGCCTTCCACTTTTGTGCGAACTCATCGGGAGTTAGATACCCCAGCGAGCTATGCGGGCGGCGGGAGTTATATTCCGTTTTCCACGCCGATATTTTGCGCCGTGCGTCGAACAGGTTCCAGAACCAACTGGTGTTCAGGCACTCGTCGCGCAGCTTGCCGTTGAAGCTTTCCATGCCGCCGTTCTGCGTTGGCTTTCCAGGCTGGATGTGAACGATGTCGATCTTCCACTCAATCGCCCAAGCCAGGAAATGCCGAGAAGTTAGTTCGGGCCCGTTGTCGCAGCGAATCGATTGCGGCTTGCCATGCAGGGCGATCGCTCGTTCCAGCTCACGGGTCACGCGCCTACTGGGAAAGCTGGTGGATGTTTCCAATACGCGGGCTTGCCGGGTAAAGTTGCCCCTCACGCCCAGGACTCGGAACCGCTGCCCGGCGGCGGTAACGTCGCTGGCAAAATCGAGCGCCCACTCCTGGTTAGGCGCCGTCAGCGCAGGCCGCGGCTCAAGTGTGCACCGCAGATGCTTGCGGCGCGTGCGCTTCACGCTCAACCCCAACTCGCGATACACGCGCTGCACCTTCTTGTGGTTCACTCCCATCTCCCTGCGCAGATACAAATGCA
>JAJPKO010000022.1 GCA_021323655.1 Acidobacteriaceae bacterium
GCTTCCGAAGCCGCTTAGACACACTCAACAGGTGTCCGCCTGTTTTGCAAGCGGACACCTGTTGACACACTCTACCTGGCGTCAAGAGGGACTGAGCGTACGCTTACTGGTTATGCAGGCAAGTTTATCGAGCAGTTCATCGCACATTACGGCAAGGCGCACCATCTGGTCCTGCCCAATATCGAATACGTTCTCTGGGCCATCCTGATTGGTCTCGCAATCTCCAACACCATCGGGCTGCCGCAGATATTTCAGCCCGGTATCGCCACTTATGAGTTCTGGCTCAAGGCCGGAATCGTGCTTCTCGGTGCGCGCTTCATTCTCGGCGACATTCTCCGCCTTGGAGGAGCCAGCCTCATACTTGTCGCCATCGAACTGGCCCTTTCTCTTACCTTTATGACGTATCTGGGCCGCTGGTTCCGCCTCTCGCCCAAGCTCACCTCGCTGCTCGCCGTCGGCTCTTCTGTCTGCGGAGTCTCCGCCATCATCGCCACCCAGGGAGCCATTGACGCCGAAGAGCAGGACGCCTCCTACGCCATCGCCGCCATCCTGGCTTTGGGCGCCGTGTCGCTCTTCCTTTTCCCTCTCATTGGGCACGCATTCCATCTCAGCGAGCACGCGTATGGCCTCTGGGCCGGGCTCGCGGTGGACAACACCGCCGAGGCCGCCGCTGCCGGGGCCATCTACTCTGACACCGCCGGAAAATTTGCCGTGCTGGCCAAGACCTGCCGCAACGCACTGATCGGCTTCATCGTCCTCGGCTATGCAATCTATTGGGCCTCCAAAGGACAGGCGGCTGAAGTTAAAAACAAAGGCGCATTTCTGTGGAAGAAGTTCCCGAAGTTCGTCCTGGGCTTTCTTCTGATCTCTCTGCTGGCCACCATCGGCTTCTTCACCAAGCCCCAGTTGACCACCCTGGGAAATCTCTCCCGCTGGGCATTCCTGCTTACCTTTGCCGGAGTCGGTCTGCGGACCAGCTTCCGCCAACTCACAAAACAAGGCGCGAGGCCCCTCATCGTAGGCACGCTTGGCGAAGTTGTCATTGCCGCCATCACTCTAGGACTGATCGTCGCTGCCGACCGCGTCCTGCACTTGTTCTGACGCGCCAAACAACTCGGGCTCCTGTTCGCTCTTCGGCTCACCAAAGTTGCTGAGACCCACACCGGCCAGACGAAATCGCTGGCGTGGGTCAAGCCCGACGCGTTCGCGCAATGCGAGCGCAATCTGCTTCAGCTCTTCAGCAGACGTAAGTGGCGCTGCAAGCGTATGGCTTCGGGTCAGAATACGAAATTCCGCTGTCTTTAGCTTAAGGATCACCGTTCGCGCGGGTCGCGGATCTTTGCTCGCGGCCACCCATACCTTTTCCGCCAGCATCCGCAGAATGGATTCGGTTTCGTCCAGCGTCAGGTCACGCTCAAACGTGTCTTCCGCGGAAATGGATTTTGTAGGCCGGTCTGAAACTACAGGATTGTTGTCCACTCCGCGGGCAAGTTCATACAGCCGCAATCCATAGCGCCCAAAATGCTCTTCCAGTAGTGAAAGATCAAGGCTCCGCAAATGCGCAATTGTTTTTACGCCAATCTCTTCAAAGCGCTTCTGTGTGACTTTGCCTACTCCTGGAACCTTGCTGATTGGCAGCGGTAGAAGAAAAGAGTCTACTTCTTCCGGCTGAATCACAAAAAGTCCATCCGGCTTTTTCCAGTCTGAAGCAATCTTTGCAAGGAATTTGTTCGGTGCCACTCCCGCAGAAGCCGTCAGGTTCAGCTCTTCTCGAATCTGCTGCCGGATCGTCTTCGCCACCCGCGTCGCCGTCGCCAGACCAGTCTTGTTCTGAGTCACATCCAGATAGGCTTCATCCAGCGACAGCGGTTCGATCAGATCCGTGTGCCTTTGAAAAATCTCCCGTACCTGACGCGAAACGGCCCTGTACCGGGCGAAGTCCGGCGGTACAAAGACAGCATCCGGACATAACCGCTCCGCTCGCACTGCGGGCATGGCCGAATACACACCAAATTTCCGGGCTTCGTAGGAGGCTGCACAAACCACCGACCGATTTCCGCGCCATGCAACAACAACGGGCCGGCCACGCAGGGCTGGATCATCTCTCTGCTCGACCGACGCGTAGAAAGCGTCCATGTCCACGTGAATAATTTTGCGGACAGCCATCGCCGCATTTTCGCATTATTTTCGCCCGGAGGCTATGCCTTTCTATTCGCCATCGAGACAAATGCCGCGCAAAAATTTCCGGTATAAGGGAAAACTGACCATGTAAAAGCGCGCACAGGCGCCAGGAACTGTGGCAGCAACCTGGGATTGACCCACAGATTTTACGCACCAAATTACTGAAAATAAAGAATTAGTTATTTCTTTCCCAAACCCGCCAACTTTGGCATGTCAACTGCTATTTATCTCTGCGTAACAGGACGCTGCGCAGCATCCGGAGTGTGTTCCAAGCGAGTCAAAACGTAAAGGGATACAAAACGGTGATGAATATGAGAGAGAACAAAATGAACACGAAGAAACTCGATCTCAAAGCATTTGCTGCGTTGATTCTTGCTGCAAGTCTGGGACTTCCGGCCTTGGCCCATGCCCAGTCGAACCAGCAATCGGCCCCCTCTTCAGCTTCCAGCGCTCAGGTGCAGACCGGAACTTCTGCGAACGGTATGAATCCGAGCGACAACAGCACCTACGCTACCGGGCAGCCGCTTTCCACGAAGTCCAAAGAGGGCTTCTGGGGCCATTTGAATCCGTTCGCCCGCAAAAAGTGGGTGAACAGGCAACTCAATCCAGTAAAAGACCGTCTCAACGAACTGGATCAGTTGACGGCGAAGAACGCCAACGACATTAAAGACGTTGACTCGCGGGCGCAGGCCGGAATCCGCCAGGCACAAGGCACCGCAGATCAGGCAAATCAGACTGCGCAGCAGGCCAATTCCACTGCAACGCAGGCACAAACCATGGCCCAGCAAGCCAGCGACCAGTCCAGCAAGCTGAATACAACCGTCGCTGGACTGGATCAGTATCAAAAAGTCAACGATACGATTATTCGTTTTCGTCCTGGCCAGTCGGTTCTGAATGCCAGGGCCAAAGATGCTCTTGATCAGATCGCAAGTCGGGCTCAGGGGCAAAAAGGTTACATCATTGAGGTAGAAGGTCACTCGCCAGCTCGTGGACAGGCAGGCATTCAAAGCTCACAGCACATGGCTGATGCCGTTGTTCGCTACCTCGTAACTGAAAAGCAGATCCCAGTCTATCGCATTCATCAGGTTGCGATGGGCAACGCAAAAATGGAAACCGACAACGGCCAGTCCATCGCGGGCAGCGCCGTCCGGGTATCCACCATGCAAAACAGTTTAGCGGCCTTGAACTCGACATCTTCGAATGCGGGTTCGCCGATTGGTGCGACGCAGCAGTCTTCCGCGCAGCCCTCCCCTCAGGGTGCTGCGTCGCAGCCAGCGGTTCAACCACAACAATAAACAAAAGGTCCGCAACCAGGCTCTCACACAACGAGAGAACCAAGGCAGATTGGCCCCTCCCCCGAGGGGCCGTTTTTTTGCCTCACATACTCTTCATATTCCGGGTACCTTGATCAGGCAGCCCTGCCCAGCTTATCTCTCGCCCCACTTCAGTTTTGAGCGTAGCACATCAAAGAAGCCAGTAGCTCCCATGCGTACCAGCCGCACGTGATGTTCTGACCTCCGGCAACGCAATTCATCCCCCAGCCGAAGGGGCACAGCCTCCTGCCCATCCACTGTCAGGTATGTCTGGTCCGGCACGCCCTCCACACACACGCTCAGGTTCGTATCTCCGCGGACCACAAGCGGCCGCAGGGTGAGAAGATGCGGGCACACTGGCGTAACCACCAGCGCGTCCACGTTAGGGACAACAATCGGCCCGTTGGCCGCAAGGGTGTAAGCGGTAGACCCTGTGGGCGTTGAAACAATCACGCCATCCGCCCGGAAATTCGCCACCAGCTGGCCATCCAGCCGGATCGTGAAATTCACCATGCGGGCAATGGCGCCCTTGGCCACAACGACATCGTTCAGCGCCTCGTGATCGGCAATCAGCTTCTCTTCGCGCCAGAGTTCGCTATGCAAAAGAACCCGTGTATCTATGGTGCAGCAGTCGTCGCACCATCCCTGCAGCGTTGAGTAGAGATCGGCCAGCCGCACTTCCGTCAGAAACCCAAGCGAGCCCAGGTTTACGCTCAAAATCGGAACGTTGGTTTTGGCAAACACGCGAGCAGCCGCCAGCAGTGTGCCATCTCCTCCCAGCACAATTACCAGTTCGGGCTCTTCGTCCGGCAGCGCCGAACGCGGGACCACCTTCTTCTCCTGGGCATAATTTCCGCTTACGGGATCAAGAATGGGCGTGAAACCGCGTGTCCGCAGCCATAGCAGCAGTTCCGGAAGCAGTGTGGCCAGCTCTTCCTTTTGCGGTTTTGAGATGACAGCAATGCGTCGCATGAAAGTCCAGTGTAATCAGGATATTGGATGCCGAAGAAATTCGCGTCCGCTATTTCATGGCAAACTGCGCGTGCAGCAAAAATTCCTTGTTCCCCTCGGCCCCCGGTATGGGTGAGTCCATGACTTCGATTCCCTGCCCGCACAATGCTTCAATGCAGGCCCGCACTCTCTCGACAGCCAGAGCGTGCGCCTCCGGATCACGCACAATGCCACCCTTCCCCACATGCTCACGCCCCGCCTCGAACTGGGGCTTCACCAGCACCACCAGCTCTGTCAGCCCAGCAGCGGCCGCAACAACAGCGGGCAACACCAGCGTTGCTGAAATAAACGACACGTCCATTGCCAGAAAACGAATGTCCTGCGGCAGGCCCCCCGGCGTCAGATGCCGGGCATTGGTGCGCTCCATCAGCTCCACTCGTGGATCTGATCGCAGCTTCTGCGCAATCTGACCATAACCTGTGTCAATCGCAAGCACGCGCGCCGCTCCGTGCTGCAGCATACAATCGCTGAAGCCTCCCGTAGACGCGCCTACGTCCAGGCAAAACCGCCCGTTCAGATCAATGTTCCAATGCGCAATGGCTGCTTCCAGCTTCAGCCCCCCACGGCTCACATAGCGCAGATCATTGCCCAGCAACCGGATCGTCGCATCTTCCGCAACACTATGTCCGGGCTTGTCCATCTTCTGTTCGTTCACCAGAACGCGGCCGGCCAGAATGAGCGCTTGCGCACGTTCCCGCGTGGACGCCAGACGGCGCTCGACCAGCAGTTTGTCCAGACGCACTTTCACAGGCACCATGCATTTGTAGAATACTCGGAGCGCCTCGTGTGCTGTCCTGTAACCAGAATCGGCCTGCGCGCATCTGTAAAGATATGTCAGAACTCAATGGGCAAGTGGCCGTCGTGACCGGTGCCGCACGCGGCATTGGAGAAGCCATCAGCAAACAACTCGCCGCCCTGGGGGCCACCGTTGTTCTTGCCGCCCGCGACCTCCATCAGCTGGATCGTGTGCAGCGCGAAATCCAGGTGCACGGCGGTTCTGCCGAGATCGCCAGCCTTGACCTGCTCGACGAAGCCTCCATCACCAGGCTGGCAGACCACGTTCAAGGCCAGTACCACCGCTGCGATATTCTCGTAAATAACGCTGGAATCGGTCTTCCCCCAAGGCCCTTGCATGAAACCACTCCAGCGGAGTGGGACACGCTCATGGGGACAAACCTGCGCGGGCCTTATCTGATGGTTCGGGCTTTCGCTCCTGTCATGATCGCCGCACGTTCCGGACACATCATCAATATTTCGTCGCTCGCAGGGCACAACCCGCTTCCGAACGGGGCAGCCTATTCCGCTTCCAAATGGGGACTGAACGGACTTACGTATTCGCTGGCCGAAGAACTCCGCCCTCACAACATTCGCGTTTCTGTCGTTGCGCCGGGTTCAGTCAATACAGGATTTAATGTAAGCCGCGGCAAAGACCCCGATAAGAAAATCCAGCCCTCCGATGTCGCGCACGTCATTGCCATGCTCGCAACACAGGCACCGCAGTCCTTCGTAAGCGAGGTCCTTCTGCGTCCTACGCAAAAGCCTTGAAGACAACAGGCTATTCGCGAATGGTCCGGGCTGAAGCCAGGGTGTTGGCAGCAGCCACGCTCGGCGTAACTGGAGCCGATGAAACCGGAACTGAAGTTGTGTTCGCCGGAGCAGCACTGCTTGCATCGAGAGCTCCGGAATGGTCCGGGCCCAGACCAAGCTTGATCAGCGCACGAGAATCTGGCACCAGCTTTGTCTGCCATCCGTGGTCCGCCTGGTACTTCTGCATAGCAGCTTCCGTCTCATCGTCCCATTGCCCGGAAGGCTCGCCACTCATATATTTCTCGCGTATCAGGGCTTGCTGGATTTCGCGCGCACGGTCGCTGTCAATCCCGCGCTGGCCAATCACCTGGTGCTTGTGGGTCACCGTCTTTTTCTTCGCGTGGCCCGATGTGGCAGCGCGATGGCTACGCCCTGCCCATGCGGGCGTAGCAGCCATCGCCGCAGTTAATAAAATAGCTGAGCATGCTCGTACAAAAAGCATGAATAAAAACCTCGCAGGGGGACTCTGAAAAGCGTTCTTTTCGAGAGGTTATAAGGTTGCCCCTCTCGATTGCAAGCAAAACGACACAGGCACCCCCCATTTTTTTTTGAGGCGCCCGTGCCTGTTTTGGTAAACGACCGATTTGCTTCAATGTGTAAAGCTCAAAGCATCCATAGCTCGTACACTCTTCGCAAAATTCCAATCTACGGAGTTAGACGTCAAGGCGACAGACGGTTTTTCCGCAGTATTCTGGCAAAAGGTAGTACAGCCCATAGCGCACATACAGCCGAAAAAATTGCCGCTGCCCTTGCAAATATTCCCAGCAGTAATACAACCCGCTACCAAAACTGGCTGCTTCTGCGGAAGCATGTCTGCTGCGCTACTGTTTGCATGTGAAATTTGAGAGCCACTATCAGCATTCTGACTGGGAAGTGAATACGGAACGCTGCGATGGCTTGTATTCGCGGCCCATACTGAGAAACTGCCACTTAACACCACCGATACCAATACGAAACACAACTTATCTTTCGTATCGAAACCCCTTTCAAGTGTCAAAATTTAAGCAATTTCTACTGCTGGTCGAGACTATAGCATAAAAAGAACCGAAGCTAAAAGAACCGAGTGGCGGATCCAACTCGGTTCTTTCAGCGGGGTATTAAGGCAACGTACCACCTACCAACATCTCACCTGCATTTGGATGTTGAGGATCAATCAGACCTAAAACAACGTCCTGCCCCGACTTTAATTCAGCTATAACCGAATTGAAATCTGCTTTACTGCGAACAGGCTTTTTATTGACAGCAGTAATGACCCAACCTTCATATTGCTGCGAGAGACCGAGCACATCATCCGCAAACGAGCCCGGCTTGACGCGCTGAATCAGCACACCATGCAGATTGGGAGGGGCATTCTGCGGCAGGTCGCTTACCGTAATGCCCAGCTTGCTCTGCGAGGTATCCACACCGCCATTGCCTCCGCTCGGCCCCTCTTCTTCGGCCTGGCCGGATGCAGCCTCCATCTTGTTGAAATCCATCACCGAAACAGTGGTCGTGTGCTGCTGTCCATCTCGAATATAGCCAATCCGCACCGTGCTTCCCGGCTTGCGCGCGGTAATCTGGTTCACCAGATCATCGCCGTCCTTCACCGGACGCCCATCAATGCTCGTGATAATGTCGCCAGCCTTCAGCCCCGCCTTGTCTGCCGGCAGGCCAGCAGCAACGCTGCTGATGATGACGCCATTCTTCACGCCATAGATACGCCGCACTGCGCTGGAAACATTCTGCTGAAAGCGAATACCAATGGAACCACGCACCACCCGGTGCTCAGGTCCGATCAGCGCGTTGTAAACATCAACCACTGTATTGGAAGGCATCGCAAAGCCAATGCCCTGGTATCCGGCAGACTGCGTGAAGATGGCCGTATTGACGCCAATCACCTCCCCCGCCATGTTCACCAGCGGACCGCCAGAGTTGCCCGGGTTGATGGCAGCATCGGTCTGCAGAAAATGCTGGAACTGCCCGGCCGCGCCGTTTTGTATCGTCCGGTTCTTGGCCGAAATAATGCCGGCCGTCACCGTCTGCTGGAGCGTGAACGGGCTGCCAATCGCGATCACCCAGTCACCTACCTGGGCAGAATCCGAGTTCCCCAGCTTCACAGTAGGCAGCGGGTGGTCCACATCAATCTTGATGACCGCAAGGTCAGTGTTCTTATCGGTGCCAATCACCTTCGCCGGATGGCCCTGATCTCCCTCAGGGTCGCTGGCCAGCTTTACATAAATGCGATCGGCCTTTTCGACTACGTGATTGTTGGTAATGATGTATCCCTTAGGATCAACAATAAAACCTGACCCGAGCGCCTCGTGCGCCTGGTCGTCCGGCTGACCAAAATCCGGCCCCATTCCAAAGAAGCGGTTGAAGAAGTCCTGCATCCCGCCCTGGTCGCCATTGTTGTCGTTCTCGTTATCATTGTTATCGTTGTTGTCGTTATTGTCCGGGTTCTGCGGATTCCGATGGAACCGTCGCAAACCGCGGCCCTGCTGCTCCTTAGGCAGGGTCTCTGTGTTGATATTGACGACAGCAGGCCCCACTTCCTTGGCTATCTTGGTAAAGTCCGTAGAAAGATCGCGGGGCGCAGGAACCTTCAGCGGTGTCGCATCCGAGCTGTCAACCTTCGCATCCTGTCCATGCACCCCATGGGACATGGCCGAGCCAATAATAATTCCAGCCGAAAGCGTGGTGAGAACAGTAAAAGTAGTCGTAAGACGGCGCAGACGAAGCCGTTCAAAGAAAGATTTCATTCGGTCTTAACCTCGTATCTGTTGGGAGCTGCAATCAGGAACCGCCGGCGCAGTCGCCGTCCAACACTTCAGTATACCGGGGAACATGAAGGAGATGGCGTGCGGAAAGGCAGGTTTCACTTTCTCTTCTCAGGGAGTTAGACGCAGAATTTGCCTCGGAGGTCACACCCCGTCCATACATACTCCAGATTTTGTCACCCTGAGCCAAGCGAAAGACCTGCTGTCTTCGCATATCTCCAATAATTCTAAATCCTGTCATCTTGGGCGAATCGAAACGAAGTGAAGTCGAAGGATCCGCACCGTAAGCTGCGCCATTTGGCTTGCGTCCAGCAAGGGGCCCTTCCGGCTTCTTCTTTCCAATACTGATATGAAAGATGAATTCCATACCTTCGCTCATCCCTCCCCCACAGGCGTCATCTCATGTGCCGTCGTGCCCGACGAAAGCACCTCCGTCACCGCAATCCCGCCCAGCACCAGCAGCGCCCCAGCCGAACTCCGCCACCCCAGCCTCTCGCCGAGAACAACAAATGAAGTAATCCAGGCAAACACCGGCTCAAGCGCCAGAATAAGCGCCGTATGTGTTGCGGGCAAATATTGCTGCGCGTACGACTGGACGGTAAATGCCGCAGCTGTCGCCAGTAACGCCGCCACACCCAGCGCCACCATGACGCGCAACGTCCAATGCACCTCAAAATGCTCCAACAGCGGCCCACTGATGCTCATAAACAGGGCACAAAATCCAATCTGTAACAGCGCCAGTTGCGTATATTCCACACGCGGCAAGGCATGCGCCATCGCCAGCACGTGCAGTGCAAACCCCAGCGCGCATCCCAGCGTGAGCACATCTCCCTTATTGATCGAATCGAAACCCATCGCCGCATGGGCCGGAGTGGTCAACAGCACAATACCCACAAATGCCAGCAACGCCCCCAGATACGCATTCCAGCGCGGCGCATGCGAATTCGCCGTCCGCAAAAACGGCACAGCGGAAAGCAGCGGCACCAGCACCACCATCAGGCCAGTTAGAAATGCTGACTTTGAAGGCGTCGTAAGCTGCAGTCCTGCCGTCTGGAACTGATACCCCATCGCCAGGCAAAGTCCTACCATCGCTCCATGGCCTAGTGCGCGCGGCGTCAGGCGCTTCCAGTGTTTTCGGTACACCACGGAAAGACACAAAAAGGCCAGCACCATCCGCAGCAGATTGAAAAACAGCGGAGAGATGTCCCCAAGCGCGTCTTTTATCACAACAAAAGTTGCGCCCCAGACAAAGACCACCGCAATCAGAAGCAGATGCGCACGCAGCGAGCGGGACATTCCAGAAGAGTAGCACCCCTATTGCGTCGGCTTGCTCCACACCTCATTCAGGAATTCGTACCGCGCGCGTGTCTTGTCCGGACGCGCCTCCGATTCCGCATTCAGGTGCATCACCTGCCAGTTAGTTGCTGCGTTGTAAGCAGGCCATTTCGGCAGCCCCGGCCCATTCGGATCTCCGGTCTTCGCAAAATTTGTCCAGTAGCTCTGCATCAGTTCCGACACGGCTCTGTCTTCCGGACGAACATTCATTCCCTTTCGCGAATCGAGCGTACCGAAAACATATTCGATGTCGTCAGAATGAAACACCGTTCCGGCAGCATGGAACTTGTCGCCTGGCGACGGCAGCTCAAAATGATAGCGATACACAGGCTTGCCGCCCGTGGCCACCTGCGCCTCAATCCAGCGCCACGTGGCATACACCAGAAAGCGGTCACCCGCGTAGTCCCTCAACGCGCGAATGGCCTCCGTTCCGTTGGTCGCAGCATAGGCGGTCAGGAACTTCCTCGCATTATTTGGACCAAACTCCTTTTGCGCCCATGCATGATATTCCGCCATCGTGATCGCCTTCTGCGGAATAAACCCCTCATCGCGGTTCCACCCTGCCAGAAGCGGAATGTGCGCCTGCTTGCCCGCTGCATATGTCGCGGCAACATCCTCGGTCAGAAAATACCCGTCAATGTCCGGCCAGAAACGCGCCGCTGGATGCCCGGGCCTGGACTCCACTGCCTTCAGCAGATCGGCTGCACTCATCGCCCTTAAATCGCTCAGCTTCGACGTGCCAAACACGTCCTCCAGCTCTTTCACGTCCTTCTTTTCCCGGGCCTCACGCGGCGGAAAAGGCTCCCGCTGGCTCATCGCCGCACCACTCTCTCCAATGGCCTTTTGAAACAAAGCTTTTGACAGGGGCGATGCCATCTGCGCACTTACGGAAAACGATCCCGCGGACTCGCCAAAAATCGTAATATTGCCCGGGTCTCCACCAAAATTCTTGATGTTACGCCGCACCCACTCGATCGCCGCTGCCTGGTCCATCAATCCATAATTTCCTGAAGCATGGTGAGGAGACTCGGCCGTCAGCTCCGGATGCACCAGAAAACCAAAGATATTCAGGCGGTAGTTCATGGAAACGACCACGACGCCCTTGTGCGCCAGGTTCTCGCCATCCTGCCGCGCCTCAGACGTGGCTCCCGCATAAAAGCCGCCGCCATATATCCAGACCATCACTGGCAGCTTCGCCTTCTTGTCCGTCGTCGGCGTCCACACATTCAGGTTCAGGCAGTCTTCGCTCGGTCCTGGGTCGCGGAAAATCATGTCTGAGAAAACGCTCGCCTGCATGCAATGGTGCCCAAAGCTGGTGGTATTCAGCTTGCCATGCCACTTCTCCGCGGGCCGTGGAGGTTTCCACCGCAGCTGTCCCACCGGAGGAGCAGCATACGGAATTCCTTTAAAGACGCGGACCTTGCCATCTTCGCTGATATATCCCTGCACCTTGCCTTTGTCCGTTTTCACTACCGGAGCTTTATCGGCAAAGCACGCAACGCTCGCCACCACCACACAAACAGTCACAGCCGATCGCAAAATGCTACGCATGAATGGAGCCCGCCTCCTCAGGAAATCTCTTGATTGAAAAAGGTATCACGCCGCACAGGTAAAATAACCTCGTGAGCACATCCACGGCAACATTCGAGGACGTCCGGATCAAACTCCGTGAACAGCAGCGCATTTCTACTGAAGACGCGCGCTGGCTCTGGCACAACGCCAGCGACGCTGAACTGCGCGAGCTCGCCTCATCCGTCCGCAGTCGCTTTCACCAGCCCGGCTCCTGCACCTATATGGTGATGCGCATCATCAACTACACGAATGTATGCGTAGCCCAGTGCGACTATTGCGCCTTCTACCGCCTGCCCGGCGACAAGGAAGGCTATGTACTTTCCCAGGACCAGGTCTTCGCCAGGCTCGATGAGCTGCTTGCTCTCGGTGGCGACCTCGCCGCCTTCAATGGCGGATTCAACCCGCATCTGCCGCTCGACTACTACTGCGGCCTCTTCGCCGCCATTCGCTCCCGCTACGGCAACCGCCTCGAATTCTACGCGCTCACCGTCGCCGAGTTCATGTACCTTGCCGACCATGCGAAGCTCGATTACGCCACCGCTGCCCAGCGCTTTAAGGAGGCAGGCGTGCGCTGGATCACCGGTGGTGGCTCCGAAATTCTCACCGAAAACTTCCGCAGCCGCCACAGCAAATTCAAATACACCGTGGCCGAATACTTCGAGGCACAGCGGGCCATCGTCCAGGCTGGACTAAAGACAACCGCCACCATGGTCATCGGTTTCGATGAGACCATAGACGAACGCCTCGAGCATCTGGAGCGCACACGCCGTTTTCAGGATGAAACCGGCGGCCTCGCCAGCTTTCTCTGCTGGACGTATAAACCTTATTTCACGCAGCTCGGCGGAATCGAGATCACCACAGCCGAGTATCTGCGCCACCTCGCACTCAGCCGCATTTATCTCGACAATATTTCGCGCATCCGTACCTCAGTGCTCACCCAGAACGAACGCGCTTTGGAAGGACTGCTCTATGGCGCCGACGACTTCGATCTCCCCATCGAAGACGAAGTAACGCAGAAGGCCGGCGCCACCATCAGCCTTGATTTCGACCGTATTCTGGTTGTAGCGCGAAAATTGGGGTTTGAGCCCGCATACAGAAGCGTAGCGGGGCATTAGTAAAGTAGCTCTGAGAATTCTCAGGAATAGCTCCCCGCGCAATCAGGGAGGATGCCTTCACGCCAGTCTGGCGGAAGCCAATCTTGCCGGTTCAGCGGTCAAAGCGCCGAACCCGATTAGATCCCCAGCTTCTTCACCTCATCGTTGTAATACTTGCGGTAAAGAATCTCCCATTCCTGGCTGCCTTCAAGAATGATCTTGCGCTGGGATTCAATCTTCTGGCGTGCCGCCTGGTCAATCTTGGTTTCCTCGGCTAAAAGGTGTTCAATCGTCCTGCGCGCTTCCTGCCGGATCGTATTACGGTCTTCCAGAAACTCGACCTCGTCCAGCTCCGCCAGAGTATCGGCCACCACGTGCGCCAGCTTGTTCACTTTGTCACGCGAGATTCTCACAGCACCGCCTTGTATTTACGCGCCAGTTCCTGCTTTACCTTCTTGAACATCTCAGGATAGCTCGCTCCTGTCCGCCGCATCTCATCCTGGTAGGCTTCCAGAATGATGCGGACTTCCTCATTAATGCGGTCTTCCAGTTGGAGCTCCTCCAGCAGACCGTTATAGATGCGCTCTTCCACCTGCGGAAGCTTCTCCGTTTTGATCATCTTTGCGGCGATCAGGTGCTTGACCGTGTGGCGCGCCAGATATCCAACATATTCTTTCGAGAAAATCATTGATCCTATTGGGAATATAGCATGAGGACTGCGCCTCCAGCGATACAGCCCCTTCTCCCAGGACCATAAGACCGCGGCCGCCCGGGGAGTGCCCTTCCCTCATGCGCACACAGCGGCAGCAATGAGCTGCATACGCGTACCAGACAAGTACGTGCCGCTGAAAACTTCGCCAAAACCCAAAATCTCCTTTCAATTTTAATATCGTACAATTCGGAAACTTGCTCGTTTTCCACTCAACCATTTCTGAGAGAATAAACATTTGATGATGCTACCCGACAATCTGATCTCGCTCAAAGACGACATGATCGCCTTCATCGCAGGTCATGGACTTCGCCGTCTCCCCGGCTACATCGGGGAAGAGGTGCCTTCCGTCGCCTGGAATGACACCAGCAATCCCGACAGTTGGAAGGACTTTGTCGAGACCGCAAAGGCCGCGGGCGCGCCTTTCATTACCATGAGCGACTTTGTCCTCGAAAAGGACGACCTCGAGCTGCTGCTCGAAGAGCTTCAGGATCTCGATTTCCCCAACGAAGAGAGCGCCGACACGGAAGAAGCACAGACGCTGATCAATTACGTCGGCAGAACTGGCTTTATCCAGCTCGGCTTCATGCACCAGGGTGTGGCCTTCATTCACGAAACTTCCACAGCATGGTACGACCGTTACCAGCACCTGCTCGAATCCGTCGAAGACTTCGGCGACATTGTTTTTGAACAGAACGAGGACGAAGACGAGTAGTTGATCGCATCTCGAAAACGCTGGGTCTACCACGAAACCGATCCTGCAGCCGCAGCCGCGCTGGCCCGCTCCGCCAGCATTCCACTGGTTGTCGCTGAACTGCTGCTTGCGCGCGGCCTGCGCTCCAGCGAAGAAGTCGCGCGCTTCCTCGACCCCCAGTTCAACCACCTCCACGACCCCTACAACATGCTCGGCATGGATGCCGCCGTCGTCCGGATTCGCCAGGCCATAAGCCGGCATGAACCCATCCTCATTTACGGCGATTACGACGTGGACGGCACAACCGCCACGGTCCTTCTCAAGACAGCCATTGAAATGATGGGCGGAAAAGTCCGTTTCCACATCCCCCATCGCCTTCGCGAAGGCTACGGCATGCGCGATCAGCGCCTCGCCGACGCCGCAGCAGAAGGCATTCGCCTCGTCATCAGCGTGGATACAGGCATTCGTGCCTTCGCCGCCGCTAAAGCTGCCCAAGAGCTCGGCCTTGACCTCATTGTCACCGACCATCATCTGCCGGAAGACAGCGTCCCCCAGGCCCTGGCCGTGCTCAACCCCAATCAGCCCGATTGCCCCTATCCCTGCAAGCATCTCTGCGGGGCAGGCGTCGCCTTCAAACTGGCACAGGCCCTTCTCGAAGCGCACGATTCCGAACGTGCGCGCACAAAAATTCTTCCCTCCTTTCTTAAAATCCTGGCCATTGCCACCGTCGCCGACGCCGTCCCTCTGCTCGGAGAAAATCGCGTCTTTGTCTCTCTCGGCCTTGACGGACTCCGCCGCCCCATCAATCCCGGACTGCGCCACCTGATGCTTTCCGCCAACCTTGATCCATCCCAGCGCCGCCTCACGCCTGTGGACATAGCCTTTCGCATCGCGCCCCGCATCAACGCCGCCGGTCGCATGGACATTGCCTCTGATGTCGTCGAAATGTTCACCACCCGCCAGCACCAGCGCGCGCAGGAGCTGGCCAGTAAACTGGAGCAGCTGAATACAGAACGTCGTGCCACAGAGGCCGCCACTCTCGCCCAGATCGAGGAACGCCTGGCTGGCCCGGAATTTCAGCAGGCCCGCTGCATTGTCATGGACGGCGATAGCTGGCACCGCGGCATCATCGGCATACTCGCCTCGCGTATCGTGGACCAGACCGGCAGGCCTGCGCTTGTGCTGACGCGCGAAAATGGCGAGGCCCACGGCTCAGGCCGCTCCATCCCCGGTTTTCACCTCCTGAATGCGATTGAGAGCTGCCGCGACCTATTCACCCGTTTCGGCGGACACGCCCATGCCGTCGGCTTTTCTCTGCCTTCCGATCGTGTTTCCGCTCTCCGCCAGCGCTTGGAAGAATATGCTCTCGCCCATCTGCCTGAAGATGCGCTGGGCACTCCGCTCACCATCCAGGCACTTCTGCCTCTCGATCGCATCACTCCTGCTCTCTTTACCTGGCTGCGGCGTATGGAACCCTGCGGCATGGGTAATGAAGAACCTGTATTCGCGGCCCAGAACGTGCGCGTCACCGCATCCCCGCGTTTTTTCAAGGAAAAGCACGTCCGTCTCCAGCTCGCGCAGGGGCCACGCGCCATTCTGTTTCCGGCCGTCGGCTGGAGCTGGGCCGAACGCGTCCAGCAGATGGGTCTCGCAGAAGGCAGCGTCATCCATCTCGCCTACAAACTGCGCCAGAATGAACACCCGGAATTTGGTGGCCTGGAGCTGGAGATCGCCGGCATGGAAGTGGCCCACTGAACCTGCCAGACTTGATGCACTTTGTCATCAGCTGAACGAAGACGCCAATCGCCGCAAGATACATGCATGTGCCCCAAGTCACGAATCAGGGTCCCCGTTACGCGTGGTTTTTGCGTTCCGGGTGAGGGAGCTAACTGGGCCGATCCAGTCTGCGCGAAGCGCACTCATCATCTCAACCTGGGTGCCCCATCCTTTTGTGAAACAAAGGGTGGGAAGCTTCGGAGGATACAAACACCAAGAAAGTTTGATCATCCTGAGCGGAGCACCCGTAGGCGCGCAGAAAGAGGAGGGCCAATGCTCGAAATTTCAGTTACTGACTTTGCTGATTTTGTTTTGAAGGTAGGTGTCTGCCAAATCAAAAAGGCCGAGGAGATTCACCAACGTGGCGCATACGACCCTGCAAAAGACTATCGGGGTGCTGGCCGACGCCACCGATACGCACTACGAGGCCCTCAGTTACGCAGATGCGTATATCGCTTCAGCATATTCATACTGAGTCGGCAAAGTGCCGCGATCGGGTACTGCGCCTCAAGTGTACTTCGGGCGACTTTTTAGGAATTTGGTGGGCCCACCAGGACTTGAACCTGGAACCAACGAATTATGAGTTCGCTGCTCTAACCGATTGAGCTATGGGCCCTTATGCGACGAATGCGCTTGTTGAATTGTACTGTTCCTGCGCCCAACTGTACCACAATCCTTTGGTGCACCTTCAGATTATGATCCCCTGCTCAGACCATTGAGCTACGGGCCCGGTCGTAGAAGATGGAATGTCGCGGTTCTCATTCATCTTGGCCCGGAAAAAACACCTGCCTGCTGCACGCTGGTGCAGCAGGGCACTTCTGGCTCGTTTCCATGCCTTCTTACACAGCCTGTTCTACCAGCGGAGCATGAGTCTCCGCCTTGGGCCGCTCCTGTTCAGGCGCGTCGCCAATGCGCTTTGAGAAACTGCACGCAACGACCGAGTCTTCCTCACCTTTCTTGCGCCGCTTCTTCGTGCCCTCTTCTTCCTCAGCTGTCGCCTTGCGGTTCGGGCAGACGAGATACACGCCAGACTTCAGCGTCTTCTCCAGCAGATACGGCGAGCCGCATTCCGGACACTTCTGGTCTACGGGCTTGTAATTCGCCGTGAAGTCACACTTTGGATAGTTCTCGCATCCGTAAAAGATGTTGCCGCGGCGTGCCTTCTTTTCGACAATCTCGCCCTCATGGCACTTCGGGCACTTCATGCCGATGGTGTTTTGCTTAATGTACTTGCACTTTGGATAGCCTGAGCAGGAGATGAACTCTCCGTACTGGCCCTGACGTTTCACCAGTTGCTTGCCGCATTTCGGGCAGGTCTCATCAATCGGTTCCGGCGGCTTCTGCTGCTGCTTCTGGTGCAGGCGACGCACGGTCTTGCACGGCGGGTCTTCGTTATATCCGGGACAGGCCATGAATGGTCCCCACGGCCCATTGCGCAGCACCATCACGCGGCCGCAGTTCTCGCAGTATTCTTCTTCCTGCTCGTTCTCCTGGCCTTCATTCAGGACAAGGTTCGGCTTGGCCTCAAAGTTTTCCCTCGTGTAGTCACAACTGTCTTTCTTTTTTTTGTCGTAAGAGCTACAGGCATAGAAGGAGCCGAACTTGCCCCACTTCAGCACCAACGGCGAGCCGCACTGCGGACACTTCTCGTCTGTTGGCTTCTCCATCCGCTTGATGTTTTCCATGTGCTTGCTCGCGTCCTTCAGCTCTTCTTCAAAGTGGCCGTAGAAGCCCTTCAGCAGATCAGTCCACTTTTCGCGGCCATCTTCAATGTCGTCCAGCTCTTCTTCAAGCTTTGCCGTGTACTGCGTGTCGAAGATGTACGGGAAGTTCTTCACCAGAAGATCATTGACCACCGTGCCGATCTCGGTCGGCACAAAACGGCCGGAGCGTCCACCAATCTTCTGCACGTACTCGCGGTCCTGAATGGTGTTAATGATGGACGCATACGTGGACGGGCGCCCGATGCCGCGCTCTTCCAGCTCCTTGACGAGCGACGCTTCGTTGTAGCGCGGAGGAGGCTCCGTGTAATGCTGCTCCGGCTTTAACTCGCGCAACGTGAGGGCCTGGCCCTCATTCAGAACAGGCAGCTTGTTGGTAAGCGCCTCATCATCTTCGTCTTTCTTCTCTTTAGACTCCTCGTAGACTTTCAGATAGCCATCAAACTTCAGCACCGAGCCGGTCACGCGGAAATCGTAGCGACGATCGGCCTTCGCAACAATATCTACAGTCGTCTGGTCAAAGACGGCAGGCGTCATCTGCGAAGCAACAAAGCGCCGCCAGATAAGCCGGTAAAGCCTGTACTGCTCGTCGCTCAGATACCTCCGGACCTCATCCGGATGCAGGTCCACATTCGTCGGGCGAATCGCCTCGTGCGCATCCTGCGCGTCCTTCTTCGACTTGAAGGCATTCGGCGATTCTGGCAGATAGTTTCTGCCCAGGTTCGACCGGATCCAGTTGCGGACAGCGGCAATCGCCTCCGGCGCAACACGCGTCGAGTCCGTACGCATATAGGTAATAAGACCGACAGTCTCGCCACCAATATCCACTCCTTCATACAGGCGCTGCGCCACGCCCATGGTGCGCTTCACGTTAAAGCCAAGCTGGCGCGATGCATCCTGCTGCAGCTTGCTGGTAGTAAATGGCGCAGTCGGATTGCGCTTGCGCTCCTTGCGCTCAACTGAGCGGACAGACCAGGCGGCCTTCTTCAGCTGCGCCACAACTTCGTCTGTAATCTTCTGGTCTGGCAGCGAAGGTTGGTCCACGGTTTCCACACGTGCGCGCTGGCCGTCTATGCCAACAAAGCGTGCCGTAAACGATGCAGCCTTCTGCGCTTCCAGTTCCGCATCAATGGTCCAGTATTCAACCGGATTGAAGGCCTTGATTTCACGTTCGCGCTCAACAATCAGGCGTACAGCAACGGTCTGCACGCGTCCGGCAGAAAGGCCGCGGCGTACTTTGTCCCACAACAAGGGAGAAACCTGATACCCAACAATGCGGTCCAGTACGCGACGCGTCGTCTGCGCGTCTACCAGGTGCGAATCAATCTGGCGCGCATGCTGGAAAGCATCGCGCACGGCCTTCGGCGTGATCTCATTAAAGGTGACGCGCTGGATGGCGTTCTTCTTCACGACCTTGCTCAACTCTTCAGCAAGGTGCGCGGCAATCGCCTCGCCTTCTCGGTCAGGGTCAGGCGCGAGATACACGGCCTCTGACTTGGCAGCTAGCTTCTTCAGGCGGTCCACCACCTTCTCTTTGCCCGGAATGACAACCAGCTCCGGCTCAAAGGTGCGGTGTTTCAGCTCCACGCCGATTTCGTTTTTGGGCAGGTCCTTAATGTGGCCCAGCGATGCTTCGACCGTGTAGTCCTTACCCAGATATTTGTTGATCGTCTTCGCCTTTGCGGGAGACTCAACGATCACGAGCGATTTACTCATCGTTTTCCTTTGCCAATGCTTCTGGAAGCTATCACGAATGGCCGCGCAGAATCCAGAGCCGACATTTGAAAGACGCAAAAAATTCATGAACGGTGCATGACAACACTCACGCGGGTATCAAAAACTTTTGACGTAATTTTTGCCCGGAAGTTGTTTGATGCGTCCTGCGAGCTCCAATTCAAAAAGCGCCGTAAACACTTCTGATGAACTCAGCTCTGGCCCCAGCTTCTCCATGATCTCGTCCAGTTGCAGCGCTTCATCATGCCGAAGCATTGCCATCACACGAGATTCAGCGGGCTGCAAGGGAGCTTCCTCAAATAACGATGCACCATGTTGTGGTTTTGATGCAAGTTCGCCGTTCGATTCAACCTCAAGCCGAATCTGCGAAGGCAGCTCTTCCCACACATCTTCCCACGTGGCCACAAGCTTAGCGCCTTGTTTAATCAATGTGTTAGGTCCCCACGCGTTTTTTGTGGTCACATTGCCGGGAACCGCAAAAACATCCCGGTTCTGCTCGACCGCGCACCGGGCAGTCACACGCGTCCCGCTGTGCTCGCCTGCTTCCACCACCAGCACGCCCACACTCATTCCGCTGATGATCCAATTGCGCTTGGGAAAGTTCTGCGGAGCCGGAAAGGTCCCCATCGGCAATTCAGAAACAATCGCACCTCCACCCGCAATGATCTGTTCCGCCAGAGACTTGTTCTCTTTTGGATAGATCACGTCAATTCCTGTCCCCCACACAGCAATGGTCCTGCCCTTCGCCATCAGAGCGCCTTTGTGCGCCGCTGCGTCCACACCGCGCGCCATTCCGCTCAGAATAATCAATCCTCGCGCCGCAAGGTCACGCGACAGCATTTCGGCCATCCCGCTCCCATAGGGAGAAGGGTGCCGTGTTCCAACCACCGCAATCGCAGGCTGCGAAAGCACCGACACATCGCCGCGCACCCACAGCAACGCTGGAGGATCAAAAATTTCCTGCAAGCGCTCCGGATACTCAGGATCGTTGTAGGCAAGAAACGACGCTCCCGTCTTCTGCATCGCTTCCCACTCCGCATTGGCTGCCTGCAGCGCCTGCCCGTCGGAAATAAACTGCACCGCCTGCGCTGGAAAATTGAGCGATTCCAGCCCCGTCAACGGCAGATGCAGTATCTCTTCTGCAGAATGCGTCTGCCGCACTGCACTCAGAATGCGTCGCGGACCAAGTCCGGGAGTAAGCGCAAGCGCCAGCCATGCAAGACGCTCCATACTGATGGATTCACTGAAGGCAGAGGAAGAGGTCAACGTGTTTGTACCTGTTTTTATTTTTGGGAATTTGCACGGAGACTAGCGGGGCCTGAAGGCAAAGTCAAGTTACGGAAGGAATGGTTGTGTTGTGTCGCAGTTTGGGCTTGTTTTTGAAAGCGCACCGCCTCAGCCGTGCCAATAAACGTGAAAAAAGAAGGGGCTTTATAGCCCCTTCTGAACGGCGCACTCGCAAACCCTCTCTACTTAGCCAGGGCCTGCGCTGCATGCAAATGCTGCAATGCATTCACTATGGTTGTGTGTTTCTGCCGTGCCTGGATACCTTCCGCAGCCGCACGCGCAGCTGCCAGTGTCGTAATGGTCGGAATCCGTTGCAAGACCGCCGCACGCCGAATGGCCTTCTCGTCGAAGAAAGGGTCCTGACCATGAGGCGTATTCACAATCAGCTGAATCCGCTCACCCTTGATCAGGTCAACCACATTTGGTCGGCCCTCCTTCACCTTGTACACGCGCTCCACCACCATTCCTGCCTGCTCAAGTACGCTGGCTGTACCTTCCGTTGCGACCAGATGGAAGCCCAAATCCACATACTGTCGAGCCACATCCACCACCTGCGCCTTGTCGCGGTCATTCACGCTGAAGAAGACTGTACCTTTCAGCGGCAGGTGCTGCCCGGCAGAAAGCTGCGCTTTGGCAAAGGCCTCGCCAAAGTTGTCCGCTACGCCCATCACTTCGCCCGTGGACTTCATCTCCGGCCCAAGCACAGTGTCAACGCCCGGGAACTTGTTCCATGGGAAGACCGGCGACTTTACAAAATAATGCGTCCCTGTTTCCAGATCTTTACGGGATGCAACCTGCTCCGGCAGCAGTTCCCGCAGCTTGCGTCCAGTCATCAGGCGCGAAGCAATCTTCGCCAGCGGCACGCCAGTGGCCTTTGAAACATACGGCACAGTGCGCGATGCGCGCGGGTTTACTTCGATCACATAGACCTTGTCGCGCTGGATGGCGAACTGCAGATTCACCAGACCCACCACTTTCAGCACCAGCGCCAGCTTGCGTGTGTATGTGCGGATGGTCTCCAGCACCTCAGCCGAAAGATCAACCGCAGGCAGCACGCACGATGAATCGCCGGAGTGGATGCCTGCCTCTTCAATGTGCTGCATGATGCCCGCAATCACAACGTCGGTTCCATCACTGATGGCGTCCACATCCACTTCCACCGCATCTTCCAGGAAGTGGTCAATCAGAACAGGTCGCTCCTGCGAGTACTCCACGGCCTCCTTCATATACCGCGCCACTGCATCGCTGTCATAAGCGATGGTCATAGCGCGTCCCCCCAGCACATATGAAGGCCGCACCAGCACCGGGAAACCAATGCGCTCCGCGCCCTCAAGGGCCTCTTCCACGCTCGTTGCCATCGCCCCTGGAGGCTGCGGAATATTCAGCTCTTCCAGCAGCTTGCCAAAACGCTTGCGGTCTTCCGCCAGATCAATGGATTCCGGCGACGTTCCAAGAATCGGCACGCCAGCCGCTTTCAAACGCAGTGCCAGGTTCAGCGGCGTTTGCCCGCCAAACTGCACAATCATGCCAATCTCTGCGCCGCTCTGCGCCTCGTGCTCATAGACCGCGAGCACATCTTCCAGCGTCAGCGGCTCAAAGTAGAGGCGGTCGCTGGTGTCATAGTCGGTCGAGACCGTCTCCGGATTGCAGTTGACCATGATGGTCTCGTAGCCGTCTTCCTTCAGGGCAAACGCAGCATGGCAGCAGCAGTAATCAAACTCAATTCCCTGCCCGATCCGGTTCGGCCCTGCGCCAAGAATAATCACCTTGCGTTTGCTCGTTGGAGTCGCCTCGTCCTCATCGTCATAGCAGGAGTAAAGATAAGGCGTAAGGCTTTCAAACTCGGCTGCGCACGTGTCCACCTGCTTATAGACGGGCTTAATACCATGTCGATGCCGCAATTGCCTCACCTGCTTTACACCATCGTTGCCTGAAAGCCCCCAGACTTCGGCAATGCGCTCGTCAGAGATACCCATGCGCTTGGCCTTCCGCAAGACCTCGGCCGATATCGTGTCCGGATTGTAATCGGCCAGCGAAGCAATCATGTCCGTCACTTCCTTGATGTGATACAGGAACCACGGATCAATCGAGGTCATGCGTGCCACTTCGCGCACGCTCAGCCCGCGGCGGAAGGCAAACCGCACATAATCAATGCGCCCGGGCTTTGGCGTCACCAGCATCTGTGTCAGGCGCCGCGGATCGAGAATCTCAGCACCAACCTTCTTGCCCGTATCAAGCGAGCGCAGCGCCTTCATCAGCGATTCCTTGAAGGTCCGGCCAATCGCCATCACTTCGCCCACAGACTTCATCTGCGGTCCCAGGTTTTCATCCGCTCCGGGAAACTTCTCAAACTGCCACTTCGGAATCTTGGTGACGACATAATCAATCGTCGGCTCAAAGCAGGCCGGCGTCATCTTCGTGATGTCATTCGGGATCTCATCGAGCGTATAGCCCACGGCCAGCTTCGCCGCAATCTTCGCAATTGGAAAGCCTGTCGCCTTCGATGCCAGCGCCGACGAGCGCGATACGCGCGGGTTCATCTCAATCACGGTCATTCTGCCTGTCAGCGGATTCACCGCAAACTGCACGTTTGAGCCGCCAGTCTCAACCCCGATTTCGCGCATCACGGCAATTGCCGCCGTGCGCATCTTCTGGTATTCGCGGTCCGTCAGTGTCTGCGCCGGAGCAATCGTGATTGAATCCCCTGTATGGACGCCCATCGGATCCATGTTCTCAATCGAGCAGACGATGATGACGTTGTCCGCAAGATCGCGCATCACCTCTAGCTCGTACTCTTTCCAGCCAAGCACTGACTCTTCAATCAGGCACTCGTGCACTGGAGAGAGATCAAGTCCGCGCGCCAGAATCTCCATCAGCTCTTCACGGTTATAAGCAATGCCACCGCCTGAACCACCCAGCGTAAACGAAGGGCGAATAATCGCCGGAAACCCAATCTTGCTCGTAAACTCCAGTCCATCGCGAATGTTGTTCACCAATGCCGACTTCGGCACATCTAGGCCAATCCGCGTCATCGCATCTTTAAAGAGCAGCCGGTCTTCGGCCTTTTTGATGGCGTCGAGCTTCGCACCAATCAACTCCACGTCGTACTTCTCAAGCACGCCGGAATCCGCCAGCTCCACAGCAAGATTCAGCGCCGTCTGCCCACCCACTGTCGGCAGCAACGCAAACTTGCCCTTCCGGCCTTCATCCTTGAGCATCTGCGATTCAATGCGGATAATCTCTTCCACATACTCGCGCGTCAGCGGCTCAATGTAGGTGCGGTCCGCCAGTTCAGGATCGGTCATGATCGTGGCCGGATTTGAGTTCACCAGCACCACTTCATACCCTTCCTGCTTCAGCGCCTTGCACGCCTGCGTGCCGGAGTAGTCAAACTCCGCCGACTGGCCAATTACAATCGGCCCCGAGCCGATCACGAGAATCTTGGTGATGTCGTTCCTGCGTGGCATCTGTTTCTCTTCCTATTCCTTAACTTCAGAACTCAGAATTTTAATCTGGTACAGCATCGAATCTTTTGAAGGACACGGCTTTGGCCGTGCCATCAGCTACATCTGAATCCCAGGGCTTTGGCCCTGAGGGACTCCACCTAACTCCCATTTGCCGCCAAACGCGAAGCTATACAGATAATCCCTAGCCATTCACATAATTTTGCCTTCACTGGATTCAGCCAAATGTAATGCCGATGTTTCTGATATTCATCCATATCTCGAATCCGATGATCGGCAAATCCTCGCTGCCAGACATTGTGCCGACTTTCAAATTTCAACGATGCCTGCTTTAAAAAAATCGCCCCTGATCAATTGCACTGCTTTTTTCAGGCTCTCCAAAGGCATATGAGGTGGAATGATCCACCATCAGGACAAATTCATGCAGCAGAAAACTGCCCTCTGCCCGGTAGCCAAAGAGGGTTTCGAGAAACAGCTTTGACCAGCGTTCGTACTTAAAGAATGACCGGCGCTCGCCTGTTTCTGATGTGACGAAGTAGGTCTGACCATTTCTTGTAGTAGCTGGTTCTCGTTTCAGCTTCACTGCAATCCTTCGAAGGCTAAAGCCTCTTTTGCTCTCATAGTTGCACCAGGCCTTCCAGCGGCAGCCGCCCCCCATAAAAAAGGCGGGACCAAATGGCCCGCCGCCTATCTCTTGAATTCCTCCATCATCTTCCTGAAATCACGGAAGAGATAGTGTGAATCGTGGGGACCTGGGCTCGCCTCCGGATGGTACTGCACACTGAACAGAGGCAGCGATTTGTGCCGCAGACCTTCCAGCGTATTGTCGTTCAGGTCAATGTGCGTCAGGTCTACTTCATTGGCATTGATCGAATCCGGGTCCACAGCAAAGTTATGATTGTGCGCCGTAATCTCTACCTTGCCCGTGTCCATCTGCTTCACCGGATGGTTCCCGCCGTGGTGCCCAAACTTCAGCTTATAGGTCTTGCCGCCCAGTGCCAGTCCAATAAGCTGATGCCCGAGGCAAATCCCAAAAATCGGCTTGTGCCCCATCAGCTTGCGAATGTTCTGCTGCGCATATTCCACCGGCTCCGGATCACCCGGTCCATTCGAGAGGAAAATTCCGTCCGGGTTCAGCCCCAGAACATCCTCTGCCGAGGTCTGCGCCGGGACCACCGTCACGCGGCAGCCCTGATCGGCCAGCATCCGCAGAATGTTCTTCTTGATGCCGAAGTCATACGCCACCACGTGCATGTCCGGCTTCGCCAGCGCAATCGGCGACTCGACCTGCTCCAGCGGATCAGGCCCGTCGTGCTCCCACTCATAGCGCGTCTTGGTGCTGACCACACTTGCCAGGTCCGTGCCTTCCATCTTCTTCACCGAGCGTGCCTTCTCAACCAGCACATCCGGGTCTGTCTCAATCGAGGAAATCACGCCCCGCATCACGCCATGGGTCCGCAGATGCCGCACCAGAGCACGCGTATCAATCTCAGAAATCACCGGAACATTGAACCGCTCCAGATACTCATCAGCAACCAGCTGCGAACGCCAGTTTGAGCTGATCGGAGAAAACTCGCGCGTCACCAACCCCTCTATAAAAGGCTTGTTCGCTTCATTATCAATGGAATTGGTGCCGTAATTGCCAACCTGCGGATTAGTTAGAACGACAATCTGTCCGGCATAGGAGGGATCAGTGAATATTTCCTGATAGCCGGTTAAAGAAGTATTGAAAACAACTTCGCCGTAGCACTCACCTTTGGCGCCGTAGCCCTGGCCGCGGAAGATGCGCCCGTCCTCGAGCGCAAGTATCGCCTGCATCGCTTCTCCATGGAGTGGATTCAATAGATTTTACCAATTTTTCTCCGACAATTCCGGTAAATTTTGCGTCACACATGCGTTTTTCGTCCGCCCTCAATGCACCACGCCCATATTGTCCGCCGGCCAGTAGACAAACGATGCCTTGCCATAAATCAGCTTTCGAGGAACAGGTCCAAAATCGCGACTGTCACTCGAAATAGACCGGTGGTCGCCCATCACAAAATACTCGTTTGGTGGCACTGTGATTTCGCTCATCGAGCGCACGTCCCGATACATCTTCGGAACATACGGCTCATCCAGCAGCTCGCCATTCACATACACTCGCCCGTCACGGATAGCAATATTGTCTCCGGGCAGCCCGATCACGCGCTTAATGTAGCTCTTCGAGGGATCACGCGGATAATAAAAAACCACCACATCATCGCGTGAAATCTTCTCAAAGTCGTACGCAAATTTATTTACAAACAGCCGATCCTGGTCCCGCAGCTCCGGTTGCATGCTGGTGCCTTCCACTCTTACCGGCTGGTAAAGAAAGGTAATGATAAAGAATGACGCCATCACCGAAATGATGAAGTCGCGCAACCATAACTGAAAGCTGCTGCGGGCATTCTCCTTGCCCGCCTGGTCCATTAGTTCGTCCTCAGTACTCATCGCAATGTCTTAATCAACGCACCCAAGGCTGCCCGCAGGGCACAGCATCTTATATTTCGGTTTTCCTAGCGGCTGCTGTGTCGGCGGAACAGGAGTCGCCTGCCCCGCTGCATCTGGCCCAGTCAGGTTCGCCTGCGTAATCGTCAGCGGACGCTGCAAAACCATCTCCACTCCCTGCCCGGCCGGGAGCACAACGTCATCTCCGCGCGTCAGTAGCGTCGTAACCAACCCCGCCGCGCCGCCTCCCAGCGCACCAATCAGCGCGCCCTTTCCAGGATTTCCAGCCACCGCGCCGCCGATCGTCCCCAGACTCGCACCTGCCATCGTGTCCTGCGCAACCGTCCCAGCATCCTTTCCTTTACTGCCGGCCTGCTCAATTTTGCCTTCCTTCTCCACCTTCGGCCCGCTTGAGCCAGGAAGCCCATTCACCACTCCCGGAATGCTCACAACGCTTCCATTCGGAAAAATCATCGAGGTAAAGTGCATCCGCACAGCCGCCCGGCCTTTAATGCGCCCCGGACGCGTCACCTGGTCTACTACGCCCTGCACATACACGCCTACCGGAATCGCCACATGGCCATCTACCACTACCGGAAAGCTCGATGAAAGATATACGCCATCGCCCGGCTGCACCGTCTTCGTATTGATCGCAGAGCGCAGTTCCAGAAGTACCTTGGTGCCCTCCGGCACCACCATCGTCTTCGCCTGGGAAGCCGCTGGCGATTGCTGCTCCTGCGCAAAAGCGCACAGCCCAACCGCCAGCACTCCGGCCACGAGCGCGTATTTCGCATTCAAAACTGTTTTACAAGAAGACGGCTTCACCCTCGCCAACCGGGGGCAGAAAGAAGCAGGTGAAAATCTCCTCACCATGCAAAACATCTTCGATCCATAAGAAAATGGCCCGTCCATCACCGCCTCCGGCCCTGTCTATATTGTAGACGTGCGGCTACTGCCAGCGGTCAACGATGATCTTCGCTACCTTCGCCATCAGTACCTCGGCCGCATTGTCCGGCGTCCAGCTCGTGTCTTGGTTGTCCCAGGTAAATTCTGAAATCAACACCGGCCCATTCTTCGCATCCACTACGCCCACATCATTGCGCACGTTGTCCAGCGCTCCCGTCTTGTTGGCAATCTTTGACTCACCCTCCGTCGTATCAACCGCTTCCAGATATCGCGGAATACTGTTGCGGTAAAACTGGTTTCGGAGCATGTGCATCGCCGCATCGCACAGCTTCTGGTCTCTGGCCGTCGGCTTGGCCGCACTGCTCGGAGCATTCAGGTTGCATGCGGCAAACCGCTCCATCACATCCGCCATCTCCCGCGCCGTCGTCTTCCCCAATCCAAACTGTTTCTGGTCCGGAGGCATCGGTCCCACCGGAGGCTTTGAAACTTTCTTGTACAGCCACGTATTCTTCAGCCCCAGCCACTGGATGCGGTTATCAATGTTCTTAAGGCCCAGCTTGTCAATCGCCACATTCGTCGCCGTGTTGTCGCTGACAATAATCATCATCGTCAGTACGTCCTTCAGCGTAAGCGTCTGCGGAGTGTCAAAGAAACCCAGCACCCCTGATCCTTCTACCTGGTTCTCCTTCGTCAGCCGTAACCGGTCTTCAAAGTGTGCTTTTCCCGCCTGAATCTGCTTCAGCGCCTCAAACAGCACCGTCAGCTTAATCACTGACGCCGTAGGCACAGGCGTGTCCGCGTTAATTGCAACCGTCTTGCCAGTTTTCAGGTCTTTCGCAAAAACCGCCACTTTGCCCTTGTGCAGCGCCGCCAGCGCTCGCAACTGCGTCTCCAGCGCTGTGTCCTCCTGCCCCCACATCGGATGAAAAGACAATAAGCATAAAAACAGTGCCAGCCATAGATAGCATTTCTTCATTCGTTTTCCCCTGAAATCGCTTACTATACTGTCACTTGCATCAAATTGCCATGCCCTGCCGCTCGGGTTGTATCGCAACGTGGGTTTATTTTGAAGTGGCACGGCTTTAAGCCGTGCCGATAAAAAAGGTGAAAAAAGAAGGTGCTTTAGCTCCGGAGGGAATTTGGAAATGCAAACTGTGACACGACTGCCGCTCGCACACTCCGCACAGCGTCAGCAGTTTGCTCCGGCGCGCGCTATTCTTGAGCAGGCCATCGCCAGCCACGCCTTTCCCGGCGCAGCCTACGCCGTCCTGTATCAGGGTAAAGTCATCGCGCTCGACGCCGCAGGCCGCTTCACGTATGACAATGACTCGCCCCAGGTGCTTCCTGACACGATTTTCGACCTGGCCAGCGTCACCAAAGTCGTCGCCACCACCTCCATGGCCATGCTGCTCCACGACCGCGGCATTCTCGATCTCGATACACCGCTCGGAGAAATCCTTCCAGCCTTCGTCATCGGCCGCGACCCCGGCAGCGGCAAGGAACGCGTCACTCTGCGCATGTTGCTGGCGCACTCTTCCGGACTGCCCGCCTACGCCCGCCTCTTTGAGCAACATACTTCCGCCAACGCCCTTCTGCGCGCCTGCCTGCAAATGCCCCTCGAAGTGCCCCCCGGTACCCGCGCCGAATACTCTGACATCGGATTCATCCTGCTCGGCAAAGCGCTTGAAGTGCTGGCCGGCGACCACCTTGCCCGCTACTGCGAACGCGAAATCTTTGCCCCGCTCGCACTGAAAAACACTTTTTTCTGCCCGCCCGAGCAGTTGCGCTCTCAAATCCCGCCCACCGTCTACGACGCTGCATTCCGTCACCGCATCATCCAGGGCGAAGTCCATGATGAGAACGCATATGTCCTCGGTGGAGCTTCCGGCCACGCCGGTCTGTTCTCCAGCGCCTTCGATGTGCTCACCTTCGCCGCCTGTATCCTCGCCGAAGGCCGCACCACTGAAGGTCAGCAACTCTTCTGCCCGGAAACAATTCGCCTCTTCGCCACCAAACAAATCGGCTCGCGCACCCTCGGGTGGGACACTCCCACTCCGCCTTCATCTTCGGGAAGCTACTTCAGCCCGTCTTCCATCGGACACCTGGGCTACGTCGGCACTTCTCTCTGGATAGATCCCGAGCGCCAGCTCGCCGTAGTTCTGCTCACAAACCGCACCTGGCCCGACCGCTCCAGCAAGGCCATCCAGCAGGTACGCCCACAGTTCCACGACGCCATCGTAAAAACCCTGTCTTAATAACCGGCCGGGTGCCCACCCTTCGCGCAGCGAAGGGATAGGAGAAGCGAACGTTGGGCGAATCGTCGAGCAATCAAAGAGAATGATTTCTGGGCCAGCTTAAAAGAACTTCGTGATCAACACATTCGTCACGAACGCAGCCAGGTACGCCAGCGTGCTCATATAAACAAACTGCAACGCTGGCCATTTCCAGCTATTGGTTTCGCGCCGCACAATCGCCAGCGTTGAAGTGCACTGCATGGCGAAAGCAAAGAAAACCACCAGCGCCATGGCTCCGCCCAGGGTCAGGTCATGATGCAGCGCCGCCTTCAAAGTCAGTGACTGGGTTGCTGGATCAGCCCCATACAGGTTCCCCAGCGTCCCTACGATGACTTCCCGCGCAATCACAGAGCTTAACAGGCCAATCCCGATCTTCCAGTTAAAGCCCAGCGGCTTAATCAGCGGCTCAATAAACTGCCCCACCCGTCCGATCACACTCTGCGGCAAATCCGCATGGAACGGCACATGCCCCAGTACCCAGAGCACCAGCATCACGCTCAGAATGACCGTGCCCGCCTGCTTCACAAACACAGTTCCACGGTCAATCAGGCGCAGTCCAAGCGAGCGCAGCGTTGGCATCCGGTACTGCGGCAGTTCCAGAATGAACGGGGCCGACGATGCTTTCAAAATCGAAGATTTAAGCAGACGCGCAGTAAACAACGCGGCCAGAAAACCCAGCACATAAAGCCCGACCATCACCGCCGCCTGCAACCCGAAAAAATCCCCCAGCAAAGGTTTGTTGGGAACAAAAGCCGCAATGATCAGCAGATACACCGGCAGCCGCGCCGAGCAGGTCATAAATGGCGCTACCAGAATCGTCGCAAAACGATCGCGCTTGTTCTCAATCGTGCGTGTCGCCATAATCGCAGGAACTGCGCAGGCGTAGGCGGAAAGCAGCGGAATAAACGCCTTGCCATTCAGCCCGATCGCGCGCATGACGCGATCAGCAATCAGAGCAGCGCGTGCCAGATAGCCCGAATCCTCCAGTATCCCGATAAAAAGAAACAGCAGCAGAATCTGCGGCAGAAACACCAGCACCGATGCCACGCCTTTCCACACGCCGTCAATCAACAAAGATTGCAGCCAACCGTGGCCCAGCAGCACTCCAACTTTATCGCCGCTCGTATTCAGCAGGTCCTGCAGCAGGTCGCTCAACGGGCGTCCAATCGAGAACACCACCTGAAACACGGCAAAGACGACTGCGATAAAAAACAGCGGCCCCGTCACGCGTCCCAGCAGTACCGAGTCCAGCTTGCGTGTCCACTCCGATGAAAGCGGGGCCTTGTACTTCGTCCGCGTGCTGACACCCGTCGCCCATTGCCGGTATGAGCGCGGATTTCCCATCACCGGCAGCTCCAGCTTCGGCATCGCTGCCCGAATCGGATCACTTTTCTGGTCAAGGAAATGCTTGATGGCGTCCAGCCCGGTGCCGCGTGCCGCGCTGATCTTCGCCACCGGTACCCCGAGTTCCCGCGCCAGCGCCAGCGTATCCACCTCGCCCCCGCGTACCGCCATCAGGTCGCTCATATTCAGCAGGACCATCGTCGGCAGTCCAAGGGACAGAATCGGCGCGGCCAGCATCAGTTGCCGCTGCAAATGCAGTGAATCCAGCACCAGCAGCACCGCATCCGGAACAGGCGCTCCCGGCATGCGCCCGTGCAGCACCTCCACCGCAACCCGCGCGTCCTCTGACTGGCTGTTCAGGCTGTAAATTCCAGGAAGGTCAATCAGCGTCAGATCGCCGCGATCAATGCCGCTCATCTTGCCGTAATGCTGCTCTACTGTCACTCCGGGATAATTGGCGACCTTCTGGCGAAGTCCGGTAAGCCGGTTAAAGAGCGTGGTTTTTCCTGAATTAGGAGGCCCAATCAGGGCAACCGTATGGATCTTTCCCGCAATCCGCGGTTTGACCTCAATCTCGATCGTAGCTGGCGTGCAGCAGCTGCTCATGCTCACTCGTCCCCGATTTCCCTCACGCTGATCCAGCGCGCCGTATCGCTTCGCAGGGCCACTTCCATTCCGTCCACAGCGTAGACCGTCGGATCGCCTGCCGGAGCGCGCCGCACCGCCCTCACCCGCGCCTCTGGCATAAATCCCATGTGCATCAGGTGGTGCTGGATTTCGTCCGGCAGCCTCAACACTTCAATCACGCCCGTGCTGCCGATTCGTAATTCACTTAATGCGGCCAAAGTCTCTTATCTGATGAGGAAAAATCCTTCAGATTCATGATACAGCAAAATAGGACTGATTTAATCCTATTTCTGGCGGGAGTAGGTACAGATGGGGCCAGGGACCTGTATTCTTACCCTCTGGTTCTCACTGCCCGGGCCAGTTCGCCCAGCAGCCCATACGTTTCTTGCCAATCAATACAGGCATCAGTAATACTCTGCCCATAGACCAGTGGTTTGCCAGGAACAAGCTGTTGTGCACCGGCCACCAGATTGCTTTCCAGCATCACGCCCATAATGCGACGGTCTCCGGCGGCAATCTGTTCGGCCACATTGCAGCATACTGCGCCCTGCTTGCGATGGTCTTTGCCACTATTGGCATGACTGCAATCAATCATGATGCGCGGCTGGACCCCCGCTTTTTCCATCTGCTCCGCCGTCGAACTAACAGACGCTGCGTCATAATTCGTCGTCTGCCGTCCGCCACGCAGAATAATGTGGCAATCCGGGTTTCCTGCCGTAAAAAGAATCGCTGACTGCCCTGTCTCCGAGGTCCCAAGAAACGTGTGCGGATGCCCGGCCGAAACAATCGCCTCAATGGCAATCTGCACATTGCCCGAGGTCCCATTCTTGAAACCAACCGGGCACGACAACCCTGAAGCAAGCTGGCGATGCACCTGGCTCTCCGTCGTGCGTGCGCCAATCGCGCCCCAGCTCACCAGTTCCGCCACATATTGCGGTGAAATCATGTCCAGAAACTCCGTCCCCGCGGGCACGCCCATCTCTGCAAGGTCCAGCAGCAGATGCCGCGCCGTCCGCAACCCATCATTGATCCGGAACGATTCGTCCAGGTTCGGATCGTTGATCAGTCCCTTCCAGCCCAGGGTCGTTCGCGGCTTCTCAAAATAGAGCCGCATCACAATCAATAGTTCTTTTGAGAACTCAGCAATGGCGCCTTTCAGCAAACCGGCATATTCGCGCGCCGCTTTGGGGTCGTGGATCGAACATGGGCCAACAACGACAACCAGGCGTGTATCGTTTCCATTCAGGATCGCAGAAATCTCATTCCGCGCCTGGAACACGGTTCCCGAGGCCTTGTCTGTTACAGGAATCTCTTCCTGCAAAAACACCGGAGGCAGGACAACCTTCGTTGCCTTGATACGTAAGTTATTTGTGGCGTAAAGCATGGGTCTTGTTTTTAATGTATCAGCGGAACCCGCCATCACTCTGCATGCAGTACAACCTCAAATAACAGCAGGCAAATCGTCGTATAAATCACGTCATAGCCAGCCAGCATCTTGATCCACAGCCCCGGGTCCTGCTCACCCGTCAGAACATAGTTCGTCGCCAGCACCATCGCCAGCAGCGCCGGAATAAACAGCGGAAACAAAAGCAGTGGCAGCAGCAACTCCCGATTCCGCGTGCGGACCGAGAGCGCGGCAAAAAAAGTCCCATTCACTACCAGTGCCCAGGTTCCCAGCGGAAGCACCAGCGCCAGCAGCCATGCATTCCCTAGCGCATGCAGGTTGTAAAAAATAATGAAGACGGGGGCCAGAACCAGTTCAACTACGGTCACGAACAGGAAATTGGCCAGCGCCTTGCCCAGAAACAGCGCCGCTCCGGGAGCAGGCGTCATCCTGTGCGCGTCCAGCACCTGGTGCCGCAGCGCCCGCGCCCACGCCTGGTTCAGCGCAGAGACAGACGCGAACATCGCAGCAACGCACAAAATCCCTCCGGCAATCTGCCGCGAAGATTCCCGCGTGGGATCAAACGCCAAGCTGAACAGCACCACCACCAGCAGCGCAAAAAACAGCATGGAGTTGATCGCGTCCTTCGACCTCCACTCCAGCCGCAGGTCCTTCACCAGGTGCGTGATGAAGTAGGGCCGCCTCATGCTCTACCTTCTTTTGTCAGCGGGACCACCATCGCCTTCGCAGCGCCGATGTAATCTCTCGGCGACAGGACGATCTGCATACCTCGCGTTCCCGCCGAGACCGAAATCACATCGAATAGCTCAATCGTTTCATCCACGTACACCGAAAATTCCTTCTTCGCGCCAAAAACCGTCACTCCGCCGCGAACATATCCCGTAAGCGGCTGGACATCTTTGAGCGCCGCCATCTCTGTCTTCCGCGCGCCGCAGGCCCTGGCCAGCTTCTTGAAGTCGAGCTCCGCATTGCCGGGTACCACGGCAAAAACGTACTCTTTTTCGCTGGTAACACACAGCAGCGTCTTGAATACCTGCTCAGCAGGCAACCCGATCTTCTGGGCCACCAGAATGGCAGAAAAATTCTCATCGTCGAGCGCGTACTCCCGTATTTCATAGGTCACGCCCAAAGAATCGAGATAGTGTGTGGCAAAAGTTGAAGAGGAAGCTTCACGCCTGGTGTTCGTGGACATGCTTTGTTGTATACCGCAACCGGCAGACGCGAACAAAATCCGCGCCTCAGATTATTTGCCCGCGACCTGAATCACTCGCACCTCGGGATACTGCCCGTTCCAGTCCTGCGCCACAGAATCGAGAATGATGCGGAAGTCCCGCTCATCTCCCGGCTTCAGCGGATTGGCGCTGACCGGCTGCGTGTCCACATAAGGCTCCCGCGTGCGGACCAGCATCAGCGGCTGCGTTTCTTTCTGCACCAGTTGATTTCCTACGTCCCGGAAGGCCAGCTGCACAGTGATTCCCGTGACCGTCTTATCGCCTTTGTTGGCAATATGGCCGTCCACATACGTCACCTTGCCCCCGGCAAAGTTCGCAGATTCGCTCATCTGTAACCCTGTCACCGGCAGGCTTGCCGCATAAGGATCAGGCGGCGCCAGCCCCGCCCCGCCCGGATTCGCAGGCTGCGGCTTCGGGCTGCTGAACACAAAGAGCAGGACAACAGCGACAATAATCACTCCCCCGGCAATGATCCACGGCAAATACGAGCGCCCTTCGCGCTCCCTGGGCGTTTGTCCGCTTAAATCAAGAGTGTTCCTGTGCTCATCAGCCATTAAGCAGGATTCTACATCGGTGAAATCATTTTTTCGCGCGTCCAGCCCCGGCACCATCCCGTTGCTCAGGAATGTTCCTGAAGGCCCAAAATTGGCACGGCGAGAAGAAAATCCTGTAAATCCCGAATCAGATCGGCGCAAACTGTGTCTAAATAAGCAAAGGCCGCCGAGAGAAAAATCTCCGCCCTGTATGAAACGATGGAATCACCGGATCACGATTCATTGAGGCCAATATGGAGCAGGTTCCTGACGCAAAAGCCAAACGCCTGAAGTCTTCCAACTACATCTATCAGTTGGCGACCCTTGCGGCTGCCCTCTTGTTGCTGTTGACTGTGATTTAAGCCGCTTTACCGGGTAGAACACAGCCAGGTCCTCACATTTTCCTGAACAGGTAGGTTCTTAATCCCCTAACGCCTCCCGGATCGCTCCTGCAATCCGTTCCGCATGATGCCGCATCTGGTCTTCTGATTCCGCCTCAACCATCACACGTGCCAGGGCTTCCGTTCCTGAATAACGCACTACCACGCGCCCGTTTTCTCCGAGGCTTGATTCGGCCTCGCGAATTGTATCCGCGACAAGTGCAATTTCCTCAAGCGGCTTCTTTTCCTTCACGCGCACATTGACGATCACCTGCGGAAAGACCTTCAGATCAGCCACCAAATCATGCAGCGGCTTGCCTGAACGCCGTACGACATCCAGCACCACCAGCGATGTCAGCAAGCCATCTCCCGTTGTTGCCAGATGCGGAAAAAGGATGTGCCCCGACTGCTCGCCGCCAAGAGAAGCATCTTCTTTCTGCATCCGCTCCAGTACATATTTGTCGCCGACCGGAGCGCGCAGCATGCGAATGCTACTGCGGCGGAGCGCAGCTTCCAGTCCCATGTTGGACATGGTTGTGGCTACCACTACATTGCCCCTCAGTTGCCCTCGCGCTTGCAGATCGCGTGCTGCCAACAGCATGATGGCATCTCCATTCACCACATTTCCTTTGGCATCCGCAAAGAGTGCGCGATCAGCATCACCATCGAAGGTCACGCCCATGTCTGCATGCAGCGATTTCGTTTCCGCAGCCACAATCTTCGGATGCAAGGCCCCACAGTTGGCGTTGATGTTCCGGCCGTCCGGAGAGTAGTGGGTCAGATAAATTTCTTTTCCAAGCTGCGCAAACAGCTCTGGCGCAATCGCTGAAGCCGCTCCATTCGCGCAATCCAGCACCAGCTTCATTCCCGCAAGATTCAGCCCGGGAACAACGGAAAGCAGAAACTGCTCGTAATCTTTGCGATATGCCTTATTTACAGGTGGAGCAGCAAGTGCAGAAACGTCCGGCGCTAAAATACCTTCCAGCCGCCGGAAAATCTCATCCTCAATACGCAGCTCCGTCTCATCGGGCAACTTATAGCCATCGCCGCCAAACACCTTGATTCCATTGTCCTGCCATGGATTATGCGAGGCAGAGATGACTACGCCCGCATCAAAGCCGTGCTTGCGCGCAAGGTACGCAATTGCCGGCGTCGTGATGACGCCAGCACTCTCGACCTTCGCACCACCTTCGTTCAGCCCAGCGGTAAGAACAGCGGCAATCCACTCGCTCGATTCGCGCGTGTCCATACCGAGCACAAAGCGTGGATGGCTGTTTCGGGCCTTCACCTGATGCGCAATCGCAAACCCAACCGCGTAGATTGTTCTGGGGTCAAGCGGCGCTTCTCCTGCCACGCCGCGAATTCCATCCGTGCCAAATAGTTTTCTCATTTTGTAGATGTTCTTTCCGGAAAAATCTCTGTGACTCGGCTGACCACACGTCCATCAGCCAGGCGGGCCGTCATCTGCTGGCCCGCACTCAATTGTGCGGACTGCTTCACCAGCGTTCCATCCTCGTCGTACACCAGCGCATATCCGCGCTGCAGGACGGCCAGCGGAGAAAGCGCGTTCAGGTGTCGCGTAAGCCCATCGAGCGCCGCCGCTCCATCGCGTACCTGGACTTCCAGCGCATGCGCCAGGCGGCTCTCCAGCGCCAGCAATCTCTCGCGCCAGAATTGCAGCTTGTGGGTTGCGTTCTGCCGTTGCAGCCGCACGGAAATCTCATGCAGCCGCAGCGTCGCTTTCCGCAGCGCGGATGCAATAGCCCCGTCCATGCGAAACCGCAGCTCATCCAGATGCTGCTGACGGCGGCTGAATCCCTCACGAAGTCGCGCCAGCGCCGCATCTGCATTCAATCTCGCCAGCAAATCGCGCGCATGGAGCAACCGGTAGCGGCACGCCCGCTCCAGTCGCAGCGCCAGCAGCCCAACATGCTCTTCTATTTTGTGCAAAGCAGATGTGATCAGCTCCGCTGCTGCTGATGGCGTCGGCGCGCGCAGATCAGCAACAAAATCGGCGATCGTAAAGTCCGTCTCATGCCCGACCGCGGAGACCACCGGAACCTCCGATGCGGCAATCGCCCGCGCCAGCGGCTCGGAGTTGAATGGCCCCAGGTCTTCCAGCGACCCGCCACCGCGCGCAATCACAATCACGTCCACATTGTGTGCTCTGTTGAAATATGCAATGCCCGCTGAAATTTCCTGTGCAGCAGACTCACCCTGCACCAGCGCCGGATACAGCAGTACATCCAGTGCAGCATGACGGCGATTGACGATGTTCAGAAAGTCCTGAATGACCGCGCCCGTCGGCGAAGTCACAATCCCCACGCAGCGCGGATACGCAGGCAGCGCTTTCTTGCGCGCTTGGTCAAACAGCCCTTCCTGCTGCAATTTTGCTTTCAGTTGCTCAAATGCGATTTGCAGCGAACCCGCGCCCACAGGCTCCATAAACTCGGCAATCACCTGCATCTGTCCGCGCTGCTCATAAACAGAAACGCGCCCGCGCACCAGCACCTGCAAGCCATCTTCAGGCCGAAAGCGCAGCAGCAACACCTGCTTGCGGAAGATCACCGCCCCAAGCTGCGCCTCATCATCTTTTAGAGTGAAGTAAATGTGTCCTGAAGACGCGGACCGCAGATTTGAAATTTCACCCTCAATCCAGACATCGGCATACTGGCGCTCAAGATGCGAGCACACCTCGCCAACCAGCTCAGACACCTTCCATATACGCCGTGTCTGTTCAAAGGTAAAGCCTAGTTGTGATGTCTGACCCACAATTTCCTAGTCTACCGCCGGAAACGCGAGAACAGATAGAAGAGCGCAGACAGCACAATACTGATCAGAATGCAGGTGCCAAATGGAAAGTAGAATGAGAAATTTTTGCCACGGTACGAGATGTCGCCCGGCAGCCGCCCCAGCGGAATGCCCGTCTTCCCCAGCAGCAGAACAACCGCGCCAAGAATGAGCAGCAGCAGTCCAAGACCAATCAGCAGGCGGCCAATCTCACTCATATCTACAGTCTAGCGAAAGCCTCATCTACACGGTATTGTTCATCGCTAACGTGCTCCAGCCACTCCACCACCTGCCGTCCAGACTTTCGAATCCTCTCCGTCTATTTCCTTTCCAATGCCCCTTATTCACCGGGCTAAACATGGGTCCGAACCAGTCCGCGCGCAGTGCACTTTTCTCCTCCATGCCTGTACCTCTCTGCCGACGCGACAAGAGGAAAAAATGACCGCCAACCAATTGGACCTGACGATTACCTCGGATTGACTCACCCGTGCCCCGCCTGTTCTCCTAACCCCACCAGACAAAACCATGTATGCCCTCAGCCTCATCGCCGGAATCGCCTGTATCACTCTTGCGCTGCTCGACTCCTTCCAGACCGTCATCCTTCCGCGCAGGGCCACGGGAAGGTTCCGGATCACGCATCTTTTCTACGCAGTTACATGGAGACCGTGGGCCTGGATCGCAGGCCGCGTCCGCTATGAACGCAAGCGTGAAACCATGCTCAGCTTTTACGGCCCGCTTTCCCTGGTGCTGCTCATCATCATCTGGGCTGGGGCGCTCGTGCTTGGCTTCGCGCTCATTTTTTACGGCCTCGGCTCGCCCTTCCTCGATCCGCTCGGACGCGCCGTCGGCCTTCGCTCCGACCTCTATGTCAGCGGGACCACACTCTTCACCCTCGGCCTGGGCGATGTAGTCCCGCACAGCTACGTGATCCGCGATCTGGTCATTCTGGAAGCTGGAATGGGCCTCGGGTTCGTCGCCATGGTCATCGGCTACTTTCCCGTGCTCTACAGCGCATTCTCGCGGCGCGAAGTCAGCATCTCACTGCTCGATGCCCGCGCCGGATCGCCTCCCACCGCGGCAGAGCTTCTGCGGCGACATGGGTTTGCGGGCGGAGACGACGCGCTCACTCTTCTTCTCGAAGAATGGGAGCGCTGGTCGGCGGAGCTGCTTGAGGGCCACATCTCCTATCCGCTGCTCTGCTACTTCCGCTCGCAGCACACCCACCAGAGCTGGATTAGCGCCCTCACCGCCATTCTGGATACCTGCGCCCTTCTCATCGCCGGAGTACAGGAACGTCCCGCCCGGCAGGCGCAACTGACCTTTGCTATGGCGCGCCATGCGCTGGCTGACCTGTCCCAGATCTTCGGTCTAAAACCGGCAAAAAACCTGCCCGACCGCCTGCCCGAGCAGCAGTTCCATGCACTCTATGACCAGCTCTGCGAATCCGGAATGCGTCTTTGCCGCGACCCGAAATCAGAAAACCGCCTCAACCAGTTGCGTCAGATGTATGAAGGATACGCGCAGTCACTCAGCACCTATTTATGTATGCCCCTCCCGCCCTGGATAGCCGATCGTCCACGCCGCGACAGCTGGCTTACCGTTGCGCAGATCAGGGCCGAAGCAGAGGCCGCGGGGAACACCCTGGCCCCTGCATCAGAGCCGAATATTGTTGCGCTCGATGAAGAGCATCACGCGTTCTGATTTCTGGACCGCCTCTCTAAAGCGCGATCAAAGGGGATAAGGTTGGAAACCCTCTCCTGATGCATAGGAAAATGGTGGAAGCGTATTGCAGATCTGCACAACGAGCGGAACCAGAGGAAGCAGGCCAGATAGACTCCGGCAACAACAGCAAGAATCAGCAACATTGTCTACTCCATCGGGGAAAATAAAACCAAAAATTGTTTTTGATTTACGCGGCATATAGTACTCCCGCGGTAAAAGGATTGACCAGAATTTTTTCAAAAATACTTATGGGCGCGATGACCTTTTGGAATCGAATAAAGTAAACGGTTTCACAAGCCATCTGATTTCTTGCGAAGCCAGCTTTTCGAAAAGCTTTAACTGTGGAGAACCAGTCCCTCATGAAAGCAACCCAAACCCACAGTTGACGATCTTCTCCCTCGATCGAAAAGGAAGGCCCACTATGCATCCTGAGAAAAGATCTCTCCCACAAAATGGCCAGATTCCTTCTGCTTGCCATGCGGGAAGCCCAACCAGCTTTGACCTCGAGGGAAATTCCTGGAATCGAACGTTGTTGGTTTGACACTCCTTTCGCAGAGTTCTATCCTGTTTTCATCGGGCCTGTGTGCGCGGGATTCAAGCACAGTCCTGTAATCGCCGCTCCTGCATGTTCCTGCCTGGCGGATGTTCCCAACTGGAGATGGACACAAGCACGTTGGCAATGTTCTGTCTCCCCTCTGAGACCCTCCGCACGGTTCGGCTACGCAAAGGAAAGACGATTCCCGAATCTTCGCTGCATCAGCCTGAATCTGTATAGGTAAGCGAAGAAAATCTGCAAGCATCTTGCAGGGCGGAGCACCGGGGCCGCCGTACCCGAATCCCAATTGAGCTGGCTGTTATGGCAGACGTCTTAAATCCTGAACAAACCGAGAGCACTCCTCTGAACACCGAACTGGAAACCCCTACGCTTGAAGCAGCGGCGGAGCACGAAGCACCGTCCCTCGAATCCACCCACACCCCGGAAGCAACTTCCGTTGAACACGCCCCAGAACATTCTGTGGCCGTCCAGCAGGAAGAAGAGCCGGACCTGAACAGCATGGAAGACTTTGCCGCTGTCCTCGAGTCCTTTGACCGCGAGCAGGCAGAACAGGCCGCGGCACAGGCATTCGACGACCAGCACATCGTGCAGGGCACGGTCATCAAGCTGACCGACAAGCACGTCGTCGTGGATGTCGGCCTGAAGTCCGAAGGTCTTATCCCCATCGAGCAGGTCCTCGACCACACCGGCCAGCCGAAGCTCCAGCCCGGCGAAACCGTTGAAGTGATCATCGAGCGCGAAGAGCCGGAGGGTGGCTATCTTCTGAGCTACGAAAAGGCCGTGCGGCACCGCGTGTGGGACACCATCGAGCGCGCTTACAACGAGAAGACCACCCTGACCGGTACGGTCCTCAGCCGCGTAAAAGGCGGCCTGACGGTGGACCTCGGCATCAAGGCTTTCCTGCCCGGTTCTCAGGTGGAAGTTCGCCCCGTCCGCAATCTCGACGTCTACATTGGCCAGCCGCTGGAAGTTCGCATCATCAAGCTGAACAAGAAGCGCGGCAACGTAGTGGTCTCGCGCAAGGAGATCCTCGAAGAGGAGGTCGCCTCCAAACGCGCCCAGACCCTTGAGCACCTCGAAGAAGGCAGCATCCTCACAGGAACAGTCAAGAACCTGACCGATTACGGCGCCTTCGTAGATCTCGGTGGAATTGACGGCCTCCTCCACATTACTGATATGTCCTGGGGCCGCCTCACCCACCCGCGCGACCTGGTGAATGTCGGCGACGAGATCCAGGTGAAGGTCCTCAAGTTCGACCGCGAAAAGCAGCGCGTCTCCCTCGGCTTCAAGCAGTTGACGTCTGATCCGTGGCTCGACGCCGCCGAGCGTTATCCAATTGGCGCCCGTGTTCGCGGCCGCGTCCTCAGCGTGACTGACTACGGCGCGTTCGTCGAGCTCGAGCAGGGCATAGAAGGCCTCGTCCACGTCTCGGAAATGACCTGGTCCAAGCGGATGAAGCATCCGTCCAAGATCGTCAAGCCTGGCGATGAGGTGGAGACGGTCATTCTCGCCGTCAACCCCAACGACCGCCGCATCTCTCTCGGCATGAAGCAGCTCATGGAGAACCCGTGGGAGCACCTCTCCGAGCGTTATCCGGCAGGCACTGTTGTTGAAGGACGCGTCCGTAACCTGACCGACTTCGGCGCCTTCATCGAAATTGAGGATGGCATTGATGGCCTCGTCCACGTCAGCAACCTCAGCTGGACCAAGCGCGTCAAGCATCCATCTGAAGCCCTGAAGAAGGGTGAGAAAGTGCGCGCCGTGGTGCTTGGAGTAGAGCCGGAAAACCGCCGTCTCTCGCTCGGTATCAAGCAGCTTCAGCCCGATGTCTGGGAGACCTTCTTCGCTACGCATCGCGTGGGCGATGTAGTCCACGGCAAGGTCCTTCGCACCGCGCAGTTCGGCGCTTTCGTTGAAATCGCCGAAGGCATTGAAGGCCTCTGCCACGTCTCTGAAGCGACTGACACCAACGGCATCCCAGTCAAGCTCGAAGCCGGACTGGAGCACGACTTCAAGATCATCAAGATGAACCCTGATGAAAAGAAGATCGGCCTCAGCCTCCGCGCCGTCGGTGAAGAAGCCAGCCGCGCAGACGTGGAAGCCTACAAGCAGCCAGTCTCCAGCTCGACCACGACTCTCGGTGACCTGGTCAACTGGAAGCGCGAACAGTAATCCACACTAACCAGCCAGAAAAGGCCATCCATCACGAGGCTGTTACGAAACACTTGAAGTGGATTGATTGAAATGAGAAGATGCCCTCGCGGGAGCGGGGGCATCACTCTTTATGGGCTATATCCAAGGGGGAGGTCGCA
>JAJPKO010000061.1 GCA_021323655.1 Acidobacteriaceae bacterium
CCAAGCCGCGAAGCGATGGTCAGCAGCATATCCAGGGAGAAGTCTTTCCATTCGCCGCGCTTGATCTTCGAAACGCGCGGCTGCGAGATACCAAGCTCTCTGGCGGCCACTGCCTGTGTCCATCCTTTGGCCGCGATGCGTTTCTCGATACGGATCATTACCTCGGCGCGCATCTTGAGAATGGCCGCTTCATCTTCATCAAAGCCGAGATCGAGAAAGATATTGCTGCTGCCTTTGGTGATCCTGTTGTCGCCCCAACGGGAATCGGTCTTCTTCATCTTTCATTCTCCAATCAGCTTGTATCGCCGTTTCGCAAGCTCCAAGTCGTTCTGACTCGTCTTCCGAGTTTTCTTCTCGAAGGCGTGAAGCACATAAATAGCGTTCGCAAACTTCGCAACGTAAATCACCCGCCAGGCTCCATTGAGGTGAACCCGAATCTCATAGGCGCCTTTGCCCACGTCCTTCAATGGTTTGAAGTCAACCGGCATCAGTCCGCTCTGCACCCGGAGAAGCTCATCGCCAAGCGCCTTGCGAACTTCCGCTGGAAACTCCCGCAGATCGTCCCGGCTGCTGCCAATGAACAAAATGGGCTTCGTTTCCATTCAGGCAATTATACCAATACTTATCTAAATCCAACAGCCGCCTGCAAGTCGGGGTACGGCCTATGCGAGTAGACGTGCAGGGCACAACGCCACAGTATCGCCTGTTGCGCGGCGATGCGCTGGCGTGTCTGCGTGTGCTGCCCGATGAATGCGTACAGTGCGTCGTAACCTCGCCGCCGTATTGGGGCTTACGCGACTACGGTGTCGATGGGCAGATCGGCCTCGAGGCCACGCCGGAGGAATATGTCCTCAAGTTGGTTGCGGTCTTCCGTGAAGTGCGTCGCGTGCTGCGCGGCGACGGGACCCGCTGGCTCAATCTCGGTGACACTTACTTCGGAAGCTGGGGCAACTACGGCCGGCAGAACCGTGGACATGGATCGCAGCGCGAGATCGTGAACGGCAGCGCTGTTCCCAATCCGGCCTATGATGGCCTTGAGAACTTCCGCCCGCCAAGCACCCTTCCGCACCCGACTCTTAAACCAAAAGACCTTGTCGGCATTCCGTGGATGCTGGCCTGCGCTCTGCGCGCGGACGGCTGGTGGCTGCGCTCCGACATCATCTGGCACAAACCGAATCCGCTTCCCGAAAGCGTCACCGACCGGCCCACGAAGAGTCATGAGTACCTGTTTCTGCTTGCCAGAAGTGGCTCTTACTTCTATGACGCCGAAGCGATCAGCGAGATTGCCGTGGGCGACACGCCCGGCAATCCCACCCATAAGGACAAGACCGCATACGAGAACGGCGATCTTCACATGCGGACGAAGGCCGGACTGGCAAAGGTGACCGCAGTATCGCGGCGCAATAAGCGGTCGGTCTGGACGATTGCGGTGGAAGCGTTCTCGGACGCGCACTTCGCCACCTTCCCGGCGAAGCTCGTAGAACCCTGCATCCTTGCCGGCACCAGCGAACACGGCTGTTGTGCGAGTTGCGGCGCGCCGTGGGCGCGGATCATCAAGCGCAGCGTTGATTTTCAGTCCGGCAGCGGCAGAGCGGGCCATGCGCCATCAGGCAAGTTCGCTGGCAGCACCCAGGCGGAGAGTGGCGATTACGACGTCCGCCTCGGTCCGGTCGTTACGACCGTGACCCTCGGCTGGGAGCCGTCCTGCTCGTGCTCGGCGCCTGTGGCGCCTTGCACGGTTCTCGATCCCTTCAATGGAGCCGGAACGACCGGCCTCGTCGCGCTGCGACTTGGCCGCAATTACATCGGCATTGAGCTGAACGCGGAGTATGTCGCCATGTCCGAGCGCCGCATCCGCGAGGATGCTCCGCTCTTCCGGCAGGGAGGACAGCCATGAGATACCTCTCTGTCTGCTCCGGTATCGAAGCCGTCTCGGTTGCATGGCAACCTCTCGGCTGGAAGCCTGCCATGTTTGCCGAGATCGATCCCTTCTGCTGCTGGCTTCTGCGCTCGCGCTATCGCGCATCGCGCCCTGTGTTCATGCCCAGTCCGCACGACGCACCGGATCGCAAAGAGGCCCAGCGCCGTGCGGCAGCCATTCGCAACATCGTTGCTCTGCCTGCCGATGGCGACATCATCAACGCTGGAGATTTCACACGCATAGGTAAAGAAGATGTGGGAACAATCGACCTTCTGGCCGGAGGAACACCTTGCCAGTCTTTCTCCGTCGCCGGTAAGCGAGTTGGACTGGATGATCCGCGTGGCAACCTCACCATCGAATTTGCTCGACTTGCTGGCCGAATCCGCCCCGTATGGCTGGTGTGGGAGAACGTCCCCGGCGTCCTGTCGATTGACGACGGACGGACGTTTGGAGCCTTCCTCGGCATGTTGGTCGAATGTGGGTATGGGGTCGCCTACAGAATTTTGGACGCTCGATTTTTCGGAGTACCCCAGCGTCGCCGCCGCGTCTTCGTTATCGGACATCTTGGAGACTGGAGAGGTCCAGCAGCAGTATTTCTTGAGTTCGCGTGCCTGTCGGGGTATCCTTCGCCGCGCCGAGAAGCGCGGGAAGATATTGCCCCCACGCTTAGCGCACGCGCTCATGGCGGTGGCGGGCCAGGATCGCACTTCGATATCGACGGCGGCCTGATTCCGAGCACAGGCGCTACTTCGTACTGCCTCAATGCCGGAGGCATGGGTAGGCAGGACTTTGAGACAGAAACGCTGATCGCGCATTCGCTCTCCGCAGACGGATTTGATGCCTCCGAAGATGGCACCGGGCGCGGCGTCCCGATGGTGCCTGTCGCCATCTGTACCGCGCATACGCAATCGAACGGCAGTGGTTTCTCGGATGGCATCGCGCACTCTCTGGAGAGTGGCGGCGCCCAGGCCGTCGCATTCAACCTCCGTGGCAGAGAAGGTGGCGCCCTGCCGGAGGTCTCAGACGCTGCCAGTCTCCGCGCAGCCGCTGGCGGCAGCAGCAATAGCTACATTGCATTTTCCGCTAAGGACTGCGGCTCCGATGTGGATGAGATCGCGCCCACGCTGCGCGGCATGGGACACGACGGTAGCCATGCCAACGGCGGCGGACAGGTAGCTGTCGCGTGGACGCAGGAACTTACCGCATCGACCGATGTAGCCGGGACCCTTCAACGCGGAGGCGAAGGAGGGCGTGCCGATGGCGTGATGACAGCGCAGATGGCCGTGCGCCGGCTGACGCCGCGCGAGTGTGAGCGCCTGCAGGGATTTCCCGACGATTACACCCTGGTCGAGTACCGCGGCAAACTCGCCTCCGATGGCCCCCGCTACAAGGCCCTTGGCAATTCGATGGCTGTCCCCGTCATGCGCCTGATCGGACAACGCATCGCGGCGGTCGATGCGATCCTCCGTAATGAAAACAGCGCGAGGCAGGAGCCATGAGCCTCTGCTCCTTCACAGCATTGGCGCTTTCCCTGCGGAAGAGAGCAGACCTCGACCTTCGCCCTGCACACGTCCACTCCGTACCCAAGTCGCACAGCTTCGCCTTTCACGTGGTCACCCACGACTCGGCCCTCGCTCTGTGCGTGGGCAGGCAACGATGCGGAAGACTGCCAGGTACGATTCACCCACTCCCTGTGGTCTACGCACGCATGGAAGGCGCGACCGCACGGACGACTCCGGCGTGCAGCGTGCGAATCAGACGCATCCTTGTCCAGACACCTTCAGACGGATGTTTCCGTAGAGCGCCATCTCTCCTGGTTTCGCCCCTGTCTCACTCGGCCACTCGCTCGGTTCTTATCCCGCGCCCTGCGGCAACTGCGCGGCTCTGCTTCGGCAATGCCGCCCTTCGGGTTTCGGCTTTCAGAAAATCTTTTCGGCAAACCTCGCACAGAACGCGGACGAAAAGATTTCCCGAACCTTCCGAAAAAGCGCCGCTTGGCCTTGGGAGCGGGGCACCTCACGTCGCTTCGCGCAGGAGTGTCCCGAGTAAGAACAGGGCAAATCCAAACAGGAGTTAAAGCAATGGCACTCTATACCAACACCGTCACCGTTAAAGGTTACCTGGGCAAGGATGCCGAGACCTTCGCCACCAGGAACCAGAAGACAGTCGTGGTCCTCTCGCTCGCCACCAAGTCCGGCTACAAGGACCAGCAGAAAAACGAGTGGGTGAACCGCACCGAATGGCACCGCATCGTCGCCTTCGGCAAGCCCGCCGACTACGCGAAGGGCCTGAAGAAGGGCGACTACGTGGAAGTCGAAGGCGAGCTGCGCTCGACCGAGTACGAGAAGGAAGTCGGTCAGGGCAAGAGCAAGGTCAAGGTCACCTTCCACGACAAGGAAGTGCGCGCCAACACCGTGAAGAAGCTCACGGCCCCGGCGAAGGGTGAGAACCTCGACGCCGATCCCATCACGGAGGATGACGCCGCGTAAGCGGCGTTGTCCTCCCTCACGGGAGGTGCGACATGATGACTCTCTTTGCCAATGCCGTAACGCTCAGGGGCTTTCTCGCTAAAGATGCCGAGGCTCCGTCATCCGACCACATCCAGAATGACTCGTTCGCGGTCCTGCTGCTGGCGACTGTCTCCGGCGTCTGGGATCTCGGCAATAACGAATGGATACCGCGCACCGACTGGCATCGCATCCTCTGCCCCGGCCCGTTCTTCTGCGGCATGGTGCGTGGCATGAGGCGTGGCGATTACCTCGAAGTCGAAGGGGAGCTGCGCGCCCTGGAAGAGGAGCGTGGCGTGGTCGTTGCCGGTGAACGCTTTCCGGTCAAGCACTCCACTTGTGCCGTCCATGCAGTCCGCATTCAGCGGTTGGACCGCCCGGAGGCACTGGTCGATTACGGCGAGGACGGCTAACCCGTTCCCGCCCTTTCGCGGAGGGGCTTTCGCCTCTCCGCTTTTCTGTCGAGATGCCGCCCGTTCGACGGCGGCGGAAAGGACCACTCATGATCGCCAACGCTGTCTTCGTTGCCACCTTGATTTTTCTCGCGCTCGGCTTCTGGCTCACGCGCGAGCTGCAGTTCCTGACGCCGTGGCGCAGCCTCATTCTGCACAGCTATCTCAAGAGCATCGCCCTCTACTGCGCTCTTCTCTTTGCCAACATCCTCGGCCTCACCATCTGGATCGAGCGCAAGTTCTTCCTCCGAGACACGGGCCGCAAGCTCAAACATCTCGACCAGGAAATCCATACCGGGCAGAGTGAGCTGTCGGACGAAATTCTCGCGCAGTTCGGCGACGACGAGGAGCGATAGCCATGTTGAACGAAGACCAGTATATGGAGCGCACGCCCGACCTGATCGCCAAGGTGCGCCAGATGCGCGAGGCCGCGGAGAAAGAGATGAACCGCTTTACGCGGTTGGCCGACTACGATGTGCGCCGCGTCGTCGGCCAGAAGCCCGCGGATGTTGTGGAGCCAGGCGCCGCGCAAGCAGTCATCGAGTTTTCGCCGGAACAAAATGACGACGGTGAGGCACAGCCATGAGACTCGATATTCCCCAGGAATTGCCGCGCCGCCGTGAGAATGCCGATGGTTCCGAGAGCCCTGCCGAGCGTGTGCCCGCGCGGAAGGTGCCGGAGAACCCGTTGCAGCAGCGGCTCAAACAAGCTCCCGACCCCAGACCGGATGCTCGCCAAATCCGTCCGCGTGCTCCCCGCAGAAAGAAAGAGCCGACGCAGGACGTGCCGCGCGAGCGCCACCGTCCCGTCGCGTCGGACGGCTCACGCCGACCGGCGCGGGCAGCCACAAACATCGTCGGGCTGGAGCTGCGGCCCGAAGAAAAGCAGCTTCTCGCCGAAACCGGACGCTTCCGCGTCGTCCGCACAGCGGACCTCCGCGAGTCGCTCTATCACGGCAAGTCCGGCGCGCTCGACAACGATCTTCGTTATCTGCGCGACAAGGGACTCATCGAAACCAAGCGTGTCAACCTTCGCCGCGACGGGCGGCGGCGCAGCATCGAGCGCGTCGAAGTGGTCACGCTCACCAAAGAAGGCCGCCGACTCCTTATTAAGGATGGCGATCTTCCCAAAGACCAGAAGGTCTACGCTGGTCTGGTCAAGCCGCGCGAGGTGGAGCACGACTCGCAGATTTACCGGGCTTATCAAAAAGAGGCCGAGCGCATCGAGGGCAAAGGCGGCACAAACCTGCGGGTGAAACTCGACTACGAGATCAAAGCCGACGTGCAGAAGTCGATCTATCGGGAGCGCAAAGCCGATCCCACGCGCGACATGACTGTGATTAAGGAGCAGGTCGCAAAGCAGTTCGACTTGCCGTTTGTGGACGGCGGCATTCAGATTCCCGACGCGCGCATTGAATACGACCTACCCAGCGATCCCGGCCACGATCCGAACTTTGATCAAGATCAGGGCTCGCGCACCGGCCACGAGGACATCGAGGTTCTGACCGCTGCTTACCACGCTGGTCATCTCCGCTCGAAGGCGCAGGCCGGCTTCCGCAACTACGCCTCGGCCTCCGACCGCGCCAGCATCACCGCAAAGATCGAAGACGACAGCCACCTGATCGAAAACATTCTGGAGTTGTAACGATGGACTACGATCCCATTCAACCCCTCGAAGCCATCGGCTACACCCCGCGCGAGGCATCATTCCTGTACCTGGTCGCCGTGCATTCCGGCTACTTCCTGCGCCGCCAGTATCACCGCTTCGCGCAGCGGGAAGGGGGCAGGATGGCGACTCGCTTTCTCACAAAAGCCCACCGCCACCGGCACATTCAGGTCATCGAGTGTGGGCAGAAGCGGCACATCTATCACCTGACGGCGAAGCCTATCTATGCCGCTCTCGGTTTTGCCGGATCGCAGCATCGCCGCATCAAGAGCGATGCCTACATGAAATCCCGGCTTATGGTACTCGACTTCGTCCTCGATCACCTCGACGCGGACATTCTCTTTGCCGAAATGGCCAAGGTCGATTTCTTCACGACACAGTGCGGCGTGAAACTGGAATTGCTGCCGCGGAGCCATATGGGCAGGCCGCTTTACTTCTCCGAGGGGTTTCCCATCCTGGTCTCCAGCGTCGGCGTTCCACGTTTTACTTTTATCGATGAAGGCCAGGTCTGCAGCTCCCGATTCGAGAATTTCCTCGATCAGTATCAGCCGCTGTTCAGCGCCCTCGGCGCATCCGAGCTGATCTATCTTGCCGACATCGAAGCCAATGTGCGGCGGGCAAAGGCCGCGTTTGAACGCTGCTTTCCCGCCGACCGGATGCAAGGAGTGACGCCGCTCACGCCCCTCGGCGTTGAACACTTCCTGAAATTCCTGCGCGCCAGGCAGTTCTTCGAGGCCGAAGGTGGTGGTGTCCTGTCCTCCGAATTGCAGCTTCTGCGCGAAGGAGAGCCGCTCTACACCACGCTCGAACACCAGGCTCTGTACGCCGCATGGAAGGCTGGAGCCACCAATGCGACAAAAATCCGCGAACGGTTTCAGCAGGCTCCGCTGCGCATGACCTTCACAACGACCGTGCTTCCGTACAGCTATCCGATCTATACGCTGCGGCAGGATGGCCAACCGGAAGAAAGAGACGCGACCCACCACGAGACCCCGCACCAGACCCCTGCGATGGAGGCTTAGTCATGCAAATAGAGCGAGTTGGAAAGATGGCCAGGGCCACGGGAAAGTGTATGCCGGGGGCGGGAGCGCCATCGCGCCGCGATTGCCGCGTCGCCTCCGGCGCACTCGTCGCTCCCGCCCCCGGCACTTCAGGTATCGAGAACGTATCTGTCGCGGATACCAGACTCATCTGCGCCGGATACGACGCGGATCAGTTCAGCATCCGTTGTTGATCCATAACTGATCCGTGATGAATCCATGACAGAGCGCAATGTTATCCACAGGAGATATTCATGAGTCGACTGAAACTGATGCACGGAGTGAGCCGGATACGCCGCGCCAAGCTCCAATCCTCTATCGACCAGACCGTCGCAGACGACATCGAGCTGCTCGCCACATGGTCCAACAACGAAACGAACTATGTCGTCAACGAGCTGTTGCGCTTCGCGCTGGCGCAAGAGGAAGACTTCCAGAAATACAAGGCAACTGCGGCACCGAATTCCGCGCATCCAGCCAGCAATCCAAAAGCGGCGCAGGCAGTAGCCAAATCTGATCCAGCGGTAACATCCGCTGCTGCGAAAGGGTGAGGGAGCCTTATGAATTTTCGCGCGCATCTACAATGCCTCACTCATCCACTGATCGAGTATCGCGTCCTGCTCTCGTTCGGCCTGAGCGCGGCCTGCGGCATCATCCTCAAAAGCCTTTATCCCATCGACGTCGGGAACCCGATGCTGCGCATGATTGCTTTGAAGCAGCCTCTGATTTACCGCACCGTCGTCTGGAGCTACGATCTCTTTCTGTACAGCACACCGTTCCTGATTCTCTCCACGATATTCTCGCTCGCCTACATCCATATATTTAGGAGAGAGTCGGACGAAGCGGCCGGGCCGCTTCCACCGTATCCTGATCCGCGTACCAGACAGGACTTGTCGTTGATCCTCGGAGAAGTCCATCGCCAGCTTGTCCCCGAACCCAGCCCGGCTCCGCAGTGGCTCAGCATACCGGAGCGGGGCCTCTACACCGGGACCTGCATCGTGGGCGCAACCGGCTCGGGAAAGACCCTGGCCCTGGTCCTACCGGCGATGCGGCAGTTGTTCGCATATTGCGCCAGCGATCCTGAACGAAAACTTTCAGGCGTCGTGCTCGAAGTCAAAGGCGATCTCTGCCGCCAGCTCCGGCGCATCCTCAAATGGTGCGGACGGGAACAGGATTATATCGAGGTCTCGCTCGATGGCGATATCCGCTACAACCCGTTGAACAACTCGCTCGACCCATATGCACAGGCATTCAATATCGCCTCCATCATCACCAGCATCTGGGGCAAAGGCAAGGAACCGTTCTGGCAGCAGAGCTACACAGACCTGGTGCGGTATGTCATTCTGCTCCATCGCGTCCGTGACGGATACCTGACGCTGGTCGATCTCTTTCGCACCGTGATCAGCGCGGGGCGCCTTGAAGAGATGCTGATCGAGGTGGGGTCGCGCTTCAGCCGGACCCAATACATCGGCATCGCAAAAGGCGCTTACCGGAAATATGAACCGCTGCTGTCTCCGCTCGGCTTCGAGTGGAACAAGGATGCGAAGCAGTACCTCGCCGTCTGGACCGAAGAACTGGAGCGGCTGCTCCTCCACGAGACAAACGCCGAGTTCTTCGTTTATGCCAAAAAACCATACGCGCCGGAGCAACAGGATCGCTTCGACAGCGTCCGGTACTGGTACTGGGAGCACTGGAAGTTCTTCCGCTCCGAGGTCAAGACCTCGATCATCCAGGGCATCGTGGTCTTCCTATCGCTATTCGAAACCGATCCCCAGGTGCGCCGGGTCTTTTGCCCGCCGCGGGAACTCTACCAAGGCAAGCCATGCCCGAGCGATTCTCGTGGCCGTGTCCTGCCGCCGTTCGATGAGCTGATCGAGTCCGGTACGGTCGTCGGCCTGAACTTTCCCGTCGCCCTGAACCCGGCGCTCGCGAAGACCATCGGCACACTCATGAAGATCGATTACCAGCGCGCCGTGCTTCTGCGCATTCCGAAGATGGATGCCGAGCTGGAGAAGCACTTCCGCCCGACTGTGTTTCTCTGCGACGAGTACCAAAACTTCGCCACCGTCGGCGGCGACAATCCCACCGGCGACGAACGCTTTCTCTCCATCTCGCGCCAGCCGAAGTGCATTCCCATCGTCGCCACTCAAAGCATCGCCAGCCTGAAAGACGCGCTCCCCAATGAAGGAGTGAAGACTCTGTTGCAGGCGTTCCGCACCAAAGTCTTCCTGACCACCTCCGATCCCGAGACCGCCCGCTACGCGTCGGAGCTGTGCGGCAAGGCGGACCGGACCCGGATCAGCTACACCGTCTCCGAGTCCAGCAATAACGCCAACGTTGGATGGCTTTCTGGACGTACATCGTCCAGCAGAGGCTCCGTCTCTGCCTCCAAGCAGTACCAGAAACACAAGGAGCCGTTGTTCGAGGAAAAACTCTTCTTCGATCTCAAGAATGCACAGGCCGTCGTGGTCGCCTTCGATGGCATCACTCCATTGCCGCCGACCTACTGCTATCTCAAGCCGGACTTCCTGCCCATCACGATGTCCTGGTTCGAGCAGGAACGGATCGGCTTCGATCCCGGGAGGGTGCGGCATTGAGTTTTGAAATTATCATCCCGTTTCTCAAGCCCATCGCGTCTCTTTTGCTCGACCAGACCATCTCCGAGATCATGGTCAATCCCGACGGCTCCGTCTGGACCGAAAAAGATGGACGCATTCAATGCTGCCTGGATATTCAGTTTGACGATGGCGCTCTGCTCACCGGCCTCGAAGTCATCGCCAACCGGTTTGGCAAAAAGCTCGATGCCGATTCCCCCATCCTCAACCTGCGCCTGCCCGATGGCAGCCGCATGGCCGCGCTGATTCCTCCTTTGGTGAATCCCCACCCGCTGATGACGATCCGTAAGTTCACCTCAAGGAACTTCACCATGCATGACCTGATCGAGCGGAGGATGTTGACCGAAGCTCAGGCGAAAACGCTGGCAGAAGCCGTACAGCATGGCGACAACCTCCTCATCTCCGGCGCGACCAGCTCGGGCAAAACCACCCTCGCCAACGTGCTCGCCGACTTCATTCCCGAAAACGACCGCATCCTGATTTTGGAAGATGTGGCCGAACTCTATATCCGCAAACCCCACGTCATATCCGCCGAGACGCAGCTTGACACCCACAAGAGCCTGGTAGGGTTTGCCGATCTGCTCAAAGCCGCGCTGCGGCACAGGCCGGACAGGATTATCGTGGGTGAGATTCGCGGACCGGAGGCGAGAGTTTTCCTCGACGCGCTCAACACCGGGCATCGCGGGTCGTTGACCACCATTCATGCCAACAGCGCCGAGGACGCGCTGCGCCGCCTGGCGCAGCTTGCCCTGCGCGGTTCAGGCGGTGTCTCGCTGCGCGACGTGGAGGAAGAATGCAGGCGGTCTATCGACGCGGTCGCCCATGTCGTCCATCGAGACGGCTGGCGCCATCTGACAGAGATCAGGAGACCCGCTGCCGAATAGACCTATTGCCCGTCAACTTCCCAGCCTACGTTGGTCAACTGCAACTCCGCGGTTTCCTCTGTTCTCGAGATGCCGCCGACCGTTGTCCGTATGTCTCCGAATGCCTGCTGCACGTCGGCGCGTGTAGCCCACGGCGCGAGGTCCGGCATCTTATAGGTATAGGTCACCTCGGTTTCGAGAACCGATCCCATCGATTCGGGCTTAGTCCAGCTCACGATGGAATCAACGACCTCATGACCATAGCAGAGGGCGCTGCTTTGCCCTAGGCCGCCGGGTTTTACCTGGAAGTATTTCCGGCCTTCATCTGTCAGCTGATAACGTCTCACGGGCCGCGGCGCAGATGGTCCGAGAGCGCCTATCATCCCCTGGATCACGGCTGTCGTATCGTTGCCGCGCACGAGGTCTGAGCTTTCGAGCGCGGCCATCTGCGGCGCGGTGCCGGACTGGTCCTTCAACTCGGATGCGGGAACATCGATCGGAAACGCCTGCGCGAAGAAGGTGCATTCGGCCCCATGTTTCGCAAGATAGCGGTTGATGGCGACGGTGAGATGGGCGGCGTTCGGCTTCTTCGCTTCGTTGCAGCCGCTGAGCAAAAGAAAAGCAGCCAGCACAAACGGTTCGGGTCTGCGCATATCTGACCTCCGATGGGGTAACCTTCGTCTGCAAGGCTTCTCTGGGGCTGCAACATTTAAGGAGGCCGGTGGCGCGGATTGAGCGTCACCCTCTGCCGCTCATTTCTGAGCTTCGCCGTCCTTACCCAGAGAAGGTTCTGAAAATCTTTGACCGCATCGGTGCGGTTATCCCGGCGCACGAAGATGCCGCTCTTCATGGTCAGAAGCCTGTCCGCCAGCGGCCGGAACACAATCCCGTCCTTCGACAGATGCGACCAGCCGCCGCTCACCATCGCAATCCCTTTCCCCCCGAGCGTCATGTGGATCGCCTCATGAAACGTGAACGGCTGCGCGATAACGTTCAGTTCGATGCCGAGTACGTCGAAATACGCGGTAATCTCTTTATGAACTTCCGGCAGCGCATGTTCCGAGAATCCGATCAGCGGCTCCCTGTTGAGATCCCGCGGCAAAATGGAAGCTGATCGAAACAGTCGATGTCTTGCCGGGACACAGAGCATCAGGTCCTCGTCGAGCAGTTCCCGGGCTTCGAGTTCGGGATATTTGACAGGAAGGTAGCCAATGCCGGCCTGGTACCGGCCCTCCAGTACCCCTCGAATGATTTCCGTTGTATGCAGGCTCGTCATCCGCAGCACCGGATCCCCGGGCCGCTCGAAGCGTAGACCGGAGACGATCGTCAGCAATTCCGGGCAGAGAAACGACGAGTACGCGGCTTCGAGAAAACCGGCCTGCCGCTGCGCAACGTTCCGCGCCCGCTGCGCCGCCCGCTCATAGTGATCGACAGAGTGAAGGATCTCCTCCACAAATGCCTCACCGGCTTCGGTCAAGCGCGCTCCTCCGTGCCAGATGTAAAACAGCCTCACTCCTACGGCGGCTTCGACATGATGGATTTTGCGGCCCAATGCGGGTTGCGACGTATGCAGGCGCATCGCGGCGCGCGACACGCTGCCTTCCTGCCCCACGGCGATCACGCTCTTCAGGTCGTGGATGGATACGTCGTCCGACATCTCTGGCCCCCGTCACAACAAGCAGGGCTGGGCACAAGGCGTTTCCCGCACCTATGGCTGAACTTGCTTTGCATCTTTCGCTTCCATAACTTTCAAGCTGTGTCATCCCCACTTCAATGCTTGTCGCTTCATCCGAAATCCGTTCCCTGTCTCGTGGAATTCACAGCGCCTAATTAATCTTTCCACGAGAACCGCAGCTGCTTTCCGTTGCCCGATCTGGGGTAATAAAGAGTAAGACTAACGAGCCATCCAGATGATCCACGAAATCGTCACCGCCGGCAAATACAAGCGTGGTTCACGCGAGAAGCACCATCGTGATTCCATCGTCATAAACCAAACCCACGACCATCACGGCACTGGCTGCATATACTGGTAAACTACTCAACAATACATTCGGAGCCAACCAACCACATCGACCACCTACTGAGCTAACCATCCACCATCCATGGGAATCGCGGCGCCGGTGATGTTGCTTGCATTCTCAGTGCAGAGATAAAGAGCCAGAGAGCCAATTTGTTCGACAGTCGTGAACGCGCCGGACGGCTGTTTTTCAGACAAAAGTTTGCGGGTGGCCTCTTCATTCGAGATCTCTTCCGATGCAGCCTTCGTATCAATTTGGTCCTGCACCAGAGGTGTCAAGACCCAACCTGGGCAGATCGCATTGCAAGTAACACCTGAACCAGCCGTCTCAAGCGCTACTACTTTGGTCAATCCAATAAGACCATGCTTTGCAGCCACGTAGGCTGCTTTCCCTGCAGAAGCGACCAATCCATGCGTGGAAGCAATGTTGATTACTCGTCCCCATCCAGATCGCCGCATCAATGGCAAGGTCTTCCTAATCGTGTGAAACGAAGCTGAGAGGTTGACAGCCATAATGTAATCCCAGCGATCGGGAGGAAAATCCTCGATCGGGGCAATGTACTGTAGACCCGCATTGTTGATAAGAATGTCGACGCGTCCCAAACGCCCCTCAGCATCACGAATGAGATCGATGCATTGGCTCGCATGCGACAGATCAGCACCGTTATACAGAACCTCTGCGTCGGATATCCGAGCCAATTCCGATCTCTGGTTCTCGATTGCTTCTGTCTCACCGAAGCCGTTTAGCATTAACGAGCAACCGTGTTTTGCCAATATTCTGGCAATGCCCTCACCTATTCCGCTCGTGGAACCGGTGATAACTGCAACTCGTCCTTTGAGCATTCGTTCCCTCCACTTTGCACCCCCGGTCCGCAGTTCGCCTCTCGACAGTACAATTGCATGACTAGAGTTTGGCCGGTTCCATCGGTTTCTCAGCGCCCAGCAATCAAGACTCGCGGTGTTGTACCATCAGCGTTGGTCTCGATCAGGCAGTGTTGAAACGCGATCTAACGATGAGTGGGCGTCAAGCTTCGACTCCGAACTAGGTTACCGTACCACCGCGCAGAATCCTTAGGTATTCGCTGGATCGGGTTCATAAAGTCAACCCAAGCTAATCCCATATGTATTCTGAAACCGCCCTGCCACTCCCAATCGTCAATCAAGCTCCACACATGGGCACTGACGATTTTGGCGCCCTTCAGTTGAGCACGGCGGATTCCAGAAAAAGCGTCGCTGAGCCATATGATTCGTGTCTGGTCATGCACTTTACCTTTGGGCGTGAGCACATCATGCCCTCCAAAACCGGTCTCAGTGATTTCAACTGGTCTGGAATAGCGAGTTGCCATCCAAAGGCTCACGCGCTCCATGGCTGCGGCGGTGTTGCGCTGCCGACGCGTTACATGTGCGTCGATTCCATTCAGCAACTCCGCCTCATTCATGAACTTCCCAGCCCCTGCCGCCACTAATTGGACGTCTCCGTAGAAGTTCATGCCGGAAAAGTCGAGTGTGGCACGGACGCGTTGCTCGTCACCTGGCTTCCACCCCATCTCCTCGTACGGGACACCATTTACAAAGGCATCAGGATACTCGCCGGTAAAAGCTGGATCGAGGAACCAAAGATTGTTGAAGGCGTGAAATCGTTCGCACGCCTGGCGATCGGTTTCGGAAGATGTAGCCGGATCGTAAAGCTGCATGGCATGCGCGATGCCCACTTTGGAATGCGGCCGAATCGCCTTCATCGCGCGAAAGGCGGCACCCTGCGCCAGATTTGAAGTGTGGATGGCGCGCAGCATCTGCCCGCGGTCGCGTATACCTGGGGCATGGCCTCCAAATCCATAAGCAAATATCGTAAACGCCGACGGCTCATTCAGCAGACACCAGCGCACAACTCGGTCGCCAAATCTCTTAGCCAGAATCTGCACGTAGTCAGCAAACCGCTCGGCAGTATCGCGATTGGGCCAACCACCCTTATCCTGGAGAACCTGCGGGAGATCCCAGTGATATGCTGTAACTAACGGCTGGATTCCAGCACTGAGAAGCGCATCGATGATTTTGTTGTAATGATCCACTCCCCGTTCGTTTACCTGGCCTCTGCCTATGGGCAGGATGCGTGGCCAAGCGATGGAGAAGCGATACGACTGCAGTCCCATCTCCTTTACGAGAGCGAGATCGAGTGACCATTGATGATAGGAATCGCATGCAAGGGATGGATTCGACCCGTCGATGATCGCTCCCGGCTTCTCAGCAAAACAATCCCAGATCGACTCGCCCTTGCCATCTTCCCAGGCTGCACCCTCGATCTGCACGCAGGAGGTTGCCGCCCCGAAGAGAAAATCTCGCGGGAACGGCGGAAGTGAAGCAACTGCTACGCCCTTTGCGAATCCTTTGCGTTCTGCTACACCCGCAGAAACGGAAGCCGCACTACCAACCAAGAACTCTCTGCGATTCATCTCCCCTCCATCCTACTCGTTAATCTTCTTCCTATCGGCAGATGTACTCTGGGCCTCCAAGAATCAGCTTTGGATGAAAAGGTTTGCCGCGGATCGATTTCCCATCGTACGAGAATTCGTCACCCTGTTGACCAAAACCGATAAGAACGGAGGTTCTCAGGCCTGACCACAAAATCAACTGCCTGAAACTACCTTGATAAGATATAGAGTGTTATTCGTGCCCTGGGCACCTTCGCATTCCAACTCCACTCAAAGCATCTGTCACACTGAACGCTGCCCCTCGGTCGCAGGGAGCGAACGGGAGGCAGCGCGGATGTTTGAGTGGATTAGTAGCCACCTCGTTAGAAATTCAATTGCAGCGACAAGGTGAGCTGACGCGGCTCCAGGAAGCTTCCTGCCCAGCCGGATGTTGAGAGAGTGCCGAAGCCCGTATTAGCGTTTTGACCTATCGCGGTACCAGGGGTAGTTCCGGCCAATGACACAACGGGACTCACACCGTTATTGATCTCGCTGGCAAGGAAATTGGTGTGGTTAAAGGCATTGGTAGCATCAGCATGAAGCTCGAGGTTGACGCGTTCCCCGAAGTTGAACTTACGAACGACTGAGAGATTGACGTTTTCAAACGCCGGAATACGCAAATCGCCCTGCGTCATAGCAGAACTACCGTTCGTCGTGTAGAGGTAATCGGGTCCGTAGGTGCCGTTCGGGAACTGCACAACCGGTTGAGTCCACCGGTCCGGATTCCATTTCAAGAACGTGCCCTCAGGTGGAGTAATGGTGCGGCCATCAGGTAGAGTGACGCTAGTACTACCGTCGTACCAGTGCTGCAAGTGTTTGGGCACCTGAACAGGCTCACCCGCCACGACATTGCAGCGCCCATTCAATGTGCCACAACTGGGCCCCCAAGGGTTCCCGCTTTGCAGCGTGACTGCAGAAGAGACTTGCCACTGGCCGATGATCGCGTTCGCGATCTTGTTCCCTGGATCGAGGGCCATACCTTCACCAATCGGCAGAAGATAGGAGACAGCGGCGACAAAACGGTTTGGAGTATCAAATCCCAACAGACTATAGTTATTGTGTTGGTTGAGGTAGTCAACACCGCCATAGGGTGGTACGCTTCCTCCTGCCTGGGATTCCATCATGCTTTGGCTCCAAGTGCCACCGGTAAGACCCATTGCCTTTGACCAGGTATAGTTGGCCATCAGGAGGACGCCATGGTTATAGGCATGTTGAACTCGGATCTCCATCGAGTTATAGTTTGAGCTACCCGCGCTTCGAAAATCGGTCTGCCCCAGGAACGGTAGATAATTCTCTTGCGCTTCCATCGCAGAGATGGTCACATTGCCAATGTCCCCGGTTGCCTTACCGATCAAGGCCGGTAGTGGATTCGGAACCTGCACTTGAGATGGATCGTTCGTGCCGTTGGAGGCCAACCAAGTGCTGCGCCAGGATTGCAATGTCCCTGAGGGGACGTTCCATGGCCCGTTAATGTTGAAACCGCGCCACGGGAGATTTGTGCTCCGTGAACCAACATAACCAATTGAGACCAACCATTCAGGGCCAAAGGCGCGTTCAACAATAACATTCCACTGATCTGTAACGCCCGTCTTATACAAGTACCTGTTGAATAGGTCAACACCGCCACCGATAGTGCCATAAAGAGTCGCCGACTGGTTCGCGCCAACTGCGGGAATAATGTTCGTGTTTCCTGGTTGATCAAAGGTGCCGACCGGACTGCCATTGGGTGAAAGTCCAAACGGGATAGGGTAAGCAGAAGGCGAAAAGGGTTCAGTCCCGTAGATGGTTCCGTTGGCGTTGAACCCGGTATTACTCGGCATATAATTCCTTCCAAACCCGCCACGTATCACAGTAGATTTGTTCAACTGAAAGGCTACTCCTAGTCGGGGGGACACATTCCCGTACTCTGTCTTATACAGGTTCCTACTGTAGCCGGCCACCCCCGGAAAGGTCATAACCCCGAGACCGCCCAGGGGGTTGCCTGCGATTGAAGAGCCCGAGCTATACGGGTTCGCCATATTTAAGTTTATGGAGGCCATGCGATTGTAGCGCTCGGTCGGACCCGGCTGCAGCTCGTATCTTAACCCCAAGCTGAGAGTTAACCTTCTCGTCGCCTTCCAACTGTTTTGCGTGTAGAAAGCCACATACTTGGCGGCGGTTGCTACTGGTACCCCGCTCCCACCGATCATGCCCCAACCGGAGACACCAGTTACAGCGGAGGTCAGGCTGTAGCCGAGGTCTGCGGGATCGGTAATGAGCGCCGTATCATTGTTCCCGTTGACAGTTGAAAACTTCCCGGAGCCGGAGGGCATGTTAAATGCGCCTAACTGAACACCTATTGCGGGGGTTGGCCATACGAGATCCATCCAATTTCCGAGATAGACACGGTACTCGGCTCCTCCCTTCAAAGTCCAGTTACCGAGCACCTTAGTGATGCTCCCGACCACGTCGTGATTGAGCTGGGCTTCATGCTTGTTATCCCATGTGGGAGCACCCAGGCTTGTGTAGTTGCCCTGATTTGCGCCATCGTTTGTGTTGAAGTTTCCAACTGAGGGCGTGTCTCCGCTCAGCGTATTCAGAGCTCCTACAGAGGACGGCACACCATACGTCGAACCATCAATTCCCGTCGCTGGAGGAATCCGGGACTGGGTATCAATGTGAGTTACGCCATATCTTATATCGACCAACGTCGTTGGATTCAGAGTTATGGTATCGCCTATCGCACCATAAGGGTTTTGGTCCGTAGTTACACCAGGCCACGGCATGTTCTGAAACGGGTTTCCGGAACCCCACGCATTCGGCGGCGTAACAGAGCCTTTCGCAATCCCGCCTGTGAAATAGAAAGAGTGCTTTCCTATTCTATAGTCGACCCTGGTATTCAAACTATCGCGAACTTCGGGTATGGTACCCGAAAAGAAATAGTTGTTGTCGTTGAAAGCGTCACTGGGCGTATGGTTCGGCTCGGGGTACGATTGCAGAAGCTTCAGGCCATACGGATTGGGGTTGGTTACAATCGCATTGGGATACATCTGGCGGACGAAGGTGGTCGTACTACCTTGGTACGGTGCCGCAGTGAAGGGATCGTAAATGTGAACGTTCTCAGGAACGCCGTTTACATTCGGAACCATCGTCTGGCTAAAGTTGCCCCGTCGCTCCAGATCGGTTGGCACCTTACCAAGGAAGGTGTCAGGAGATGAATGGGTAAGGCGCAGGTACGATACGAAGAAGAACAGCTTATCTTTCCCGTTGAACAGCCTAGGGATGATTACCGGGCCGCCTATACTGCCGCCGCCTTGTAGCAGCCGGTATTTAGGGCGTGGGATTTGATAATAGTTATTGTAAAACCCGTTGGCATTAAGGGCCTCATTGCGGAGCATGTAATTGAGATCGCCGTGGAACTCATTGGTGCCGCTCTTCGTGGTCATCGAAACCACACCCGAGGCTAAACCGGTATCTGCGGGAAATGTGTTGGAAGTGACGCTCACTTCCTGGAGGGAATCGGGATTGGGAAGAACAGCAGTTTCGTGCCAACCGGCACCCAGGATCGAAAGTCCGTCCAGTTGAATATCGTTGCTGCCTAATTCAGTACCATTAATACGGAACTCGGACATGGATTGCCGGTCCGTGAATCCGACGCCCAGCGCTTGACTGTTCAGCATATTCGAATCGGGCACCACGCCGGCTTGTAGCGTAGACCAGTAAAGCGGGTTGTTATTGATGTTGGGAAGGTTCTGAATGAGTTGCTCGCCCACCGAAGACTGTACGGTTGGGCTGTCGGTTTGGAGAGCTAAGGAACCAGCCTTCACCGTAACGGTGGCATTCGTCTCGCCGAGCATTAGAGAAACGTCTTCGCGCACGGTAGTTGCGCTTACCAGAACGATGCCAATTTTTCGGTAGGTTTTGAACCCAGCCGCATTGACGAGAAGCGTGTAGTGGCCGACCGGGAGATAGGGCACAGTATAGTCGCCCTTCTCTGTTGTTTTGGTCTCCGTGCTCACGGCGGTTCCTTCGTTGAGAACCGTCACGGTTGCGTTAGGGACGACAGCACCGGTCGGGTCAGACACTGTACCGGTGATCGCACTTGACTTTACCTGTGCGGATAACGGGCTAAGCGTTAGACAGACCGCCAAACACATGACACATACCGCATAAAGTCTCGTCATGTCTCCTTCAAGGAAGATGCGCTTCAATGATTGGTCTCGTGCTTTCGAGGCGTGCTGGCATTGCAACGAGTGGTCGTGCATATGCGCTTGCGTTATCATCTGATTCCTCCTCAAATACATATTGGTTTGGTGCGTAACCGGAAATTGCAGAACAGATCGGAGCCAGCCATTGTCCAGTGGTACACTGGGAGCGTCTTGGCGCGGAATGGTCCGGTCGTTGCTCATGCTCGCTCAGTGACGAATAGCCCTAGCGAGACTCGATGGTCTAGTAGAATCCTCTCTTTTTTTTTTGTAATACTGCAATCTACGAGATGGACTTGTCTGCTCCACAGTGGGAGTTGTTAGGCTTGCGTTGAGAAACGGGGCATGAGGTATGGTGCTTCGGGCTCCGAAGGCGCGATGGTGAAAAAAGAGAAGAATAAATGGCTGAGCAGACGACGCGTGCTCCGGGATGGCGCACTGTTGATGGCAGCGAGTTCCGCGCACGTGTCCGGTGCCCTGGGCACGCCTCTTTGGAAGCTGCGGACTGTTGCAGGCGGCGTCGGCGGGCAACGATGGACGATCGGCAATGAGTTGGTGAAGAGAGTGGTCTCATTCCAAGCAAAGAGTGGACTGCTTACGAAGCAACTCGCCAGCGTAGCGACGAACAAAGATCTGATTACCCGTGGAAATCTACACAGAAGTATGGCGCAGGAGTTCTCGTTCGTGTGTGAGGGACGGGAGTGCGCGGGCGCCGGCCAAGATTTCGATCTGATCGACGCAAAAGAGTCTCGCGATGCCAGGGACAGATCGCTGACGATGCGGTTGCGCCATCGAACCCTGCCTCTGGAAGTCACGGTCGTGTACAGCGTGTATCAAGGGCACCCCGCACTGCGGAAGCACTTGGTGCTGCGGAACACGGGCAGCAGCATGCTGCATCTCTCGCACATGAACATCGAGGCGATCGGGGTTGCACTGGGTGCAGCCGATAAGATGACACTGCTGACTCAGTATGGGTCGGTGCCGCGGGAGATTTTCTATACTGGCCGGTCAGAAGATGCCTGCCTGCTGTTGGCGAATGGAAAGACCGGCGACGGCATTGCGGTGATGAACGAAGTGCCCGGCTACATGAAGCGCATGGAGATCGGCGGCTGGGACGATCCCAAACACATGCGCATCGGCGTAATGTATGACACGGATCTGATGCCGTTCGAACGGCGTCTGGCACCGGGCGAGTCGTTCACGACGGCAAATGCGTCGCTCATTCTCTACCGCAACGGCGATGGCTTCAACGATCCACACTGGTGCCTGCCGTCCTATGCGGCGCAGGTACTGGAGCGCCGTATCGACGTAACGGGACCGCCATGGATCTACAACACCTGGGAGCCGTTCGAGCGCAGTATCAATCACGCTACAACGATAGAGCTGATCGAGGCCGCAAGCGCGATGGGCATGGATATTTTTACCATCGACGACGGCTGGCAGCAGGAATACGGGGAAAACACGGTCAATCTGACAGCATTCCCTGGCGGCCTTGAACCGATTCTTTCGGCTCTGGCTGGACAAGGCATGAGGCTGGGCCTGTGGGTTCCGCTGGCAGCGATTGGCACCTCGACCGTGGTCTACCGCGAGCATCCGGAGTGGGCGGCATGCGACCAGTACGGCAGGCCAAAGGTCACGTCGACGGCCGCTGGGCCGAAGGCCGTGATGTGTATGGCCTCGGCGTATCGCGAAGCTGCTGCGGCGCGAGTGGTTGATGCGATCCGGCGGTTTCACCTGGCCTATGTGAAGCTTGATCTTACCTCGATCTTCAATGCCTATGGCGAAGCGCCGGGGTGCTGGGCGAAGGGACATTATCACGAGAGTTGGGCGGAGTCGCTGAACCGGATCTATGAAGGGATTGCGTACGTGACGCGGAGGGTCTACGAGGAATTTCCCGAAGTCCTATCGGATTTGACCTTCGAGCTTTGGGGCCAAAAACACATCATTGATGCGGGGCTCCTGGCGACGGGCGATTTGGACTGGATGAGCAACGTAGATGACAGAGGGCCGGAGGCGGCAGGGCCGATTCAGGCGCGGCAGCTACTCTATCAGCGCGCGATCTCCATGCCAGTCGAGAGTATGCTCATAGGCAATCTCCACGCGGACAGGCAGCCGATCGCGGAACGCTTTGCCACGGCGATTGGGTCGGCACCGGTGCTGCTGGGCGATTTACGACGGCTGAGCATGGCGGACCGCCAGTGGTTCCGTGCGCAAGTCGCGTGGTTTAAGCAGCTGCGGAAGACAGCGAAGATCAGCGAGAGCTTCCTTCCGCTGGGTAGTTGGCGGCAGACATCGCCCTCTGCATGGGATGGATATGCGCGGCTATCGCGCGGTGGGCACGGCGTGATCGCACTGTTTCGAAATGAGTCAGGCGCCGCCGAGGCCACGCTTGAACTGCCTCTGCTGCCTTCGGGCCGCTACAAGTTGCGGTCGATCCTCAGCAACAGCGACCTGGGCGAGTTCACACGAGCCGACTGGGTACGTGGAATACCGGTCGTGTTCCCAGAGAACGAAACCCTTCAGCTTCTGGAGTTACGGCCGTTGAACGAATGATGTGCGTGTGCAGTATTTCAGGCGGCCGCTCACACAGCGCCAGTATGATCCAGGTCTGGCTGCGCACGGGGTACGCCTGTGGTGACGGTGTGGATTCCAGTCGCCGTTCTGCTATACGAGGGGGACGCAGCAGCGCTGCGACGAATCCCTTCACAAGATCCTAAGCAGCTATACGCCGGAAAGCTCGATAAGAGCTTGAGACGGCAGGGCTGGGAAATTCCACACAGATGTTTCCGACGTATCGAGTGAATTCAAGGGGGCGGGCCTCCATAAGAAGGTGCAGTCAAGGCCATTCAAACGGCTCTTGGAAAGTGGCGACGGCCTTCCAACTCCAGGCACGCTCCGATACTGTGGAAGTATCTTCACGCAAAACGAATACTACAGGGCAGTGTGGCTTTCTAAGAAAAACGTGATCCAATTCTCAGAGACGCCAGCGATTGTTGACGCTAATATCGGAGAGAAGCTCATCGCAGTTTGCATCAACTCGAAGCTTGACGAATGCGAAATGGAAACCAACGGGACGAAACTCATGAGACTCTCAGGAAAAGTGGCAGTCGTGACTGGAGCAGCAGCCGGTCTCGGTCGAGCAGTCGCGTCGCGGTTTGCACACGAAGGCGCCGCCGTCGTAGCCGCTGACATTAATGTGCAGGATGGCAACGCGCTCTGTGATCAACTCCGGGCAAAAGGGCTGGATGCAGTTTTTGTCAAGGCGGACGTATCGCAAGAATGCGAGGTGAATGCGTTGTTCGATACCGCACTCGCACGCTATGGCCGAGTCGACGTGCTTTACAACAATGCCGGTGTTCTGCTCCCTGGCCGCGATCGCTCTATCGATGAAATCAGTACCGAGACTTGGGATTACGTGATGGGCGTCAACCTGCGGGGATCGTTTTTCTGCGCCAGGCGGGCCATGGCAGCCATGCTCCGAAATGGGGGCGGGTCAATTATCTTTCTGGGATCCCCTACCGGCCTGGTCGGTTGCGCACCGGAGTTGACTGCCTACAGCACGAGCAAGGCGGCCATTATGGGACTTACTCGCACCATGGCGGTTGCGCACGCTCGCGACAACGTTCGTGTCAACTCCATCATTCCTGGAACCATGGATACTCCGATGAACAGCTATATCCTCGCCGATCCTGCGGTACGGGAAAGGTATCGTGAGGCAGTCCCTGTCGGCAGGCTCGGCACTCCCAAGGACGTTGAGGGCCTTGCGCTATTTCTGGCTTCGGACGAATCGTCCTATTGCACTGGAGGCCTCTACATGTGTGATGGCGGCTTAACTGCCATCTAGAGGATCCAAGGAGAGTCTCGATGTTGCGCATCTTGAAGTCTGCTCTGTCTGCTCTGATCGCTTTGGTGGCGGTTTCACCGCTGATTTCCAGTGCTAGTCCAGCCGATGTCTCGTTCTCTTCGGCTCCTTCTCAGGTGGACCGTTATGACTATGTGGAAATCATTGCATCCATCCGGAGGCCCGATGCCGCAAATCCCTTTGAGGATGCTTCCCTGACCGGAGTCTTCGAGACCATCGATGGTACTCACCGCCGCCAGGTTGAAGGGTTTTGTGATTCTGCTGATGGCAGCGTGTTTCGGATCCGCTTCATGGCGCCCGAGGCGACTGAGTACAAGTACACTGTCACATACAAACAGGGCAGCTTCGAAAGGACCTCGCAGGGAACTTTCCAGTCCGTAGAAGCACACCGTCGTGGCATGATCGGTATCGATCCGAACTATCCATGGCATTTTGTCTGGAAAGGGACTGGAGAACACTACTTCTTCAATGGCACAACTGCGTTCTTTCTCATGGGATGGAAAGACGACCGCACGATTGATTTCAGCATTGATCGGCTTCATCGGCTGAAAATCAATCGTATACGGGTGTCACTCTACGGCCGCGAGAACACTTTCTTTGGCGAGCCTGTAATGGTAGGACCTAATTGGAACGTTAATCTGGCACCGTGGCCGGGAAAGAATCCCGACGATTACTATCATCCCGGATGGGATTACTCCCGCTTCAACGTCCCGTACTGGCAAAAGTTTGAGAGGATGTTGAAGTTCGCGCGTCAACGGGATATGGTCATTTCCGTCATTTTTGACATGGGAGACAGCTACGTACATCCTGGGGCCGGCAGTGAAGACGAGCATCGATACATCCGTTATGCCTTGGCCAGATTCGGGGCCTTTTCTAATATCACCTGGGATCTGGGGGACGATCTTGATCGCTATCGTGACGATAAGTGGACCCATGAGACCGGAATGTTGCTAGAGAGTTGGGATCCTTACAAACATTTGGCGACAAGCCATCCCGTACACATCGTTCATCAGGATAGAGCATCATCATGGTTCGGCTTCACTTCATACCAAGATTGGTCCCGCAACCAGCACGCCCTTATGCTGGACTCGCGCAAACTTCAGAAGAAGACCGGGCGTATTATTCCACAAACAAACGAGGAATATGGCTATGAGGACCACTACCCGCTTTGGGCGATTCCGGGCTCCGATTCCGCGGATATTTTACGTCGCACAGCCTGGGATATCGTCATGGCCGGTGGCTATCAGACCGCTGGAGAGTCTGCTCGGCGCGGAACGAACATCTGGCCGGATATGGGCGGTGGATGGTTTAACGGGCGCGGCGACGACACCATGACGATGTTTCTCGGTTATGGACACATGGTCGATTTCTTTACCAGCTTTGACTGGTGGAAGACGGACCCTCACGACGAACTCGTGAGTAGAGGGGACTATTGCCTGGCAGACCCAGGCCGGACATACGCTGTCTATCTTCCTCACGGCGGTTCCGTAACAGTTCAACTTCAGCCCGGTCACTATCGCGCATCCTGGTTCAGTGCGATGACAGGAGAAACGATCGATCTTCCTACCGTTCTCGGGCCAATATGGACATCGCCAGAGGCTCCGGATCGGAATGATTGGGCGTTGTTACTTCGTGCGTTCTAACGGAGTGTTTGCTCAATGGGCACAGGCACAGGCGGCACTGGATGAGGATTACATCCAGTGCATTTACAGACGTCTCAAGTTCGCTTGAAAAGTGAAAAAGAAAAACATGAAAGACATCATTATGCAAGCCGCAATCGAAAATGCCGATGCGCGAGATGCCGTCGTCGACCCTTCCCTGATCCCGTATCGGACACTACACTCAGGTGCCAAGATTCCCGGGATTGGTTTAGGAACCTTCGGGTCGGATCATGTCTCGCATGATGCTGTTGCAGGAGCTGTGAGATACGCGGTCGCAATCGGCTACCGACACTTCGATTGCGCATCGGTATACGGGAACGAAGCGCGAATCGGTGAAGTGTTCGGACGAATGTTCCAGAATGGGCTGCGCCGCGATCAAGTCTGGATCACTTCCAAGCTCTGGAACGACAAGCACGGTGAGAATGACGTAATTCCCGCGTGCGAGAAGTCTCTGTCAGGCCTCCAGGTCGACTACCTTGATCTCTATCTGGTCCACTGGCCATTTCCCAATCATCACCCGCCGGGCTGTGACGTGAGCGCACGCAATCTGCACGCGGTTCCGTACATCCATGAGAACTACATGCGTACATGGCGCAAGATGGAGGAGCTGGTCGATCGCGGGCTGGTAAGGAACATCGGCACGTCAAACATGACGATCCCCAAGATGCAACTGCTGCTGCGCGATGCTCGCATCAAGCCGGTGGTGAACGAGATGGAACTCCATCCGCATTTTCAGCAGCCGGAGTTTTTCCGTTACCTGTTGGAGCGCGGCATTCAGCCGATTGGTTACTCGCCGCTTGGCTCGCCGGCTCGTCCCGAGCGCGATCGCACGCCCGAGGATACATCGCCGACCGAAGATCCTGTGATTCGCGAGATCGCGAAGCGGCGGGGAGAACACCCGGCCGTTGTGTGTATCAAGTGGGCGATCCAGCGCGGGCAGATTCCCATTCCATTTTCAACCAACCCGAGAAATATGCTGAGCAATCTTCAGACTGCCGTGAGTGAACCGTTGAGCGCGGATGACATGAAGGCGATCGAAGGCATCGATCGCAATTGCCGGCTCATCAAGGGGCAGGTATTCCTGTGGAAGGACAATCAGTCCTGGGAAGATCTTTGGGACGTCAACGGAGTTATCACGCCCGCATAGGTTCGGCGTTGGAGATTGAACAATGAAGATGATGAAGGCGGCGTTCCTCCCCGGGGACAGCACCGTTGAGTTGAAGAAAGTTCCGGTGCCGGAGCCGGGTCACGGTGAGGTGCTTCTTGCCGTCAAGGCTTCCACCATTTGCGGCTCGGATATTCGGGCGATCTATCGTGAACACCTGGGCAAGGGACCGGAGGGCTACCAGGGTGTAATCGCCGGACACGAGCCCGCGGGGCAGATCGTGGCGACCGGCCCGGGCTGCCGCCGCTTCAAGGTGGGTGATCGTGTGATTGTGTATCACATCTCCGGGTGTGGCGTGTGCAACGATTGCCGGCGCGGCTACATGATCTCGTGCACCAGCGCGGAGTATCGCCGCGCCTACGGATGGCAGCGCGATGGCGGTATGGCCGAATACCTGCTGGCCGAAGAAAAGGATCTCATCCATCTGCCCGACTCACTCACCTATCTCGATGGAGCACAGGTGGCGTGCGGATTCGGCACGGTCTATGAAGCGCTGCAGAAGGTGGGAATCGACGGCAGCCATGCAGTACTGATCACAGGGCTTGGGCCAGTGGGATTAGCCGCGGGAGCGCTGTGCCGAAAACTTGGCGCTGAAAAGATCATCGGTGTCGATATCTCGGCGGAGCGCAGGCAGATCGCTCTGAACCTCGGGCTATGCGATTACGTCCTCAGCGCAGGACCGGAAAATGTGAATGAGGTGCGCGAGTTCACCGGGGGCGAGGGTGTGGAACGCGCCGTCGACTGTTCCGGCAATGCAGACGCGCGTGCGGTGGCGATTCGTGCCACTCGCAAATGGGGAAAGATGGTGATGGTGGGCGAGGGCGGCACGGTCGCGTTCAATCCGTCTCCCGACATCATTCATGACCAGAAGACGATCTACGGCTCCTGGGTGACATCGACGTGGCTGATGGAGGAACTCGTAGAGCGGCTGGTCCGCTGGAACCTGCACCCGGAAGACATCGTCACCCACCGGTTTCCTCTAGAGCAGGCAAGCGAGGCTTACAGCCTGATGGCTTCAGGGCACTGCGGCAAGGTCGCAGTATGCCCAGGCGCGGAGTAATTCGGAATGAATATGGATGCAGACCACCAGGTCGAATCATGGGAATCGCGCTTCGCGCATCTGCTGCCGTTGTTCGGCCATCGCAACTGGATAGTCGTTGCCGATGCGGCGTATCCTGCGCAATCGAATCCGGCTATTGAGACGGTATTCACCGGCTGCGAGCACACTCAGGTCCTCGGAAAGGTCCTCGATGCCATCCGTGCTTCCAACCATATTCGCCCAACTGTTTATCTCGATTCCGAATTGAAGCTGGTAACTGAGGCGGATGCGCCGGGGGTCACCGCACTGCGGAAATATATCGCGGACGCGCTCGCGGGCAAGGATGTGTGCGAGATGGAGCACGAGAGGATCATCGCGAAGCTCGATGAAGCGGGACGGCTGTTTCGCGTGCTGATCCTCAAATCGACGCTTGCCATCCCATACACCTCGGTCTTCCTCGAATTGGATTGCGGGTACTGGAACGAAGAAGCAGAGAAGCGCTTGAGAAGCAGAATTCAAGGGAAAGAAACCGTCGCGGCACTGTAGGGTCAGTCAACACGCCGCCTTAGCTGTTCAAAAAGCTCAAGAGAAGAGAGGACGATACCCGATGCAGAGAAGAGATTTTTGCAAGCTGATGGCGGCTGCCGCGGCAGCTGGAGCTATTCCCGTCAAAGGTCAGTCGGCTGCGGCCACCCCCGCCGGTTTCAATAAGCTGCATCAGACGTATGAAGAATTCTGTGCGACACCGGAGAGTGAGCGAGTCTTCTACGCGTTGGAGAACGGCAAGATTGTTCAAACACGGCTCAACAACGCTGACTGGTCTCCGACGGCGTGGGGATCGCCGGGCGAGTTGCCTGGCGGCTCGTGGGATGGCGTGCCGATGCAGGCGCCAGTGGGCGGGTTGAACGGCGATGGCCCCTACCAGGCGAACTGGGATTCGTTGCTTCACTACGAGGCTCCTGAATGGTACCGGGACGCGAAGTTTGGCATATGGGCACACTGGAGCCCGCAGTGCGTGCCGGAAGATGGCGATTGGTACGCGCGCAACATGTACGAGGAGGGCTTGCCCAATTACCAATATCAGAATGAGCACTACGGTCATCCCTCCAAGTTCGGCTACAAGGATCTATGTGCTCAGTGGACGCTGCTCAACTGGGAGCCGGATTCGCTAATCGAGCGCTACAAGAACGCGGGAGCACGCCTGTTTATTGCGCTAGCGAATCATCACGATGGGTTCGACGCGTGGGGTTCCATGCACCAGCCTTGGAATGCAGTAAACCACGGCCCGCATCGCGACGTGGTAGGCGAGTGGGCAGCGGCAGCGCGGCGCCAGGGAATGCGATTTGGCGTGACAGTGCACCAGGCGCGCAACTGGTGGTGGTTCCAGACCTCTCACAATGCCGACAAGAAAGGCCCGCTTGCCGGCGTGCCGTATGACGGCCGCATGACAAAGGTCGAAGGCAAGGGGCAGTGGTGGGACGGCCTTGATCCGCAGCGGCTCTATGGCGTCAAGCATCCCAAAGACGCGCTGCCCGATGCCTCCTATGTGAAGAACTTCTACGACCGCACGCGCGATCTGATCGATCAGCACGATCCGGATCTGCTGTATTTCGATAACGCACTGCTCCCGCTCGGTTGGGGAGGCATGAACATCGGCGCCTACTTCTACAACCACAATCTGAAAACGCGCGGCAAGATGGAAGCCGTGCTGAACATCAAGAACGTGCCCGACAAGCTGGCCAAGGCGGTTGTGGCCGACTACGAGCGCGGCCTGACCAGCGGCATCATGCCGTACGCGTGGCAATCCGAAACCTGCATCGGCGAATGGCACTACAACCGCCGCCTGTTCGAAGTCCCGGGCGCATTCGGAGGTTACTTGCCGCCGCGCGATGCCGTTCATTGGCTCGTCGATACGGTGAGCAAGAACGGCACGTTCATTCTCAACATTCCAGGCAAGCCGGATGGGACTATCGACAGCAAGGAGATCGCGGTTCTGGATGAGATCGCCGCCTGGTTGAAGATCAACGGTGAAGCCATTTTTGAAACGCGACCGTGGACCGTCTACGGCGAAGGCCCCAACGCGATTAAGAGCGGCTCGTTCCAGGGCAACAGCATCAGCGCGTTGGGAAGCCAGGATATCCGCTTTACGCGCAACAAGAAGAACAACGTTATCTATGCGATCTTCCTTGGCTGGCCAGAGAATGAAGCGCGGATTGTGTCGCTGGGCTTGTCGAGCAAGATCAATCCCGGTAAGGTCCAGACTGTGACCGTGCTCGGTTCAGAAGGGAAGATCAAATGGAGGCAGGAAGCCAATGCGCTGAAGCTGGTGCTGCCCCGGCAGTCAAGACAAGCGAACGATTATGGTGCAGCAGTAAAGATCGCGCTCGATTAAACAAATCCAGACAGGATGGTGTTCCCGGCGCTCGACTGTCACATTAAGAATTCGTGCGCTGCGGATCGCTACCGTACTTTTGATCTCGCAAGATGTAACCTGCATCTCTGCGCGGTGAAAGGCACACTGAGCTATGCAGGTTAAGGCCGTTTTCTGGACTGCGGTGGAACAACCCGCCGTAGACCCCACTATTTCTCCAATCCGGCGTGCCCCATGTGGAATAAGAGTTTTACAATATTTATTGCGCAAATTCTTATAGCCTAGGGATATGCCTCCATAGGAATATGAGGAAACTCGCCTGAGCCTTTGCTTCTCAAGCGAGAATGAGAAAAACTGAATGAGGCTCTCTTCCCAAGTCGCTCTCATCACGGGCGCCGCTTCCGGCATTGCGCGGGCGGTGGCCATCCGCTTTGCCCAGGAAGGTGCGACCGTGATGGCGGCCGACGCCAACGAATGTGGAGGCTCGGAAACTGTTGACCTTGTTCACGCTTTCGGCGGGAAAGCTCAGTTTGCGTGCCTTGATGTATCCCAACCTGAGCAGGTCAGGCAGGTAGTACAACGCACCATTGATGAATTGGGCGACCTGCACATTCTGTTCAATGGCGCGGGGATCCTTGCCTACGGAACCGTGCTTGAAACTACGGAAGACGCGTGGAACCGCATGATGGCGGTGAATCTAACCGGAACCTTTTTGTGCTCGAAGGCGGCTCTCACTCACATGGTTGTGAAAGGGCATGGCGTGATAATCAACGTAGCATCCACCACCGGCTCTCACGATGCCTGTGCTCACGCTGCCGCATACGTCACGACAAAGGGCGGAGTTACCTTGCTGACGCGCTCCATGGCGATCGATTATGCGAAACAGGGCATCCGAGTGAACGCAATCTGTCCGGGTCCAACAGACACTCCCATGCTGCGTAACGCGCTGACGCTCAAAGAGCTTGAAGCATTCGCGAGAACCTTGCCTATGGGACGGCTTGGTCAGCCAGAGGAAATTGCCGGCGCCGCGCTCTTCCTGGCCTCGGAAGATGCGTCTTTCGTTACCGGCGCGGTCTTATACGTCGACGGTGGACAGACTGCTGAGGTGTAATAGGGTCGCGAGAAATTCAGGGGATTTTTCATGGATTCTCCGGTAGAAGGAAACGAGAAGAGCCAGCAGCCGCAGCACAATCCCGCCGGAACGGCGAGAGGGGTGGAACACGAACCTGCCCCCAGGAACGGTGAAGTCCAGAAACTGCGTCGGGTTCTCTCCCTGCGGGACCTGATCTTCTACGGGATCATCGCCGTGACGCCCAGCGCTCCCGCCACTGTCTTCGGATTGGCGGAAACAAAATCGCACGGGCACGCAGTAGTGACGATTCTGGCGGCAATGGCAGCCATGGTACCGACAGCGATCAGCTACGGGCGGATGGCCGCGGAGTATCCTTCCGCGGGGTCGGCGTATGCATATGTCAGTCGCGGTATTCATCCCTATCTGGGATTTTTCGCTGGCTGGGCGATGCTGCTCGATTACATCTTTATCCCCTTGTTCTGTGTGATTTATGGAACGCTCTCCCTTGAGCGTGCGTTGCCGTGGATGCCGTTTCCGGCGGGTGCGTTACTGTTCGCGGGCGGCATCACCATCCTGAACCTGCGCGGTATCCGCTATACTGCGCGCGCCAACGATGTCATGCTCCTGTTCATGTTCGGCGTGCTCGTCTCGTTCATTGCGTTGGCAACGAAGTACATCGTGGCCCGCGATGGCATGGGCGGGTTATTCTCTATCCAGCCGCTGTACAGCCGCGCCACCTTCAGCATGCGCGATATAGCCTCGGCCACATCGTTCGCAGCGCTGACGTATCTCGGTTTTGACGCCGTTACCACGCTGGCCGAAGATGTCAAGAACCCGCGCCGCAACGTGCTGTTGGCTACCGTGGTCGTATGCATGTTTACCGGGATATTTGGCGGGCTGCTGGTGTACCTGGCACATCTCGTCTGGCCAAGCTACACCACCTACGCCAACGTGGAGACAGCATTTATCGATGTGACCGGCCGCGTGGGCGGGCGAGGGCTGTTTCAGGCTATGGCCACTCTTCTCGTCGTCGCAAACATCGGTGCGGGGCTCACATCGCAGGTGGGCGCGGCGCGGCTCCTCTTCGGTATGGGTCGCGAAGGCGTGATCCCCCGACGCGTCTTTGCCCGGCTGCACCCCGTGCGAAACACGCCCTGGATCAACATTCTTCTGCTGGGAATCCTGGCTTTTGTCGGGGCGCAGGTAATGAGCTACGAACTCACAGCCGAGTTGCTTAATTTCGGGGCCTTTCTCGGGTTCATGGGCGTGAACGCCGCTGTGATCTGGAGATCCTGGTTCCGTCCCATCCATCCACGAGCACGCAATTTCCTTCTCGATCTAGTTGTGCCCGCCCTGGGTTTTCTCTTTTGCGCAGTCATCTGGATGGGTCTCAACCTGGCGGCAAAGGTTGCCGGCAGCGTCTGGCTGCTGGTTGGCTTTGGTGTGCTGGCTGCTCACACACGCCAATTTCGTAAGCCAGTAGTCATGAGTGATCTATCTACCTGCGAGTGACGAGGAGCAAGGTTCAATGCGCATGAAGAAATTCATCAACGATCCCAGGCAGCTCACTGCCGAGCTCCTTGAGGGTTTTACGCTAGCCTTCCCCCGCCACGTGAGGCTGAGCGGCACCAGCGCGATTGTACGTGCCACACCGAAACCTGCAGGCATGGTGCGGATGGTAACGCTCGGAGGCAGCGGTCACGAGCCGGGACTGAGCGGATTCGTGGGACGCGGGATGCTCGATGCGAGTATAGCCGGTGAAATCTTTGCGGCGCCCGGAGCCGTAAAGTGCATAGAGGCTATACGCGATGCGTGCGCAGGCGGGGAGGGTACACTGCTCATCGTACTCAATCACGCCGGTGACGTGCTGGCCGCCAACATCGCCATGCAGGCTGTGGACCGTGAAGGGCTGAATGTAAAGATGGTCCTTACCGAGGAGGACATTTCCAGTTCCGTAGGCGATCGACGCGGTCTGGTCGGTTGCGTTGCGGTCTACAAGGTCGCGGGCGCAGCAGCCGAAGCCGGCGCCTCCCTCGAACGGTGCTTCGAAGTAGCACAACGCATGGCGGGCAATATGCGCACCCTCGCGGTAGCGGTACGCACCGCCACGAATCCTGTTACAGGCCAGCCCATTTTTGAGCTTGGTGAGGACGAGATGGAGATCGGCATGGGCCAGCACGGTGAAGCGGGCACGGGGCGCATGCGGTTGAAATCAGCCAATCAGACCGCGGAGATCATGCTCGACCAGTTGCTGACGGACCTCGCGGTGAGCGCGGACGAAGAAGTGCTCGTGATACTCAATGGCGCCGGGGCAACCACGCTGATGGAGTTGTACCTTGTTTTCCGCCGCGTGGCACAGGCGCTCGAAGCAAAGAGCATTCGGCTCGTACGCAGCGCCATCGGCGAGTTCATCACCACTCAGGAGCAGGCTGGTTTCCAGATGATGATCGCACGCATGGACAAAGAATTGATCGAACTATGGGACGCACCGGCAGACACACCGTTTTTCAAGATGCCATGAGCGACGTCATCTGCATTTTCGATCTCCGCCGCATGTTTACCCACGCCGCAGAGCAAATCCGGCACGAGAGCGAGCTGCTGTCGCAGCTGGATTGCGTGGGCGGCGATGGCGATCACGGAACCACGATCGTGCGCGCGATGGAGATGCTTGAGTACGAAATGAATGCAAAAAGTGACAGACCGTTAGACGTCCGCCTCAGGGACGCAGGTTGGAGCGTCCTCGGTGTGGGTGGTGGTGCATCAAGCGCGCTTCTTGGCACGTTCATCGCCGGAATGGGGGATGTAGAGCTGGGCCGGGAGTGCGACTGCAAGCGCCTGGCTGCTGGCTTTGCCTCCGGTCTGCGGGCCGTGGAGAAGCAGACCAAGGCCAAGCCAGGTGACAAGACTATGATGGACGCCCTAGTCCCAGCTGTGCAGGCTATCGAGGCTGCGGCTGGTTCCGGCGAGTCCATTGCGCGCGCTCTGAAACTAGCTGCCGATGCCGCGCGCTCCGGAGCGGAAGCCACTAAGAAAATGATCGCCCGATATGGGCGCGCGAAGTTTCTGGGCGAGAGGACGCTCGGGTCGGCGGATGCTGGCGCGACTTCGATCGCGCTACTCTTTCAGGGATTCAGCACCGCATTTGCCAAACAAAAGGAGGTTTAATATGGCCGACGCACAAGAAATGCAGGACGGTAAAAACTTCTATCCCGATGTGCCTCAGAGCTGCCCCGAGTTTCTGCTCAAGGGCAGCAATTCGCTTGACTGGGGAATGAAGAATCGCTTGGCGCGCATCTTCTCGCCCGACAATTGCCGAACGGTGATGCTGGCTGTTGATCACGGCTACTTTCAAGGTCCGACCACAGGGCTCGAACGCATCGATATCACCATTACGCCGCTGATCCAATATGCCGATGCACTGATGATCACCCGCGGCGCGTTGCGCAGCTCCATCCCGCCGGAGATGAACAAGCCGGTCGTGCTGCGCTCAAGTGGCGGCCAAAGCATCTTGAAGGAACTCTCCAACGAACGCATCACGGTGGATATCGAAGACGCAGTACGCCTCAACGCCACCGCATTGGCCGTGCAGGTGTACATTGGCGGCGTGCACGAGCATGAATCCATCGGCAACCTCGTCGAAATCGTCGATAACGGCAATCGCCATGGCATACCAACCATGGCCGTTACCGGTGTAGGCAAGGAACTCGTGCGCGATGCCAAGTACCTTGGCCTCGCAACGCGCATGTGCGCCGAACTCGGCGCGCACTTCGTTAAGACCTACTATTGTGAGCCCGGCTTTGCGCGCGTCGCCGCAGGCTGCCCTGTTCCGCTCGTCATCGCCGGAGGCAAGAAACTGCCCGAGCCGGAAGCCCTGGCGATGGCCTACCGAGCCGTAAACGACGGTGCCGCAGGCGTCGACATGGGCCGTAACATCTTCCAGTGCGAAGCGCCAATGGCCATGATCCAGGCCGTACGCGCCGTCGTGCATGGTGAGGAGACGCCCGAGAAAGCTCTCGATCTGTACCACTCCCTCAAATCGACAGAGGAGAGAAGCCAATATGCCCAATAAAAACACAACCCAAGTTGTCTGCATCGCCGAATTCTTTGCCAAGGAGGGCAAGACTGATGAACTGATCGACGCGTTACACGTCCTTATGAAACCCACGCACGCTGAGCTTGGGTGCATTCGCTACGAGCTCAACCAGCGCGCCGACCAACCCAACAGCATCACTTTCATTGAAAAATGGAAAGACAAGCAAGCCTTCGATGAGCATTGTGCGACGCCGTACATCGCGATTTTTTTTGATCAGGTGCGACCTCGCTTGGTTGATCATTTCGAAGTTAAGCTTTACGAAGAAATCTTGCCTTGATGCCATGAAATTCAACCAGATCAAGACACCAGCACTGATAGTGGATCTCGAAGCCATGGAGTCCAACCTGCGCGGCATGGCGAACTTCTTTGCAGATCGGCCGTGTAAGTTGCGACCGCATTTTAAAAATCACAAAGCGCCGCTGCTGGCCAGGAAGCAAGTCCGGGCAGGTGCCATCGGCATGACATGTGCGACGACGCGCGAGGCAGAGATTCTGGTTGAGCATGGCATCACCAGCATCCTCATCGCCAATGAAATTGCAGGTCAGGAGAAAGCGGAGCACGTTGCCGATCTCTCCCGCCGCGCATCGGTAATGGTTTGTGTCGACAACTGTCATTCGATTCGAGATCTTGCCGTGGCGCATCGGAATCGCAGAGTGCCGGCTGAGGTGCTTATCGATATCGATATTGGTCTGAACCGTTGCGGTGTTGCGCCGGGTCAGGCTGTGCTCGACCTCGCCCGCTACGCGCTCGATCAAAGCCTCACAGTGCGCGGAATCATGGGCTATGATGGACATCTGCAAGCGATGCCGCCGAGCCCAGAGCGCGACGAGGCCGTTCGGCATGGAAGCAAGTCGATCGTCGAATCCGCAACGCTCCTCGAAGGCATTGGCATTCCTGCCCCTATCCGGTCCACCGGCGGCACCGGAACGTACGCGGTATCGGGAGGATATTCCGGCATCACCGAAATCCAGGCCGGATCGTATCTGCTGATGGATGATATTTACGCAAACCGCGGTGCGCCCTTCCGGCGCTCGCTCACCGTTCTCGCTACTGTAATCAGCACGCGCGGCCGGGAGCATGCAGTCCTCGATTGTGGCGTGAAAGCCATCAGTGGAGAACGTGGTCTGCCCGCGCTCAAAGACCTGCCCGGAGCACACCTCACCGCACTCCACGCCGAACACGCGATCATCAAGACTGACCCTAACTATCCCCCCCTGACACCTGGCCAAAAGGTTGAGGTCTGGGTGCACTACGGCGACGCGACTGTCAATTTGCATTCGAGAATGTACGGAGTTTGCCATGGCGAAGTTACAGAGATCATTCCCATCGAGCGCTGATCCCAATCCGCACGAGGTGGTAGTGACACGGCGGGGGCACACCGGTCTTGCACGGCGCATCAAGCTGCCAAACGCCTCATGCTGTGATCACTTCGATCTAGTTGAGCCAAACATCAATGCTGAAGGCACGCATATCTGGCCCTTCGATCAGAGCTTTCCCCTCGACATGATCTTCCTCACCGCCGATGATCGCCGCCGTGTACGCATGAACCGTCACGGATACTTCGAAGTACTTTTTCTTTGTTCTGGATCAGCCAATTGCCATATTCAGGATCGTCTGTTGCCGTTTAATGAGGGTGACCTCGCTATCATCGGCAGCACGCTGTATCATCGCATCGAGTCTCAATCGTCGTCTCCGCTGACTATCGCGGCGCTGTTCTTCGAGCCCGACCTGATTCGCTGCGACGGGGCTAGCGACAGCGTGCACTATCTTATGCCCTTCCTCCTTCAGGACGAGAATTTTCCCCATGTGATACCTGGGGAATCCGGAGTGCCCCGTCAGGTGCTCGATCTCATGCTGCGCATCCGTTCGGAGATGCCTGCCACATCGGCGCGCGCGCGACTCGCCGTCAAGACATATCTGAAGATGCTCCTCATGCTTCTCGTGAACCAATACACGCCCTACGCAGGTACGGTGGAAACCTACCAGCGACAGCAGCAAAACATTGAACGCTTACGGCCGCTGTTTCGCTATTTGGGAGATAATTGCGCGGACTCCATCCAAGTACGCCAGGCGGCCCGCATTTGCGGAATGAGCGAATCGCACTTTATGAGCCTCTTCAAGCACGTAACGGGGCTTTCATTTGTTACTTACTTAAATCATTTCCGCATCGAGCAGGCACAGTGCCTCCTGATCAAGACAGATGATTCTATGTCTACCATTAGCCAGCAGGTGGGATTCTGCGATCAGAGTTACTTCGGCACAGTGTTTCGCCGAATTGTTGGCATGACGCCTGCAACTTACCGCCGCCGTATGCGCAACAATCCGCTGGGTGATCAACAACCCCAACCGTATCACATGCCACGATTGCCGGCGGCAGGGCGCATGACCGATCTTGCTTCTCGCAACGCAAACACCGACCGGCACCATCGACTAGGGCCCGGTCGATGAGCTTGCCAAAGCCAAAGAAGGACAGGCAATCTTATCACGCGCAGATCTCACTCTGCGTCTCATGATCCATGATCCTTCGTCGAATCTTTCCGATCAGGGATGATTCTTTGCAGTGTAGCGTAAGTCCAAACATGAGAAACGAGACGCAAGACGACCCGATTTTAGCCACTATCAGTCTTTACGCACCGGGTGGTCGCAGAACACTCATGCACCAGCGCGGGAAAGTTCGAGAGTCTGGACACTACGAGTTTGGAGGATCAACATGACAACTGGAGAGGATGTACTTTCATCGCAGCAATTTGAGGCCCTGTTTCAAAGCGTCTGCAACTGGGGAATATGGGGCAAGGATGACGAGCGCGGCACGCTGAATTACATCACTGCTGATTGCGTTCGCAATGCGGCAGCACTGGTTCGATCAGGGCGCACTGTTTCGATGGCTGTTCCTATCAATAACGTTGCCGGTCCAGACAACCCTCACCCTGTCGCGCACTACATGACTCAATCTTTCGATGACCGCTCCGTTTCCGACGAACCTGGTTTTGCTCTCGACTATCTTGCCGGTGAGATTCATGGTGACTGCCAGACTCACATTGACGCTCTTTGCCATGTGGCATACAAGGGCCAACTCTATAACGGAAAGGCCGCCACCGGTATTACGACCCGTGGGCCGAATTCCCACGACATTACCACTTACGCTCATGGTATCGTCGGCCGGGGGGTTCTGCTCGACATCCCCCGCATCCGCGGCATCAAGTGGTTGGAGCCCGGCGACGCCGTCACCCCCTCAGAATTGGAACAATGTGAACAAGCCGAAGGTGTGAGACTTCGCCAGGGTGACATCCTGATTTTCCGAACGGGACATCACCGGCGCCGCCTCGAACTTGGTCCCTGGAACAATGGTTACGATGGAGAAGGTAAAGCGGGTCTGCACTCATCAGCGATTACACTCCTCCACGACAGAAAAGTAGCAGCTTTTTTCCCCGATGGTGACGGCGAAACTGTTCCTAGCGGAGTCGAGGGTATCCCTTATCCGATTCATGCCCTGCAGATCGCAGCGATGGGAATGATTTGCGCAGATAGCCTTAATCTGGAAGATATTTCCGTTGTCTGCGAGGAGGAACATAGATGGGAGTTCCTTGTCGTTGCCGCGCCGCTTCGTTTGCCCAGGGGGACTGGTTCGTTCTTCAATCCAATTGCCATATTCTGATGTCTGATTTCATTATTGGCAAATCACCGGAAGACCAGGGACCACGCTAAGATATCGGAACCAGGACAAATTTATGCGACTTTGGCTGCGCGATGCTGGAGCGCTTCAGCATAAGCTCTTTTTCGAGGGAATCAGCAGCATTCATCGCCGGACCCGATGCCGACAAGCCATATTTGGCAAGCGGAACCTCTACTGTACGCCATCGAAAGTAGTGAACATCGCAATGTGCCACAGTGAGGTCGTAGACTTCTTTAGCCTGCTTTGACATCGGCGTATCCAAAATAGCCAAGTTCACACCATCCGTCAACTCATCGTTATTGAATGTGCCGATCATCTCTCCATCGATCTTCAGTACATAGATTCCACGTTTCAATCCAACGATCCGTAAAGGCTCCCTGTTGATTTCATTCGTCACATCAGAGCTCCTCAGCACGAGGGGCGTGAGTTCACCTCCCCACACTCCGCTTTCCCAGCCAGGGCGAGACCAGGCTGCAAATGGTAACGGTAGAGCATCATCAATTTCAGTCCAATGAAGTGCGTCGTCCCTACCTATATTCGAGATGTGGGCATATTGCGATAGCACGACCTTTGGTTTGCTTCCAGAAGCATCGATTGTTACTGCGTAAGCGTACGCTCAGTCCCTCTTGACGCCAGGTAGAGTGTGTCAACAGGTGTCCGCTTGCAAAACAGGCGGACACCTGTTGAGTGTGTCTAAGCGGCTTCGGAAGC
>JAJPKO010000005.1 GCA_021323655.1 Acidobacteriaceae bacterium
CGCGTTCTCGTCGCGCAAGTGCTTGACCTCCTCGGCCTCGCTTACTTCCATCCCGCCGTACTTGGCCTTCCAGGCATAGATGGTGTGCTTACTGACGCCCTGTTCCCCGGGCCACATCCTCGACCGTGCGGCCCGCCTCAACCTGCTTTAGCGCAGCAATCATCTGCGCCTCCGCTTTTGCTCATCTTCCTTCCCCTTCCCTTCGTCCAAATCGTATTCCGAAATGGACGGATTCAGGGGGTCAGGTCATCCGCATACACATTTCGGGCAAAATCACTCCGTCCAAATGATGAATTCTGAAATTGATTGAGATTGATATGCAGGTGGTCTTTCTCTAGCCTTCTTTCATGTCACAAATCGTCAAGTTGGAATTCATTCCGGTCAGTGTTCCTTATGCCCGTCCCGAGGTGAGCAGGCTCGTGAACCGGCTTGGCGTCACAGATATTCTTGTGCGAGCCACTGATGCCGATGGGCGTATTGGATGGGGGGAAAGTTGTAGTGGAGCCAATGCGGAGTCTGTTTTAGAGGCATTGCGGGCGATGGAGCCCTTCGTCCTCGGGCGATCCACTTGGGAAAGCGAAGCGATCCTCCACGAACTCTGGAAGACCGCGATTTGGCAGTATCGCAAGGGAACGGCCTGTTACGCGTTCGCGGGCATTGATATGGCTTTATGGGACTTGTGCGGAAAGGAGTGCGGACAACCGCTGTATCGCCTCTTAGGAGGCCGAGTCCGCTCGTCCGTAAATTACTACTGCTATCTCGAACGTGGTTTGCCTGAAGCGATTCGTGAACAGGGGCTCAAAGGGATCGCCGCCGGATACACGGTTTTCTATCTCAAGGTTGGCATCGATATTCGCCAAGAGCTTGAGATGGTCCGAGCTCTGAGGGAGGCGATTGGTCCGGAAGCGAAAATCCGGTTGGATGCAAACGGGGCTTGGCGGGTCAACGAGGCAATTCGCAATATCGAACGTCTCCACGAATTCGATATTGATTTTCTGGAGCAGCCGGTAGAGGCCGATCCAGTGGACAGTATGCAGGAAGTCCGCCGCCGAGTGCCGGTTGCGCTCGCGTCGAACGAAGGGATGTGGTCGGCCGAAGATGCGTACCTGCGAATTTCTTCCCGCACGGCCGATGTATACACCTTTAGCCCCTACTGGGTTGGTTCGCTTCTGCAGTTTCAGCGATTGAGCTTTGTCGCGAACTATGAGGGTCTACAGGTATGTCGGCACTCGCATGGCGACCTTGGGGTTGCCGCTGCTGCGATGCACCACGCCTGCCTCACCCTCCCGAATCTCGTGGATGGAAATCAACAGACGGCCCAGATTGTGGAGGACGATGTGCTTTCTGTTCCCCTGCCCATTGCTTCATCTCCTGATTGGGGTGTCATTGACGAGCCTGGAATCGGGATAGAAGTGGATGAGGATAAGGTGGCGCATTTTCATAAGCGATATCAAGACGAGGGACAGTTTCTGCCCTATAGCACCGCTTCGATGAATGCGGCTGCTGCAAACCCACGCAGGGAGGTTGTTCGGTTATGAGTCCAAGATTAGCAGGAAAAGTCGCGATTGTTACGGGGGCTGCCTCTGGCATCGGAAAGGCGGGTGCGAGTCTTTTCGCTTCCGAAGGAGCTGAAGTTGTTGTCGCAGACATCAATCAGGATGCCGGCCGTTCGGTATCCGAGGCTATCAATGCGGCAGGATTCAGGGCAATATTTGTCCCGCTCGACGTGCACGATACGGCAAGTGTCGAAGAGATGGTCAGGACAGTCATGAAGCATAGCGGTCGCATTGATGTGCTCTTTCACAATGTCGTGAACGCCCGCATGGTAAATCAGCAGGACCGTCGTTGCACGGAACTCCCGGAAGACGTGTGGTTAGAAATTGTTGATGTGGTTTTGAATGGAACCTACCGATGCTGTAAGGCCATTGGGCGTGAGATGATACGCCAGCAGTCTGGCTCGATCGTTCTGAGCGCTACCGTGGATGCACTGGTTGGATGTGCTGGCTACGACGCATACACCGCAGCAAAGGGCGGAGTGGTCTCGATGACGCGGTCATTAGCGGCCGGACTAGCTCGGGATCGCCGTTTGCCCAAGCTTTGTCGAAACCGAACCACAGCGAGAATGGCTTGAAAAGGCAGGCGCAGCAGACGCTATGCGTATGTTACATCTCTTGCCGATTGCACAACCTGAGGATATTGCAAGCTTTGCTCTTTACCTCGCGTGTGACGAGGCGTCGAAGGTTACCGGCGGAATCTTTCCGGTCGACAGTGGTTACACCGCATTCAAGGCAAATGTCAATTTAGCGGGTTTACTGGGGTCATAATCTCTTCCGACGGTGTTCTTCATTTTCAAACGGGAAATCATTGAGGAGGCAATTGTGAAGGAAAGAAATAGTGAGACTGCGGCCAAGGCGTTTGTAGCTCTACTGCTCTTGGCTGGTTGCATGTTCGCGAATGCAGTAGAGAAGTCCTCTCTCGAAGATGCTTCTCCTTTGCAGGTCAAGGTGAACTCGACAGATGGCAAGTACAGCATATTGATGCCCAGATCAAGTACAGTTGCCTTGCGGGCGGGAGTCGGTGCCCAGGTGGATGGTCGTTGGCTGCATGCGACCGATTATCCCCAGCACACTATAAAGCAGTCGCAGGTTAAAGGATATCTCGGAATAGCTACTGACTGGCAGGTCACCTATTCGGGCCTGAGTGGAGAACCGGATCTCGTCTATCACCTACGGACTTACCTCGGGAAACCGTTTGGAGATATTCAAGTGACTGTGGAGAATACCACGGGAAAGCCCATTCGTATCTCCGATATCCGTTCGGTTGATGTTACCGAAGATCCGGTTCTCGATCTTGGTGGTCCGGCGCGTGAAGATCGAGTACTATCTGATGTCTATAGCGAAAATGGTACTTCTAGGGACGATTCGATAGTTCCCAGTGTCCGTAACCTCGCGGATTCTCCCCACAAAGTACATCGCGCTGTGGGGAGCCAACTGATCTACAACCTGCAGAGTCACCAAAGTCTCTTTATCGGTGCCCTCACTTCAGAGCGTTTCCTCACAATTTTGCGGCTTCACCTCGCAAAATCTAATGACGGTTCTCTCCAACCCGCCTCTTATGAAGTCGACTCAACCGGAACAACCGAGTTAGCCATCGAAGCTTCTCTTAAGGATGCACCCGCACAGGATCGAGTTCAGCTCAGCCTTCCAATAGAACCTGGAGCCAGCTTGTCCTCGGAGCAGTTGTTCTTCAGCCTATCGACTGACTACCACCATCAGTTGGATACTTATGGGTCCGTGATTCGAGACATCCATCATGCGCGTGTCTCAGCACCCCCACTCATGGGATGGTGGTCCTGGGCTCCCTACTTTTATGGCCTCAACGAGGGCGCTGCGCTGACAAATGCGCAATGGGAGGCGGAGCATCTCAAGCCACTCGGATATAACACTTATCTCGTCGATGAGGGATATGCGTATGCCAGGGGAGAATATACCACTCCAAATGCATCACTTTTTCCCCACGGAATGGCAAGCGTCTTTAACAAGGTGCACGGCCTCGGACTGATGCCTGCCATATGGACTGCTCCGTTTGAAGTCTCCGAGCGTTCCTGGGTGTATGAACATCATCGAGATTGGCTTGTCAAGAATGCAGATGGAGAACCGATTCATGTGGGATGGGTAACGGATTGGGATTCGAAAGATCCGAAGAAAGATGCACTATTCGTTCTTGACACAACGAATCCCGAGGCCCAGGGATACTTGCGAACAACATACTCCACGCTGGTAAACGAGTGGGGGATTCGCGTGATCAAGTTGGATTTCATGGACACGACGCTGGTCGAAGGCTACTACTTTCGGCCGAACACGACGGCTCTTGAGGCGCAGCGGATAGGGTTGCAGATCATTCGGGATGCAGTGGGTCCGGACGTTTATCTCGACAAGGACGGAAGCCCGATGTTGAATGCTGTCGGCTACGTCGATTATGGCCGGACTTCTTTGGACACGGGGCACGTTTGGGGCTCCAACAAAGATGCGGCCAGCGGAATTGCTGCGCGCTATTACATGAACCGCAATTTCTACGTGGCTGATCCTGATGCCTTTGAAGTGTCCACGCAAACCGTTAAAGAGGACTCGTGGCACGGCTATCCCCTTCAGGCGTTGACTCTGAATGAGGCTAAAGCCTTCATCGCGCTTGCGGCAGTTTCGGGAGGCATGTTTGAAATTGGGGACGACCTCTCGGTACTGTACAAGGAACCAGAACGGCTGGCTCTGATCAAGAATCAAGACCTGATCAATATGATTCGCCTTGGAAAGGCATCGGTTCCTGTCGACCTGATGAACTACGAGAGCGAAGATGAGCAGCCGAGCATCTTCCTTCTCAAAGAGAGCGCTCGGCAAAGCATCCTCACAGTCTTCAACTGGACCGACAAGGATAGAGCGCACCTCCTCCATCTGGACGCGATTGCTCTTTCCGCAACAGGTCGATACACAATCACGGACGTTCTGGACAAGAACGATTCTTTGTCTGTGCGAAACGGTGAATTATCGCTTCACCTGCCGCCCCATTCCGTGCGCGTCCTAAAGATCGTAGATGAAGATATTTCCGTATCAGCACCCACTGTAGCAACAGACCATCCTTCCAACGGCAATGCAGGTGATACGCTTGCGTTCTCTGCGCGTGATCAAGATGACAATCCGGTCCTCTCTTACCAGTGGGACTTTGGCGATGGCGTGACCCTCGAGGGTAAGAGTGTCAGTCACACCTAACAGCCTGTGGTTAAAGTCCGGGTGCATGGTGGTTGAAAATGCTGGTGTTTGCGATGCGGAATTCGTAGTCTTCAGCCATGGGGATGGGAACGCGTCAGTCGC
>JAJPKO010000057.1 GCA_021323655.1 Acidobacteriaceae bacterium
CAGGCAAACCCTCAACCAGTAGGAGATACCGGGTGCCTGGGCCAATCCAGCCCCTGCGCACCCCGCCCCAAATAAACCGCAACTCCCATCAGCTCAGGACTTTACCAACAAACCAGGGGGTACTCAATTCTTGACAGTCATGGCATCGGAATTCACGGCCTTTTTGCCTGTCACGCCTTCCAGCCCTGCTAAAATGCCGCGGTAATCATTCTTATCGCACTGCATGGCAAAGCCCCCTTTCTGGTCTCCGTTGGACCAGGTGATTCCCACGTAATGCTTCTTGGATTTCGTGAGAGCCATAAGGCCGCCGATCCCGAGTGAAACAACAGCCAGTCCAATGGCCGCACCAACGCGGCGGTGAACATCCTGACCATAAGAAATTTCGGTAACGGAGGAAGCAGGAATGACTGCAATGTCTTTCCCATCCGCATTCAATCGGATCTGGTTTGATTCAATATAGATCTCGGTTTTATTACCGGCCTTGATACCTGTAACAGATCCGCCGTCGTAAATGACTTTGTATCCGCTGTCAGCGGCCAGAACATTGAGGGTAAAGACAAAACAGAGAGCCAGGGCAAAAATACGCTTCATTTGCTTGCAAACCTTTCAGAAAATTTACGTAATCCTATCCACTTGCGCCAGAGATGCTGGTAGATAGCAAATGAGTAAATGTGCAATCCACCCCCCTCGCAATCGAGAAGCTGCGGGACCACATCACCCCACACCTGTTTATCACTGAGCTGGCGCACCGTCGCCGCCGACGGCCTCTGGATGAGCATGGATACAAGCGCCATTCGCTTGTCATTCACTTTACGGGGAAACCAGATTGGCCCGCCGTAAAAGAGGGCCCTCCCGCTGATCGAAAAGCCACTGGAACCATTCGCTCCGCGCCCGCGCCGGGGGCAAGCTTTTCACCATGTCCGCCGCGCAGTTGGAATCGAGATAATGAAAGGGTGCGGGCTTCAATACACTGCTGCAGCACTACGACCCGAATGGCAAATTCAGAAATACGTTTGTGAGCAGAAACATCTGGAACGCATAGCTGTCCTTCAGCGTATGGCCTGTTCGACTTCGCTCAGCCAGTCCGGCGGCTTCAGGATTTCGCGCGGTTTCGATCCTTCCGCCGGGCCGACAATGCCATCGCGTTCCATCATGTCAATCAAGTGTGCCGCGCGGCCGTAGCCAATGCGCAGCCGCCGCTGAAGCAGCGATGTTGAGGCCTTGCCAAACTCCAGCACCAGCCGGACTGCATCTTCATACAGTTCATCATTCGCATCCTCGCCATCTTCTTCCATGTCGGGGTCGCGGCCCTTTTCATCCTTCGGAGATTCGAGGAAGCCCTGTACATATTCGGCCTCACCCTGCTTCTTCCAGAACTCCGTCACTGCCGAGATTTCCTTCTCCGTGACAAACGGAGCATGAACGCGCTGCAAGCGTGACGTTCCCGGCGGCAAAAAGAGCATGTCGCCGCGCCCGAGAAGCGATTCCGCGCCATTGGAATCAAGGATCGTGCGCGAGTCCACCTTTGTGGCCAGACGGAAGGACATGCGTGTAGGCACATTGGCCTTGATGAGCCCCGTAATGACGTCCACAGAAGGCCGCTGCGTCGCCAGCACCAGATGAATGCCAACCGCGCGCGCCATCTGCGCCAGACGCGTGATGGACTCTTCCACGTTCGCTTTGTCCAGCATCATCAGGTCGGCCAGCTCGTCAATGATGATGACGATGTAAGGCAGCGGCTTCTGCTCCTGCTCGTTGTCGTCAAACAGACTCGGAGTGCCGTTTTCAAACAGCTTGTTGTACTGGTCAATGTTGCGCACACTGCGTGAGGCCAGCAGCTTCAGGCGGCGCTCCATTTCTCGCACCGCATTGCGCAGCGCGTTTGCCGCGAGCTTCGGCTCGGTAATGATGGGCGTAAAAAGGTGCGGAATGCCCTCGTACATCCCCAGCTCAACGCGCTTGGGATCCACCAGGATCATGCGCACCTGCTCGGGCGTCGCCTTGTAGAGCACTGACATGATCATGGCATTGATCGCAACCGATTTACCGCTTCCCGTCGAACCAGCAATCAGAACGTGCGGCATGGTCGCCAGGTCAGCGACCACAATACGTCCATTGATGTCCTTGCCCATCGCCAGCGTGAGCTTGCTTTTCGAGTGGGCGAAGTTTTCTGCTTCAATCACATCGCGCAGCCAGATGGTTTCGCGCTCGCGGTTCGGGACCTGGATGCCGACCGTGCTCTTCCCGGCCATGCGCTCAATCAGGATGCTTTCGGCACGCATCGCCAGGCACAGGTCCTCGGCCAGCCCGGTAACGCGGCTGTACTTCACGCCCGCTTCAGGCTTGAACTCGAAGGTCGTGACCACCGGGCCTGGATTGATCTGCGTGATCTGCCCGTGAACATCAAACTCGGCGCATTTTTCCACCAGCACCCGCGCTTCTTCGCGCAGCTCGTCTTCACGGACCACCTGCGTATCATCACTGCGATGCAACAGCGTGCTGGGAGGCAGGCGGTACCCATTATGTGCCTTCGGCGCAAGCGTGACCTTCTGCACTTCCGTGTCCGCACGCTCTTTTACAGCAATTGCTGGAGCAGCTTCGGGTTCCGGTTCAGGATCGGGAACCGTCGCACGCGGTATCTGCTGCCAGACACTCTTCTGCAGCGCTGGCTCTTCCGGCATCTCGGCAAAACTCGCCTGGGCGGCTGCGGCAACAGGCTCCTCCGGATTTGTGGGCGGCTGCTTCTTCGGCACAGTGACCGCTGCGACCTTCAGGTCTTTGGCAGCCTCTTTTTCACGCCGCATGGCTTTGCGGGCCTTCTTCTCTTCACGACGGCGCGCACGCATCTGGCGCCAGTTGGCCAACCGGTCCCGCCACGCCATCAAAAACGCAAACCGGACCGAGAGCCACTCCCGGGCGGTATTGAAGCTGAAGGTCGTCGAGAGATAGATCGCCACAGCCACCATGGCAATCGCAAAGACGCACGCGCCCGGGTAATTCAGATAATGGACCAGCGTGTCAGCAAGCAGACGCCCGGTCAGTCCTTCCAGCGGCAGTCCATGAAGAAATCGGGGATGTCCGGGCAGAAGTCCAAACAGCGCGGGCACAAACAGCATCGTGAGCGCCGCGCCCGTAAATTTCGCCCACACCGAACCCGCCGGCAGCGAACGCATCCACGTCCAACCCAGGGCCGCCAGCAGAAGCGGCAGGCAAAAGGCGGCTGCCCCTTCCAGTTGCAGCAGAAAGTCGCTGATATACGCCCCCACCAGGCCAGTCCAGTTCTGTGGCCTCGCTGCCGGGTTGCCAACGACGGTATTAAAGGACGGGTCCGTAGGCTGATAAGAGAAAAGCGCCAGCAAAAGGAGGCCCGCAGCAACCAGCACCAGCAGCCCGATCATTTCATTCAGGCGGCGGTTGCGCGTCGGCGTAAGGACGATTTTGAGGGGCTTCATTGGAGACACTGGTTCCCGACGGTTTTGACCCCCAGAGCAGTTTTATTATTCCAGAACAGCAGGACCACCTATGCGGAAAACTTTTCAGGGGGAACCCAGTTTGACAGGGCACAGGGCCCAGGGAGTTACCGGTTACGGTAACTCCCCGCTCTCCGCAGTTGACTCGTGGGTCCGTTACTGTAAGCTCGGGCCCTGAACCCCGTCACGCCAGCCGCGCTGCAAATATCAGCAGCAGAATCCCCACGATGATGCGATAGACCGCAAACGGTACAAACCCATGCTTGCGGACCCACTGCAGGAACCACTCAACCACCCCGAGAGCCACAAAAAAGGAGACGATAAAACCTACGGCCAGGACAATCCATCCATGTCCGTTGATCATCAGAGGGGCGATGGCCTCTGCGCCTTCGGCGTGTTTCGGATGCACCGTCTTGAGCAGATCGTAGCCAGTGGCGGCAATCATCGTCGGAATCGAGACCAGAAAACTGAACTCAAGGGCCGACGGGCGGTCCATTCTCACAATCTGTCCTGCCGCAATGGTGGACATGGAGCGCGACGTTCCTGGGAAGACGGCCGAGAGTACCTGACACAATCCAATCCAGATGGCCTGGAACAGCGACATCTGCTCAACATGCTTTGTAACGGGTTCGCTGCGCGTACTCCATTCGTCTACGACCCACATCACCACGCCGCCAATCAGCAGCGCCCAACCCATCACCTTCAGGCTCTCCAGGTGCTTGCCAATCGTCTTGGTAAGCAGAAAGGCAGGTATTGCAGTGCAGAGAAAAGCCACCAGCGTCAGCGTCAGCGGATGGTTCCATACCGTGCGGTCATGCTCTTCGCCTTCAGGAAAGGTACGCAGGAACTCGATAATGCGTCCGGCAAAGACCAGCAGCAGGGCCAGAATCGCGCCCAACTGAATCACGATGGTGTACATCTTCCAGTAGGGGTCGGCCAGGTTAATGTGCAACAGCGCTTCACTGATGCGCAGATGCGCGGTCGAACTGACCGGAAGAAATTCCGTCAGGCCTTCCACAATGCCGAGCAGAACAGAAATCAAATAGTCGTTCAAAAATCCTCCAGGACTTCGCGTTTCGCGCAAACTCTCGCATCGAAAAACTGCAACGGTTCAGGACCGCTCCAGCGCCACACCTGTGCTCCTGTCTTGTGGAAATTTCCTTGTCAAGCCCTCAGGAACGAGTCTGCCCGCTAACTTCCACAAAGCAAAGTATTTATTTTTCAGCTCAGGTGTCCGGTAATTTTCACCTGATTCGTTATTCTGAATATAAGAGGTAACTGTCACTCAAACGTCCGCTGCGTGCGGGCGTTTTTCTTTGCGTGAGACAAGGGACCCCAGCGTAATTGTTGAAAATACTAGAAACAGGTTAAACCGAGTAGAATCTATGGGACAGCAGGGGATAATCCCCCACAAAGTCATTGAAAATAAAGGAAACCGATCCTTCCACCTAGGGGGCCTACTCCTCCTGAGTGCCATAGATTGGAATCTTCTGTTCCATCATAAACACGAGGCCTGCTGCACGTGCCGCATAATCGCTCTGGGCGTATTTGCTTTGCAGGCGCCCGGCAAGCTCTTTGGCCTTCGCTCTGGCTTCTTCTGCCTTCTTGTCGTCGTTGTCTGCCTGGTACATGTCCCCGGCGGAGGCCTCTCGCCATGCTGCCTGGTAGATGGCCTGCGCGGCCTTCGGCGAGTCAGGATACTCATCGGAATATTTGGCGTAGAGTCCCGCCTCTTTTTCCGGGCACTTCTCAGAGCCCTGCCAATCGCCACAGATCTTGTTATCAATCATGTCGAACGCGGCCAGAGCGGCCCAGCGCGAGTGCGGATACAGCTTGAGGATCTTCTTCATCTCGCTCTCATCAATCTGCTCGCGAAGGTACGCTTCCTTTTCATGCGCAGAAGGCAGAGAGAAGGCATCCGCCTTCTGCAGCTGCCAGCGGATGTCCGCCGCCCGCCACATTGCTTCAGGGGTTCGCTGCGATTGCGGGAAAAGTTCTACAACCATGCGGTAAAGCCCGCGCGCGCTCAGGGCCGCTCCCGGCGGAGGATGCGGCTCACTCGCCTGGATCTCCATCGTGGCGGCAGCGCCAAAAAGTATCTCGTCTCCGTTGGGAGTGCTTGCCGTCACGATGCCTTTATCGATCATCCAGCCAGAAACAGGAGGCGTATTCGTCTGGTTTCCAAAGACGGGAACGTCCTGCTCATTCACAATCGAGACATCGGTGTTCGCAAAGACGCGCAGCCATTTGCCGCTGCGCTCAGCAATCACCATCTCACGCCCGGGCTGGATCGTCGCCACCTGAGAAGCAGATTCATCCGCCTCAACATACAGTTTTGTTGCATGGACACAAGTCGCTTTGGCCGCATTCGGTGGAGGCGCGTTCTTCTGGCCGAATGCGGCTGCGGTCACCAGCAACGCCACCACGCAGATAGAGATTTTATGTATCACGCTCATTGGACTGTACAACACCGCTTCCAGTTTAGGGCACATCTGGAGGTGATGTAGCACACTTGGTTTTATTGACTTAGTCAATTATATTGGTTGACAGGGGGCGATAGATGACTACCGTGCCGGCACAGAATGGAAATGAGGAAGTCGTTGTTTTCCGCCGATTCAACCGTCTTTATACCCGTATGATCGGGGCCCTTCAAGAAGGGCTGCTTGACAGCCACTACTCTTTGACCGAGGCACGAGTACTCTACGAATTAGCTCATGGGCGCGTAACCGCAAAGGAAATTGCGGAAGAACTCGGCCTTGACCCTGGTTATCTAAGCCGCATTCTGCGCCGTTTTGAAGACACAGGACTTTTGAAAAAGACTGCATCTGCAAAAGATGCGCGGCAGATACAGCTTTTCCTGACTGCCAAAGGAAAAACGGCATTTAACGAACTTGATCGGCGCTCTGATAAGCAGGCGGCCAACCTTCTGAGTCAGCTCACGCCATCGAAACGCGAGGTCTTGCTGCGCTCGATGAGCGAAATAGAGCGCGCCCTCAGTCCAGACAGCTCCGCCGCTCCTTATGTCCTGCGCCAGCACCGGCCTGGTGATATGGGTTGGGTTGTCAGCCGTCATGGGATTCTCTACGCGCAGGAATATGGCTGGGACGAGCATTTTGAGGCGTTGGTAGCGCGAATTGTGGCTGATTTTATTCTTCAATATGAACCGAAACGCGAACGATGCTGGATTGCCGAAAGAAATGGTGACCGCCTTGGGTGCATCTTCCTCGTGAAGCACCCGGAACAGAGTGATACGGCAAAGTTGAGGCTCTTGTTAGTGGAACCGAGCGCACGCGGCATAGGGCTGGGCAAGGCCCTGGTGAATGAATGCATACAATTTGCACGCACCGCGGGATATAAGAAAATGACACTCTGGACACAGAACATTCTCACAGCCGCCCATCATATCTATCAACAGGCCGGCTTCAGACTTGTCCGCGAGGAACCGCATCACAGCTTTGGCGTGGATCTCATAGGACAAACATGGGAACTCGAACTTTGAATCGAGAGGTTCTTATCTTCGGCCTTCCCGCTTTTGTGCAATGACCAGTCCCCGCGGAGTAGGCAGAAACACACAGGAGAGCAACCCTTCCTGCTCAAGCTCAAAGGCCGCTTCACGAACAACTTTCAGGTGTGAACTGGCGTCGTGAATAAGGACAACTCCCGTGGAAGAAATCTGCGGCAGGAAACGCTTTACTTCCGCAGCCCGGATGGGCATGTCACTGTCAGAAAAAAACAGATCGATCGTCCCCTCGACCCGCATTTCCAGGCTTGATTCATTCCGAAGCTCAATCCACTCTGACAAACCCGAGGCTGCTATCTTCTCCCTTGCCTTTGCAAAAACCACGGAATCAAATTCACAGCTGATAATTTTTCCCAAACCGTTCGCCTTCAGGGCCCGAGCAATCCAGATAGTACTGACACCAAGAAAGGAGCCTGTTTCCACTACCAGAGCGGGTTTTATGGTTGTCACCAGCGTATAGAGAAACTCCAGCACCTCGGCCTCGGCCGTCATGGAATCATACATGTGCCAGCGCTCGGGATGAGGGCATTCCGGCGTAGGACGGTGATACTCGGGGAGCAGCGCTCCGGCTGCGCGCTCCGCCTGCAACATGACCTTGTGCTCCTGCTTGAACTTTTTGCGGAAGAGTCTCATAGAGAATGTTCATATTCTACCGGTCGGTCTTCGGTCACTCGGAATAGGAAAATCAGAGTACAAACGCGCAACTTATAATGCGTGTACATGGCAGCGAAGGTACATCTTCCAGCAGCGGTTTCGCGCATCGTGCTGATTGGCTTTATGGGGGCCGGGAAGTCTACTGTGGGCGCACTGCTTGCGCCCTTGCTCGGCTGGCAGTTTCTCGATGCTGATGCGGTGCTTGAAGAGCGTACCGGTTCAACCATTGCTGAAATCTTTGCGCGGCATGGTGAGGCAGTCTTCCGCCAAATGGAAACAGAAGTCATTCGAGAACTACTGCAGGAGCGCAGACTTGTTCTGGCGCTGGGAGGCGGCGCCGTGGAAACACCTTCTACTCGTGAGGCGATTTTCTCTTCGCCTGAAACCTGTGTAGTGTTTCTTGAGGCGCCGCTCGAAACCATGATCTCGCGGTGTGAGCAGCAGCCAAATGCGGCCGTGCGTCCGGTCCTGAAAGAGCGCGAACAGCTGAGGTCCAGATTTGAAAGCAGGCTACCCCACTACCGCAATGCGCATCTTGTGGTAGAGACTACCGCGCGCACTCCAGACGAGACGGCGCAGCGCATTATTGACTCATTGGGTCTGTTGTTGAAGGAAGGCCAGTCTGCATGACGAACCCGGCGCCCCGCAGCCGAACACTTCGCAGTGATATTGTTTTTACCTTTGCGCTCGCTTTGGGGCTTGCACTGGCGTGGTATGTCCGAAATGTACTGCTGCTGATCTATGTCAGCGCGCTCTTTGCCGTGGTCCTGATGCCGATTGTTCAGGCCATCATGAAGCTGCGGATCGGCAAATGGGGTCCAAACCGGGGCGTGGCCATCCTGGTCCTGTTTCTGCTGGCGGGCGGCTTTGTGACACTGTTCATCGTATTCGCGCTGCCTCCCGTAATTCACGACATGAAGCAGTTTGTGAACGAGTTGCCGGAGCGTGGGCCACAACTGCTTGCACGCATTCGCAGGCTGCCACTGATGCAGCGTGTTGACCTCAGCTCTCTCAATGCGAAAATTCAGGATTTCGCAACAAATTTTGCTACTTATATATTGCTTTCCGCCAAACAATGGGCAAGCAAGCTGTTCGACCTGATCACCGGGATCGTACTGACGGTCTACTTCATGGTCGAGGGCGAAAAAGCATATCACTGGCTGCTGAGCTTTTTCCCGGTGGACATGCGTCAGCGTCTGGACCAGACCCTGGTCCGTGCAGAAGCAAGAATGAGCAAATGGTTGATCGGCCAGGGAATACTCATGCTCATTCTGGGCGTCTCCAGCACGATTGTGTATGTCGCGCTGCATGTTCGTTATGCATATGCGCTCGGCGTGCTCATGGGACTCTTTAACATCATTCCCATCGCCGGTGCGGTTGTAACGGTCTCTTTGTCTCTTATGGTGGCCGCCATTGATTCGTGGGGACGGGTAGCTGGAGTGGCTATTTTTTATCTCATTTACGCGCAGGTGGAAACCTCTTATCTGACCCCTCGCATCATGCGGTCGAGCGTAGACCTTCCCGGGCTTGCAGTCATCGTCGCCTTGCTTCTTGGCGCCGCTATGGATGGAGTGCGCGGAGCTCTGGTCGCCGTACCTACTGCTGTCCTGGTTGCGGTCTTGCTGGATGAGTATGCGGTAAATGATGAGCCAGTGATCTCCGGGCCGAAACCGCTGGATGAGGTAGAAGAGCTGCATTCGTAGGCGAAAATTTCAGTCATGTGCTCGAAGCGGACCTTCGCCCGGTTTGGCTTGATATCATGGAGAGTGGTTCCGACATCAGCACCAAAACTATTTCGAGCCGATCGCCCATGACGCCTGCTGCACCTGCGTCCGTTGCCGATGACCAGACCATCGTTGAGAGGCCCGCACATCTGCGGGCAGGTGAGACGGCCTCGCGCATCGCTGATTATGCCGAACTCTTTAAGTTTCGCGTGACCGCGCTGGTCGTAATGACGGCATGGGCAGGCTTCTTCCTTGCTTCCATGCGAAGCGGTATCAGTAGCGTGCAGCCTGGTTTGATTGCCGCATTGCTGGGAATCGGATTGGTCTCAGCGGGCTCAGCTGCGCTGAATGAGGCGCTCGAGCGCCGGCTTGATGCCAGGATGATTCGGACGGCGCAACGGCCGATGGCCACAGGTCGCATCAGTCTTCCTCACGGACTGTTACTGGGAATGGCCGCGATTATTGCTGGGTCCCTGTGGCTGACGTATGCTACCAATCTGCTCACCGGAGTGCTGACGCTCCTTACCGCTTTCAGTTATGTGGCGGTATATACTCCGTTGAAGCGGTATACGACCCTGGCCACATTTATCGGCGCGTTTCCCGGCGCAATGCCTCCTCTGTTGGGATGGACGGCCGTACGGGGCGCGATCGAGTGGCCCGCGGTCGCGCTATTTGCCATTCTGTTTGTATGGCAGTTTCCACACTTCATGGCCATCGCATGGCTCTATAAGGAAGACTACGGACGTGCCGGCATCCGCATGTTGCCTGTGGTGCAACCCGATGGATGGTCCACCGTTCTCGAGGCCATTACGTATGCAGTGCTGATGATTCCAGTGAGCCTGCTTCCGGTTTATCTGCATGTGGCAGGCCGTATCTATGGGGTCACGGCATTGCTGCTCGGCATTTTTTATCTTGGATACACGCTGCGGTTTGCGCGCATCACGCGAGCGCGGGGCGTGGTTGAATCCAAAATGTATGCCCGCGATCTTTTAAAGGTGAGCGTGATCTACCTGCCCGTCCTGCTCACCGTTCTTATGCTGAATGCGGCAGGAAAGTAGTAGACAATGGCTTCCTTGACCCAGAGTTCCGTCCATCTTGAAGCGGGTGCGGCGCATCTTGAGTCCAGCGCGCCAATCTCGCTGCTTAACCTTACCCATAATTACGGAGACCGGCTGGCGCTGGATCACCTCTCTTTCGAGGTGCGCCCGGCAGAAATTTTTGGCCTATTGGGGCCGAATGGCAGCGGCAAGACCACTCTGTTCAGGATCCTTTCTACGCTCATGGTTCCAACCGGCGGTTCGGCGCTGATTCAGGGCTTTGATGTGGCCCACGAGCCAAACCGGGTCCGGCAACAGATCGGCATTGTCTTCCAGGCGCGCAGTCTGGACATCAAACTCACGGTCGGCGAAAACCTGAAACATCAGGGGCATCTTTATGGCCTGAAGGGCGGGACGCTCAAACGGCGCATGGAAGAGGTGCTTTCGCGTGTAGGACTGCTCGATCGAATCAAAGACACGGTTGAGACGCTCTCTGGCGGAATGCAGCGCCGGGTTGAGCTGGCCAAAGGGCTGATTCACTCCCCGTCTGTGCTGCTGCTGGATGAACCTTCGACGGGGCTCGACCCCGGAGCGCGCCGCGATGTCTGGCAGTATTTGCGGATGCTTCGCGATGAAGAGGGTGTGACCATACTCGTAACAACGCACCTGATGGAAGAGGCCGAACACTGCGACCGCCTCGCCATTCTGAACACCGGGAAACTGGTTGCGCTGGGCGCTCCGGCCGGGCTGAAATCTGAAATTGGCGGCGATGTAGTGCTGTTTGAAACAGCCAATGAACAGGCAGCTGCTGAGCTTTCAGTAAAAATTGCCAACCGCTTCATCGTCTCGCCAACCGTGTTGGGTAACACCGTCCGCCTGGAGCGCGAGCAAGGACATAAGTTTGTGACCGATGTAGTGGAGGCCTTCCCAGGACTGGTAGAGGGCATTTCAGTGGCGAAGCCCAGCCTGGAGGATGTATTTATTCAACGCACAGGACACCGCTTCTGGACTGAAAAGGAGGAGAAATAGACATGGCCAGCGTTGCCACAACCGCATCCGCAACACGCATCCTCCCCTCACGCAATGCCAGCCTGTGGACAGCGGCCTGGACCCTTTGGGAGCGGGAAATTGTCCGCTTTTACCGGCAGAAGGCACGCGTGATCGGTGTGATTGCCTCGCCGCTGCTTTTCTGGTTCGTGCTTGGCTCAGGCTTTGCGCACAGCTTTCGCAGCGGGGCCACCGGTTCTGACCAATACCTGAGCTATTTCTTCCCCGGCGCCGTGGTCATGATTGTTCTGTTTACGGCAATCTTCAGCATGATGTCGCTGATTCAGGACCGCAATGAGGGCTTTTTGCTTTCTGTGATGGCGGCGCCTGTGAGCCGCTCGGCGATTGTTCTGGGGAAGGTGCTCGGCGGTGCAACTCTGGCGGCCATTCAGGGAATCATTTTTCTGATATTTACGCCCCTGATAGGCGTGCATCCGGGGCTGGAAGCCATTGGCATCAGCGTTCTTGCCATTGCCCTGATCAGTTTTGAGCTGACCGCCCTGGGCTTCGTCATTGCGTGGCCAATGGATTCTCCACAGGCATTTCATGCCATTGTGAATCTTCTGTTGTTGCCATTGTGGATGCTCTCGGGCGCCATTTTCCCCGCCAGCGGGGCTACGGGCTGGCTACGCGCGCTCATGCGGGTGAACCCTCTGACGTATGGGACTGATGCTTTGCGTAATGCGCTCTTTCCAGCTCAAAAGACGGATTTTTTGCTCAGCGTGAATCTGGGTGTGACAATTGGGTTCTGTTTGCTGGTCTTTGCAGCATCGTGGGCCATTGTGAACCGCAGGACCAACAGACCTGCGGCATAGAGGGGATCCAAAAGTATGCAGAGCGTAGAAACAGCAGCGCAAACCCGGGCACCAATTGCTACCTTGATTCTTATCAGCGCGGCAGCAAGTGCCTTTCTGTTCTGGCTGATTTATGTACATCCGCCATCGCAGGCATATTCAACACGCCTGCTGTTTCTGCCTGCGCTCAACGCCCTGTTCAATGGAATGAGCGCGATTGCGCTGGCGCTGGGTTTTTCATTTATTCGCAAGCGCAATATAGCTGCGCACCGCGCAGCTATGCTGACGGCCTTCGTTTTCTCCGTGCTTTTTCTTGTCTCCTATAGCATTCATCACGCGCTGCATGGAGAAATGCGATTCGCCGGGCAGGGTGCGTTCCGTGGCGCCTACCTGGCGTTACTGATCAGCCATATTCTGCTTTCTGTTGTTGCGCTGCCGATGGTGCTGATTACGTTTTTCTTTTCGCTGACCGGACGCTTCCCTCAACATAAGAAGATTGCGCCCTATACGTTTCCGGTCTGGATGTATGTTTCTGTGACTGGAGTGATTGTTTATGTCATGCTGACAGTATGGCGCTGAAAGAAGATATGCCTTTCGTGGCTGAAGTTTCCCCGAATCCGGCAGAAAGTACGGCGCCTTCCGCCGGAGACGGTACGCGCCAGCTTCTGCACTCGGGCATATGCACACTGGCGGCGGGACTTCTGGCTGTTGCTCTGGCGAAGTTCGTCTTCGGCGGCATCGGTCCGCAGGGCCCGCACACAAATTCCGGCTGGATCGCCCTGATCGTGGCCATGATGTGCCTTCCCTTTGGTTCCTTGCTGCTTCTGCTGGGGCTGGCCAAGTGGGTAAAGAACCGGTCGCGCTAAAGCAGTACGTTTCATGAAAATCGTTCCAGGACTAGAATGAATAGTGTGCGGGGCAGGGGGAACCTTTCATGGGAGTTTTGCGTATCCCCACCTGAGGTAGAGGAGTATTGTATGGCTGTGTTTTGCAGCGACTGCGGCAAATCTCTGGGCGACGACGCCCGTTTCTGTTCAGGATGCGGAAAGCCCCTTTATACCGCGCCACCTTCCTATGTACAGACAAGGATGGTGCGTCCACGCGCGGGCCGCATGGTGGCTGGCGTCTGCCAGGGGCTGGCAAATAATTACCACTGGGACGTGGTTTGGGTCCGCGTGATTACGGTGCTGGCTACGATCTTTTCCAGCGGCGCCGGACTGATCGCTTATATTGTGTTCTGGCTGGTCATGCCGGAGGAACCGCTGGCGCTTCCTCCCGCCTCCACCTACACACAAACTACGGGCAGCTAGACCGTGTTTTATGTTTCAGATGGAGCGAGGCTCTTCACTGAGATAATGGGCGAGGGGCAGGACGTTGTCCTGCTCCACCCGACTCCGGTGCATCATGCTTTCTGGACTCCTGTAGCGGAAATTCTGGCGCAGAAATATCGAGTGATCATGCCGGATTTGCGCGGACATGGACAATCTGATGCAGGCGAAGGTCCCATCACAGTCCGGAAAATAGGCGCTGATGTCGAAAGGTTGCTCAATGAGCTTGGTATTCGGAGGGCGCTGTTTGCAGGGTGCTCGGTCGGTGGATATACCCTTTTTGAGCTCTGGCGCAGAATGCCGGAACGCATCAGCGGGTTGGCTTTCTGTTGCAGCAAGCCACAAGCCGACACGGAAGCAGCCCGCCTTAAACGGCATGAGTGGATAGAGAGCATTCGGCTGCGTGGCACGGGCGATTTTTTTGAGCAGATGCTGCACACCCTGATCGGGCCTACGGCGCAACGGCGCTTTCCGCAGAAGTTAAGTGAGGCCCGCGAAATGATGCAGGCCATGTCTGCCGCAGCCGTGATTGCGATGCAAGAGGGGCTTGCAGCGCGGCCGGATTCGGTGGGAACGGCCTACACGATTGCCGTGCCCTGTTGCGTAGTCGCAGCGGCAGAAGACCCCGGCAGTACGGTGGAAGATATGAAACTGCTGGCGGAAACGGTCCGCAATGGTGGGCATGGGGCGGAATTTCATGTTCTGCACGATGCCGGACATTACGCACCATGGGAGCAGCCGGAGACAGTGGGGCCTCTTCTGCGCCGCTTTTTCGACTCAGTAGTGGGCTAAGGAAATCCAAGTATACGAGTTTACGTAGTGCAGACTGGAGGATGGATGACGCGCCGTTTGCTTTATCTTTGCTTCGTATTGCTGCTGGCTGCAGCCATCGCTCCGCGCGCTCACGCTTCAGCTGACCGCGTTTCCTTTTTTCATGACATCGCGGTAAGCGAACCAGACCAAGCCGATGATCTGGTTTGTTTTTTCTGCTCTGTTCGTGCTGAAGGTAAAGTTCATGGCGATGTGGTCTCCTTCTTCGGGGGTGTCCGGCTGGAAAATTCAGACGTCAGTGGCGATGTCGTTTCCTTTTTAGGTCCGGTCCGCATGGAAGGTCAATCGAGCATCGGCGGTGACTGTGTGGTCTTCGGCTTTCCGCTGAACAGAAGTGAGGATGCCACAATCCGGGGCGATACGGTGCAGTTTCCGCTGGTGATTCTGCTGCTTCCGGTCATCATTCTGGTGCTGGTCCTGTACGGCGTCGTCGCTCTGGCCCGGCGCAGGAAATATGCGTATCCCATCCCTCCACCTCCTCCCATGCGGTGACAGAAATGCTGTAGTCTCAAATTAACTTCTCTGATTTCTTTGAGGCAGCTTGAATTCGTCACGTCCTTTTCTTCATCCTGATGCAGGGTCTCCGCTCGCCTGTGATGGTGTCCGCCTGGACACGCTGGCAAAGAAATATGGCACGCCGCTGTATGTGTATTCGGCAAACCAGATACTGGAACGGCTGCGGCTGTTTACGCAGGCCTTCCAACCTGTGCCGCACCTGGTCTGCTATGCCGTAAAGGCCAATTCGTCGCTGGCCATTCTGAAGCTGCTGGCGAAACATGGCGCAGGCTTTGATATCGTTTCCGGAGGCGAGTTGGAGCGGGTATTGCGCGTGAGCCAAGAGGCGGCGGAACGCGTGGTCTTTTCCGGAGTCGGAAAAACTGCGCCGGAAATGGACCTGGCGCTGCGGTCCGGTATCCTGCTCTTCAATGTAGAAAGCGCGGGCGAACTGGAGCTTTTGGCAGAGCGCGCCAGCAAACTTCGCATTCGTGCCCGCGTGTCACTGCGTGTCAATCCAGATGTCTTTGCTGAAACGCATCCTTATATTTCAACCGGACTTCGCGAACATAAATTTGGCATAGACATTCGTGAGGCGAGGAAGGTGTACAAATCTGCGGCGCGACAGAAGTATCTGGAACCATATGGAGTGAGCGTTCATATCGGGTCGCAGATTCGGAGCGCAGACCCCTTCGGCGCTGCTGCGGAACGCATCGCCCGGCTTGTCCAGGAACTGCGCGCCGATGGACTGTCCATTCGCGTTGTAGATGTGGGCGGAGGATTGGGGATTGAATATCACCGCGAACACAGCTTTGATCCAGAGCAGAAGGTTCGGCAATATGCGTCCGCTTTGCTAAAGGCGCTCCGTCCCCTGAAAGAATTGCAATTACTTCTGGAGCCCGGAAGATTTATTGTGGCGCAGGCAGGAGCACTGCTGACACGGGTGCTTTACGTGAAAAAAAACGGCAAAAAGACCTTCGTTATTACAGATGCGGCCATGAACGATCTTATCCGCCCAGCGTTATACCAGGCACACCATGAGATCATTCCCGTTGTCCCTCGGAAAGGGGCGCGCAAGCGCACGGTAGATGTCGTCGGGCCAGTGTGTGAGACGGGAGATTTTTTCGCCCGCGATCGTTCCATGCCCGAGCTGCAACCTGGTGATCTCGCGGCAATCCTGGATGCTGGCGCTTACGGTCTTTCTCTGAGCTCGAACTACAATTCCCGTCCGCGTCCGGCGGAAGTACTTGTGGAAGGTACACGACACCGCTTGATTCGGAAGCGTGAGACGATAGATGACCTGTTGGCAGCGGAAATGCCCTGAGTTCAGCATCTGTTTCAAATTGGGACTTCCCATATCGCGTTCCAATTTGGAACTTTCCTCCAAATCCAATCAAATAGGGCTTTTGCCGATCCTTTTCTAATTCTCTTTCCTGTTTTGGGAAATGCCTGCTTTCCATCAGGATTCATCACTTCTCCTTAAATCTATTTATTTCAGCAGCATACAGATGCCATAACGAATGGCCATCCGCATGCAAATGAGAGCGACGAGCGGCAACACGAGCCGCACGACTTCAGCAGGCTAAGACGGTTGTTACCAATGTTTTTCATTCTTAGAGCTGCACTGCCCTTTGCGCACAAGATTCAGAGAAGGATTCCATACAATGCTAACCACAACTCCCTTTTTGAATATGACTGAAGAAAGCCGGATACGGGCGAGTGTTCTGATTGTGGATGAAGATGGCGCGGTGCGATACGCCTGCAACGAAATCGCGTCTTCCAAAGGGTACAACGTATATAGCGCGGAGAATATATCCGCGGCCCTTTCCCTGTTGAGAGGAAATGGTGTTGATATCGTTTTGCTCGACCTGAAGGGGCCGCAAAGTCTTCACCTGGAGCTCCTGGAACAGATCAAGGCACTGCATCCGGAAACCGCGGTCATTGTGATGACTGCTTATGCAACCATTGCCTCAGCAGTAGAAGCCATGCGCGTGGGTGCGGCAGACTATTTGACCAAGCCTTTCACGGTGGATGAGCTGACAACGGTCCTTGACCGTGCGGCAGAGCGGCGCGCGCTGGATGTAGCAAGCCGTCGGCTGCGGGAAAAGCTGCGGACGGAGCAAGGACTGAGCAACATCATCGGGCGCAGCGCCGAGATGGACAGGATTTACCGCATTCTGTCGAAGGTGGCGCTTACCTCGCACCCTGTACTGATTCTTGGAGAAAGTGGTACCGGAAAAGAGTTGATAGCACGGGCCATACACAGTCATGGTCCCAATGCTGGAAAACCCTTCGTTCCTGTGGATTGCAGCTCGATCGTGCCTACGCTGATCGAAAGCGAGCTGTTCGGCCACGTAAAAGGAGCATTTACCGGGGCGAACCGCTCCAAAGATGGCCTGCTGGTTTCCGCCGAAGGCGGGACCGTTTTCCTGGATGAGATTGGAGAGATGCCGCTGGATCTCCAGTCCAAATTGCTTCGCGCCCTTCAGGAGAAAGAGGTTCGTCCAGTGGGAGCAACGAATCGCGTGCCGATCAACGTGCGTATTCTTGCTGCTACCAATCGCAATTTGACCGAGATGGTGGAGCAAGGGCGCTTCCGCAAAGACTTATATTACCGGCTCAATGTGGTGAATCTCCGTCTGCCCGCCCTGCGGCAAAGGCGGGAAGATGTGCCGCTGCTGATCGCCCATTTCCTGGAGCGCAAGAACCGCGAATACGGGAAGAACTTCCGGATGAGCGATGAGATGCTGCGCGTCCTGATGGAATATGACTGGCCAGGAAATGTGCGCGAGTTGGAGCACCTGATTGACCGCGCGTGCGCCTACTGCTCGGGCAATGTTTTGCAGCTCGGGGATGCGCCAACTTCAGTGGTGGAGTATTACTCGAATACGCGTCGGCGGACTTTCTCGCCTGAGGCAAAGACTGATACTTCCCTGATTGCTCCATCCATCACTTCGCTGGTGGAACTCGAAAAGCAGGCCATACAGAAGGCGTTGGACACCCTTCAGGGAGACAAGCTGGCTGCTGCAAAGCTGCTGGGAATCGGTAAAACGACCCTGTATCGCAAGATCAAGGAATACGGTCTGAATCAAGCATGAACGGCTGGTAAGCAGCATTCACAATTCTGAACCAATTTGAGGAGCCAGAGTATGCGAACGATGTTGATGATTACCCCAATTTTAGGAGCGGAGAACTGCGCGTCCATGCTGACGAAACAACTTGCAATGGAGGTGGAAATTGCCACGAACCGCAGGGACGGACTGGCGAAGTTGCGGCGTAAAGAATACTCCATTGTTGTTATAGACGGTGCGATTGTGGACGCCGACCCGGAAGCAGCCGAAGCGCTCTGGAAATACGCAGGGTTTGCTGTTCCGATGCAGTTCAACTTCGCCATTTCCGGAACGGCGCGATTGGTACGTGAAGTCCGCGCTGTTCTTGACCGCCGCGAACAGGAGAAGACGGTGGCCATGCGCGCGGCAACCATGGCAGTAGAAAATGAGTTGCGCGATGTGGTTACCGGTCTGGTGCTGCATTCCCAACTTGCGCTTACCGAACCTGAGATCCCTGCAGCACTTTCCGCGCGCCTCAAAACTGTTGCAGCGCTGGCTGGCGCGCTACGCGAAAAGCTGGGAAGTGAAGCACCGAACGCGGCTAATGCATCAGGTGCTCGTTAAAGGCCAGCGTAGTTCGGCATGGCCTGCCTGAATTTGTTTTATCTTCGTCCGCACACGGTATTCTTATGCCGTTCTTTACAGTTACAAGGATGACGAGATCGTTGTAGGAGCTTGCGGTTGTGGTTTCCACCCTTCGCTGTGCGAAGAATGGGGCACCCGGGGAGACTGAGGCATCCGCATTGTGTGGGCTTATTCCGGGTGCGCTGACATAGGAATGCGTTAGTGGACGGGGAGCATGACCATTTGACCGGCGGGTTGAGTGTGTCCGAGGCGGACTATGTAGGGCGTAATCAGCACGATCAGCTTTGTGGTGCTGACCTGCGTGTCTTTGTTGGTGGTGGACTGGAGGAAGCCTGGCAGCTCGCTGAGTCCGGGAATTCCGCTGATGGCGGCGCTTTGCTGTTTGGTGATATTGCTGACTACGAGCGCGCTTTCGCCCCGTGCCAGCGTGATATTGCCTGTGTACTGCCGGTTACTGAGGACCGGGTTGCCGTCGAGGGTCTGTCCTGTGAGAGACACGATTTTTAGGTCGAGCTTGAGCGAAACATCGTGGTCCTGCTGGATGCGTGGAGTGGCGGTGAGTGTCAGTCCCAGGTCCTGATATTGCACCTGCGGAATGGTTGTGCTCAGGCTGCTTTGCAGCGACGCTGCGCTGATGCCAAGGTTCTGGAGATAGCTGGAAAGGCCAGCCTGCGAGATTCCAGGAATATTGAGAGAGCTTCCCGCCAGGTTTGAGTAGGTCGAGGTGACGATGGGGTATCGAGTGCCGCTGCGGAAGGTGGCTTGGTCCTGGTCCTGGACGCGGAGCTGGACGTTGTCTATTGCGCGGGTGTCAGACGAGTTGAGGCTGAGATTGAGTGTGGCGCTTTGGTTAAGCGTGAGGCCGCTCTCGGTGATTCCGCCGCCGAAGAGGGCAAAGGGCTGGTTGAAGACGGTGCCGGAGACGACGCCTGACGCTATCAAAATGGCCACGATTGCGAGATTGTCGCCGGCATTGGCGAGGCCCGAGGAAATGATTTGCTGCACGGCGCTCTGGTTGTTCTGAATGATCTGATTGACTTCAGAGGGGACGTTGAAGACTGTTGTCTGCTGGGGCAACTGCGCACCGAGATTCACGAGGCGCGATTGGTCTATTTCATAGAGGCGAAGATTCAGAAGGACCTGGCCGCGTCCGGCGAGTAATTCTGCTAGCGTATGGTTCAGCGCCTCAACGCGTTCTTTTGGACCACGCACGGTGAGGGTGTGCTGGTCCTGCTGAATGGTCGCCTGCTGAATTTCAAAGACCTGGCGCACGGCATTGCCGAGACCGGTGGCCTCATCTGGCGTCAGACCGGGAAGATAGATCGTTTCCATGACCTGACGCTCAAATTTTGCACGATTGTCTTTTGTGTCGGCGGCAACGAGCACGCGTTTTTCATCGAGCGGGACAAAAAATGTTCCGGTGGCGAGCTTGAGCATTTGCGCGGCCTGGGCGAAGTCCACATTGTCTACATCGAAGCGGACGAGCTGGCTGGGGACAGATGAGTCGAGAGTCGGAACGATGCCATAGGCACTGAGCACCTGGCGCAGGACATCGGTCCCTGCGCTGCGCAGATGAAAGCTCATTTTTCCATTAGAGGGAGAAAGGTTGACGGGAGGAGAGGATGTTTCTACCGCGGGGGCGAGCAAGGCATCGTGTGGCTCATAGTCGCGCGCGAGCTCATCGAGATGCTGGGCCACGATAGGATTTTGCGGGTCGAGGGTATAAGCCTCGGCCAGATCTGCGCGTGCAGCGGCATTATTTCCGAGCAAACGCGATTTGCTGGCATCCTGCACAAGCTTAGTAAGCAGGTGCTCTCTGGCAATGGTGAGAGAGGTGGCGTAATCGCGATTTTGCGGGGCGAGCTGGAAGGCACGCTGAAAGTCTTTGACTGCGGTGCGGAGGTCGTCTTTCTCGAGGGCCTTTGCCCCTTCAAGAAAGGCTTTTGTTGCTCCAGAAGGGTCGGGCTTGACGGTCGGTGTTTGACCATAACTGCAGAGGCCGGTCAGCAACAGCGCGATCAAAACTGCCCCATGACTGGAACGGCGGAGCATCATTGGGCGCTCGCAAGCAGGTCCGCCAGAGTGGTGGCGCAGACCTCAGGGTGATGTTCCAACAGGTCGTCGAAGGAGTAGTGTCCGGTGGCGACGGCGATGGTTGGAAGGCCATTGGCGCGCGCGGCGACGATGTCGGACGGAGTGTCGCCAATGACGCAGACGGTGGCATTCTGACCGGCGAGGGAGCGCCCGAGCGAAGCAGCGTGCGCGATCATGTCTGAACGCTGGACGAAGCGGTCACTGAATCCTCCAAAGCTGAACCAATGGCGGACCCCTACGGCTTCAAGCTTGAGCCAGCCGATGACTTCGAGGTTTCCGGTGCCGACGCCGAGAGTGGCACCTTTCGCATGCAGGTAAGCAAGGATTTCGTCTACGCCGGGCATCTTCATAAGGTCCATTTGTTCGCGGCGTTCGGCGACGAAGGAGCACATGGAGCGAAAGACCGATTCAAGATGCGGCTCCCAATGTTCGGGGTCGAGCGCAGCAAGGCGGAAGGCATCTCGCAGGATGCCGGGGTCAGTGTTTCCGCTGAGGGTGACGCCGTCGAGGACAAGCTCACGCCCCATGATGCTGCGGACGCTTTCAAAAAATGAATCATAGTGGATGCGGTCACGGCTGCGCAGGATGGTGCCGTCGATATCAAACAGGTAGGCCTTCTGCTGGTCCCAGAGGAAGCCATCCTGAATGTGGATACGCGGAGTTGTCTGTGCGGAAGTGAGTGTGGTGCTCAAGGAAGATGCAGCCCCTTCAAAATATCTGTTTCCAGTAAAACAGAAGAGACCACATCTCTGCGAGAGCGACGCGGGAAGACCGGGCTGGCCCGGGCTTCAGGAGGTGATGCCGAAGCGTGTGGTCCCCTGCCGTACTTCAAATACAGGACGTTCGCTGCGCGGCGGGCGCTTGAGGCCGATGCGAATCTGCGCGGTGTCTATATCAAGCTCAGCGAGGGTGCGGCTGAGGGTGTTGCGGTGCATGCCGAGTTCTTTGGCGGCTTTGCACTGGTTTCCCTTGTGGTGCGCAAGGACGGTGATGAGGTAGCGGCGCTTGAATTCGCGCACAGCTTCAGCGTAAGTGATACCACCCGCGTGCATCGCGGCCACAAGATTTTCCAGTTCGCGTTTCACAAATGCCTCTCTTCGCCGTGTATACTTCCGGCTGCTGCTTTATGCCTGTGGCTTCAGCCAATCGGGCTGCGCATCGCGGATGAGCTTGACGCCATCGCGGATCCGCTGGCTCAGGTCCATGGGTGTAACAATGGCGGCCTCGTGCGCGGCGGAGAGAAAATAAGGCGCGAGCCTTGAGTTTTCCATCCACGTGGCGTGAGGAAGAAATGCGGCCACGGCCATTACGCCCAATGTGATGAGCACACAACCTTTCAGCAGGCCAAAAGCGGCGCCTGCCAGCCGGTCAGCCCAACCCAGTCCTATTGTCCGGACGGACCAGCGAATGAATCGCCCGGTCAATCCGGCAGCAATCATTACTGCAATGGCGATTGCGATAAATGCAATTGCCTCAGCCGCCCCGACGGAATGGACCCAGTTTTCCACCCATGGGAGCAGCTTTTGATAATTCCAGCTTGCGAGGAGAAGTCCGAGAACGACTCCGGCAAGCGAGAAGGCCTCAACAAAAAAACCATGTTTTGCCGCGCTTAATACGGAAACGGTCAGGATGATGACAATCGCCCAATCCATTAACGCCATGCGTGGTCTTTTCCTTAAAGCAAATACGCTTTGCTAGAGTGCCAACACTTTTCCGGTTAGCAACTCATACGCCTGCAGATATTTTTCCTGCGTTTTCTTCACTACGTCGTCGGGCAAGCCGGGCGCGGGGGCCTGCTTGTTCCAGCGAATACTTTCGAGGTAATCACGTACATACTGCTTGTCGAAGGATGGCTGCGCTCCTCCGGGTCTATAACCTTCACGCGGCCAGAAACGGGACGAATCGGGCGTGAGGACTTCGTCGGCAAGAATGATGCCTTCGGCAGTTGTACCAAACTCAAACTTGGTGTCTGCGAGAATCAGGCCGCGGCTTTCGGCATGTTCTGATGCTTTGGCATAGATGGCGAGGCTGAGATCGCGGAGCTGTTCCGCGCTGCGGGTGCCTACGAGTTTGACCATCTCATCAAAAGAAATATTTTCGTCGTGCTTGCCGTGGAGGCTCTTTGTCGCAGGGGTAAAGAGCGGTTCAGGCAGCTTGTCTGACTCCTGTAGTCCCTGGGGCAGGCGAATGCCGCATACGGCGCCGGTTGCCTGATAATCTTTCCATCCGGAGCCGGAAAGATAGCCGCGTACGACGCACTCTACAGGGAACATCTGCGCGCGCTTTACGAGCATGGAGCGGTCGCGGAGCACATCTTTGTAGCTGGCCAGTTCGCGCGGATATTCATCCACATTGGCAGTGACGAGATGGTTGGGAACGATGTCCTTGAGGAAATCAAACCAGAAGAGTGATATCTGGGTGAGGACTTTTCCTTTGCCTGGAATTCCGGTGGCAAGTACATGGTCAAAAGCGGAGATGCGGTCTGTGGCCACGAGCAGGAGGAACTCACCTACCGAGTAGAGGTCGCGCACTTTTCCGCGTGCATGCAGAACCAGATCGCTGAACTCGGTTTCATGAAGGGCTGGCAATGAGGAAACCTTTCGCAGAGAGGCTGAAAGTTGATTCTGCTTCTGCCGGAAAAGTTTGTCAACGCGTTACAAATGTGGATTTCATGCAGTGTTTGTGCTGCTATGCCACCGCCGGGGAGGACTGTCAAGAGGAAATCTCTACCTTTGCTGTAAGCAGATACAATAAGAAAAGGGCCGACGCCCCCTTAGAGAGTAATCAAGAATATGTATGAAGTAACGGTAGAGCGCGGGTTCTCTTCAGGGCATTACCTGCGTAATTACAAAGGCAAGTGTGAGAACCCGCACGGCCATAATTATAAGGTCCGCATAACGCTGCGCGGCGAGAAGCTGGACACGGCGGGCCTGTTGCTGGACTTTAAGGACCTGAAGCAGGTGATGCGTCCGGTGATTGACCGTCTTGACCACCAGATGCTGAATGATCTGGAACCATTTACGGAGATCAATCCGTCGGCTGAAAACCTGGCCCGGTATTTCTATGACGAGACGAACAAGCAGCTGGCAGAGATGACGGGCGGCCGTGTCCACGTGAAGGACTGCACCATCTATGAAACCGACACCACGACTGCTACCTACTACGAGTAATTACCTGTGTATCTGATTGAAATTTACAAATCAGTGCAAGGCGAATCGAGCTTTGCCGGGCGTCCGTGTATTTTTGTGCGGCTGGCTGGGTGCAACCTGCGCTGCACCTGGTGCGACTCAGAATACACATTCAAAGGCGGGCACAAGCTTTCTGAAGACGAAGTTGTGGCCGAAATTGAGAAACTTGCGCCCGGGAAGCTGATTGAGTTTACGGGCGGCGAGCCGCTTTTGCAGGAGCGCGAGCTAGTTCCGTTGATGCAGCGCCTGCTGGCAGATGGTTACGAACTCATGATTGAGACGAGCGGTGAGCGGCCGCTGGACCATGTGCCTGCCGCAGTCCACAAGATTGTGGATGTGAAGTGCCCGGCTTCTGGTGAAGGCGGCAGCTTCAGAATGAGCAATCTTGAGTTTCTGGGCAAGGGCGATGAGGTGAAGTTTGTCATTGCTAATCGTAATGACTATGAATTCGCTCGCGAATTTATCCGGCAACATGCGCTGGAGGCACGAGCAGGAGATGTTTTATTATCTCCTGCCTTTCAGAAGATGCCTTCCATTGCGCGAAGCACGGAGAATTGCGTGCTGGACCCGCGAGAGCTGGTGGAATGGATGCTGGCCGATGGCCTGGACGCGAGGCTCAGCTTGCAGATCCACAAATTTGTATGGGAGCCGCAGAAGAAGGGCGTGTAAGCCCGGACACTCTTACTGCGGCTGTGTTTGCAAGTATTTGTCGAAGGGAATCTCAAAGTAGAACAGATCTTTACCATCTGCGTCCTTCAACTGCCGCAGGAGCAATTTAGCACCATGGAGGGGAGAGGAACCCAGCCCCTGAATGTCAAAGAAGAGAAATCCTGCCCGGGTGGTGTGCGGCTCGACGACCAAGGCTTGATATTCGAATTCAGAGAAGTCCCGCTCGACCTTGCTGTTCGGAGTTTTGGGTTTGGTGTGAAGGTGGATGGGGCCGACAGGAATGTCTGAGCCCTTTTTATCGCGTAAGGAGATGCGGCGTTCGACGTCGTCGGGTTCGGCGGCGGGGATGCGGTCGCCTGCGGCACTAATGAAGTAAATGCGTGCCTGATCGAGAGAGATGGGCCTGTCTCCGCTGTTGGTGATGATGATGCGGACGGGCAGGAATTGATGGTCGAGGTAACTGACGCGGAAGAATTTGCCCTTTTCCGCAGTATTATACGGCTCGGCGGCGATGGCGACGTGCTCGTTGGCGTGTACATCCACAGCGGGGTAGGTGTTTGCATCTTTTGCCGGGGGCGGGCCATGCTCAAAGGCGGCGGACAAGGGAACACAGGAAGCGGCCAGCAACGCAACCGACAGCAGAGAACGCAGACGCATCATTCTGCCGACCATTATCATCGTTGATTAAGACTTCGCAAAGTGGGTTTTGGTAAGCCGATGATTTTTTACAGCCTTGCTCTCGCTCTGGCGCTGGTGGTGTGCGCACCGTACTGGCTCATGCGCATGGCCAGCGGTGGAAAGTACCGAGAGGGGACCAGGGAGCGGCTGGGGTTTGTGCCAGCCAGACTGCTTTACGAAAAAAGCAAGCCGGTCCTGTGGGTGCACGCTGTCTCGGTGGGTGAGTTGCTGGCGGCCTCGCACATGATCGCAGAATTGCAGTCAAGGCGTCCGGAATGGCGCATCGTGGTTTCTACTACGACGAAAACCGGGCAGGCACTGGCGAGAGAACGGTTTGGGAACGAAAACGTTTTTTACTTTCCGCTGGATTTTGCTTTTGCTGTGCGGAGATATCTGCGCGCTCTCAGACCGCGCCTGCTGGTGTTGATGGAGAGCGAGTTCTGGCCGAGGCTGCTGGTGGAATGCGAACGCATGCAGATTCCAGTGGCGGTGGTCAATGCGCGCATCTCAAGCCGTTCGTGGCCACGCTACCAGCGGCTGCGGTTTTTCTGGAAACGGCTGCTGAATGGACTGGCGTTGGTGCTGGCGCAGAGCGAAACGGATGCAAAAAGACTGAAGGCGATCGGCGCTGCTCATGTTTGTTACGGCGGGAACCTGAAATTTGATATCAGGACGGTTGAGCCTGCGCCTGTAACGCAGGTGCTGAAAGAGACGATTCCACCTGGAACAAAAGTGCTTGTGTGTGGGAGCACGCTGGAGGGTGAAGAGAGAATTCTGCTGGGTGCTGCGCCGCGAGATGTTCTGATTATTTTTGCTCCCCGGCATCCGGAGAGGTTTGAAGAAGTAGCGCAGTTGTTTGACCGCAGCGGGAGACGATGGATGCGGCGTTCACAGTGGCTGAAGCAGCCGGAGCCTCCTGGCCGGGGGGACGTGCTTCTGCTGGATTCGATTGGGGAACTGGCGTCAGTTTATTCGCTTGCTACGGTTGCGTTTATCGGCGGCAGCCTTGTTCCTGCGGGAGGGCACAATCCGCTGGAGGCAGTACAGTTTGGTGTCCCGGTAGTGATGGGGCCGCATTACGAAAACTTTGATGCGATTGTTACAAAGCTGCTGGAGGCAAATGCGATTCGGATTGCCTCGCCAGAGAACGTGAATGCAGAGCTGGCAGAATTGCTGAACGATGCGCAGACGAGTTTTGCCCTGGGAGAGCGTGGTTTCGAGGTCTTTGCCAAAGAAGCCGGAGCTACGAGACGCGCGGTGGAAGCTCTGCTGGAACTTGCTGGAGACAGAGCGTGATACGCCGCGTGGTGTTGCCGCTGAATCCGATCTATGCCATAGGCGTTGGCATGAAAAACGCTGCCTATGCGCGGGGGTGGGCACGATCCAGGCGGTTGCAATGGCCGGTGGTCAGTGTAGGGAACATCTCAGTAGGCGGATCAGGCAAGACGCCTTTTGTGATCGCAATGGTAAAGCTGCTTACGCAGCGCGGCGTGCAGGTGGATGTACTTTCGCGCGGATACAAGCGAAGTGCGGGCGGTACGGAGAAAGTAGATCCCACTGGCGATGTGGGCCGGTTTGGGGATGAACCGCTGCTGATTGCACAAGCGGCGGGTGTGCCGGTGTATGTGGGGGCCGACCGTTATGAGGCAGGCGTGCTGGCGGAGAACAGGGAGGATGGGCCGAGGGTCCACCTGCTGGATGATGGTTTTCAGCATCGGCAGCTTGCGCGCCAGCTGGACATCGTGCTGGTGCACCGCGATGATTTCTCTGAAGCGCTGCTGCCCGCCGGGAACCTGCGCGAACCGCTCCCTGCATTACGACGCGCATCCGTCATTGTGCTGAGGGAGGAAGATGCCGAGCTTGAGGGAAAGCTTAGGCGGTTGCAGATGACAGCGCCGGTTTGGTACGTCCGGCGCGTTCTGGATGTGCCCTGTATCGGAAAGGGCGTAGCATTTTGCGGGATTGCGCGTCCGGTGGAGTTTATTTCGTCATTGCAAAGAGGCGGGATGGAGGTTTTAGATGAGTTCGTGTTCAGCGATCATCATCGCTATTCGGAACAGGACTTGAAGAAGCTTGCGCGGGCGGCGCGTGAAGCGGGTGCGGATTTTCTGATTACAACGGAAAAGGATTTTGTGCGGCTCTCTGATGCGCAGAAGAAGCTGCTTACGGAAGCAGTGCCTGTGAAAGTGGCGCGGCTGGAAACGCAATTGATGGATGAGGAAGCGGTGTTTCGTAAGATTCAACAGGCGATTGGCGCGGGAGATTGCATTTGAACTGGTGGTGGATGGGGCGATTATCCAGTCATATACGTTGTTGAATCTGAAGACTTATGGAGCAGTCATGATGCACGGTTATTCTGCTCGTGGTGTGGTGTGCTCTTTTCTGACTGAGGCGTAATTTACTCGGTCAAAACCATTTCACGGTGATATACATTTGAGGTTCAAGCGTTATGGTCAAGAAGAAACCCGCCAGCGAGAACAAAAGCGAGCCTGTCACACTGAAAGTGCTTGCGGCGTACCTCAAGCTTGATCCTGCAACGGTTTCTGTTGTTCTGAATGATGTTCCCGGACGCTCCATTCCAGAGGCCACACGCGAGCGCATTCGGGCCGCCGCGAAGAAGTTCAATTATCAGCCGAGTTTTGTTGCGCGCTCGTTACGCAATCGCCGTACGATGACGATCGGAATTCTGGTTCCGGTGCTGGCAGATGGGTACCACACGGAAGTGATGGGAGGGATTGGCGATCACCTTCTGGAGAAAGGGTATTTTTACTTCATCGCGCACCACAGGCACCGCAGCGATCTGATAGAGCAGTATCCTCAAATGCTGATCAGTCGAGGCGCTGAGGGCATCATTGTGATTGACACGCACCTCGACCATAAATTCCCTGTGCCGGCAGTGGCAGTGGCGGGGCACCGCACCATTCAGGGTATTACGAATGTTGTGCTGGACCACAATACCGCTGCGGAACTTACCATGCGCCATTTATATGATCTGGGACATCGCAGCATTGCATTTATGCGCGGGCAGCCCTATAGCTCTGATTCAGAGGTGCGCTGGCAGGGAATTGTGAAGGCAGCGCATGACCTTGGTCTGGCTATCCGGCCAGAACTTACGGTGCAACTAACGGAAGACCTTACCTCGCCTGAGCTTGGTTATCCTGTGGTGCAGCAACTGTTGGCGCACCACCGCCGCTTTACTGCAATAGTGTGCTTTAACGATATGGCGGCCATTGGGGCAATCCGCGCGCTGCACGATGCACAGTTGCGTGTTCCCGAGGACATTTCTGTGATCGGTTTTGATGACATTCCCCAGGCGGCCTTTCAAACACCGAGCCTGACGACGATCCGGCAGCCGCTGCATGAGATGGGGAAACTCTCTGCGCAGCTGCTGCTGCAACGGCTGCGATCGAGCGAATCCATGCCTGCTGAGGTGGCGGTGAAACCGCAGATTGTTGTGCGGGAGTCTACGGGGCCGGTGCGGGATGGCGTAAAGAGCCGCAGAAAGCGTCAGCTTACCAAACAATAGAAGCCATCTCATACATGGCCTCGAAGCGAAATCCGGGCCAAAAGACCTCTTTTTTGAAGCATCGGCCTGAATGCCGATACTTCCATCGGACCTATGGATGAGATAGCTTCAAGGCGCCGAGGCTGCAGAGAGCTGCGGTGAGCCCTAAGTTTATCGGTTTTCTGAGGACAAAGGTTTGTCTACGTATCCATAATGACCAATATGCTTGACAAGCCTATCCGTGGCTTGTTCTTATCGTAGAGGCCCCCCAGAACAAACGATTGTTTGATGGCGCTCTTTATTGTGCGGGGCGCGTTACACAAGGAAACAGAACCAAGAGGGATGTTATGAGAACAAGAACCACGTTGTCTTTTTGGAGAGGTCAGAGCTTCATACGGTTTGCTGGGTTCCTGATTGCGGTGTTGGCCGCGTTGGGCCTCGGCGCATTTGCGCAGTTGAACTCCGGCACGATTTTTGGAACGGTGCAGGACGCTACGGGCGCCGTGATCCCAGGTGCTACGGTGACTGCGGCGGCACCCGCTCTTGGAGTGACGCGGACTGTTACGAGCACGGGGAATGGGACTTTCTCAATGCCGAACCTGCCGCCTGGTACTTACACCATTGAAGTGGATGCGGGCGGTTTTGAGAAGCTGAAGAAGTCGGGCATCATTCTGAACCCGGCAGACAATCTGAATGCCGGCGTGTTCGCGTTGAAGATCGGCGCGGCCACGAGCACGGTCGAGGTTACTGCGGATACCGGGCAGATGCAGGTGCAGACCAATTCAGGTGAACGCTCTGATCTGATCACTGGCAAGCAGTTGAATGATATCGCGCTGAACGGCCGCAATGTGCTGGACCTTATGCGCCTTATTCCAGGTGTGGCCGGCGTTGGAGAATTTGGAGCATCGGGAACGGGCGGTCTGGACAGCTACAACATCAATGGCACTCGCGCTAATGCGCATGAGTTTACGCTGGATGGCGCTTCGAACGTAGATACGGGCAACAATGGCGGGACACACGTCACCATCAACACGGACGCGATTGCTGAAGTGAAGGTGCTGACGTCGAACTATCAGGCTGAGTTTGGGAAAGCTTCGGGCGGCACGATCTCTGTGACTTCGCGCGGAGGTACAAATGAGTTTCATGGAAACGCGCACTACTTTCATCGCAACGAAGGCATGGATGCGAATGACTGGGTCAGCAACCATAACGGAACTGCCAAGCCACTGTACCGCTACAACACTGAAGGCTACATGATTGGCGGACCCATTAAGAAGGACAAGCTGTTCTTCTTCTGGTCGAACGAGTTCTATCAGCAGCTTGTTCCTGGGGGTCTTGCGCAATACCGCACACCCACCGCGCTGGAGCGGCAGGGAGATTTTTCGCAGAGCGTGGACAGCGGTGGTGATCCGCTGATTATTTATAATCCGGCAACGCATGCTCCATATCCGGGCAACAAAATTGACCAGTCCGGACTGACCCCTGACCAGCAGAACATTTTTAATCAGGTGCAGAAGGTCATGAATCTGTATCCGTTGCCGAATGTGACAGGCAACAATTCCTATAACCGCCAAGACCCATTGTCGTACAGCAATCCGCGGTCGGAGTATATTCTGCGCATTGATTATCAGATTACGCCGTCGGAACGGTTGTTTGGCCGCTGGATCAAGAACAACCAGAGCACGACGGCGCCCATTGGCCAGCTGGGACTGCCTTGCGATGGCGAACTGCAGATTCCGGGCGGCTGCAAAAATACGCAGCCGGGGTGGAACCTTTCGATTGATCTGACCAGCACCATCAGTCCCACGATGGTGAACGAACTCAGCGTGGGGCCCAGCACTTATCGTGGAACCACGACGGACAACAACGGCAATCTTTCGGTAGGAAAGAACAACATAAATTTACCGCTGCTGTATCCGGTCACTTCCACCACTCCGATTCCGGACTTCAGCTTCGGCGGCAATGGTGCGAATTATCCGTGGTCTTACTTTGGGGCAACTCCGTGGTACCAGGCGAACACTACGATCAATGTGAATGACAGCTTTTCGTGGTCGAAGAAGGCGCACACGATGAAGTTTGGCATTTTCTATCAGCGGAACCGAAAAGACCAGATTGCGTGGGGAAATTTCAACAGCCAATTCAACTTTAATAACTGCGCCACCGGCGATTCGGGATGCTCTCCGGCAAGTGGTTCGCCTTATGCGAGTGCTCTGCTTGGCTACTTCCAATCGTTTGATCAGTCCAGTTCGCGGCCGATTGGATATTTCCGTTACAACCAGTTTGAGTTCTATGCGCAGGACACGTGGCAGATTTCTCCGCGCCTGACGCTGGATTACGGTGTGCGTTTTGTTTGGATTCCGCCGCAGTACGACGACAGAAACCAGATTGCGCTGTTCACGCCGGCTGCTTATGATCCGGCGAAGGCGGTTGGGATTGATGCAAATGGCAACATTATTCCGAACTCCGGCAATCCGCTGAATGGTATGACTTATGCCGCAAATGGAACGTTGCCGAAGGGCGGATGGGATAGCCGCGGGATCATGCCTGAGCCGCGGTTGGGCTTTGCATGGGACCCGGTTGGAGACCACAAAGGTGTGCTTCGCGGCGGTTTTGGGATGTCACACGATCGCGAGCAGGGAAACCTGGTCTTCAACACGGTCTTTGGCAATCCGAAGAACGTAACTACGCCTTCGTACTCGAACGGTAACATTGCAGACATCGCCAATCAAGCGGCGAATCCGGCTGGTGTTTTGAATGGTATCTACGGCGCTGACCGAAGAGGACAGGTGCCGACGGTGTACAGCTACAGTCTGGGCATGCAGCGTGAAATTGGCGGCGGTTTCAGCTATGACATTGCGTACGTAGGCACTACGTCTCGACATCTTGTGACGGCGCGGGACCTGAACACAATTCCATATGGAACCACACTGACTGCCGCTGCGCAGAATCCAGCGAATTTTCCGGGTGGTGTTGTACCGGCAGTCGAACCCAATCTTCCGCCGGAGTATGCTGCCGCAGGATACAAGTTCAGCGGTCAGTATGCGTATCCGCAGAACTATCTGTCGCCGTTTAAGGGCTATGGCCAGATGGAATACTACGAGTTCAACGGGACCTCGAACTACAACTCGCTTCAGGCATCGCTCCAGCGGCGCTTCAGCAAAGGTCTGACCATGGGCGCGACCTATACCTGGTCGAAATCCATGACAACTGCCAGCGAGGATGAGGACTTCCAGGATCCGTTTAACCCGCGCCTCTACAGCTACCGCGTTGCGGACTGGGACCGCACGAACGTTGCAGCACTGAACTATGTGTATGACTTGCCCAGTGTGACACGCCGTTTTGGAGGACCTCACTGGCTCTCTTATGTCACGGATGACTTCCAGCTTTCCGGGTTCAGCAACTTCATGACGGGCACGCCGACGCGTGTTCCGTTCTGGGTGCCTGCGAACCAGTTGACTGGCGGGTCGCAGTGGAGCAAGGTACCACCGGCGTATCTTGGGCTGGATGCGGGCGGGAGGCCGGTTCTTCCGACGATTGGGGTCCCTTATAAGGGCACTCCGGAAAAGCTGCGCGAGGGCGGCATGCAGACCTGGGACATGTCGTTGTTCAAGAACTTCCCGCTTGGCGAACACAAGGAGCGGTATATTCAGCTTCGCGGTGAGTTCTTCAACGTCTTCAATCATCCGAACATTCAGGCACGTGATTATGGCGCGAGTCTGACGCTGCCGTCGTACAACGGAGATGGAACCTACACGCCGGAATCCATTCAGAAGAGCAGCACGTTCGGACAGCCAACATCTGCGTACTCACCCACTGGGCCGGGAGGACCGCGCGTCATTCAGCTTGGAGCCAAAGTGTACTTCTGACAAAAAAGAAGGCCCCATCCCTAAGTCGGAGGACGGGGCCTTTTTCTTTATACGGACGCTTTCGCTGATTTCTTTTCGCCGCCTGGGCGTGCCTGCTTTAACTCATCGCGTAAAAGAACCACCTCAGCAATTTCACGCATACGCTTGCAACATCATAGGAACATTCATATCGCCACTATGGCGGTGCTTTGCTTGCCGCTGTTTCCGAGGAAAGGGCAAGTTCGATTTTCTATTGTGGGGGCGGTGCAGAACGGGAGCTGGGGCAATCTCGACCATCGTGCGGGCGCTGCCGCTTAGGAAATCGGATGCAGGTTTAGCCAGGTGGCAAGCGCTCCGTGGCTGCGGGAGGGTGGTTTCGTAGAAGTGGTGACAATAACCCGCCGATACCAAGCACGGCACATTCCTCCAGATAGGGCCTGCGCCACGTATTTATGCACGTGTATCCCGGAGCAGCGGCACCGCGGTTGCCGCTCTATTTGCGCCACGACTTGCCCTGCATTATGGATGGCACATTGTCTATGGATTTGCTACGCTTTTTATACTGCTTCCACTTGCTGTCATGGAGTTTTTTACAACAAAGCCGCCAGACATTGAACGCCAGACACTGAAAGAGCACCTAAGCTGTTTATCTGAGCGCGATGGATGGGCCTTCAACCTGATCTACATCATCACATTTACATCGGAATTGCCTTTATTGCCTTTCTTGTGCTGGTTATGATCCGCATGATTGGCCGACAATGGATACGCTCCTGGGTGGGGGCGGGCAGTAGGGCGATTGTCGCTCCTATGCCGGAAGAGGCTCAGGTGTAGGCGAAGGAACCACATCGGGATCCTTTGCTGGCTCTTCCTGTGGCTCCGGTTCAGTGGGGGGAATGATCACGTCCGGATCATCGCCCGGATGCGGTTCCGGATCAGGAGGGGGTATGGGGCGAGGATCAGGGACGCTTGAGGGAGTGTTTGCTTGTTTCATGGCTGTACTACTTAGATGCATTCAGGTGAAGGTTCCACGAAACCTTTGCATTCTCGTCCAGCTCGATTTTTAAAGAGCCTTCCTCTTTTTCTTTGAGAACGGGGCCGGATGCGGTATGGAGGACCCCTTTCGCGTCTGTAAATTGGATTTTTACTGGCCCTTCTCCCAGGATCTTGAAACGGTACTGGTACTGCGCCCCAGGGGCGAGGGAACCTGTTCCAAAACTGGCGCTGGGGTAGTCCACTTCAATGAGAGAAACCGGTGCGCTGCTTCTGTTTGTAATCGAAACCGTTACAAATGCTGAATGACAGCCGGGGAGCCCAGCCAGCGAGAGCAGCGCCGCCAGCGTCGCACTATTTCTAAGTTTTGTCATACCGATCTATGGTAAATACTTCTGCAAGTCCATGTCCTCTGCTACAAATGCAGTAAACAAAAATCTGGAGGCAATACGCCGATGTTGAGTACGCTGGGGCCGTGGGCTTGCTCAGGAATGGAGCGGCATGGAATTCACATGATATAGAAGCGATTTTTTTTTCATTACACCGCTGAGGTAATTCTGACTTCTCCCGCTGCCGCACAACCCTGAATGATACCCCCCCCCGGGAAAGTAACAGGAAAAGGGGCATTGGCCAGCCATTTCAAACGGGCCTGAATGCCTATCCTGTTCTTAAGTTCGAGCTGCTGGATGTGATGCGCGGCCTCACTTCGGTTGTTTCAGAGTTGTGCGAACTATAGTGTGTAGACGGCGGTTGAGACTATAAAATACTTTTCCGCTCGAGGATGCGGGCCGTTAACACTACGCCGGTCTTGCCTGAATGCAGGGTGAGGGGGAAGGCCAGGACGTTCCAGACCCACTCTTCGCCTTTGCGGGGGAGATTCAGCAGGCCACGATAAGTGCGGTCAATATAGGTTTCACGCGTTTCGGCTACGGTGTGCAGGATTGCGCGCCAGTCAGGCGCCAGGTCTGGCATTTCTTCAAACATATTGCGCCCGGGAAACCACTCGCGGGGATGATCGAGCAGTTTGGCGCAGGTGTCGTTTACATATTGCCAGATGCCGTCTCCGTCGAGCACTTCCAGCACCACATCATCGCCCATGGCCATGTTGATGCGGGAATAGAAGAACTCGCGTGCGTCGACGACTACGGGTTTGCCGCGTTTTTTCGCCTCGAAAGAGCGGAGTGCCGCCACCAGATCATCTATCGAGCTGTAGCCTTTGAGCAGGTGCATGTCTTCAGGGCCGCCAAAGCGCCGCTCCAGCGTGGCTGACAGGATGATGATGGGGACTTCGGGATGCCTTTGGCGTAGACTTGCGGCCACTTCGGTCCCAAATTTTCCAGCGCCGAGGTGATAATCCAGTACGGCAATATCAATTTCGTCCAGGAGCTTCTCAGCTTCTCCGATTGTGGAGGCGGTTTCTGTCAGATAGCCGTATTTGCGCAAAATAGTAGAGCGCAGGAGAAGATTGTCTTCCTGGTCATCCAGTAAAAGGACGCGCACGGGCTGTTCGGGCGTTGTCTGCACGCCGACTTCTGCCTGGCCTGTTTCCTTCAGCATTTCCTATGTGGGATGCAGCAAGGCGCTTTTGCGCTGCTAAAGAATTTCTTCCGTGTTCCGCGCTGATTCTGCTGGATCAGTCGGACTTCACTGTTTGAGGGCCCTCTCGAGACGCTTCAGTAACTCAGGAAGGCGAGGCATCAGCGCTGAGACCCGTAACCATTGCTTGTTGTCGTACGCGGGTGAGCCACTTACGATTTTTCCTGGCGGGACGTCGCCGCCAACCCCGGACTGGGCCGTGACGATGACTCTGTCGCCAATATGGCAATGGCCCGCGACGCCGACCTGCCCGGCAAGGATGGCGCTTTTGCCAATATGCGTGGATCCGGCGAGCCCTACCTGTGCGCACAGCAGAGTGTCGGCGCCTACGGTTGAGCTGTGGCCCACCTGTACGAGATTGTCTATCTTGGCGCCGCGGGCGATGCGCGTTTCTCCCACGCTGGCGCGATCAATGCAGGCATTTGCCTGGACTTCCACGTCATCTTCGAGGACCACGGGGCCGGGCTGCACTATCTTGCGCCAGTGCCCTTCATTGTCTTTTGCGAAACCAAACCCGTCTGCGCCGACGATGGCGCCATTCTGCAGGATGACGCGATCTCCGATGATGCATCCTTCCCGGACAACGGCATTGGCGTGGGCAAAGAAATCGTCGCCGATGCGGACGTTAGGATAAATCACCACGTGGGGAAGGAGAGTTGCGCGTTTGCCGATGACGCAGTTTTCTCCCACAACGACATATGCGCCGATGGAGGCGCTTTCCCCGATCTGTGCTGAAGCGGCAATGACCGCAGTCGGATGTACTCCTGCCGGGTATTCCGGTGCTGGATGAAACACTTCAATGGCGCGGGCCCAGGCCAGGTATGGATTGGGAATGCGCAAGGTTGTTGCTTCAATTTCAGGGAAATCGGGCGCGACCAGCACGGCGCCAGCCTTTGTGGTCTTCGCCAACCCGACGTATCGCGGATTGGCAACAAACGTAACGTCGGTGGGGCCGGCATTCTCAATTGCGGCGACACCGGTAATTTCCAGCTGGGAATTTCCTCTGCATTCCGCGCCCAGACGCTTTGCAAGCTCTCCTGACGTCATGCCGAGATTGTATCGGAAGCCATGCGCTGCCTCGCTTGCATCTCTGCCCGTCATCTGAAAAACTGACATCGGTTTCCGTCTGACTTTATGGTTCGTCATTACCTGGTGAAAGGGCGCGTGCAGGGAGTGGGTTTTCGCTGGTATGTGCATCGCGAAGCGGCCGCGCTTGCCCTACGAGGGTGGGTGCGGAATACAGAAGATGGCCATGTTGAGGTGGTTGCTTCAGGCCCATCCGAAGACCTGGCGGCACTGCGAGAGGCGCTTGAAAAGGGCTCACGCGGCAGCCGTGTAGACGCTGTCATTGAGCATGAACTGGATGATGCGGAAGCCAAAGACCTGGGACCATTTCAGATTGAAGGAGCCTGGTAAGACCAGCATGAACCATTCTCTTGATTGTGAGCCGTTGAAGGCGCTTGTTCGCACTGTGCCCGATTTTCCAAAGCCGGGAATTCTTTTTTATGACATCACTACGCTGCTGAAAGACAAGATCGGCTTTGCTCAACTGATTGATGCGCTAGCGGCCCACTATATTGGGAAGGAAGTTGACCTTGTGCTGGGGATTGAGGCGCGCGGGTTCATCTTTGGCCCTGCGCTGGCTTATCGCCTGAATGCGGGATTTGTGCCGGTGCGCAAGCCGAAGAAGCTTCCCGCGCAGGTTGCCCGCGTGACCTATGACCTGGAATATGGCAGCGACTCGCTGGAAATCCATCTGGATGCGATTGAGCCGGGGCAGAACGTGGTCATCGTAGACGACCTGCTTGCGACCGGGGGGACGATGGAAGCGACGGTCAAGCTGGTGCAGCAGTTGGGCGGCCATATTACCGGGTTAGGATTTGCTGTTGAACTGGATTTCCTGAAAGGCAGGGAGAAGTTCACGGATTACGACGTTTTCAGCCTTTTGCACTACAACGAATAGCGAATAAGGTACAAGCTGGAAAAGGAAAAAAGGCCCGCCGATAAAGCGGGCCTTCTCTTATTACCAGCCAGGATGACCAGTTTCGTCGAAGAGAACCAATCCGGTGTTCTGGTCCAGAAGATACAGGCCGTGGTTGTGGGCATGACGGAAATTGAACATATTGTTCAATGTTCCGGCCAGAGCATCGAATGAGCCCTGGATGCGCTGCCCTTCGAGCCAATTGTCTTCAATAAAGCGCAGGATGGAACTCTGGTCGGTGATGGTGTGGTCCACGTAATTGCGTTTTGCCCAAGGTGAGATCACCAGCAGAGGAAGGCGCGGACCGTAGCCGCAACGTCCCTGAGCGTGGGGAGCATTGACTCCCGGAAGGGCTGTGTTCGTTCCGTTGCCGCACTGGCCTGCTGCGGTAAGCGCGTCTGCTCCGGTGGTGGACTGGTTCACGATGGGACTCATCTGGTGGTCGTACCAGCCGTCGGAGTCGTCATAGGCGATGATGACAGCGGTGGAATGCCATTCCGGACGCTGCTGAAGGAAATTGATGACCTGCACGATGAAGGACTGTTCATCGAGAGGATCGGAATATCCGGCATGGGCGTCCTGATATCCGGCGGCCTTCAGAAAGCTGACTGCGGGCATATTGCCGTTGCGCACTGCGTCAAAAAAGTCGTCTATGTCGTACTGATGGTTTGCCTGGTCGGTGCTACCGATGGCACCTACAGACGATGGCCGAAGGTGCTTCGGGTTGGCGGTGGATTTGTAGTACTGGAAGGGCTGATGGTGGGGGATGTAGTCGGCTTTTGCCACCTTAGTAATGGACGAGGTGTGCGAACGCTTGCAGCTGGTGGTGCCGTTTGGATTTTTCTTTGTCAGGTCGAAGCCACCCTCAAAGAATCCCCAGGTGATGCCTTTTGCATTGAGGAGGTCGCCGATGTTCTGTCCGCTGAGCTGTACGAGTGCGCCCGTGGTGGTGGAGCAGACGTCGCCGAGCGGGTCGGCATCGCTGATGAGAGTGTAGCCGCCGTTGCCATCTTCGACGACATCGCCACCAGCGTTGATCTGGTCACTGATGCCGTTGGTCTGGCCAGAGATAAGGTTGATTGCGCCGGGAGTAGATGGGCCGAATGTCGTGTTGTAGGAATTATCACTCAGTGCGTAGCGCTGGGCGTAGTTCCATAATGCTGTGACGGTATTGCCGTCGTAGTAGCCCATGACGAGTGCGTTTGTGGTCTGTCCGGCGGGTGGAGGGCCGGCGGTTCCGGTATAGGCGGGGAAGGAATCCATGAGGCCGTTGTGGAAAGCCTGCTGCTCAGCCGTGTAGTCGTGGTCCTGATCGGCGGTTGCTGCCTGAGTGCGGTCGAGGCGGAAGGGATTGGACGCTGCGCCGCCATTGGCGGCCGTGTTCAGGTAGTTGGGATTGCTATAGAGAAGAGCATCAGTGAATCCATTGACCGAGGGAGTGCTTGGTGCGGGAACAAAGCGCGGCTCATGAGGAGGATTGGCTGCGTGAGGGTAGGTGCCGAAGTAGTGGTCAAAGGAGATGTTTTCTCCAAAAATAACGACAACATGTTTGATGGGAGTGGCGGTTTCGCTTTCCCGCTGCGCATTTGCGCCCACTGGGGCCATGATGAACTGGCCAGAAACCAGCAACGCTGCAAGCGAACTGGCAACAAGCTTTTGCATAGGGATCCTCCATGCCGGACATATATGTTCCGGCTTGCTCTTGAGTAAAAGGCGCCGATGTATGAGCGTTTACAGCGGTGTTACAGGGAGAAGAAAAGTGTGGGGACTACTCTGCTGCGCTTCTGGTTGAGGTCAGCGCGCCTTTTGCCGCGCCACGCGGTGAAGCGGCAACACCCGAAAATATACCCATGGACGAATCTGCGCCAGACGTTCCCTACTTTATTTTTGTAAAGTCCTGTTAGTAAAAGACTTATGGATTTAAGTCGGGCAAAGTACTGTATTTAAATGGGTTGCGGGTAAAGTCCTGTAACAAATGGGTTGCCGCTTCAACTTACAGTAGAAGGAATTTGAGCTCTCATTTTTAGTTTAGCAGTTTGCGGAGGTGTTTTCGGACAATTGTCGTTTTAACGAATATTCTCTGGTATGGATAAGAAGCCCGGCCCGGGTAAAAAGACCCTTGATCTTGAATCCGCCCACCCTGGTTTTTGCGGCTTCACTCGCCAAGGATGACGATGTTTGAAGTCAGGGCATATGGTTCTCAGGCTTCCGAGAGGGTCGTGTTCGTGCTGGCTGATGTGAAGCAGGAACGCTCGCAGAGTACTTGCACAGCGCAGCCCACAGGGCGCTTTCAATACAGTAGGCGGGTAGAAAGCTGAAGAGTTTCCGGCAGCAGGCTTCCAGCGTGAGCGGAAGTATGCTGCACGATCAGGATGGCTGCATCTAAATTAACGGGAGTGCTTTAAGTGATCTGCTGGATCGCTTCAATGCCTCCTGCAGATGTGCCTATTTACGATGATGTCCTGCTGGGCCATGGTCGTACCTCTTATGGTTGGGGCGTGCCGAGATGTGAAATGAGATAGCTGGCCTCTGCTTATTTGAGGCTGATTGCCGTATGATATGAGCCAAATTCGGAGGGAATACCAGCGAAAAAGAACTAGAAAGAGAAATAGTATGAATACTTCCCCAGTTCTTACCTCATGGAAAGAAATCGCGCAGTATCTGGGTAAGGGCGTTCGGACTGTGCAGCGATGGGAGCAGGAGATGGGACTTCCGGTAAGAAGGCCCCGCGGTCCCGGTCATAAGAAGGCAGTTTTGGCGCGCCCGGATGATCTGGACACGTGGATGTCGCTCCAGTGGCTGCCGAAGGAGCAAGATGGAAATGACCCGACGGCGGATGAGATGCGCAGTGAGATTGTGGCCGAGTTGAACGATGAGATTCGGCAGGCGCGCGCGTTACGGCAGGCGAACCAGGTACTGATGAATGAAATGCATCAACTGATCCAGGAGCTCCAGGAATTGGAGCATCGCGTTTACTGAACAGTTATCGTGGATATGACAAAAGCGCAGCCGTGGCTGCGCTTTTGCACGAATGAAAAAGCTTAGCGGCCGAAATAGGTGGCGTTTTTCTGGGCATAATCCTGCCATTTTTCCGGCAGATCGTCGGCGGCGAAGATGGCTGAGACGGGGCAGACAGGAACGCAGGCGCCGCAGTCTATACACTCAACGGGGTCAATATAGAGCTGGGGCTGGTCGGCGTAGGGGGCCTCATCTTTTTTAGGATGGATGCAGTCTACCGGGCACGCATCCACGCAGGCCGTGTCTTTTGTGCCGATACAGGGTTCCGCGATTACATAAGCCATGAAAGCCTCTCCGGATGTGGGTGATTAAGATTTATTGTAGCAGGGGACTGGCGGTTGAGGGGCAGCGCTCCGCGCGAATTTGGAAAAGCACGATGCAGAGGCCACTCTTCTGATGTCATTATCGAGACCGTTCCGCGCGGCGTTCGGCGAACTTCTTTGGGGTGAGGATGGGGTCGAGGTCGCGGCCTGCGAACATGGCTTGGAAGAGCGTTTTTACCTCATTCAGAATGAGGCCATTGGTGGCCAGGACCTCTTTGCTGTTCAGGCGGAAAGGGCCGCCATCGAAAGTTGTGACGGTACCGCCTGCCTCCTGCACCAGAAGAACGCCCGCTGAGGTGTCCCACGGGTTCAGATTGAATTCCCAGTAGCCATCGAAGCGTCCGCAGGCTGTATAGGCGAGGTCGAGCGCGGCAGAGCCAGCGCGGCGCACGCCGTGGGAGCGGAGGGTAATCTGCTGATAGAAGTGGATGTTTGGGTTTTCATGGCGCTTGCGGCTGGGGAATCCGGTGGCCATGAGGCATTCGGCGAGGTCGTTTATGCGTGAGGCGTGGATCTTTTTTCCGTTGAGATATGCGCCCCTGCCTTTTTCTGCGATGAAGAGCTCATCGCGCATGGGGTCGTAGACGATGCCTGCTGTCAAAGTGCCATCGGCATCGGGGGCAATGCCTGCGGGACGGTGCTCCAGCCCGAGAGAGACGCAGAAGACGGGAAAACCATGCGCAAAGTTGGTGGTGCCGTCGAGAGGGTCTACGTACCAGCGATATTCGCTCTCTATGTTGTCACGAGTGCCTTCTTCCCCATAAATTCCGTGGTCAGGAAACTGCTGGTGCAGGCGCTCGACGATGAGCTTTTCTGAAGAGCGGTCGGCTTCGGTGACCAGGTCTACGTCGCCTTTGTATTCAGTGGCGACTCCCTTTTGGTAGAAGTTGCGGACAAGGGCACCAGCTTCAAGCGCAATGGCAGCGGCAGGAGCGGCGAATTCCAGAGAAACACCAGAAGGTAAATGTGTCACTTTTGTTCTCCCGTTGCAGGCTCACCGGTTTCTTCCGATGCGCGGCGGTTGCGGTTGCGCGCTGGGTGCCGGCCTGTCTGTTCGATGATGGTGCGGATCTGCTGCTTGTAGATGAACAGGTTGGGTTTGCCCTCGCGGGTGAGGCGCACCATGCGGTCGTCGAAGTACTCGATCCAGCCGGTGACGGTTTCACCGTCGCGGAGCTTGATTGCCACGGGCACCTGCTTGTCGCTCAGGAAGCGAAGATAGAGGGCTTCCTGGCCGGTTTCTCCGGGAGGAGGGGCCTTTTGTTTTCTGCGGGACGAATAAGGAGGGGCCATGCAGACATTTTATCGAGTTGCGGGGCCGGCGTAATATCCGGTGCGGTGATGCACGGTGTAATGTGCATTTGCAGGCTGTTTGACGGTCACGGTGATGGTGTGAAAGTCCGAGTCTGTGCGGCGGTGCTCAGGGTAATAGGCGAGCAGATACTGGGTGCGGAGGTCATCGGAAACCTTCTGAAAGGCGTCGGAAAGATGCGCTGCATCGGCGTAAAAATACTTGCCGCCGGTTTCCTGCGAGAGCGTGATCATGGCATGCTCTCCGCCGGTATCGCGCCCGGCGTCTGCCTCAATAGGAACGTCAATGATGCTATAGACCATTGTTTCTGAGCGGACGGCCTGTTCGAGAGCATCGGCATAGTCTACGCCCTTTACGGTGTTGCCGCCGTCGGAGATGAGGACGAGTACTTTGCGTCCGGGGCGGCTGGCCAGGTTCTGCGCGGAGAGATACACGGCATCATAGAGCGCGGTTGCGGGGCCTGTGCGCAGGCCTTCAATGCCTGAGTCTATGCGGCTGAGTTTGTTCGTGAAGGGCACGACCTCACGCACGTCATCGGAAAACTCGATCAGGTCGAGTGTGTCCTGCGCGCGCAGCAAAGAATGCACGAAGTTGTGGGCGGCATGCTTTTCAATGACGAGGTCTTTATTCACGCTGCCGCTGGTATCAATGGCCAGCACAATGGACAGCGGCATGTCCGCCTGTTTTTCAAAGACGGCAATTTTTTGAGGATGGCCGTCTTCGGCAATGGTGAAGTCATCTTTGGTGAGTCCACCGACCGGGGAGCCGTTGGCATCGGTCACGTTGACAAAGACGTTTACCAGATGAACATCTACGCGGATGGGGGGGATGTTCTGCGCGTGCAGCGCGAGCGCGGAAAGGAAGAGCGCAATGGCGGTGAGGGACTTCATTGAGCCAAAGGACCTCGCAGTTCCGGGGGGAATGGCTCGCCATCAGCCCATACGGCACCGTCCTCAAAATATTCTTTTTTCCAGATGGGCACAGATTTCTTGAGCGTATCAATGAGCCAGCGGCAGGCGTCAAAGGCGGCAGGACGATGGGGCGATGCGACGGCAATAAGGACGCTGGTTTCACCGACTTCCAGTTTGCCGAGGCGATGGACGAGGAGCACGTCGCGGATGGGGAAGCGTGACAGCGCCTCATGGGCCAGAGACTGCATCTGTTTGAGCGCCATCTCCTCATAAGCTTCATAGAGGAGAAAGAGCGTGCGCCTGCCGTGGGTATTGTTGCGCACGATGCCATCGAAAACAACGACGGCCCCGTCTTCACCCGCTTTCAGTTTGCTGATGAGAAAGCCGGCCTGGATGGGGTCGCGTACAAGGGCGACGTGGGATGAGAGATTGCCTCCGCTGACTGGGGGGAGCAGCGCAACTTCATCGCCCTCAGCCAACGGATGCGAGAGGGCGGCGTATTGCTGGTTGACGGCGACGGCGAGCGATTGCCAGAGATTGCCATGCTGCGAGGCGCGCACGCGGAAGTGGTCGAGCAGAGTAGCGACCGTTGCTCCGGCAGGCATTTCCAGGGATTCGATGGGTTCGGGAAAGAGGTCCCTGAGGACGCCAAACAACAGGACGCGCACGTGCATACCTAACAGAATACTGTTGTTTAGACGCAGTCGCGAAGGAGGAAGAAAGCGTGGCCCAGGTTTATGCAGCCTTTAGCTTGAAGTCCACCCGTACTGTATCGAAGGGGAAGATTACGCCATGGTGTAACGGTCCGGCAGGCCCGCGCGGATGAGGGTTGCGACATCTCCATGTACGGCCTTTACGTCTCGATGGACACGGCGCGCTACCTCACGGATAGACATCTCTCCCTGACCGGTCATGGCGTGGAGATCCTCCCAGCGCTTTGGGTGTCGTCAATAGCTCCAACAGGGTATCGGTGCAGTCTGAGCAGTGGCCTCTTCTTTCGTTGGGAAATTCACACAGTCTGGTCGTTGTAGTTGGCCGCCTCTGTTTATACTCACTGTGATGAAAACCACCGCCTCCACTGTTCTTCGACGCGCTGCTGTTGCTGTTTTGCTGCCCCTGGTGGCCGTTCCGCCCTTGTTTGGGTGGGGAAATACGGGTCATCGTCTGGTGAACCGGATTGCCGCTGAGAGTCTGCCTGCTGACGTGCCTGCTTTTATGCGCACGCAGGTGGCTGTGAATGAGATTGAGTATCTTGGCCCGGAACCGGACCGCTGGCGCTCTCCGGCAGAGCCAGAGCTGAGTGCGATGCAGGCCCCGGACCATTACATTGACCTGGAAGTGGCAGACCTGATTCATCCGCTCCCGCGCCGACGCCATGACTTTATTGCCGCGGCTTATGCTGCGAGCCTGACCCGTCCGGCACAGGCGAGGGAGCTGCGTCCGGAACGCATCGGGTTCCAGCCGTACATCACCAATGAGGTGTGGGAGAGGCTGAAGGCGGCCATGCGTGAATACCGGGACCTGAACGCGAAGCATGAAGATACGAAACCAGTTGAGGCAGCCATTCTTTTTTATGCCGGATGGTTGGGCCACTATGTCGGTGATGGAGCGCAGCCCCTGCATACGACGGTGAATTACAACGGATGGGTGGGGAAGGAAAATCCAAACGGATATACAACAGAGCACAAGATCCACTGGAAGTTTGAAGGCGTGTATGTGGACGCAAACCTGAAAGAGGCTGATGTAAAGCCGCTGGTTTCGCCGCTCCATCCGGTTGGGGATGAATTTGATGATTACATGGGATATCTGCGGCGCTCATCCACGTTTGCAGAAAAGGTCTATCAACTGGAAAAGGCTGGTGCATTTGATAACGCAGGGACGCCGGAGGGCAAGCAATTTACGGCTGAGCGCCTAGCCGCAGGAGCAAGCATGCTGCGCGACCTGATCTACGCCGCATGGGTGGAGAGCGGGAAACCTGTTCCAGAACAGCGCTTTGACAACTGATGCTCAATTGCCGGAGGGCACGGGCGTAATTTCAGGAATTGGCACCTGCTCCACGATCTCCACGTCGAAACCCTGCAAAGCCGGTACGTGGGTTGGGGTATTGGAAAGCAGGCGGACTTTGTGGATGCCGAGGTCGGCGAGGATCTGGCCGCCGAGACCTACCTGGCGCAAAATGCGCTGATGACGGTCGTCACGCGCTTCGCGGTGCAGAATGATGCGGTGAGGAGTGACCGCCCGGTCAATATCAAAACCGCGGCTGGTGTTATGCAGATAAATGAGTGCGCCGCGTCCTGCATCGGCAATGGCCTTGAGTGATCGCTGTACGATGTTCTGGCAATCGCAGAGCGTGGCGCCGAAGACGTCTCCGGCGAGGCAGTGGGAATGCACGCGTACCAGCACGGACTGGTCGCCTGAGCTGACATTGCCTCGCACCAGGGCCAGATGGCTTTCGTCTCCATTGATTTCGCTCTCGTAGGCGATCATGCGGAACTCACCGAAAGGCGTCGGGATCTCACTTTCTGCAACGCGCACGATATAGCGCTCGTTCTGCAGGCGATAACGGATGAGCTCGGCGACGGTCAGCATTTTGAGGCCGTGCTGATTGCAGAACTCGACCAGATCGGGCACGCGGGCCATTGTGCCATCGTCCTTCATGATTTCGCAGATCACGCCGGCGGGGATGAGTCCGGCCATGCGGGCGAGATCCACGGAGGCTTCGGTCTGTCCGGCGCGGACGAGGACGCCTCCCTTGCGCGCGCGAAGAGGAAAGGTGTGGCCAGGGCGAACAAGGTCATTTGCGGTGGAACGGGGGTCAATAGCGACTTTGATGGTGTGGGCGCGATCGTGTGCCGAAATGCCTGTGGTCACGCCTTCACGGGCCTCGATGGTCTCAGTAAACGCTGTGCCGAAACGCGAGGAGTTCTGCTGCACCATAGGAGCCAGGCGGAGATAGTCGGCACGTTCTTCGGTCAGGGTGAGGCAAATGAGGCCGCGTCCGTACTTTGCCATGAAGTTGATGGCTTCCGGAGTGACGCATTCAGCAGCAAGCGTAAGGTCGCCTTCATTCTCGCGGTCCTCGTCGTCTACCACGACGATCATGCGTCCTGCTTTGATCTCTTCGAGGGCGCCCGGGACATCAACGAATGGTGGTTTTACGGACATAACCTTTTATTCTCTGCCAGAAGGGCGAAGTTTGCCACTTAAGAGCGCTTCAGGTTGCCGGTTACGAGTTCGTATTGCGCAAAGATAAAGTTGTCCGTCATGCCGGCAATGTAGTCAGCGACGACGCGCGGAGCGCCTTCTTCTTCGACGCGAGAGGCATAGCCAGATGGGAGAAGCTCGGGGTCCGCAATCCAGGTGTCGAACAGCTCATGAATGATGCGCGTGGCCTCTTCGTGGTCGCGGATCAGGTCATCGCAGTTGTAAAGATTGTCGTAGAGATATCGCTTTGCTTCCATGCGCAGTTCTTCCATGGCAGGAGAGAACCGCGCAAGCCGTTCGGGGGCGGTGCGGATGCCGTGCAGTGTAGTGATATTGCCCGTGTAGACCTGGCGGCTGGTTTCTGCAATCAGGTCATCCACGAGAGCATTGAGCACGCGTTTCAAGGCTTCATTGAAGATGAGTTTTTGCGGTGCATCAGGGTAAGTTTCCTGCATGGGGAGATAAAACTGCTCGAAAAGACGCACGCGGGCGCGGATATCTTCGACGTCCAGGATTCCGGCTTCCATGCCATCGTCGAGGTCGGCGGTGAGATAAGCAATCTCATCTACGAGGTCTATCAACTGGGCTTCCAGCGGAGGGCGCTGGTTGAGAAAAAAGGCGGCCAGTTCAGGATGCTGCGCTTCGCTGTAATCGCGTGAATGCTTGATGATGCCTTCCCGCACGGCAAGGGTGAGATTGAGTCCGCGAAAAGCAGCATAGCGCCACTCAAAGTGCTCGACTGTACGAAGAGCATGCAGGTTGTGGTCAAAGCCAAGGCCATACTTTTTGAGGGCTTCGTCCAAAGCGCGTTCGCCGGCATGTCCAAAGGGCGGATGACCGATATCATGCACGAGGGCGAGGGATTCGCAAAGGTCTTCATTCAGCCCAAGGGCAGAGGCGACTGTGCGGGCGATCTGGGCGACTTCCATGGTATGCGTCAGGCGGCTGCGGAAGTGGTCAGAATAGCGGTGAGTAAAGACCTGCGTTTTACCCGCGAGACGGCGAAAGGCGCGTGCGTGGATGATGCGTCCACGATCGCGCTGGAAAGGGGAGCGGTAGGGATGCGGGTCTTCAGGGTAGGCGCGCGCCGTCAATAACGGATCGGCGTCAGAGACGTCGCAGTTAGCCGGGAGTCGCATGAGCTATTTGGGGCCGGCGATAGCAGCGCCGGAAGATTCTCTTGCGAGACGCACACGGGCGCTGTCCAGCTTCTTCTGGACCTTGCTTACATCGCTGGGGTCGGCATCGGCTGAGAGCGAATGAGCGTAGTTATTGAGCGACTGCTCCCACTGTGTGGCGGCGAGCCTGAGACGGTTGGTCTTTTCGTAGACTTCCCCGAGATGATCGTGGACTGTCGGGTCGCCGCTGTTGCGCGCGAGGGCCTTGGTGAGGTTTTCTTCGGCCAGTGTGTATTGGCCGAGTTTGAAGTAGGCCCAGCCAAGGGAATCGAGGTAAGCGTACTGCTGCGGGTCGAGCTGGACGGCCTTTTTGATCATGGCCAATGCTTCATTGAGCTTGACGCCGCGGTCAGCGAGCATGTAGCCGAGATAATTCAGGGTGACGGCTGAGTTGGGCTCGATGTCGAGGACTTTCCGGAACCAGGTTTCCGCCTGGTCGTAGTGCTTCTGCCGCTCTTCAAGCTCGCCCCGCTCGAAGTAGACGTTGGCCTTGTCCTCCTGTCTGGAGGAAAGCTCATCAGCCTTGTCTATGGCCTCTCCGGCGTCTTTCCAGCGCTTCAGGCGGATGTACATTTCCGCGATCTGGTTATAGACGCTCCGGTCATTGTCAGGAGAACCATTCAGCAGTGACTTAGCCAGCGCGATGCCTTCCTCAGATTTGCCTGTATCGCAGAGCTGGCTGGCGAGCGTGAGCTTCGCGTCGCGGACCGCATCCTTGTCGTTACCCGCTTTGGTGACGGCTTCGCGCGCTGCGGCAGTGGCCTTGTCGTACTGGTGTGCGTCGCGGTAGGTCAGGACTATATTCTGATAGGCCCGGGAGGTGTAGTCGCCGCCAAGGTCGGCCATCTTCTGGTAAGTAGTAACAGCCAGGTCTGTTTTGCCCTGCTCGCGGTAGACGTTGGCAAGACGATCCAGGAAGACGGCCCGATTGTTCTTTTCCCCTTCGGAATAGGCCCCGCTGGTGTGTTCCGAGCCTGCCACCATTTTTGACAGAATCTGCGCCGACTGGTCGAACTGGCCGAGGGCATCGTAGTCGAGCGCCTCTTCAAAATTGATTTCGAGGGAATCAGTTACCAGATCCTTCGCCTTTTTCAATGATGCGAGGGCGTCTTCATATTTGCCTTGCTGGCGTTCGATTTTAGCGATGTTCAGAAGAGACTGGGCATCACTGGGGTCACTGTTGGCGATGTCCTGAAAGGACTTGAGCGCGGCGTCTTTCTGGCCGTTGCTTAACTGCGACTGTGCCAAGGCCCTCTCGACGTCGAGATTGTCCGGCTCAAGATCAAAGGCTTTCTGATAAGCTTCGAGCGCCTTCTTGTTGTCTTTGAGCTGATCGTAAATCTGACCGAGGGCGTAGAGCGTCTTTGGGGTCTGGTCGTCCTGCGGAAGGGAGTTGAGTATCTGCACTGCCCGCTGGACGTCGCCTTGCTCACTGTAAAGTCCGGCGATGTTCAGGACAACATCTTCGGAATCAGGGTCAATCTTCTGCGCGGACTTGAATTGTTCCTCTGCATGGATCGAATCGTGGTCGAGCATGTAGAGGCGGCCCAGGAAAAGATGATTTTCAGTGCTGTTTGGCTCCAGACGAACGATTTCCTTGTATTCGTCGATTGCTTTTTTCAGCATCTGTTCAGAAGGGCCGCCGTTCTGAAGGTTTCCAAGAGAACGGAGATAAATGCGGCCCAGCAGCTTGTGTGCTTCGAGGTTGTCGGGGTTCTTCTGGATTTCAGATTGCGCGGCGGCGATGGCATCGCGCACGCGACCGGTGTCGAAGTAGAGTTCGGCAAGATGCGCATTCAGATACGGCGAGTCGGGGTCGGCGCTTAAGGCCAGCTTGTACTCTTCAATCGCGCGGTTGGCGTACTCGGGGCGGCCGTAGGTTGTGGCCATTTCCTCATACATATGCGCGAGCGTGTAGTGGTAGTAGGCATTCGCGCGATCGGACTGCTGGGGCTGCGCAGAGCTACCGACTTGAGCCTGGGGGGATTTCTCTGGCTGGGCTTGTGTGGTCTGGGCGTAAATTGCCGGGCAGCAGAAAGCGGTCAGTGCCAGCGTTGCTACAGAAAGAAGGCGGTAGTGCGATGCCAAACGGGCCTTGCTGTTGATTTTCAAGAGAACCCCTGCCAGAATCTCCGGCCTGAATCAATTGGATGCCTTCGGAAGCGCATCCTTATGCTTAAAGACGATTGTAAACCGGATTGGGCTTCAGAGGCAGGAGGGGAGTCGGCGAACTTTCCTGGTCGCGACGGAAGCTGGACATGAACTGGAGTGAAATTGGCAACGCGTGCGAGGCAATCAGGAGTTTATGCGGCGAACCGGTTCCGGAGACTCTGCAAACCCATGAGGTGGCGTTCAAAATCGCCGGGAATTACGGGTTCAACATTATTTACGACTTGCTGATGATTGCAGCCGCACAGATGGCCGGCTGCACGACCTTTTATACAGAAGACATGCAGCACGGCCAATCCGTTGGCCCTTAGGTTGTGAATCCGTTTTTGTCCTGAATCAATGCCGGAAGTGGCGCATGCCAGTAAACACCATGGCTGCGCCCAGTTTGTTGGCGGCAGCGATGACTTCTTCGTCCCGGACGGAGCCTCCTGGCTGAATAACTGCTGTCGCGCCTGCGGCTACGACGGTTTCCAGACCGTCGGGGAAAGGGAAGAAGGCGTCAGAGGCAGCGACACATCCTTTGAGTGGCAGAACAGCCTTCATTGCGCCGAATTTCGCGGCATCTACGCGACTCATCTGGCCTGCGCCGACGCTGATGGTCTGGCCGTTGCGCGCGTAGACAATGGCATTGGATTTGACGTGCTTGCAGACGCGCCAGGCAAAGAGCAGGGCGGCCAGTTCGTCCTCGGTAGGCTTGCGTTCGGTTACGGTCTTCAGTCCAGAAGCCGTGACGTAGCCACGGTCGGCATCCTGCAGTAGAAGACCTCCTGAGACCTGTTTGATGACGCGTGGAGTCTGAGCGGGCTTGATTTCCACCAGACGCAGGTTTTTCCTGGCAGCGAAACGCACCAGGGCACCCTCAGAAAAGCCGGGGGCAGCGATGGCTTCTACAAAGAGCTTGGCGATTTCCTCTGCCGCCGCTTCGTCTACTTCGCGATTGATACCAATGACTCCGCCAAAGGCCGAAACTGGATCTGCCTCGAGGGCCTTTTTGTAGGCTTCGAGTACAGTCGAGCCGGTGGCGGCGCCGCAGGGGTTGGTGTGCTTGATGATGGCGACTGCGATCTGGTCAAACTCCTGCACGAGCTCCCAGCAGGCATCCAGATCTACCAGATTGTTGTAGCTAAGTTCTTTGCCCTGAAGCTGCTTTCCTCCGGCAATGCCCGTTCCAGTGCCGTCGGAGTACAGCGCTGCCTTCTGGTGTGGGTTTTCGCCGTAACGGAGGCCCATGGCGAGCGGGTAATTGATGCGAAGGGCCTCAGGGAATGCGGCCGAGGCCGGATCAACGAATTTTACCGGAGCTTCAGCGGGCCCAGGAGAAGAGATTTGTTCAAGCGTGTTGGCAATCGCGGTGTCATATGCAGCTGTGACGGCAAAGGCCTTTTTCGCGAGTCGCCAACGGGTTTCGCGGCTGAGTGAGCCTTTGTTCGCAGCGAGCTCTTCGGAGAGGAGAGGGTAATCGTCAGGGGAAGTGACGATGGCTACGTCCTCGAAGTTCTTGGCGGCAGAGCGGAGCATGGAGGGACCGCCGATATCAATGTTTTCGATCACCTCGGCGAACTTTGCGCCGGGGCGAGCCGCGGTCTTCTCAAAGGCGTAGAGATTGACCACGACCATGTCTATAGGCTGGATACTGTGCTCTTCTACGGCGGCTACGTGCTGCGGATTTTCACGGACGTGCAGAATGCCTCCGTGGACTTTAGGGTGCAGGGTCTTTACGCGGCCATCGAGCATTTCAGGGAATCCGGTGAGTTCGGAGATATCGCGAACCGACAGGCCGGCTTCACGCAGGGCCTTTGCCGTTCCTCCAGTGGAAACCAGTTCCACGCCATGCTTTTCCAATTGATGGGCGAAATCCACCAGCCCGGTTTTGTCTGTGACACTGAGTAATGCACGCCGCACCTGTTTGTTGCCGCTCAAGCTGTGCTCCTTGGAAATAAAAAGGTTGAAATTTGATTGTAAAAGCAGAAGCGGCAGAAGTGGGGTAAGGTTAAATGAGACTGTTCTATGGGCGCATGGCAGAGCAACGGAGATCATCAGGGCGAGCGCCCATACCCCACGCACACGGGGCCGGAGATTCTGCCGCCAGAGGGCAGGGAAGCGGAGCAGAGCTGGTATTATCAGCCGGCGCAAACGGAGTATGTGCCTCCGTCTGAGCCGCAGCGGCGTTCGCGCTGGGCCTATGCTCCGGCGACCTATGTGCTGGTTGGGATCAACTGTTTTGCCTTTCTTATGATGCTGCTAACGGGCGGCTCTTTGATTGAGCCGACGTTGCGCAGCCCCTTGTTCTCAGCATTTGCTCTGAACGGGGGAGTGGTCCTCGACTACGGTCAGTGGTGGCGGCTGTTTACAGCGACCTTCACGCATGTGGGCTGGATCCACCTGTTGAGCAATATGTGGTGCTTGTGGAACCTGGGTCTTTTGGGTGAACCGCTGGTGGGGCCGTTCGGAATTGTTGCTGCCTATGTGTTGACCGGGCTGGGAGGCAATCTGCTGAGCACGGCGGTCCATCCAGGACTTCCTGGAGCGCCGAACGGCATTATTGGCGCGGGAGCGTCGGGTGCGGTCTTTGGGCTGGCAGGTGTGTTGATTGTCCTGCTGAAGTCGCCGCTGCTGCCGTTGCCGAGAATGGAAGTGATGCGGCTGCGGAGAAGCGTGATCTGGTTCGCGGTGCTGAACTTCGTTATTGGCGCGGGAACATGGGTGGCACGCACTCGCGTTCAGATTGACAACATGGCGCATCTTGGAGGCTTTTTGAGCGGGCTGGCCTTTGCTTTGCCACTTGTTCCGCGGATCGGCGCCCCGAGAGAAACCTTCCTGCGGCGACGTCGCCTAGCGGTCTTGGGCATGAGTTTCTTGCTTCTGCTGATTGCGTTTGGCGTGTATTCGTTTTATGTGGGCCGGTGAATGCGTCTGCAGATGTCCTTCTCTGAGGTGCCCAAGCAGACAACTTGCAGACACGCGAAGTAGTGCGGACCTCTTCCGAGGCCCGCAGTCGCATTGATTACCGTACGGCGGTAGTGGCGAACTTCTTCACCATGGCGAGCAGCAGCTTGCGGTCACTGTCGTTCAGGTTGGAAGAGTAGCGGCGAATCTGCGTAAGGAAACGAAGCTCTTCGTCCGTCAGTTTGTGCGTATTCAGTTCCTGTCCGAGTGCGTCTTCAGCGAAAAGTTGTGAGAGCGGTAAATCCAACGCGTTGGCGATCTTGGAGAGAGTGTCAAGCGAAGGGACGGTGTGGCCGTTCTCCACTCTTGACAGGTAGCAGCGCAGCAGGCCAGTGCGCTTTTCTATATCACCCTGCGACAACCCCTTTTGCAACCGATAACCCCGAATGGTAGTTCCAATTTTCATGGCTGACTCTTTCCGCCTTCTTCCTGTGTGGAATGAGCGGTTTTTTTATTGTGTTAGCTGCATAGTTAACACGCCGGAAGGGCGTAAGCAAGAAAAATTTTCTGAATCTTCCGGGCAGTGCCGTCAGAGGAACCAGTGATGGTTCCTCTGAAAAGTTATGATTTCAATGTGCGAGCAAAGAACAGGCGCATACGCTCCTGTGCGTCTTTCGCGTCTTCCGGTTTATATCCCTGAGTATTATTAGGGTTCTCAAAGGCGTGGCCGGCGTCGGGATAAATCTTTGCATTCACCTGCTTGCCTAGGCTTTTCATGGCGTCAACAAAGGCGTTTACGGAGGAGGGAGGGATTCCCCGGTCCTGTCCGCCGAAATTGCCCAGAATGCTGGCGTGGATTTTTTCAAGGGAGGTCTTGTCTGTTGGCAGAGGACCATAGTTGATGGCCACGGCACGCAGATCTGGTTCAGCCACGGCGAATTGTGCAGCGTAGCCTCCGCCCATGCACCAGCCGACGGCGCCGATGCGCTTCGGGTCCACGTCCTTGCGCTTTGCCAGATAATCGAAGGCCGAGACGAGGTCGCGCACGCCACGGTCCGGCGGCAGTCCGCGGGAAAGCTCGTGGGCCATCTCGGGATCCGATGCCACCTGTCCACGATAGAGGTCTACGGCGAGAGCGACATAGCCCTCGCTGGCGAGATTGCTGGCCTGTTCCTTGACCCAGTCGTTGAGGCCCCACCACTCATGAATGACGATGATGGCGGGATGGCTTCCGCTTCCGGAAGGGAGATATAGGAGGCCGGAGGCGTTGCCGTTGCCGCTGGGAAATGTGACCTGCTGTGGAGTGGAAGCGAGGGCTGGAATGGAGAAAAGAAGCAGAACGAGTGTAAAAAGATGCTTCATGGAAAGCTCCAGAAAAGATTTTGATGTGCCAGCATCTTGCACCGTTGAGGATGGGATGGCAAGTCGGCGCATCCCGACCAGCGAGAATATTCATCGGAACAAACAAATGAGCTGAGGGATGCGCGAATCTCTGAAGAGCGGCATACGGTGTTTTGGAGGACGGTCGTGGACGATCACGGTCCGCGTCTATAACGAGCTGTGGCGGACACGGGTCTTTACGGCAGCGGCTGGACTTGCCTATTACTTTCTGCTTTCGCTGGTGCCACTGGTGATTGTTTTTGCTTCGCTGCTGCGGTTTCTTCCGGTGAACAATCTGGCCTTTCAACTGCTGGGACTGCTGGCGGCGCTGGCCCCGCCGGAGTCTATGAGTCTTGTGTTTTCGGTTGTGGCTGGAATCCTGGAACCGGGGCATGGGAAGGTGCTGTCGTTCGGCATTGTTGGGTACATCTGGGCGGCAACGGGTGGGTTTTCTGCGCTGATAGAAGCGCTGAATATTGCCTACGATGTGGAGGACACCCGTCCATGGTGGCGGGACCGAGTGCAGGCATTCCTGATGACGTTCACGGTTGGCGTGCTGGGGCTGCTGGCACTGTTTGCCATTCTGGCTGGCCCACATTTTGGACATCTGCTGATGCTGGTCTTTCCCTTGCCGAGTAGCTTTGCCCTGATCTGGCCGATTCTGAGGTGGACCATTATTGTTTCGACGTTTGTGGTGGGGATTGAACTGATGTACTACCTTGGCCCGCACGGCAGGCACAGTTTCTGGTCCACGCTGCCGGGGGCGTTCCTGGCTGTGGGGATGTGGTTTCTGGGTTCGTTCGGGCTCAGCTTTTATCTCAGCAATATCTCAAATTACAACAAGACCTATGGATCGCTTGGGGCGGTGATCGCGCTGATGCTGTGGCTGTATATCAGCGGACTGGCCGTTCTGATTGGGGCCGAGCTGAATGCGGAATGGAGCAAGGAGAAGCGGGCCATGCGGGCTGAGAAGCAAGCGGTTGAGTTTTCATGAGACCCTCCTCTGTTTGCACTAAGATTGTTTGTTTTCAATGACTTACGGTTTTTGCGATGCATTAGAGGTCATCTTTTGGCGCGCTCTTATTTATTTAAAGGACAGCAATTTCGGATGTAATTTCCGGACATTGGTTGTTTTCACGAGTAATTCTGCCTTTGATGGCCTGTGGCGCTCTATTCATTCTTTTAAGCGAACGGTCTGCTCGCCAGGGCGAAGTGAGTAGCTTTTTCCTGCCCAGACGAGTTCTCCGGTCAGGCCAGGCGGGAGGCTTACCTGGGCCGTCCACCGGCTGGATTGGAGGCGGTAGCTTACGCGGATGTCACCGTTCGCGTTGGGCATCACGGCGTCGAGGTGAGTAAGTTTGCCGAGATGTGGTTCGATGCGGACGGTCCTGAATCCCGGTGAGGTGGGATGGATGCCTGCGACCACGGTGAGCAGGTCGTAGTTGGGGCTGGCGCTCCAGGCGTGGCAGTCAGAGCGGGTGGGTTCGGGCTGCTCGGCCCAGGTGCTGAGGCCGAGTTGGAGCATGTTACGCCACGGACCAAGCTGGTCGAGGTAGCGGTCGGCCAGGCCGGAGTGTTCGAGCGCGCGGGCGAGATAGAAGCGGAAGTAGTAGCTCATGGCGGAAAGAGGCGGGACCTCGTGGCCTTCCACCTGCACGCTCTGGTTTTCCTGTGAGGCGAGGATGCGCTCGAGGATTTTCTGCTGCTGGTCGCGCGGAGCCACGTCCTGCCATACGGCGAGAACGTTGACCTGCTGGCTGTAACTCTTCTTTGCGGGAGTGTCGGCGTAGAGGCCGTAGCGCGCGTCCCAGCAGAGGCGGTTGAGCGCCTCGGATGATTTCTGGATCATGGCCTGATAATTCTCTGCGCGCTCTTTGCTGCCGAAGTGCGATTCGAGGGCCCAGGCGTCGTGCAGGGCCTCAATAAATTGCAGCGTGAGGAAGGCGGAGCCGCCATCGGCTTCCTGTGGAGGAACGCCGTCGCGATAGCCGCTGGTCCAGTCGCCGAACTCCCACCAGCGCACTCTGCCCATGAGGCCGTCGGGACGCAGATGGGCGGTGTACCAGTCTATGACTCCGCGAGTGCGGGGGAGGGTTTCGCGTACGAGGGCCTCGTCATCCACATACATCCAGTAGTCGTGGAGCATGTCTACCCAGAGCAGAGAGAAGGTGGGAATGAACTGCGGCAGGCGCGAGGGATAGCGGCTCTGGGTGATTCCTTCAGGGACGATGGAGGCTTCAATATTATTGATGGCCTGACGCGCGAGGCGGCTGTCTCCGGTGTCGGCGTAGGAGATGAGGGCTTGGATGCGGGTGTCGCCTACGTACTGAAGCTGCTCCCAATAGGGGGCGTCCATGTAGGTTTCATGCGCGCAGAGGCGGGCGGTGCGCCAGCCGGTGTCCCACAATTTTTTGAGATCGGGGATGTCGCCGTCTATGCTGGCCTTCTGCTGAAACGGGTAGGCGTTGAACCAGCCGCGAAGGCTTTCAAGGCGCAGAGGCTGGTCTTTAGTGGTCACATCTATTTGCAGATAACGCCATGTACGCCACCAGAGCGGTTGGTAGGAGCGGTGATTACCGCCATCGCTGATGAACTCGTCTGAAACGCCTTCGATGTGGCGTCCGGTGATTTCATTGCGATTACCTTTCTGGCCGTTGGTGTCGTAGAGGGCCTCTGAGTAGGTGAGGCGTATGTCCGCGTCTCGGCCGCCGGTGATGGTCAGATCGGGGTAGGCGGTCTGAAGCACGGAGTTATCGAGCAGCAGAGTGAGATGGGTGTTGGCCGGGACTTCGAGCGGCTGTGCGGGAAATGTGGGTGCGGCGTTGAGACCTTCGACACGCACGGGTTTGCCGGCCTCGACGAGGCGGTGCTCCATGGGCGGAAGCTGATCCTGCACAAGCTCCCAGTTGTTGTCGGCGTCCTGTGCCTCGCGGGTAGCGGCGCGACCAATGGTGATGGCGTTGTGCCACTGGCTGGCGTTGGAGATATTGTCGGCGTCCCAGTCCCAAATGGTGAGGCGGCCGTCTACGCGTTCGGCTGGGCCGGCGGCGTAGTAGCCGCGAGCGTCGTTGAGGGCGGCGAGGCGACGGCCCTTGTCCTCGAGGACGAGCCATGATTTGTCAGTATTTGCGATTTCCTCTGCAGGTGTGTCTCCCTGGAGCATGAAGCCGGTGCGGTCGCTCATTTGCGCGACGGGAGCGCGTGTGCCGTAGTTCCAGATGGTGGCCGCGAGGATGTTCCTGCCGGAGTGGAGAAGCGGGGCGAGGTCTATGGTCTCAAAGCGCCAGTGAAAGAGGTCGCCGCGGGAAGGGCCTTCGCCCGCGTACTGCCCGTTGACGTGAAGCAGGAAGCGATTGTCTGCGCTGACGTGTACCCAGAAGTGATCGGGTTTCGACGGCAAGGTGATTTCCTTGCGGAAATAGTAGACGCCTTCGTCTTTTTGCGGAGCGTTGGGGCAGGCGATCCAATGGGCATGCCATACGGAAGCGACCAGGGATGGATTGAGCGGCTTTTGTTCCTGCGCGAAGAGCTGGGCAGAGAAGAAACAGAGCAGAGCCAGGACGAACGGACGAACCATGTGGCCCAGAGTACCAGAACAGGGTTGCGATTTCTCGGCTGAAATAAATCGCAGGGGGAAAAATGTGGAGAGGGTGGCGAGGGCGAGAGTTCGGAGCGCGCTTTCGCGCGGACTGGATTGGCCCACGTTAGCTTCGCGAACGTGGAGCACCAGCCTAAATCCACATCTTTTCAAGATGTGGTACACCCGGGGTTGGTGTTCTGCGCTTGTGGGTATCAGCGGGTGATCATGACTTCGTAAAGGTTGTCTTTGGCGAGGAAGAAGCTGTAGTTGCTGTAGCTGGAGAAGAGCTTCTCAATATTGCGGTTGGTGTAGACGCGCTGGATGGGGAATGGCTCGCTTTCCTGCATCTCAATCATCTCGCTTTCAGTGAGGTGATAGCGGCAGAAGGTGGTGGCCTCCCCGGTTTTTTTTGTGTGGAAGAGGGCGAGGACGCGGCCGCCGGAGTGGAGCGAGCGGTAGAGCTTGTCTACGAGCGGGGCGACGAGTGGCTCAGGGATGTAGTCGAGAGTGGTCCAGAGGAGGACGACATCGAATTCGCGCCCGCCGAAGTCCATGTTCTGGGAGAGAAAGCCTTCGACGTTGAAGCCGGGTTCGGCGCCTTGCTCGGCGGGGGGCAGTTCCCAACCGCCTTTGAGGGCTTCGTGGACAAGGTCGGCCATCCAGACGCTGTGGCCGAGGCTGGTGAGGTAATTAATGTTGGAGGGCGAGGTGGGGCCGATGTCGAGGACGCGGAGTGCCTGCTCGCTCCTGAGATGCTTTTGCAGGGCGGCCCATCCGCTGGAATGGCGCGGAACACGGGGGCCGGTGAGGACGGTGGGCTTGTCGTGCCGGGTCTCTGTCTGTCCACGGCCAAATAAAGTACGCAGTACGCTCATGGGTATTCGAATTGGCGGCTTCTCGCGGCGTGACGCTGCGAAGTTCTGGGGGCCCCGCCAGCATTCCCTATAGCAATTCTATCGGCAGCGGCGCGGTTTTCTTAGTTGGAGGCGCCGAAGAGTGCTCCGGGCTTGTCGCCGGCAGCGGCGGGGTCCGCAGCCCGCTCGCCTGGTGTTCCGCTCTGGATCAGGTCCACTTTGCCGCGATAGATGGCGTTTTCCTCGATGGAGAGGCGCTGCGCCTGCAGGTCACCGGTGACGCGTGAGCCTGCACGGAGTTCGACGCGTCCGGTGGCGTGGATGTTTCCATCCAGAGTGCCATTGACGACCACGTCGCGCGCTGAGACATTGGCCTGCACACGGGCATTTGCGCCAATGGTCAGCCGACTGTCACTGAGCGTAATGGTGCCCTCGACCACGCCATCTACCAGGAGGTCTTCGTTGCCCTTTACTTCTCCGCGAATCTGGACCGATTTACCAATTGCCGCGACTGCACCCTCACCAGCACCTGCCATCGAAATTTTCTCCTTGGGAATCACTTCTGGGGCGTTGCAACGAATATACGCAACTGAAATGAATGCCGCAAGAAAAGAACGGGCAGTTGTGGGAGCGGAGCGCTTAAATCAATATGGAAGACCATTCCGGGAAAACTCCCGGGCCTTGCGCAGCGTCTAACGGGAGGACATCATAATAGATGCGCAAGTCACAAAGTATGAAAGCTCGATCTCTACTTTTTGCCTGGAAACCAGCGGGAATTGTTCTTCCACTCTATGCTGCTGTCTGCTGTTTGTTTCTTTCGAAGCCACTGTGTGCGCGGGCACAGTCGGAAGTGGCCAGGGATCCGGCGGCGATTGTTCGCAGGGCCTCCCACAATGAACTGGCTGCCAGTAACGGGAACCATCCCTTCCGGTATCAACTGCACAAAATTGATGACGGCAAAATCACGACGAAGGAAATTGTCGAGACGAAGGACGGCGATGTGGCGCGCCTGATTGCGGTGAATGACAAGCCGTTGGATCCGGATGCAGAGAAGGCGGAAATTGCCCGGCTGGACAATCTTGCGGCGCATCCGGAATTGCAGAAGCACAGGCGGCAGAAAGAGCAGGAGGACAGCGACCGAGCCAACAAGATGGTGCGGCTGTTGCCGGATGCTTTTGTCTACAAATTTGAAGGCATGGTGGAAGGGCCGAATGGGCCTTGCTACAAGCTGAGTTTTCAGCCGAACCCGAAATTTGATCCTCCGGACCGCGAGTCGCAGGTGTTTGCAGGGATGGCGGGCGAGTTGTGGATAGACAAAGAGCAGGAGCGCATGGTGCGGTTGGATGCTCACCTGATTGATGATGTGGATTTTGGGTGGGGCATTCTGGGCAAGCTGTACAAGGGCGGCAGCATTCTGGTGGAGCAGGCCGATGTGGGCGAGCACCACTGGGAGGCAACCCATATGAAGCTGAACCTGACGGGCAAGGCATTGATGATTAAACCGCTCAGTTTTCAGACGACGGAAGATGCCAGCCACTTTGAGCCTGTTCCGCCGGACATGGGGTATCAGAAGGCGATTGAGTTGTTATTGAGCGACAAGTCTGGATCTCAGGTGGCGCGGCGGTAGCGGGATGTTAGAAATGACCCAGGTTGGAGTGGTCTGCTGAATCGCATGGCGCCCTGATACCATCAAGACTGTTGCATGAGTCAGCAAGAGATTGTCCTGAAGATCTTCGAGTATGTCATTCTGCTGTTTGCCTTGAGCCTGCATGAGGCGGCGCACGCCTGGATGGCATCGCGGCTGGGTGATCCGACGGCGCGGATGCTGGGCCGGATCACGTTAAATCCTGTCAAGCACATAGACATGTTCGGGACAGTGCTGATTCCGCTGGCGATGCTCTTTCTCTCTCATGGGATTTTGTTTGGGTGGGCGAAGCCGACTCCGGTGACGACGAGGAACTTCAGAAAGCCAGTGCGTGATGACATTCTGGCCACACTGGCCGGGCCGGTGAGCAATATTCTGGCCGCGGTCGCTTCGCTGGTTGCACTGGCGGTGATTGCGAAAACTACGCCGATCGGGAACGCCATGATTAAACAACTGGTGATGTTTGGCGGGCCTTCGCCGGAGTTGATGGCAGCAAGTCCCATTATTGCCCCCCTGATTGTGTTGCTGTATCTGGGCATCCTGCTGAACCTGTTTCTGGCAGCATTCAATCTCATTCCGCTGCCGCCGCTGGATGGCTCGCATGTTCTGCGCCATCTGCTGCCATATAAGGCGCTGCGTTTTTATGATTCCCTTGGCATGATCAGCCTGGTGCTGATTCTCTTCTTTGGTGGACCCATTGTCAGCGCCATTATCGCGCCGGCCCTGAGCGCTTTTGATCGTGTCCTTCTGGCGCTTTGAGCTGATGGCCGTTCAGGGAGATACTGCCGATTTCCCTTACAATAGGCAAAGCAATTTCTTTGGTGAGTCATTCGGTGTCAAACACTTCTTCTGCACAGAAAAAGCGCGTGCTGAGCGGCATGCGTCCGACGGGAAAACTTCATCTTGGCAATTACATGGGGGCGCTCAAGAACTGGGTGGGCCTTCAGGACAAGTATGATTGCTACTTTTTTATTGCCGTCTGGCACGCTTTGACGACGGACTATGCCGATCCCTCACAGGTACGCGAGAACACGCTGGACGTAGCGCTGGACTGGCTGGGCGCTGGGCTTGATCCGGAAAAGTGCGTGATTTTTGCGCAGAACCAGGTGAAGATTCATGCCGAGCTGCACTTGCTGCTTTCGATGATTACGCCTCTGGGTTGGCTGGAACGCGTGCCTACTTATAAGGAGCAGCAGGAAAATATCACAGGTAAAGATCTCTCTACCTATGGATTTTTGGGATATCCGCTGTTGCAGGCAGCCGATATTCTGATTTATCAGGCGGATTATGTTCCTGTGGGGCAGGACCAGGTGGCGCACGTGGAGCTGACGCGCGAGGTAGCGCGGAGGTTTAACCAGTTCTACAAAGTACAAGACGCAGACCGTAGGGCGCAGGGGGCAGAAATTTTGCCGGAGCCGCAGGTGCTGCTAACGCCGTCACCTAAACTTCCGGGAACGGATGGCCGCAAGATGTCAAAGAGTTACGGGAACACAGTGCTGCTCACTGACCCTGAGCCGGTGGTGAGGCAGAAGCTGAAGCCCATGGTGACGGACCCGGCGCGCGTGCGGCGCACGGATCCGGGAAATCCGGATGTGTGCCCGGTGGGCGATCTGCACAAGGTGTTCTCTGACCAGGAGACGATTGCGAAGGTTTATGCGGGTTGCACGACGGCAGGCATTGGCTGTATTGAGTGCAAGGGCTGGGCGGCGGACTCGATTGTGCGGGAGCTTGTTCCGATTCAGGAGCGGCGCAGTAAGTATGAGCAGAACCCTCAGCTGGTACAGGAGATTCTGAATGCCGGATCAAAGAAGGCCACGGAGCGCGCTGAGCAGACGATGCAGGAAGTGCGCACGGCGATGGGGCTGGCGGAGAACCTTGTGGGCGAGACGGTGCGGTAATGGATGAGTTGAAACCCAATTCTTTGCCTGAGAGTTCTTCGCCGGAAGAGAATTCTGCGGACCTCCCGTCTTCTGCTGCGCAAAGGGCGGGGCACCCGGGTGATTCTTCTGTGGGGCCTTCTTTGGCTGATCGCAAAGCGACGAAGACAGAAAAGGGCAAGGAGCAGAAGGAAGACAGCGCATTTCCTTTTTCGGTCACGGTAGGCAAGGTATATGACGGGCCGCTGGACCTGCTGCTGGACCTCATTCGCAAGCAGGACATTGATATCTACGACATTCCGATTGCGAAGATTACAGCACAATTTTTGTCTTACGTGGAACACCTGAAGGCCACGGACGTGGATGCGGCGGGCGAGTTTATCTACATGGCTGCGCTGCTGATCCACATCAAGAGCAAGATGCTGCTGCCGCGCTCCCCAATAGAGACGGCGGAAGGCGAGCCGGATGATCCGCGGCGCGAACTTGCGGAGCGCCTGCTGGAGCACGAGCGCTTTAAGAATGCTGCGCAGATGCTTGCGCAGAAGCAGGTGATTGAAGAGTCCACCTGGTCGAACCCGACACTGAAGCATTTTCGCGATGATGAAGGAACAGAGCCGGAAATTGCGGCGGACACGCTGGACCTGGCGCGGGTGTTCCGAGAGATTCTGGACCGCATGCGTGAGCGGCCTGTTCTGAATGTGGAAGAGGACACGGTCACGGTTGGGCAGATGATTGATTATGTCCGACGCAGGCTGATTACGGAAGACAAGCCTGTTTCTCTGCGCAGGCTACTGGCGAATGCGAAATCAGAGCGTACGCTGATTGCGATGTTTCTGGCTCTGCTGGAGCTGGTACGCCTGCAGGCGATTCTGCTGCGGCAGGACCAGATTTTCAGCGATATTTTTATCAAGAAGCATGCCGATTTTGAGCAGGTGATGACGGAGCGCATGAACCAGATGCGCGACGACTGGACATAGGGTGTCATCTTTTCTTGCGCCTGGCAAGGCTATGCTCGTTTTGGCGATTCGTTTGGTATAGAAATACCGCCCGCATTCATCAAAAATTCATAAAGATTTCGGCTGATTCTTCACACATAGTCCGTATTGGCCCTGATAGGGTGCTTTCACGAGCCCACCTGGAGCCGAGAATTTATGGATGACGCATCTTCTGCTGTTCTCTCGCCCGGACTGTCTACTAGTGCTGCTAGCGAAAGCCTGCTTGATAAGAAACTGAAGAAATCGCCGGGGCTGATTGGCTCGCTGGTATTTGGTGCTGTTCTGCTGGCGGGACTTGCCTATGCGGGGTTTCATCTGGTCAATGATATTTCCGGCGTGCATACCGCGAATGCGTGGCCGTATGTGCTGCTGGGGGTCGCGCTGCTGATTGCGCTTGGATTTGAGTTTGTAAACGGCTTTCATGACACGGCAAATGCTGTGGCAACGGTGATCTATACGCACTCGCTGGAGCCGCATGTGGCGGTGGTGTGGTCGGGGACATGGAACCTGATTGGCGTGCTGACTTCGTCGGGCGGCGTGGCGTTTTCGATCCTGTCACTGTTGCCGGTGGAGCTGATTTTACAGGTGGGCAAGGGCGCCGGCTTTGCCATGGTGTTTGCGCTGCTGATTGCGGCGATTCTGTGGAACCTAGGGACCTGGGCGCTGGGGCTGCCGGCATCCAGCTCGCATACGCTGATTGGTTCGATCATTGGCGTGGGCATTGCCAACCAGTTGATGAACGGACGCAATGGAACGAGCGGCGTGGATTGGACGCAGGTGTCGAACGTTTTCCGGGTGCTGCTGATTTCGCCCCTGGTGGGGTTTGCTTGCGCAGCTTTGCTGCTGCTGGTACTCAAGTTTCTGATTAAGGACAAGGCGCTGTACGAGTCGCCGAAGGGCGATGCGCCGCCGCCGTTCTGGATTCGCGCGATGCTGATTCTGACCTGCACTGGCGTGAGCTTTGGGCACGGATCGAATGACGGACAGAAGGGTATGGGGCTGATCATGCTGATTCTGATTGGCGTTGTGCCGACGGCTTACGCGCTGAACCACGCGGTTGGAATTCAGCAGGTACCAGACTTCGCCGCAGTGTCAGAACAGGCGGCCGGAGTGCTGGGCCGTTATGTTTCGCCGGACGCTGTGATGGGAGATGCCCGCAGTGATCTGACGGAGTATATCCGGACCAAAGAGTACACCCCGAATACTCCGCTGGCAGCGCGGCAGCTTGCGATTGATATTTCGCACGAGGTGGAGCTCTACAAGTCGCTGGCAGCGGTGCCACCGAACCAGCAGCAGAACGTGCGCAACGATATGTACGTGGAAAGCGAAGCGCTGCGGCTGATGGCGAAGAGCGGCCAGCCGCATTTCTCTTCCGCCGAGACTTCAGTCCTGACCAACTACCGGAAACATCTGGACGTTTCGACGAAGTTTATTCCGACCTGGGTGAAGGTAATTGTGGCCATAGCGCTGGGACTGGGCACGATGGTGGGCTGGAAGCGCATTGTGGTGACGGTAGGCGAAAAGATCGGCAAAGAGCATCTGACATATGCGCAGGGGGCTTCGGCAGAGATTGTTGCGGCAGCGACGATTATTGCAGCTGATCAGTTTAAGATGCCTGTTTCCACCACGCATGTGCTGTCATCAGGCGTGGCTGGAACGATGATGGCCAACGGCAGCGGTCTGCAGATTTCCACGATACGGAACATTGCGCTGGCGTGGGTGTTTACGCTGCCGGCCGCGGCGCTGCTGGCCGGATGCCTGTTCTGGGTGCTGCGGCAGTTTATTCATTGAGATGTTGGCAATTCGCTCTGGTTTCGTTAGATTGGTCGAGCAGAGATGTTACAGCTAAAGACCATTAACGACATCTTCTTCCTTGTTGCATCCAGTCCGAATTCGCGTACGGTAGTTTATATGGATTCGGCAGGGAAGTGGCAACCTTTTAGCGGAATCCAAATATACCAGCGGGTGCGCGCGCTGGCGGAGGCGCTGCGCGGATGGGGCATCCAGAAGGGCGACCGTATTGCTCTACTGTCAGAAAATCGCTGGGAGTGGGCGGTGGCGGACTTTGCTGCGCTGGCGATGGGTGCGGTGAGTGTGCCGATTTATCCAACGTTGCCGGCCGAGCAAGTGGGCGAATTGCTGGCGGATTCGGGGTCGCGGGTCGCGATCGTTTCGACAAAACAGCAGTATGAAAAGATTGCGGTTGTGCGAGAGAAGACGGCGCTGGAACGCGTTGTGATTATGGATGACGAAGGCGTTCCGGACGCGGTGCTGATGTCGTCTGTCCTGAAAGACGCAGACAGCCGTGGGACGGAGCGGGATGCTGCGTTTGATCGCGCGGCCTATGATGTTGGATCGGATGACCTGGCGACGCTTATCTATACCTCAGGCACGACGGGCGAGCCGAAGGGCGTGATGCTGACGCATGGGAACATTGCGTCGAATGTGAACTATTCGCTGGCAGGATTTGAGATTTCGCAGCAGGATTCGTGCATCTCGTTTCTGCCGCTTTCGCATATTACGGCGCGGCATCTGGATTACGCCATCTACACGCGGCAGGCAACGGTGGCGTATTGCCCGAGCTTTGAAAAGTTGCCTGCTGCGATGCAGAGCATTCAGCCTACGGTGCTGGTGGCGGTGCCGCGCGTGTTTGAAAAGGTGAGGCAGGAGGCGGAGCGACAGGCTGCGCAGTCGGGACTGAAGAAGAAGATTTTTGGCTGGGCTGTGAAGACAGGGCGGAAGCAGAAAGAAGATATTCTGCGCGGGAGAAAGCCTTCGTCGTTCGGATGGAAGATCGCAGACAAGCTGGTCTTCAGCAAAATCCAGCATGGCTTTGGCGGGCGCGTGCGCTACTACATTGCCGGCGGCGCTCCGCTGGGCCTGGATACAGCGAGCTGGTTTGCGGGTGTGGGTATCCGGATACTGGAAGGCTACGGCTTGACGGAGACTTCACCGGTGATTGCCATCAATACCAATTCGGCGTACAGGATTGGCTCTGTGGGCAAGCCGCTGCCCAATGTGGAATGCCGCATTGCAGAAGATGGCGAGTTGCTGGTGCGTGGACCGAATGTGTTCACAGGATACTGGCATAAACCCAATGAGACCGCAGAGGCATTTGATGCGGATGGATGGTTCCGGACAGGAGACATTGGGCGCATTGATGAAGACGGATTTCTTTACATTACTGACCGGAAAAAAGAGCTTCTGAAGACCTCGGGCGGGAAGATGGTAGCTCCGCAATACGTTGAAAACAAGCTGAAGGCGCATTTGCTGGTTGCACAGGCTGCGCTAGTGGGCGACAAGCACAAGTTTATTGCTGCGCTGATCTCGCCGAATTTTCAGGTGCTGGAAGAGTGGACGCGCCAGCAGGGGATTACTGCTCCGACGCGGCGCGAGCTGGTGGAACACCCGGCGGTGATCGCGCGCTACCAGGCGATTGTGGATGAGGTGAACTCGACGCTTGCGCATTTTGAGACCATCAAACGCTTCCGGCTGGTGCCGGAGGAATGGTCGCTTGCGTCTGGCGAACTGACGCCGAGCCTAAAGCTGAAACGGCGCGTGGTCAGTGAGAAGTATGCGAAAGAGATTGCCGGGTTTTATGCGGAGTGAGGGCGCCGGAATTTCCGGCCCTTGTGATGAAGCAGAACTATGCGGAGAAGATGGCCGGGAGGCTGAAGGCGGCGGTTTGCTAAAACGGTATAGGGTCAAAAGCCCTATCGAGGGTTCGAATCCCTCTCTCCCAGAATAGTTCGACTCATCAATTCAATATCATTTTCGTTGCCTGTGTCATGTGTTTCCGCTACAGCATTTCTTTTTTGCACGTCGCCCGGTTAGGAAGGAGGTCTCCGTTCACCCGTTACTTTAATATGGCTTCAACACAAAATGCGCAGTAAGCGTTGCTTCTGAAGATCCGCCGACCCAGATCGTGAAGCTACCAGGCTCTATGACCCATTTGCCATCTGTATTCCAGATGGCTAGTTGCTCCTGTGGCACATGGAAGACAACGGTTTTGATCTCATGCGGCTTGAGATGAATGCGCGAAAATCCTTTTAGGGAGCGTGAAGGTGTTTCCACGCTGCTTACATCGTGGCGGAGATAGAGCTGGGCCACTTCATCCCCTTCCCTGTTTCCGGTATTTGTCACATCTACAGTTACGATTACATCGTCTTTTTTGTTTTCCGGGGCCTTGACCGACAGATGATCGTATTGAAAAGTGGTATAACTCAGGCCATATCCGAATGGGAACAATGGCTTGCCATCATCATCCACATACTTATAGCGGCGCGATGGATCTGAGTTATAGAACATCGGGATCTGGCCCGTGCTGCGTGGAAAAGTAATCGTAAGCCTGCCTGCTGGATTGTTCAGCCCGAAAAGGGTTTCGGCAATTGCCCTCCCGCCGAACTCACCCGGATACCATGCTTCCAGAATGGCCGGAAGATGTTTCTTCGCCCATCCAATGGTAAGTGGCCTCCCATTTTCCAGGACCAGGACCACTGGCTTCTCCGTTGCGGCCACTGCTTCTAGTAACGCTTCCTGATTATCGGGCAAATCGAGATTTGTCCGGTCAAATCCCTCGCCGGAAATCCCCTGCTGTTCTCCCAGGCCTAAAATAACGACGTCTGCCATCTTCGCCTTTGCGACAGCAGATGCAATGTCGCTGCCTTTATCAAATGTGATGGAGGCTTTCGGCACAAGCTCCTGAATGCCTTGCAGAAGGCCAATATGCTCGCCGTTCGATTCGTTTTCGTAATCACCATAGCGTGCAACATTTGCATTCGGGCCAATGATGGCAATGTTCTTTACAGATGTGGAAAGTGGCAGCAGATGACCTTCGTTCTTCAGAAGAGTCATAGACTCGCGCGCAGACTGAAGGGATATCGCCAGATGCTGCGGTGAACGATGGACGCTTGCATTCAGGCTGGGGTCAATCCATGGATGATCGAAAAGTCCCAGCGCGAATTTCACACGTAGCACAGCGCCTGCGGCGCGGTCGAGGGCTGCCATCGAGAGCGTTCCCTCATGCACGCAGTCAACCAGCGCTTTTTGAAAGACCTCATGCGGGAAGTCGTAGAACTGCATGTCCACGCCAGACTTGATGGCCAGACAAACAGCATCCTTCGGAGTTGCCGCTACATAGTGCGCGTTATAGAGCCTCTGGATTGCGCCCAGATCCGAAAGTACGAATCCCCGAAATCCCCACTCCTGGCGAAGGATTTTTTTCAGCAGAAATGGATCAGCGGTCACGGGAATGCCATCTATTTCGTGATAGGCAGCCATAACTCCCATTGCATGTCCTTCACGAATGGCAGGTTCAAACGACTTCAGCATGATACTGCGCAATTCTCGCTCTCCAATATGGACAGGCGAAGTATTTGAGCCTCCTTCAGGCGATCCATGCGCGGCGAAATGCTTGGGCTCGGCAACAACGGAGTGGTCCGAAGTAAGGCTTTCACCCTGCGCGCCTCGCACATAAGCAAGCCCCATCTCTCCACTGAGATAGGGGTCTTCTCCAAAGTCTTCTTCGATGCGGCCCCAACGCGGATCGCGCGCGAGGTCAAGCACCGGCGCAAGGATCATGTCTACACCGGTGGCGCGCGCCTCAGCCGCGATAGCCGCGCCTGTCTTCTGTGCGAGTGCCGGATCCCATGTTGCCGCCAGATTGATAGGCGCAGGAAAGACTGTCCCATCGTTGAATCCGTGCAGCCCTTCTTCGATAAAGATCGCCGGGATCCCCAGGCGATTGTGCCCTATCACCCATTTCTGAATGGCATTTGATTGCTGCGGCGTGGGGTAGAGATCATGGATTCCGCCAACCCCCATGTCGCCCCAAAGCTGTGCGGCTTTCTCCGGAAGAAAAACAGCAGACGCGGCAGCATGTGTTTTATCTATGCGCTTGTTTATTAAACTCTCCGCACCAGAGTATAAGTCGAGCTGCCGTGCCTTCTCCTCAACTGTCATTCTGCTGAGCAGATCATGAACACGTTGGTCGATAGGCGCATCAGAACGCTTATACAGCGCCTTAGGAGCTACAGAAGTAGAAGTAGCCTGTTGTGCCCATAAGGAGAGGGCCAGCGAAAATAGCAGGAAAGAAGATAGATAAGATTTGAAATAAAGTACTTTTTGCATTGGCTAAGTGTTTCCCTTGCCTATTTGCTCCATTTCCAGTAGGAAGCCATATTTCTGCTGGTTGTAGAAAGATAACTACAACCAGCAGACAGAATGAAAGCGCAAAGAGCAATGTGCAAACGCACTTTCATGAGAGATCCTAAAATTTAATGCGTGTGCTTAACTGCAAAATTCGAGGATCATTAGCACCTGACACGGAACCAAAGCCGGTGAGATTGCCTGGGCCAGCTGGATTGGTGCATCCGGTCTGGCCAGGGCCTGAGAAGGTACAACTGGCATTGATGCCGTTGAACTGAGGATGATTAAAGACATTAAAGGCATCGCACCGCAGTTGAATCTCGGCCCGTTCCTGGATATGAAATTTCTTCTCCAGCGAGAGGTCGGTGTTGTTGATGCCCGGTCCAGTTATGCTGTTCAGGCCCATGCCATTTCCGATATTGCCGATAGACGGGGCCTGAAAAGCCTGCGGGTTGAGCCGGTGATAAGGACTGTGGCTGGTTCCTGCATGCGGGTTTCCTACAAGCTGGATACGCCACCCCTCAGAATAAGACCCAGTGATGTTTGCATTGGAGTAGCCGGGGATGCTCGCTCCGGGTGTAAATTCCCCTCCGGTCTGGAAGCGCGTTATTCCTGCCACCTGCCAGCCGTCCGCAATGGCACGCAGCAGTGAATTGGAATGAAAGAGAAAAGGAAGCTCATAGATGTAATTCGCTGCGAAAATCTGCCTGCGATCAAAACCCAGAGGCCCATAGTTGTACTTGCGCGTCTGGCCGTCAATTCGGATCCAGTCACCTTCGTTCGTAGTCACGCCCAGGGCCTTTCCCCAAGTATAAGCAGCGCCAAGGAAGAGGCCATGCGCATAACGGCGGTTTACTGTGATCTGGAGAGAGTTGTAGTTGCTCGATCCACCGGTCATAACGTAGGGAATATCTCCATAACCAACATAGCGACGGAGAAAGTTCTCATCGTAAGCATTGGAACCGAGATAATTGCCGGGATTTTGCGCGACCTTGGCGGGATCTTGATACTGTGGCAAAAAGGTTGTGCCGTAAGGGATTCCGTTAAGGTTCATCTGCTGATACAAGTGGCTATTGTTTGACGCGACATAAGCTATTGTCCACAGCATCTGGTATGGAAGCTCCTGTTGAAGCTCAAGATTGAAGTCATATGTGGTCGGTATTTTCGCAGCCCATTCTCTGGCGCGTGTTCCAAATGGACTGAGTAGTGTAGTGTTGGAAGCCAGATCGCTCACCAGACCGTAGTACATTGTCTCCTGATACTGAAAGGGGACGTTGGCGCTGTAACTCATTTCATTATTGCTGGATGTGCGCTGATAGAAGATGCCAGCGCCTCCACGAAAAACGGTCTTGTCTGTCAGCAGATAAGACATTCCCAGGCGTGGGCCGTATTGGATGCTTCGCACTTCCATCAAATGCTTATCAATTGCCTTGCCAGCGATACGAATGCCATTCAGTTGATTTCCGGAGTTGGCAACAATATCACTAATGGCATAGGCCGGAAGTGTCTGCCCTGTGACTGGATCATAGGCATACCAGTTGGAGCCGCTCCATCTCCGCTGATAAAGACGGACCGCTTGAGAAGGCTGATAAGCTGCGGGGTCGAATATGGCAGAATTATTGTTCTGCTCATATTCCGGGGGCATCCATGAAAAACGCATTCCATAGCTGACCGTCCAATTGTTTGTGACCTTCCAGGAATCCTGGCCGTACCACTCCAATGTGGCCGTGTGGAACATAGGATAGATATAGGAATTTGCCTGCTGGTACGTATCAAAGATGCCGAGCGCGAAGTTGGCCAGTCCGAATTGGCTGTCATATGGATTGTTAGGATCATCTCCAAAGTTGTAATTTCCCGATGCATACCAGTATTGGATCTGGTCCTTGCGGGAGTGCTGGAAGTAAATTCCGAATTGTGTGGAATGCGTGCCTAATAACTTATTAAAGTTATCGCTGATTTCAACATTGCTGGCAGCATTGTGCCAGTTCGTGCCACCAGTATTCATTACTGCATTATTGGCCAGCCGTGATCCGTTGAAAGAGAATGTTGGGACCAGATCGGCCTGAACAACTGAGGGATACAGGACAGGAAATCCCTCCAGTCCCAGCTTGGTCTTGGTCTTGTTATCATCAACGGAACTGCCGTGAAGCCAATTTTTGCCGTAGCCAACAATGAATTGGTTCGTGGTAGTTGCATTGAGGATCGTGGTAACACCAATCGCCATATTGGTGGCAGGGCGCGCATAGCGGTCCAGAGAGATCGGGATATTCGACCCGCTGTCTATCTGGTTGGTTCCATACCAACTATAGGCATTGTCTTCATTCCCAAGCCAACGATAGAACATCTTCCATCGCTCTGATGGATTGAAGTCAATCCGAAGGATATCTTCCCGTCGCGGATATCTACCAGAGATAGCGGAAATATAGTTAAAACCAACGCCACCTGAGAAGTTGGGCTCTGGCAGGGCCTGCATCGCTTTGATACCAAGAGCGTAGAGCCTGCCTTGAGGAATTCTCCCAAGAACACCGCCATCCTGGAAGCAACCGGAAGTATTCGAGGCATTGCAAGGCTTTCCCGTTGTATAGTCGCGGATATATGGCCATGGATTGTTGTTTTTATCTACACTTTGTGAAAAATCGCCCAGCTTTTCGAGATCGGTCGGGACGCGGGCGTAATGTGTGCCTTCCGGTACGAGCTGCTCCTGCCACTCCTGCCCCAGATAGAAAAATGCCTTATCTTTCCATTGTGTAAACAGGCCGGGGATCTGAAGCGGGCCGCCAATGTTATATCCCGCATCGTTGAAGCGAAACTTGTTTCTGGGCTGGCCATTCCGCTTATTGAACCAATTGTTGGCATTCATACTCTCGTTGCGATGATAGAGATAGCTTTCTCCGTGATACTCCCTCGTCCCGCTTTTCGTAACAATTGTGGTTTGTGAGCCTGTATTGCGACCATACTGCGCCTGGAAGTTGTCCGTAACAATCCGCAATTCCTGGATATTGTCCATGCTGACGGTGGCCAGTTGGTCCGCATTATTTCCCTGATCCTGGTTGCCGATGCCGTCCACAGTCACCTGGTTGCTGATATCCCGGTTGCCATTCACATAGGTGGAGTTAAGACCATTGTTGCTCGCTGTTTTGTAATTTCCATTGCTGACCACTCCGGGTATCAGCGCTGCCAGCGCAGCCCAGCTCCGGCCATTGACCAAAGTGGCTTCCATTTGCTGATTGTTAATAGTGAATCCCCGTTCATTGTTCTCAGTCTCCAGATGCATTCCCTGAGAAAGTACGGTCACGGTTTCATTCGTCGAACCTACACGAAGAACAATAGCGCTGAGTGTAATATCGGCATTACCCTCAAGCACAATCCCGGACTGCTCATAGGTTTTGAATCCGGCTTTTTCTATCCTCAGACTATAAGTGCCTGGCTTGAGCTGTACCAGATGAAACTGACCCTGGCTATTGCTGGTTGTGGTCTGACGGATATTTTGTTGCTGCTGCACGGCCACAACCGTTGCGTCCGGTACAACCATGCGTTGCTGGTCCACAATGGTCGCAGAAATAGAACCGCCAATGACCTGCCCGTTGGCGCATGCGGCACAAATCAGGATCACAACCCATACAAAGTAGATATTCAGTGCTTTTCTCATTGTTTGGCTTCCAAAATGCATGTAGATGGAATCGTTACCATTTATTTTTCGTGATGGTGAACTTATTTCCTGCATTCCAGAAGTGGCAAGTTAATTTACGGTAAAGCCTTGCTTTCCAAAATCGTTGGAATCCGGCCGTGTAGCTTTCTCTTCCATCATGGCTCGCAACGCGGGAGAAACGGCCAAGTTTCTTTTCCGGTACTTACGGTTAGAAAATCCAATTTCCTAACAGTTAACCAATGTGGAGATACGCGAGTTTGCAATGATCCCCTGGCTGGTATGGAATCCAATCAACCTAAAAACTTGTGTACGATGGAAGACCGAGTACCCTTTTACTTCAAATTGCAGCGCCTGAATAACGTCATTCTACTTCCCGCACCAGTCTGAGCGGGTTTTTCTAGGCTGGCTGCGCATGAATATCAATGGAGGTTTGGATAGGTCCTCCATGCGACAATTTCAGAGTTGAAAGAGGTCCCGCTGAGTTGTGTTGACTTAAGCAACACCTCAAAATAAGGAAATTTGCTCAAATGCGCTTTTTGCCCGAACAACTCCATGGATTTCTCTGAAGTGAGGAATTCGCCAGCAGCTTCTGTAGCTTCGGAATCCGTGCCAGCGACAATGATTGCTTCGGCAGTATTGCTGGGATTGGGCAAAAAAGCGACCACACTATATCGCGGGGCATATGGGTCGGTAACTACCCAATAGATGGACTGCTCTCCTGAGCGCGGATCGCGGTTTTTGACATAATCACGGTGAAGCCTGGTGTCATATACAATATTGAAGTTCAATTGATCACGAAAAAGGTCCACCCACGGATTCGACTTGCGGCTTCCGATCAGAATGATATTGTGTTGTTTCATGGCATCAACACTGTATTCCCGAGCAAAGGAAAGATGAAATCTGCCTGAAACCGGATCAATGGCCATGATCCTGCTGGCCGCGCGAAAGTCTCCAAAACTCCCATTATTTCTGGAGGCAATCAGATCCAGGTCGTCACGTCTTTCAGGCCCCAGCCCAAGTGAATGAGATGCTTGCATAAAGCTACGATCGAGATAATCGCTAAGCGAGATAGGCTGCCCGATAATATCCTGGACCAGCGCAAACGAGGTGTCCGCCAGGATAATGTCTGTCTGCTGAGTGGAATTAAGGAACGAAGGCCAGAATACAGTCAGTGCCGGTTTTCCTTCCCATCCATGCAACGACCTGCGCAACACACGATTTTGATAGAGAAGAACCAGGCAAGCACAACCAAGTGCCAACATTACAACTGAAGAGAAAGCGGGCCGTAACCATCTATGCTGTGCTGGCCCCCTGGCCGCCACTTGCTGGATGGGATGAGTGGCCGGTCGTTGATCTGCAAGAGAAGGAGAAGCGATGAGTGTAGATGATGGGACAGCCAGTAGGGGATCTTCCTGTGGCGGACGCCGCCGGAAGACAGGGAGATAAGAGCCTCGCGGAATTTCCAGTACCAGGGTTTCAGCAGAACCTTCGCCTGCAAAATACGCTTCAATCCGCTTGCGCAGCTCGGTTGCGTTTACCCGGACGATATTGTCCTGGCTGGTGTCGTAGTTCGCCGGCCGCCCAAAAAGACGAAAGCCGATTTCCTGCTCGTGGATTTCAGTACAGCCACCGCTCAAGGAGTGTTCTACGACAAACGTCAGAAATTCCCGGGATCGGGACGCACGCCTGAAATGCACACTTTCCAGAATTCTTTCTACAAGCGCACGGCATTCCTCAGGCGGAATCTGCTCCTCTTCCTGAGCTAGCCATTGTTCGCCGATTTGGGACTTCATTGTTCTACTGACCTGGCTCAAGCAGTCTACCATCGAACGTCCCGAAAGACATCTCCAGCAAAAAATAAAAGGCCGCGACGAGCGGCCTATTTGATGCAGGAATGCGCTTTATACGCGCGCATAGGACGCGATTGCGCTTGCTTCGTCGTCCTTGATGTCGAAGACGGTGTACAGCTTGGTGATCTGCAGCAGGTCATGGACCTTCTTGGTCAGATTCAGCAGCTTCAGTTCGCCTCCCTGATTGCGGACAGTGGTGTAGGCGCTCACGAGCTCGCCGATTCCCGAGCTGTCAATGTAATTTACGTCGGCGAGGTTCAGCAGAATTTTTTTCTGGCCTTTTCCCAGCAAATCACGGATGGCATCGCGCAACTGGACGCTGCCTTCGCCAAGAGTAATGCGGCCGCTGAGATCGAGAATGGTTACGCCGTCAACCTGACGGGTGTTCAACTTCATGCTCACGAAAAATTCCTCCTATAAGACTAACTGCCGGTTTGGGCGGTCCCCAGATGTTTGATGAGCGTCAGCTCTGTTCCAGGATGCAATTGCTTGAAGTGTACCTCATCCATAAAGGAGCGGATAAGAAAGATTCCGCGTCCGGAGCCCCGCAAGAGATTTTCTGGTGCCAGCGGATCGGGGAGCGTTGCCGGATCGAGCCCCTTGCCTTGGTCTGCGATGCGAATTACCAGCGAGTCACCGGTATTTTCAAAAGATGCCGTGATCCGTTTTTCCGGGTCGTATGAATTTCCATGAAGGACTGCGTTGACTGCCGCTTCCCGGACGGCCATGGCCACCCGGAAGACTTCGTCTTCCTCCATTCCTGCTTTCTTCGCCATCTGTTCGGCGGTTTGTTCCACCCGGTTCACGCTGTCCAGCGAGGATTCGAGTGTGTAGGTTATCCGGCTTGCTTTCGATCCCGTCAAATGCTCTTCCTCGCCATGTTGCCTGGACATCCGCGATTTTTCCTATTGAGGGCAGTTTGCTTGCTCAGGAGAACAATGTCAAGCGCAGGAACAAGATTGCGGCAAAAAATGGATGTTGAAACGGATGTTTGCGTGGCATGCAGAACAATCGTTTGGCGCCAGAGGGCCCTTTGCTACAGGGCTTTCCTGATCCATGAGAGACTCTATTGAAAATATGTGAGTAGCACGAAAATGAAGATCCAGAAAGCGCCCATCGTGTGCCAGTACCAAGCTGTGCAGTCCACGGCAATCTGGCGCAGTTCGACCTTTCTTAACAGAAACAGGGCACACAAAGCGATGGCCAGCGCAAGGATTCCCAGCGCAAGATGGATGCCGTGTGTAGCGGTGACCAGATAAAAGAAATGGCTGTTCTGGTCCGTGGCAAAAAACTGTCCCTGGGAAGCGAGCTGTTCCCACGCCATCCATTGTCCTGCGAGGAACAGACCGCCTAAGGCCGCGGTTGCAATGAGCCAGGGAGCGGCGCGTCGCACAGCCGGACGGCCCAGCCCGAGCCACTCTTCCATCACGTCAATTTCGTGGAAGAGGTGTCGTCGTGCCATCTCCATTGTCAGGCTGCTCAACAGCAGCACAGCCGTGTTGATCCAGAGGATCGGCGGAATCGCCAGCGGATGCCAGTCGGAAATATAGTTGTCGCGGGCGTCGAAGTGTCCGGCGCTCTGCCGCACAAAAAAGGCGCTTACCAGGGTGATAAAGAAGACCAGATCACCGGCGAGCGCGAAGAAGAGCCCGAGCCGGTAGCGGGAAAGCAGTTCACGTGGACCACGCCCATGCGGATGGTGGTCCCAGTTATCATCGCCTCCTCCGCCCCCTGTGGGTCTACGATCTACGGGCGGTTTGCCCCCTGTCCCAGTATCTTTCCGCTCGATCTCGGTGGTGGAACGGGTGAAGGTAGCGGGCATGGCGCAATTCCCTCCGCCAACAGCTTACTCCTGTTTTTGCTGGAAGGAGCACTGCATTACCGGAGAGAGTGCATTTCCATCAAAACGGTATTCATAAGGGCTGTGGCTGACCTGGCATTCTTTTAAATCTGATGCTGTCCATTCGAGCGTCGTGGCTTGCCAGGGATTTTCCGGAGCAATGGCGCCGCGCCGCGCGCTCCAGAAAAGATTCACCAGAAACAGAAGCTGAGCGCTGGCCAGCAGCAGCGCCGAGTGGGTAATTCCGGTCTGCAGGCGAAGCATGGATGCCACGGTGGAGGTGCTGCCAGTAAGCTGCGCATAATGGCGGGGCAGGCCAGCCAGTCCGGCATCATACATTGGGAAAAATGTGCCGTAAGCACCGAGAAGTGAGAGCCAGAAGTGCCATTTGCCCAGACGATCGTTCATCAGGCGACCTGTCATGAGCGGAAACCAGTAATACACGGCGGCAAACAGCGCAAAGACTCCGGCCATTGCCATGATCAGGTGAAAGTGTCCGACGACAAAATAAGTATTATGCAGGTAAGCGTCGAGGACTGGCTGGGCGAGAATGGGGCCGGTGAGCCCTCCGGAAACAAAGAAGGAAAGAAAGCCCAGAATGAAGAGCATCGGCGAGGGCAGCGGTCTTATGCGAGTTTCTCTCCCTTGAAAGAGCATGGCGAACCAGCCAAGGGCCTTGCCGGAGCTGGGCACGGCAATGGCCATCGTCATAAGGCCGAAGACGGTTCCGGCATAAGGATTCATGCCACTGACAAACATATGGTGCCCCCAGACCATGAGGCCAAAGGCGCCGATGGCGAGTGTGGTTGCCACCATGAAGCGATAGCTTACCGGGGGACGCCGCAGAAAGTTTGCGAGGAGCGACGTCGCCAGCCCCATGGCGGGCAGGATGGCAATGTAGACCTCAGGATGGCCGAAGAACCAGAAGAGGTGTAGCCACAGCATGGGCGAGCCATCGGCGTGCGGATGCAGGCGGTCATACATCATTCCATTGATGACTTCGCCTTTCGGGATAAAGAAGCCTGTTCCGAAATGGCGGTCGCTGAGCAGCAGGACGACCGCTGCCAGAAGAACGCTGAAAGCAAAAAACATGAGCACGGCCGTGGTGAGCCAGGACCATACGGTCAGCGGCAGCCGCGCCCAGAACATTCCTGCGCAGCGCCTGGTCCAGATGGTAGTCAGCAGGCAGACAGCATGAAGAACGGAAGCAATGCAGAAGATGCCAATACTGATGAGCCACAAGTCCATTCCCGTGGCTTGACCTGGGCCAGCGGCGGCAATGCCGCTGAGCGGAGGATAATTCGTCCATCCGGAGATGGGTGCGCCGCCGGGAACGAAGAATGCAGCCAGCAGCACGGCCAGAGAAAGGGTCGTAAGCCAGAAGGAGACAGCGTTGAGCCGTGGAAGCGCCATGCTGCGTGCGCCAATTTGCGAGGGAAGCACCAGGCTGGCGAATCCGTTCACTGGAGCAGAAGTGAGTACGAAGAAGACCATCAGCGTGCCGTGCATGGTTACCAGCGCCAGATACCCTTCCGGCGGTACCACACCGAAGAAAGGAAGCCTGAGAAAAGGCGCTATGATGTGGATTCGCATAAACAGCGACAACAGGGTGCCGATTGTGACTGCGCAGAGTGCCAGCAGAAGATAGTTAATTCCGATGCTGCGATGATCAGCCGAGAAAGGGCGATAGGGGGTCATTCTGCTGCTCTCTTCCGCCCATGCTGCGAGAGCCATGTCTTATACTCAGCTTCCGGGACAACGCGCAGGTGGGTTTGCATGCGGGCATGCCCGGAACCACAGATCTGCGAGCACAAAATCGGATAATCGCCCGGTATGGTGGGCGTAAAGTGGATATGCATCTCCATGCCAGGGACGGCATTCTGCTTGACGCGCATGCCGGGAACAAAAAACCCGTGAATCACATCAAGAGAGCGGATGCCGAGGTCTACCTCGCGCCCTGCTGGAAGAACGAGGACACTGGAGACGATGTCGTCCTGGCCGCGCGCATCCGCCGGATCAAGGCCAAGCGGATTTCCGGCTGGCGCGTTGACGAGCTCGGCCCGCGTGGAGCCGAACACTGCGTCCGGGCCGGGGTAACGGAAATACCACTGGAACTGTACGCCTGTGACCTCTACCTGCAGGGCCTGCGGTGAGGCGCCCTGAAAGCGATTGGCCGCCCAAAGGCGCTGAGCAGCGATGGCCAGTCCGGTATAGAGGAGCGTAAGTGCGATGAGCGGAAGGAGTTCGTACCTCCAGAGGAGCTTTTTAGCGTGAGTGGAAGAAAACAGGCCCTTCGACCCTTTGGGGCCTCGTTCAGAAAGATTGTTTGGGTGAGTGCGGCGCAGGAAGACGAAAATGAGGAGAGCCTGCGCCAAAAGTAACAGCAGACCAAGCACGACCAGATTGAACCACAGAAGGCCATCGGCGGCGGGACCATGCAGAGAGCCATCCGGAGGCATCCACCAGATTGTCTTGATGATGAATGCTCCCAATACCGGCATGCTTATATTCTCTCAGAGGTCCTGTTTCCGCTGTTCGCGCACTAAATCCAGAAACAGTTGATGCACGCGCCGGTCGGAAGAAAGTTCCGGATGGAAGGTAGCGGCGACAATGTTTTGCTGGCGCACGAGTACAGGAAAGCCGTCGCGCTCGGCGAGCACTTCGACTTCCGGGCCTGTCTTTACAATGCGCGGAGCGCGGATGTATACCATCTCCAGCGGTCCGCCGGGGATTTTACTTTCGCCCAGCTGGATGGTGCTGTCCACCTGCCGGCCGTAGGCGTTGCGCTCGACGGTGGCGTCGAGAACAGCAAGGCTCTCCTGGGAGGGGTTGCGCACTTCCTTCGCCAGCAGGATGCAGCCGGCGCAGGTGCCGAAGGTAGGCTTGTTCCGCACGAAAGATTGAAGTGCGTCGAGAAATCCGTTGCGGGTGAGAAATTTCAGGAAGGTCGTGGATTCACCGCCGGGAATTACCAGGCCCTCTATGCTGGAGAGTTCTTCTGGCTTGCGCACGAGGACAGGCTCAGCTCCGGTCTCGCGCAGGGCCTTAGCATGGGCAGCATAGTCGCCCTGAATGGCGAGGACACCGATGTGGAGTGGTGTATCCTTCGAGGCGGTGCTCATGATTCTTTCCTCCGCATATCTTCTGCCAGAAGCTTCTTCAGTATTTCAGGAGCCACGTAGAAGGAAGTCTTCTCAAGACTTGACAGTACGTCAGCCACTTTATGTGCAGACTTTGCAAGGCCCTCCAGCGTGCCAGTGGCCCGTATATGGAATTGAAAGGCCTCGCTCCTTGCTGCTGCATCATCCGCGATTAGGTAATCTGCATTCATTTGTTGTGACAGAGCGATAGCTTCTCTTTCTCCCGGATCTAAATGTGCGAGGAGAGGACCATTATCTGGCGAGCGTGGGACCATTTCGAGCCACGCAGGAGTGTTGCTTATCCAGTCCCTCACCTCAGGGGAGGCCTGATTTGTTCCCAACGGCCTCTTACCAGCCCCGCGTCTGTAACAACTGCTCCTGCTCGATGGCAGCGACTGCCAGGCCTTTCATCGTTCCGGTGACCTGCTCCGATGCCTCGGCGACGATCTTCGGGTCGTTGTAATGGGTCGTAGCAATTACAATCGCCCGGGCGCGGGAGACGGCTTCCGCGCGCTCAGCCGGATTGTTCTCGACATCCAGCGGAGTCGCGCGTTCCTTCATAAAGATCCCAGAACCGACAAACACAGTTTCCGCCCCCAGCTGCATCATCAATGCCGCGTCCGCGGGTGTGGCAATGCCTCCGGCGGAGAAGTTCGGAACCGGCAGCTTGCCGTTTTTGGCAACCATGCGAACAAGCTCATATGGGGCGCGCAGTTCTTTGGCTGCGGCGTAAAGCTCGTCTTCACTCAAAACCGTCAGCGCGCGGATCTCGCGCATGATGGTACGCATGTGCTTCACTGCGTGGACCACGTCGCCAGTACCTGCTTCGCCCTTGGTGCGGATCATGGCTGCCCCTTCCGCAATACGGCGCAGTGCCTCTCCGAGATCACGCGCGCCACAGACGAAGGGCGTCTTGAAGGCGTGCTTGTCAATGTGGTGCTCTTCGTCTGCCGGGGTGAGGACTTCGGACTCGTCAATGAAGTCTACGCCAATCTCCTGCAATACCTGCGCTTCCGCAAAGTGGCCAATACGCGCCTTAGCCATTACAGGAATGGTGACCGCGGTCATGATTTCCCGGATGAGCCTGGGATTGGCCATGCGGGCCACGCCGCCCTCAGCTCGGATCATGGCGGGAACCCGCTCCAGCGCCATAACTGAGACTGCTCCGGCTTCCTCGGCAATGCGTGCCTGTTCGACGTTCATCACGTCCATAATGACGCCGCCCTTCAGCATCTCTGCGAGGCCGGTTTTAAGGCGAAGACTGGTGTTTGCGTTCTGTTCTGTCATGATGTCCTTCATGCCGCGGTGGGGGTGTAAGGGCGCGCGGAAAATCTGGTTCTGAACTTATTAGTTTAACAGTTTTGATCGTTGCCGTTCAGGCGAGCACTTGCGCCAGTTTGTCACGATCTACCGCAATAAATAAAGCTTTGCCACGCGCAAGGACGATGCCTGATGGGTCAAGAATTTCTGCCTCACAAAAATTTCTGCATCCCTGATTTGATACGCGCCGAGCTTTGATTGTAAGCGGCTGCTGCAGCGGGACAGGACGCAGATACTCCACTTCCATCTGTCGTGTCATTGCTGTTATTCCATGCTGGCGGTTTGCTTTGCTCATCGTCTCGTCCAGAAGTGTGGCAATAATGCCACCGTGGACATGTCCGGGAGGTCCTTCAAAGCGGCGGGGCAGTCGTGTGTGGCACACGATCTGCTGATCTCCATCTACAAAGAACCGGAGCCGCAAGCCGGATTTATTTTCCAATCCACAGCCAAAACAGCGGTTCAGCGCCCCATGTGCAAGCGGGGTCAGCCGGGCAGGGTCCGTCAGGGCTTTAACCGTCATCGAGCGATATAATCTAAGGAATGACGGTGGATTTGCAAATTCTGGATGGGCACGAGAAAGCGGTGGCCTCTGCACGTCCCAAGACCTTTTACCTGGAGACCTTTGGCTGCCAGATGAACGTGCATGACTCGGAGAAAGTCATTGGCACACTGGTGCAGCAGGGATATCGTCAGGTACATACGGAAGAGGAGGCAGACCTTATCCTTTACAACACCTGTTCGATACGTGATAAGGCCGAGCAGAAAGTCTTCCACCGCCTGAATGATTTCAAAAAACTCACGGACCAGGGGAAGCGCTTCGGCGTACTGGGCTGTGTGGCGCAGCAGGAAGGCGAGCACATCTTTGAGCGCGCTCCGTATGTCTCTCTGGTTGCCGGCTCGGCGTCCTACCGCAGGCTGCCGGAGATGCTGGTGCGCCTGGAACTCGGCGAAAAGCGTATTACCGGGCTCGACGATCGCCAGACTGAGGAAACATTTGAGACGGAGTTTACGGTACGTTCCAATCCGCATCGTGGGTATATCACGATTATTGAAGGCTGCGACAAGTTTTGCGCTTACTGTGTAGTTCCTTTCACACGCGGGAAAGAGCGCAGCCGTACGTCCAGCTCTGTTCTGGCTGAAGCGCGCCGCATGGCCGATGCTGGATATACGGAAATTCAGCTTCTGGGGCAGAATGTAAACTCTTATCGCGATCCAGAAGGGAAGAAGTCATTTGCTGAACTTCTGGCAGCCGTAGGAGAAGTCCCGGGCATCCGCCGCGTACGCTTCACCACTTCTCACCCGCGCGATTTTACGCGCGACATTGTTGAGGCCATTGATGCTGTGCCCTCGCTTTGCGATCACGTGCATCTTCCTGTGCAGAGCGGGTCCTCTCATGTGCTTAAACTCATGCAGCGCGAATACACGCGTGAGTGGTATCTGGAGCGCATCTCATGGATTAAGGCCGCGAAGCGGCAAATCAGCATGACGACTGACATCATTGTCGGCTTTCCGGGAGAGACGCCTGAGGATTTCGACGAGACCATCACTCTGCTGCACGAAGTGCAGTACGATGGGATCTTTGCCTTTAAGTACTCTCCTCGACCGAATACTCCGGCGCTGTCCATGCCCGACTCCATTCCGGACGAGGTGAAATCACAGCGACTGCAGATTCTGCTTGACCAGCAGCGGGAAATTCAGAGGGTAAATTACAGCAATCATGTAGGCCAGATACTTGAAGTGATGGTTGAAGGTCGTAATCGGGCCAGAGGCCAGGTGGTGGGGCGCACTTCCCAGAACAAAACCCTGAACTTTACGTCGGGCCAGCCGATTCTTCCGGCCCCGGGTAGTTATGTTCAGGTGAAAGTGACAAAGAGCTGTCCGAACAGTCTGGTAGGAGAGGCTGTCGCCTAAAAGGAGGGGACATCCAGATGGAAATTGAGATGAAAATCCGCGGCCTGATGGTAGATCCTTCCACAAATGCCCCGATTGTTATCCTCAAAGATGTACAGGGCGACACGGTCCTGCCCATCTGGGTGGGTCTTTATGAGGCGAATGCCATCGCTCTTGAGGTGGAGAAAGCGACAACGCCTCGCCCGATGACCCATGACCTTTTGAAGAATGTGGTTAACGGGCTGAACGCGACCCTTCAGCGCGTTGTGGTGACTGAGCTGAAAGACGACACCTTCCATGCAGTCCTCTGGCTGGAGCAGGACGGCGAAACGGTGACGATTGATTGCCGTCCTTCCGATGCCCTGGCGCTTGCCCTGCGGGCTGACTGCCCCATCTATGTGAACGAGGAAGTTCTGCGCGTGGCAAAAGTCATCCCTAACCCGGCCGACCAGGCCACGCAGGAAGAATTGCGTCGCTGGCTCGAAAATCTGAACGACGAGGACCTGGGCCGCTATAAGATGTAGCCCGGACTGCTCTGGATCCATCCCGGTAATAAGGACCTCATGAGCTTACGCCGCATTGGAAAGCTGTTCGCCGCCAACAATGTGGGACAGTTGATTACTGTCCTGAATCAACTTTTGCTGCCGCCGGCATTTCTACATAGCTATGGCGTAAGCCTATACGGGCAATGGCTTGCCCTGAGTGCTGCAATTTCGTATCTCACCACTTTCAACTATGGCCTGCAAACCTACACCAGCATGCAGATGACCATTCATTATCAACGTGGTGAATTACAGGAAACACGTGAAATCCAGTCCGCCGGGTTGAGAATTCTCTTTGGTGCGATGCTGCTGTTTGCCATCGTTCTGCTGGTCATATTTTTCATGCCGTTAAATGCCTGGTTGCATCTGACAATTCCTGAGCAGCAGGCGCAATGGACGCTTTACATTCTTGGGTGCCAGGTCGTTGCCGGCATGATTGGCGGCTTCTTCGTTAACAGCTATATGGTCATAGGCATTCCGCATCGCGGGCAAAATTTTGCGAATGCTTACCAGGCCTTGATCCTGTTTGCTCAATTTGCGTTAGTGATGAAGCATGCCTCTTTTCCAGCAATTGCCGGATCGCAGCTCATCATCAGTCTGGCGAGCTCTATTTTTTTGTGGGTGGATGTCAGCCGTCTTGCACCTGAAATCCGTCCCAGCCTTCGTTACTGGAAGAAGGGATCGTTACTGGCCATTTTAAGGCCGTGTGGGCATTATGCTTTGCTCTATTCCTCCAACGTTCTGGCTTACCAGTTACCGACCATTCTTATGCAGCGTCTGCTTGGGCCGGCCACCGTTGTGGTATTCAGCGTGACACGAACGATCTATTCCATGACCAGGAGAATCCTGAACCTGCTGACAAATTCCATCGGTCCGGAAATAACTATCACTTTTGGGCAGCAGAATTGGCGAAAGCTGCACAAGTTATATGAGTTTTCTGAACGTGTCATTCTTTTGCTGATAGCCCCCATCACCCTGGGGTCCATGCTTGCAACTCCGCTCCTGCTCCAGGTTTGGCTACACAAAGGGCAACTCTACCAGCCACTTTTCTGTATTCTGCTCGGCCTGACCGTATCCATCCAGAGCATCAAGGAGCATAAATACCAGTTTCAGTTCTCCACCAACCAGGTGCGGGAAATCTCCTATATAACCGTTCTGGCTTACTCGATTGAATTGTTGGCAGCGGTACCAATGATGCATTGGTGGGGGCTTAATGGATTCACAACAGCCTGGCTGGTCATTGAAGTCATACAACTTTTCTATCTGCTGCATTTAAATGCGAAACTCTTTGGAGACCAGGCCCAGCTTGATCGTACCCCTGTTTATCAACTCATGGTCATCATGGTCGCCGGCTGCGCAATCCTGTTATGGCCTGTTTACCACATCACAGAGTTTCATTATCCTGTGCAGGCGAGCATGGCAGTTGCAGCAGCATGCATCACATTGGCTGTGTGCTACTGGGTCTTTCGCCTGGAAGAAGTACGCAGCCTTTTATGGGACAAAGTCAGCGGACGCCTCTCCTTTCTTACTTCTAAACAATAAATAGATGTTTGCTTAGCTACTCATTGCAGCGGTCTTCTCGAAGCGGGCATCGTCTGATGACGGCCCCACCTTGATTTCAGCCTTGTCATTTTCGGACAAGTTTGAGAATCCCAGAAAACCGCTACAACCACTTGAACTTGTGCAGGATCCAGAGCAGCCCGATGGTGTGCATGAGCTACATCAGACATCAGATGCGGCAGTCTTGTCCGGTCCTCTTTGCTCTAAATCTTCTGGCTTTTCCACTTTCCTCTGCGGAAGATCAGCATACTGGCTGCGGCAATGGCCGCCTCAGACATGACGACGGCGAAGAAGACACCTTTTGCATGCAGTCGTGTATGAAAAGCAAGCCACCACGCCAGCGGAATCTGAAACATCCAGAAGCCGAAGAAATTCACAATTGTTGGCGTAACGGTGTCTCCTGCTCCATTAAATGCCTGGAGCATCACCATGCCGAAGGCGTAAGCCATATTTCCATAACTGAAAATGCGCAGAGCAGAAGCAGCAATCGGCACTACGAGAGGGGCGCCGACAAACAACCGCACGACAGGCGTGGCGAAGAAGATGAAGAAGACTCCAATAAGGCCAAGGAAGAGCATATTGAAAAGTCCCGTCCGCCACACGGACCTCTCGGCGCGTTCAGGGTGCTTCGCGCCGAGGTTTTGACCTACGAGTGTGGCAGCGGCATTGCTCAGTCCCCATGAAGGCAAAAGAATGAAGACAAGAATCCGGACCGCGACTGTGTATCCGGCCAGAGCATCTGCGCCATAGCTCGAGATGATCCTGACCATGGCGATCCAGCTTGTGTGCGCGATGGCGAATTGCAGAATGCCTGTAATGGAGACACGCACCAGCCGCCACAAAACACCCGTGCGAACGCGAACATGCCGCAGCAGGATGTGAATGCGCTCCGTTCCTTTCAGCAGGCGGTAAAACTGATAGAGCACGCCGATGCTGCGCCCGCTGAAGGTGGCCAACGCCGCTCCGGTGACGCCCAGCTTGGGGAATGGTCCAAGGCCGAAGATGAGGCATGGATCGAGAATCAGGTTCAGGATGTTCGAGACCCACAACAGCCGCATGGCGATGGCGGCGTCACCTGCTCCACGAAAGATAGCATTATTGAGAAAAAGCATCACTACTGCGCCACAGCCGCCAAGCGCAATGCGAGCGTATCCAGTTCCAGTAGCAACCAGGGAAGGCGATGCTCCCATAAGCGCCAGAAGCTGTGGTGCAAAGATGTAGCAGGGGGCCCCAACCGCAAGCGAAATCAACAGCCCCAGAAAAATCGCATGCACTCCCGCAACCGCTGCGCCTTCCGGGTCCTTTTCGCCTACGCGACGTGCCACCATCGCAGTGGTGGACATGGACAGACCTATGCCGATGGCAAAGACCAGTGACAGCAGCGATTCGGTCAAACCAACCGTGGCCACAGCGTCCGCACCAAGCCTGCCCACCCAGAAAACGTCCACCACGGCGAAGAGCGATTCGAGCACCATCTCAAGCACCATGGGAATGGCGAGCAGCAGAATGGCGCGGTTGAGGCTGCCTGCGGTGTAGTCCTGGTGCGAGCCGCGCAGGGCTTCGCGCACCGATGCCCATAAGGACGGTTGCGGCGCGCTCACGGATGGTGACGGTGTGCCCATACAGAGACTCAAGAGAGTGTACAGGTACAGGCGTAGAAAAGGTGTGGAGAGGAAGTGGAAAACCCGAGTGCCCGACACAAACCGTTGGCATGCGCAGGGCATCCGAAAAGGCAACTACCAGGGGAGATGCTCACCCAGATGGATGTAAGCGCGATTTTTTGATGAGCGGCAAAAGTGTCTGCGTGAGTCCGACCGTGCCGAAGAAGTTTGTTTCGAATGTCTCGCGCAGAACGGCGGGTGAAACTCTGCTGGAGTTGTTGCCTTCAAAAAAGTTTTCCCTGGAGACTCCGGCATTGTTTACGAAGATGTCGAATTTTCCGAATTCTTTTCAGAGAAATCCCCAGGAAATGGGTCAGTGTATGCTCGATTCGATGTTGTGACAGCAGGCGGAGATTCAGCAACAATAATGCCATGCCCACCTTTTGCGATGTAGCGTTGCCTCTCCCTCTGGACCGCGCCTTTACCTACGCGGTCAATGGAGACGTGCCTGAGGTAGGCTGCCGTGTGCTGGTCCCGTTTCGCAATGAAAAGCTCTCTGGAGTGGTGCTGCGCGTGCATGATGAGGCGCCTCCGGTAGAGGCCAAGCCGCTGATGAGTGTGCTGGATCAGGAGCCGGTCATCTCAGGCGTGCTGTTGGAGCTGGCGCAGTGGATTGCGCAGTATTACATCGCTTCCATCGGCGAGGTGCTGCGGGGCATGCTTCCGCTGATGGCCGAAGTGCGGCACGTGACGCTGTTCCGGATTACAGATCTGGGGCGGCAAGTGCTGTATGAAGGCGCAGAGAAGGGATCTTCGCGGCGGTCCAAGCTCTCCCCGGAAGAGCAGAAGATGGAATATGCCGTTCTGAACTATCTGGAGAACGGGGATGCGACGCGGATATCGCGCTTACGGTCCGCGACAGGAGCGAGTGTGGGGCTGCTGCAGGGAATGGCCCGCAAAAAGTGGATTGCGCGTGAGACAGAAGCGGATGCACGGGATGCTCGCAAGGTAGTGCGATATGCGGTCCTGGCAGGGTACAGCGCTCAGGTTGAGCTGAGTTCATCGGAGCGATCGGATCCATTCGAAGGGAAACGGCTGCCGAAGCTGAATGAAAATCAGCAGGCGATTCTGGCGGAACTGGCCGGGGCTGGTGGCGAACTTCCGGTAGCGGAGCTGCGTCGCCTGGATGTGCCACAGTCTACGCTTACCACTCTGGTAAAGCGCGGACTGGTGGCAATCGAAGAGCGACCGGCGGATTTTCATCTGACGCAGCTGGGCGTAAAACAGGCATTGTATGAGCTGAATCCGCAGCAGAAGAAGGCATTTGATGCGATTATATCTGCCGTCGCTTCGGGAGAGTTTCGCCCACATCTGTTGCATGGCGTGACCGGGTCAGGGAAGACCGCTGTCTATCTGGCTGCCATGCGCTATGCGCTTGATGCAGGCAGGTCGGCGATTCTGCTCGTCCCCGAGATTGGGCTGACTCCGGCGATTGCTGCGCAATTGCATCATGCTTTTGGCGAGCAGGTGGCATTACTGCACTCTGCGCTGACTCCGCAGGAACGGGCGGAGCAGTGGCACCGCATTCGTCGCGGTGAGGCCCGGATCGTAGTCGGGACGCGCTCAGCAATTTTTGCTCCGGTGCAGGACCTGGGATTGATCATCGTGGATGAGGAGCACGATTCGAGCTACAAGCAGGAAGAGACGCCGCGGTATCATGCACGCGATGTAGCGGTGATGCGGGCGAAATTGTCATCCGCCACGGTAGTGCTGGGATCGGCGACGCCGTCGCTTGAGTCGTGGTACAACTCTGAGCGCGGCAGATACGCGAAGATCGAAATGCATGAGCGGGTAAACCAGCGTCCGCTGCCCACAGTGGAGTTGGTTGACATGCGGCGCGAGTTTCAGGAAACAGGGCAGGAGCATCTGTTTTCTCGCGCGCTGATTGAGGAAACGAAGGCAACACTCGATCGGGGTGAGCAGGCAATCATTCTGCTGAATCGGCGTGGGTACTCATTTGTCGTCATGTGTCGAGCCTGCGGACACAAGCTGCAATGCGAGAATTGCGCTCTGTCTCTCACTTATCACAAGGCGATTGGTGAAGATGCGCGAGCGCATGTGGGGCAGCGGCTGGAATGTCACTATTGCGGTTACAAAAGGGCCGTACCGCGGGTTTGTCCGGAGTGCGAAAGCGAGCACCTCTATTTTCTCGGCGCTGGATCGCAGCAGGGCGAAGAGCGTTTACAGGAGATTTTTCCCGGAGCGCGCATTGGACGCATGGACCGCGACACAGTGCGAGGACGGCATGATCTCGAACGCCTGCTGGTGAGGCTGCACTCCGGGGAGATCAATCTGCTGGTCGGTACGCAGATGATTGCCAAGGGGCACGACATTCACGGCGTCACGCTGGTAGGTGTTGTGGGATGCGACCATGCGCTGAGCCTGCCGGATTTTCGCGCCGCTGAGCGCGTATTTCAGCTGATGACTCAGGTCTCAGGCCGCGCTGGACGCGGCGAGCTTCCCGGCAAGGTGATTGTGCAGACGTATTATCCGGACCACTATGCGATCGAGTGCTCGAGAAAGCATGACTTTCACGGATTTGTCGCAAAAGAGTTGAAGTACCGCAGATGGATGCACTATCCGCCATTCAATGCGCTGGCGAATGTGCTGATACAGAGCCCGCATCTGGAGGAGGCAGCGGTGTGGGCGGCTGTTCTGGGCCGATGGGTGCAGCAGACGCAACTGACTGGCGTGCGCGTGTTGGGTCCAGCGACCGCGCCGATTTCTAAAATCAAGCGCATTTACCGTTTTCATCTGATTTTGAAATCAGACAAGCGGCAGTTGCTGGCGCAGGCGCTGCGAGCCATGCTGGCCCATGCAGAGTCGCAGGGAATTCCGCGCAAAAACGTGGTCGTGGATGTGGATGCTGTGAGTCTCATGTAGATGATCAATTGGCTTAAGAGACATCCTGCAATTGTCTGAGAAGCTTCAGTAGTGCTACCTGAACAGCGTCCGTTTTATCCAACAGGAATTGTTCTTTGCTTAAGCCAGAAACAAAATCAATTGCGTCAAGTGCGACTTGCCGCATGTGCTGAGTGCACCCGATTCCTGAATTTTGCAGGTAATGCGCCGGGGGCAAAGCATCCACAGAAATACCGAGAAGCTCTTCCAACTCAACTTGCAGGCCACCAAGGTCATTGCAGGCCACCAAGGTCAAAGAGGGTGGCTTATGGCAGTGGTCAACCAGAACATCCAGATCGCTGTGATCATGGCCTGCTCCATGCAGCGTGGATCCAGCGGGGTCTGTGCTGCTCCAGTGCGATGGAGGACCGCATGGCTAATCCGACAGGTGCAGCTCTTTGCCGGGCTTGAAGCGCACAGCCTTGCCGGGAGCAATCGTAACCTCGGCGCCGGTGCGGGGGTTGCGCCCGATTCCGGTCTTTCGCGGCCGAACGGTGAAGACGCCGAATCCGCGTAACTCAATGCGGTCACCTGAGGCAAGAGACTTCTTCAGACTGTCAAAAACCTTGTCCACTGCCGCTTCAGCCTTGTTTCTTGGCAACCCGGTACGGTCAATCACGTGGTGGATAATGTCCTGTTTAATCAAGGCGTTTCTCCTTTTTCTGCAAGGTTTTGTTGCAAACTGACCGGCTACAGTGGATAGTAGAAAGCTTCTCCGGCATTGTCAACGTTTCTGTTGTCACATAAGATGCAGATTTCAGGCAGATTATCTGGTACACATATAGAGAAAACAGGCAGGAGTTCGATGTCTATAAAAAGTGACCGCTGGATCCGCGAAATGGCGACGAAGCACGGGATGATTCACCCTTTCAGCGAAAAGCAGGTAAAGGAAGGCGTGGTGTCCTATGGTTTATCATCTTACGGGTACGATTTACGTGTTTCTGATGAATTTAAAATATTTACGAACGTAAATAGCGCTATTATTGATCCTAAGAAGTTTGACGAGCGGTCTTTTGTGACTGTGCAGGCCGAATCGGTCATTATTCCGCCGAATTCCTTTGCACTGGCGCGCTCGGTTGAGTATTTTAAGATTCCCCGTGATGTGCTGACGATCTGCGTAGGGAAATCCACCTATGCACGCTGTGGAATCATCGTGAATGTAACGCCTTTTGAGCCCGAATGGGAAGGATATGTCACGCTGGAAATCTCAAATACCACGCCGCTTCCGGCGCGTGTGTATGCAAATGAGGGCCTTTGCCAGATCCTCTTTTTCCAGTCCGATGAAGTCTGCGAAATCAGCTACGCTGACCGGAAGGGGAAGTACCAGAAGCAGCAGGGAATTGTGCTGCCGAAACTGTAGCTAGTGCATGGTTGACCAGCGCCAATACGGAAAAAATCTGCGGGTGGGGCTCTTTGCCGCCGAGCCGATTCGCCTTGCCGGGTTGCGAAGCATTCTGGAAGAGATGCGCGGTCTGGCTTTACTAGAAGCAGACCCGGACGGTCTGGCGCAGATTGATTCTCTGGATGTTGCCGTCATCAGCGTTACCTGGCCGGAAGAGGCCATGGCGGCCATCCACCGCCTGCGCGCTGCCCAGCCACATATTCGTACAGTTGTGATGACCACGGAATGCGACGACGAGAGCATCATCGCCGCCGTTTCCGCCGGGGCCAAGGGTTATCTTCTCGATTCAGCCACGCCTGAGGAAGTGATGCAGGCGATTGAAATTGTTGCCAGCGGTTCCATCTGGGCACCGCGGCATACGCTCTCGATGATGGTGGATCGTATGCTGGCGCATGGCTCGCTCACTCCTCACTCCGCTCCACAATTTACCCAACGTGAACTGGAAGTCCTGCAATTGCTGGTCTCTGCCCGCTCCAATCGGGAAATTGCCCAGGCGCTCGGGATTGAGGTGAGAACGGTGAAGTCCTACATCGGGCGCATGATGAAGAAGGCAGGGGTGGGTAACCGGACTGCCCTTTCGGTTCACGCAGCCCGCAACGCCATTGTCTCACCTGGCCGGAACTTCTGACTTCACGCCATTTCCTCATTTACGTCTGAGTCAACAGATTAGTAACGAAGGTATGCCGACCTCCGTTATCTTGCGTGGTAATCACGATTAGCTTACAAACGTAATCAGCAACAACGCAGATCTGGGGAACGGGGCTGGTAAATACAGCCCCCTTTTTTTCTCTCGTGCGGAACTCTGCTGATAAATTCCTGCAAATCCTTCATCTTCCTCTCAACCCTGGGAACTCTGCTCGCATCACACGTGACAGAGTTAAGCCGACGGGTGGCATATTCTGGATGGCCCGTTATAAAAAAGAAAGGAATTCAACCAGCACCAGTGGGAGAAAGAAAAACGATGAGAAAGATCCTGACATTGCTATGCATCGCGGGAATCTCGCTTCCCGTACTTGCCGCGAGTGATAAGGCCACCCTTGACGAGCGGTTGGAAAGTTCCCGGACGATTATTGAACAGATTATGCAGACCCCGGACAAGAGCATTCCGGACAGCATCGTGAAACAAGCCACCTGCATTGCCGTTGTGCCGAGCTTGAAGAAGGCTGCATTCATCGTTGGCGGGCAATATGGACAGGGTGTAGTTACCTGCCGCACAGGACGCGGATGGAGCGGTCCTGTATTTATTCGCATGGCTGGCGGTTCACTTGGATTCCAGATTGGCGGGCAGGGAACTGATCTGGTTCTTGTGGCCGTAAACCAGAAGGGTATGCAGGACCTTCTGAAAAATAAATTCAAGATTGGCGGCGATGCGGCCGCTTCAGCCGGACCGGTGGGGCGCAATGCACAGGCCTCTACTGACTGGAAGCTGAATGCTGAGCTACTAACCTATTCGCGCAGCAAAGGTCTGTTTGCGGGTGTGGATCTGGATGGAACCACAGTCAGCCAGAACACGGAAGACACTACGACCCTCTATGGCGCCCCGCACACGTTTGATGAAATTCTGAAGGGCAACGTACTGCCTCCGGCGGATGCAAAGCCTTTCCTTCGCACCGTGGCAAAGTATTTCCACTCCACGCAGAACCAGTAATGTGGCTTGTTTAGATTTCAGCGCTCAGGGCTGCCTATAAAGGCAGCCCTGAATTTTTGCGGAGAAGGCTGATCCATACGAGACGCGCCTCTCTATGAGGCGCGTCTGAATTTCTGGAGCAAAAGTATTCTCGCCAGCTTGCTCAAGATCAATGTCGAATAGGACCAGGTCGTGGCTGTGCGTTACGCGATGTCAAAGCCGAGTCATAATGAACGTCTATGAGCAGGAAAACCAGATAAGAATTGAATTCGCCGTTCAAAAACTAGGCAACACCAGCTAAAGCGCAATTTCAATCTAACCATTGAACAGTGGAACTTGATGTTTTTAACACAGGGCAAGCGTTGCGCGATATGCAGGACGTTTACAACGAAGCGTTGGGCAGCAGACCATGACCACAAGACCGGAAAAGTCAGAGCTATCTTTGTGGTGATTGCAATTCGATGCTTGGCCGCGCCAAAGACACCCCGGCAACATTGCTGTCTGCCGCTGAGTACCTACAGAGGCACAGCAACGCAGAACTGAAATCCTTACCGCGCTAAAGGCGTTCCGGGCTGGCGAGTCTTCACCCAACCCTTTTTGCGTAGCCACAAGGAACAAGCCAATTCCAAGTCCTGCACCAATGGCTGTCATACCCATTTCATACCGCTCCATTACGGATGAATTCAAAGACAGCCAGCGCAATCACAACCACTATCAGAGCGTCTTTCTCATTCCTTCCCCTCACGTTAATCGTACAGTGAGGACGGGAACACGCATAGCGATTTCATGGCCGCAGTTCGCGTCTCTGGCGTAGACCCCAGCTGCAACCCTTCTGGCTCCGGCATAGCGTCCGGGGGCCTTTTTGTTGCCCTTCAAATAGCGGTACTTACCTAAAACTTGCTTAAACCGATGATTGCAATGTAAACAATCGTGATCGGGAGAGGTCTATGAGGAGTCGATCGAGATTTCTGCCAATCTCCAGAGGTACTGCGGTTAGGCTCGGTTACTAGCGTCGGCCGCTCTGTTCGCATTGCAAACACGCTGGAGACTTCAGGAAATTGCTTTGACTGGCGCTGTTCTCTTGCCTATAAGTTGGGCACGGTCCCCGTTGGGGAGGTTTTCACGTGGAACGCGTGAATAGATGGAGGAGGGGGAATGTGACAGCAGGTAGAAAAAAGGCCATGTGACCGGTTAGAAGCGGAATGTGTCTGTTTGTTAGCGGGCTGGTTCAGGGCAAGCGTCAGGTAACGACCACAGACATCGTAGGTACAGTAAACCGCGCCAGTGGTGACGGAAGAGCGACAACAGCGACAAAGACCTGTGGTTGGTGACGCAAAAGTGGCCGTATCGAGCACAGGAGATCTTACTCTCACTCTTTTGCAGGTGGACACTGATACGGTGAACTGTGGATTGGTGAGGATGTCAGCACAAATGACCACAGCAACCTGCGGAAACGGGTGCTATTGACAGTGAAAAGGTGAATGTGCGTCGATCCTCCACCGAGCGGGGAAGTATTGGTCGATTCTCTAATCTTGAGCCAACAGCCGAGTCAGCCCGCAGTCAGGTACGCCATTTCTTTTGATGCCATGGGCTTTTCACCTTGAGCGTTTGTTGTTCGTAAGCAATGTTATTAAACGGGGATTGTGGAATGAAGAATTACAGCCGTCGTTTGTTTCTTCAGCTGGCAGGATCATTACCCATAACGGCGCAACGATCGCTGTGGGCCATGACAGATCAAAAGGAGAGCGCCAGCCGGGAGGAAGGTGTGCCCGGCAAAACAGATCCGCGCGCTGATGAAGCTTTGGGGAAGGCGTGTGTCTTTGCATATTACCCTTCCTTGCGGAAGTTGGCAGTCAAGCTAGACCTGCCCTCGGCGATGCAATCAGATGCTTGGGAGCGTTACAGTCTCGCAGCAGTTACGATTCGCGATAACGACCGGAAGTCAGACGTGGTCCATAAGCAGATGGAGTTATCGAAGGGCGCGGGAGAATCGTTGCTGGATCTGCCCGCTCTGGCGGACGGGACATACGAGCTGCGAGTGGCACTGGGAGAGAGCGGCCCGTTTACAGCAAAGCAGTTCGAACACAAGAATTTTCCCTGGCTTGGGAATAAATTAGGGACCAGCAGAGAAGTTTACCCGCCCTATCAGCCGATTCTTGTAGAGGGTCGGGAGGCCCGGGTAGTTTTGCGCTCGTACCGGATGAACGATCTGGGGTTATGGGACAGCGTGGTGAGCGAGGGACGGGAACTACTTGCGGCGCCTGTTACCCTGCATGTCTCCACCGATGAAGGGGAGGAACGCTGGCAATCTACAGCTGGTCAATGGGTTTCTGTTGAACCCGATCGTGCCGTCTATAAAGCTGAAGCGAAGACCGGAGCAGTACAGGTTCACACAGTATCCACGATTGAGTATGACGGATGCATGAGGGTGGAGATGGAACTACTCCCGGGCCGACAGCGGAGGAGAATACGGCGATTGTGGCTGGAGATACCGATTGCGGATCGCGAGGCGCCATTATTCCACTACGTAACCATGGAGGGCATTCGGCGGAACTACGCCGGGGCGACACCGCGGGGTGGCAAGATCACCTGGATCAGCCCACCGGAGGGCACAGACGACCCTGACCAATGGCGAATGGTAGCATACCCACCGCTCTGGAAAGCGGAGCCGGGCGGCGATGACGGGATCCTATGGACCTGCCGAGACACATCCCCGTGGAAGCGTGTGTCCAAGACCGACTTTGTACCCTACATCTGGCTGGGTGGTGGCGAGCGAGGAATTGCGTGGTTCGGGGATAATCCGCGAGGTTACGTGCTGGACTCGACCGGGACAATGCAGGTGTTGGAGCGGGCGGGAGAGAAGCTGATTCTACGGGTGGATCTAGTCAACAGGCCATGGGTACCGCAGGAGGGCCGGAAGATAGTATTTGGTCTGCAGGCGAGCCCGACGCGGCCAATGCCCGAAGGTTGGCGCTCAAGGGTGGCTGTTCCCGCCCTTCCCATCGGAGACATGGCATGCTGGGGTGGTCACGAATGCTCGGATAAGTACCCTGACGGCCATGATTTTCGTGTGGTAGACGAGATTATGAAGGTACGAAGGACGTGCGTACTCGATCCTACTGTCTTCGCAACGATTGATCAGGAGCGCCCTGCTTACTGGAAGCGGATAGGAACACAGGATCGGGTCTCTTCTCCGCGCACGAGTTGGCTGGACTGGGTGATCGCGGTAGCAATGGTCAACCTAGCGATCCCGCAGGAGGCGCAGAACGCCCGCCAGGGAGTCATTCTGGGCGCAGTTATGTCACCCTACCGGTATCACGTCGATGGAGCTGCCGGGGAGGGCCCGCCAGACAATCAGGCGAATCCGGTTTGGCTGACCGTTCCGCGAGATAACCTGTATCCGGAAGGAATACCCCAGCAGGTCGCCGATACGCCACTCGCCATCTATTTTGAAGAACATGCCTCGGACATCGCGACGGAAGAGTGGATCGTCTATCAAGACGAGTGGCGGGCCATGCAATTTGCTTCAGACCGCAATGGGCCGTTTACTCAACTGCTTCCCGAGAATAACTTCAAGTATGGACACCAAGGCTGTCCAGTGAGTTATCGTGACTTTACACTGTGGTACGCCAACGAGTGGATGAAACGCGGGATAAGCATTTACCTCGATAACGTTTTCCTGGAAACCGACTACAACACCATGACTTCGGCAGCTTATGTTTCCGGGGATGGGGATATCCAGCCGGCTGCTCCGTTGTGGGATCAGCGGGAGTACTATAAGCGGCTTTGGGTGCTGGAACAAGAGTGGAATAAAAAGCTTCAGTATCCAATCATGATCACTCATCACAGGACCAATACCCTCATGCTGCCTCTGCATACCTGGAGTGATGCGAGCTTGGATCTAGAGTGGTGGTGGTACGGGAGCCACGCTGGGGAATCAAGCGATCCTCATCCCTTCCCGGCAGATTTCTTACTTGCAGAATCAGCCAGCCGGCAAATTGGGGGCTATCCGCACATCCTATATTCGGTGTTATCGATCCCGGATAACCTTGCATTCAAGAGCCCACCAGATCCGCAGATGGTGGGCGCGGAATGGGGCATGCGCATGGTGCACGAAGGGATGCGTTGGCTATACCCGTTCGAGAACCGTGCCGCATTTGAGCCGGCACGTTCGTTTGAGAAGAAGCTGTGGGAGTTTGGGTACGGAACCGAAGACGTTGCCGTGATGAACTATTGGAGTGACGATCCAGCGCTCACAGTGAGCGACCCTGAGACAAAGTGGCTGCTGCTGGCGCGCAGGCGCGACGCGAAGCTCCTTCTGGTGCTGCAAAGCTATCGTAAAGGAGATGTGGAGGTGACAGTTGAGTTGGATCCTCGAAAGCTCGGATTTGCACCTTCGCTGGCTGCCAAGGATGTGGAGACAGGGAAAACGGTAGTGCTGGTGGGCACACAAAAACCACAGCTAAAGATACCGCTCCCTGGGCTCTATGGAACCAAGGTGCTGGTGATTGGCTCCGAGGCTTAGAAAGGAATGATCGACGACCGCCAGCTGAACTTATAGAAAGCTGCACTACACTTACAACCTTTGATGGTGAAAAGATCGGACAAGCCAGCTGCTTTTCTGGAGAAGTTGTTGTGAACCGCAGAACGTTTATTTGCCTCGCATCCGCGAGTTTGTTGGCCCGCTCCAGTCCGGCCGAGGAGAAAGTCGCGGTGCGGCCAGCCGATACCGGCGCCGCTCTGCGAAATCCCGGCATGGGATGGGTCTTCCACTTTTACGATGACGGCATTCACAACTATGGCCTGAATTTGGCCCCTTCTGATACTGTGGACGACTTTCCGGGCGCCAGTGTCATCTACATGCGGCTAGCATGGTCGTATCTTGAGCCCGAGGAGGGCCAGTTCAACTGGTCAATCGTAGATACGCCCGCTCAGCGCTGGATCGACAAGGGCTGGAAGATCGCCTTCCGGTTTACCTGCTCGGAAAGCGATCGCGACCAGCCCTATGCAACGCCGGAATGGGTGAGGAAGGCCGGCGCAAAAGGCTATCGTTTCGCCGATGGCAAGGGCATCGTCGAGAACGGGCCGAACTGGGAACCAGACTTTGGAGATCCGATTTTTCTCAAGAAACTAGACAATTTTCTCGCGGCGGCGTCGGCCCGCTATGATGGCAACCCAGATGTAGCATTTATCGATATCGGCTCTTTGGGAGTCTGGGGAGAGGGACACACCGGCGGGAGCACCCATCGAAACTATTCGACTGCCACGATCCTCAAACACATTGACCTGTATAAAAAGAACTTCAAGCGAACCTTGCTGGTGGCCAATGATGATTTCCTGGTGGTCAGTCTCCGGCTGCTGGATGATGCGCAGGCCCTCGGTCTGACATTGCGGGACGACAGCATCCTTGTACAGGGTGGCAAGAACGCTTACTTTCACGCCTGGATGGCAGCGATGTTCTGGCCGCATTTGCCGGTCATCCTGGAATCTGAACATTACGGCGAATCCAAACAGCGCGGTTTCTGGCAGGACGGTAGCTTGTACCTGAAAGCCATCGAAGAGTACCACGCCAGCTACGCTTCCGTGCACTGGTATCCACGTGAGTTTTTGAAGGAAATGCGTCCGCTTATCGATCGTATCAACCTGCGACTGGGTTATCGGCTGCAATTGGTAGAGGCTGTCTGGCCGAAAATTGCGGATGCGAACGCCCCGTTTCGGATCGATTTTACGTTTCGCAATGCCGGAGTGGCACCCTGCCTTCCTGGTGGAGTTCCCGCTTTCACGTTGAAAGATGATGAGGGTGGGATCGTGGGTACATTCGTGGCGGAAGACTATGAGGTGCGAGCGCTTCCTGTAGGACCGCCGTTACGGGCCGAGGCGGTGCCATCCGGAGCATGGTTCCGCGTGCCCCCGGCGCCAATCTTCAAGCCAGGCACATACAGCGTTTACGTTTCCATCGGAAGCCGCACCGGTACACCCAGGCTCGCACTGCCACTGGCGGATGACGATGGGCACTATAGGTACAGGCTGGGGAGCATAACGATACGGTGATCTTCCGGCGCCACGCCTCCTGAGATCATCCGCTTTCCGAGCGTTTTACTGACGGATCAGAGTCTGCAATGGAAACAGTCGACGGAAAATCCATACAAGAGAGCTAACGCACAGCAGCGTGGGGACGATCTGCTGGCGGGAATCTCACGAGTGGTCATCCCCCTGCGCGTACATCGACAGGATCTTGTCATCGAACCAGGTAAAACGCGTCTTCGACTTCACCTTCAGCCGCGGCCGTGGGTAGTGTCCAGTAAGTTTCGCACTTTCGATCTTTCTTGGAACTTAGTACTACAGTTGTAACTGAGTCGCAGCAAGCAAGGGTGCGCGTTTTATGTAGTGGCAGAGTTGTGCGAAGAATTGATGCCTTCGCCGCCATTCAGACCACGCGAGCAG
>JAJPKO010000065.1 GCA_021323655.1 Acidobacteriaceae bacterium
CCGCTTTGCCTTCCTCCTCGCTTCCACTGCCGTCCAACCAACCAAAAATCACAACAGGTATCGACGGAAATCCCCAAACCTCAGTGCGTGTGAGAAATGGCGGCTAGTCGGTGTGACCAGCCCCTTACTGATTCCACGGTTACAGCCCGCTGAAGATGGAAGTTCTTCATTTTGGGCAATTTCGTACCCAAAGACGAGGAGCCGGGGGTGGGCCGGTCACTGCGGTGTGATGATCCCCCCGACGGGAACGCGCTGAGGGAGGTCTGAAGGTGGGGCCGCGTTCTGTTCGGGAGCAGCCTTGAAGCTGTTTGCGATTTTTTCTGAGAGCCGGATAGCTTCCTTGAATTTCTCAGGATTTGCGAAGCCGAGCTTTTCGGCTATCACCAACAGGACGTCCAGCTCGCAAAAGAGCGCAGTCAGGTGGGCAGATTGTCGGAACTCGGCAATTCTAACGGCCAGAGCCACCACGGCTTCCCGAAGCTGCCGACCGAGGCCATCTACCTCGTTTGATGGAAAGCCTGCGGTCAATTTGTAGATGCAGAGGCAAAGCTCCAGAGCATCGTCGAACTGCTGATTCTTCTGCACCGGACGGCCCACCGAAACCCTTAATCCAGCTTTTCCGGGTGGAGGCCGATGTTCTGTTCGCCCGCGGCCTTCTTTTCCCAGTACTTCCGCACCCAGGCATCAAAGCTCTTGCCGGCCGCAGTGTCGCGTCCGGTAAAGGCCACCGCCGCGATCTCGGAGTAGGGGATGGTCAGTTTTCTCCGCTCGTTTGCGGGAATGATGCGCACGGCAGAGTCGGCCAGGGTCTTGCCTGTCCGGCGGTCGAAAACATAGCTTTCGATCTTGCGGCCATCTTTGAGTGTGACCGTCACATCGCCGCGGTAATCGAATGCTTTCTCAAAGGCCTGGCGCACGTCCTCTTCTGAAGCCAGACTCGGGGCCCAACCTTCGAGGTTCTCGCGTTCGCAACCCTCAGCGATTTCCATTTCATCCGGGTTGTGCGGCGCCGAATGGGACTCAACCACATTGACCTTTGTCTCAATCTGCACCAGAGGATTGAAGCCATGCACTGGCCGGACAGGTTCATTCAGCAGCTTTAGCGCCTCTTGGTCCTCGTATTTGTCGAAGAAGGTGGCAATGGCGGTGTCAATGAGCCCACGAAGGGAGCCGAAGGTATAGTAAACGCCAGAGGCCTCATACCCGGAATGGACCATGCAGTTAGCGCACTTGGGGTTTCCGGACTCGGTCCCATAATTGGACCAGTCGGTGGTCTCGATCAGTTCCTGGAAGGTGTCGGCGTAACCATCCTGCAGCAGATAGCAGGGTTTTTGCCAGCCAAAAACACTATACGCAGGCATTCCCCAGGGAGTGCAGGAAAACTCTCGCCGCCCCATGAGAAATTCCATATACATAGGCGAAGCATTGAACTTCCAGGTCTTCTTGCGGTTGGAGAGGATGGAGCGGAAGAGCTGACGCGAGCGGGCGCGCCCTAGAAAGTGCTTCTGGTCCGGGGCCTTTTCATAGGTGTAACCAGGCGCGACCATCATGCCTTCCACACCAATGGCCATCATTTCGTCAAAGAAAGCCCGGACCGAGTTCGGGTCTGCGCCGTCAAAGAGCGTCGTATTAGTGGTCACGCGAAAACCCGCAGCGACCGCCGCCTTGATTCCTTCCAGGGCGGCATCGTATCCTCCTTCACGGCAGACAGAAAAGTCATGATGGTCGCGCTGACCGTCCACGTGGACCGAAAAAGACAGGTATTTGCTCGGCTTAAAAAGATGAAGTTTTTCTTTTAGAAGCAGCGCGTTCGTACACAGATAAACGTACTTTTTGCGCGCGACAAGTCCTTCGACAATCTTGTCGATTTCCGGGTGCAGAAGGGGTTCTCCGCCGGGAATGGAAACCATCGGCGTGCCAGACTCTTCCACTGCGCGGAAGCATTCCTCGGGCGTGAGCTGCTGCTTGAGAATGTGGGCAGGATACTGGATTTTGCCACACCCGGCGCATGCGAGGTTGCAGCGGAAAAGCGGTTCCAGCATCGTCACGAGCGGAAAGCGCTTGCGCCCCTTCAACTTTTGCCTGAGGACGTAGCTTGCTACCGTCCATGCCTGGGAAATGGGTACAGCCATGTTCCTCCCTTGATCACTTCCGTATCGTCCAGTGCTTCCTTCCGGATAAGAAGCCCATTGAGGACTTCTGCCAGCTACTCGCCACGCTCCATGGCGCGTTTATAGGTCGTCAGGGCGAGCAGAGGGAAATAGTTCCGGTATTCGTGGTAGGCGAGATAAAACACACGCGGAAAGCCTGTTCCGGTGTAAATCGCCTGACGCTGCCGGCCCGCTCCCATGCTTTCGTCCCAGCTTCCGTCTCGTTGCTGGTGGTCGAGGAGCCAGCGAATCCCTTTTGCGACACTGTCACTGCGGTTGTCACCTGCGGCGAGCAGCCCGAGAATGGCCCATGCTGTCTGCGAGGGCGTGCTGATACCCACTCCGCGCGTGGCTGGATCGTCGTAGCTTCCGCAGCTTTCACCCCAACCGCCATCGGCGTTCTGCACGGAGCGGACCCATTCTGCCGCCTGCTGAATCTGCGGCTCATGGTTCCAGACGCCAATCGCTTCAAGGCCGCGCAAAACCAGGAATGTGCCGTACAGGTAGTTGACACCCCAGCGCCCAAACCAGCTTCCGTCCGGCTCCTGCTCGCTGTAAATAAATTTGATGGCCTTCTCGATGCGCTTGTCCTTACGCGTATATCCGTAGGTGGCGAGCATTTCCAAAATGCGGCCGGTAATGTCTACCGTTGGCGGATCGAGCATCGCGTTATGGTCGGCAAAGGGCACATACTGGAAGATCATCTTCGTATTGTCTTTGTCGAAGCTGGCCCAGCCGCCGTTACGGCACTGCATGGCGAAGATCCAGTCAATGGCCCGTTTGCAGACATCGTACTGATAACGCTCGCGTGGATTGTCTACCTTATTCAACGCAAGAAGGACCTGGGCGGTATCATCAACGTCCGGGTAAAACTCGTTGTTGAACTCGAAATACCATCCGCCAGGCTCGGCATTCCGGACCTTCATGGCCCAGTCACCTTTATGGCGGACTTCCTTGGAAAGCAACCAGTCGGCGGCCTTGAGCATATGCGGGTCGGTGCGAGGCACGCCCGCTTCTCCCAGGGCGAAAACAGCCTGGGCGGTGTCCCAAACCGGAGACATGCAGGGCTGCATCCGGAATGTCGGCTCAGGATAGTCTGGTGTGCCCTCGGGCGCATCAATACCGAGCTTTTCAAACTCATCCATCGCGCGGATGACCTGTGGATCATCGAGCGAATAGCCAAGGCAGCGTAGGGCAATGATGGCGTTCAGCATGGCCGGATAGATGGCGCCGAGGCCGTCGGACATCTCCAGGCGCTCGAGCATCCACTTCTCTGCTTTTTTTAACGCAATCTTGCGCAGAGGACGGATGTGGACCCTTTCGGCCCAATGCATCATCCTGTCCAGAAGCAAGAAGAAATTTCGCCAGCTTACGCGGTTCTCGCGGTCCCACTGAAGGCGCAGGTCGGCATTTTCTCTGCCGCCGACAAAAAGCTCATCAATTCCCTGCTCGGGCGGAATCTTTCTGAAGGGCTTTTTGGCATAGGCGATGGACAGAGGGACGAGAATTGCGCGCGACCACGAGGAAATCTCGTAGATATTGAAGTAGAACCAGCGCGGAAAGAGGACAATCTCCGGAGGAACAGCGGGAACAGCATCGTAATCATACTGCCCGAGGGCGCAGAGATAAATTTTGGTGAAGGTATTGCACTGCACTACGCCGCCATGGGCCAGGATCCATTCGCGCGCTTTGGCCAGAATCGGCTCATTGGGGGTCATGCCCATGAGCTTGCAAGCGAAGTAGCACTTTACGGTAAGGCTGATATTTCCAGGGCCGCCTGGATAGATGCTCCAGCTTCCATCATCATTCTGAAAACGCAACATCTCAGTAAGCGCGCGTTTGAGGCGCGCCTCGTCGCCCGTACCCAGAAACCGATGCACGAAGATGTAGTCGGCCTCGAGCATCGAATCGGCTTCCAGTTCGCCGCACCAGAAGCCATCGTGATGCTGAATGGAAAAGATGTAGTCGCGGGAGCGTGTGATTGCGGCCTGGACGGCTTCCATGGCAGCATCAATTCTGCCGAACCTTGGTGTGCCGTGTTGTGCCGATCCGGTGACTGTACTCATGCTGTCGCTAAAAACTTGCCTCATCGAGATACATGTTTCCGGAGTGTGCCGGAACGCATGAATTTCTTGCTTCTTCTCTATACAGATGCCTGAGCAGGCGCGGGAGCCGTAGCAATTGCCTGCACGATCTCTGGCGGAAGGCCAAAGCGTACATTTTCCGGCATCACTTCCACTTCTTCGACGCTGTTGAATCCCTTTTGGCGCAAATAATTTACGACATCTTCCACCAGAACCTCTGGGGCTGAAGCGCCGGCGGTAATGGCGACGGTGGAAACCGACTCCAGCCATTCCGGGTGAATCGCGGCGGAATTGTCTATGAGATAGCCCTTGGTGCCGAGATTGCGGGAAACTTCCACCAGACGGTTTGAGTTGGAGCTATTGTTGGAACCTACGACCAGGACCAGGTCCGCATTGTGGGCCACGTTCTTGACCGCGGTCTGACGGTTTTCAGTGGCATAGCAGATGTCCTGCGAATGCGGGCCAACAATGTTCGGGAACTTCGTCTTGAGCGCGTGAATGATGTCCCGCGCCTCATCGAGAGAGAGGGTCGTCTGCGTCAGATATGCAATACGGTTTGGATCAGGAACCTGGAGGGCATCTACTTCCTCTACGCTGGAAACGATCTGCGTAACATCGGGCGCTTCGCCAAAGGTGCCTTCAATTTCATCGTGATCGCGATGACCCACCAGAATGAGCGAATAGCCCTGCCTGGCGAACTTTACAGCTTCCACATGGACCTTGGTCACCAGCGGGCAGGTTGCGTCAATCACCTTCAGCCTGCGCTGCTTGCTCTGCTCGCGGACAGCCGGGGAGACACCGTGGGCGCTATAGATTACGCGCATTCCCTCGGGCACCTGGTCAATCTCGTCCACAAAGATGGCGCCTTTCTCGGCCAGATCATTCACAACAAAGCGGTTATGAACAATTTCTCTGCGGACATAGATGGGCGCGCCGAAGGTCTCGAGCGCGATCTTCACGATATCAATCGCGCGTACCACGCCCGCGCAGAAGCCGCGGGGCTTGAGTAATAAAACGCGCTTCTCAGCGGTAGGAAGAGTGTCTATGGTGGTCGCTGTCACGTCTACCAGTATACCCGTGCCTGACACCACTGGCATAGGACAAAGCGACCCTTACGGGCTACGGGCGAGGTTCCTTGAAAGGATCAGAATTTCTGCCCGTTTCGCAGGGTTGCATGGTTTTCCAGGGCTGCCTGATCGAGCAAGTGCCTGGCTTCTGTCAGGCTGATGGTTGTCTCTACGGGCTGAAACTGCGACCTTGTCTCATAGTGGTCTTTGCTCACGCTCTTGAACAGAACGACGCGCCCGGAAACGTGCACGTCTACCAGGTCTGTTTTCCAGTGCGTCGGGCCAACCTGTTCGCGGTGAATCTCGAAGTGTCCACCTTTGTCCACATGGCCCAGAAGCCCATAGCCGAAATCAATTTGTTCAATCACTTTGCCATGCATGGCCACAAATCGCTTGAGGCGCTGATTGACGACGATGGTTCCTGCCATTCCGTGGAAGACACGGGCCTCGTAGGTCGGCGGCTTAAAGGCAGGATTCGGGCGGAACCTGAGGGTGAGCAGATCGCTGGAGGAGGGCCCATCGGACTCATAGAGGAAGGCTTCCGGCATTAATTTCGTAAGCCGCTCCAGGCGCTGTTCATCCTGCGCGTGATCTTCACGGTTCTTTTCAAGCGCGCCGGGGCTGTTCAGCAAATGATTCAGCCGCTCGTCTTCTCCCTGCTGCTGTTTGGCGTCGAGACGCTGGCCATTTTCTTCGAGGATGCGATAAATCGGACCGTGCTCGGTCTCCACCTGGTATTTCACAAATGTCTGCTGGCCGATTTTCTGCTGGACACGATATTGCCAGAAGCTGTCCCGCTCGCGGTCCTGCACCTCATTCCAGGCCATGTCTTTCACCAGCTGCTCGAGCGGCGGAGGTGTCTGTGCCAGAGAGAGGCTGCTTATTGCCAGAAGCGCCAGCGCGACAAAAAACTTCATTGTATGTGAGACCCTCTGCCCTGATTTTGCCTTTTTCGACCTGAATTTGAGATGAAAATTCTGTGATGAGTTGATGGCTGGCAGAGATGCTCTACTTGCTACACTAATGCCATGTTGGATGAAGCAACCTTTCGCCGCCACGCCGATGCGGCCATTGAAGGATTGAAGAAGGGCCTGATTGCAGTCGAGGAAGAGGGCGGTTTTGAGGCCGAAGAGCAGGCGGGCGTGCTCCACATTATTTTTGATGAACCGACAGGAAAGTTTGTCATCACACCCAATACTCCCGTGCGCCAGATATGGATTTCAGCGCTTTCCACCAGCTTCAAACTGGACTGGTCAGAGGAAGCGAATGACTTTGTACTACCGAAAGACGGCACAAAGCTGAAACCGCTCGTCGCGCACCTCATTAATCAGCATCTCGGAACAGACGCGGTTACTCTCTGATGGGAAAGAGCACCCTGTCGGTCGCAATCATTACAAGAAATGAAGAAGCCAATTTGCTCCGAACGCTGGAGAGTGTTCGCTGGGCAGATGAAGTGGTTGTGGTGGATTGCGGATCAACCGACAGGACAGTGGAAACTGCACAGAATTTTGGGGCAAAGGTCCTCCATGAGCCCTGGCGGGGGTTTGGCAGGCAGAAAAATTTTGCCATCGAACAATGCTCTTCTGAGTGGGTGCTTTCTCTTGACGCGGATGAGGAAGTCAGCGCCGAACTTGCTGGAGAAATTCAGCGGTTGCTGGCGGAGGCTCCAGACGCAGAGGCATACTTTCTTCCACGACGGAATTTATTTCTTGGCCGCTGGATGAAGCGGGGAGGTTACTGGCCCGACCCGAAGCTGCGCCTCTTCCGCAAGAGCGTAGCCTGGTTTGAGGAGCGCTCCGTGCATGAAACTGTGCGGTATTCGAGCGCAACCCGGACGTTGAAAGGCAGCCTGATTCATCACGCATACCCCTCGCTGGAAAGCTACCTTGATCATATGAACCGCTACAGCTCTCTGGGAGCAGAACAGGCCGTGGCAAATGGCAAGACGAGCAAAAGCCTGCCCGCATTTTTATGGAATGTGGTGCTGAATCCCGCTGCCACTTTTCTTTATAACTACGTCTTTCGCTTTGGATTTCTCGATGGCCGCGAAGGGCTGCTGCTGCATCTTTACCACTCTGCGTACGTGAGCTGGAAATATGCCAAGGCATGGCAGGCTTGCCGGTAATACTGTGGTAAGCATAGGCTATGAAGTTTTGCGAATGGGCGATTCCAGGAAGATTTCGGAAGCACGACAGCGCTGGGAAGAACAGACGCTCCAGCCTGCTTTGAACAAGGCGCCGGAACGGCCCATCGGCGCGGTCTCTGGCGTCAATCTGGATGAGAACGGTCGGGCGCGATTCACCACCATCTCCGGAGTGCAGGTCGAGCGGCTCTATACCGAAGATGACCTACCCGAGGACTGGGCATCCGAGCAGGAAAAATATCTGGGACAGCCTGGCCAGCCGCCTTATACGCGCGGCATCCACGAAGCTGGCTACCGGGGCAAGCTGTGGACCATGCGCCAGTTCTCGGGCTTCGCTTCTCCGGAAGAAACAAACGAGCGTTATAAATATCTGCTGGCGCAGGGAGGAAGCGGACTGTCGGTCGCATTCGATCTTCCAACATTGATGGGACGCGACTCCGATGATGCTGAAAGTGAAGGCGAGGTGGGCAAATGCGGCGTAGCGATTGATTCGCTGGATGACATGGAGACGCTTTTCCAGGGAATCAACCTGGAACAAACCACCGTCTCGATGACCATCAACTCGCCCGCAAATGTCATTTGGGCCATGTATCTCGCGGTGGCGGAAAAGCAGGGCGCCGACTGGAGGAAGATTTCCGGGACCCTGCAGAATGACATTCTGAAGGAATACATTGCGCAGAAGGAGTACATCTATCCACCTGCTCCTTCGATGCGGCTGGTTGTAGACACCTTCGAGTTTGGCGCGCGCCACGTGCCGCGTTTTAACCCGATTTCCATCTCCGGCTATCACATTCGAGAAGCGGGCTCGACCGCACAGCAGGAGCTTGCCTTCACGCTTTATGACGGAATCGAGTATGTGGAATGGGCGCTGCGCCGTGGACTTGCCGTTGACGACTTTGCTCCACGTCTGAGCTTCTTCTTCAATTCACACAACGATTTCTTTGAGGAGATTTCCAAGTTCCGTGCAGGGCGGAAGGTATGGTACCGGGTGATGACGGAGCGCTTTGGCGCGAAAAATCCGCGCTCCACATGGATGCGGTTTCACACACAGACGGCAGGTGTTTCACTAACGGCACAACAACCGAAGAATAACATTGCGCGTGTGGCCATCCAGGCGCTGGCAGCCGTGCTCGGAGGCACGCAGTCTCTGCACACGGACGCTTACGATGAAGCACTCGCCCTCCCAACGGAAGATGCGGCGCGCATTGCTTTGCGCACGCAGCAGATCCTGGCATATGAATCCGGCGTGGCCGATGTGGTGGACCCGCTGGGCGGCTCGTATTTTGTTGAACGGCTCACGCTGGACATGGAAAAGGCGGCCTTCACCTATTTTGAAAAACTCGACAGCATGGGTGGAATGGTGCGCGCAATTGAACAGGGCTTTCCGCAAAGGGAGATTGCTGAAGCCAGTTACACATATCAGCGCGCAGTGGAAGCCAGAGAGAAGATCATTGTCGGCGTGAATGAATATGCGATGGAAGAGCCCCAGCCGCCGATTTTGTATATAGATGAATCGGTGCGCGACTCACAGATTGCAAAGCTGAAAAACCTTCGCAGAGAACGCTCTAACGAGAGCGTGGCCCGAGCGCTGTTGGCATTAGGCCGGGCGGCGGAAAAGGAAAGCGAGAATACCATGCCTTACCTGCTGGAGTGCGTGAAAGCATATGCCACGGTGGGAGAAATCTGCAATGCACTGAGAAAAGTCTATGGCACCTATGAAGAAGGGAGCGTGGCCTGATTGCAAACATATTGGTAGTGTTCCCAATTACAAACATGCTACAAATCGCCTATGAATGAAGACCGGAAAGACAAGCCAGTAAAGCTGCCCAAAGACGGAGAGCCTATTAATCTTAAGCAACTGGCGGCCATCCTTCAGCTTTCACAAACCACGGTTTCGCTGGTTCTGAATAATTCGCCTGCTGCGAAATCTATTCCTGAGCACACGCGTGAGCGCGTCTTTCAGGCTGCAAGGAAGTACCATTACCGTCCTAATTATTTTGCGCGCTCGCTGCGCAAAAACCGAAGCATGTCTATCGGCGTTCTGGCACCCGATTTGAGCGAAGGCTACTTCACCATGGTGATGAACGGGGTGGAAGAGTACCTGATGCGCGCGCAGTATTTTTACTTCACGGCCAGCCATTACTGGAACCAGGAGCTGATGCAGGAATATCCGCGTCTGCTGGTGGAGCGTGCCGTAGATGGTTTCCTGCTGCTGAACACGCCGTCAGAAATTCGCAGCCCGCTGCCGACAGTGGCGGTGTCTGCGCATAATCAATCGCCGGGCGTGACCAACATCGTTCTGGACCACAAGCGTGCGGCTGAGCTGGCGCTGAAGCACTTGTATGATCTCGGCCATAGAAATATTGCCTTCATGAAGGGGCCGAACATTATTCCCGACACGGAATACCGCTGGCTCTCGATTGTGGAAGTGGCCCATGAGCTGGGGATCAAGGTGCGTCCGGAACACTGCATTCAGCTGGATGCGGACAGCTGGTCTCCGGGAGTGGGCTATGGCCCGATGCGTGATCTGCTGGCGCGCGCTCGTAACTTTACCGCCATCTTCTGCTTTAACGACATTTCAGCCATTGGTGTGATGCGCGCCATCTTTGACGCCGGGCTCGGCGTTCCGGAGGACATTTCAGTCATCGGCTTTGATGACATTATGAGTGCTGGCTACCACAAGCCCAGCCTTACAACGGTGCGCCAGCCCCTGCGCGAAATGGGACAACAGGGTGCGCAGATACTACTTGATATGATTGCCAGCCCTGAAAACATTTTTCCGGAAGAAGTGGTGATGCAACCGGAATTGATTGTGCGAGAGTCCACTGGATCCGCGACACGGAAAAAGTAAAACTTCAGTGAATTTTGGCGTTGGAATCACTTCCATCGAGAATTTGCTGTTCTCTATACAACGCTTTTGCGATATTCCGAGTCTAAGAAGAGGGAAAACAACAGAAAGCTCCTGAAACTTAAAACAAGTTGCATTTCTGCCGTTACTTTGAAGTATGTGCCATTTCAAGTACAGCGGTTTTCCCGATGCGCATTTTACATCTTATTCACAGCATGGATCCCCGGGATGGCGGACCGCCAGAAGTTGTTCGCCAGTTGGCGCAGGTAGCCATGGAAACAGGCGATTCAGTCGAAATTGCCTGCCAGGATGATCCTTCCGAATCTTTCCTTGAAACATTACCCGGCACAGTACACCCTTTGGGGCCTTCGTCTGGGAAATATGGGCATTCGAAGAAACTGGTCACATGGCTGGATCGAAACGCAGAACGATTTGATGGACTCATTATTCATGGTGTCTGGCAATATGTAACGCTCGCAGGGAGCAGGGCGGCACATGGACGGGTCCCTTATTTTGTGTTTGTGCATGGTGCGCTTGATCCATGGTTCAAACGGCAATATCCGCTGAAGCACGCGAAGAAGTGCCTCTATTGGCCATTGCTCTACCCTGTACTCTCGAAGGCATCGGCGATGCTGTTCACGGGCAACCAGGAACTGGAACTAGCGAAGGAAAGCTTCTGGCCGCATGAGTGGCGCAGCAGGATTGTTCCTCTGGGGATTCAACCGCCGGGCGGGGACCCCTTCCTGCAAACAGAAGCCTTTTATTCGATGGTCCCTGCGGTACGCAACCGGCGCTTTTTGCTTTTCATGGCCCGCATTCACGAGAAAAAAGGCTGTGACCTTCTTATCCAGGCCTTTGCCAAACTCGGAGTTATGCATCCTGATGTGCATCTGGTGATGGCAGGACCAGACCAGGTGGGGTTGCAGGCGCAATTGGAACAGATGGTAGCGCAGGCCGGCCTGACCGACCGTGTGCATTGGCCGGGCATGCTGAAGGGCGATGTGAAACAAGGCGCATATCTGGCATGTGAGGCACTGGTGCTTCCGTCGCATCAGGAAAATTTTGGTATTTCAGTCGCCGAGTGCCTGGCTTCCGGCAAGCCAGTGCTCATTTCAAACAAAGTAGAAATCGCACCTATGATAGCGCAGGACGGCGCAGGACTTGTGGAAGACGACACACTGGAAGGAACAAAGCGGCTGCTTACGGCGTGGCTTGCCATGAGCCAGGACCAGCGCGATGCCATGTCGGCCTGTGCGCGTCCATGCTTTGATGCCCATTTTTCCATCAGCATGAGCGCGCGTATGCTGCATGAGATTGTCTGGGAGAGCGCGGGACGTTCATCCGAGGCCGAGAGCTCCCGCATTGCGCTGCATAGCAGCAATACAGAAGGCGATGTGCACGTCCAGCGGGACGCCTAGTTCTTCGGCACCCCGACAAATATCGTCGCGATTTACGCCTTTGGCAAAGGCCTTGTCCTTCATCTTTTTGCGCACGCCAGCCGCCTCTACATCGTGGATGGATTTTGACGGTTTGACCAGTGCACATGCGGTGAGAAAGCCTGCAAGCTCATCACAGGCGAAGAGCGCTTTGGCGAGGTGCGTCTCGCGGGGAATGCCTGAGTACTCAGCGTGTCCCATGATGGCTGTCCGAATTTCTTCGGGCCAGCCCTGTTCGGTGAGAATGCGGTTGCCCACAAAGGGGTGTTCTTCGCGGGACGGCCACTTTTCGTAGTCGAAATCATGAAGGAGGCCGGTGATGGCGTATTTTTCGATGAAGGCATCACGCGGTCCATCTTTCAAGCCCAGCGTATCGGCTTCGCGCTCACCGTAGGCTCGGACACACGTCTCAACGGCAAGAGCATGCTTGATGAGACTGGCGGACTGGGTATGCTCGAGCAGCAAAATCCATGCACGTTCGCGAGAATATAGGCTTTCAGTGGTCATAGCATCTTTTTCCCTGTTTTTGTGCCCGGGATTTTGTTTTTTTTAGGTCTGACCCACAGTTTTCACTTGACAGTTCAGGTACATTACCTGCATGGTAAACAAGAGCTGAAATAATTTCAGTACAATGCTGAAATTATTCAGCCCGGACGCGCATGCTCTGGCGCTCCGTAAAACAGATTATGGCAACTACCTTAGCAACCGTTGAGGCACGCGAGGTACTCCGTTGCGAACATTGCAGCCTGGTGCAATTCCGCACCTCGAATTCACTATGCAGGCGGTGTCACAAGCCCCTCGAAATCGAAGAGCCTGAGTCGTTTTATCCGCAGCCGAACCTGAACTCCCGGGGTGAGATCCCTGAGGAGGAGGGCCTTCAGGTGGCGCGGGCAGTGCGCGACATCCGGCGCGAGCGCAGGCTGAGCCAGCGCCAGCTTGCCGGAAGAATGAACGTGCCCCGCACCTATATCTCAAAGATTGAGAATGGCAAGGCGGTGCCGACTCTCTCTTCGCTGGAACGGCTGGCGCTGGCGCTGGAAGTGGACATCCGCATTCTGCTGCGGGATGCACGCAGCCGCCGCTATGAAGAGATGGAGGCCATTATGGCTGATCCATTTCTGCGCGAAATTGCGCCCTATATCAGCTATCTGGATGCCTATCAGCGCTCCATTTTCCTCAACCAGGTGCGAGACATGGCGATGGGGCGCCGGAAGACGGCTTAAGTCTTTCTTAAGGAAAACTATACGAGGGGATTGGTGTTCTTATAGTCGGGCGGTAATTTCGCAGGAACTACCGTATGGTGAGAACAGATGGTCCCCAAATGGAAAACCCGGACGGACTGTGATTCGCAGCACAGGCAGGGTGGTTTGCGCCCCGTGCTGACACTGACACTTGCAGCCGGAATGGTGTTTGCAGGAAGCACTCAGCTCTTTGCTCAGGACGTGCCTCCTCCGCCTCCGGATGCGCAGGACCAGCAACAGCAACAGGACAATCAGCAGGTTCCGCAGTATGGAGCGCCGCTTCCGTCCGACAACTCTCAGCAACAGCCGCAAGACCAGCAGGCGGCAAGTCAACAAGAGCAGCAACCGCAGGCACAGCCACTTACAAACGAGCAGCTTGATCAGCTTGTCGCGCCCATTGCGCTTTACCCTGACGCTCTGGTGGCACAGATTCTGGCTGCTTCCACATACCCGACCCAAGTGGTTGAAGCGGACCAATGGCGTCAGACCCAGGGAAACGCCTCGGCTGACCAGATTGCGTCGGCAGCAAACGCTCAGCCGTGGGACCCCAGCGTGAAGGCGCTGACGGCGTTTCCGACGGTGCTGAAGCAGATGCACGACAACATGCAGTGGACCACCGATCTGGGCAATGCGTATTACAACCAGCCGCAGGACGTAATGGATGCTGTACAACGTATGCGCCAGCGGGCGCAACAGGCCGGTACTCTGGCGGACACTCCGCAGGAAACTGTGGCGGAGAATGACGGCGATATTGAAATTGAACCGACGAGCCCGGAGATTGTGTACGTACCTGTTTACAATCCCTGGATGGTTTATGGCCCTCCAATTGTGGCTTGGCCGGGCTACTACTATGCTCCCCCTCCTGCCTTTTTTGTAAGCGTGGGATTCGGCTGGGGCTTCCGCATGGGATTTGCGTGGGGCGTTCCGCTGCGCCCATGGGTACCGTGGGGATGGGGATGGGGACACTGGGGCTGCGGCTGGTATAACCGTACCGTGGTCTACAACCGCACCACTTACATCACGCGCAGCACTACGGTCATCAACCGCGGAGTGGATCGCCCAGGTGCGCCTCCTCTGCAACTGGCTGGAATGCGCGGTTCGTTCATCAACCGCCCCCAGTTTGCGAACTATGCGCATAACGTGGCGGTTGGAGCGCGGCCTGCTCCGGTCATCAGCCGTCCGGGCATGGTAGCGCCGCCAGGAAACCATGTTGTGAATCCGGGTGGACCGATGCGGCCGTCGGCATCGGCGAATGGATTCATGAACGGAAACCGTCCGATGCCGCAGAACATGCCGCGGCCGGTGTATTCCGCGCCTGCACCTTACCGGCCTTCCGCCCCGCAGATGCCGACATACAACCGTCCTGCACCGGTGTACAGAACGCCGCAGGGCTTTGGGGGGCAGGCTCCGGTGTATCACGCACCGCAGAATTATCATCCGGCTGCGCCTCCACGCATGAGCGCACCGCCAAGAATGAGTAGTGCCCCTCCGCCTCATTTCAGCACGCCCCCTGCTCCGCATTTCGGTGGTGGCGGCGGAGGGTTCCATCACCGATAAAACGCACATGACCGTGTCCGATTGCAGCAGGCACGGCCATGTGCTACGGTCGGATGAGAGGACAATTTTGAGCCGTATTCATGAGCTACCGCCGGAAGAGCTGGCGATCTACCACCGTCTTGACCCTGAGCGCCTCCCGAAGCATGTGGCCATCATCATGGACGGGAATGGACGCTGGGCGGGCAAACGCAGCCTCAAACGGTTCCTCGGACATCAGCAGGGCGCAGAAGCGGTCCAGTATGTGGTGGAGACGGCATCGCGCATTGACCTGCCGTGGCTGACGCTCTACGCGTTTTCGCTGGAAAACAACCTGCGGCGGCCTAAGACAGAGGTCAATTTCCTCATGCGTCTGTTGAGCACTTATCTCAACAACAATGTAAAGCGCATGAACGACAACAATGTGCGGATCCAGTACATTGGCCGCACGCATGAATTGCCCAGCGAAGTACAGGAGCGCATGCAGTGGGCCGCCGAAGCCACGCAGCGTAATACAGGCACTGTGCTGACGCTGGCACTGAATTATGGTTCGCGCTCGGAACTGGTGGACGCCTTCAAAGGCCTGTATCGGGAAATTTCAGAAAAGCATCTCCGGCTGGAAGACCTGACCGAGCAGGACATCCATCGGCACCTCTATACGGCACACATGCCGGACCCGGACCTGCTGGTACGCACCTCGGGCGAGATGCGCATCTCAAATTACCTTCTGTGGCAGATTGCCTATACGGAAATTTATGTGACCGATCGCCTATGGCCCGATTTCCGCGGCGTACATATGCTTGAAGCCATTGAAGACTACCAGCGCCGCGAACGCCGCTATGGCGGATTGGGTGATGGCACGGAATCGGATGATGTGGTCTCTTTGCCAGCGAACCAACTGGTGAACAGCTAGCATGGTGGTTATGTTTCAGTATTCCCTAGTTATGTTTCAGTATTCCCTATAAGACACTGAAAAACGGAGCTTACGTGTCCTACGGACTTTTTCGAGATCGTCCAGGTTTTTTCGCAACTTCCAGATCTCGCCCATTTTTTCAAAGTATTGAAAACAATGAACTTGCGTTTGACTGGCAAGCCAAATTATTGAAACCAAATACTTTATCTGCAAAGTATTGATTTTGAGACATTTACATTGATAAAGCGAGTTCTCAGAAGAATGCCTGAGAGGACCAATGCCTTATCCCTTCAGAGTAACAAAACCGAGGGTAATTTCCGGACATTCGTCGTTGTAACAGATATCGAATCAAATCAATGAGATGACCGCTGAATGAAGAAAAGTGCCTCTTGACAGTGTTTTTTTTCGGCTGTGTGAGGCCATGTCGGAGCCCGGGCGAGCGATTCTGCTGCCGTGCTATTGTCGTAAGCAACTTCTTTTGCTTGGAGCGCTTTGGCATGAAAGATTTCGGGTTTTCTGGTTGTCGTATCTGGAGCATGGTCCTGCTGGCATTCGGTTTGTGCGTGACGGCGTATGCCGCCCCGTCTCAGGACCCTCGGCTGGAAGGCGCTTACACTTTTGAGCGCAGTGGGTGGACGTACATCCATCTTCAGGGAACTCCGGAGCAGATTGGATACCAGCACGGCTACCTGATGGCGGACAAGATTGAAGATGCGCTGCGGGTGTTCAAGCTGGAAGATGAGCACAGCACCGGGCGCAGCTGGACCTTCTTCCGCAACGCTGCAAAGACCATCCTATGGCCGCATATAGATCCTGAGTACCAGCAGGAGATGGCAACCATTGCAAAAGGCGCGCAGGCAAAGGGCGTGCATGTGGATGTGTGGGACATTGTGGCGCTGAACGGCACGATGGAGCTGGCAGAATATTATGTTCCCTGGCTGGACAAGAAGCAGCATACGAAACATGCGCCGAAAGTGGATGCTCCTGGAAACTGCAGTGCCTTTATCGCTACCGGCAGCTATACGAAAGATGGCAAGATTGTGATTGCGCACAACAACTGGAGCTCCTATGCCGAAGGCGAGCGCTGGACGATGATCTTTGACATCCAGCCAGCGAAAGGACATCGCGTTCTGATGGACGGTGTTCCGGGAATGATCACCAGCAATGATGACTTTGGCATTAACGATGCCGGAATCATGCTGACGGAAACGACGATTACGCAGTTTGAGGGCTGGAACTCCCATGGCAGCCCGACTTTCATGCGCTCGCGCAAGGCGCTGCAATATGCCAACTCGATTGATGATGTGGTAGCTACGATGCGCAATGGCAACAATGGCGGATATGCGAACGACTGGCTGATTGGCGACCGCAAGACCGGAGAGATTGCGTATCTCGAACTCGGGTTGAAGAACACTCCGCTATGGCGGACGAAAGACGGCTACTTTGTGAGCTCAAACTTCGCGCGCGATCCGAAGCTCATCAAGGAAGAGACGGATGGCTTTGATTACAACGATCTCTCCACATCCCCAAATGCGCGGCGAGTGCGGTGGGAGCAGCTGATGTCCATCTATAAGGGCAAGATTGACGCGGATGCGGCAGGGCGCTTTCTGAGCGACCACGAAGACAGCTTTACGAAGAAAGAAAATGCAGATCAGCGCAGCCTGTGCGGTCACGTGGACGCTGCAAAGGAAGGTATTCCGCAATGGGACTGGCCGCCGTATTACCCCGGAGGCGCTGTACAGGGCAAAGTGACGACGAGTGATCTGGCGGAGAAGATGAGCCTGATTGCCCATGCCGGACACCCTTGCGGCGAAGACTTTCTGGCCAAGCCGTTTCTGGCAGCGCACCCGGAGTTTACATGGCAGGCACCGATCCTGCGCGACATGAAGTCCGGGCCGTGGACCACCTTCACTGCCGGAGAAAAGGCGAACTAACGACTTTGGGCATGCGAGGGTGAGAGCATGGCGTTCTGCACCGGGCTGGGAACGGACACACGCTTTTCATGCTGCGAGGAGTCCGCAGCGGGCCGAACCGCCTGGTAACAGAACTGCAAGCCGATGAGGAGAAGCCACGCGGTCAATACCAGCCGCAAGGGACGGTGAGGAAGTCGAGGGGCGAGAATGGTGCCCGCAATTGCGCCCGCGACGCCTCCAATGAGCAGCTTCCAGAGCAGGGACATATCCGGAATGTGGGCGAGAAGGTGCAACCCACCGCCCAGGATGGAGAGACACATTCCAAAGGCTAGGTCTGTGCCTACCACTTCTGCGGCGCTGAGGTTGGTGAGGCCAAGCAGGGCGACGGTGCCGAGTGCACCTGCTCCGGAAGAAGAGAAGCCGAGCTCGGCACCGATGGGAAGCATAAGAAAGGCGAGCCATCTGCGGCGCTCCTTGCGCGGCCCGATCTCTTTTCTGGCGCGGAATGCTTTATAAAAATGTAGTGCGGAGGCGAAGACGATGATGCTGCCCAGAGCAAAGTACAACGGCGCCTGAAAGCCGTGCCCTACAACGTGACGGAAGACGAGCACGCCGACCAGGACGCCGGGAAGTCCGCCAATCAGCATCATGCCCAGGATTTTCCAGACGACCTGATTACGGATGATCTGCACCGGGACCACGATCAGCTTTACGACAGAGGCATAGACCAGCGCGGTGCCCACCGCTATGGGCAGCGGCACGTGCAGGAACAGCACCAGCGCCGGTGCCGTGACCGTGCCTGCCCCCACTCCCGTGATGGCGATGGCAAACGCGATGAGAAAGCCGAAGAGCAGTTCCATGCCGTTCCTTTTATCGGGCCTGAATGTGGATGCCGCACTCGGTTTTGCGTCCGGCCCAGCGGCCTGAACGCGGATCATTGGGGTCGAGAGGAAGGCTGGTACATGGCTCGCAACCAATGCTGGAGTAACCCTTGTCGTAGAGCGGGAGCAGCGGAATGCCGTGCTGCTGCGCGTAATACCAGACGTCGCGGGTGGTCCAGTCGGCGAGCGGGCTGAGCTTGACCAGTTCGTGACCGCTGGGAAGCTTAAAATGGTCTACGGCCTGCATGTTCGCGCGGGTTTTGGCCTGCTCACGGCGCATTCCGGTGAACCATGTTTTGTAATTTTCGAGCGCGGAAAACAGCGGGCCGACTTTGCGCAGCTTGCAGCACTGGTCTGGCGCGGTCTGGTACAGGATGCCGAACTGCGATTCCTGCTGGGCGACGGTCTGCTCCGGCAGAAGATTGATGAGGTTGAGTTTCCATGCCGAGGCCATCTGGTCGCGATAAGTGTAGGTTTCAGCAAAGTGGTATCCGGTGTCGAGAAAGAGTACAGGAACGTCGGGATAAATGGCACGGACCATGTGGAGCACGGCCATGTCCTCTGCCTGAAAGCTGCACGTGACGCATTCTGTAACGGATCGGGTTACGTGTGCTGTGACGAGCTCCTGCGCGGACTGGACTTTTTCTGAAAGGCCAGGGATTTCAAAACTCATTTTCCAACTCCCGCAAGAGGGCGTCAGCCTGCGCCTTTAATCCATCATGCCGGGCGACTGGCCGCCGCAGCAGTTCATGCGCGTCCGGCGCCAGGGTGATGATTTCTGCCTGCGCCTGCGATTTGGATGGCACAAGCACGGTGAAACCTGCGTATAGCAGTGATTGCCATACTTCGGGCTTCTGGCTGGAGGTGATGACTACGTCCTTGCCGCGTGTTGTGAGCTTTTCTTCAAGCACGCTGACCAGCACTTCGCCAGGAAGCAGCAGGAGCGTGCCGTTGATCTGCGAGCGGCCGTCCTTGTCCAGCTTTGTGTAGTGCACCATGCCTGCGCCGACGGTGGCGTTGCTTGCCGGATCAATGAGAATGAAGCTGCCGGTCACGCGGTTTTCACGATAGGGGTCGAGCATCAGCGAACGGCTTGTTCTGACTTCGACTTCGCCGATTTCATTCAGGCGAAGCACCGCAGACTGCTGCGGCTCGAGCGTTTCAATGTCGAGCCGGTGGGCAACGCGCAGATGCGCCTTTACCGTCTGCGCTGTGTGTTTGAGGAGGTAGGTCTTGCCGGGAACAAATGGTCCGGCGTGCAGCCAGACGAGTGAGGCGGAGAAGCTGTTTGATACCGCAGGCGCGTCGTCCACATGCGCGATAAGGTCGCCGCGGCTGATGTCAATTTCGTCTTCGAGCGTGACGGCGACGGACTGCGGTGCAAAAGCGGAGTCGAGGTCGCCGTCGAAGGTATGGATGCCCTTGATGCGGCTTGTGCGTCCGGAAGGCAGAGCGATGATTCTGTCGCCAGGTGTTACCGTTCCGGAAGCGATCTGACCGGCGAAGCCGCGGAAATCCTGATTGGGGCGAATGACGCGCTGCACTGGAAGACGAAAAGCGGCGTCGGGAAGGTCCTCGGCAATGGGGACACTTTCCAGGTGCTCGAGGAGAGTAGGCCCGTCATACCAGGGTGTCTGCTCGCTACGGGTCACGACGTTGTCGCCAAGTAGCGCGCTGATGGGTATGGCTGTCAGTTCGCGAATGCCAAGCTTTGCTGCAAGCCCATGCAGATCGTTATGGAGCGTGCGATAGACCTTTTCTGAAAAATCCACGAGGTCCATTTTGTTGATGGCTGCAACGACGTGCCGAATTCCCAGAAGCGAAGCGATGAACCCGTGGCGGCGCGACTGGGTGAGAATGCCTTTGCGCGCATCTACAAGAACAATGGCCAGGTCCGCGGTGGAAGCGCCTGTGACCATGTTGCGCGTGTACTGTTCGTGGCCGGGAGTGTCGGCAATGATGAACTTGCGCTTCGGCGTGGCGAAGAAGCGGTAGGCCACATCAATGGTAATGCCTTGCTCGCGTTCGGCGCGAAGGCCATCGGTCAGGAGCGCGAAGTCAATGGCGGAAGCCTCGCCGGAGCTGCTACGCGTGACGGTCTTCACCTGGTCTTCGTAAACGCTGCGCGAGTCATACAGCAGACGGCCAATGAGCGTGGACTTGCCGTCATCCACACTGCCCGCAGTGGTGAAGCACAGAAGGTCCTTCTGCTGCTCGGCGGCGAGAAACTCTTCGATTGTGAACGGCGTGGTGCCCTCGTTCAGGTCATCCAGCACATTCGATAAGACGGCCATCAGAAATACCCCTCGCGCTTCTTGATTTCCATTGAGCCGTCCTGGTCGTGGTCAATGATGCGGTTTGCGCGTTCAGATGAGCGGAAGGAAATCAGCTCAGCGATGATCTTTGGCACGGTGTCCGCATCGGAGCGGATGGCACCGGTGCATGGGCTGCATCCTAGGGAGCGAAGGCGACAGCGTACCCACTGCTCTTCTCCTGGCAGTCCTTTCACGAATGGCTGCTCAATGGGGATGAGGCTGTCTCCGCGTACCAGCATGCGGCGCTCCTGCGCAAAATAGAGCGGAATGATGGGGATGTTTTCCAGATGGATGTAGTGCCAGATGTCGAGCTCGGTCCAGTTAGAAAGCGGAAAGACGCGGATGCTTTCGCCGGGACCGATGCGGCCATTGTAGAGGTTCCACAGCTCAGGACGCTGGTTTTTGGGGTCCCACTGACCGTTTGCATCACGGAAGGAGAAGATGCGCTCCTTTGCGCGCGAGCGCTCTTCGTCGCGGCGCGCTCCTCCAAAGGCGGCGTCAAAGCCGTGCGCACGGAGGCCATCGAGAAGGGCCTGGGTCTTTAAATAGCCGCAGCATCGTTGGGTGCCGAGCGTAATGGGGTTCGCGCCATTGGCGATTGCCTCTTCATTGCGCCAGACCAGAAGATTCAGCCCCAGTTCGCGCGTGTAGTTGTCGCGGAACTCGATCATCTCGCGGAATTTGTAGCCGGTATCAATGTGCAGCAGCGGAAACGGAATCGTTCCGGGGTAGAAGGCCTTCTGTGCAAGGCGCAGCATCACCGAGGAGTCCTTGCCGATGGAATAGAGCATGACAGGCCTCTGGAACTCGGCCGCGACTTCGCGGATAATGTGGATGCTTTCGGCCTCAAGTGCTTTTAAGTGCGTGAGGCGAGCGCGGCTTGCAGTGATGGTCTCCGGCGAATCGTAGACTGCTGTGGACATGGTGCTAAATTTCCTGTTGTGTGGAATAAAGAGGCGGGAAAACAGAAAACCCGCGCTCAAGGTATCTGGCTGCGGGTCTGGTGTTACTTATGCTGGTTTTTCAGAAGAACCTGAGGATTCTACTTACAGCGTCCACACCCTTGCCGAGATGCGCTGGTGCTGCAACAACAGCGACAGTCCATTCGACAAGCAAGGGTACAGGGCGCAAAAACCATGTGTTAACAAGAATCTCGCAGAAGAACGGCTATTGTCAAACGGACCGGTTGGGTCTTCCGAGAGAGAATCCCTGAATTTCTCATAAATTGCCGCCATCTGGTTCGAACCAACTGAAAAATTGCCGCTACAAGAAAATGCGGCTCTCAAGGCAAAGGGACGCGATCCAGAAGGAACGCATGCAACGAATGTTACTCGGCGGAAGGCTTCCAGCGCAGAACAGGCTTGCGGGCTGCGGTCGTTTCGTCGAGGCGCGACACGCGGGTGGAATGCGGCGCATTCAGAACAAGTTGCGGGTTTTCTTCCGCTTCGCGGGCGATCTGCCGCATTGCATCCACGAAAAGGTCGAGCTCTTCGCGCGACTCGCTCTCCGTCGGCTCGATCATGAGCGCGCCTGGCACAATCAGCGGGAATGAGACTGTATAAGGATGAAAGCCGTAGTCAATGAGCCGCTTGGCGATATCTCCGGTTTTGACGCCGTTCTTTAACTGCTTGCGGTCGCTGAAGACAACTTCGTGCATAGAAGGTGTCTTGTACGGCAATTCGTAGACGTCCTCCAGCTTTTTGCGGATGTAATTCGCATTCAGGACGGCGTCTTCCGTGGTCTGGCGCAGGCCGTCCGGTCCATTGGCCAGCGTATATGCAAGAGCGCGCACAAACATGCCGAAGTTGCCATAGAAGGCGCGCACTCGTCCAACGGATTCAGGACGGTCATAGTTCCAGTGAAGCTGACCATCGCTTCCCTGCTCCACGACCGGTACGGGCAGAAATGGCTCAAGAATCTTTTTGCAGGCCACAGGGCCGGAGCCGGGGCCACCGCCTCCATGCGGCGTGGAGAAGGTCTTGTGCAGGTTCAGGTGCATAACGTCCACACCAAAATCACCGGGGCGGGTCTTGCCGCAGAGCGCGTTCATGTTGGCGCCATCCATGTAAAGCAAAGCGCCCTTTGCGTGAAGGATGTCAGCAATCCGGTGAATCTCATTTTCAAAGACACCGAGCGTGGAAGGATTGGTGAGCATGAGCGCGGCGGTGTCTTCGTTGACCATCTGCTCCAGCGCGGCAACGTCAATGCCACCCTGCGCGTTCGATTTAATGTTCACCACCTGATAGCCGCAGACCGCGGCAGTCGCCGGATTCGTTCCGTGCGCGGAATCAGGAATAAGAATGTTCTTGCGCGTATTTCCCTTAGAGCGGTGATAGGCGCGTATCAGCAAAATCCCTGTAAATTCGCCATGTGCTCCGGCGGCGGGCTGGAGCGTGATTGCATCCATGCCGGTGATTTCGATCAGGCAGTCCTGCAACAGCTTGATGATCTGCAGGGAGCCTTGTGAGAGAGATTCCGGCTGATAAGGATGGGCTTCGGCGATTCCTTCAAGGCGTGAAACAAACTCATTCACGCGCGGATTGTACTTCATGGTGCAGCTGCCCAGCGGATACATGCCGAGATCAATGGCGTAGTTCCAGGTGGAAAGCCGGGTGAAGTGGCGGATGATTTCGATCTCGCTCAGCTCAGGCAGAGTGCCTGTGTTCTCACGGGCCGCCTCGCCGAGGACCTGTGCCGGGTCCACTTGGGGCACGTCGAGCGATGGCAACTTGTATGCCTTCTTGCCCGGCGAAGAGAGTTCAAAGGAGAGCTTTTCATTCTGCGTAAGGTGCGATGTGACCTTGCGCGGCGTTCCAACGAATGCTTGTTCTGCTGTTGCCATTCCAATCCCTGCCCAAAATTATTAAGCGCTGGCGGTTACGGGTGATTCCGCAACGACTGCGGCGGCCTGGTCTATCTGTTCTCTGCCCGTCAGCTCGGTTGCGCACCACAAAGTTGCGTTGCCCAGTTCGGGATACCACTTCTTCAGCGAGAGCCCGCCGATAATTTTGTTTTCCAGCAGACGCGCGTTCAATTGCTCCGGTGCTTCGCTGGTTTCAATCACAAACTCGTTAAAGCGAGGCGAGGCGGCAAAGAGGAGCTTGCTGTTTTCACCCAGTCTTTTGGCGGCGTATTGCGCTTTGGCCAAGTTCTGCACGGCAAGTTCTTTGATTCCCTCTTTGCCGTAGACGGTCATGAAGATGGTGGCCATGAGCGCCACAAGTGCCTGATTGGTGCAGATGTTTGAAGTGGCCTTCTCGCGCCGGATGTGCTGCTCGCGGGTTGAGAGTGTCAGCACAAATCCGCGGCGGCCGTCCTTGTCTTTGGTTTCGCCTACGAGGCGTCCGGGCATCTGGCGCAGATATTTTTCTTTGGCTGCGAGTACGCCGCAAAATGGACCACCATAGCTGGATGCAACACCGAAGGATTGTGCTTCGAGTGAAACGATGTCCGCTTCGACAGGGGGACGGACGATGCCAAGAGAGACTGCTTCGGCAATCGAAACAATGAGCAGAGCGCCTTTTTTGTGTGCGATTTCGGCGATGGCGGGAATATCTTCCACAACGCCAAAGAAATTTGGCGACTGCACCAGCACGCACGCGGTCTTGTCTGTCACCATCTGTTCGAGCGCGGCGAGGTCTACGCGTCCATCGGCGCCGTAGCCGACTTCGTTTGCGGAATGCTCCTGGTGCTGCGAGTAAGTCTCCATCACCTCGCGGTATTCGGGATGTACGGTGCGAGCCACGACGACACCATCGCGACCGGTGATGCGGACAGCCATCATGGCGGCCTCGGCCGCGCCGGTGGAGCCATCGTACATGGAGGCATTGGCGATGTCCATGCCCGTCAGCTCGCAGATCATGGTCTGGAACTCGAAGATGGCCTGAAGCGTACCCTGCGTAATCTCTGCCTGATAAGGCGTATACGAGGTGAGGAACTCGCCGCGCTGCACCAGCGAATCAATAATGACCGGGCGGTAGTGCCGATAGGCTCCGGCACCGAGGAAGCTGGTGTAGCCCACGGCATTGTGTGCTGCCGCGGCCTTGAAGTAATCCACGATTTCCGATTCGCCCATCTGGCGCGGAATGTTGAGGTCGCGCTGGAGGCGGTACTCCTCAGGAATGGTAGCAAAGAGATCGTCAATGGAAGATGCGCCGATTTCGCGCAGCATCTCAGCCCGCTCAGCAGGCGATTTGGGTAGATAACGCATGATGGTCCTTACTACAAAAAGCAGGTCCTTTGGCTTCGCGCCTTCCGGCGCTTCCCTCAGGATGACAACAAGAAAAACTAGTGCCCGGTTTCTTCGGCAATATACTTCCCGTAATCTTCGGCGGAGAGAAGCGATTCAACTTCTGACGGATCGCTCAGCTCGACCTTCATGATCCAAGATGCATGAGCATCGCTGTTGATCTTTTCCGGGGCCGAGGCCAGTTCTTCATTCACTTCTGTAACGGTCCCGGTCACGGGGGAATAGAGGTCCGAGACGGCCTTGACCGACTCGACGCTGCCGAAGACCTCGCCTTTTTTTACAGCCGCGCCGACCTTTGGCGATTCGACAAAAACGATATCGCCAAGCGAGTTCTGGGCATAGTCGGTGATGCCGACCTTGCCGGTCTTGCCGTCAACTTCAATCCACTCGTGCTCACGGGTATAGCGGTAGTTCGCAGGATATGCCATGTAGGTTTTCTCTCTCTATTGTACGGTCTGCTACTGCTGTTTTTTAGGTCGGCGGTAAAACGGTGTCGGCACAACTTTGGCCTTGACCATTGCGCTGCGCACCTGCACAAAAACCTCTTTGTCCAGCGCAGCATATTCGCACGGAACAAAGGCCAGGGCGATGTTCTTCTTGAGGAACGGTGCCGGGGAGCCGCTGGCGACTACGCCAATCTGCGTACCCGCTTCATTGAAGACGCCGTAGCCGTCGCGGGCAATGCCGCGCTCAATCACTTCCAGCCCCACCAGCTTGCGCTCCGGGCCACCGCTGTTCAGCACCTGCCGCAGGGCCTCGGAGCCGATGAAGGGCCCTTTTTCGAGCTTGCAGAAGCGGTCCAGTCCGGCCTCAAAAACATTGATGGTCTCAGAGATTTCATGCCCATAGAGCGAGAGGGCCGCTTCCAGGCGAAGCGTGTTGCGCGCGCCGAGGCCGCAGGGCAGAATGCCGAACTCCTTGCCGGCTTCCAGCACCTCTTCCCACACGCGCTTGCTGGTGGCTTCGTCGGAGGGGATGTAAATTTCAAAGCCGTCTTCGCCGGTGTATCCAGTGCGGGCGATGAGAGTGTTGGGAAGGCCGCAGACGGTCCCCCACTTGAACCAGTAGAACTTAATGGTGGAAAGGTCTACGCTGGTCAGCTTCTGGAGGGTTTCTGCCGCTTTTGGACCCTGGATGGCGAGCTGCGTGTAGTAATCACTGTAATCGCTGACGTGACAGTGGAACTTCTGCGCGCTTGTTTTGATCCAGTTGTAGTCTTTCTCGCGCGTTCCGGCGTTGATGACGATCAGATAATCATTGTCTGAGAATTTGTGGACAATCACATCGTCTACGAAAGTGCCCTGCGGGTAGAGCATGGCCGAATACTGCGCCTGCCCCACCTGGAGCTTTGAGGCATCATTCATGCAGATGTGCTGGATAGCGTTCAGCGACTCCGGCCCGCGCAACTGAATGTCGCCCATGTGGCTCACATCAAAGAGACCCACCCCGGTACGCACGGCCATGTGCTCGGCAATCAGGCCAGAATACTCGACGGGCATGTCCCACCCGCCGAAGTCCACCATTTTGGCGCCCATCTGACGGTGCACTGCATTGAGTGCAGTTTTGCGAAGCGCAGGAGTAGCAGTTGAAGACACAGAAATACCTCAGGCGTAAATTGCGGAACTTTTTACGCTAAAGCATTTCGCAGGTGGTGTAAACCGTAGGGGGAAATGCTGCTCGATTGCAGCTATCCGACCTTCTTTTTGCGCGTAGCCCGGGCCGGGGTGGTCTCTTTTTGCGGAGGCTTCTTGCCGGTGGCTTCCTCCTGCTGCTCCATGCTCTTTTTGAGGGCGTCCATGAGGTTGATGACCGGGGCAAGATGCTTTTTCGGGCGCTTCTCTTCCTTCGGGGTGATGCCTGCTTCTTTTTCCTCTACCAGCTTGAGGACACGATCCTGGTACTCGTCCTTGAACTGGTCGGGCTTGAATTTGGCGGTAAGCTGCTTCATGAATTGCTCGGCCAGGTCCACCTCGGTCTTTTGCAGGCTGATGTCCTTGTCGTCGCCATATTCGCTTACTTCGCGCACCTCTGCCGGATAGTACAGCGTGTGCAGCACCAGGCCATTGTGATAGGGCCGGATCATTACGATCTGCTCGCGCTGGTGCAGAGTGATTTTCGCGATGGCGCCCAGCTTGAGGTGCTCCATGCCCTTCATGATGAGCGTGTAGGCGCGGCGGCCGGGGTCTTCAGGAACGGTGTAGTAGGAGGTCTGGTAGTAAAGAGGGTCTACATCATCGAGTTTGACGAACTGGACAATCTCCATCGTCTCTGACGACTCGGCCTCGAGGGCCTTTAATTCCTCTGGCGTTACCTGGACGTACGTGTCTTTATCAACGGGATAGCCCTTGGCGATCTCATTGCGTTCCACTACGCGCTCGCAGGTAGGGCAGAAGAGCTGCTGCCTGACCCGTGTTCCGCAGACGGAGTGGATCTGATTGAAACTCACGTGCTCTTCGCGTGCTGCCACAAACAGGCGGATAGGGACCGAAATCAACCCGAAAGAAATATAACCTTTCCAGACCGTAGAAGCCATAAAAACGCAAACCCTTTCAGCAACAATGAGTTGGGATGAGAATTGTACATTGCAGGGATGGCTCTTTGCACCAAAAATGATGCGCCAGTACCCAGTGCGAATTTCCCAATTGCCTCGGGGGCTGGAGCCCGTGCGCTTTCAAAACCAACCCAAACTGTGAGACAACCCGTTACGTACGCTGCCCATAAAGAAAACGAATGGGGGTTATCTACTCGTTAAATACTCACAAAATAGTTCTTGTCTTGCCAAGGGATAGTTGTATAGTTATCCATCAAACCTGTTTTTTAAACGTTCTCACTCACATTTTTTTTCGAGGCCAACTCCATGAAGCATTGTCGTAAGTTCGCATTCCTTGTCCTCCTGATCGCATCCATCAGCGCAGCCATCGCGCAATCCACATCGCGCATCGCCGGAACGGTGCAGGATGCAAGCGGCGCCGTGGTGCAGGGCGCTACGGTGACACTGACGAACGAAGCTACTCAGGTCTCTGTACAAACCACCACCACCTCTGCCGGGGCCTATGTTTTTGATGGCATCGTTCCCGGCTCTTATACCGTCACGGTTGATAAGCCCGGCTTTTCCACATATGTATCCACTGGAAATATTCTGACTATCGCACAGCCGCTCTCGGTCAACGCGAAGCTCCAGGTGGGCCAGGCAACGCAGAAAGTGGAAGTAAGCGCCTCGGCAGAGACGATTGAAACCGAGACATCGGGCAACCTTGGCGCTCTGATTGACATGAAAGCGGTAGAGACGCTACCGGTAGTCGGCTCTCGAGGACGCAGTCCGCTGCAACTGGTTGAGCTGATTCCAGGCGTTGTAGATGGCGGGCCTTACAACAGCACAGGCGCAAACATTGAGGGTGGCGGAGTGGTCGTGAACGGATCGCGCGACCGCGCATGGAATTACACGCTCGATGGCATTGACATTAATGAAACCAGCGCGCCCGGCTCAAACTTTTCACCGCTGCGTGCCAATCCGGACTCCATTTCCGGCTTCCGTGTCATCACCACGAATGCATCTGCACAATACGGCGTGACCAGCGGCGCCCAGGTGATTATGGACACCAAAGAAGGCACGAACGAATTCCACGGAAATGTCTTCTGGTTTTATCAGACACCCGGCCTTAATGCGAATGATCCAGGTTTTAAGGAGAACGGAGAAGGTCGGCCACAGTTTATTCAACACATTCCCGGCTTCAGCATTGGCGGCCCCATTATCAGGAACAAGACGTTCTTTTTTGTAAATACGCAGTTCCTTCATGCGTCGCAGGACCTGTATGTAAACAGCACCGTGCTTACACAATCGGCGCGGCAGGGAATCTGGCGTTATGTGACCCAGCCAGCGGGCTGCGATGCGGCAGGGACTTGCCCTCATAACACTCCGTATGGCCAGCCTGGGGCATCGGTGGATGCGAATGGAAATCCGGTGGTCCCGGTGAACAGCTACAACATTGCCTCAAACGATCCGCAGCACCTTGGGCTGGATCCGGCGATTCAGAGCTACCTCGGCCAGACGCCTCTACCCAACAACTTTAAGATCGGCGATGGCCTGAACGAAGCGGGCTACCAGTTTCTGGCGCCGGAGGAAGAGAAGCAGGTGGACTTTGTAGTCCGCATTGACCACCAGTTCAACCAGAAAAACTCGATCTACGGACGCTGGGCGCATGGCCACCAGAACACGATTGGCGACAGCGTTAACGGCGGACTGAGGCCTTTTCCGAATGCTCCAAACGTGGTCAACACGCTGCGGCAGCCGCGCAATCTGGCAATTGGATGGCGCTATACTCCGGGTGCGACGGTGACAAACGAGCTGATTGCCGGAATGAACCGCTTCATCTTCAACTTCATCAATCCGGATCCGAACTATCTACATAACCCGCCCTATCTGTTCAACAACGGGCTTACACTGCCGAAGCAGAACTATGTGGGCAATCTGCGCGTTCTGACAGACATTCAACTGCTCGACAACTTTACTTACCTGCATGGCGCGCACGCGTGGAAATTCGGTACGAACTTACGCTATCAGCGCCACATTGATGATCGCGGCTCCATTGGCAACTACGATGCGCAGCCGCTATGGCTCTTCGATACGGGCGTGGCCCGCGTAGACCAGAGCACGGGATTTGCACTGCCCTCTGACATCAATACTACCTATGACCTGCCTACTCTGAAGGGCGACATCAACAACCTGCTGGGCCGGGTCGGCACGCTGGAGCAGGGCTTCGTCGCTGCCAACTCGAACAGCTACGCTCCTGCGGGAACACACCTGCGCGATGACTTCCGCATGCCGGAGTATGACTTTTATGTGCAGGACACGTGGAAGCTGCGGCCCAATTTTGTTCTGGATGCGGGACTGCGCTGGGAGATCAAGCTCGCGCCTCGGACCAGCGCCAACTTTAATCTGCATCCCAACCAGCCTGTAGACCTGAGTGCCGGCCCGACCACAACCATGGCATGGGTGCCGGGCAAGATTTACAAGGATGCCTGGCATGATCTGGCACCGACGATTGGCTTTGCGTGGGACGTGCGCGGAGACGGCAAGACATCCATTCGCGGAAACTACCGGCTGGCACATGACCGCATGAACACCTTTGTGCTTTCCTCCACGATCTTCCAGAACCTGCCTGGTGAAGCGCTTTCGGCTCCGTACACGGGCGATGCCGGAATGCGCGTATCGCAGGGAGGAATTGGAGTGCCTCAACCCGCTGTGCGGCCGGTGGACTTCCGCCAGCCTCCGCCATTCTCGACAGGCGGAAACACCGTCGTGGATCCGAACTGGCGTCCGGCACAGGTTTCTGAATGGAGCATGAGCATTCAGCACCAGGTGACTTCTGACACTGTGGCAGAAATCGCCTATGTGGGCCACCACGCGGTGCATCTCTTTGGCGCGTATGATGCCAACCAGGCTGACATCTTCAAGAATGGTTTTCTGCAGGCATATCTCACTGCCCAGTCTGGCAAGGACAGTCCACTGATTGATCAACTGCTGCAGAATGATCCGAGCCGACCCGCAGGTGAGTCCGGCTCGCAATATCTGTTTGACCCGAACAACAGCCCATATATCGGGGATGTGAACCTCGGCTCCGTAGCCATGGTGGCGGAAGACATTGGCCAGGCGCTCGATGCCAATGGCAATTCCATTAACCCGAACAACCTGAACTTCTTCTATCGCTTTCCGCAATATGCTGGCGGGCTGATTGTGCTGGACAGCAATGACTGGTCGAACTACAACGCGCTGCAGGCGTCGTATCGCGGACGCGCCTTCCACGACTTCAGCTTCCAGGCGAATTACACCTGGTCGAAGTCTATGGATACGCGCTCGTTTGATCCGACATTCGCAACGATTATAGGCGGCAGCAGCACATATGGCTCTTCCAGCACGCCTTTCAATATCTACAATCGCAAGCTCAACTATGGCCCGTCCGATGCGGACCGGACGCACGTAGCACAAGGCGTCTGGACCTATGAAATTCCCTTTGGCAGCAACGGGCGCTGGGCCAGGCATTGGGGTGCGTGGGGCGACCGCCTGATTGGGGGATGGGAAATCGCAGGCGACGCCATCTTGGAGTCAGGCCGTCCCACCACCATCTACTCACCAGCGTACACACTTACCAATCTTGTGCGCACGCCGGCCAATTGCGACCATTGCAGCCGCAACATGCTGAAAGTACACCGCGACCCTGCTTCGGGACTGCTGACCTATGTGACTCCGGCGCAGTTTGCCAAGTTCTCTTCGCCAGGACCGGGACAGTTCAGCAATATCGGCAGAAATTACTTCCGCCTTGGCCCGTACTCCGTGGTGAACCTGAGCCTGGGTAAGGTGACGCATATAGCAGAAAGCCAGTCGCTGGAGCTGCGCATCGAGATGCAGAACGCGATGAACTCGCAGCACTATGATGTTCCGGCGAGCATCCGCATCAATAGCCCGGAATTCGGCATTGCGCAACCAGGACTGGTTGAGAACGCCGGGTACGCACCGGGAAGTTCGCCGCGCACGATCCAACTCTCCGCCAAGTACGCGTTTTAAAGGCCTCCCCTTCTTATTCGTTCCACCAGCGTTCGCGATGACGTTCTCTGGTGGAACGAATTTTGTTATGGCGCACATTGGCGCTTTCCATTGTGAAGGCTGCGGCCTACTCTCTTCTTAGAGTCTGGCACGATCATGAATCGTCCCTGGAGACTGGAAGATACCGCCGCCGCAAAAACTGCTGTATTTCAAGAACCCCGCTTCCACCGAACGCAATAGCCAGAAGGCCCCGCAGCCGAGAGTTATTTCTGTGGGCCGTGATCCAGCTCTGCTGGCCCAGCGGGAGCTCTCCCTTATGGCGGCTGGCATGGAGGTCTGCTCGGTTACGCCGGAGGAAGCCGAGCCCGAAGCGCGATCTGCGCTCGCACGGCCGTGGCTGATATGCCACACGGTTGAGATTACGCAGGTGGTCTACCTGGCGTGCAGCGTGCGCAGAAACAGCCCGGCAAGCAAACTGATTCTTCTGGAAGGCGAGCGTGCTGTCGGTTTTGAATCGGTGCTGTTTCACCATGTGCTGAAGGTACCGGAGCAGAGAGACGTGCTCGTCAACACCATCAGAAAGTCTCTTGAGGACTGCCTTCGAAACGCCTCATAGGTCCTGCCTTCCGGGTCGCCGCAGAGGCAAGCTGAGTTGCTTCAGGCAGAGAGAAAAGCGGATTTCTTTGAGCGGAGCCAGATTTCTATGGCGAGGGTATTGATGGACCATCCGATCCAGAAAGCAATACCGAAGAACTGATGCGGGGTCAGCCTGGTAAACGGGCCAGTGGCAAAGAACACTCCCATGACCGGACGCGTTGTAGCCACGCCGAGCAGAATGGCTACCGCGCGGGCCATCCATCGCTGCTTCTGACCGCTCGCTCCCTGCCGCGCATAGAGGAAGGCCCGCAACAATGAATACAGAAACAACATATTGAAGAACAGGACTGCCGAACGCTCCACCCATCCACCAACCGCATATCTGCTCATTGCGTATGCCGTGATGCTGACTACAAATCCGAGCGAAAACAAGGCGCGCTCCAGCCATCGAGCCGAAGCGAAGCGGTGGAAGCAAGCAAAGGGGAGCAGCCCTACAAACACCAAAGCTGGCACAATGTGCGCGAGTGTGAGCACGGCGTGCGACGAAAACGCCGCGTCCAGACCTGCCATTTGCGGCGGAGCATTCTCCGCCGGTGCCCATAGCGCTACGATGCGCCGGATGACCACCGCCGCTCCAATCACAATACAGAGCCAGAAGCCCACGCGCATCCAGCGCGGGAAGGAGGAGGTACGGGGAAGAATGGCTGCAGGACCGGATGGCATGGAAATTCTCCAGCAGTTGAATCGTAATATTTAATTTTACATATTGTCAAATTAAATTATTGCACGCTATGATCGTCTCGTGCCGGCCAAGAAACAATCGGACTGCAAACGCCCGTATTCTCTGGGCAAACGGCGGGTGCAGTCCGGTGAGAAGCGCGCAGCTATCCTTGCCGTCGCAAGAAAGCGCCTGGAATCGGACGGCTATCCGGGCCTTACGCTCGAAACCCTGGCCCGGGAAAGCAATGTCACGCGGCAGACTGTCTATAACTTGTTCAGGAACAAGGCTGGAGTGATCGAGGCACTCTTCGACCAGATTGCCCTGGACGCAGGCATGGAACGAATGCGGACGGTGATGCAGGAAACCGAGCCGGAAGCCATGCTCTCCGGCTTTGTGCAGGTGTTCACCGATTTCTGGGCGAAAGACCGCGTTTTTCTGCGCAGAATTCGCGGCATCGCGGCCATAGACCCTGATCTTGGCGCGGTGCTCGGGGCCCGCAACGAGCGCCGCCGTATGGCTGCAAGCCGCGTTGTTTCAATGCTGGAGCGACGAAGGGTGGGCACTCTATGGGCGAATAAACAGAAAGTCGCGGCACTCGTTGCCCTTACCTCATTTGAGTTCTTTGATGTGCTGGCAGAAAACTGCGACAGCGTCAGTGAAGCTGCGCAAATGATTCAGACCATCGTGAAAAAGGCAATGGATTAAGAGAGATACCTCTTTAGGAATGGATCGTCGGAATGCACGAGATCATGCGTCGAGCCATCGAAGACCAGCCGGCCTTCGTTCAGGATCATGAAACTGGTCTGCTCGTCGGAATGGCCTTCTGGCAGCGGCTCCATCTGGTTCGCTTCCTTGTTGAAGCGATGTGATGCCAGCAAAAAAGCGTCTTGGAGGCGATGGGTCACGAGCAATGAAGTGGTGTGATATACGTCGCGCTGCTTCACGACCAGCTCGATGATTGTAGTGGACGTGATCGGATCCAGGCCGCCAGTGGGCGAATCATAAAGCAGCAGGTCCGGGCGGCTCACAATGGCGCGCGCAATGGCAACGCGGCGGCGCATGCCTCCAGACAGCTCGGAAGGAAACTTGTCCAGCGTGTGCTCCAGCTCAACAAAGCGCAATGCCTCGGTCACGCGCTGCTGAATCTCTTCTTCGGGGACCCGCTCCTCCTTAAGACGGTAGGCAACATTGTCCTTGACCGTGAGCGAATCAAAAAGCGCGCTTTCCTGAAAGACGATGCCGATGCGGCGGCGCAGCGGGTACAGGTCTTTTTCCTGCATGGCACTGATTTCTTCGCCAAAGACAAAGATGCGGCCTTCATCCGGGCGCAGCAGGCCATCGGCCAGCTTCAGCAATACGCTTTTGCCGACTCCCGCAGGGCCAAGCAGAATGCGGGTCTCGCCATGCCGCACGGAAAATGAGATGTCCTGCAGCACCTGCTTGCCTTCAAAGCCAATGGACACGTGCTCGAAGACAACCACCGGATCGCGGGGCGGACGCTCTTGCAGTTCAGGAGCAACTGCGGACTGGCTCATGCGCGCCTCACCTGCCAAAGATGCCGATCATAAAGCGGCTGATGATGAAGTCGGTTGCAATGATAAACACGGATGCGGCGACTACGGCCTGCGTTGTCGAGCGGCCTACGCCCTGCGTGCCACCGCGCGTGGACATTCCGTAATAGCAGCCGATGGTGGCGATAATGAAGCCGAAGAAGATGGGCTTGACGAGGCCCTGGATGAGATCGGCGTAACGAAGCGCCTGATAGGCGGTGTGGAAATATTGCGAGCTGTCCTGGCCCAGCATCAGCACGGCCACAGCGCCGCCACCGGAGATACCGACCACATCGGAAATGATGGTGAGAAAGAACAACATGATGATGGTCGCGACAATGCGTGGCATCACCAGCTTTTTCAGCGGGTCAGTTCCCAGGGCGCGCATCGCATCAATCTGCTCTGTCACCATCATCGAGCCAAGTTCGCTGGCCATTCCCGATGCATTTCTGCCGGAGACCATGAGGCTGGTCAGCACCGGCCCGAGTTCCTTAATCATGGAAAAACTGACAAGCTGCCCTGTCATGCCCGCAGCGCCGAATTGCGAAAGGCTCGCCGAGGTCTGCAACGCAAGTACGCCGCCTGTGAAAAATCCGGTAAGTATGACGATGGGGATGGAGCCTACACCGATCGTGTCGGCCTGGGTAATGATGTCCGCTCCATACAGTGGACGGCGGAAAAGGTTCCCGAGGGCGCGGCCTGAAAGCAGCGCATATTCCTGAACTGCGCCGACCATCTTCTTTGCAGCTCGATCCAGCGTGGTAAGTGGCATGATCCCGTTCATTTTCATTTGATGCTACTTACAAAGTGAGGTTAACACAGTTGTCAGGGCTCAGAGCGCATCGATCAGTTCGGTGGTCAGCGTCAGAAATCAGGCCTAGGGATGCAAAACGAGGGCACAGAATCGGTTTCAAATGGATGGACTATCAAGAGCAATGAAATGAGCTCTTCTGCGAGCTGTGGCTATGCATCTCTTCCTGAGCCCTGTACTTACTCCTTCACACGTTTCCGGATCTCGATGTTCAGCCGCTTGATCTTTTGATTCAAAGTAGAGAGCGGAATCCGGAATTGTTCCGCAGCGTCGGTCTGGTTCCAGTTGCAGTGCTCCAGCTTGTCAATAATCACGCGCCGTTCCACGTCTTCAATAATGTCAAAGAGCGAGGCATTGGGATTATGTTCGAGCAGGCTCGACGAGTAGTTGCGTCCGGTGATGTGACCCGGCAGCAGGTCAGAGTTGATGATCTGACCGGAAGAAAGCACCACGCCGCGCTCGATTACGTTTTCCAGTTCGCGGACATTGCCCGGCCAGTCGTAATCAATCAGCGTGCGCATGGCATCGGGTGAAAGAGCGCGCACCGGCAGGTTGTTTTCCTCAGAGAAGCGCTTGAGGAAATGTGCGGCCAGAAGCGGAATGTCCTCACGCCGGCTGCGCAGAGGGGGCAGGTCAACGGTAATGACATTCAGCCGGTAGTAGAGGTCTTCGCGAAACTTCCCTTCACGTACGGCCTGTCGCAGGTCCACGTTGGTAGCTGCAATAATGCGAACATCCACCTGTATCTCCTGCACGCCGCCGAGCTGCATAAAGCGCCGGTCCTGCAAGACGCGCAGAATTTTGGCCTGCGTGTCGAGACCCATGGTTGCAATCTCATCCAGAAAGAGCGTGCCGCCGTTCGCAATCTCGAAGAGGCCCTTTTTATGCGCGATTGCCGATGTGAAAGCGCCTTTCACATGCCCGAAGAGTGTTGACTCCAGCAGTTCGGAAGGCATCGCTCCCGTATTGACCGCGACAAAGGGCTTGTCCTTTCGCGGCGAATTGGCGTGGAGTGCCTTGGCGATCAGCTCCTTCCCTGTGCCACTCTCTCCCTGGATGAGCACTGTGGAGCGGCTGGGCGCTACTTGCGCCACGAGGTCAAAGATGCGCAGCATCGGCTCGCTCTTGCCGACGATATTCTCAAAGTTGTATCGCTGCTTAAGAGCGCGCTTCAGCTGGATGTTTTCTTCTTCTACGCGATAGCGCGCAATGGCCGAACGAATGTCTGCCAGCAGCTTTTCGTTGTCCCACGGTTTTTGAATAAAATTCTGCGCGCCTGCGCGAATGGCTTCGACGACGTTGTCCACCGTACCATAGGCGGTGATCATAATCACGGGCAGTTCCGCGTGCTGCTCGCGAATGAGCGGCAACACTTCCAGGCCGCTCTTGCCGGGAAGCGCAAGGTCCAGCAGGACGAGGTCGTAGGTAGCGCGACCCAAACGGTCAATGCCTGCCTCGCCATCGGGCGCCGTGTCCACGCGATAGCCTTCGAGCGTAAGCAGCGTCTCGAGCGATTCGCGGATGGCGGCTTCATCATCAATGATCAGGATGCGATGCGCAGGTTCTGTGTGCGATGAAGCAACAGATGTTGTAATTTCCAGGGTGCCTTCAGACATGCGCAGGTTTCCTCAACATCGGGAATTCAAGAAAGAAGGTAGTGCCAGACCCAATCTGGCTCTCTACGTGGATTTTTCCGGCGTGCTCCTGAATAATGCCGTAGGTCACAGCAAGTCCAAGGCCAGTGCCGCGCCGCTGCCCTTGTTTGGGAGCAGTCTTCGTGGTGAAAAACGGATCATAGATGCGCTGCAGGTGTTCTGGCGCAATGCCTGAACCGTTGTCAGCAATGGAAATGGAGACGTGCCCGTTCGATTCGGTTGAAATGTGCAGTCTGCCTCCGCCCTCCATCGCGTCTTTTGCATTAAGAAAGAGATTCAGAAATACCTGCTGCAGTTTTCCGGCATTGCCAAGGATTGGCGGCAGCTGCGGATCCAGCGCGAGGACGGCCTCAACCTGCGCTGTTTTGAACTGATGCTCCAGCAGCGTGAGCGTCTCGCGAATAATTGCGTTCACATCTGTCTCGCGGAACTCCGTGCCGCTGGTGCGCGAGAAGTTCAGCAAGTTATTCACGATTTCCGAGGCGCGGAAGGTCTGCGTCGTAATCTTTTCAAGCAGAGGCGACAGCCGCTCATCACCGCGCAATTGCTTGGCCAGCATCTGGGTGTAAGACGAAATTACCGCGAGAGGCGTGTTGACCTCGTGCGCCACGCCCGCCGCGAGCAATCCGATGGAAGATAGCTTCTCGGACTGGCTCAGTTGCGCTTCCAGCTCCGTGCGTTCGGTGATGTCGTCCACCAGAATGATGCGGCCAACGGTCTCAAAATTGCGAGAGACCAGCGGAGCAATCGCAATGTTGGCTGTCCGCGGTTCCCCTTCGCGCATTTCCAGACGGAACTTATAGAGGTTGTGGACGCCCGGCTCATCCTTCACGCGGAGGAACTCTTCCATGAAAGCTTCAGGAAATATTTCAGAAAGCCGCTTGCCCAATGCGTCGCGCCGGGGCAGCGCGCACAGCACTTCCATCTGGGCGTTCCAGCTTTCGATGCGCTCCTCGAGATCTACTGCGAGGATACCGACGTTGATAGACTCAACGATGTTTTCGTTGAATTCCTTCAGCCGTTCGTACTCGAGAATCTTCTGCTCCAGGCTCTGATACAGCCGCGCGTTCTGGATCGCGATGCCGATATAGCCGGCGAGCGATTCCAGCAGCTCCATATCTTCGCTGGACAGAAAATCGCCATCCGTCGTACGCCCCAATCCAATGACCGCGATGGTGCGGTCCTGCAAGCGGCAGGGCAGGTAATAGTTCAGGTCGAGCAATTCCGCGGTGCGACGTTCGCTCTCCGTCAGATGCAGCGCCTGTTGCGGATTTTCAAGAAAGATGTGCGACCCGGCATCCGGCTGATCAAAGTGCAGAAAGCCGAGGTCCAGCGCGCTGCTGCCATCCAGTGCCGATTGCGGAATTCCATGCCCCTCGGCCAGCCGATACGTTCCCGGTTTCTCCGCCAAAAAGACCGCCACACGCGCCACCAGCAGTGTGTGTGGCAGCCGCTCCACAATGGAGTGCAGCAGCGCTTTCAGATCAGTCTGCGAACTCAGCCCGCGCCCGAATTCGATCAGCGTATCGCGATAGTCGTAGCGCTTGCGATCAAAGACGCGGTCCACGCGGTCCTGGATCCCGCGCTTGAGCGGCTCAAACAACTGCGCGGTAATAATGATGGCAGCAATCAGTCCCCAGACCCCCGCGCTCGGCACCCGGGTATGGACAATCTCGGCAGCAACGGCCACCATGCCGAAATACAACCCGACCAGCGCCGCCGTCGCCAACGTGTACGTCACACCGCGCTTGAAGATCAGATCGGTATCCATCAGACGGTAACGGATGATGGCCCAACTGAATGTGAGTGGAAGAAAGAGCAGCGAAATTCCTGCGAGCTTGGTCAACAGATCGGGCGAGGCCCAATCCGCCATATAAGGAATGGCATAGAGCAGCGTGAAAGGAACAATGGCGACCAGCGTGCCGCGCGTAAGCCACTTGAGCTGCTGACGGCGGAGGGGCTGGTCTTCATGGTGATAGCTGATGAAGAAGACCGCCGCAGCAAGAACGTAATAAAAGGAGAGATACCCAATCGCAAGCTGGTCCAGCCGGTGTTCCAGAATCGCCGTGGCCGACCATTGCTGCACCGCGTAAATGTATAGGCCGATGAGACAACAAGTTGGCGCATAGATCAGCCCTGTCAGCCACCGGTGCCTGCGCCGCTTCTCAGAAAATGCCTGAGCAAAATGCAGGAAGAGCGCCGGCTGCAGTGCGTTGGCGGCAATATTGCCCCAGTAGATGATTTCATCCAGCGAATTGAACTTGCCCGTGTACTTGAACGCATACAGCACAAACGACGCCAGGCAGAAGATGTAGAAGTGCATGGCGTGTGGGGCCGTCCAGCGCCGGAAGAGAACATAAAATCCGATGCCGAGGTAGACCAGCGCAATCAGCCGAAAGCCCTGATTGATACTACGGTCTTTCACGTCCAAAATGACCTGGACGTTGGTCAGCTTCACGCCATCGCGTTCAATGGTGTAGGCAATCTTGCCGTATGGTCCGGTCAGGAACATCTCGCGGGCCAGCGCTGCATAGCGGGGCAGCGGCTTGTCATTGGCTGCCAGCAGAACGTCTCCGACTTTGATTCCGGCCTTCTGCCCGGCACTGTCCTTCAGGACACGCTGCGCCTCCAGTCCGCCGTGGCTTTCTGTCCATACCACCCCGTCGGTCGGCAGGGTGTAGCTGTTTTCCTGGATGAAGTTGAAAATCGCGAAGGTGACAGCCGCAACCGTAAAAAGTGCCAGTAGCAGGACACTAATCCGGGTTTGCAGAGACCTTTCCATGCGATTGCCGAGAGACTTGCTTCTCCAGAATAGACGAACGCACATAAACTCAGAGCAAGTCTCTTGCCACAGTGAGAAATCCTGGCCCGATGCCTCTTCGCTTCTACCAAGTCCCTGATTTCGGAAGGGATATGGATGGGAGCCCAGAAGAACGCATACACGCATTTTATTCATTTAAAATGAAAAAATGAACTCTTATAGGCCAAATATATGGAAAATCATAATATTTAGGCCCAGTATGCCGATTTATTGAGTACAGATATGGTTCTTTGTAATGTGAAAAAGCATCTCCTGCCCCCGAATCGGATTCACAAACTGCAAGGCTTTTTATATAGTGTTAACGTTTGCGGCTGCGCTTTCATGGTCGCGTAACAGAGAGATTGGTACGGAACCATGGCATTAGCGACATGGATGTTGGCTGAAGGGCCACCAATAGAGAAGGAAGTCAATGTAGAAGGGCATCGGATGCACTATCTCACCATGGGATCCGGCCCTTCGCTCCTGCTCATCCATGGTCTTCTGGGGTCGGCAGCGGCATGGCTGCCCTGCCTTTCCAGCCTTGCTGATGAATCCACCGTTCTCGCCGTGGATACTCTCGGGATTGGACGCTCCGAGCGCGTTCACGGCCTCGACGCCGGCCTGGCTGCGCAGGCCGATCGCATGGCCGAATTCATGGAAAAAGCAGGGATTCCCAGGTCAGACATAGCCGGGACCTCCCATGGCGGCGCCATCGCCCTCATGCTGGCCGCCCGGCACCCGGAGCGCGTCCGCAGCCTGATCCTGCACGCCCCTGCAAACCCTTTTTCCAATGTCGCCGATCCGCTGCTGCATTTTTACCGCTCGCCGCTGGGACATTGGTTTGCCCATCAACTGCCATTGCTGCCGCAGAGCCTACAAGAGCTTGCTCTGGGACGCATGTATGGGAACCAGCGCCATCCTATCAGCAATGAAGTGCTAGAAATGTACATGCGTTCTCTGCGCGTGCCCGGAACGGTAGACCATATTCTAAACATTCTGGACCACTGGTTTGATGACATGCGGACCCTGAAGTCAGCGCTGAATGCTATCCATGACATCCCGATTTTGTTGATCTGGGGCACCCGCGATCGCGCTGTAAGTATGGCTTCCGGCCAGGCGCTGCAAGCCAGATTGGGCAATCCGGAGATGACCATTCTTCCGGGCGTGGGACACCTGCCCTTTGAAGAGGCCCCGAATGCATTCGCTGAAGCAGCCAACACCTTCCTACGCAAGCAGCAGCGTAGTGAAGCACCACTTCGACCCCACCTTGTATGGACCAGCACCAGCGCGAAGTAGGCCTCTCAGAAGTTCCTCGGCTTTCACTCCAGAAATGGATTACGCTCCTGGAGACCCCCCCGAAGCAACTGACGTTCGGTGCCGTCTTCATTCTGTACTGAACTCTGAATCAAGTCCTTCTTCGCCCGCATAAACTCCAGAAAGGCCTTCTGTATCCCGCCCTCTCGTTCTGCAGACCACGCCATCACCAACTCCACCGAGCCGCACGGCTCAATCAAAGGGCAATACGAAAGATCACTGAACCGGTAATGCTGAAGGCTAGAAGGAATCAGAGTAACGCCTTCACCCGCCTGCACCAGCGTGAGCACGCTCGACAACACGTTTGACATTTGTGTGATCTTTGGGGAAAAGCCCGCCTCCGCGCACAAAGTCGTAATTTTGTCGAACAACGTGGAAGACAGACTGCGATTGCATACAATAAACGGCTCGTCTGCCAGCGCCCGCAACGTCAAGGGCCTGCCAGCCAATGGATGATCCACCGGAAGCACCGCAATCAGCGGATCTCTGTAAAGTAATTCCGCCTGAAGGAGACCATCGTACGGCGGCTGCAAAGGCCGCGTAAAACCAATATCAATCGAGCCATTCAACAGCGCCTCCGACTGCGCCGCCGGCGACATTTCCATGACGCAAAGCCGTATGTGAGGATGCAGCCGACGAAATTCCCGGATAATCGTCGGAAAAAATCTCCCTGTGCCCCATACCAGAAATCCAATGGTGAGTGCGCCAGATTCCCCTCGCGCAGACCTCAGTGCCAGATCTACGGCGCGGTCTGCTGCGGCAAGCACTTTTCGCGCTTCCTCAAAGAAGACCTCGCCCGCAGGAGTCAGGCTCACCCTATGCTGCGACCGATTGAGCAGCGCCACCCCGATTTCTTTTTCAAGATCAAGCACCTGTTCGCTGATCGCTGACTGGGATACATGCAACGCCCGCGCTGCGCGATTAAATCCGCGCCACTCCGCCACAGAACAGAAGTACCGGAGATGCCTTAGCTCCATACTTCTATCTTATCGCCATTGCCGATAGTTGCATTCGGAACAAACTGTGCGACCTATCAACTCTCATTCTCCTCAATATAGTGTCCGCGTTTTCAATATAGTGTCCGCGTTTTCGATATTTCTTCACGGAGCCAGGCCTTCAACCATGTGGATTGTCAGAGTTGCGCTCTCGCGACCGTATACCTTCATCATTCTGGCGCTGCTGATTCTTGTTCTCAGCCCGGTCGTCATTCTTCGTACGCCGACCGATATCTTTCCCAACATTGACATCCCTGTAGTCTCGGTTGCATGGACCTATACCGGCTTAAATCCGGAAGAGTTGGAGGGGCGGCTCACCACACCGTATGAAAAGGTGCTCACCACACTGGTAGACAACATCGAGCACATCGAATCCACTACATACAACGGCACGGCTGTAGTTAAAATCTTCCTGCAGCCCAACGCCAGCCTTGATACGGCCAATGCGCAGGTCACAGCCGCATCTCAGTTCATCCTGCGCCAGCTTCCTCCCGGCACGCTTCCTCCGGAAATCATCAACTTCAGTGCATCCAGCGTGCCTATTCTCCAGATCGGCCTCTCCGGAAAAGGCCTCTCGGAACAGCAGCTCAACGACTATGGTCTGAACTTCATCCGCACGCAGTTGGTCACCGTGCCTGGTGCCGTCATTCCCTATCCCTACGGAGGAAAACAGCGCCAGGTCATGATCAGCATGGACCAGGGGCTCATGCAGGCGCGCGGCATCGCTCCGATAGATGTCCTCAATGCTGTTAGTGCGCAAAATCTGGTGCTGCCATCCGGCACAGCAAAGATCGGCGAAAACGAATACGATGTGCGCCTGAATACCGCGCCGCGCACCATCGCCGAACTGAACAGCATTCCCATCAAAAAAGTCGACGACACCATTATTTATCTGCGCGATGTGGCAACGGTAAGTGATGGATTCGCAGTCCAGACCAACATCGTCCGGCAGGACGGCCACCGCGGCGTGCTCATCAGCATTCTCAAAGCAGGCAATGCTTCTACGCTGGACGTGGTCAAAGGCATTCGCTCCATGCTGCCCCGCGTCGCCACCATTGTTCCGCCTGAATTGCGCATGGTCCCGCTCGCCGACCAGTCGGTCTTTGTGCGCAGCGCCGTAAGCGGTGTGGTCCGCGAAGCGATTATTGCCGCAGCATTGACGGGGCTGATGATCCTGCTCTTCCTCGGGAGCTGGCGCAGCACGCTCATCATCGCTGTCTCCATCCCGCTGTCTATTCTCACGTCCATCATTGTTCTCAGCCTGCTGGGCCAGACCATCAACATCATGACGCTTGGCGGCCTCGCGCTCGCAGTCGGCATTCTGGTGGATGATGCGACAGTAACCATCGAAAACATTGAGCGCTATCTCGAACAAGGTCTTCCGCTCGAGCGCTCCATTCTGGAAGGCGCCGCGCAGATCGCAGTGCCTGCTCTCGTCTCAACGCTGTGCATCTGCATCGTGTTTCTGCCCATGTTCATGCTTGGCGGCGTTGCGCGATATCTGTTCGTTCCCTTGGCGGAAGCGGTTGTCTTCGCCATGCTCGCGTCCTACGTCCTCTCCAGAACATTGGTGCCAACGCTGGCCATGTATCTGCTCAAGGAGCATGACGAGGAGCCTCACGCGCCGCGCAACATACTCGCCCGGTTCCAGCGCGGATTTGAACATAGGTTTGAAAATCTGCGTCTCCGCTATCGCTCGCTGCTTACCCGGTTGGTATGGAACCGCAAGCTCTTCGTTCCTTCATTTCTAGGAATATGCCTCTGCGCGTTTCTGCTGCTGCCATGGCTTGGCCAGGACTTCTTCCCCAACACGGACAGCGGCGAATTCATTCTGCATGTGCGCGGAAAAACCGGTCTTCGTATCGAAGAAACCGCCCGCCTATGCGACCTGGTGGAAGACAGTATCCGTCAGGAGATTCCAGCAAAAGAAATAGACCACATCATTGATAACATCGGCATGCCCTACAGCCAGATGAACACCATGCACATGACCTCCGGCGCCATCGGCGCAAACGATGCCGACATCATGGTCACGCTGAAAGAAGACCATCACCCTACAGCAAACTACATCCGCCGCCTCCGCCAGAATTTACCTGCGCAATTTCCCGGAACAACGTTCTACCTGCTGCCTGCTGACATCGTGACGCAGATCCTCAACTTCGGACTGCCCGCTCCCATGGACGTACAGATAGAAGGCAGCAATGTCGAAGCCAGTCATCAAATTGCCAACAAGCTGCTCACTCAATTGCGCCAGGTCCCTGGTCTCACCGATCTTCGTATCCAGCAGCCATTCGATTATCCAACCCTCAATGTGGATGTGGACCGCACCAAGGCCCAGCAGGGCGGATACACAGAACGCGACGTAGCATCCAGCGTGCTCAACACCCTCAGCGGCAGCTTCCAGATCTCGCCCATGTTCTTCCTGAACTGGAAAAACGGCGTCAACTATAACCTGGTTGCACAGACCCCGCAGTACCGCATTCAGTCTCTGCAGGACCTGCAAAACATCCCCATTACCGCCGCAAGCCGACAGCAGCCAGAAATCCTCGGCGACATTGCTTCGATTGATCGGTCACGCGAAATGGCCGTCATCTCCCACTACAACATTCGCCGCGTGGTAGACATCTACGCGTCCGTGCAGGACCGTGACCTGGGCGCCGTAAGCGGCGAGGTCGAACGCATCGTCAATGCCAACAAAAAAGACCTTCCGCGTGGCACATTCGTCTCCGTGCGTGGCCAGGCGCAGACCATGCGCGCATCCTATACCGGGCTGCTTACCGGCCTGCTCTTCGCAATTGGCCTGGTATACATGCTCATCGTTGTGAACTTTCAGTCCTGGCTCGATCCTTTCATCATCATCACAGCGTTGCCTGCTGCGCTTGCAGGAATTGTGCTCTTCCTCTTCTTTACGCACACTGCCCTGAGCGTCCCTGCTCTTATGGGCGCAATCATGTGCATGGGCGTGGCCACCGCAAACAGCATTCTCGTTGTCTCTTTCGCCAAGGAACGCCTGCAGGTACACGGTGACGCAGCACTCGCCGCCATTGAAGCAGGCGCAACGCGCTTCCGCCCAGTCCTGATGACAGCGCTCGCCATGATCATCGGCATGGTACCCATGGCCCTGGGCCTCGGCGATGGCGGCGAACAGAATGCCCCTCTCGGACGTGCCGTCATTGGCGGACTGCTTTGTGCCACCGTGGCCACACTGGTCTTTGTGCCATCTGTCTTCAGCCTGCTGCATGGACGACGCCAGCCAAACCCTACTGAAGGCATGCTCCACACGGAAGGACACGCGACACACGCATGAACGATGGAGAGACTTCTATGGTGATAGACGATCCAGTAAAAACACAATCCGAGGCCATCCACAATCCGGCACCTGCTCCCCAACCTCGGCGGCCCCGCGCCGCTACCTGGATTGTGACAGCGGTTGTGTGCCTTGTGCTTGCTTTCCTCATTTATTCCGGCATCCATTCTCGCGTAGAGGCTGAGGCCAATCTCAAGCGCGCCACGCAGGAATCCGCAGTTCCTGTCGTCGCTGTTGTTGATCCAAAACCTGGATCCACTGCGGAAGAAATCGCTCTTCCCGGGAACACGCAGGCATTCATTGATACTCCCGTCTACGCGCGCACGAATGGCTATTTAAGAAGGTGGTATGTAGACATCGGCACCCGCGTCCACAAAGGCCAGCTACTTGCGGAAATCGAAACACCTGAGCTCGATCAGCAGCTCGCGCAGGCCCAGGCGGAATTAAACAACGCCAAGGCAAGTCTTCAGCTTGCGCAGATCACAGCCGCGCGGTGGAAGCACCTTCTTGAAACCAACTCCGTCTCCAAACAGGAGACAGACCAGGCCATCAGCGACCTCAGCTCAAAACAGGCGCTGGTCGCCTCGAATGAAGCAAATGTACGCCGTCTGCAGGAGCTTCAGTCCTTTGAACACGTTTACGCTCCCTTTGACGGCATCGTGACCGCCCGTAACGTAGATATCGGCGCGTTGATTGAAGCGGGCCAGAACACCGCCCCCAAAGAGCTGTTTCACATTGCATCCATTAACAAGCTGCGCGTCTATGTTCCAGTTCCTGAAGTCTATGCGGCTTCAATCAAAACTGGCGAGAAAGTCACACTCACCCTCGATGAATTTCCCGGCCAAACATTCACAGGCGCAGTCGCGCGCAACTCTGACGCAATTGATCCAGCTTCACGCACCCTCAATGTCGAAGTAGATGTGGACAATCCCAAAGGCCAGCTTTTGCCCGGCGCCTACGCCTTTGTTCATCTCAAAGTGCCACCCACCGCTGGAGCAGTCACAGTCCCTGCAAACTCCCTCATCTTCCGCAAAGAGGGCATGCGCGTAGCTGTGGTGCGAAACGGCAAAGTCCAGATGGTCCCCATCACCATTGGCCATGATTATGGCGACAGCATAGAAGTAGTTGCCGGGCTTGCTCCTTCTGACGCTATCGTCATAGACCCATCCGACTCTCTGGAAGATGGCGCACGCGTGCAGGTTGCCACAAAGGAGACCGCACAATGAAGCAGCCTCTGCGTGTGACGGGAAGCTCCCTTCTGCTGCTGCTTTCCGGCTGCATGGTCGGTCCAAAATATGTAAAGCCTGATGTCCCGGCAGCGCCGTCCTTTAAGGAAGCCGCACCCGCGCCACAACCCGGCGACGGCTGGAAGATTGCAAATCCATCCGACCAGACGGCCCGCGGCAACTGGTGGGAGATCTTTGGAGATCCTCAGCTCAATGCGCTGGAAGAACAGGTAGACGCTTCCAACCAGACGCTGAAAATCGCAGAAGCCAATTTTCGCCAGGCCCGCGCTGCCATCCGTTTCAATCGTGCAGCAGAAGCACCCACCATCGGCGTATCGCCCAGCATCTCCAGCGTGCGCGATTCGGCGCACCAGCCCTATTTCCCCGCATCGCAGGCCAACAATGGAGTAGGCGATTTCAATCTTCCCGCGGACCTCTCCTGGGAAATTGACCTCTGGGGCAGAATCCGCCGCAGCGTGACAGCAGCAAGAGAACAAGCCCAGGCCAGCGCCGCAGACATGGCCGCCGTGCAATTAAGCCTGCACTCTGAACTCGCCATAGACTACTTCGAGTTGCGCAGCGCCGATGCTCAGAAGAAACTTCTCGACGACACGGTAAAGGCCTACACCGAAGCACTGCATCTCACTGAAAATCGCTTCGAGGGCGGAGCCGCCCCTAAATCCGATGTGGAACAGGCACGCACCCAGCTCGAACAGACGCGTGTGCTTGATTCCGATGTTTCCATCCTGCGCGCCCAATATGAACACGCCATCGCGATTCTCATAGGCAAGCCGCCGGCATTGTTCACACTGCCGCCGTTGCCATTAAACGCGAACAGCCCTTCTATACCAACTATCCCCACTGGTCTGCCCTCTGAGTTGCTCGAGCGCCGCCCGGACATCGCCGCCGCAGAACGGCGCATGGCCTCTGCCAATGAGCAAATCGGGATTGCGCAGGCAGCCTACTACCCCACTCTCATCCTAAGCGCCCTGGCTGGATTTCAGGGCACGTCCGCCTTAAACTGGCTGAACTGGCCGAGCCGCTTGTGGGCCGTTGGTCCAACGCTTTCTGAAACACTTTTCGATGCCGGACGGCGGCGCGCTACCAAAGAATCTGCGCTCGCAGGCTACGATGCAACCGTTGCCAGCTATCGCCAGACGGCCCTGACTGCTTTTCAGGAAGTCGAAGACAATCTCTCCGCGCTGCGTATTCTCAACACTGAAGCGCGGCAGCAGCATAATGCCACCAGTGCGGCAGAAGACACGCTACATCTGTTTCAGAACCGCTACGAAGGTGGCGTAGATACTTACCTTCAGGTCGTCACCGCGCAGACAACCGCGCTCAACAACGAACGAAACGACATTGACATCCGCCGAAGAGAGCTCGAAGCCAGCGTCCTTCTCATCAAAGCCACCGGCGGAAGCTGGACAACCTCCAAACTGCCTCCACTCTGAACCGGGTGCTCACGTCTCGATTTTGAGACGTGGGTTCGCAGGCCCACGATTCGCCTCTGCTCTGGCCACCTTTGTTCCCGTACTCTCATCGAACAACCGGATTAAAGTGGAGGTCTCGTGCCCGTCGAAATCACATGGCAAACCATCGCTTTACGAATTATTCTCACCCTGCTCGCAGGCGCTCTGCTCGGCACCAATCGCAGTAAACACGGGCGCCCCGCGGGACTGCGCACTACCATCCTAGTCACTCTGGCCGCATCCGTTGCTATGATCCAGATGAACCTTCTCCTTCCCACGAATGGCAAACCCCACGACTCCTACGCGGTTATGGACCTGATGCGTCTTCCTCTAGGCATCCTCACCGGCGTCGGATTCATCGGAGCCGGCGCCATCGTCCGCAAGGATGAAATGGTCATTGGCGTCACCACCGCAGCAACCATGTGGTTCGCAACTGTCGTAGGCTTGTGTCTTGGAGGCGGTCAACTCATCCTCGGCATGGTCTCTGCCGTCATTGGCTTCCTTGTTTTATCTATTCTGCGTAAAGCAGAAACCAGGCTCGACGAATGGCAGCGTGGAACCCTCAGCATGTTGTTCACAGCGAACAACATCACGGAAAAAGATCTTCGCGCCATGTTGCAGTCCTCCAGCATCCATGTACGATCCGCCTCAATCATCTGCAAAATTCAGGAGGCCACACATCAATATGAATTCGACGTACGCTGGCCCTCCCATAAAGACGAAACCCAGAATCCGCCCGTCCTGAAAGAGCTCTCAGGCCTTCCCGGCCTGCTTGAAATGACATGGCGTCCCGCCGGGACTTCGCTCTCGTAACGGGCAACTTTCCTCAATTCCATAGCACTCAAACCAGTAAGAGAGGTGGGTAATGACATTCGTTCGCATCTGCAGACAAGCAGTCGTCGTGTCTCTGTCCGGCATTATGGGCATTGCATTGGCCGTCGCTCAGAGCACATCAACCGCCAGTAATACAGCCGCAGGAAGCAAAGCCAGCCCCGCTGATAAACATTTTGTAAATGAAGCACTCGAAGGAGGAAATGCCGAAGTGCAGTTGGGCCAGCTCGCCCAGCAGAAGGCCAGTAGCGATGACGTAAAACAGTTTGGTCAAAAGATGGTGGAAGACCACACCAGGCTCGGTGATCAGATGAAGCAGGTTGCCCATCAGATTGGGGTGACGCCCCCGTCCGGCCTGTCAGCAAAAGATCAGGCTCTAAATACCAAATTGCAGGCACTCTCCGGCGATGCTTTTGACAAGGCATACATTCAGGCCATGGTGCGCGACCACAAGAAAGACCTCTGGGAGTTCAAGCATGCCGCAGCAAGCGCAAAAGCCCCTTCTGTAAAAGATGCAGCCTCTCAGGGAGAGCAGGTCATCTCCGAGCATCTCAAGATGATCGAGCAGATTGCCCAGAGCCACCACGTATCCACCGGAGGAGCTTCCAGGGCCTCAACCAGCGCTCCATCCGCACAGCAGTAGCAGTTATTTACGCCTGTTCACGGCCATGCTGCTTTACGTAGTAAAGCGGCATGGACTACGTGCAGCCAATTGATTCAATATGTCACAATGCGACTCTGCCTCGGTATCTCCCGCATTTCGTTCCACCCGCCCGACTGCAATCCCGGGAATCTCTTAGTACAGGCTGAACACTGCGTCTCGCTTCAGAAAATAGAGCAGGCTCTGGAGTTGTTTTACCAGGCAGAGCAGCATGGAGCAGACGCGGACCGCTGCGCCGGCGGCCGCTGGTATTGCTGGATGCTCAAGGGCGACTTCGCTCAGGCCTGGCAGGAAAGCGACGCGATTCGCCGCCGCGACGCTCCAGATCCGCATCGCTTTTGGAATGGTGAGGACCTTCAGGATCGGCGTGTCATCCTTCGCAGCCTCCATGGCTACGGCGATGCCATTCAGATGCTCCGCTATCTTCCCATGCTTCGTCAGCGGGCGAAGCATGTTGTTTTAGAAGTTCCACCTCAGATGTATGACCTCGCCCGATGCTTCTCCGGTGTGGACACCGTCATCGTATGGGGCGAACCTTCCTCGTGGGACCTGCAAATAGAAGTGATGGAGCTTCCTTACATCTTCCGCTCGGAACTGCACACGATCCCCCGCCAGATACCATATCTCACGCTGCCACCGGGCGCACAAATTCAGAACAACGCAGACCACGGCCTGAATGCAGGCATCCTCTGGATAGGAGGAGAATGGGAACCATCACGCTCTATACCGTTTGCTCTGCTCCATCCCTTGCTTAACAGAAAGGAAATCCGTTTCTGGAGCCTCCAGCGCCCGGAAGACAATCTTGAGTGGAATGACTTCTGGCTTTCACGCAACGCCTTGCCACTTGCCTGCGGAAATGGCCTGCTTTCACTGGCCGCCGCCATTCAGCAAATGGACCTTGTCATCTCAATAGACAGCATGGCCGCACACCTGGCAGGAGCACTTGGTAAACCTGTATGGACATTCCTGCCGCGATATGCGGACTGGCGCTGGATGATGCATCGAAGTGATTCTCCCTGGTATCCAACCATGCGCCTGTTCCGGCAAACGCAACAGGGAAAATGGGACGACGTAGTGACCGCCGTCAGCGCTCAGCTGAGTGCCAGTGCTGCACGATCGGCATGCTGAGCTATGGTTCTTCCCTTTCTTGAGTAGATACGCTCCACCACCGCTTCAAACTCTTCAGCACGATGCTCAGACGTGTGCACTGACAGAATTCGCTCCCGTGCCTGCTCTCCAATGCGCTGTATTGCGCCATCTGGCATCGCTGACAAAATGGCCAGCACCTCTTCTGCCGAATGCGCAATCAGCACTTCTTTTCCCGGATGCAAAAACATCTCGATGCCTTCCCAGTAATCAGAAATAATTGTGCTTCCGCAGGCAGCAGCTTCAAATAGACGCACCGACGGAGAATAGCCGGCCTCCACCATATCGGCCCGTGTAAGATTCAGCGTGAACCGCGAAGAAGAGTACAGAGCTGCATGGTCTCGCGGCGGAACATGAATGATGCGCTTTATGTTCTTCTCCCAGGCAATTTCCGGCGGATACATCGGCCCAGCCACCAGAAATTTCTTGTCTGGTAAATGCGCTGCCGGCTTCATCAGAAGCTCCTGCAGTTTCGATTGCCGGTCAGCAGCATACGTCCCCAGGTAAGACAACTCGCATTTAAATTCATCACGCGCCGTAGCCCGCGAATGCTGCAACGGGTCCACCGAGCAGTAAAACGGCACAGCATAAGGAGATCCAAACCGCTGCTCCAGTTCCTTGAGTACAGGCCCACTGGTGAAGCTGAGATAGGCCGCATAATGCGGAACAAGACCCGCAATCAGATAATCTGTACGTCCAGCCGCCCTCAGTTGCGCAATCGTCACCGGCGTATCAATGTCGTAAAACACTAACGGAACATCCGTGTGATTCAGCAGTGCGTAAGCAGCAGGAACCGCATCCGGGAAATACGACCCAATGACAATTACATCCGATTCCCTGCCATGCCGAAGTGCCAATGACCTTCCCTGCCTCTTCCAGTCTTCGTAATACAACACCCGACAATACGGCGGGCCAGGAAGGTCCCGATTGTTGCGATACCATTCCACATCTTTTTCAAGAAAGACAACTTCGTGCCCGCGTGCATGCAGTGCGCGAAAGAGTGACCGGAATGTGGTCGCGTGACCGTTGCCCCACGACGAAGTAACGGTCAACCCAAGTACAGTAATCTTCATGCTGCACTTTCCTGCACAACATCTGCTTCAGGCCCGATGCCGTCTCCGCAAAGTAGCGACGCAAGAAATTCCTGTACCTGCAGCGCCCGCTGTGAATAACTATGGTCGCGCAGCGCACGCGTCCTGAATGCGACGCCTGTCCGAGTGGCCAGGGTGGCGTCCATCTTGCGCAATCGAGACACCACTTCCTCTCCGCTCCGAATAATCAGAATCTCTTTTTCTGGCACAAAGAACTCTTCAATCCCGGGCCATTCATCGCAAAGCAGGCACGCACCACTACCAGCCACTTCAAATACTCTTGTCGGGGGAGAAAACCCAAAGCTTGCCATGGAAGCACGATTAATGTTCAGTACCATGCGCGCCGAGCAATTGATCCGGTTGTGGTCACCCGTGGGCACATGCCCAATCCAGCGAACATTCGCAGGCAGCGGCTTGCCCCCCCATCCTTCACCGCCCAGAATGAACTTCATCTCCGGCGCCATCGCCGCCGCACACAGGAACAGCTCTTCCACTCTGGACTCGCGATCCGGCAGCCTGTTTCCAACAAAAGCCAGATCGCACTCTAATTCACGCTGCGGCTCCACGGGAAAGTGTGTGTCCGGGTCCACGGCGTTGAACACGCTGCAATACCGCTGCGCGCCAAAGCTCGCGTAATGCTCTTGCACCATAGGCCCGCCGCCATATGTCAGTACGGCGTCATACTGCGGAACCGCTTTGCAGAACGGGTCTTCCGGGCGCCGGTGCATTCGGTCAATCGTAGCCGGCGCATCTACGTCCCAAAAGCAAACGCGAGAATGTGGCTGGCACTCCAGTATACGCGTTTCAAGTTCGTCGTCATCCACCCCGATACCTGAATGCTTGATGACCACATCCGCTCCGCTCGCCATCTCCAGCATCCTGTCAAGGTCTACTCCCGGGCGATACACAAGAGGCCGCGCATAAGAATAATCGCCTTCATCCCGGTGTTGCTGGCGCTGATATGCATCCGGTTCCGCAAACGTGATCTCATGCCCCAGGCGGGCCAGGTACTTGTAAATTCCGCGATAATACGTTGCCGCCCCATTCCAGTAAGAAGAAACAATGCTCGAACCAAATACAAAGATTTTCATGCTGCCAGCACCTCTTCGCATATCTCCGTCAGTTGCTCAGCTCTGTGATCACACGTATGATGCGCACATACAGTGGCCAACCCACGCTCAGCCATCTCCTGCGCCTTCTTTGGATGGCTCAACAAATACTCAATGGCTGAAACCATTTGTTCTGTATCGGTTACAAAAAGAAAATCTTCCGGGCGGAACAGCTCTTCACAGTCGTTCCACGGCGCTGATATCAGCGGGATACCGCACGCCAGTGCTTCAAAGACGCGTATCGTGGGGATTCCTGCCATCGCATCGCGATATTGATGTCGTGGCACATGAATCGTCAGCCGCGCTTTCTGATATACCTCCACCGATGCCAGATTCGGCAGATATCCCTTGAACTCAATGCCGGCTGCATCGAGCGCTTGCAGTCCTTCCTTCGGATACCGCACGCCATACACCGTCGCCTGGATATCTGGAATCCGCACAACAGGCCGCATCAAGAATCGGCGAAGCTCTTCAGACCTCTCGCCATCACCCCAGTTTCCTACCCACACCAGGTCTGCCGACTTTTCTCCTGCTGCAGGTTGAAATACCGTAGTGTCCGCAGCTTCGTGTAACGTCCACACTCTGTTCATACCAAACCTGGTCCGGTAGATCTCACGTAATGCATTGCCAAACGCCAGCACCCCATCAAATCGTGCCACTTGCATTTCCTGGATCTGCTCAGGAGTAGAAGAAGCACGATGATGCGTGTCATGAAAGATGGCGCGAAACCCCATCTCATCCCGTATATCCAGAATCCCGCTCACGATCTCAGGCGGCGTCCACTCATGAACAACAACGATGTCTGCATCCCGCAATATATTTCTCATCTCATTTTTTTCGCGATACAAAACAACATCAATGCTGGGATACGTACGAAAGAACTGTTCCACCGCTTCCCTGCCCATGGCTTCGCTTTGGAGATTTTCAAAAGACCAGTTGACTTCAGCCTCCAGGCAAGTTACCTTATGTCCCAATTTCCCCAGCGCCCGCACCAGGCCTCGCTGAAAATGAGCATTGCCATTGTTCCAATCGGAGCGAATGGAGTGTATGAAGTAATACATTCGCAGCTTACGCAGCATGGCAGTCTTCTTTCCTTTCCAGCAACTGTTGATATACACCCAGATATTTCCGCGCCATTCCTTCTCTAGAAAATCGCTCCTGCGCGCGCGCATGTGCCTTCTCCGCCGCCAGTTCCAACCAAGTGCGGTTATCAGCAAGGGATCGCAACACTCCTGAGAGGGCAGCCGCATCATCGCGTGTAAAGTAGATAGCTGCATCGCCCCACACTTCCCGCAGCGATTGAATATCGTTCGCAACAATCGCGCATCCTGACAGCGCAGCTTCCACCGCGGTCAATCCGAATGGCTCATAGCGCGAGGGGCAAATGTAGACAGCGCTTTCTGCAAATATCCGTAGCAGCGCTTCCTGTTGCAACCGCCCCAGCATCTGCACGCATTGGGAAGTATCCGTGCATACCGTCTCTCTCTCAAACGACTCATCTCCTGCCACAAGGACCGGAAACGGGGACTCCACTTCGAACAGCATCCCAATGTTCTTGGCTTCATCCCATAACCGGCCAGCCGTAATCGCCTGGAGTTTCTTCGATACGCGACCTGGCCCTGCAATCCTCCGCCCATTCGGTATCACCGCCGCATTTGCCAACGGACCATAACAGTCTTCCATCTGATCCAGCATCCAGCGCGTGGGAGCGATGACAACGTCGGCTTCCTCAATCCCCCGATGCACAAGCCGGGAATAGGTGCGCAGCCACTCTGATTCTTCGGCAGGCGCTCCACGGCAACTCCGCCACCAACTGAATACATCGCTGTGCGCAACGACTATCTTTGGAATATCCACCGGCAGCGCGCCGAAACAAAATTGACTGGAATGAAGAATGTCTGGCAATACGTCTCGAATCCTCTCCAGGAGAAAACTCTCTGCCGCTGAGTAAGAGGCGGCATTGTCCTGCATCCACTCAAGACTGCATTCCTTAGCCGCGAACCAGCTTTTTCCCAGCCACTTTTTGCGCAGACCATCCATCCAGCTCCTTTGTTCGTCAGATGGAGCTGGCCCAACACTCACAATTCCAACATCGCACCCGGTAACGAGCAGCCCTTCAGCAAGTTCCTGCGTATAGGTCCACACCCCTCCCACTGTGTCTGCCGTTATCAGGACGCGCATTCCAGCTCCTGCAGCGGAACGGGATGCTGTTCCTGAATATCGGAATACCCCTTGTCTGCAAAAAGGCCCAGATAGTATGCGTGCGCGCGCTCCCATGCCTCATCATCCGGCTGCGCTCCAAACGTGGTAATGTACTCCGGGCTTCCCGGAAAAGGAAACATTGGCACAGGCTCGCTTACCCACACACCATGCACTTTTAAATTGTTCTGCCACGCTTTTACCGTATCTGCATCGTCATGAGCAGTTTTAATCAGGTTGGCCTGTACCCATGGTATGTGCTTTCTCGCATGGATCAGCAACTCGGAAATGCGCTCGGTAGATAGCCTGCAATTCTTATTCAGCTCATTGCGGCCCTCTTCTGTGATGGACTCAATACCACACTCAAACGAGGTGCATCGAGCACGCCCCAGCAGCTCAAGCCTGTCTTCATCCCACAGATCAATTCTGGTCTGGAAGCCGATAGAAACCGGCCGCTTCGTTAATTCGTCCAGCAGATGGACTACATTCTTACCAACCCCGAATATCTCATCTATAAAGTAGACGTAAGTCACACCGCGCGAAATAAGCTGATCTATCTCCGCAAGGACTTGAGCTACGGGCCGCTCACGGTATTTGTTCCTGAACAGCGTCTTATTGCAAAAAGTGCATGAATACGGGCATCCCCGCGCGAATTCAACTTCTGCACCCAACCCCGGCATTTCAGTAAACACATGATGTTTATGCGTGTGGCGTTCCACTGGATAATCCGTATAGTCGAGTGCGCCAATGGACGGCATCTCAGTTGCACCAATTCCCGCCGAGCACCTCATTTCGCCATGTTCCATCCAGCAGCATCCAGGAATGTCCTCCAACGAAGCGCTGCCAACCATAGGCAATACCTGGTCCGGCTCACCTCGCAGCACAATATCCGCTCCGGTTTTTCGCAGAGTTGCAAACGGAGTGGCCGATCCATGAGGCCCGATCAACACCACCGTAGACTTGCCACGCAGCATCTTCACCCAGTCCTGCGTAACGCGTAGCTCCGGCTGCGGACAACGCCAGAAAAGATAGGAAGGCGCTGTAGGGAGCACCAGAATGTCTTCATCAAATGTGTTCAGCCGCTCATGCACCTGTTCCGGTGAAAGTCCCTCCATGTGTGCATCCATCAGCAACGTGTCATGCCCGCCTATTTTTAGTTGCTGCTGTGCACACATCAACTCGATTGGGAAATGCGCCTCCTGGCAGCCAAAGTACGTAGAGCCGTGAAATGTCCAGCGTGGATTGATTAGAGCAAACTTCATGCCACCTCCTGACGCAGAGTTTGTAACCCGCACTCTTCCATGGATGATGCTCTTGCATGCCCGTCCATCCAGAAGCTGTAAATATCGCTTAAGATATTGCGCATGCTTCGCCGTGGCGTCCAGCCCGTGTCGCGTTCGTGCTTTGTTGTGTCGGAGACGTACAGCACCTGATCGCCGGGGCGCTGCTCAGCATAGCTGTAGCGGGCTTTCCTACCCGTCATCTTGCGGATCTCCTCAAGAATCTGCAGCACGCTGAATGCCCGCCGCATGCCGCCGCCAAGGTTGTAAACTTGCCCGCGAGTGGTTTTCAGGTTCTGCCGTACAGCTTCCATTCCGTCAATCAGATCATGCACGTGAAGAATGTCCCTCACCTGCTTGCCATCGCCATAGATGGTGATCTCGCGGTCCTCCACCGCCGAATAAAGAAAATGCGCCACCCACCCCTGGTCTTCATTCCCAAGCTGCCGCGGACCGGCAATGCAGGACATTCGAAATACGACTGTCGGCAAGTCATAGATTCGCGCATAGTCGCGCATGTATTGATCGGCAGCGCCTTTTGAGCAGCCATAAGGCGAATGAAAATCTAACGGGGTAGCTTCATCACAACCTTTGAAGGAAGGGTCCGGCACAATATACGCTGTCTCCCCCGGAACAACGCCCATTGCGTCTAATGCCCCATATACCTTGTTTGTGGAGGTAAACAATACCATGGGGCGCTTACCGGACTTGCGCGCGGCTTCCAGCACATTCAATGTGCCCTGCGCATTGATCTCAAAGTCCTCTCTTGGATTTTCAATCGAAGTAGTCACCGCTACCTGCGCGGCAAAGTGGTAGATTTCATCTGCATCCCGGGCCGCCTTCGCCAGTGCAGCGTGGTCTCGCACATCTTCTTGTATTGTCTGTAGCTGGTTTCTGCCAGCCTTGCTTTTCAGCCATTCCAGATTTAGCTCTGAACCTCGCCGCGAAAGATTGTCAAAAATAGTGACGTGAGTTCCAGGCCTTTGCAGCAAACGCGCCGCCAGGTTCGAACCTATAAATCCAGCCCCGCCCGTTATGAGTACTTTTCGTGCCGTGCCGTTCATGTCCATGCCTGTCCCTCCACTTACGCTGTCAGTCCGTATGTGCTGAGTTCTTCCAGCATTGTTTCTGCTTTGTCTTCCGATTTCTGTGAGGCGAGCCACAAGGCCAGTTCACCAAAGCCTTCTTCATGCGTGACCTTCGGCTCATAGCCAAGCAGATTGCGCGCACGGGCGATATCTGCATAGCAGTGCCTTATATCGCCAGCACGATATTTTTTGGTAATCACAGGATTGCTATGCTTCCCCAAAGCCGAAGACAGAAGCTCGGCAACGCGGCGGATCTGGATCGGTTTTCCGGAACCGATATTCACGACCTCGCCATTTGCCTTGTTCTTGTCCATCGCCAGAAGGTTGGCCTGAACAATATCGTGAACATTCACAAAGTCACGGACCTGTTCACCATCTTCGAATACCAGTGGCGCCTCACCATTGATCAGGCGGGTCGCAAAAATTGCAGCGACTCCTGTATATGGGTTGGAGAGAGATTGTCGCGTGCCGTAGATATTGAAAAACCTCAGAGCAGTCACCGGAATCCCGTAGGTGCGCCCATAGATCAGGCACATTTCCTCCTGATCACGTTTTGACAATGCATAAATAGAATTCAGGTCTGAAGGTTTGTCTTCTCTGGTCGGAATAGGATGCAGAATTGTTCCGCACATCTCGCAACGCAGCTCCCACTTTCCACTGCGAAGCTGCTCCATCGAGCGCAATGGCGGCGCGCTGTTGCGTCCACAACCAGAACACAGATATTCTCCTTCGCCATAGATGGACATAGAGGACGCCACAATCAACTTCTCTGGTGTCATCCTAAGATTCAACATCTCCTGCAAAAGTTCTGCCGTTCCCTGCGTATTTACGCTCATATACCGGCTGATTTCATACATGGACTGCCCCACGCCGACCGCAGCAGCGAAGTGGAAAATCACATCAACATCGCGCAGCACCTCCCGCACCTTCGCCGGATCGCGCACATCGCCTCTGACCAATTCCACGTCCTCGGACAGGTAGTCTGGGCGGTCATCGCCATGCACCTGTGGAGTCAGATTGTCCAATATTCTTACGCTGTGCCCTTCGTTCAGCAGCGCATCGGCCATATGCGAACCAACAAATCCTGCGCCTCCGGTAATAAGAACCTGTTTGCTCATGCGGCTGTCTCCATCTCCTGCGTTTGCATACGCCCTTCTTGCGCCGGCGCATAACGTTCCACTGCCCACGCCGCAAAGTCTGCATAAGTGCGAATGTCCGATGGAGGACTGGTATGGTGCTCTTCAATTCCCAGGTGGGCAGGCGTAAAGCACAGTGTCATCGAAACCTGAAACGGCTTCAGCGCCTCCATCATCCGGTCGAACCACGCCACAGCATTCGGGCGAAACGAGTCGGCCCAATTCACACCTGTCCGTAAATAACGGACATGATGCTGCTGCATCCATTCCACAGCAGCATCCAGCCGGTGGTCTTCAAAATGGAACCATTGGCACAGGCCAATCTCACCATCCGTCGGAAAATGACTGGCCACCATCTTCGGTGATCCATCATGCTTCAGCAGGCCAAGATAGTAATGTCTGTAATAGGAGCTGCCTTCAGCCTCTTTGTGTCTTGTTTCTGCAGGCCAGGTCGGTGGCAGGTCAAACAAGCTGTACCAGTGAATGCGCGGACTGCGTCCACGAAGCAATTCCAGCGTCTTTTCCAGCCCAAAGACCGCCACCTCTTCCGCGCCAAATGACGATGCCCCGACTTCCGTCACCCATACTGGCTTCTGCGTCACTTGTTCGGCTTCCGCAATGCGCGCGGGCCACTCATGAATGTTCCAGTGGTTCCAGTCCAGCGGGAATCCATGGACACCAACAGCATCCACATGCTCCATCACGCCGTGCGACGCCATCAGCCGCAGAAAATCGCAGTCACACGACGACACTCCGCCAAGAACAATTGGTAGCTGTGGGTTTGTTTCTCGAATCCGTTGGGAAGTGAGTTTTACCATCTCGCTGAACCGTGTCCATCCTTCGTCTAGATGAAAGTTCCAATGGGAGAGATTGTTAGGCTCGTTCCAGAGAACGACGGCCTCGACCATTTCGTTCCTCCTCGTACAAGTGGATCGTGCAATTGGTCGTGCTAGAGACTTGCCGCGTCACAAAGAAACGCGCTACAGAAACTTTCCTGGGTAACCGTCTTGCGAATGTAGAGCTTCTCTGCGCTCTGACTTTAGGCCTTGCACCGAAAGTGGATGCGGAGCGCTCGCAAACCCGGACTGTCTAGTAGGAGGTACAAACAATCAAGGAAGTTGCTTTCAGAGATGTAAGAACAATGTTTTCGCTTTTAAGCGCGAGGCACGCAAGAAGAAGAGGATGACTCCCATGCAAACACGCACGCGATCCTCAGCATCTAAGCCGTGCTCTCAGGCTGCGTGCTTTTTCAGATATTTTGCCGCCTGCTTCAAATCATCTAAAAATCTTGCTCTCTCACTCTCGCGAGATTCACTGTCCGTCGCACGCAGAACAGAAGAGGGATGCACCGTCGCCAGTATGCGCGGAAGCTCCTGCGTTTCAATAGGCTTACCGCGCTGTTGCGTTACTTTAAACTCGCGTCCAAGCAATGCCTGGGCCGCTGTCGCTCCCATACAAACAATCAGCGCTGGCTTGATTGCCGCGATTTCAGCATCAAGCCATGGGCGGCACGCCGCTATTTCCCGCGCGTTCGGTTTTTTGTGAATGCGCCGTTTCCCGCGCGGTTCCCACTTGAAGTGTTTGACTGCATTCGTCACGTACACTTCATCGCGGTCAATCCCAGCTTCTTCCAGACAAGCATTCAGCAGCCCTCCCGCTGGCCCTACAAATGGAAGTCCTTCAATATCTTCGCGGTCACCCGGCTGTTCACCTACCAGCAGCAGCTGTGCCTGAACTTTACCTGCACCAAAAACAGTCTGCGTAGCATGCTCATATAAAGGACATCCGCGGCAAGCGCGGGCCGCCTTCCGCAAGGAATCCAGATCGTGAAGGATTGGCAAATATTCCGCCGCAGAATGTTCCATTATTTTCATCGCTTAAAATGGCATCTGTCCGCCGGTCGCACCGTAAATCTCTCCAGTTACATACGTTGCATCATCTGAAGCAAGAAAAACATAGATTGGCGCCATCTCTGCCGGCTGCGCAGCCCGTTCAAAGACTGTGTCTTTCCCAAACTGTTCCACTTTTTCTTCCGCCATGGTGGAAGGGATCAGCGGTGTCCATACCGGCCCCGGAGCCACTCCATTCACTCGAACACTCTGCTTTCCTGCCAGTTTTGCCAGACCCTTGGTAAAGTTCACCAGTGCGGCCTTTGTAGCTGCATAGGCCAGCAGGTCAGGACTAGGATCAAACGCCTGGATCGAACAGGTATTGATGATGCTTCCCCCTTCTGGAAGCTCTTCCAGCGCAGACTGTGACAGGAAAAACGTCCCAAACACATTCGTATGAAACGTCTGGGCAAATTCTTCTGCCGGAATATCGGCAATCGAATCATACGTCCGCTGGAAAGCCGCATTATTTACAACAATATCCAGCCGCCCAAACTTCTTCTTCGCGTCTGCCACTAATGCCTTGCAGTATTTCCACATCTCCCGACCGCAGATGCACCTTCCGCCCTGCATCTTCAATCCACTTCGCGGTTTCGCGCGCATCCTCTTCCTCTTCCTTCAGATACGAAAGCACCACATCAGCGCCCTCTCTGGCAAAAGCGATCGCCACCGCTCTCCCGATGCCACTGTCCGCCTCGGTAATGATGGCAACGTTGTCCTTCAGCCTGGAGTTTCCTGTATAGCTTTCCTCACCATGATCTACCTTTGGATTCATCTCGCCTTCATATCCTGGTGGTGGTTGTTTCTTCGCATCGTATGGAGGCTTCTCCTGAGCTTTCTTCGGGTCCTGATGTCCTGCTCGCCTCGGCATAATCGCACCCTCTTTTGCAATAGATGCATACAGAGTGATTTGTGCAAATCATTGTGATTTGCTGTTCAAACAGCGTCCACGTAGGTATTCCCACTCTCGCTCCTTCGCATCCTAATCTTTCAGCAGCGGTCGAACGTTGAACCTGCCCACCTCCAACAGCAGGAGAGTCACCATGAAAGCAGTCGTCTTTCAGGGCATCGGCGACATCTCGATCGAAAATGTCCCGGAGCCGAAAATCAAAGCTCCCACTGATGCCATCGTCCGCATCACCGCCAGCGCCATCTGTGGTACTGACCTTCACTTTGTGCGCGGAACACTTCCCGGTGTTAAGAAAGGCCGTATCCTCGGACACGAAGCCATTGGCATCGTTGAAGAAACCGGCGCCGCCGTGCGCAACTTCCGCAAAGGTGACCGCGTCGTCATTCCCTCTACCGTCGGCTGCGGAAGCTGCGTGTATTGCCGTTCCGGCTATCACTCCCAGTGCAACGTCGCCAATCCGCAAGGACCATCCGCTGGCACCGTCTTCTTTGGCGGCCCTGAAAAAGCCGGAGGCCTCGATGGCCTTCAGGCAGAATACGCACGCGTACCATACGCCAGTGCAAATCTCGTAAGGTTGCCCGCCGAAATCACTGACGACCAGGCCATCCTCATGTCAGACATTCTTCCCACCTCCTACATGGCCGCCGTCATGGCAGAAATAAAGCCTTCTGACACCGCCGCCATCTACGGTTGCGGCCCTGTCGGACTCTTCGCCATTGCCTGCGCGCAGCATCTCGGTGCCGGCCGCGTCTTTGCGATTGATAATGTAGAGTCGCGTTTGGAAATGGCCCGCTCTCACGGAGCAGAAATCATCCACTTCGATCGCGAAGACCCACTCGCTGTTTTGAAAGACCTAACCAGCGGCTCAGGCCCGGATCGCGTGATTGATGCTGTTGGTACAGACGCAGCCACCGCCTCCAAAGGACTAGCAAAAATTGGCAAAGACGAAAACAAAGAGTTCCAGCAGGAGATGAAGAAAGTCGCTCCGGAGGGCACTCCAGCAGGCGGATCCTTCCAGCCTGGCGGCGCTCCATCTCAGGCCCTGCAGTGGGCCATAGAATCCGTGGCCAAGGGCGGTACTGTTTCTGTTATCGGTGTTTACTCCGCACCGCTGCCTTTTCCTATTGATCAGGTCGTAGAAAAAAATCTTACCGTTAAGGCCGGCAATTGCAATCACCGCCGGTACATGCCGAAAATGCTCGAGCTCGTGCGCAGCGGCATCATCCGGCCCGAACAGTTCCTTACTCAGACCCAGCCCATCGTCTCCGCCATTGACGCGTACCGCGCCTTCGATCGACACCAGCCCGGATGGATCAAAGTTAAGCTTGAACCGTCTCAGCATCAACGCCGCGCAGCATAGCTGTTGCAAAACAACCCAAGGAGAAACAATCCATGAAATTCTTTTCTGCAAACATTGATGATCTTCGCAAGCTCTACATCAACCAGCTCCAGATGCTCCTGTCCACCGAAACTCAGATCACAGAAGCGTTACCCAAAATGATTGACAAGGCCACCGACACTCAGCTGAAGCAGGCCTTCCAGTCGCACCTGCAGGAAACGGAAACCCATGTCACCCGGCTGGAAAAGATTCTCAGCGAACTCACCGGAAAGACTGACTCCATCAAATGCAAAGCCCTTGCCGGCATCATCGCAGAGGCCGAAGACATGATCAAAGATGCCTCCGATGAATCCGTCCGTGACGCCGCTCTCATTTCTGCCGCACAGCGTGTCGAGCATTATGAGATTGCGACATACGGCACCGTGCGGACCTTCGCGCGCATCCTCGGCTTGAACTCGCAGGCGGAAATCCTCGACAAAACGATCAAGGAAGAAGGACACGCTGACCATCTCCTCACAGAGATTGCTAACCGGGTCAATCCATATGCGGAAAAAGCTGCATAACAGCAGCTTCTTCTTACATACAACCATGCTCTCGTGCTGGTCTATCCATCTATACACAGCACAAATTGGAGAAGTTAAGCATGGCACTTTCCAAAACAACTCGGGACTATGATGAAATCCGAAAGTGGGCCGAGGCCCGTGGAGCGGTTCCATCTGAAGTTGCCAGCACTCACAGGAAAGATGAACCGGGTATTCTGCGCTTTCAATTTCCTGATGCAACCAATCAGAAGGACAATAACCTGAGAGAGATATCCTGGGAAGAGTTTTTTGAAAAATTTGACGAGAGTAATCTTGAATTGATCTATCAGGAAAAAACAGCCGAAGGCGCGGTAAGCAACTTCAACAAACTGGTGCATCCGGAGTCTGTAGAACGTAAATCGTCAGGTAAAAAGCACGCCGCAGCCTGATCTCACTCATATCCAATCTGGAAGGATGGCGCTTTCACGCGCCATCCTCTCCTGTGGAGAGGAAACGCCGGATGAAGGTAGTCATCTTTGGGCTTACCGTGAGCTCCTCATGGGGAAACGGCCATGCCACCTTATGGCGAGGCTTATGCAAAGCACTTTCCCATCGCGGGCACCAGGTTGTCTTTTTCGAGAAAGACGTACCCTACTACGCCACCACGCGGGACATGACAGCACTGCCTGGCGGCGGATACTTATATCTGTATTCGAGCTTCTCTGATGTAGCCGCTCTCGCCCGCCAACATGCGGATGAAGCAGACCTGGCGCTGGTAACAAGCTATTGCCCAGACGGACGCGCAGCTTCTGATCTCGTCCTCACCTCATCAGCAAACATTCGCGGCTTTTACGATCTCGACACGCCCATCACACTGCAAAGGCTCACCGCTGGAGAAACAATCGAGTATCTTCCCACACAGGGTCTCGGTGACTTCGACATTGTACTCAGCTATACCGGCGGCCGCTCGCTTCAGGATTTGCAGCACCTGCTTGGAGCGCGGCGTGTCGCGCCTTTGTATGGAAGCGTAGACCCCGAAGTTCACGCACCCGCAGAACAGGTTGCTGATTATCGCGCCGACCTCTCTTATCTCGGGACCTATGCTGCTGACCGCCAATCACTGCTTGAATCGTTGTTCATAGAACCCGCGCGCAGGCTCCCGCAAATGCGCTTTGTCATCGGTGGCGCGCAATATCCGCACAGCTTCCCCTGGACGCCAAACCTTTTCTTCGTTCGCCATATGCCGCCCAATCTTCATCCGTCCTTTTATTCATCATCGCGCGCCACGTTAAACGTAACCCGCAAGGCCATGGCAGACTATGGCTATTGTCCATCCGGACGACTCTTTGAAGCAGCAGCATGCGGTGTCCCCATTCTCAGCGATATGTGGAGCGGCATCGAGGCCTTCTTCGTTCCCGGGAAAGAGTTGCTGATCGTGCGTTGCGCGCAGGACGTGATAGACGAACTAGAACGCTCAGATGAAGAACTGCGCGCCATTGCCCAGGCGGCGCGCGAACGCACTTTGGCCGAACATACGGCTGAACATCGAGTCATAGAGCTTGAACAATTTTGCTCATCGTCCTCCGCACCGCAGTCTCAGAAAACAGAAACATGGGGCATCATCCCCGCCGCCGGAGTGGGAAGCCGCATACAGCCACTGGCATTTTCCAAAGAGCTACTCCCCGTCGGCAGCAGAACAGAAGGCGGTACGGAAAGGCCGCGCGCAGTGAGCGAATATCTTATAGACCGCATGATTGCAGGCGGCGCCTCGCGGTTGTGCTTCGTCATTTCACCCGGAAAATCTGACATCCTCGAGTATTACGCATCCGGCACATCCAGAGCAGAAATCGTCTATGCCGTTCAGCCAAAACCTGGAGGCCTGTGCGATGCCGTATTTCGCGCTCTTCCCGTGATCTCAAACGATTCGCATGTCATCATCGGCCTGCCCGATACCGTGTGGTTTCCTCCGGATGCTCTTGCGCAGCTACCAGACGGCCAGCTTTCATTTCTGCTTTTTCCCGTAGAGCATCCGGAGTTTTTCGACGCTGTCATCACAGACGACGCTGGAAACGTCGAAGAAATTCAGGTGAAGCAGCGCGACGCAAGGTCCCACTGGGTCTGGGGAGCGTTCAAAATGACAGGCCGCACGTTGCATGCCCTGTATTCTCTTTGGAGACGGCCAGATCGCGGCGATGAGTACTTCGGCACTCTCATCAACGCTTATCTGCGCGAGGGCGGTACAGCTGTGGGAATACGTGCAGGCCAGTCCTATGTGGATGTTGGCACGCTGCATGGATATCGTGAAGCAACCCGTCTGCTCAGTGAAGCAAACCCCGCCTCATTCCAACCACGGCACTACAAAACAGAACCGCAGCCACAAACAGGAGCAACGAAAGATGCGCACATCGCTCATGTCGCCTGACGATGTCTGGACACAAGAGGCCATCCGTCACAAAGTAGAAAAGCTCGGCACCTGGTTCCACAACATAGACCTCAAGGGCGTACAAACCGCGCCACATCATTTTCTCGGCGATTATCCGCGCCTCAAATGGGAGTGCTTTCGCGAAGCCATTCCTCGCGATCTTACCGGAATGTCCGTGCTCGACATCGGCTGCAACGCCGGCTTCTACTCTTTTGAAATGAAGAAGCGTGGCGCCGCACGAGTATTAGGCATGGATTGGGACGAGGACTACCTGAAACAGGCACGCTTTGCAGCGCAGGTGCTCGATCTTAACGTCGAATTTCAGAAACTATCCGTCTGGCAAATTGCAGAATTACGCGAGAAGTTCGACCTCGTCATCTTCATGGGCGTCTTCTATCATCTGCGCCATCCGTTGCTCGCCCTCGACCTCATCCACGAACATGTCGCAAAAGACCTGCTCCTTTTCCAGTCGCTGCAGCGTGGCCCCACAACAGTCACGTCCATGGCCGAAGACTACGGCTTCCAGGACTCGTCTATATTCGAGGATCCAGGCTGCCCACGCATGTATTTCATCGAGCACTCCTATTCTGGCGATCCAACAAACTGGTGGTTCCCCAATCAGGCTTGTGTTGAGGCCATGTTGCGCAGCGCGGGATTCAGCATCGAAAGCCATCCTGAACAGGAAGTCTATCTCTGCCGCTGGCAACAACTACCCGCCGCGCCCGATGGCCCGCGCGTCGCCTATCCATCCAAATGAGGTTCCATGGATGCTCAGAAAATACTCGAGCAGATCAGCGCGCCATCCACAGAGCACGCGCCGCTGCCAACTGTTCTTATTGTGGTCGCGCACCCAGACGATGAAGTCATCGCCCTCGGAGGCCGCCTTCCCCGCTTCCGCAATGCCACTTTTGTTCATGGAACCGATGGCGCCCCGCCAGATGGCCGCGATGCACACCATCACGGCTTTGCATCTTTAGGCGAATACCGCAGTGCCCGCCAGCAGGAGTTGTACGCAGCCTTCCAGATTGCAGAGATAGATCATCCTCGCGATCATCATCTGCGGATTCCTGACCAGTATGCAGCATTCCATCCCGATCTTCTTGTCTCGCAGCTTCTCGTTCTTTTACATGGCGAGCAATTTCAGGCCGTGCTCACGCACCCCTATGAGGGAGGCCATCCCGACCACGACGCCTGCGCCTTTGCCGTGCACGCAGCAGTCTCGCAAATCGAATCCCGCCTTCGCCCAGTAATCATTGAAGCCGCTTTCTACCATGCCGGACCTGCAGGAATCGAAACAGGCAGCTTCCTCCCATTGCCCCTGTCCCTGTCAATGATCGAGAGGCGATTAAGCAACGCAGAGCAGCAGTTCAAAAAGAAATTGCTGCACTGCTTTCGTTCTCAGCGCGAAACCCTTCAATATTTCGGGACAGAAATCGAGCGCTACCGCATCGCTCCCACCTACGACTTCACACAGCCGCCCCATTCCGGCAGGCTCTTTTACGAACAGTTCTCCTTGGGAATCACAGGAAAAGACTTCTGCAAGCTCGTACAGAATGCACCATGCCGCTGACAATTCTGAATGTCGCTTATCCTTACGCTCCAGTGGGCCCTGACGCCGTCGGTGGTTCCGAGCAAATTCTTTCTGCATTGGACATCGGCATTACATGCGCCGGTCACCACTCTGTCGTTGTCGCGCAGCAAGGCTCGCAAACCGCTGGAGTTCTCATCGCCGTCAACGCTCACTGTGGCCACATCACCAGCGAAGTCCGTGCCTGGACGGCCGCCTCCTGTCAGCACAGCATAGACGAAGCACTCCGCAACTTCTGCATTGACTTGGTCCATTTCCACGACATGGACTTTCATCTCTATCACACACCGCATAGCATTCCATCACTCGCCACGCTGCACCTGCCAGCATCCTGGTACCCGCGGAAAATCTGGGAACAATCCTACACAACACTCCAATGCGTCTCTCACACACAACGAAAAACGCTTCCGTCCGAATGGCAAACTGCTCCCGTCATCGCGAACGGCGTCTTCCGTGAAGAAGCGGTCCTCCACCTCACCCGCCGCAATTATGCCTTGGCTCTGGGCCGGATCTGCGCGGAAAAAAATTTCCACGCCGCTCTCGACGCGGGCACCCAGGCAGAAATTCCAGTATGGATCGGAGGCCAGGTCTATCCCTATCGCGAGCATCAATCCTATTTCGAGCAGCAAATTACGCCGCGCCTTCAGCATGGCCACCGTTTTCTCGGCCCGCTCAACGCGTCCCGAAAGAAGCGCTTGCTTGCAGCAGCAAAGTGTCTGCTCATTCCATCGCTTGCTCCAGAAACCAGCTCTCTGGTTGCGATGGAAGCACTCAGCACTGGTACACCTGTCATTGCATTCCCGTCAGGCGCTCTTCCGGAGATCATTCAGCATGGAATCACAGGATTTCTGGTCCACAACCAGAGAGAGATGGCGGCCGCCATCCGTCACGTGCATGAAATCTCTTCCGAGGGCTGTCAGCGGGAAGCAAAAGAGAGGTTTTCACAGCGACGTATGATCGAAGAATACTTGTCCCTCTACGCGGCGCTTGTGGGAAGGTCAAACCACGCAGTGCGTCTCGTCAGATAACACGCAGCAGGAGAAGAATAATCACAATCAGCAGGATCAATCCGATTCCACCACTCGGATAATAGCCCCAGCTACGGCTGTAAGGCCATGAAGGAAATGCGCCAATCAGCAAAAGAATCAGAATGATAAGCAGAATCGTTACCATAGTTGTCTATCTCCAGAAGCTACCCTCGCTATGATGTGCTCTGCTTTGCGTAGGATGTTCGTCTTCTCCAACTTTCCTTCACTTACTGCTCGTGGTAACTCCGCATCAGTCCGCCATCCACAACAAATGTGGATCCAGTAACATACCCCGCATCCTCAGACGCAAGAAACACAGCCATTCCTGCCACGTCTTCCGGGGTCCCCATGCGATGCAGCGGCACATTCGCAAGCAGCGCATCCAGCTCCTCCTTGTTCTCCAGCAGCCCTTTATTGATGGGAGTAGCAATCGCTCCAGGAGCAATGTTGTTCACCGTAATTCCCAGCGGCCCAAGCTCCACCGCAAGATTGCGCATAAACATCCTCAGCCCGCCCTTGCTGCAGCAGTACGCGATAAATCCCGGAAAGGCCGTGTCCTCATGTACTGAGCTGATGTTGATGATCCGCCCCTGCCGCTTCGCATCGCGCAGCCGCTGCACAAACGCCTGCGTTAGAAATACAGCGCTCTTCAGGTTCACATCCATCACGCGGTCATAGTCCTCTTCCTTCATCTCCCAGAAGTCCGACCGTTTCTCCGTCCCGGCATTGTTTACCAGAATGTCCACAAACCCAAATGCCTTCCACGCCTCAGCAATCAGCTTCTCGCGGTTTTCTCTCGTCGTAATGTCCGCCTGGACCGTCACCACTTTTCCACCCGCGGCTTCAATTTCCTTCTTTGTCGCTTCAGCGCCTTCCGGATGACTCACATAATCAATCACTACAGACGCGCCTTCTCTTCCAAAGCGCTTCGCAATGCCCTGCCCAATGCCCGAACTTGATCCGGTAATGATTGCCGTCTTGCCCTGTAAGCACGCCATAGATGGTCCTTTTCCTTTTAGTCAGATGCAAGTTGGTGCATCGGTGTGGACACAACCGCCCTCTCCTCGCCAATTCGTCTCGCAACGCGCTCTCTCAGGCCTTTCGCATCAAAGGGAGCACGCACCTTCGCGTCGTTGTCAAAGTAAACGTACACGTCCCGCCCAGCCGTTTGTGCCGCTTTCTCCGGATGAGCAAAACGGCCATCGGGTGCATTTCCCCCATTTGCCCACGCCGTCACGCGCTCGGCCCAGACATCCAGCGCCGGGTCATCATACCCGCTTGCATACAGTTGTTCTGCCCCATGCAGCCTGCAATACACAAAGTCCGCCGTGACGTCCATCAGTAACGGCCACTCCACTGTGTCCGCCACTACCAGTCCCACCTTGTATTTGCGCAGCAACTCAATAAACTCCGGCACAACAAAACTTGCATGCCGAATCTCCACGCAATGACGCAGCGCTCGCTTCCTCCCGGCCTGCGTCCATGCCCGTCCCCGCAACACAACGCTATGGGATTCCGCAATTTGTTCCGCCGCTGTGGAAGTATGCGGCAGCAGACGAAAGAACTTCTCAAAGCGTTCAGCATCAAACGTAAAATTTGGCGGAAATTGCCACAGGACAGGCCCTAGCTTTTCTCCGAGCCGCAGCACTCCCTGCGCAAAAAAGTTGGCCAGCGGCTCCTCAGTCTCGCGCAACCGCTTCTGGTGCGTAATGTATCGCGATCCCTTTACGGCAAAGACAAAATTTTCCGGAGTTTCCGAGGCCCACCGTGCAAAGCTCTCCGGCCTGTGCATGGAATAGAACGTGCCATTAATTTCAATCGTGGAAAATTCCCGGCTCGCATATTCCAGCTCACGCCGCTGCGTCAGCTTTGGCGGGTAAAACTTCCCCCGCCAGCCCGCATAGCGCCAGCCGGAAATACCAATTCGCACCTGCCCCGCATTCTCCACGCTGTTGCATGTGGATGCGGGAAGGAGCGATATCTTTGCCTCTGTTCAGGTTTTTAAGAAATTTCGAAGATGTTCTCAGCTTTCGCTGAGCGCGCTTTCGCCAGCGCCGCAACCTGCTTCGCCACGGCATAAAAATCTCTGGCCTTCGCTGCATCCTCTCCCAGCAGCGCAATCGGCAGACCTCGATCGCCACCCGCGCGTATCTCCGGATCCAGTTCCACCGATCCCAAAAAGGGCACCTTGAACTGTTGCGCCATGCGCTCCGCTCCACCTTTTGAAAAGATGTCTATCTCCTGATGGCAATGCGGACAGGTAAAGTGACTCATGTTCTCCACAATCCCCAGCACTTCCACATTCACCTGATGAAACATCTCCAGCGCCTTGCGCGCATCCTGCAGCGCAACATCGGACGGCGTAGAAACCACCACCGCTCCGGTCAGCGGGACCGTCTGCACCAGCGAAATCACCACATCGCCCGTTCCCGGAGGCAGGTCCACCAGCAGAAAATCAAGCTCTCCCCACTCCACCTGCTGCAAAAACTGTCGAATGATCTGATGCAGCATCGGCCCGCGCATCACCATCGGCTTGTCTCCCGGCGAAATAAAGCCGATCGAAATCACCTTGATTCCATGCGCGGTATTTGGCTCAATCATGTTGTTCGCCAGTACCCGCGGCTGTTGCCCGGTCCCCAGCATCAGCGGAACATTCGGCCCATACACATCCGCATCAATCAGGCCAACTTTGTACCCGAGCTTTGCCAGTGCAATTGCCGTGTTCACCGCAACCGTTGTCTTGCCAACTCCGCCCTTTCCTGAACCAATTGCAACAATGTTTGCCACTCCCGGAATGGCCGTGGGTGTAGGCGCTGCCGCATGTGAATGTGCCATGTCAAAAACTCCTCAAAACTGTTAAAAAAGATACCTGCGTGCCACACACGAATCGAAGACTTTGTATGTGGAAGTGGTTCAGCCTCAGCCCTACACGCGTCCCGGACGCACCGATCCCTGCACTTCAATTTCACCTTTTCGTGCAGCCCGCTTCAGTTCCAGCTCTTTTTGTCGGAGCTCCCGCCGTCGTCCCGCATCTTCGTAGCGGCGCTTTTCTTCTTCCGTCTCCGGCTGCACCTTCGGCACCGGAACGCGCCTTCCCTGCGAATCCACCGCTACAAATGTTAGATACGCTGAAGCCACATGGCGGTGCGTTCCGGCAATCGTGTTTTCCACCCACACCTTGACGCCCACTTCCATTGAAGTATTAAAGGCGCGGTTCAGGGACGACTTCAGAATCAGCAGATCGCCCACATGCACCGGCGCAATAAAATCAATGTGGTCCATTGAGGCGGTCACAACATGGGTGCGCGAGTGCCGGTAGGCCGCCATCGCACCCACCAGATCAATAAAGTGCATCAGCCGTCCACCCAGCAAATTATTCAGCGTATTCGTATCATTCGGCAGAATCAGCTCGGTCATCTCCGACTGCGATTCAGCCACACTACGCGCAGGAAAATGCATCAGTCATTACCTTCGGCTCTCCGTAAATTTTCAATACAGGTTTGTTTGAATGTGTGGAAGGAGCCTAACCTTTTAGTTTCGCATAGGAGCCGAACCAGCGCGATCCAGCCATCGCCTCCAACCAGGTGCCCATGTTAGGAAAGCCGAAAGCGCACTAATGTAAATCAATTCCAGTCTGCGCGAAGCGCACCCCCATCTTCCACCACTGATTCAACCGGAAAGCACAACTACATCTGGTAAAAATAACTCGATGGACAAAATCGCCGCACTCACTGAAATCCTCACCCAGGACCCCAGCAACGCTTTCGCCCGTTACGGCCTCGCGATGGAACACGCCAATCAAGGCAATGTTGAAACCGCGCTCGCTGAATTCCAGAAGCTCCTCGCCGACCACCCCGACTACACCGCCGGATACTTCATGGCCGCCCAGACGCTCGCCAAAGTGGGCCGTACGGATGAAGCAAAAATTCGCCTCAACGAAGGCATTGCCGCAGCCCGCCGCACCGCAAACCACCACGCCCTCAGCGAAATGCAGGCGATGCTCGATGACCTCGAACTGGGCCTGTAATCTACATCAAAACGAATTGGCCTGAGCATGTTCCTCCACAGCGCGAAGTCGAGCATAATGGCAAGGTCATGAAGGTCCCCCTCTTTCCGCTTCATGTCGTTCTGTTTCCGGGGACACCGCTGCCGCTCCACATCTTTGAAGAGCGCTACAAGGAGATGATCGGCGAATGCCTTGCCAGCCGCAGCGGTTTTGGCGTAGTGCGCGCGCAGCGCGAAGGCCTCGCCGTCATCGGCTGTATGGCCTCTGTCGTCCGCGTCTTGCACAAATATGATGATGGCCGTTTGGACATCCTTTGCGAAGGAGGAGACCGTTTTGAGATCGAACAGCTCGACAACTCACGCCCCTTTCTTCAGGCTGAGGTGGACTTCTTCACCGACGACGGCACCGAGTCTACCCGCTCCCTGCGCGAAGAGTGCCTCGCCCTCCATTTTGAAGTCCTCGAACTGGCCGGCATGGAACAGTCCTCCATCCACCTCGATCTCGGCAACCCCATCGCATTCCAGCTGGCCGCCGCTCTTCCGTCTGACCTCGGATTCAAGCAACAACTGCTCGTCCTGCGTTCCGACGCGGAGCGCACCCAGGCCCTCTGTGAGTTCTACAAAATGATGCTCCCCAAACTCCGTGCCGGAGCACACACCACCCGCGTAGCCGCCGGAAACGGCCGCATCATGTAGCTCCTGCCGTTGAAGAACCTGTGCGAGTAGAAGTTACCGGGTGCCCCATCCTTTCGCGCAGCGCCAGTTGGAGATAAAACGCGTTATACTGCGCACCACTCTTTCTCTCGCTTGACGGCTAGCTTCGCTATCACTTCTCCCCATCTGGATGTGAAGAGGGCTTACACCTCCAAGCTGTTATTCAGGCACGGCGCACCAACAAAAAAGGGCATGGCGCATGCCATGCCCTTTTTCGAATCATTGGATTTTACCGGTGTCCACCACCATGGAAGCCACCACCACCGTGGAAACCACCGCCGCCTCCTCCATGGAAGCCACCACCACCAAACCCATGGAAGCCGCCGCCGCTATATGCGTGCATTGCAGAGCTACCGTGGAATCCGGAAGCACCACTGTACCCATGGAAACCGGACTCACCGTGGAATCCCCCATAAGGGCCGCGATATCCAATACTGTTCAGCACCCGCGAGTTCCCATAAGCACCACCGTTGCGGAAACCGTTGTGAAAGCCACCGATGCGAGGTTGTGGTCGGCCCCAAGCTCCACCATTGCGGTAGCCGTTGTTGAACCCATTGGTATATCCGCGTGTATAACCATAACCATATCCACGGCCATAACCCCAGCGGCCATGACCCCAGTAAGGATGCGACCAGCCCCAGCCACCCCATGGATGGCCCCATCCCCAACCCCATGGCGCTCCGTACCACCCGGTAAACCACGGGCCAGCACCAATAAAGAGACCGCCCACAAACCAGTCTGGGCCATAGTACCCATACGGAGCGCAGTCATACGGCCAGTAAGGGTAATATCCCCAGGGGCAGACCGGTGGCGCTGCCACATACACAGGGGCCGGATAGTCCACCACCGGCCCAATACCGATACCAACAGCGATCTGGCTATGGGCGAACGAAGCCGGCAAAGCAAGCGCCGCGAGCAACGCGAGTGAACGTAGAATACGCACCAGGACACCTCCCGTCAGAGGAAACCGCTGTCCGTCTGACGCGACCTGCACGGCCCACACGAAGAACCCGCAGGAAACCCACTCTATTAGAACCCTGGAGCCATAAAAAGTTGCGTGTGGGCCTTCTCTCCGGCAATCTTTACCGGCGTGCCTCAAATACCATACTGAACGGTGTCTCCGACGCACGGCGAAAACGTGTAAACCCGCCCTGCATCACAACTTCCCGTATCTTCTTCTCCCCTGCCTGCGCTCCCAGACCTACTCCTACCTCCTGGGCCAGCGAGGCAGGCACACAGCATATCGTGGACGCGGAATAAAATATCTTCCCCACTGGATTCAGATTGGCGGAAATGTCGTCCGCTGCCTGTGGCTCAACAATCATCCACGTTCCATCCTTTGCCAACGAGTTATAGACATGACGCGCCGCACCCGTCGGGTCGCCCATATCGTGCAGGCAATCGAAGCACGCGGCAAAGTCATACCCGCTTCCTGGATACGCCTGCGCCGGAGCAACTTCAAAATGCACCCGCTCAGACAAGCCGGCCTCCGCCGCGATCTGGCGTGCACGCTGAACAGACGCATCGTGATAATCGAACCCGAAGAATTCCGACGCCGGATAGGTCTGCGCCATCAGAATCGTCGAGGCGCCATGACCGCAGCCAATATCTGCAACGCGCGCGCCGGAACGCAGCTTCTCTTCCACTCGATCGAGCGCAGGAATCCAGTTGGTCGTCAGGTTCGCCAGATAATTTGGCCGGAAGAACCGCTCCGTGCCTTCAAACAGGCCCTTTTCATGTTCGTGCCATCCAAAGCCCTTGCCCGTGCGGAAGATCTCGGTGATCTTCTCCTCGTCCTTCATGCACGACGCAATAAAGTGATACAGCCCTGGAAGGTCCATTGCCATCCCACCCTGTGAGAGCAGCTGCGCCTGTTCCGGCGTCATAAAGTACATTCCAGACGACGCATCGTATTCCACATATTTCGCCGCCGCGTTGGCATTCAGCCACTCGCGCACATATCGCTCAAATGTGCCCGTGCGCTTCGCCAGGTCGGCCGCGGTCATCGGCTCCCCGCTCGCCAGCGCGCGATACAGCCCCAGCCGGTCTCCGATGACCAGCAATACTGAGTGCATCGCCGCGCCCATATCGCCAACAGCCTGATGCAACAACGCCTGCATCTTGTCCGGATCTACCGATCTGGACATGCTTTGTGTAGCCATAAACTCCCTCCTTGGGAATAAGAGCTCATGGGTGGAGACTCAGGCCTGAACATGCCCGTAAGAGGAGGGAATAAGACGCCGGAGGAACACACCCGTCCGCCCCGCGATTATACTCGCAGAAATAGTGGCGCGGATAACCCCACCGTTACAGGTGTGAGAGACAGGACATCAGCTCAGGTTTTCCGCGTCCAGAATCGGCATGTCCAGCGTGGGCTCCAGCAGGCAATCAAGATGGGCGATTTTCTCGAGCGCGCACTTCAGGGCAGACCCGGAACACGGCTCAGCAATCACCACAAATGGCAGATTGGTCTTGTTGTAACCAGGCTTTTGCAGAATCGCGTGAATATTGATCTCCTGCTCAGCCAGTGCTCCAGCAATCTGCGCAATAATTCCAGGACGGTCTTTCACGATAAACCGAATATAATGCGGAACGAGCAGGTCAGCGCTGACCGCTGTTTTCATACTGGGAAGATCAATGGTCCGCGAACCATGCGCAATCGCCAACAGATCAGAGACGACTGCCACCGCCGTCGGATGTCCGCCTGCGCCGTGTCCGGAAAAGACAACGTCTCCGCCATAGGCACCGCCCACCAGTACCATATTTTCCGTGCCCCGCGACCATGCCAGCGGAGAAGTCTTCGGCACGAGCATGGGCCCGACCACGGCCAGTACTCGGCCGTCCTTCAACTCTGCGCGAGAGATCTGGCGAATCGTGCAGCCCATCTCCTTGGCATAGGCGAAATCAATCGCAGCAATTTCGGCGATGGGTTTGCAGGAAACGTCCTTCACCGCCACATCGGCACGCAACGCAATGCGCGACAAAATCACCAGCTTGGCCCGCGCGTCAAATCCGCCGACATCTTCTGTGGGATCGGCTTCAGCGTATCCAAGCTTCTGCGCTTCTTTCAGCACTGGAGCAAACTCCGCACCCTCTTCCATCTTGCTCAGGATGAAATTACAGGTGCCGTTCAGGATGCCTTCAATGCGCGTGATGCGGTCTCCAGCCAGGCCTTGCTGAATGCCTGGAATTACCGGCACTCCGCCAGCCACAGCAGCGCCGTAATAAAGATGAACGCCTTTCTCGCGCGCCAGCTTGTCGAGCGCAATGCCATGTTCGGCAATCAGCTTCTTGTTTGCGGTCACAACTGACTTGCCGGATCCCAGCGCGCGGCGCACCCATTCGCCTGTGGGCTCAAGACCGCCCACCAGTTCCAGCACCACATCTACTGGCGACGACAGCACCTCATCAATGTTCTCTGTCCATGTCACACCCACGGGGACCCAGTCTGCGCGTTTGCGCGCAACGCCGCGGTTGAAGATGTGCGTCAGTTCAATGCCTTGTGATTTTTCATCGCAAAGAATGCGCGCCACAGAACTACCCACCGTTCCAAAACCAAGGATGGCCACCTTAGAGACAACTTGACTCACTCTTCTTTTCTCCCCACGCATCATGTCTTGACAGGAATCCTGACTTCCATCTTAGCGGAAGTCGCTGGACAGGCAGTTGATTGTACGGCGTAAACCCTTCCCATTCGATGGGAGTAAAGGTATTTCCCTGCAATGTTTCCAGCAACTCTTTATATATGCCCTCGCCATTGGATCTGTTGGTCATCATCAGCATGCCTGCTCCGGCATCCTGAAAATACACAGCGTAATTGCGCCATCCCTCCTGCACAAGCTGCATCACCATATAGGCGAAGGCTACTTTACTGAGCGACGCTGCGCTCATGATCGTGTCCGTTTGTAATGGAAGGCGAAGCGTACGGTCCCGCTCTCCATAGGTTTTCAGGTAAACGATCTTGCGGTCGTCGAAAATTGCAAGACCAAGGCCTGGAACTCTGGCTGCATGCTTCAGCCGTTCTACGGTCGAGTCAATCGCGTTTGCTGAGATTGCGCTGCCGTCCAGCCGCTTTACAGAAGAAGCATTTTGAAAATGCTCCGTAGACGACGAAGCACATCCTGTAAACAGCAACGCTGCTTTCAACCAATAAGACCGGCCGTTTCATTCGTCCTCCGAGATACGGCGTTTTATTCCACTGGTTCCCTGGCGTTCTGCTCTGCCGAGGCCTTCATGCTCTCCATGCTGTCTCGCTCCATGGCCAGTGGAATTCTGACCTCCGCCTGACACCCTCTCGCACCTGTGCGATTGCGTAGTTCAAGCGAGCCGTTATGGGCTTCAGCAATTTGCCTAGCCAGCACAAGGCCTACTCCCGTGCCCGTGCGCTTGGTGGTGTAGAACGGCACAAAAAGGTTCCCCGGATTGGCGATGCCTGGGCCGTTGTCTTCAACAAAGACAGAGGCAAATGCGCCCACAGCTTTTGCGGAAATCTTTACTTCAGGTGTTCCGGACTGTCCGCCTTCTTCATGTTCACTGAGGGCCGCTTCAATTCCATTGCGAACCAAGTTGATCAGCAATTGCTCCAACTGGTCCGCATCGGCCATCAGATCCACTGGCGGCACCTCTTCGACTTCTATCCGAAGCCGGGTTTCCAGACCCGCCACCCGGTCCACCAGTGCCTGAAGCGGTACTCTGCGTAAAACAGGCGCCGGCAGCTGTGCCAATTGCCGGTATGCCTGCACAAATCGGTTGAGCGACTCCGCGCGGCCTTCAATTACATTCAACCCGCGTTCAAAATCGGCAGTATTACCATCCGCCACCTGCCCCACCCGTAGTCGCAGGCTGCCTGCAATAGACTTGATTGGAGCCAGCGAATTGCTGATCTCATGACCCAGCACGCGAATCAGCCTGCGCCATGCCGCCCTTTCTTCTTCGCGCAGAGCTGCGCCTACGTCAGAAAGAACAAGCAGCGTATGTGGAATGCCACGCTGACGAAAGGTATTCTTGCGTACCATCCAGCGTGTCTGCTGACCTTGCGATTCAATGATGGCAATGCCTTCGTCCGGTTCATCCAGAAATCTTTGCAGGCCAAGCTCGCTGGCTTTTCTGCCCAGGTCCCTCGTTGCATTCAAGCGAAGCACCCGTTCCGCTGCCGGATTCACCACGCGCATCGCACACTCCTGATCAAATGCCATCACGGGAGAATCCATTTCCAGAATCACGCGGCGTAGCAAAGCCACGGCCTCCAGCGCTCCCAGGCGCTGGGATTGCAAGGTATCGGCAAGTTCGTTGATCTCAATCGCCAGTTCCCCGAGAGCATCCTTCGGCGTGGCATTGCGAGCACGGAAGGAGAAGTCTTCTTCTCGCAGAGCGGCAACCACATTGGCCAGCGTCTGCAGAGGACGCACTACCTGCTCAATAAAGATGGATGCCACCAGCAGTACGACCAGAGCCAGCGCGGCCAGTACGCCCAGGATGACGGGCAATGAGACGCGCTCAACCCAGAGCAGTATGGCAATCAGAATGAAGATAGGCAGGCACAGTGAGGCGATCAGCATTTTGATCCGGGCCTCAAAGCGAAACCCTTCTGTAGGTATTTTCTTCCGTGCAAACCGCCTGTCAGATGCCATACTTCTCCATCCGCCGGTACAAGGCGCCGCGGCTCAGACCAAGGGCCTCGGCAGCCTGGCTCACGTTGCCATTGCAGCGCGCCAGGGCCTTGCGGATGAGAATACCCTCTACAGACTCTAAACTCATGTCTTCCAACGTTTGGGCACTCACACGCGACTGGTTCAGGCCCAGATCAGAAGATTCAATTTTCAGGCCTCGCGCCATCAGCACAGCGCGCTCGATCGTGTGGTCCAGCTCGCGCACATTCCCCGGCCAGTGATACTGCATCATGACCTGCACCGCCGCCGGATCAATCCCCTCCATGGCCTTTCGGTACCGCGTAGCATACCGGTTCAGAAAATGTGCTGCGAGCAAAGGGATGTCTTCACGCCGCTCGCGCAGTGGAGGCAGATGGATTTCCACCGTGTTCAAGCGGAAGAGGAGGTCTTCGCGAAACCGCCCCTGCTGGGCTTCGCTGCGAAGATCAGCATTCGTGGCAGAAAGCACACGTACATTCACACGCCGCGTTTTCGATGAACCGACGCGCTCCATCTCCCCGGTTTCCAGCACGCGCAGCAGCTTGGCTTGCTGCCGTAGCGGGACATTGGCAATCTCATCCAGAAAAAGAGTGCCACCATCGGCCAGTTCAAAGCGGCCGATACGCTCTGTACGCGCATCAGTAAATGCGCCTTTCACGTGGCCAAACAACTCGCTTTCGAAGGTGCCTTCCGGCAGCGCGCCTGTATTCACCGCAACCAGCGAATGCGAAGCGCGTGACGACAGCGCATGCAGCATCTGCGCCACCACTTCTTTCCCTGTACCGTGTTCTCCTGTAATCAGCACGTTCGCATCAGATGGTCCAATACGCCGGATCGTGCTCAGCACTGGCTGCATGGCAGGGGCCGTTGCAATCAACTCCGGCAGCCCATCCCCGCGCAGCATCTGGTTTTCGGCTTCAAGATGCTGTGCGCGCCTCACCGCATGGTACAGCTCAATCTGCGTTCGCAAAATTGTGAGCAGCCGTGCATTGTCCCAGGGTTTCTGAATGAAATCGCGTGCGCCGCGGCGCATGGCCTCCACTGCAACTTCCACGTTGGCCCATGCCGTCATCACAATCACAGGCACATGGCTATCCAGCGCTTTGATCTGCGTCAGCAGGTCAAGTCCTTCTTTGCCCGACGTGGTGTCTCGGGTGTAGTTCAGGTCCACCAACAGCGCGTCAAATGATCCGGATTGCAGCGCGCTTATCACCGCCACGGGTGACCGCACCTTCTCAATCAGGTAGCCTTCCGGCGCCAGCAGGAACTCCAAAGCATCGAGAATCGAGGGCTGGTCATCCGCGATCAATACGCGGGAAGGCTGCGCGGTGACAACATCGCTTTCCAGCTTGCCGGCTTGAGAGAGAGTAGACATCCGAACTCGATTCTACCTTCAAAGCTATGGCTGCAAATGCGTAACCACACCGCTCTTTGCGTCATCTATGGAAACACCCATGCGCTCCAGCGTTGACCCGGTGGCACGATCAATATCAACTTTTGCCTTTTCAAAAGCTGTCTCAGCTACAGCCAGCGCGGACTCAGCTACAGCCAGCGCCTGCTCGCTTGTAAGCACGTCGTAGGCTGACATGGCCCCGAGCTTCTGCTCCTGCTTGGAAATATCAAAGGTCTTCTGTGCCAGATCTCTCGCCTTTTGTGCGGCCACCACACGCGCCTGCGCCTGTTGCAGCGCATACTGCGAGTTGCGCACGTCCAGCAGAATGCTTTTTTTCTGCTGCTCAAACGTCAGCTCTTTCTGGCGATAGTCAAGTACGGCCCGGAACTGGTCCGCTTTGGCAACGCGATTGCGAAGCGTAATGTTCAACGCAAACCCAACCTGGTACTCAGGTGAAGAATAATTGAAGGTGTTCGTGAAGGCACCCGCAAAGTTTTTCGGTAAGGTAGTGCTGCACTCCCCATCAGGAAGGTTACACGCGGGATTCAACAACCCACCAATGCCCGTTCCGATGTACTCTCCGTAAAGAGACAAATTGGGCAGCAACTCGTTCTTGATGGTCTTGAGGTTGTTCTGCGCAATCTGCATTGCTATCTGGTCTTCAGCCACATCGGGGCGGTTCTTTTCTGCCTCAGCAATCAGCTGCTCGATTGGTTTTTCGGCATTTGGATCAGGTGTGCCAGTCAGATCAAGCGGAATGACCGGCATATCAGCCAGTGCTGGATCATCAATCGTCTTGGTGAGGGCGTTTTTAATGAGTAATTCATTTAATCTTAGTGTCGCCCGAGCAACCGTCAGATCACCTTCCGCAGAAGCTACTGCCGCCTGGTCCTTCATCACCTGCATTGCAGGAATGGCCTGCAACTGCAACTGCTTCTGATCGTCAGAAAGAGTCTCGTTGGCATACGCCAGCGAACGCTCTTTCACCTGTGCATCCTTGTATGCACTCACCAGGTCCCAGTAGATGTTTTCCACTTGCGTAATCGTAGCGATCACCTGCGCCGTAAAGCCCAGGTCCGTCAATTGCAGGTTCTTTTTAGCAATATGCATGTAGCGCTGGTTCGTTCCTAATCCAAAACCCTGAAGCAGCGGCTGGTTGATTACTATGTTGAAGTTTGTCGTGAGCTGTGGGCTGAGGATGTTGTAAATGCTGTTTGTGGTCTGCCGGAGACCGTAATCAGTAATCGTAAAATTTGTGCCCAGCGAAAATGCCTGTGAGTAACTGGACTGGAGCTCAATCGTATTCTGCTTTAAAACAGGTACTCCAGACAATGCTTTGTTGATTTGGATTGCTGATGTGTGGTCCACATAACCCTGAACCGCAAGTTGAGGATCGAAAGAAGGAACAGCAGCACCATTGCCTAGTGTTGACTGCACCAGGCCTCCTGCACCGGCCGCTGTAACCCCACTTCCTGCACTGCTCCCACTGCCCGCTCCAGAAGAACTGAAGCCTCCCTGTGTGCCCTGCGCGATTGCTGTATTCACTCCGTGTGCAGAGCCTCCGGCTTTTGTGCGCAAAAGGTCAGCCTGAGCAATGGGCAGATTGTAACGGAAATAAGCCAGATCAAGGTTGTTCTCAAGCGCAAGAGCAATCGCATCACGCAGCGAAAGATAAAGCTTGCCATCGCGTTCAAGGCTCTGCAACCGTGGCGAATTCGTCAGGTTGATCGGCGGGACCGTGCTTGGCATATACGGCGCAAACGGATTATGCGAATGTGGCACTTCCACATGGAAAGGCTCTTGCTGCCCCACCTGCTGCGCCTGCCGGGCCTGTTGAGCAATACTCACCGGCGCCGGTTGCTGCTGGGCCGTACCCGGAGCATCAGGCATAGGTGCCATGCTCTGCTGGGCAAATCCGCTGGCCGCCGTCAGAAAAGACAATGCCACTGCCGCCAATTGCTGCTGGAACCCGGGACCAATCTTCACGATGCGCTCACCTCCGCGCCTATTTCTGGATTGGCTGTGTCCTTTGTCATCCAGCCATCCCGTATCTCAATCACTCGGCTGCCGTAGGAAGCGTTCGCTTCAGAATGCGTCACCTGTACAATCGTCGTCCCTTCCTCATTCAATTGCTTGAAAAGCTCCATGATCTCTTTCGCCTGGCTTGAGTGCAGGTTCCCGGTCGGCTCGTCCGCCAGAAGCAGCGCCGGCTTATGAATCACCGCCCGCGCAATGCCGACCAGTTGCTGCTGCCCGCCGGAAAGCTGCGACGGGTACAGGTCTTTTTTCCCGACAATCTGAAAGTGATCGAGCGTATCCGCCACCAATGCCTGGCGCTCGGCCTTGGGAATGTCCTTATAGGAAAGTGGCAGGTCAATGTTCTCTTGTACAGTCAGATCATCCAGCAGGTGATAGCTCTGAAAGACCATCCCGATGTTGCGTTTCGCCAGCTCCGCGCGTTGCTTGCGGTTCATCTTATGGGCCGCCGCGTCCTTGAACCAGTACTCACCTATCCATTGGTCATCGAGCAGGGCCAGCACGTTCAGTAACGATGACTTCCCCGCTCCAGACGGCCCCATGATGGTCAGAAACTCGCCTTCCCGAATGGTGAGATTGATCCGGCGCAGGACCCACGTCTGCCCTGCGCCGGTCTTGTAGCTGCGCTCAACGTTTTTCAGTTCAATCATGGTGAATTACCATCCTGAGCGAAGCGCATAGTGCGTAGTCGAAAGAGCCTGCCTTTTCCGCCGCCATCGCCCATCACTCGTTTCAGGCAATAGTCGGCCGAAAGCATTTCCTCAAAGGATTCCGCGCCGACCACTGCTCAGATTTAGATTTATCGCGCTTCCAGCACCTGCTCCAGTGCGTCCCCTTCAGAGACAACCTTGCCGTCAAACAAGTGCACATTGCGCTCCGCATGGCGGGCAAAACGAGGATCGTGCGTCACCATCAGAATCGTCGCGCCGTCCTTATGCAGATTGGCCAGCAGATCCATCACCGCTTCGCCATTGCGCGAGTCCAGGTTACCGGTAGGCTCGTCGGCCAGCAGAATCGAAGGCGACCCGGCAAGAGCACGCGCTACCGCCACGCGCTGCTGCTGACCGCCGGAAAGCTGGGAAGGATAATGCTTCATGCGATGGGCCATGCTCACCCGCTCCAGCGATTCCTGCACACGCCGCTTGCGCTCGGCCGCGGACATTCCGGTACGGTAGGTCAGAGGCAACTCGACGTTTTCATACACGGTGAGATCACCAATCAGGTTGAAGCTCTGAAAAATGAAGCCAATTTCCTGATTGCGGATCCGTGATCGCTGCGCAAAATTCAGATTCTCAACCGCATGTCCATTCAGCCAGTACTTCCCACCTGTAGGCGTGTCCAGCAGGCCGATAATGGAAAGCAGAGTGGACTTGCCGCAGCCGGATGGGCCTTGCATTGCCACATACTCGCCCTTATTGACGGTGAGATGGATCCCCGAAAGCGCATGCGTCTCGATCTCATCCGTATAGAAGACCTTCGTCAGGCCCTCAATTGAAATTAACGGCTGTCCGTTGTCCATATCTGTTCTGCTCCTCTCGTTTAGCGCGCTTTACTCCAGACGGACTTTGTCTGTGGCATCATACCGCGACATGTCCGACAAAATTACCCGGTCCCCCTCTTTCAGGCCATCCAGAATCTGGATCTGCGTGACTGAGGCCTTTCCAACCTTCACCTGGACTCGTGTGGCCGTCTTCCCATCAGGATCAATCTTGAACAGGCTGATGGTGCTGTCCGGATTTCCAAACGCCGGACGACCCACATACAGCACGTCCTGCAAACGCTCCTGATCAATCGTCCCGTCCACACTCAACTGCGGCACCGCACCCGAAGGCAGCGGCCCATCCAGTTGTACGTCAACCGTACGCGTTCCGTTCACTACTGAAGGATCAATTCTGATGACATGCCCCGGGACAATGCCGTTATGGGTGTCAATTTCCGCTGGCTGGCCCAGCTGAATATCATGCGCCTGGGTCTCTGCAATCTGCAGCGCAGCCTTCAGCTTGTCGAGCTGAATGACCTCGGCTACTGATGTGCCCGCTGTTACGTGCTGGCCCACCTGCACAGGTGTGGCCAGGGGCGCGAGCACTCCGCTGATCCCGGCACGGACCTGGAGTGCGGCTTCCTGCTTCTCATAAAGAGCAAGCAGCGCCTTCGCCTGTTCGATTTTCGTCTGCGCTGAAGCAAGCTGGACTTCGATTGCTTTCTGGTTTACCTCCAGTTGCTGCTGGCTCAGGTCGTGTTGGATCGTCAACTGGTCGGCCGTTCCCTTGGACTTGCTGTACGCCAGTCCGGAAATGACCCCGAGCTCATAGAGCTGCTTGTCTGTCTGCGCCTGCAGCTTGTCCTGGCTGTAGTTAGCATTCACCTCGGCCGCGGCAGTCTTCTTGTCCATGAGCGTGCTTTGCAACTGCGCCTGTAGACTCTTGTAATCCGCCTCAGCGCCCTTCAGCGCCAGTTGCGCATTCAGCACTTGCTGCTGAAGCTGCGGATCGGCCAGATCCATCAAAATCGTATCGGGAGTTACTTTTGTGCCCGGAAGAACACGTATGCGAACTACAGTCGCATCGGTCTGGGCTGGAATCAGCTCAATGCTGTCCTCGCGCGGAACAAGCGTTCCCAACCCACGCACCTGCACCACCAGCGGACCGCGTTTCACCGTATCGGGCCAGATGGTACTGGCATCCACCGTGGGTGCAGCAGGCTTCAGCCGCATGACGGCCGCAGCTGCGGCAACAACAACAACCAGTGCGATTACGCCAACTACGATTTGGCGACGGGTCTTCTTCTTCTTGATATCGGGCCGTGCAATATCCATCGCTTAGATACGTTGCAACTCAGAAGCCAAATTTGGTAAGCCTGTAACCTTCTCTCACCCTTGGACTTAGAGGGAACAACCGGTAACTTAGCCAATAGGAGGTGTCCATTTCCGGAATCAATTGTCCATTTCCGGACAGGTTAACCAAATCCTTGCAGGTACCGACCTCCTCAACGTCAGTACCTGATCGGCTGGAATGTGCTGCAGGACCTGCCGTATGCTGCTCGGTGAATTCCAATTATCTTCCCAATACGCTGATCCTGCGCCATGGCAATCACTTACACGATCCAACCAAAATGCGATAGCCTTGAAGCAGGCTTAATTCCTGCGGGATTTACATCAGGAGATATTCTGTTATCCCCCTTTCTTGAGGTGCAAGTGAGATTTGTCTCTTCGATCTGTTTTCTTGCGGCGTTGACTTTCCCGCTGCAATCCGCATTTGCACAGAACAGCCCAGACAAGTTCCAGAACGTCGCTCCCTACGCCGCTGCTGGCGGAGCGCCGCAACAGTCTGTTCCGCCAAACTACACCCCTGCGGCGCCCGTAACCTATGTCAGCACCCTCGGGTCCCCTTATGTCCCGGTGGACAGCTGGATTTATCCAGCGCTCACCCGCCTGCAGGGGCTGGGGTACGTGGATACAGCCTTTCTGGGCCTTCGTCCCTGGACACGGCTCAGCATCCTGCACATGCTGCAGCAGACCGCGGACAAAATTGAAGGCGACACGAACAACGACGAGGCACGTGAAATTTACCTCGCCGTGCTGCACGAAGTTTCCCCCGGGATCCAGAACAACTACGGCGAGCGGGCTGCTCATGCCGAAGTCGAGAGCATTTACAGCCAGTTCCGCGGCATCAGTGGAACGCCTCTGCGCGACAGTTATCACCTGGGCCAGTCCATCGTGAATGACTATGGCCGTCCCTACCAGGAAGGCTTCAACAACTACACCGGCTTCAGCGCCCACAGCGAAGCAGGTCGTTTTGCCCTGTATTTTCGCGGCGAATATCAGCACGCCCCCAGCGCAACCGGATACTCACCTGCGCTGTACCAATATCTCTCCCTTAACATTGACGGAGTTCCGCTGACCACGCCGAACCTGGACCAGGCCACCATTCCCCTCGGTCCCATCGCCTCCGTCAATACATTCCGCGTGCAGGAAGCTACTCTTTCCTACAACATCCTCAACCACTCCATCTCATTTGGAAAAACCGATCATTGGTGGGGACCAGGACAGGGCGGAGCATTTGCATTCACCAACAACGCGGAAAACATCTACGCCTTCCAGATTGACCGCACCGAGCCCCTGCGGATCCCCCTGCTTTCCAGGCTGACCGGCCCCTTCCGTTATGACTTTTTCATCGGCAGCCTCAAAGGCCACACCTATCCAAACTCGCCATGGATACACGGTGAAAAGCTCAGCTTTAAACCCACAGAAAATCTGGAGTTTGGGTTTGAGCGCACTGCCATCTGGGGCGGCAAGGGCCATGGCTGCCTTAATTCCGTAACCGGCAACATTGATCCCTGCACAGAACCAATCACGCTCCACACGTTCCTGAAAAGCTTCTTCAGCGTGCAGAACGTTACCGGATCTGAGAAGTTTTCCCGCAATGATCCCGGCGCCCGCTTTGGCACATTCGATTTTTCGTACCGTCTCCCGTATCTGCGCAAATGGCTGACCTTGTATAGCGATTCACTCGTGCACGATGACGTAAGCCCCATCAGCGCACCGCGGCGCGCCGGCATCCGTCCTGGCATCTATCTGTCACACTTCCCTGGGCTCGATCATCTCGATCTGCGCGTAGAAGCAGTTTCCACAGACCCCGTAAGTAATTCAACAGCGCAAGGACAGTTCCTTTATTACGAAACAGTGCAAAGGCAGGGCTACACCAACAAAGGCTCCATCATGGGAGACTGGATTGGCCGTCAGGCCAAGGGCGGGCAGGCATGGCTCACCTATCATCTTTCGCCGAAAGAACAGATTCAGTTCAGCTATCGGAATGCAAAGGCCTCGGTACTTCAAACTAACAAAGCCAATCCCTATCTTCTGCACGGCTTTTTGCCGGGAGGCACCACTCAAAACGATTACCAGTTCGGTGTAGTCAAGCGCGTTCTGAAAGACATCGAACTGAACGGATGGGTCCAGTACGAACAATGGAAAGCGCCGCTATACAAGTCGGGCTCGCAGAGCGACACCACAGCCGCCTTCCAGATCACCTGGTACCCCAAAGAAAACAAGATATTCTGAAGCAAACATGCCCTCGAAAGTTCGAGGGCATGTTTCATACGACAAAAGCACTCAGGCGCGATGCTGACGCAAATCTCCGCCTGTCATCTGCTTCGGCTGTTCCAGGCCAAGCAGATTCAGCACCGTCGGCGAAATGTCCCGCAGCGATCCGCCCGGCCGCAACGAGTAGTTCTTCGCATCCTCGCTCACCAGAATGAAGGGCACCGGGTTCGTGGTGTGCGCCGTATGCGGCCCGCCTGTCACCGGATCCACCATCATCTCCGCGTTCCCATGGTCGGCGGTAATCAATAACGATCCGCCTCTCTGGCGGATGGCCTGATAGATGCGCCCAAGGCAGGCATCCACAGTCTCGACACCCTTGATCGTCGGCTCCAGCCTGCCCGAATGCCCGACCATATCAGCATTCGCAAAATTCACCACGACCAGATCAAATGCAGTGTCCTCCACCGCCTTGATGACAGCGTCTGCAATACCCGCTGCACTCATCTCAGGAGCGAGATCATAGGTGGCCACTTTCTGTGACGGCACCAGGATCCGGTCTTCTCCTGGAAAGGGTGTCTCAATCCCGCCATTGAAGAAGTACGTCACATGCGCATATTTTTCCGTCTCCGCAACACGCAGATTGCGGAGGTTCGCCTGTGCCAGCATATTGGCCAGCAGGTTCTCCATGGACTCAGGCAAAATTACCAGCGGTAACGTAAAGAGCTTGTCATACTGTGTCATGCAGACGTAGTGCAGGCCCTTCGGGACCTCGCTGCGCGGGATCGTCTCATCCAGTTCCGCAGCGCTGACCAGTTCGCGTCCGCCTTCTTTTGTCAGGCCGCTGTTGCGCGCCAGCACCCGCGTAATCTGCCGCGCGCGATCTGCCCTGAAGTTAAACATGATGCAGACATCTTCATCCCGAATCACGCCATTCGGACGGCCATGTTCATCTGTAACCACAAAAGGCACAATAAACTCGTCCGTCACACCATTGTTGTAGGACTCTCTGATGCGGGCCACGGGGTCGTGATACGCGCCGCCTTCAGCCTGTCCTTTCACCATCGCATCAAAGGCCTTCTTTTCGCGCTCCCACCGGCGGTCGCGGTCCATCGCATAGTAGCGGCCTGAAACGGATGCAATCTTGCCCACGCCATACTCGCGTATCTTCTGCAGCAACGCCTCAAGATAACCAGCTCCACTCGTCGGCAGAGTATCGCGGCCATCCATAAATGCATGAACAAAGACGCGCCCTACGCCGTGTTTCTTGGCCGCGCGCAGCAGCGCATACAGGTGTTCCTGGTGTGAGTGTACGCCGCCATCGGAGACAAGCCCGAACAAATGCAGCTGCCGTCCGCCTTCGCGCGCGCGCTTCATCGCATCGGCTACAACAGGATGAGAGGCAAACTCGTCTTTCGCAATCAGGAGATCAATGCGGGTAATGTCCATCTGGACCACGCGCCCCGCGCCAATGTTCAAATGGCCGACCTCGCTGTTCCCCATCTGACCATCCGGCAGTCCCACGAAGTGGTCTGAGGCATGCAGCAGAGTGTTCGGGTACTCCGCAAGCAACCGGTCATACGTAGGCTTGCGCGCCAGCGCGATTGCATTGTTTTCGATTTGTGGGCGATAGCCCCATCCATCCAGAATCGTAAGGACCAGCGGCCTATTGCTCGACAACTCTTTCTCCTGTCTAAGAATTAGTAATAATAGATAGAAGGAAGAGCCAGGCAGGCCCTTCCGGAATGCAATTCAGAACAACAACTTCACTGCCTTTCAGCGCAAGCCTACTGCTTCGGCTGCGTGGACGGCTTCTGCGCTGGAGCATTCAGCGATGGTTTGCTCTGCTGGTGTTGCTCTGCATACTTCTGCTGCGCTGCTTCAATCTCAGCCTTGTGTCTGGTGATTACGTCCCGGGCAGTGTCCTGCGCAATCTGTATTGCTGAGCGCTGCAGTTCAGAAATCATATATGGTTCAGCTACCACCAGATGCTGACCCGCTGGGGTCTTATAGAACTCAATGATCTTCGCCGCATCTTCTGTCGAAATATACTTCGGATAAATCTCTCCGGCCTTCGCATTCAGATCAGCTGTCTGCAGGCTCTTGTCCAGATCATCAATCACGTCCTGCGGAATAAATGGAGGAAATGCGCTGCGGTAGTACTGCATGGCAGTAGCAACAATGTGCTTCTTCAGATCATCGGTCTTTGTGACCGCCTGCATTTCCTTGATCTGATCTGCGGTAATCGGGTGCGCGGGTGCTGGCAAGGGCGCGGCCTGCTGGGCTGCCTGTCCATTGCTGGAAGCAGGCGGTGTGGCCGGGGCGGAAGACTGCTGAGCAAGCGCAGCGGCAGAGAGCGCCGCCACACAGACTGCTGTTGAGAAAATTCGCATAAATTGCTCCTGTATCCAAAGAAAAGCAAAACGCGCGGAGTCATTGTCCGCGCGCTGCTCCATTCACTTGCTATCCACAGTTTACTGCTTCCAGGCCCAGGAATTCAGCCCCCTGCCCCAGTTCTTCTTCTATCCGCAGCAACTGGTTGTACTTGGCAATGCGGTCTGTGCGCGAGGCGGACCCGGTCTTGATCTGGCCCACTCCTGTTGCCACCGCCAGGTCAGCGATAAACGTATCTTCCGTCTCACCGCTGCGGTGCGAAATGATCGAGGTATATCCATAGCGGCGGCCCAGCGCAATTGCGTCCAGCGTCTCGCTGATCGTGCCGATCTGATTTACCTTGATCAGGATCGAGTTGGCCACGCCCTCATCAATGCCGCGCTGCAGGCGCTCCGTGTTCGTCACAAACAGATCGTCACCCACCAGCTGCACGTGGTCGCCAATCAGCTCCGTCAGATACTTCCAGCCCTGCCAGTCATCTTCCGCAAGCCCGTCTTCAATCGAGACAATCGGGTACTGCTTCGTCCAGCTTTCCCAGAAGCGCGCCATCTCTTCGCTGGTTTTCTCGCTCTTGTCCGACTTCTTGAAAACGTACTTCCCTTTTTCCTTGTCGTAGAACTCGCTCGATGCCGGATCCAGAGCAATCACGACTTCCTCGCCCGCTTTGTAGCCGGCAAGCCCAATCGCTTCCAGAATCACTTCAATCGCTTCAGTGTTCGACTTCAGCGACGGAGCAAATCCACCTTCATCGCCCACCGCCGTGTTGTAGCCCTTCTTCTTAAGAACACCCTTCAGCGTATGGAAAATCTCCGCACCGCAGCGCAGCGCATCAGAAAAGCGCTCTGCCCCGATAGGCATGACCATGAATTCCTGAAAGTCCACATTGTTGTCAGCATGCGCACCGCCATTCAGAATGTTCATCATCGGGGTCGGCAGTAGCGAAGCATTCACTCCGCCCAGATAACGGTAAAGAGGAATCTTCAGCGAATTTGCCACCGCACGCGCTGCGGCCATCGAGACTGCCAGAATCGCATTCGCACCCAGCTTGCCTTTGTTCGACGTGCCATCCAGCGCAATCATCGTCTCGTCCAGAAGGCGCTGGTTTGCCGCATCCATGCCCGTCAGTTCAGGTGCCAGAATCGTCTCAACATTTTCAACTGCCTGCAAAACACCTTTGCCCAGATAGTGGCTTTTATCGCCGTCGCGCAGCTCCACTGCTTCATGTTCTCCGGTGGAAGCTCCGCTTGGCACCGCAGCACGGCCCACTGAATCATCAAGCAGCACTACATCGGCTTCCACTGTAGGGTTTCCGCGTGAGTCAAGTATTTCGCGCGCATGGATCGCGGCTATCTCTGTCATTTCACTCCTCGAAATCTGGTGTCGTAACCGGTCTCTGAGTTTCGGCCGTCGGTCCACACGTACCAGCCCACCGGCAAGGCCGCCTATGGTTTCTACAAAGCCCGACATGCGATGAAATTGCCTTCCTGAAGAGGGTTCCTTTAGCAGTCTAACAAAGACTTTGCACCGCTAACGTCTCAGCACAATGAAAACTGACAAAACAAAAGGGCTGCCATCCCCAACAATAGCGGCCCTGTGAACAGGAAAAATCAGAAGTTAAACGAGGCCTGAAGTGTGAAGCTGCGATTGCCCGGTGTCCGCGGCCCGAAGAACCCACCAGCCAGTGACTGCGACTTGCCAAAGAAGGGCGAGAGTAGCGTTCCGTTCGGTGTTCCCAGATTCTCGTGGTTCAGGATGTTGGTTCCGAACGCCGACAGCGTAAGGCTGTACTTGCGCGAAACCGTCTGGTCCAGACGCCCCGGTCCACCCTGATTACCGCTCAACCCCATAAAGCCACCGTGTCCGTGTCCGCCGCCCAGTCCGTGCGGGCCTCCACCGCCAGCACCGCCACCTTCCACGCGTGGACCAATGCCAATCACCTTGCTCACGCGCATATTCATGCTGACGTTCTGCGGCCCCATTCCATATCCATAGGGAATAATTCTTTCGTTTGTGCCCGCTGGATTCGTGTTCAAGCAAGGCATTCCATGAATGCCATAATTCGCGGGATTGATCGCTCCGGCCTCAGAGCAGCTTGCCGCAAAAGTAGGACGCGCATTGAATTGGTTGTTGGAGACCAGATCGTTGCCAATCGTAATGTCATACGGCGTCCCCGAATTGTAGGCCACCATCGGCGAAAGCGAAATCGCCCACGGTGCATTGATATTTCCCAGGACCACAAACCGCTGGTGAATATCAAAACCCATGCGCCCATAATCCAGCTTAAGATCATGCGAATTCAAAGGCATCGAATTCACGCCGCCTGTATTGCCCAGCGCATTGTTATACATATAGAAGCCGAAGAGACTGAAGCGGCGGAGGCGCGCGCTGCCGCTGGCCAATATCTGACTCTGGCGGTAAAAACCATTCGATTGGTACGTGTAAAGATTCAGGGCAGGCGCCGGAAGTCCACCCGCAGGAACATCCGCATAGGTGCCATTTGACCCATCCCAGAAAGGCGCATTGATGTTGTTCGTCAGATACTGGTGAATGCCCTGGCTATAGAGATACGTGACATTCATCGTTGCCGCCTTGCTCAGCTGCCGGTCTATGCCAATCGCTGCCTGCATGTCGAGCGAGGCATGGAATCGCGGGTCTGTCTGGTAATACGTGGGCGCAGTGTCACCTGTACCTTCACCGGAATTCTTAAAGGTCTGGATCAGGATTTGTTGCGCCGGATGGTACTGGTTATAACGAATCGTAAAGATCGGGAAGGGCGTGCTCCCTCCACCCCCAAAAGTGTTTGCCACGCCCCAGCGCTGGTAGAACCAGCCATACCCGGCACGCAGGACCGTCTTGGCGGGCTTGCCATTTCCGCCATCGAGCGCATAAGCAAACGAGAATCGCGGCGCCCAGTCATTGATGTCGTGAATATAGTTCTGCGCCTCCCAGCGAAGTCCATAGCTGAACGTGAAGCGCGGACTCACCTTCCAGTCGTCCTGGTAAAAGAGCGAAGCATCAAAAAGCGTCGCGCGTGCCGTGTACTGGCCGTCATTGACGACCGTGACCTGATACTTCTGCGGACTGTGGTTCAGATAATCCGACAGCGACTGATACGTATACAGGCCATTCGTTCCGGCATCGCTGAAGTTGGCATCGCGGGTGGCACGCAGCCTCGCGCCAAAGTTCAGCGAATGGCTCCCCGCCGCGGCCGTAAAGTAGTCCTGCAATTCAAAGTAGTCCTGATTGTCACGAACAGCTCCGCTGTTGCTGCCTCCCGTCGTGAAAGCACCCTGCACGGAAACAGTGGGGGCGGTCGAAAGCGGCGTCTGCGAGGAACGGCTGCGGGTATATTCAAACCGCATATCGTTCACGACCTTCGAACTCATCACCCAGCTGTTGCTCAGCTGGAATTCATTCTCAATACTGTGCGTGTTATAGCCGGTAGAAGGCAGGCTCGTTTTCCCAATTCCGGAGTTCGTATTCTGGCCGCGATTAAAGCTGTAACGCAGCGTCAGTGTGTCCGCCTGCCCAAGCTGCACATCAAGGCGCGGGCTTATGTCAATGCGAGTACTCGGATTACCGATCGTTTCATTCAGATACACCGGATTGTTCGGGTCCGTCGTGCGCACCGGATCAACCGCATCTATGATGCTCACGTTCTGGTTGTTGCGCGCAAATACGCTCAAAAAGGCTGAAGCGTTCTTTGACAGCGGCCCGCTGACGTTTCCGTGCACAAAGTACGAATAATAAGGAGGCATCTTGATGGGCGGAAGGTTTGTTCCGCTGCTCCGCCGGTTTGAGTTCAGAATCGGGTTTGAAGAGTTAAACGCCGAGTCATTTCCAAACACATTTACGCTGCCATGGAATTTGTCAGTACCCGGCTTCGTAAAGATTTCAATGCGCCCATATCCCAACCGATCGTACTGCGCCGAGAACGGGTTCTGATTGACGCGGATTTCGCGAATCGCAGACTTGGGCGGCAACTGGCCACCGGTAAATCCGTCAATGTAAATCTGGCCGCCATTGGGTCCGGCAGATGGCCCAGCCAGCGCTTGGAGCTCACTCTGCAATTCGTCTGGATCATCGGACAGCGTGTCCAGGTCCTTGCCTTTAATCACAATGGCATTGGCATTGTTCTCCGGATTTGTATCAACCGTCGTGGTCTCTGCCTGCACCTGCACCTGCTGCTGTTCCACCTGTATCTGCAGAGAAATGTCATATTGCTTCGACTGCCCTGCAGCCAGAGTGACCGCCTTGGACTGCGAAGGCGCAAAGCCCTGCGCCGTCACAATAACAATGTATGTTCCGGCATCAAGATTATTGACGTGGTAAGCGCCCGTCCCGCTGGAAGTCACCGTTGCGACCGTATGTCCATCAGGCGTGGTCAGGCTGACCGCTGCGCCGGGAATCACAGCTCCGGACGGGTCCGTCACCTGGCCATGCAGCGAGCCTTTTGCGGACTGCGCGTGCGCGCCGGCGATCAGCCACAAACCCAAAAGGGCAGAAAAGCAGGATAGCAGAACTCTCCGTTTCACAAAGTCTCCAAAGATTCAATGTCAGTCGTGCAATGTGGTCTTTTGTATGAACACCAGGGCCTTTGCCCAAACTTTTACTGCGGCTGGCCAGCGGCCGCCGCATCGCCTCCACCACCGAGGCTCCAGGAAGAAGAGAAAAGGCTCTGGCTTTCTTTTGTGGAAGCCTGAAGCATGGATTCAACTCCGGCAAGCAACGTGATCGCCGTCGCGCTTTCCGGCGAGCCTTCCGTCGCGACAATCATCACTGCATCGCCTTTGTGCAGGTCTCTCACCTGGATGGAAGGAGCATGCTGCAATACCTGCTGAAGATCGCCGCTGTGCTGCCCCTCTGGTGTACCCGGTGCCTGTCCATTCATCGGTACAGGCCCGCCAGCCGTGTGTTGCGGAGCACCACTGCCTTGCAGCGCTCCGCCCTTCAGCCGCGCAGCAATCATCTGCGCCATCTGCGGATCAAGCCTGTGCAGTTGTGAGTCTCCCGTAAAGTGGATCTCAATCGGCTTCTTTGTGGCCAGGTCCGTTACAGTAATGGACTGCGTTCCTGCATTTACACTTACAACCTTTGCAGCAATATTGCGGAAGGAACCGACAACAATCTCGTCCGCATTCAGTTCGTTTCCATCCCCGCTACGCTCGCCGCGTGCACGCAACTGGTCTCCCGCCTTGATCTGGTCAAGCGTCGAAACCCTGGCATTGTCAAATTTCACCGAGTCCTGCGCATAGCGCCGCACCACGGTCTTCGGTGACGCATGAATCGTAAGGGTGCGCGCTCCAGAAGCAACCACAATCGCGCCTGCTGTGGAATCAACCGATTTCACAATACCGCCCACCCCATGCTGCCACTGCTCGCGCTCCTGCTCCTGCTTCTGCGCAATATCGCTCTTCTTCATCGCGATGATCGTCTGCGCTGTATAAGCATTGGCCGAAGTTTCCGGAGTGGCCCTTACCAGCACGCGGTCTCCCACCGCCAGGTCATGAACATGGATGCGCGTCGCACTGCTCAAATCCCTCTGTCCCGGCTCTGCCTGCAAAATCCGCGTCGCATCGCTGACACTCACCGTAGACACCACACCGGCATCCGACTTGAGCGTGACCGTGTCTCCGCTCACTGAGGTGACCGTGCCAAGCAGGCGCGCCCCCGCAGGGGCCTGGGCATACACTGCCGCCGTGGATGCTGAAACCAGAACCACGAGTGCTGTACGTGCAAGTCGCATGAAGTCTTTCCATGAGTTGAGCAAACGCTGCAACTGCTACATTGGGTAAGACGAATAGCTCGCTTTAAAGTCTCAGGGAAAGTACATCCCCCACTGCCTTAAGCTTTTCTTTAAGTAGAACTACCTCCAGCGCCCTCATCCGTTTATCATCAGCAAAGGATCGTACCCGGAACCCAGATGGCCATCACAAACGTAAACAAATCCTCTGTCAGCACATTAGCGTCCCCAGGCGGCACCAATAAAAGCGCCATGGCGATGGTCACCACCCTCTTCTTTGTCTGGGGTTTCCTCACCTCGCTCAATGACATTCTTATCCCCCACCTCAAATCCATCTTTTCGCTGAATTATGCCGAGGCCATGCTGGTGCAGTTTGCCTTCTTCTGCTCCTATGCCGCTTTCGGTATCCCTTCAGGAAAAGTGGTAGAGTGGATCGGCTATCAACGCACCATGGTTGCAGGCCTGTTCACCATGTGCGCCGGAGCGCTGCTGTTTATTCCTGCCGCCAGCGCGCCTTCCTTTGCGTTGTTTCTCACTGCGCTCATCATCCTGGCAGCCGGAATCACAGCCCTGCAGGTGGCCGCCAATCCTTATGTTTCGGTACTGGGTCCCTCGGAAACCGCCTCCAGCCGCCTGAACCTTACACAGGCATTCAACTCTCTGGGCACGGTTATCGGTCCGCTGCTCGGCGGATGGCTGATCCTGCGCGGCGCGAAAGTTCTGGACACAAGCAAGCTATCCCCGCAGGCGCTGCATGCCTATCGCGTGCATGAGGCGGCCACCGTCAAGTTTCCCTATTTCGCTATCGCGTTGGCGCTCGTTGCTCTGGGCCTTGCCATCGCGCTTTACAAATTTCCACGCATCGACACTACCAAAGACTACCGCCCCATCGGTGAGAAGAAAGACAGCATCTGGCGCCATCGCCATGTCGTCCTGGGGGCAGTCGCTATTTTCGTCTATGTCGGCGCGGAAGTCTCCATCGGCAGCTTCCTCATCAACTACTTCAACCAGCCTGAGATCGGCGGCCTCTCAGCGCTTGCCGCCTCTGCGCTCGTGCCCTTTTATTGGGGAGGCGCCATGGTAGGCCGCTTCATCGGCTCCGCCATTCTGCAGAAGGTCCAGACCGGCAAACTCCTCGGCCTGTGCGCCATCGTGGCTACCCTGCTCGTCCTTCTGTCCATGATGACCTTCGGTCACATGGCCATCTGGACCATCCTGCTCGTCGGACTCTTCAACTCCATCATGTTTCCCAGCATCTTCACTCTGGGCATCGCGGAAATGGGCCCACTCACCGGCGAGGCCTCCGGCCTGCTCGTCACCGCAATCGTGGGCGGTGCGCTCATCCCGGAAATCCAGGGCATGCTCGCCGATCGCATCGGCATTCACCACGCCTTCGTCCTTCCGGTGCTCTGCTATATCTTCATTGCCTATTATGGATTCAAAGGCTCGAAGGTCATTCTTCCCGAATAGCTACTCGCAGTGCTCCCCCGTCGAGGGCGGACGCTTATAAGTTTCGCGGTCGGTAAAGAGCTTTGCCTCATCTTTAGTCCGAATACGCTTCGCCGGAACGCCGCCAACAATACTATGCGGGGCCACGTCCCGCGTGGCCACGCCCATGGCCCCCAGTATGGAGTCCTCGCCTATATTCACTCCGGCCATCACAGATGAGTGATAGGTAATTCGGGCATAAGGCCCGACTTCCGTCCGGCGGTTCTCCACAATCATCGGATCTCTCGGATCATGCACATGCGAATACACGGATGCATAGTCTGAGATGGATGTTCCTTTGCGAATAATCAGTTCGCCGCGGTCATCCAGCATCACACATTTGTGAATGACGCAGTCATCTTCAATCGTAAGGTTGTACCCATAGCTGAACTCGACGCCGTGAAAGATCTTCACATTCTTCCCAATGTGTTTGAAGATGTGTTTCCCCAGCATCGCCCGGAAGCGGAACCCCAGCCAATGGTTCAGTGCCACTGGTGAGCGGTCAAACATCTGCCAGAAATAAATAAGCGGCTTGATACACGCATACTTCTTCTCGTCTATATCGCCGTAATACTCCGGCTCCAGCGTGATATTCGCCGAATCCAGTGAAAGCTGAAGCACATTGAACGGAAGTTCGGTCGTAAGAGTAAAGTTCAGCCTTCCGCCTCTGGGGCGCCCCAGAAAAAGCTGATGCAGATTGTCATAGACCAACTCCGCGCGAAGCTCTGGCCTGCGATGCTTCGTAAATTCTTCATCCAGATAGTTGATCCATCGCAGAAACACCTCTTCCGCTTCACGCGAAGGCCGCAGATTGCGATATTCATAACGAGGCATAGATTTTCATCGTCCTAAATCTTCAGATGTGCCACAGGACTTCACCGCCACATCTCACTGAATCCGGGCGCTCCACGTCTCTTCGAGATGTGGGCAGGCACGCCAGTGGTCCGGAACCTCTCACTGGATCGCAAACACCGCATACACCGTCGCAGATTCCTCAATCTGACGCGGATTGATCGCCAGAGGAGCCACTCTGTCCGCTGCGCCAAACGACTGCGCCTTCATGGCTACCATCGGCAGCGGACGTACCGGACCTTCCGGCGCCTGGTTACTTGCGTAAACCAGGCCCCACAGCTTCACATTCAGTCCGTCGGCCATTTGCTGCGCAAGGACCTGCGCTTTTTTAAGAGCATTGGCAGCGGCTTTGGCCTGAAGACCATTCATGTCCTGGTACTGCCAGTCAATCTGACCGCTCTGGTTTGCTCCAGCCTCCACAGCAGCATGCAGCACCTTCGCCGCATCATCGGGTTTCGTCTTCACCGTCCACGATTGGTTCAGTACAAACTGTTTCTGGGCGCGCTGCATCTCCGATTCTTTCGGATCGTGATAGTTATTTGGCGTGATGCTCTGGTTCTCGCTTTCAATGGACTTCTCCGGCACACCCGCCTTTTTCAACGCATCCATAATGGCATTCGATACTTTCGACCCGTTCGCATACGTTGACTGCTCATCCGCTCCGAAGACCTGAAACCCGACATGCACCACAGCCAGGTCCGCATCCGTCACTGCCTTGTCGCTGGCCGTAACAGCAATGGTTCGGTTGTCCTTGTCTACCTTGATGGTCTGTGCATTCGTCCAAGTTGGTGTGGCCAGAGCCAGTGCACAAAAAAACGCCCATTTCTTCATGCGTGCCATTCCTCCTGTGCTTCAATAACAGCACTCGCAAGTATAAATTGCAGCCAGTACTTACCGAATTTTCATCGCAAACTCTCTCAGCCGTTTCAGCGTTTGCATCACCGCACCGGAATCAATCGCCTCAGCCGCGCGCGCCACACCCTCCCGGAAATCCGCTGCAATTCTCCCAGTCACCAGGGCGGCCGCTGCATTCAACAGAACAATGTCCCGCTTCGGCCCGCGCTCACCCGCAAAAATGCGCTCCAGAATCGCCGCGTTGTGCGCTGCACTCTCCGCAGCCGCGAGTGACGAAACAGGTGCACGCTCAAGCCCGGCCTCTTCTGGGGTGATCTCGAACAGCCGCACCCCACCTGCGCTCCGCACCTCGGCCACATGGCTCGCTCCGGTAATCGTCAGCTCATCCAGTCCATCGCTTCCATGGACCACATAGGCGTGCCGCACCCCCATCCGTGACATCGTTTCCGCAACCACACTCACGCGATGAGCAGCAAACACTCCCATCACCTGGGTCGGAGCACCCGCTGGATTCGTCAACGGCCCCGCCAGATTGAAGATCGTGCGGAACCCCAGCGCCTGCCGGATCGGCGCAACTCGCTTCATCGCCGGATGCAGCGCGGGAGCATACAGAAACATAAATCCCGCGGTCCGCAATGATTCCACAGCCAGTTCCGGCGGGAGCGCCACGGCAACACCCAGCGCCTCCAGCACATCCGCTGACCCGCATTTTGAAGTCACAGCGCGATTGCCATGTTTTGCCACCTTCGCGCCTGCCGCCGCCGCAACCAGCGCCGCTCCGGTTGAGATATTGAAGGTGCCGCGGCCATCGCCGCCTGTGCCGCAGGTGTCTATCAGTTGCCCGCGCTCTTCTTCCGTCAGCGGAACAGGAATAGACAACTCCAGCATCGCTTCGGCAAAGCCCGTCAGCTCGTCCGCAGCTTCACCGCGCTCGGCCATTGCCGTCAGTAGCGCAGCAATGTCCGCGTCGGCCACCTCACCGGTCAGCATTTCCCGCAGAACAGAGCGTGCTTCCTCCCGGGAAAGCGGGCGCTGCTCCTGGTTCAGTTCTTTCAAAATGGGCATCTAAGTTCATCGTACCGAAGGACGTGGCGCACGGCTATGAATCGCCCCCCACCCTGCCGTAATCTTGAAGAAGAGAGGTGCTACATGGAAAAAGCTACATTCGGCGCAGGATGCTTCTGGGGCGTGGAAGTAAACTTCGCCCAGATTCCAGGTGTGATTGAAACCGCCGTCGGCTATGAAGGCGGAACAATGGACCGCCCCACCTACAAAGATGTCTGCACCGATCAGACCGGGCACGCGGAAGTCGTCGAACTGACCTACGATCCGGCAAAGGTCAGCTATGAGCAGTTGCTCGATGCCTTCTTCGCCCTGCACGACCCCACACAGCTCAACCGCCAGGGCCCGGACTGGGGCACGCAGTACCGCTCCGTCATCTTCTTTCACTCACCCGAACAGGAAGCCGCCGCAAAGCAGAAGATCGAAAAGCTCACCGCGGAAAAGCGCTTCGCCAAACCCATCGTGACCCAGGTCGTCCCCGCCCAGACCTTCTGGCGCGCCGAAGAATACCACCAGAAATATCTGGAAAAACGCGGCCTCGCCAGCTGCCACATCTAGTCCTCCCAGGACATGCTCCACCCGAAGCACAATCTACCTGCGCCGCTAGCTGGTTGTTTAGTAAGTTTGAGATACACAGCACAACTAACACCACAGACATATTTACGCATGTCTCAAGCTCCTCTAGGATGCTGGCGCAGTAGTTGTACTAAAGTGCTCTAAACCGCGTCGAGGTTACGAAAGGATGCCAACTCTATGTTTTATTCATCGCACTCCCTACTAAAAGTGGTGCGAGATACCCACAATCACCGTGTAATCGGCAAAGAAAGCATCCCCGTGGGCAGTCCCGTTCTTAAGTTCGGTGACGCTCGGTTCCCGGTTCCGCGCGAGCGCCCACGGCCCATTCACCGAAAGCGTGTCGCGCTTGTAATTGAACATAAACCCCGGATCCAGCGAAACAATATACCCCGGGCGCCGGAACCCATCGTTCCCGCCAATCAGATCATGGGCAGGAACGCCCTCGTCGCGCACGCCCAGGCTGAACGCCAGACCGCGCACCCACGGCATCCCCTGAGACAGTCCCGCACGCCACAAATACTGGTCCGGCACTGACATCACACCCTGTCCAGGTTGCGAGCGGAATGTCGGTACGCCATTCGTGTCCATCGGGTTCACCAGATATTGCCCCTGAAGATAGCCAAAGGAACGGCGCCAGAATGCCTTATACGCCTGCGTCGCGGCAACAAAACCCCATCCGCCGTCGCCCGGCTGCATGGACTGGTCGGCGGTCGCCTTGATGATCTTGCCCTTGTACAGCCCGGATCCCGTCGCATCGTTGATGCCCGTAGGCGCCTTCAGTGACAGGCTCACCGCAATGTTGCCGTTGTTTTCTGTCGGCGGGCGGAAAATCCACGCCTGCGCGCCCACCGTCAGATCGCCAATCCCGCTCACCTGATAAATGCCTGACGGCGGATAAATCTGATTGCGTGTACCATCAAACACCGGCACGTCCGCAATGATGCTCCATCGCGGATTAAGCCGGTACTCGATGCCAATATCAAAAATGTTCTGGTGGTTGCGGACCGCCGTCGGACGATTGATCTCCTGCGTGCCGATAAAGTACTTGTTCGAATTAAAGACCCGGTACCCAAGATTCAGCGTGAGATTGTGGATCGAAAAGCCGCCCGGCGTGTGCTGGTCCGCGTCTGACACCAACTCATTCAGCGCGCGCTGGTTGGAGTGCGCTGCAACACATCCCTGCGCATGGATTTTTATGCCGAATGCAGAAAAGGCCGTAACGAGCACGAGCGCTCGAATGCCGATTTTGCCTGCAAATCTCCTGTACATGACTGGCCTCGTAAAAGAACTTGCTGTGATTTTTTTGGGGTACTGTGCGTGACATTAGAGCACGAGGCCAGACATTGTCTTGCAGCAATGGAATGAGGGCCGCATCCACCAAAAGGATGGTCTCAGGCCCGCTCTAAGTGGATAGAATCTCGGCTCAGCCCTGTCGTTCCGCTGCGGAAAGCACTTCTTCGCCAGTCGGACGCGGCCTGATCACCTTCGCCGGGTTTCCCGCGCAAATCGTCATCGGAGGCACATTTTTTGTGACCACACTGCATGCCCCCACCACCGCTCCGCGTCCCACTGTGACGCCCGGAGCAACAAAGACATTCGTCGCCAGCCACACTTCAGGCTCAATCACCACAGCGCTAGAGTAGATATCAAAGGTAGGTTTCAGATAATCGTGTGCAGCCGCACACACATACGAGTGCTGAGACACGCACGCGTTGTCGCCGATATAGATTTCACCCAGCGTGTACAGCGTCGCGTGGTCGCCCACCCACACGTAATCCCCAATGGTTAACTTCCAGGGATAAGTAATTTCCGCAGTAGGCCGGATGATGACCCCTTTTCCGATCCTCGCTCCAAACAGGCGCAGCAGAAAGTTTCGCCACCCATACATAAACTGCGGCGAGCAGCGGAAAAGCGTGCCTTGAACAATCCACCAGAGCTGCACAAACCATGCTGGCCGGCCTCGAAAATTCGGCGGAAGAGTAAATCTTGCCAGGTCCTGTACGCGAGGTTGCATGTATTTATTAGTTTAAGCCAAGCCATTCATGGGCACATTCATCGCAGTGTAAACTCATCATGATGGACTTGAAGGGTTGCGGCACTGCGCTGGTCACTCCGTTTCGCGCTGACGGTTCCATAGATGAGCCGGCCCTGCGCGCATTGGTGCAGTGGCAAATCGAAAACAGAATGGACTGGCTGGTCGCCTGCGGAACGACCGCCGAGACCCCCACGCTGGAAGAAGAAGAATGGCTTCGTGTCATTCGCATCGTGGCAGAAGCCGCCACCGGACGCGTCCCTGTCTGGGCTGGATGCACGCACAACTCGACCCGCGAAACCGTGCGCAAAGCGCAGGCAGCCGCGCAGATTCACGGCGTGACCCACATCCTCGTCGCCAACCCGTACTACAACAAGCCCGGACAGGAAGGCCAGTACCAGCACTTCAAGGCCGTTGCAGATGCCGTGCATCTTCCCGTCGTTCTCTACAACATTCCCGGACGCACCGCCGCAAATCTTGAGCCTGCCACCGTGCTGCGCCTCATCCAGAACAGCGCGAACATCGTTGGCATAAAAGAATCAAGCGGAAATCTGCCGCAAATCACTGATCTCATCACGCAGGTACCGCAAGGCTTCCATGTCTACTCCGGTGACGACAACATGGTGCTCGGCGTACTCGGCGTTGGAGGATCAGGCGTCGTCTCTGTCGCCTCTAATGAAATTCCAGCGGAAATGGCGCAGTTGGTCCGCGCCGCACTCACTGGTGACTGGGAAACAGCCCGCCAGCTCAACCGCCGCTATTATCGCCTCATGCAGGCCAATTTCTGGGAGACCAATCCCGCTCCGGTAAAGGCCATCCTTGCCATGATGGGCCGCATTGAAGAGCATTGCCGCCTGCCCATCGTCCCCGTCTCCTCAGCCACGCGCACAAGGCTTGAAAAAGTGGCCAGTGAAGTCGGTCTTCTGGTCAAAACGCTCTCCTAGCCATGCTCCGCATCGCCAATGCGTTGTTGCTTCTTTTGCTCGGCGCAACTATCGCAAACAGCGAGAGCGCTTCACCCGGCCCAACCAGGGTCCACTCCTTCAAAGACTCCGCACCGCTCTCTTCTCTCCCGCACGAACAGCAGAAAAATGTGCTGCGCGCTCTCAGTGACGACATCGCAGAACTCTCGCAACTCGACATCGCCAGCACCACCAGAAGCAAATCCGCTTACCGGCAGTATGTGACCGACAGGCTCCAGTTCCAGCCTGTAACAGAGCAGCTTCTGCTCGTCAGCTATAAATCCAACACAGTCTGCGGTCAGCATGAAAATTGCCCGGTCTGGATCATCCGCCTCGACGCATCCACCGCCCGCTCCATGGTGCCCTGGCAAAACGAGCTTGGCACCAGCGCAGGAGGAGCCTGGGGCTTTGCCAGCCACGCCGACGTAAACGCTCCTTATCCTGAACTGGTCCTGCTTACGCACCTCTCTTCCGCCCAGACCGGGCTCGCTTGTTATCGCGAAACCAAACAGCATTATCTGCGCGTAACCTGCTCGCCCGGTTCCACACGATGGCTCCAGTACGCCGACCAGTGGTAGCGTGCAGAATTGATAGACTCGGTTTGTGATGCAAACCACTTCTCTCCAGAAAAGAATCGAAGATCATTTTGCTTCCGGCGCCGCCGCCGTTGGAGATCCCGATGCCGGCGCCGCATTTCACGAACTGCGCGACGCCCTTGAATCCGGTGCAGTCCGCTCTGCCGAACCCGATGTTGCAACACCGACAGGCTGGCGCGCCAACGCATGGGTCAAGCAAGGCATCCTGCTCGGCTTCCGCCTTGGACAACTGACCGCCTCCGGCCACGACCTTTCCTTCGTGGACAAGCACACCTATCCCGCGCGGCAGTTCACTCCCGAGCAGGGAGTCCGCATCGTTCCCGGAGGATCATCCGTCCGCTCCGGCGCATACCTGGCCAGGTCCGTCGTCTGCATGCCTCCCATGTATGTCAATGTGGGGGCTTACGTAGATGAGGGCACCATGGTGGACTCTCACGCACTCGTCGGAAGCTGCGCCCAGATCGGCAAGCGCGTCCATCTCAGCGCCGCAGCCCAGGTCGGCGGCGTGCTTGAGCCTGTCAACGCCAGCCCGGTCGTTCTCGAAGACGATGTGCTGGTGGGCGGCAACTGCGGCATCTATGAAGGCACCATCGTGCGCAAACGCGCCGTCCTCGCTGCCGGGACCATCCTCACCCGTGGCACCCCGGTCTTTGATGTGGTCAACGGCATTGTTCTGCGCGCTTCGGGCGATACTCCGCTCATCATTCCGGAAGGCGCCGTTGTCGTCCCGGGCGCACGCGCTATCACCAAAGGCAAAGCAGCTGAGTGGGGCCTCAGCGTCTACACTCCTGTGATTGTGAAGTATCGCAATGAAAAGACGGAACTGAGCCTCGCACTGGAAGATTTGCTGCGATAACGCAATAAATCTTTGATTGTGTCGCAGCTTGGGTGTTTGTTTTGAAGAGGCACGGCTTTAGCCGTGCCGATAAAAGCGAAAAAAGAAGGGGCTTTTAACCCAGAGGGAATTCGGAAATTTAAACTGAGATACTACTTAATCTTTGCGGTTCTTGACGATGGTTCTTTTGAACACCAATAATAAATAGTGACTTCTCCAAAAGATTCACCGGTACGCATACACCTCTACCTCAACTCCTGCGGCCTGTGCTTCAGGCTGCCGGAAATGAAACCAAAGGCTGGGATGATCGAATGAGCACTACTGCGGTCAGTCTGCGCGCAAACCGCGTCGTGGGCTTCTGGGATTCGACAAACGGCAAGAAAGTAGTGATGGCCATTACAGGCGCCATCTTGTTTCTCTTTGTCATTGGCCATCTTGCAGGCAATCTGCAAATCTACGAGGGACCTGTCAGGTTCAACGGCTATGCGCACTTCCTGCACACCGTCGGCGAGCTCCTCTGGACCGTCCGCGTCATCCTGATTGCCTCTGTCATTCTGCACATCACAGCGACCGTGCAGCTTGCTCTGCGCAAAAAGCGCGCCCGCCCCATCGGTTATTCGCGCAAGCAGGCCATTGCCTCTTCCTACGCTTCGCGTACCATGTATTGGAGCGGCCCCATCCTCCTGGCCTTTGTCATCTTTCACCTCCTTCAGTTCACTGCCGGCTATATCCACCCGGGTTCGCAGTTCATTGAAGGCGATGTCTACCACAACGTCGTCGCCGGATTCAGAGTGTGGTGGGTCTCCGTCTGGTACATCTTCTCCATGCTTCTGCTTGGTTTTCACCTGCGGCACGGCATCTGGAGCATGTTCCAGTCCATCGGCTTCAACCACCCGCGGCACACCCCGATTCTGAAAGTAGCGGCACTCGTCATCGCCATTGTCATCGTTCTCGGATACATCTCAATTCCGGTTAGCGTTTTGCTGGGGATCGTAAAGTAATGACACTCGACGGAAAAGTACCTTCAGGCCCAATCGAACAGGCATGGGACAAGACTCGCTTCGAGATGAAGCTGGTCAACCCGGCAAACAAGCGCAGGCACACCGTCCTCGTCGTCGGTTCCGGCCTTGCAGGAGCATCAGCCGCGGCCACCCTCGGCGAGCTGGGTTACAACATCAAGTGCTTCTGCTTCCAGGACTCGCCCCGCCGCGCCCACTCCATCGCTGCACAGGGCGGTATCAACGCTGCGAAAAATTACCAGAACGACGGCGATAGCGTCTACCGCCTCTTCTATGACACGGTCAAAGGCGGCGACTTCCGCGCCCGCGAAGCCAACGTCTACCGTCTCGCGCAGATCAGTGTCAACATCATTGATCAGTGCGTCGCTCAGGGCGTTCCCTTCGCTCGCGAATACGGTGGCACCCTCACCAACCGCTCCTTCGGCGGCGCGCAGGTTTCGCGCACCTTCTACGCCCGCGGACAAACAGGCCAGCAGCTTCTCCTCGGCGCCTATCAGGCGCTCGAACGCCAGGTGAACGCCGGAACAGTCAGGATGTTCCCGCGCACTGAAATGCTTGACCTCATCGTCATTGACGGCAAGGCACGCGGCATCGTCACCCGCAACCTCGTTACCGGAACCATTGACATTCACATCGGCGACGCCGTCATCCTTGCCTCCGGCGGATACGGCAACGTCTATTATCTTTCCACCAACGCCAAAGGCTCCAATGTCACCGCAAGCTGGCGCGCACACAAGCGTGGAGCGCTCTTCGCCAATCCCTGTTATACGCAGATCCACCCCACCTGCATCCCCGTTTCCGGCGACTATCAGTCCAAACTCACGCTCATGTCTGAATCGCTGCGCAACGACGGCCGCATCTGGGTACCAAAGCAAAAAGGCGACAAGCGTCCTCCCAGCCAGATTCCTGAGGACGAGCGCGACTACTACCTCGAACGCAAGTACCCAAGCTTCGGCAATCTCGTTCCCCGTGACGTCGCCTCCCGCAATGCAAAGTACGTGTGCGATGAAGGCCGCGGCGTCGGTGAAACCGGTCTCGGTGTCTACCTCGATTTTGCGGACGCCATCAAGCGTCTCGGCGAACAGAAAATCCGCGAGCGCTACGGCAACCTCTTCGATATGTACCAGCGCATCACTGACGAAGATCCTTACAAGGTCCCGATGCGCATCTACCCCGCCATCCATTACACCATGGGGGGCCTCTGGGTGGACTATTACCTGCAAAGCACCATTCCTGGGCTCTTCGTCCTGGGTGAAGCCAACTTCTCTGACCACGGAGCCAACCGCCTTGGCGCAAGCGCTCTGATGCAGGGCCTCTCCGACGGCTACTTCATCATCCCTTACACGCTGGGCAATTATCTTGCTTCCACAAAGCTTGAGAAGGTCAGTGAATCGCACCCGGAAGCCCGCAACGTCGAGGTTGCCGTCAAGGAATCCATCCGCAAGCTGCTCTCCATCAAGGGCAAGCGCACCGTGGACTCATTCCATCGCGAACTGGGCAAAATCATGTGGGACTACTGCGGCATGTCCCGCACCGCCAAAGGCCTCGAGACCGCCATCCAGAAAATCCGCGCTCTGCGCGAAGAGTATTGGCAGAACGTCAACGTCCCCGGCAGCGGTGACGACCTCAACCAGAGCCTTGAAAAAGCTGGCCGTGTGGCCGACTTCTTCGAGCTGGGCGAGCTCATGTGCATTGATGCGCGCGACCGCAATGAGTCCTGCGGCGGCCACTTCCGTGAGGAATACCAGACCCCAGACGGCGAAGCGCAGCGCGACGATGAACACTATTCCTACGTTGCGGCATGGGAATACCGTGGCCCGGGTAATCAGCCCGAGCTTCACAAGGAACCGCTCGAGTTCAAGTACGTCCACCCCAGCCAGAGGAGCTAAAAGTAAATGAAACTGACCTTAAAGATCTGGCGCCAGAAGAACACCAACGAAAAGGGCCGCTTCGTCAGCTACACCGTAGACAACGTCAATCCCGACATGTCCATGCTCGAGTGCCTCGACGTGCTTAATGAGACCCTCATCGAGCGCGGCGAAGAGCCGGTCGCCTTCGAGCACGACTGCCGCGAAGGCATCTGCGGCTCCTGTGGCTTTATGATCAACGGCATCCCGCACGGCCCTATGCCTGCCACCACCGTCTGCCAGCTCACCATGCGCCACTTCAAAGACGGGCAGGAGCTCACCATCGAGCCGTGGCGCGCCTCCGCCTTCCCGCTCATTAAAGATTTGGTCGTGGACCGCCGTTCCTTCGACCGTATCATCGCCTCCGGTGGATACATCTCCATCAACACCGGCAATGCTCCGGACGCCAACTCCATCCCCGTCGGCAAGGACATTGCCGACAAGGCCATGGACGCGGCCGCCTGCATCGGATGCGGTGCCTGCGTTGCAGCCTGCCCAAACGCCTCCGCCGCCCTCTTTACCGGGGCCAAGATTGCCCATCTGAGCATACTCCCCCAGGGCCAGCCCGAGCGTGACCGTCGCGCCCTGCAAATGGTCGCCCAGATGAACGCGGAGAACTTCGGCGGCTGCACCAACATCGGCGAATGCACCGCTGCCTGCCCCAAGGAAATCCCGCTCGAAGTCATCGCCACCATGAACCGCGACTTCATCCGCGGAAGCTGGAAGGAGCGCGACAGCACCGTCCGCACCATCACTCCCATGACCGAATGGAGCACCGGCTCCAAGCTCGACATTGACCCGCACGCCACCAGCTAGAGGTATGCCTGCGGAGCTGTTTTGAGGCCGGCCTTTTTTAGGCCGGCCCTCAGACTGTTGCCGGAAACAGACGTGATGCTCGTCTCTTCTCTTACGCCTTCCCGATGACCCGGGCCACGGTCTCGCCAATGGCCGCGGGGCTTTCCACAACGTGAATACCGGCAGCCGTCAGCGCCTTCATCTTCTCCGCGGCAGTTCCCTGTCCGCCAGAAATGATCGCCCCCGCGTGGCCCATGCGGCGTCCCGGAGGAGCAGTCTGTCCCGCAATGAAGCCCACCACCGGCTTCTTGACGTGCTGCTTCACATACTCAGCAGCCGTTTCTTCCGCCGTTCCACCAATTTCACCAATCAGAATGATGGCCTCGGTTTCCGGATCTTCGTTCAACAGCTTCAGCGCATCCACATGCGTTGTCCCGATGATCGGGTCGCCGCCAATACCAATAGCAGTGGACTGCCCGATTCCGCGCAGCGTGAGCTGATAGACGGCCTCATAGGTCAGCGTTCCCGAGCGGGAGACGATGCCCACATTGCCTTCTTTATGAATACGGCCCGGCATAATGCCGATCTTCGCCTTCCCAGGTGAAATCACTCCCGGGCAGTTTGGCCCCACCAGCCGCGACTTTGAATTCCGAAGCACGCTCCAGACCTTCACCATGTCGTTGACCGGGATGCCTTCCGTGATGCAGATAATCAGCGGAATGCCCGCGTCGTTGGCTTCCAGAATCGCATCCGCAGCAAACGGCGGCGGCACAAAGATGACCGTGGCATTTGCCCCGGTTTCGGCAACTGCCTTCTCGACCGTATCAAAGACGGGCCAACCTTCGTGGATCGTCCCCCCCTTGCCCGGAGTCACGCCACCCACAACTTTGGTGCCGTATTCAGCGCAGCCCTTCGCATGGAACGTGCCCTCTTTTCCAGTGATGCCCTGCACAATGAGGCGTGTGTTTTTGTCTACCAGTACTGCCATATCTACTTGCCTCCTTTGGCTGCTGCAACCACGATATCGGCTGCCTCTTTCATCGTTTCTCCAACCGAGAACTTCAGCCCCGACTCTTTGAGGATCTTGCGGCCTTCTTCCACATTTGTGCCCTCAAGCCGCAGAACAATCGGCAAAGTCACATTCAGCTTCTTCGCGGCTGCCACCACTGCCGTCGCCAGCACGTCTACACGCAGAATTCCGCCAAAGATGTTGATGAAGATGGCCTTCACATTCTTGTCTGAGAGCAGAATGCCAAACGCAGCCTCAATCTGCTGCTGGTTCGCGCCGCCGCCCACGTCGAGGAAGTTTGCAGGCGATCCGCCCGCGTACTTGATGATGTCCATCGTCGCCATCGCCAGGCCAGCACCGTTCACCATGCAGGCAATGTTGCCATCCAGACGAATGTAGTTCAGCGCATACTTCGACGCTTCCACTTCGAGCGGGTCTTCTTCCGCGATATCGCGCAGCTCCTTTAGCTCCTTGTGACGGAACATCGCATTGTCGTCAAAATTGATCTTGCAGTCGAGCGCGAACAGCTTTTCGTCCTTCGTCGTAATGAACGGATTGATCTCCAGCAGTGAAGCATCCGTGTCCACGTAAGCCTGGTAAAGTCCCAGCATGAACTTCACAGCTTCGTTGATCTGCTTAGATTTCAGCCCCAGCGCAAAGGCCAGTTGCCTCGCCTGATAGGGCTGAAAGCCCACCGCCGGGTCAATGTATGCCTTATGGATCGCCTTCGGGTCCTTCGCCACAACTTCTTCAATCTCCATGCCCCCCGCCTGCGACGCCATAAACACCAGTTTGGCCGCCGCACGGTCCAGCACGATTCCCAGATACAGCTCCCGGTCAATCGCCGCCGTTTCTTCAATCAGCAGGCGCTGTACTTTCTGCCCCTGCGGCCCGGTCTGGTGCGTCACCAGCTGCATGCCCAGAATCTGCTTGGCATACTGCTCAGCTTCTTCCAGATTTTTGGCCACCTTCACGCCGCCGCCCTTGCCGCGGCCCCCGGCATGGATCTGCGCTTTGACCACAACGCCGTTGGCCCCGCCGGAAAAGAGTTTTTTGGCCACATCCAGCGCTTCATCGAGCGTGTTGGCCATCTCACCCCGGGGCACGGCAACTCCATACCGCGCCAGGATGTCTTTTGCCTGATATTCGTGGATTTTCATAGCTTGTCTGATTGTTTGCGGCCGCACAATTCGACCCGTTGCGCGGAACCTCCGTGCATCTTCAGGTAAATTTACGGCTAACTTTTTATAGTACAGGGCCAGACGGTGGGTTGTCAGGTTGGCGGAACCAACGGCCAGCCATCGAAAAAATCGTCATCCTTGTATCTGCGGAATTTCGTAAGTCTGTCATGCTGAACGAAGCGAAGGATCTGCATCGCGATGCGATTTGTTGTGCGAGCAACAACCCTTTGCAGCATGCACAAAGCAGAACGAATCCCGCTACCCCATCCTTTGCGAACGGAGTCCTCGGAACGCCGGTGTTCGCGTTCTGGGGCGGAAAGCAAAGGGCGGGAACCACAACTGCCAGCCTCGAGCAAAAATCGCCATCCTGAGGCGAAGCCGAAGTACCCGCACCCTCAAGCAATGCAGCCCAGGCTAGACGGTAAAAGCACCAGCTCCAGCGCCTGCCTTAAGACGCAACGCCCCTGATATACGCCTCAAGATGCCGGATTGTTTGCTGTTGTTCAGAGATGACCCAGTTCACCAGATCGCCAATCGAAATAATCCCGACTAATCTCCCGCCTTCCATGACCGGCAGGTGGCGGAAACGTTTGTCTGTCACAATCCGCATGCACTCGCCCACCGTATGCTGAGGAGAAATCGTAACCAGGTCCCGCGTCATAATTTCGGCCACCTGCGTGTCCTTTGAAGAACGCCCTTTCAGAATCACTTTGCGCGCATAGTCCCGCTCAGAAATGATCCCCACCAGTTGGCCCTGCTCTACTACCGGAAGCGCGCCCACTTGTTTTTCCGCCATCATCTCAATGGCCTCGTATACTGACATCGCAGGTGAGATGGACCATACCTCCGCGGGTTTGTTCCTGAGAACTGCGCCTATTTTGCTTTCCAGTTCCGCCATAACGCTACCTCGGGGAATGGATAATAGTCCTACGGAAAGACGTTAGTCCAGACCTCTTAACTCTTTCGACACCGAGTAAAAACCCACATAGCACATCATCGCCAGACCGGTCAGAATCGCAATGGCATGCTCTGTAAGAAGATGGCGCGACATCTCTCCCACAATCAGGCACCCAACCGGCGGCAGGCCCAGAAAGCTCGCCGCATAGATGCTCATTACGCGACCCCGCATTGCATCACTGGAAAGCTGCTGCATCGTCACATTCACTGTAGAAAGGCTGATAATCATACCCAGCCCTTCGCAGAAAGACATTGCCGCTGAAAGCGCAAATATTTTCGAGTAACAAAGCACCAGGACTGCCGCCATTACAAACAGTCCTGCAAAGACAATCACCCGCCCGCGCCAGCGGATCTTTCCCAGGTACGCTATGATGCCCGCTCCCGTCAGTGCCCCAATTCCGGAACACGCCATCAGAAAACCGAGGCCCCGTTCGCCCGCATGCAGTACGTCACGGGCAAAATACGGAATAAACGTAATGAACGGCAGCAGCAACAGGCTCGCGCTCATAATCAGTAACACCACTGCTGACATTTGCGCCGACTCCCGTACGTATGCGATCCCGTCCCGAAGGCTCCTTAGCACGCTTCCATGTCGCGCCGGCGTTTCTTCGGGGTAACGCATCTTGTGTAGCGGCCACAACACAGCAAGAAAGCTGAACGCATTCAGAAAGAAGTTGCCAGCCATTCCGATCCACGCCATCGCATAACCGCCCAGCGTTGGCCCGATGATGCGCGACATATTGAATTGCGCAGAGTTTAGTGCAATCGCATTTGGCAGGTCTTCCGCTGAAACCAGGCGCGGTACAAGCGCCTGATACGTGGGCGCATTCAACGCGTTGGCCACACCATTACAGAAAGCAATCAGAACAAGCTGCCGAATGGTAATCACTTTGAAATAGGTCAGCAACGCAAGCACAAATGCGAACAACATCTGTGCCGTCTGCGTGGCCATCAGCAGCTTGCGTTTGTTTACGCGGTCCGCAATCACACCGCCAAAGAGCGTAAAAAGCAGAAACGGAAACGATGCGGCAAAACCCACCATTCCGAGCCAATAAGAAGAATTGGAGAGTTCCAGTACCAGCCAACCCTGGGCAACATTCTGCATCCATGTGCCGACATTGGAAAGCAAGCATCCGCCCCAGAAAAGGCGATAGTCATCGTTGCGGAGCGCGCGCACAATCGCAGGCCAGGGCTTGCCCGCAACCGGAAGCTCCATGACCAGATCGTTTTTCAGTTCCGGATCGATCGTTGCCGGAGCGCTGTCCTTTACCGCCACTGGGCGCTCCTCTTCGTGCTGCTACATCGCTCTTCACGCATAATCATGACTCAGTCAATGCTTGAGAATTATCGATTACGTCCGTGAAGGCTGCACGAACACACCAAAAATAAGGACAATTTGTATACCATTTCTTTAAATAGTGTAAGCTCACTGTTTATCAACAAACTCCCCTCAAGGAGCATATACTTGACTCTTCGCACTTTCGCCATCTGCCTTTCCGTTTCCGCCCTCACATTATCTGTGTCGGCGCAGTCCGTTACACCTTCGCGAACGCTCTTTGGCTATCGCGATTTCTCGGCGCAGGCAAGAATAGACGAGCAGTTTCTCGCTGTCCCCAACGCAAAGCTCGCCGGAGAAGAACTCAAGACCCTCACCGCGGCACCGCACATCGCAGCCTCCAAAGAAGACCATGACACCGCGCTTTACGTCGCCGGCAAATTCAAGGCTGCGGGATTAGAGACAGAGATCGTTCCCTACAACGTCTGGCTCAATCTGCCCAAAGAAATCAGCATCACGGCCACCGATCCGAATGGAAAAGTCCTCATGACAGGCCCTGCACGGGAGCACGTGGAAGGTGATCCATTTCAGGACGATCCGCGTGTCCTGACCGCCTTCAACGGCTCTTCACCCTCCGGTGATGTGACTGCCGAGGTGGTCTACGCCAATTATGGCAGGCCAGAAGACTTCAAGAAACTCGACGACCTGGGCATCAGCGTAAAGGGCAAAATCGTCCTCGTCCGTTACGGGCAGAACTTCCGAGGTGTCAAGGTTTATATCGCGCAACAACGTGGCGCAGCCGGCGTCATCATTTATTCCGATCCCGCAGATGACGGCTATTACCGCGGCGATATGTATCCGAATGGCCCATGGCGCCCTGAAACCGGGGTCCAGCGCGGCGCCGTGCAATATCTCTTCAAGTATTCAGGAGACGCCAGTACTCCCGGCATTGCCGCTAAACCCAATCTGCCCGATTCAAGCCGCATCAACCCTGCAACGGCTCCCAACATGCCGCAGATTCCATCCACTCCGCTTTCTTATCACGATGCCGCCCCTATTCTGAAAGCGCTCACGGGGCCCGCCGTACCCCAGGGATGGCAGGGGTCACTGCCCTTCACCTATCACGTTGGCCCCGGCGGCGTAAAGGTCCACATGTTTCTCAAGCAGGATTACGCCTACCGCACCATCTGGGACGTCATCGGAAAAATTAAAGGCACTGAATGGCCTGATGAATGGGTCATCGCCGGAAACCATCGCGATGCATGGGTATATGGCGCAGTAGACCCCAATAGCGGAACCGCAGCCATGCTTGAGGCTGTCCACGGCGTCGGCCAACTGCTTAAATCTGGATGGAAACCGAAGCGCACCCTTATCTTCGCCAGTTGGGACGCGGAGGAGGAGGGCCTCATCGGTTCAACGGAATGGGCTGAAGATAACGCAGCGGCCCTCCAGCATGCCGTGGCATACTTCAATACCGACGTCGGCGTCTCAGGCCCAAACTTTGACGCGGGCGCCGTCCCTTCACTCAAGCAATTCACCCGCGATATCGCAAAAGAAGTCCCCAGCCCGCATGGCGGATCGGTCTATGACCAATGGAAAAAGAGTGAGGCCGAAGAGGCCTTGCGACATCATTTGATGAACGAACATGCTTCACATCCTGCGGGTCATGAAAGCGACGTAAGCGTCGGTGATCTTGGCAGCGGCTCCGACTACACGCCGTTCATCCAGCATCTAGGCGTGCCATCTACTGACATTGGATCCATGGGCCCGTACGGCGTCTATCATTCAGTCTTTGATAATTACAACTGGTTCATCAAAAATGCCGACCCCAGCTTCGTCTTCGAGCAGCAGCAGGCGCGCGTTTTTGGTCTCGAAGCACTCCATATGGCTGACGCAGATGTGCTGCCGTACGATTATGTAACCTACGGAAAAGAGCTCTCAGACTACCTGACAGCCGCAAAAAAGAAGGCCTCGGACGAAAAGATCTCCGGTCTCGACTTCTCCCCTGCACTGGCCGCAGCACAGCGCTTCACTACCGCTGCCGAAGCCGTATATAAAAAACAGCAAACTGTACCACCAGATACTACTCAATTGAACGCGCAGCTCCGGCAGGTAGAAAGCGACTTTCTCTCTTCAGCAGGACTCCCGAATCGTCCCTGGTTCAAACACACGGTCTACGCGCCGGGCGAATACACAGGTTACGCTGCCGTGGTTATTCCAGGCGTGAATGAAGCAATTGACGCGAAAGACAGCAGCCGCGCATCTGCTCAGCTTTCCATTCTGACGGAAGCCATCAATCGAGCGGCCGGCACACTGGAGGAAGCTTCAAAATAGAAGAACACTATTCTTCCTGTTCCTGCACCATCTTCGCTGTAATGATTCGGTGCTGGACCCAGTTATAAGGCGGCACAGTGTGTCCGCGCAGGATTGCAACTCCTAATTGAACAAGTCGCGGTCCATAGCTGTGCGCCTCGTGCGATACAGAAGCAATGATTGGGCTCTGCGGCTTTTTCATTTCTTCCAGCACTTCAGGAATGCAGTCCTGACCGACAATCGCAACGTTCTTTTCCCGCTGCGCATCCAAAGTGGCCTGCAATGCACCTAACGCGCTTGTGTCAGTTGCGGCAGCAATCAGAATACGGTCTGTCCTCTGATGGCGCTTGAAAAAATCAGCAACCACCCGTGCGCTGGTCTCCCTCATGCCGCGGCCATCCAATCGGATCAACGCTTCCTGCGGCAGGTCAGGCAGAAGGGAACGGATGCCCTCAAACGCGCCTGTGATCCGGCTCTGCACAAAGCCACCTGCTTCGGCAACGTCCAAACCGATCACCCAGTCCACCTTTTTCTTCCACCTGGAAATTGCATGTTGCGCCAGCAGCTCACCAGCCTCAAAGCCAACTTGGAAATTGTCCACTCCGAAATAACAGGCATGCGGATGTGGGATATCAATCGCAATCAACGGAATCCCTGCGCGCGAGATGATATGGGCGATCGTAGGAGCTACGTGTTCTTCAATCTGGAACTCGATCACCAGGTCTACGCCCTCGGCAACAAATTCTCTGGCATTCTTAATCGCCGTATCTGCGTCGTAGCGGTTGTCGCGTACCAGCAGTTCTACTCCAGATGCAGCGGCAGCGGTCCTCAGGCTGGTGGTCACTGCTTCAGAAAACGGCATTTCCGCACTCTGTCCAGCAAAACCGAAACGGATTTTCTTGGGGCGTGAAACCAGCCGGTAAGAGCCGTCAGGAGATTGCGCCACATAACCGCGATGCACAAATGTCTTCAGAATGCGGTAAACGCTTGTCTTTGAAATCTGCGAGCGCTGGTAGATGGCTTCCAGTGTGATGGGCCGTTTTTCTTCTTCTAGAAGCTCAAGAATATCGAGCGCTTTGGAGAGGATGGGAATAAGATAAAGCCGCTTGATCTTTTGCTGGGCCAACTTGAATCACGCCTCCAGAAGCGTAAGTATACAGTGATAGTCAGCATTTTCTCATACCGGTCAGCGCGTCGGCCCAATAGGCAATACGCTCACATGATCCAGCCGCACCTTCCAGAACGGCAAGCTGCACCGCAAAATTGCCCACCGTGGAACTTTCTGGCACGCCGCAAACCAGTTCCAGGCCAGTAGCTTCGCTTGTAAGGCGGTTCAGGAACTGGTTCTGACTTCCCCCTCCGACCATCGCAAGCCGCTTCAACTTTTTTCCGCTCAGATGTGCTGCGTTCCGAAGCACCTCAGCATACCGTGCCGCAAGGCTATGAAAGATGAGTGCTGCAAACTTCGGCATGGATGAGGCGCTTTCCTCGATGACAGCCAGGCCTCGTCTGGCCAGTTGAGCATTGATGCGCGAAGCCATCTTTCCGTGCAGCAGAAGGTCAGCGTCATCTACATCCAGAAGGTCCTTCGGCTGCGGCTCTCGCTCAGAAGCTGCAATTAGCTCCGGCATGGTCCAGCCCCCCTCAGGACACAACTGCTCCATACACTGCCGCAGCAACCACATTCCATTCACATTCTTGTGGAAGCACACCTGACCACCCGCCGCCCCAAGATTCGTGAAGCCGGACTGGAATGCCTCCTGGGTCGGAATCGAACGGTCAAGGAGAACGCCAACCAGCGACCATGTTCCGGAACTGATATAGGCCCAGTCATCGCCATGCAGAGGAATGCCCGCAACTGCCGAAGCAGTATCGTGGCAGCATGGCGCAATCAGTTTTGTGCCCCGATATGCAGAGCTTGCCGAAAAAGTATCGTTCGTACAACCCAGCATTGTCCCGGTAGAAACAAGCTGTGGTGCAGCATTCGCATCCAATCCAACCCGAGAAAAGATCTCCCCGCACCATTCATGCGTCTTTGCGTCCACCAATCCTGTGTGCGTAGCATTCGTAAGCTCGGAAACGCGGCCTCCGCCCAGATACATCAGCACATACTCCGGCAGATTGACCCACGGGCTGCTATTCGGCAGGCCAGCAATCCTGTCTGCCACCAATTGAAACAAGGTGTTCAATCGGAGTGGCTGCGCCCCGCCTAGAAGGAATAGTTCTTCCGGAGAAACATCTTTCCTCACCGCAACCTCAGCAGCCTCGGTCCGGATGTCCCGGTAGCAATACGGGTCGGCGGACGGTTTTCCATCTCCATTCAGACGCACATAATCTACCGCCCATCCATCCACGCCAATGGAAGCGATGGAGTGAGGCGCATGCACCTCGCAAAGCCGCAGACCCTTCTCCAGTTCCGCGCAGATACGTCCGAGATCCCACCGTAATGTTCCGCCCCGTTCCACAGGAGCATTGCTGAAGCGATATATCAGATCAACGCGCGGTCTCCTGTTCTCCCAGCAGAGAAGCGAGACACGGCAACTCTCCGCGCCTAGATCAATCGCAACAATGGAAGGAAGGTGGTTCGGCATTGGTCAGTTCATCTGAAAATTGTCATACTGTGCACCGCAATCCACATCCCGCTGTAGAAATGTGGGCACTCCTCTAGCGCAGAAACGCATCTGCTAGGCCCCCATCCACAGGGATCAAATGACCTGTAGTGCAAGGCGCCTTCGTCCCTGCAAGAAACAGAATGGCTTCGGCACAGATACGTGGATCAATCGGCTGATGCGTGAGTGTTCGCTTCGCGTAGAACTTCGCCAGTAGATTGCGCAGTTCATCATCACTCTGGCCAGCTTCAAACGGAATTTCATATTTTTTCAGCGAAGCAACAACTCGGTCACGAGGAAACATCGTTGAGCCTTTGACCACGGTCGCCGGGCTGATGCCATTGACGCGAACCAGGGGCGCCTGCGAGACGGCAAGCTCTCGAACCAGATGGCTCAGCGCAGCCTTGCTCACGTCGTACGCTTCACTCCCCTTCTTCGCGACCACGGCATTGGCCGAACTGGTCAGCACAACACTTGCTGCAAGCCCCTGTTCACGCAGCAATCTCCCAATTTCATCCACCAGCAGATAATTCGCTGTCACATTAATTTCTAAAGTCAGCGCCCACTGCGCTTCGGTAATCACCCCATCAGGCGAAGAAGGGAAGATAGCAGCCGTATTCACCAGAATGTCCAGCCCCCCAAATGTTGCTACGGTTTCGCGCACTGCAGCACGAATCGCGTCCCGTTTGCGGATATCCACTGATACAGCAATCGCAGCTTCCTTCCCTGCAATTGCCTTCACCTCCTCAGCCACGCGCTCTGAACCTGCAAGATCGCGGTCAGCGATGACGACATGTGCCCCACGCTCGGCTGCAAGCAATACGACTTCCCTGCCAATACCGCTCGCGCCACCAACCACAAGTGCAATCTGACGGCTCAGCTCTTTCTCAGGAGGTTGACGGCGGATTTTTGCCTCTTCCAGCTTCCAGTACTCAATCCGGAACGCCTCGGAAGGCGGCAGCGCCACATAGTTGTCTTCCACTTTGAAAACGTTGGCCAGCGCCGCAGATCCACACTGTGGGACCACATCAGAAACCTTACCCTCTTCCAGTCCAGCCGCCCCTTTCATCACATGGATCGCATTCACATAAAACTCTCCCGTGATGCGAGATTCGGGTTTGTTCTTGCCAAAGCTGAGCATCCCTACGCCCGGAATCAGCACCACTGTCGGGTTTGCGTCCCGCATTGCGGGAGAAAGCTCGCCGCGGTGACTCGCGTAGTAATCTGCATAATCTTTGCGATATTTTCCAAGCCCATCCTCGATCTGCTTCTTCAGCGCCTCCACGCCGCTCGCCGGGTCCCAATCCACATAAAATGGACGGATCTTCGTACGAATGAAATGATCAGGACAGCTTGTCCCCAGATACGCGAGTTTCGGCGCATCTACGGAATTCACAAACTCCAGCACTTCAGGCAAATCAGAGTACGTCCCAATCAGCCTACGCTGCTGTGAAACACGGCCACGCACAAAGGGCAAAACCTCAAGGGCCAACTCCCGGCGATCATCGAGCGCCTTGCGCTTCTGCCCTCCAAAAATCGCGTTGCCCTTCTTTGCTACATGTTTCTCAATAAAGTCTGTCAGATCATCAATAATGGAAATCGTGTTCGCATAGCATTCCCGCTGCGTGTCCCCCCAGGTGAACAACCCGTGTCCACCTAAAATCACGCCATCACAGCCTGGGTTCTCCCCGACTGCCCGCTTCAGCATCATTCCCAGCTCAAAACCAGGGCGTTGCCACGGCAGCCACACCAACTTGTGTCCATACTCCCGATTAAACTGCTCCATCTTTTCCCGCCCATTCGCGGCGGCGGCTAGTGCAATCGCGCAGTCGGGATGAAGGTGGTCTACATGTGCAAATGGTAGAAAACCATGAAGCGGCGTATCAATCGAAGCAGCCACCGGATTGATTCCAAAGGTACAAAGTGGATAGTAGTCCACCATCTCATCTTCAAACTCTGCCCCCCTGTACAGCGACTCCAGCGCCAACAGCTTATCAAGATAAAGAGTGGCAAAGCCGCTGCGCTTAATGCTGCCCAGGTCCCCGCCGCTGCCCTTCACCCACAGGACTGGCTTTGTGCTCCCGTCCAGCGGATCCGCCTGGTGGATCTTTGAGCTGGTGTTTCCTCCACCAAAGTTGGTGATACGCAGATCAGAGCCAAGCAAATTTGAGCGGTAGCGCAATAACTCAGGCTCATCCATTCCGCTCACCTCGCTGTCATTCCATCGGTCTTCCAGATACTTCAGGCTGAGTTTTTTACGAGATCCAGCAACGGGAGACATATGCGTTTCTTTTTCCTTTCGTCCGGCCAGACCAGCATCTCTGACTACGAGGCAGTGAAACGATTTCTACGCTTGCTGGCTGAAGGCACGGACAATAATCTGATTATATCTATATAGAATTTATTTACCGATAGAATTATCAGGCATAGCTGCTTATCAGCGAAGTATTCCGCGTCCTGCGCTCACGCTCAATTTTTTCCACATACCCGCTCGCGCGCAATGCTTTCAACGGATCCGTCGGAAGGCCCTTTCTCTCCCGCCACGTTCTCAGCAGAGGACGCACGTCCGTCCAGAAAGCATCCCGCAGGCACTCTTCCGCCTCAACCGTGTTCGCCGTCGCCTGCAACTCAGCCAGTCTGTTATGGTCTACCAGCAGCGCCTTCGCATACAGCTCCTGCGCAATAACTACAGTCTGCACCATGGCTTCAAGTTTGCCTTTGATGTTGTGGCTCTGGTCCACCATATATGCAATCGAACTGGAAGCTCCTCCAGCGGGATCGCTCAGAATTTCATGGAAGATGCGAAATACCTGGTATGGATCAATTGAGCCAATGGTCAGATCGTCATCCGCATAACGGCGGTCATTAAAGTGGAACCCACCCAGCCTGCCCAGATGCAGCAGCCACGCCACAATCTGTTCAATATTCTGCGCCTGGTAATGGTGCCCTGTGTCAACCAGAACAAAGGCCTTTGGTCCTACTGCGCGCGCCAGGTTTGCTGACATGCCCCAGTCGGCAATGTCGGTAAAGTAGAACGCTGGCTCAAATGGCTTATATTCAATCAGCAACCGCTGGCCATCATCCAGCGCATCATGCGTCACACGCAGCGCTTCTTCCATCCACGCAATTCGGTTGCGAATGCTCTGTGCGCCGGGATAATTCGACCCATCCGCCACCCACAGTGAAATGTCTTGCGACCCCAGCACCTTCGCAATCTCAACTGAATCCAGCAGATGGTCCACTGCTTTACGCCGGATCCCCGCATCCGGGTTGCAAATGGAGCCGAACTTGTACTCCTGGTTCTGAAAGAGATTGGGGTTGATGGATCCGGCCCGTACCCCATAGCGGGACACCAGCTGCTTCACAATCTGAGCATCACCCACTCCGCCCGGCAGGTCCCATAAAACATGGAGCGCAAGCGAAGGCGTCGCTCCCGTCAAGTTATGCACCTGGGCTGCATCGGCAAACTTTTCTTCCAGCGTCCCTGCAGCACCAGGCTGCAAAAACTTGCCAAACCGCGTGCCTGTATTTGCAAAACCCCACGAAGGGATCTCAATCACAAAGCTGTCCAGCTTCTCTAAAACCCCTTCAAACACCCGCTCCGCGCGGCCATCTGTGCTCATTTCATCCTCTTTTCAGAGCTGACTCCAGCAAGCAAAGCGGAGTGTAGCTCCATCCATCATACATTTTCAATAGAAATTCTATTTCATATTTGTACTTGAACATACTATGATTACGCCAATGAGCTTTCGGCCGGTTCCTATGACGCAAAACAAAGCACTCCTGGTCCTCGCCCTCCTGGTAGTTTCATTACCGCTTACGGTACAGCCCCAATCCATCCAGGTAGATTGGGACAAGACCCTCATCGTTTCCAAATCAACCCCAACATTGCAGGTCGTCGTCAACCCCATGCTGCGTCGCGGCTCGCCTATCCACGACCAGTCGTTTGCAGCATTGAAGGCGCTGGGTGCAGAGTACGTCCGCTACGTCCCCTGGCTCCCCTATCCCCGGCTAGCCGTTGCCGAACTCGAAAAGGGCAAGTGGGATCTTTCGCTGATTGACCCCATGACCACTGACTTCCTCTCTGCTACTGAGGGGCATTCCACCATCATCAACTTCAGCACCATTCCCGCATGGCTCTTCAAGACTGACAAACCCATCACCTATCCTGATGATCCGGACCAGGTCACATGGGATTACACCCAAGGCACTCAATTAAATGATCCATCTGGGAAAGAACTCGGCGACTACTACGCACGCCTTGTGAGCTGGTACACAAATGGCGGCTTTACCGACGAAAACGGTAAAGAGCACCATTCAGGACACCATTACAGCTTTCCCTACTGGGAGGTCCTGAACGAGCCGGACTTCGAGCACCACACCACTCCTCAGCAGTACACAGAGCGCTATGACGCCATTGTTTCGGCCATCCATCAGGTCAGCCCGCAGACAAAATTCGTTGGCCTGGCGCTGGCCATGGCTGACCGGCCGGACATGTACGAATATTTCCTCAATCATGCGAATCACAAACCCGGGGTGCCTCTCGATTTTATCTCGTACCACTTTTATGCTTCGCCTACCGATGGCCACGATCCCAACGTTTGGCAATACTCCTTCTTTGATCAGGCCGACAGGTTTTTAGCCGAGGTCAAATTCATCGAGGCCATTCGCAAACGCCTTTCTCCTGAAACCAAAACAGACATAGATGAATTGGGAGTGATCCTCCCCGGCGACGGGGAAGAAAACGCCCAGCGAAAGGCCCTCCCCTTCACTACGCCTGAAATCTACTGGAATGCCGCTGGGGCCCTCTATGCTTACCTCTTCATTGGCCTTACCAATCAGGGCATTGACGTCATCGGCGAATCGCAGCTTGTAGGCTATCCTTCACAATTTCCCAGTGTTTCCATGATGGATTGGCGCACCGGTAAACCAAACGCACGCTATTGGGTACTGAAGTTGATCAAAGACAATTTCCATCCCGGCGACAAGTTGACCGAAACGCACATCTCTCATGATCAACAGGAGATAGCGGCCCAGGCTTTTCTTACTCCTCAGGGCAGGAAACTGCTCCTCATCAATAAGAGGAACCGCGCCGCGCAAATCACACTTCCTGCTGAGGCCGCAGCCGCAACTTTATCTACTGTGAACGAAAGCACCGGGGATGGACCGCCGCAGATCAGTCAGGTAAGTGGAACAACTATCACGCTCGCACCCTATGCCGTCACAGTTGTCTCATGGCCATTGCGTTAACAGAAGGAGATCCATGCAGAGAGTTGCTTTTATGCTGAAATTGCGCCCCGGCACCGGACCTGCGTATGACAAAGCGCACGAGGCCGTTTGGCCAGAGATGCTCAACCTGCTCAAAAGCTCAGGAGTACAGGAATATTCCATCTTCCGTCGTGACGAACTGCTCTTCCTTTACATGCGCGTTGAAGATTTTGAAGCGACCTGGCAGAAAATCGAACAAAGCCCCATAAACACGCGCTGGCAACAGGCCATGTCAGAATATTTTGCCCCTTTGGAAGGACTCCGCGAGAACGAACGTTTTCCCATGATGCGCGAGGTCTTCCATTTACCCTGACGCTGCGCGCGCGTGCATCACGTCTTTATTGAATGAAACACCAGCTATAAGCGGAACTCAGAAATCTATGTCCTCACCAATCCTGAAACTTGGCCTCTGCGGAATCGGCCTCGATGCTTACTGGCCCCAGTTCCCCGGACTGAAACAACGTCTGGAGAGCTACACTCAGACTGCCGCAAACCGTCTTGCCCAATACGGCGCAGACGTGACCAATCTCGGCCTGATAGATACCACTGAGAGAGCGCGTCAAGCCGGCCACGCTTTCCGCCGCGCGGATATTGACCTGCTCTTCCTGTACGTCACAACATACGCACTTTCAAGCACCGTCCTGCCACTGATCAAACTAGCAGGAGTCCCTGTCATCATCCTCAACCTGCAGCCGGACGCCGCCATGGACTATGCAGTGTTCAACCAGTTAAAAGATCGCACTGCAATGACAGGAGAATGGCTCGCCTGGTGCTCTGCCTGTCCGGTACCTGAAATCTCCAACGTGCTGCAGCGCGCTCGGATTCCATTCCACCAGGTCACCGGAACTTTAAACGACGACCTCACGTGGCGAGAAATCGAGGAGTGGATTGCCGCAGCAAAAGTAAAGTTGCTGCTTGAAAATAATCGTCTTGGCCTTATGGGTCATTACTACTCCGGCATGCTCGACATCATGACCGACCTCACTCAGATATGCATCACCTTTGGCGGTGATATCGAAATCATCGAAGTGGACGAGTTGAGCGCCCTCCGCACACAAGTGACAGACGCCGATGTAACACAACGTACAGCCGAGTTCCACGAATACTTCGATATTCAGCCTGACTGCTCCAGTGAAGAATTGCGCCGTGCTGCTTTGACTTCGGTTGCTTTAGATAGATTTGCCGCGAATCATAAACTCACTTCTCTGGCCTACTACTATAAGGGCACCGGCATTCCCGCCAATGAAGACACGATGAGTTCCATCATCCTCGGAACATCGCTGCTGACCGCGCGGCATATTCCAGTCGCCGGTGAATACGAAATCAAGAACATCATCGCGATGAAAATTATGGATTCTTTGGGCGTTGGTGGGTCCTTCACTGAATATTATGCCGTTGATTACAAAGACGACATCGTCCTGATGGGGCACGACGGTCCTGGCCATATTGCAATTGCGGAAGGCAAAACAAAAGTAAGGCCGCTGTCCGTCTACCATGGAAAAACAGGCCTCGGGCTCTCGGTGGAAATGAGCGTAAAGCATGGTCCGGTCACGCTGCTTTCCATTGTGGAGGACCGCGCGCATGGCTTTAAGCTACTCGTCGCACAAGCCGAATCTGTTCCCGGCAGCATCCTGGAAATCGGGAACACCAACAGCCGCTACCGCTTTCCTATCGGAGCCAGGGCCTTCATCACTCAATGGAACGGCCACGGCCCTGCACACCATTGCGCTGTGGGAACAGGCCATGTCGCGCACAAACTGGAAAAACTGGCGAGACTACTCGGCCTCGAATTTCATCGAGTGTGTTGACGCAAGGGACCAGGGGCACGTCATTTGCTCAGACTCCCGCCGCGACTGCATTCAACTCCTTGATAAGGCTTCCTACAAACGCCTTGGCATCTCCAAATAGCATCAGGGTCTTGTCAAGGTAATATAGGTCGTTATCAATTCCCGCAAAGCCAGGACTCATGCTGCGCTTAATCACCATGACCGTTCGCGCCTCATAGGCGTTCAGAATTGGCATTCCGGATATAGGGCTGCCCTTGGTAAACCGGGCCGCAGGATTCACGACATCGTTAGCTCCAATCACCAGTGCGACATCGGTGCGCGAAAATTCCGGATTGATTTCATCCATCTCAATCAAGCGGTCGTAGGGCACATCGGCCTCCGCAAGCAGAACGTTCATATGTCCCGGCATGCGTCCCGCCACAGGATGAATGGCGAAACTCACTTCCACACCGCGTTTGGTCAGAATATCATGCAGTTCACGCAATTTATGCTGCGCCTGCGCAACAGCCATTCCATAGCCAGGGATAATCACCACCTTGCGCGCCGCATCCAGAATCTGTGCTGCTTCTTCTGCAGATGCAGAGCGGATAGGCCTTGCTTCGGTCTTCGTCACCGTGGTCTGGACAGTACCGAATGCGCCAAACAGAACGTTTGTAAATGATCGGTTCATGGCACGGCACATAATCACTGAAAGGATGAACCCGGACGAACCATCCAGCGCGCCAGCAACAATCAGCATCTTGCTGTTCAGCACAAAGCCCAGCAGCGCAGCCGAAAATCCGGCGTAAGAATTCAGCAAAGAGATGACGGTCGGCATGTCCGCTCCGCCAATCGGTGTCACCAGCATCACGCCAAAAATCAGGGCCACAATTACCATCGCTACAAACAAGGTCGTTTGCTGCGGATGTACAACCAAGGCAACAGCCAGAATCAGCGCCGCCGCAAGCACCGAAAGGCTGACAATATTCTGGTACTTATAAACAATAGGCCGCTGCGGCAGTATCTCCTGCAACTTGCCTGCTGCGATGAGGCTTCCGGTAAATGTAAGCGAACCGATGATGACCTCAAGCGCAATCTCGCCCATTCCAAAGCGTGTCAGATGGTCCAGCCCCTCGTAATACTCAGCGATGCCAATCATCGCGGCAGACAAAGCGCCAAAAGCGTGGCTCAGCGCAGTCCGCTGCGGCACAGCGGTGATCTTCACCATACCGAGGGGAATGCCAATACCTGCGCCGATAATCAACGAGATGATGATCCACTTATAGGCAATCACTTCGGGATTGCAGAGCGTGGCGACAACAGCCAGTCCGGCCGCGATTTCTCCAGCCAGAACGCCTCTTCGTGCGCTGACAGGCGAGCTGAGCCACTTGAGCGCCAGAATAAACAGCACAATCGCGGCAATGTAGGCGAAATGAATATACTGCTCCAGGGCCACTGCGTTCATGGTCTTTTCGCTCCGCCAGACTTGAACATCCGCACCATGCGGTCGGTGATAAGGAACCCGCCGACCATGTTGCTGAACGATGCTGCAATGGCAATAGCACCGAGCGTTGTAGTCAGCGGTGTCCCCTGCCGCCCCGTGATGATGATGGCCGCAACCACCACGATAGCATCCAAAGCGTTCGTCAATGACATCAGCGGCGTATGCAGCAGAGGTGATACACGCTTAATCAACTCAAACCCGACAAATCCCGCCAGGACAAAGACATAAAGATTTGAAATAAAGTCTGCAGGCATTCGTTTCTCCTGAAGTTCCTATGCGCGCGTTCCTGAAGACGCAAGCTCCGCAACGCGCTGGTTGACGATGCGTCCTTCATGGGTCACCAGCGCCTCGCGAATGATCTCGTCTTCCAGATTCAGCATTATCTTTCCGTCACTCATCAGCAGCTTTGCCACAGCGGCCACATTGGCTGAAAACATCTGGCTTGCATGGTTGGGAACACTGGAAGGCAAATTCACTGGTCCGACAATCGTTACGTCATGATGCACAACAGTTTCCCCAACCCTTGTAAGCTCACAATTGCCGCCGCGCTCGGCAGCAATGTCTACAATCACTGAGCCGGGCTGCATTGAAGAAACCATCTCAGACGTAATCAGGACGGGGGCTTTACGCCCCGGAACAGCGGCCGTAGTAATCACAACGTCCTGTTCGCGCAGCACTTCGGTTAGTTGTTCGCGCTGCTTGCGGTAAAAGTCTTCTCCGAGTGCCTTGGCATAGCCGCCCTTGTCTTCTGCGGCCTCGGCTTCCACAGCCAGCACAACAAACTTCGCCCCCACGCTTTCGACTTGCTCTTTCACTGCTGCGCGCACGTCATAGGCACTGACCACTGCACCAAGGCGCCGGGCTGTCGCAATGGCCTGTAACCCGGCAACACCTGCACCCAGCACAAACACCTTCGCAGGCGTAATCGTTCCCGCAGCGGTCATGAGCAGAGGGAATATTTTGGGTAATTGCGTTGCAGCCAGCATAACAGCACGATATCCCGCGATCGTTGCCATCGAAGACAGTGCATCCATGCTCTGTGCCCGCGTAATGCGCGGAATTAATTCAAGCGCCAGCAGAGAAACCCCAGCTGATGCCAAATCAGAGCACTCCTGCACCGCCGTCAGTGGCTCAGCGAATCCAATGAGCACCTGCCCCGGACGAAAGTGCTTCAGATCTGCACGCCCGGCTTCAGGATTCGCGCCCAGGCAGCGCACCTGGGCGATAATGTCCGCCTGCTGAAACACATCTTCGCGGCTGGCGATGCGAGCGCCGCGCGCCACATATAATTCGTCCGGGAATCCCGCAGCGGCCCCGGCAGATTGTTCAAGAACGACCTCAAGTCCGGCCTTTTTCAGCACCTCGCATTGGCGGGGTACAAGCGCAACACGCCGTTCCTGAGGATAGGTTTCATGCAGAATCCCAAGGGTTCCAGGCAATTTCAGAACTCTCCTTTGGGGAGCCAAGGTATTCAATTTATTTATGCTTTGGCAAGGGTAAAAAGCTGCGGGCATAAGAAAAATGTTTATATAACACGAATCTATGTAATTTGGGTGAATAGAGGACCTTCAGCAATAGCTGCCCGTCTGTCCCTCGGAGGGCCGATATCATTCACGGAGTATTAAGGTTAAAAAATTTAGTTTTATAAGTGATGGGTTTGTATTTCAAAATGAGAGTTATTTGCTTTATGGCGGCCGCATGGCTGATTTCCTGCTCAGCCGTTTTTGCCCAGCAGACCGTCACCATTACCCTCGACGAGGCCATTCACCGCGCAGAAGCCAATGAGCCAATCTTTGCTGCCAGCGTGGCCGACAGCAAAGTCGCAGCGCTGGATCGCTCCATCGCCCGCGCCGCCCTTCTGCCCAATGCGGTGTACCACAACCAATATCTGTACACACAGGGCACCGGCACCACAACGCCGCGCTTTATCGCCAATAACGCCGTCCATGAATACATAAGCCAGGGCGTAGTGAATGAAACCGTAGGCCTGGCAGGAGTAGCAGAAGTCAAGCGTGCCGATGCAGCTGCCGCTTTTGCCGCAGCTCAGCTTGAAGTCACACGACGCGGATTGGTGGCCACCGTCGTCAATTTGTACTACAGTCTCCTGGCCGCAGATCAGAAGCAGGCCGTGGCCACTCGAGCAGCCGACGAGGCTGATTCCTTCGTGGATCTCACCCGGAAACGCGAAAATGCGCGAGAGGCGGCCCATGCAGATGTCATCAAGGCCCAACTGGAGCAGCAGCAGCGCCATCGTGATCTGGAAGATGCCCGGGTGGCCGCGGAAAGGGCCCGCCTCGAACTGGGCGTCCTGCTCTTTCCTGATCCCAGGACCCCATACACGGTCGAAAACATCGCAGTTCGCACGGACCTGCCAACACGCGCCGAAGTGCAGTCAGCAGCTTCGGCCAATAATCCTGACATCAGGAGTGCATTCGCTGCATTGCAGCAAAGCAGCGCAGAAGTACTGGCAGCACGCGCTGCCTATCTGCCTGATCTTAGACTGAATGTCACGTACGGTATTGATGCGCCACAATTCGCCACGCGCGGCCCCGACGGAATCCACAATCTCGGCTATTCGGCCGCAGTAACGCTCGATATCCCCGTATGGGACTGGCTCTCCACACAGCACAAAGTCAGGCAAAGCGAAATCCGTCGCGATGCGGCGCGCGTAGCGCTCACTGCAGCCCAGCGCAGGCTCATTGCAGAACTCGATGAGTTCTATTCCGAGGCAGTGGCCGCACGCAACCAGCTTGCGTCGCTCGATCAAAGCGTGCAAACCGCAACAGATAGCCTGCGACTTACCAAGCTGCGCTATACAGATGGTGAGGCCACCGTGCTCGAAGTGGTAGATGCACAGAATGCGCTCACTCTGGCGGAAATTGCGCGCGAAGACGGCCGGGTGCGATATGAACTGGCGCTCGCAAACTTGCAGACATTGACGGGAAAACTTTAAGAATGTGGAACGTTATAAGCAAAAGCATATCTTGTCTGGGATTGATAATGGCCCTCATCCTGACTGGCTGCGGCAAAAAAGAAGCCGCGCCTGAAGTACAGGTCGAAGTGCAGGCACAACATCCTGAAGTGGGCCCAATCTCAGCCCATATTACCGCCGATGCCGTACTCGCACCGCTGGCCCAGGCAGCCATTGCGCCAAAAATCAGCGCTCCGGTCAAGAAGTTCTATGTCCAACGTGGATCGCATGTAAAAGCAGGTCAATTACTCGCCGTTCTTGAAAACCGCGACCTTGAAGCCGCTGTAGTAGACAATCAGGGCAGCTACACCGCCGCACAAGCTGCCTACGCCACAGCGACAAAGGCCCAGGTCCCGGAGGATTACCAAAAGGCACAGCTCGATCTTGCACAAGCCAGGGCAAATCTTGATCTGAACCAGAGCATTGTCAAGGCGCGCCAGGAGCTCTTTGCCGAAGGGGCCATTCCCGGCCGCGATCTGGACACCGCCCAGGCCGCCCTGGTGCAGGCTCAGGCCGCCTATGATTCCGCAAAGAAGCACCTTGATTCCATGCAGGCCGTAAGCCGCGAAGCGGCATTAAAAGCCGCACAGGGGCAACTGGAGTCAGCGAAAGGAAAGTACCTCGGCGCAGAGGCGCAGGCCAGCTATTCAGAGATTCGCAGCCCTATAAACGGCGTCGTGACCGATCGACCGCTCTTTGCCGGAGAAACAGCCGCAGCCGGAGCACCACTGCTTACCGTCATGGACACTTCAGCGCTGCTTGCTAAAGTACATATTTCCCAGGTGTTGGCTCAGCAGCTCAAAGTAGGTGACCCTGCCACGGTGACAGTTCCAGGCGTCAGGGATCCAGTCTCCGCAAAAGTCTCTCTCGTCAGCCCCGCCCTCGACCCGGGAAGCACCACCATCGAAATCTGGATACGGATTGAGAACAAAAGTGGCGCGCTGAAGGTCGGCACTCCGGTTCATGTCGCCATACAGACGAAGACTGTGCCCAACGCAATCAAGGTCCCGCTAAGCGCGTTGCTGAATGCGCAGGACAGCAAAGCATCCGTGATGGTGGCAGGAGCAGACGGTGTGGCCCACAAAAAACAAGTTAAGACGGGCATACGTGACAGCGACAACGTGCAGATCGCCAGCGGAATTTCACCCGCAGATATGGTGATCACCGAAGGCGCGTACGGTCTGGATGACGGAACAAAGGTAAAGATCACAGCACCCAAAAGCGGAGATGAGCAGTGATTACCAGCCCTCCCATTCTCCAGCCTGAAACGCGGGACTTCTGGCTCTCGCGCACGGTGCGTACGGTCTTCTTTTTCGCCATCGTGCTCACCGTAGCAGGCGTGTATCTGGCTTTTCAGGTGCCGATTTCCGTCTTTCCTGAAACGAATTTTCCTCGCATCGTGATAGGCGTCGACAACGGTGTCATGCCCGTCGAGCAGATGCAGGTCACCATCACTAAGCCGATCGAAGATGCGGTGAACAGCGTTCCCGGCCTGGAAACAGTGCGCTCAACCTCCAGTCGCGGCTCAGCTGAGGTCAGCCTCTTCTTCAACTGGAACGTGGATATGTTCCAAACGCTTCAACTTGTAGATGCCGCATTGGCAAAAGTCGAACAGACCCTTCCGCCTACCGCGCGCATCACCACAAACCGGCTCACCTTTGCAACGTTTCCCATCCTCGGCTATAGCCTCACTGCAGACACGCTTTCACAAACACAGCTCTGGGAACTCGCTACATATGAACTCAAGCCTCCTCTCAATCGCGTGGCAGGAGTAAGCACCGTCACAGTCCAGGGCGGCAAAGTCCCTGAATTCCATGTCGTTCCTGATCTCGCTCGGTTGCAGTCGGCTGGCGTCACCATCACCGATCTCGTCAATGCCATCCAGTCATCGAACATCATTGATTCTCCTGGTCTCTACGAAGAAAACCATCAGCTGATCCTTGGCACGGTTGGCGCTCAGGTCCACAACGCTGCAGAGTTAAGCCAGCTTGTCATCAAGACCACTCCCGGAGGTGCCCCCGTCCGCGTAGCTGATGTGGCCCAGGTACAGCCGGCGACCATGCCCGTCTACACTGTCGTAACAGCAAATGGAAAGCCCGCCGTGTTGCTGAATATCGCGCGTCAGCCATCCAGCAACACCGTGGCTGTCGCAAATGGTGTTGCCGCTGAAATTCAGCAGCTTCGGACAAAACTCCCACCTGGCGTAAAGCTGGAACCGTTCTACGACCAGTCAGAACTGGTGCGCGAAAGCATCGGTAGTGTGCGCGATGCAATCCTCATCGGCCTGTTGCTTGCCTGTATCATCCTGTTTCTGTTTCTGCGCGATTGGACATCATCCCTCATCGCCGGGCTGGTCATTCCTGTAACTGTTGCAATCACAATTGTCTTCCTTTGGCTCATTGGTGAAAGCTTCAACCTGATGACGCTGGGCGGACTCGCCGCCGCGATCGGCCTTGTCATTGATGATGCCATTGTCGTTGTTGAAAACATCGTCCTGCACCGCGACTCCGGAGAATCGCGCACTGAAGCCGTACGCAAAGCCTTCGCAGAAATAACCAAGCCACTAATTGGCTCGACTATTACGCCTGTCGTTGTCTTCCTGCCACTGATCGCTGTTTCCGGCGTCACCGGAAGCTTCTTCCGCGCTCTCGCCGTCACTATGACCGCGGCGCTATTGACCTCGCTGATGCTGGCACTCACCTGGACCCCGGGCCTCGGACTTGCCCTCCTGCGCGAACGGCATGAGACAAAACACACCGGGCCTGGACGGCTCCTTTGCCGCATCATGGATTGGCATAGCGGCACACTGGAATGGTCTTTGGCAAAGCCCCTGCTGCTCACCGCAGGATGCGCAATTCTGGTTCTCGGCACTTTTTTCGCTTACCGTTCTCTCGGCTCAGACATGCTCCCGGAAATGGACGAAGGTGGCTTCATCCTCGACTACATCATGCCCGCAGGTAGTTCTTTGTCGGAAACAAACCGCGTGCTCAATCATGTCGAGCGCATTTTAATGTCTACTCCTGAAGTAGAAAGCATCTCCCGCCGCACCGGTTTGCAGATGGGCTTGGCCGCAGTCACAGAAGCAAACACCGGAGACATCACCGTTAAGCTCAAAAAAGACCGCGACCGCGGCATTGATGAGGTCATGGACGATGTTCGCCAGAAGATCAAGACCACTGAGCCTGAGCTAGACGTCGAATTCACCCAGGTCCTCCAGGACATGATCGGCGACCTCTCAAATGCCCCCGAGCCAATCCAGATCAAAATTTTTGCCAACGACCAGAATTTACTCAACCAGCTCGGCGAGCGCATTGGCGACACCATCAGTAAGATCCCGGGAGTGGTAGACGTTAAAAATGGAGTCGAAAATACCATCAGCGGCCCAGCCACGAACTTCCAGGTGGACTCCATCGTCGCCGCGCGACTCGGCTTTACCCCCCAGGAAGTTTCTCAGGATGCAACCAGTATCCTCGATGGAATCCCGACCACAAACCCGCTGATAGCCAACAACCGGCCCTATACCATTCGCGTGCGCCTGGACGACGCATCGCGTGCTTCGCTTGAATCCATTGAGAACACGGTCTTTAACAGCAGCACTGGCCGCACAGCAACACTCGGCTCTCTGGCGCAGATCCAGCAATTGCCTCCGCAAAACGAGATTCGCAGAGAAAATCTTCAGCAAATGATTGTGGTTACCGGCCGACTGGAGGGTTCCGACCTGGGCACCGCAATGGCACAAGTGCAGCACGCCGTTGCCGGCCTTCATCTGCCGCCCAATGTTCGCATCACATATGGTGGCACTTATGAGGAGCAGCAGAAGTCCTTCCATGACCTCATGCGCGTGCTGTTGCTCGCCCTCGCGCTGGTTTTTGGTGTCCTGTTGACGGAATTCCGCAACTTCGCTGCACCCCTTGCGATCCTGTCCTCCTCCGTCCTCTCCATCTCCGGTGTTATTATCGCTCTGCTCATCACTGGAACCACCTTCAACGTCGCGTCCTTTATGGGACTCATTATGGTCATCGGCATTGTTGCCAAGAACGGAATCCTTCTGCTCGACGCGGATGAAAAGTTCCGCGCTAAAGGAGCATCTGCGCGCGAAGCCATGGTACATGCGGCGCAGCGCAGACTACGCCCCATTCTGATGACTGCCATCGCAGCAGTATGCGGAATGTTTCCGCTGGCCTTTGCCATTGGCTCCGGCTCGCAGATGCTTCAGCCTCTGGCAATCGCCGTGATTGGAGGCCTGTGCATCTCGATGGTGTTGAGCCTGGTTGTCACGCCGGTGGTGTACTACTTCCTTACGCGGACCAGAGAAGAGCATGCCTGATAACAAGTGCGGAATTTCGGTCTGCTCGTAAGACCAGATTCATCCAGGGTTCCGCATCGAAACAGCCATCGGCAGTTGAACCGTCACCGTTGTCCCTGTGCCAGGCTCGCTCTCAATCAAGATTGCCCCACCGGCCGCGTCCACGATTGCCTTACAGATCGAAAGCCCAAGTCCCGTGCCTCCAGTATTACGGTTGCGCGATGGGTCGCCGCGATAAAACGGCTCGAAAACATGTGGAAGTGCCTCCGGTGGAATGCCGTCCCCTTGATCAGAAATCTGTACCTCAGCATGTCCGTTTTCCGACCGCCCGCGGATCGTCACAGTCGTGCCTGCCGCACTGTGCTGTAGGGCATTCAGCAGCAGATTCGAGAAAAGTAAACTACATTCCTGCTTAGCCACGCGCGCCGCCAAAGTGTCGGATACCGACCGCTCAACACGAATGCCACGAAGGCCAGCGATAGGCTGAAGCTGTTCCTGTACCTCACAAATCGTCTGGCTCACATCGGTCGTTGCAGAAGTATGCTTCTCCACAGAAGCTTCGACACGTGCCAGGGTAAGCATTCTGCCAACAATCTCTTCCATCCGCTCACAGTCGGCCTCACAGCGTGCAAGTCCTGCCTGGTATTCCTCCGCACTGCGCGGCTTCATGCCGAGTAGCTGAAGTGAAGACTTCACAACTGCAACCCCCGTCTTCAGTTCGTGCCCGGAATCGCTGATGAAACGCCTCTGCTGCCTGAAAGAGTGTTCCAACCGCTGCAATGCTGCCTCCAGTGCCTGCACCAGCGGAAAAAGCTCTCTGGTGGCCTTTGCCCGCTCAGATGGCGTGAATTTCCACGAATTGACAGACACACTGGAGGCCTCTGCAGCCAGTTCATGCAGCGGCGCAAGTCCACGATTCAGCAACCACGCCATCACAGTTCCGGTAATTGCAAGCAACGCTAGGCTCGAGATGGCGTAAAACTGCACCGTATCAATCACCGCATGCCACACATGCTTCGTAGGCGATCCGTAAATAACTGTGACGTGATGAAGAACTCCGCCACTCGATTCATTTGGGTCTACACTTCGGAGTCCATGCAGAATCAGCGCCCGGTAGTCTCTGCCGTGAATCGCGAGGGAGAACATGCTGTCGCTCCGTGATGACAGCATCTGCTCCGAGGCGCCATCCCAGTTTGAGGATCGTCCCAGCACGCGGCCTTTTTCATCGCGCACCTCGTAAATGTCCTCAGGCGGCACGCTCAGGTCCTTCTGGTCCAGCATCACGTTGTCCGCGGCATCATCAGCGTCCTGCACAGAACCTAACAGCGAATCAGCCCGTCCATGCAACATCACGTCAAATGCGCGAAAGTGGCTGTGCCGTTCATAAAACCAGGCCATTCCTGTTACGCATAGTGTAGAAACCAGTTCCACCAGCAAAACTGTTGTGATCAATCTCCGGGTAATCGAATAGGGCTTCATGCTATGGCGAGACGGTAACCGCGGCCACGTAACGTCTCAATGCTCGGCTGGCGCAAATCAGCATCGAGCTTCTTCCGAAGGTTTGAGACATGGGCCTCAATCACGTTGGAATGGTGCTCCCAGTTATAGTCGTAGAGGTGCTCCAGCAATTCACGCTTTGAAACCACGACTCGAGGCCGGTGAATAAGGTATTCAAGAATGCGGTATTCCATCGGAGACAGGTCTATAATCCGCCCTGCGCGCCGCACAGATTGCTCCAACGTGTTCACCTCGATGTCTCCAACCGTAAATACAGGATGTGCAGCTCCTTTGCCCCGCCGCACAAGCGCCTTGGCACGCGCAAGCAACTCTCCTAAATCAAAAGGCTTGCTCAGGTAATCGTCCGCACCGGCATCCAGCAAATCAATCACAGATCGTTTTTCATCTCGCGCCGTAAGCACCAGCACGGGGCTGTTGCTGTTCGACGCCCGCAGTTTCTTCAAAAGGGAAAGTCCGTCGAGCTTCGGCAGCATCAGGTCCAGAATGACAAGGTCATAGCACGTGTCTTTCGCCATGTACAGCCCGACTTCGCCATCTTCGGCAATGTCAACAGCAAAGCCAGGCCCATCGCGCAAAGCTGTGGCTACATTTTCCGCGATCCGCTTTTCGTCTTCCACCAGAAGTACGCGCATTGCATTCCAGTCTGCCTCTTCTTAGATTAAGAGGGACTGAAGATGCCGTCGAGTGCGTTTTCGCGCATCCTAAACCACGTGGAACCATTTCAGAATAGACGCGATGCAGGGCGACGCCTCGCCGAACGCCTGCGCCAGTATGCTAATAGAGACGATGTTCTGGTCGCCGGCCTGCTTCGCGGAGGCGTACCGGTCGCCTCCGAAATTGCGCAAAAATTGAATGCCCCTTTGGACGTTCTGCTGGTGCGGAAACTAGGCGCTCCCGGCCAGCCGGAACTCGCGTTGGGCGCAATTGCTAGTGGCGGAATCCGTGTCCTCGATCATGACCTGATAAGGCACATGGCGTTGACTGAACAACAGGTGGCGGAAATCATCTCGAGAGAAGAAGCAGAGCTGCACCGGCGCGAACATCTCTATGCGGACCTTCGCCCGCAGATCACAATACGGGACAAAATCGTGATAGCCGTGGACGATGGCGTAGCAACCGGGGCCAGCATGATGGCCGCAATCTCTGTCCTGCACGCAGCAGGGGCGAAAAAGGTCGTTGTCGCTGTGCCCGTTGCTCCGCCTCATGCCATACGTGATTTATCATTAGTGGCTCACGAGGTCGTATTCATCAAAACAGCGGATTATTTCCCGGCAGTAGGCTTCTTCTATCAGGACTTCTCCCAGACCACCGACGAAGAAGTCCGCGAGATTCTCAGGCGGCAGTTGTCGTAACTTCAAGCGCTGCCATGCAACCCAACAACCACGAGCACAATGGACGGAATATCCATCTTTAAATCATGCAGCTATTTCAAATCCCGCCAGTTTGCCCCAGCACCGCACTCGGCAACAATCGGCACCTTCATTTCAATCACATGCTCCATCTCATGCTTCACGAGCGCTAGCACCTCATCAGTTTCAACCTCGGGCACATCGAACAGAAGCTCGTCATGCACTTGAAGTGTCATGACTGTCTTCAGCTTCCGTTCAGCCAGTTTGCGATCAATGCGAATCATTGCCAACTTGATCAGATCAGCTGCCGTACCCTGCAAAGGAGTATTGATGGCAGTACGTTCCGCAAAACCGCGCAGATTGGCGTTGCGGCTCTGAATGTCCGGGATGGGCCGCACTCGCCCAAACAACGTGCGAACGCGCTGCTCACGGCGTACCTCTTCAAGCATTCGATCAATGTAAGACCGCACACCCTGATAGCGCGCAAAGTATGTTTCGATATAGAGCCGCGCTTCGTGCTGATCAATCCCAAGCTGTTGCGCCAGTCCAAACGGCGAAATGCCATAAACAATCCCGAAGTTCACCGCCTTGGCCCGATTGCGTATTTCCTTCGTCATTTTGTCCGCGGGGACACCAAACACTTCAGACGCTGTCAGGGTATGAATGTCCTCACCTGTCTGATATGCCTTTACCAGCAGCGGATCTTCAGAGAAGTGCGCCATCAGCCGCAATTCAATTTGCGAATAATCCGCTGAGAGCAACACGTGCCCAGGCGACGCAATAAACGCCGCGCGAATCTCTCGCCCCAGCTCTGTTTTAATTGGAATGTTCTGCAGATTTGGATTGGTAGAGGAAAGCCTCCCCGTGGCCGTGCCCACCTGATTGAACGTGGTATGCACTCGCCCTTCGCTGTCGGCCAGCAGCGGCAAAGTGTCCACATAGTTGGACTTCAGCTTTGCAAGCTGGCGATACTCCAGCACTAGTCGCGGGACCTCATTGTGCTCGGCCAACTCCTCCAGCACATCCTGTGCCGTAGAGACCACCTTCCCTTTGCCATACTTCAGCGGCTTCGGCAGCCCCATCTTGTTAAAAAGCACATCCCCAAGTTGCTTCGGAGAATTGATGTTGAACCGATGACCCGACCGCTGATAAATCTCTTCGCCTACTCGGTGGATCTCCACCGACAGGCGCTCGCCCAGTTCTCTTAATACCCCGGAGTCAATCCGCACTCCGGCCTTTTCCATGCGTAACAAAATGGGGGCAAGCGGAAGATCAATCGTCTTGTAGACCTCCCCCGTCTGCAACGCATTAACTTCTTCTCGCAGCACTGGTGTAAGCGCCTGAACAGTGTGCGCAGCTTCCGTGAGTTGCTTTTCTCCTGATTCTTGCAGTGGATGATTGCTGAAGCGCGCCGCAATGTCACTCAGCCGGTGCGACATATGCGTTGGATTCACCAGATATGAATAGAGCATCAGGTCGTCCTGCGCACCGCGCAGTGTAACACCATGTGTCTCTAGAGCGCGCATCGCCCCCTTCAAATCATGCACTCTCTTGATGACCATCGCATCTTCCAGTAGTGCCTTCACTGTATCCAATGGAACCAGCAGAGCACGGCCCGCTTTTGCACTCACTGCGATAAAGCATTCCTCTTTCCCAGGCGAAGAACATTCTGCCTGCCCTGCAATGTCCAGCAGGGACATCGTCTTTAACTCCGGCTCACGCTCTACCGCCGATTCCGCTTCCTGTTCGCTTGTCTGCTCCGCAATGGCCGCAATTTCCGACTCTGGCAGCGCCAGCGCAAACCCATTCTGGCGCGCCTTCGCAATAAACTCGTCGATCTGCTCTGGAGTGGGCTGCAGCACATGCTCTACCTCTTTGTCCGGTACCGTCGGAGCAAGCTCTTTCAGCAGCGTCGTAAATTCCAGCTCGCTGAAAAGCTGCCGGCATGCATTTACGTCCGGGGCCTGCGTGCGCATCTCATCCAGATTTAATTCCAGCGGCACTTCGCAATGGATCGTCACCAGCTCTTTGCTCAGCAGGATCGTCTCGCGATTGTTTTCAAGTGACTCGCGATACGTCTTGCGCTTTACTTCTGCCGCGCGTTCCAGGGCTGCTTCAAGGCTTCCAAATTGTTGAATCAGTTCAACCGAACCTTTGTCGCCAATTCCAGGAGCGCCGGGAATATTGTCAATCGTGTCGCCGCGCAACGCCATCACGTCAATCACTTTTTCCGGAGGCACGCCCAGAGTCTCTTCCACCTTCGCGCGATCGAGTATCAAATTGTCCTTGACCGGATTCAGCACCTTCACCCGGTCATTCACAAGCTGAAGCATGTCCTTGTCATTCGAAACGATATAGACCGGATGACCTTCCTTCGCTGCCTTATGGGCCAGTGTGCCAATCACATCATCTGCTTCAAATCCCTCAGCCAGCAAAATGGGAATGTGAAACGCCTCCAGCGACCGCCGGATGTACGGCAACTGCTGCAAAAGATCCGGGGGCATTTCTGTGCGGTTGGCCTTGTACCCTGCATAGTCCACTTCATCAAAGCTCTGCGTTTTGATGTTGAACTTGCGAATGGTACCCATGGCCTTTGCGCGCTCATCCCGAAACACTGGCGTGCTCGGGTCAAAAATCGCAGCAAGATACTCCGGCTGAAAATCCCGCCGCAGCTTATTGATCATATTTACAAAGACATAGGTCGCCGCTGTCGGTACTCCCGTGCGGGTGGACATAGGTCTCTGCCGCTGCATCGCGTGATACGCGCGGAAAATGAAGGACATGGAATCGAGCAGGAAGACCGGAGCTTTGGTTGCAGTCGCAGATGGCATCACGGTTGAGTCTACCGCTTCTTCCTGCTCTCAGAAACCGGACGAACAATTACTGCCTCGCCCGCAGAGCTAACACAGCAGCATACATATTCTTCAGCGGCGTCTTTCAGCAAAGATTTTCAGGAAATGCGGCCTGCCAGCAATCCAGCGCGTCTCTTCCAGCTTTTGCTGCGCAAAGCTCAGCCACTGTTTCAGCTTTCCCGGCAGCCCCTTCTCGACGCTCACATCGCTGCGGGACAGTGCCGATTTCCTATCGGCCTCGTTTAACAAGACCCCAAGGACCTTGCACCTGCACATCTTGAGTCTACACTGTGCGCCACGCCATCAATAGCCGTTCGCAATCAGATACTCAAGTGTGAGCTCAAATTCTGCTTCCTTTTTCTGCTGGCGCTGCTCAAAAAACCTGAGCATCACATCGGCTTCCAGATTCACCGGCACCCCCGGCGAAAGCGTATACAGATTGGTGTGCGCATACGTATGTGGAATGATGGCAATGGTCACCGTTTTGCCATCAAACTTCGCGACCGTCAGGCTAATGCCCTCAATCGCAATGGAGCCTTTTTCAATCACATAGCGGGCCACGTTTTCTGGAACAGAAACCCGCAGCCACCAGTCAGTCGTCGCCACATCAGCTTCAGCCGCAACGGGCTCCAGAGACAGGACGGTCCCCGTCGCATCCACATGCCCCTGCACCACATGTCCGCCCAACGGAGTGCCCGCCGGCGTGGGTAGCTCAAGATTCACTACAGCACCTGCTTTGAGCTGTGCAAGCGAAGTGCGGGCCACGGTCTCCGCCGCAAGGTCCGCATGGAACAGCGGAGGTTCTACAGAAATATCCAGCGCCGTCAGGCATACACCGCTTACAGCTACTGAATCGCCCGTGCGCAGGCGCTCCGCAATCCCCGGCGCTGAGATGGCAATGCGCTTTGTGCCCGCGCGGTCTTCTACACTCAGAATCGTTCCTGTCGTTTCAATCAGCCCGGTAAACATAGCTGCTCCTGGTGCCACGGGTTTTGAAGATATGCTTCAAATCGAAAATCGCTTTCTATCGCTTTCCACGTGATGCGCTGCAGTGCTTCCCGGATTCGCACATTCTCTATAAATATAGGCACTCCTTCGTCGCCGATAACAACAGGAGCATAGAAAAGGCTGAGCTTATCCACAGCATTGTCATGGATCGCAGCGCTGTTCAGGTGTGCCCCGCCTTCCAGCAGCAAGTTTAGGATGCGCATCTGCCCCAATCGCTCAAGCACAGCGCTAAGAGAAACACGCCCGTTTTTCTCTGCAACCCGCTCCACTCGAACACCGCTGTCTTCAAGCACATGCTGTTTTTCATCAGAAGCTGCGTCTGTACAAAACACCAGCAAGTCCTCTTTCGCCGTCTCTACAAGTTTTGAGAAGGTCGGCAGCCGCAAGGTGGAATCCAGCACCACACGCTGCAATGGCCGGCGCCGCGGCAAACCACTTCTGTCCGTAAGCAGAGGATCATCCGCCAGCACAGTTCCAACGCCAGTCATGATCGCATCTGAAGCGTGCCGCATCTGCTGAACAACAGCACGCGAAGCCTCACTCGTAATGTAGTAAGGCTTCCTTGCTCCTACACTTCCCGGCGCAGGCGCAATCCGCCCATCCAGTGAAACTCCGGCCTTGAGCGTGACAAATGGCAGCCCGGTGCGAATGTGCTTCGCAAAACCATCATTCATCGCACGCGCGTCATCACACAGCACACCAACATCTACTGAAATTCCCGCTGCACGCAGTTTTTCAATTCCCTGTCCGTTGACCGCAGGATTCGGATCGCCCGTCGCAACCACAACGCGTGCAACACCTGCACGAATCAGAGCGTCTGCGCATGGCCCTGTGCGCCCCTGATGCGGGCAAGGCTCCAGGGTGACGTAAGCAGTCGCTCCCCGCGCCTTCTCAGCAGCCTGTTTCAATGCCACAATTTCGGCGTGGTCCAGCTCGTCATAGATATGAAAACCCTCGCCAGCAACGGTTCCGTCGCGTTGCACCAGAACACATCCAACAGCAGGATTGGGTGACGACACTCCAACCGATTGCTGCGCCAGATCCAGCGCGCGCCTCATCCAGCAAATGTCTTCCTGCATCGAGATCACACGCCAAGCAGCGAATCCACAAACGCGCCGCTGTCAAACGGAAGAATGTCTTCCAGCTTTTCGCCCACGCCTACATAGCGCACCGGCAGCTTCAGCTCACGCGCAATCGCAACCGCAATGCCGCCTTTTGCTGTGCCGTCCAGCTTCGTAAGCACAATGCCCGTTACACCAGCCGACTCGGTAAACAGCCGTGCCTGCTGCAAACCGTTCTGGCCAGTTGTCGCATCCATTACCAACAGCACCTCATGCGGAGCATCCGGAATAATGCGCTGCGTAGTACGCCGCATTTTGTCCAGCTCTGACATCAGACCGCCCTTGGTATGCAGGCGGCCTGCCGTATCCACAATCAGTACATCATTGGCACGGGCCTTCGCCGCCTGCAGCGAGTCGAACAGCACTGCCGAGGGGTCGCCTCCCTGACGGCCTTTGACCATCTCTACCCCACTACGCTGGCTCCAGACCTCGAGTTGTTCGATCGCCGCAGCGCGGAAGGTGTCCGCCGCACACAGCAGCACAGTCTTCCCCTGCCTGCGATAATACGCAGCCAGCTTACCGCTTGTTGTGGTTTTGCCGGTGGCGTTCACGCCCACCATCATAATCACCGCCGGAGGAGATGGCACAAAAGGAGCAGGCCGTTGCTGCTCATCCAGAATGCCTCTGATCTGCTCTTTAAGCAGGGACTTCAACTCTGCGCCGTCGCGAATCTGCTGGCGCTTGGCGCGCTCGCGCAGGTTCTCAAGAATTTCATTCGTGGTGGTCACGCCAAGATCGGAAGCCAGCAGGCTCATCTCCAAATCTTCCAGTGCCGACTCGTCTACCTCGCGCGTCATTGCCATGACGCTTTCAATCCGCTCGCTCAGGCTTTCGCGCGTGCGCGTGACTGCCTGCTTCATGCGGTCGAATATACTTTTCTTTTCGGGTTCTTCAGCCTCTTTCAGGCTGCCAAAGAGTGTTTGAATCATGGAATATACCGCTCAATTCAAGTGTAGCAATCCCATCCTTGTATTTTGCGCATTTCTCAGCCGTCATCCTTGTTTCTGTGCATTTTGTGATGAGCCATCCTGAGCAAAGGGAGCGAAGTCAAAGGACCCGCATCGCAAAGCGATGCGATTTGTTGCTGCGCGGCAAATCGGCATCATTCGAGTGGACCAACACCCAATTGTTCTTATTGCCGGCAAATGTCGTGCCCGTGTCCAGCGCTCCGATATCGCTGGCCTTAATGCTGATCGGAGTATCGTCCTGTTCAAAGTGGTTCTGGGCAAATTCGCTGAGCGGCACGTTCTGGTTAACGAACAAGCCGTTGCCCTTGGCATACTGGACCGTGGAGTGGTCCATCGCCAGCCGCGCACCAACGCCTACCTCGACAGCGCCGCTCTCAGGGTCTGCATCCGAATTCGCATCGGACACTGTGACCCAGCTCAAACAGTTCTCGGACTGTTCGTCCGGAACTGAACTCCATACCAGAAACCGGGAACTTGGTTTCCCTTCGCGCGAAATACAATCGGCTTCTCCTGTGTCCCGACGGCGTTGAGCGAGCCGCCTTCGTCCACGGAAAAGGTCGAAATCTCAGCAAAATAGACGGTAACGCCTGGCTCGACGGTAACCGGAGCCTTGATGGTGAGGTACTGGTGGACGTCATAGCAGCCCTCATGCAGCGTGAGCGGCTGTTGCACCTGAGATTCCGTTAGAACATGACACGGTGGAGGTGTTTTCACCTGTGCCTGTGCGGAAAACGACAGCATCACAGAAGGGAGAAAAGCGATCAGCATTCGGTACCTTTCAGTGAACATACTTCTGCAAGAATATCGAAGCTTGATGAACCCCCAATGTCACCAGCCGCGATAATAAAACCTTGGCCCATAATAGTACGGATACGGGTAGTAGTACGGGTAAGGATAAGGCACAGCAACATACACCGGACGGCGCACCAGTCTTGGCCGGCGCGGAACCGGCGCCGAAGCTGCCAGACGCTGCGCTTCCTGATACGAAACAGGCGTGACCGTCACCGGGTTTGCCAGATGGAAGTCCAGCAATGCTTCTGGCGGAATCACCACCTGCGGGCCTTTCGTGGCTGCCGACGCTGCCAGCCCTGTCGTTCCGCCCGCAACGGCGCCAATGGCCGCTCCCGGACCACCACCTGCAATTGCGCCAATGACTGCGCCGAGCATGGCCCCGCCAGATGCATTGCCCGCTGAGTATCCGGCCTTGTTTGGAGCATCGGCCTTCCACGCATCGGTCATCAGCGGATATGCCTGACCGCCAAGCTGAAGCTGCGTAATCTGCAATTGCAATCCGGATTTTCCGGCCAGCTCACCAGACTTCTTCACGTTTACGACCTGCCCGGTCACCACAGCACCGCGCGGAATCGCCAGCACATTGCCGGAATAAATATCATTGGCTACCGTCGCCTGAAACATCGAACCAATCTGCAATCTGCGTGCATCCAGTGGTTCACTGGTGCGTACGGTCAGGAGCGTTCCTGCCGGAATCGTAACCGGACTCGAGCTCTGCTGTCCTGGAGAATAGCTTCTACTGTTTTCGGCCTGGTCCGGCTGCGATACGCCCTGGTTGTATGGCGGAGGCGGTGGCACCTGCTCTTGCTGCTGCTGCTCAGCCGCAGGAGAAGCGCTGCCGACAACGAGATTGTTCGCAACCGAACGCACGCCGTTCAGTTTGGACACAAGCTCTTCAGCCAGTTGCTTCGACGCCTGATCGCGCACAGTCCCGGAAATCGTCACATCGCCATCAATGGTGGCGACGGTGATGTTCTGCCCCTGAAGCTGAGGAGAGTTGGCCAGCGCACGCGACACATCCGACTGAATATCAGCGTCAGACCGGGCCGCCTGCGCCTGTGCCGCCGGAACAGAAAAAGGCGCGCTGGACGCACCAAAACCAAAGACCAGAGCGAAAGCCCAAACCTGTAACTTCTTCATCGCAACAACCTTAACCGACGCTGAGCATCGTTGCTTTCTTCTGGATAGACGTATGCCCATTTCCGCGTCATTGGTAAAAACACATTGGAGAAGAAAAAGTTACGGAGAAGCAGCTCGTATGGCTACTCGTGAATGTGTCTCTCAGGCATCATTTTCTGATGCGAAATGCGTGAACGGTAGGGGAGATACCTGACACTTTAGACCGGATAGATACCTGACACTTCCCTTTTCAGGAAGGTTTTGTTTTTTGCGGCAGCAGCAGTGCCTCTTCAGCCCTGCCAGCTTACCTGTTTTTCAGCTGCGACAGTGGCAGATGAGCGAATGCGCTCTCCCTACAGCACAGATATCGCGCTTCTTCCAGCGGAAGTGCCCGTGGCTCTTTGACCGTCAGTACCCGCATCGAGTCTTCTGGCTCGGGTACATGCCAGGGGGATACTCCCGCAATCAAGAGCTGATGTCTGGATCAGCCCTTCAGCTTCCTGTAACGAGAAATCAGCGTGCTGGTCGAGCTGTCGTGCTTCCCATCCGCCTTGCCTTCGAGCTCCGAGATGATGTTCTTTGCCAGCACCTTGCCCAGCTCCACGCCCCACTGGTCAAACGAGTTGATCTGCCAGATCACACCCTGCGTAAAGACGCTGTGCTCATACAGAGCCACAAGCTTGCCCAGTGCCTCAGGCGTAAGCTTTTCCAGCAGAAGGGTGTTCGACGGCCGATTGCCTTCAAAAACGCGGTGCGGCACCAACCAGTCCGGAGTGATCTCGGCCCTCACCTGCTCAGGAGTCTTGCCAAAAGCAAGCGCCTCGCTTTGGGCAAAAACATTTGCCATCAGCAGGTCATGGTGGTTCCCCAGCGGATTCAGCGGTTTCGCAAACCCGATAAAATCGCACGGAATCAGGTGGGTTCCTTGATGAATAAGCTGATAAAACGAGTGCTGGCCGTTGGTGCCTGGCTCACCCCAGAAAATCGGGCCCGTTTGATAATTCACCCGCGCGCCGCTCAGTGTAACCGACTTGCCATTGCTTTCCATGGTGAGTTGCTGCAGGTATGCAGGAAAGCGCTTCAGGTATTGGTCATACGGCAGGACGGCCACCGTCTCCGCGCCGAAGAAATCTGCATACCACACCGTAAGCAGTCCCATCAGCACGGGCAGGTTCTTCTCAAACGGAGCATTTCGGAAATGCTCATCCATCTCATGGAATCCCGCAAGCAGTGCCTTGAAGTTCTCCGGTCCGATGGCAATCATCGTCGAAAGACCAATGGCCGAATCCATCGAATAGCGCCCACCGACCCAGTCCCAGAAGCCGAACATATTGGCCGTATCAATACCAAATTTCGAGACCTCAGCAGCATTCGTCGAGACCGCGACAAAGTGCTTTGCCACCGCCTTCTCATCGCCCAGCTTCTTCAGCGCCCACTCGCGCGCAGTCTGGGCGTTGGTCATGGTTTCAAGCGTGGTAAATGTCTTTGACGAGATGATGAAGAGCGTCTCTTCCGGATCAAGATCAATCGTTGCTTCAGCAAAGTCCGTCCCATCTACATTCGAGACAAAACGGAAGACCATATCACGCTGGCTGTAATGGCGCAGCGCTTCGTAAGCCATCACCGGGCCCAGGTCAGAACCGCCAATGCCAACATTGATGACGTTCCTGATCCGTTTGCCGGTAAAACCCTTCCAATCACCGCTTCGCACACGGTCAGCAAAGGCTGACATGCGGTCCAGGACCTGATGCACTTCAGGCACAACATTCTTTCCATCTACATTGATCACAGCATCTTTCGGGGCGCGCAGGGCCGTGTGCAAAACGGCGCGGTTTTCCGTGACATTGATCTTGTCTCCCCGGAACATGGAATCAATGTGCTCGCGCAGCCCACTCTCTTCGGCCAGTTGAATCAAAAGCCGAAGTGTTTCCTCCGTAATCCGGTTCTTTGAATAGTCGAGATAGATACCAATCGCTTCCTGAGAGAAGCGCTCGCCGCGTTTGGGGTCGCCCGCAAAGAGCTTGCGCAGGTGCACATGCTGCATTTGCTGGTAATGCGTTTCGAGGGCTTGCCATGCAGTGAGCTGCGTCAGCGAGACAGACCTGGTTTCCATAGCCATCGTATTCCTCTTCTCTCTGCGACTTGTTCCTGGTTTATTTCAAACTGGTCAGCGCAAATTCACGCGCCGCTTCAAGCACCTTGTTCACCGATTCCTTCGAGCACGACTCAGAATAAATCCGAAGCAGCGGCTCTGTCCCGGACGCGCGTAACAGCAGCCACGTTTCCGCAGCATTCGATTTCGCGTCCGCTTCCGGGTTCTTCAAAAAGAATTTGATGCCGTCCAGCGTCTCCACGCGTTCCACAGGCATACCGGCAAACTCTTTCACTCCCGCCCGGGCCTTTGCGATCGTTGCATTTTTCAGGTCATCGTGAATGTGCAGATCTATGCGTCCATACTGGTGCTCGCCATACGTATCTTGCAGCCGGGCAACAAGCTGTCCGAGCGTGCGCCCTTCTTCCGCCATCACATTGGCCAGCAGCAGTGCATTCAGCAGACCATCGCGCTCCGGCAGGTGCCGCTTAATGCCGATTCCACCAGATTCCTCGCCACCAATCAGGATGTCTTTCTCCAGCATCAGATCGCAGACATACTTAAAACCAATGCCATGCTCATGCAGAGTGCGTCCATAGCGCGCGCAGATGCGGTCCAGCATCTTGGTTGTGTTAAAGGCGCGGGTCACATCACCGGGCCACTTCTTGCGTTCGAGCAGCCATTGCAGGATGACAGCAAAAATCTTGTGCGGATCCACAAAATTTCCGTTCTCATCCACAGCGCCAATGCGGTCCGCATCCCCATCCGTGGCAAACCCGGCATGGCACTTATACTGAACGGTCGTTTCCTGCAATGCGCGAATATGCGGCTCTATCGGCTCCGGATTGATTCCAGGAAACAGCGGGTCATGCTGCGCGCGAATTTCTACAAAATCCACGCCAATCTTCGTAAAGATACCCGCCAGCACTCCGCGCCCTGCACCGTACATACAGTCCACCGCAAACTTCAGGCCGGACTTGCTGATGAGATCCAGATCAGCAAATTTCGAGATGGCCTCAATGTAGGGCGTCTGGAAATCCACCGTCTCAATCTTTGCCGGAACGGCGGCCCGCGGCAGCGGCTTCCCCAAATGGCCTTCAATCTCCGAGATAATTGAGGGCTTGCCCGAGCCACCATAGTAGGCCTTGTATTTCACTCCATTCCATTGGTACGGATTATGGCTCGACGTAATCATCACGCCACCGGCGGCACAGTGCGCACGCACTCCGTATGAAAGCGCTGGTGTCGGCGTAATCCGGTCTGCAAGCTTCACATGTATGCCAGCAGAAGCGAGCACCTCAGCCATCGCCTGCGCAAAGGCCTGCGATCCGAACCGTGTATCGTATCCAATGCAAACACCCTCGCCCGGGTCCTTCTTCGACAAGATGTAATGCCCAGTGGCCGCCGCAGCAAGCCTGACATTTTCAAAGGTAAAATCGTAGGCAATAACTCCACGCCAGCCATCTGTGCCAAATTTAATAACGTTTGTATTTCCCATATCGATTGTCTAAGTCCCGAACAGTTTTGCCTCTCAGATCAACTCTTTCTTTCCATCCGCCGCCAACTGCTTCACCACTTTTCCCACGTCCTGCGAATGGTCGCGGCTCGCAATCAGAATCGCATCATCGGTCTCTACCACCACCAGATCTTTCACGCCCACAAGCGCCACAAATTTCTTCGGACTGTACACGTAGTTCCCATGCGCGTCCAGCGGCAGACTGCCAGCGCTTTCAGCAACGTTCTCGTGCTGGTCTACAAACTGCGCTTGCGCAAGCTGATGCTCATAAAGCGCCGCCCATGAGCCTAAATCGTTCCAGCCAAAATTCGCGCGCAGGCAATACAGACTGGAATGGTGCTCACCCTTTGCCGAGCGCGGTTCCAGCACAGCATAGTCCACGCTGATGTTTTCGCACTTCGGGTAAAGTTCTTCAAAGGTTTTACGAAATCCTGCCGTGCCGTATGCAGCGGCTATCTGCTCAAGATACGGCGCCGTCTCCGGAAGATGCTCACGTACCGCGTTGGCCAGCGTGCGCGCACTCCACACAAAAATACCGCTGTTCCAGTGGTAATTCCCCGCCGCAACAAACTCCTCGGCCTTTTCCTGGTTCGGCTTTTCTGTAAACCGGCGCACGCGCAGAGAGCCATCCCCTAGGGCTTCGCCAGTTTCAATGTAGCCATAGCCAGTTTCAGCCCGGGTGGGCGTAACACCGAGCACAACCATGTTGTCGCCTGCTGCTGCAATTTTCGTCGCGTGCTCCAGCACAGCAAGAAACGCAGCCTCATCCCCAATCACGTGGTCCGCCGGAAAGATACCCAGCACGGCGTCAGGATTTTCCCTCTCCACCAGAAATGCGGACAGTCCTGCCGCAGGCGCAGTGTTGCGTGCCGCCGGTTCGCAGACCACGTGCTCCTGCGGCACCAGATCGAGCTGCTCACAAATCGCCGGTGAAAGTAGGTCATTCGTAATAACCCAGAAGTCCTCGCGTTTAGCCAGAGGCAGCAGCCGGTCCACTGTGCGCTGAATCATAGTGCGTTCGCCATCCAGAGCGAGCACCTGCTTGGCACGCGCCTTGCGGCTCCGGGGCCAGAAGCGCGTACCGCTTCCGCCCGCCAGAATAATGGGCCTGAAATCAATTGACTTGGGCATGTTTCTCCGTATGTAAGAGGTTCAGACAGATTGTGGCAGAATACGCATCACTTCAGCTGGGCCATGAGACTTCACCGACCACTCCTTCGCGTCCGCCGGAATCACAGCAAGCTGACAGCGCTCCACAGCAAACGGTTCGAAGCCATCTCCTTCGATGGTCAAACTGCCTTGCGCCACAAACAGCATCTGCACGACATTAGCGGCCGCGTTCTCGCCTGACGGAAGCTGCTGCGACCACTTCTCCAAGCGAAAGTATTTTTGATCAATCAGCACAGAATGAGCATTCACGCTCTTCGGGAGTATCTTCCCTGCCTGCGTCTTCAACCGCATCGCCTCAAAGGACTTGTCCAGGTGCAGCTCGCGCAGGCGCCCATAATCATACATGCGATAGGTCAGGTCGCTCGTCTGCTGCGTTTCAAGCAGCACAGCCCCCGGCCAGATCGCGTGTACTGTTCCCGCGTCTACAAAAATCATGTCGCCCTTCTGAACAGGCACAAGATTCAGCAGCTCTTCCAGGCGCGATTCCTCAATCGCCTTTTGCACCTGCTCCGGAGTCGCTCCCTGCTTGATCCCCAGCGCCACTTGCGCGCCCGGTTCGGCATCAAGCGCATACCAGCATTCGGTCTTCCCGCGCGGCTCGCCATAACGCTGCGCCATGGCATCATCCGGATGCACCTGCACGCTCAGCTTTTCCTTCGGAAAAAGCACTTTAATCAGCAGCGGAAACTCTTCGCCGCCGTGTCCCTGGCCCAGCAACGCTTCACCGAACGCAGCCGTAATGTCTTTTAGCGACCGGCCCTTCAGCGGACCAGTGTCTGCTGCGCACATCTCTCCGGTCAGCCAGACTTCGCCAATCGGCTCGCCTTCAGTTTTGTAATCAAACCATGGTGAAAGGTCGTGGAACCCCCAGATGCGGGTCCGAAAATAAGGAGCAAGTCTGAATGGATGTAAGGCTTGCATGTATTTTCAGTATGCCTGAAAACCTCACGCGACACATCCTGCCTGCTCTCACCGCCCATCGCGTAGTCGCGTTGCCAGCCGGTCTGGCAGCCCGGCACGAACAATCCGCATCTGCGCAAGCCTCACGTCGTATGGCACACGATAAAACCCTACCGTCCGCCGGGCGTCATCATACAGAGCAAATGCTGGACGCCAGTCCCCGTCCCGGGGCTGCCCCACTGAACCTGGATTCAACAAATACCGCACGCCATCGCGAAGCTGAATCTCATACTCTTCCGCCTCATGATGCGTGGCATAGTCCGGCACCAGCTTGAACCACTCTTCTCCATTGGTGGCGAACCCGCCCTGCAGATGCGTATGCCCAAAGAAGTTGATCCGCGTCTGTACTTTTGCAAGCGGCTGCCACGCATCGCGCATAGACAAAATGTATGCATCCTCATCCAGAGGAGAACCATGCGTGCACGCCACATGCAGCCCGTCCGGCATCATCGGTCCCGTCGCCAGCTGGCGCAGCCACGCAATATGTTCAGCCGATAAAACGCATTGTGTCCATCGGGCCGCGCGTCCGGCAATCGGATTAAAATCATCAATCCCGGGAAGCCCGCTGCAAACGCGGTCGTGATTTCCCCGCACAAACATACTGCCCAGCGCGCGCACACGATCTATCACTTCATTCGGACTCGCGCCATACCCAACCACATCTCCCAGGTTCCACACCACATCATGCGCCGGAGCCGCCGCCAGCACTGCTTCCAGGGCTTCAAGATTGGCGTGAATATCGGAAAGGATCAGCGCACGCATGGTTCCCAATCTAATATAGATGCCTTCAACCGCGGACCCAGTGTCCCGGTGAGTATTCGCGCAGCATGCCTGAGACCGGCACGCCCGCCGCCAGCGTGGTCAGCGGCCGGAACAAATCCGTTTGCAGCGTAGGCACCGCGCCCAGCAGGCTTCTCGTATACGCATGTTGCGGAGAGAGAAAGATCGCCGTCTTCGGACCTTCTTCCAGCAGAACGCCGTTCCGCATGACCGCCACGCGGTCCGCTACCTGCGAAACCACAGCCAGATCATGCGAGATAAAAAGCATCGAAAGCCCATAGCGCTTCTGCAAACTTCCCAGAAGCTCCAGTGTCTGGGCCTGCACCGTTACATCCAGTGCCGTGGTGGGTTCATCGGCAATCAGCAGGCGCGGACGGTTCACAATCGCCATGGCAATCAGGATGCGCTGGCGCTGGCCGCCGGAAAACTGGTGCGGATAGTCCCGCAAGCGGCGCTCCGGTTCCGGCAACGCCACCGCATGCATGGCCTCAATGACCGCCTCCCGCACATCTTTGCGGCTCCGCTCGGGATAATGTGCCCGGACCGCCTCAGCAATCTGCTCGCCTACAGGCATCACCGGATTGAGCGCAGTCATCGGCTCCTGAAAGATCATGCAGATGTCACGCCCACGCAGCCGTCGCATTTCCTCATTCGAAAGCGCCAGCAGATCGCGGCCATCAAAACGAACCGTGCCCTGCACCTTCGCTGAAGCATCCAGCAGCCGCAGAACAGCCAGTGCCGTGACCGATTTTCCCGATCCCGATTCGCCCACGAGTCCCAGAACTTCTCCGGAACCAATCCTGAGCGTTAGCCGGTCTACCACCGGACGCGAATTCCATGCATGGAATGAGATGGAAAGCTGGTCGAGTTCAAGCAACACACCCACAAACACATCATAAGTGGAATCGCGCACCGCGCCTCGAATAGATCCGGGATTCGACTGGAAAACCACACCGCAGTTGGGCCAGCAGAAAAAATCATGGGTGTCCAGCGGCAACGTTCACCCTGTTTGACCGAATGCGGCGCAAGCGCAATGACGCATTCTACGACGTGACCAGGAAATCCGGACCAATCTCCGCGAAAGATTGGATACCAACCCAAGGTTGCAATCTTTCCATTTGCACCAAACTTGATACACTGGCCTTATCGTGGTTGAGCTGGTTCCCTCCATACTTTCGGCTGATTTTGCCCGCCTTGCCGACGAGGTCGCAGCGGCAGAGCGCGGCGGCGGCAGCGTCATCCATGTGGATGTGATGGATGGTCACTTCGTTCCCAACATCACGCTCGGGCCTCCGGTGGTCAAGTCGCTTCGCAAAGCCACAAATTTGCCGCTTGACTGCCACTTGATGATCGAAAATCCAGACGAGTACATCCCGGCATTTGCTGACGCCGGAGCAGACTGGATCAGCGTCCATTACGAAGCCTGCCGGCATCTACACCGTACACTGGAGCTGATCGCCCAGCACGGAATGCAGCCAGCCGTCGTCATCAATCCGGCAACAGAAGTTTCCGTGCTTCGGCCGGTTCTCGGCATGGTGCATCACGTCCTGGTCATGAGCGTAAATCCCGGCTTCGGCGGGCAGAAGTTTATCCCCTATTCTCTGGCCAAGCTACGCCAGCTGCGTGGGCTTCGCCAGGAACTGGGCCTGAGTTATAGGATTGAAATAGATGGCGGCGTGGCTCACGATACAATTCCCGCCATCGTCGAAAATGGAGGCGAGCTGCTTGTGGCCGGAAATGCCGTTTTCGGGAATGGCAAAGCCGAGCAGAATGCCCGCGCACTGCTTGAACTCGCTCGAAGGGCCGCGGAAATCGCTGTTTAGGATCTGAGGTGTTATGAAACGCGTCGTTGCACAAATGTCCGCTGTTTGCCTGTGCCTGGCATTGGTACCCGCATCGCATGGACTGAGCAAGAAAAAGAAGAAGCATACGGACCTGGGCCAGAATCCCCTGGCCAATGTGAATTCCAAGCAGCCGGACAAAGAACTTTTTGACAAAGCGATGAAGGCCCTCAAAAAGGGCAAGTATGACGTCGCTCGCCTCGACCTGCAGACGCTCCTGAACACCTATCCTGACACCGAATACGCCATGCGGGCCAAACTCGCCATCGGCGACACCTGGTACAAGGAAGGCGGATCCGCTGCACTGACGCAGGCCGAACAGGAATACAAGGACTTCATCACCTTCTTCCCCAACACGCCTGAGGCTGCAGAAGCGCAGATGAAAGTCGGCGACATTTATTTCCAGCAGATGGAAAAACCGGACCGCGATCCACAAAACGCCATGCACGCTGAGCAGGAATACCGCACCATGCTCCAGCAGTTCCCTGACTCTCCGCTGGTGCCACGCGCCAAGCAGCGCCTCCGCGAAGTACAGGAAGTCCTGGCACAGCGCCAGTTTGAGATTGGGCAGTTCTATGCTTCACGCGAGAACTGGACCGCCTCCATCGCGCGATTACAGACCGTAGCTGACTCCTATCCCCTCTTCAGCAAAAGCGACCAGACGCTGATTACCCTGGGTGATGCTTACGTCACGCAGGCGCAGATGACCCAGCGGCTCAACCTTCCCCCTAAAGTGAAGGAAGAGCTGGTACAGGCCTACAATGATCGTGCTGCCGCCGCTTATGACCGCGTGGTTACACGGTATGCCATGGCGCCGCATGTGGAGGACGCAAAGGACCGCCTGATTGCCATGGGCCGGCCTGTCCCTGAACCCACTCAGGCGGAACTGGCCGAGAGCGAAGCCGAAGAAGGCAGCCGCACCAACATCCATCTGAAAGACCGCGCGATTCTGCTGGTCAAACCCGGTCCATCCACGGTGCGCGCAGCACGCGTAGGCGAACCAACGCTGGCCGACCCGCAGCAGACCACCGCTCCGCAGGTACGGGAAGCGACTGTGGCCATGTTCAACGCAGCGGCGAAAGGCCAGCCGATTCCCGCCCCCGCGCAGGGTGCAAATGCGGCTCCATCGCTGCCCGCAAATTCAGGAACCGCGCCTGCGGCTGGTGCCTCCAGCGGTGCAGCCGTCGAGATGGAAGCCATCCCATCGGGAACGAGCAGTGGAAACTCCACCAGTGTCGAAGTCATCAATCCGAACGGAAATTCCAGCGCAGGAACACCGAATACCGCGGCCCCTGCTGCCGGAACCGGGAACGAAGCTGCTCCGACTAATGGCGCTGCTCCGGCCAACTCCGGCGCTGATTACGGCCTGAAGCCAGTCGGCCCGTCGAATGCGAATGCTCCACTTCCTCCGGTGGACAAGCCTGCTGCCGCTCCTGAGCAGATCAACGATGTGAACCCGGCCGAACAGTCCAAAGCGCAGGTAAAGACCGGAACCAAGGGCAAAAAGAATGTCCCGGTGGACACCGGGAAAGAGTCTTCTACTAAGAAAAAGAAGAAGGGCCTAGGCAAGCTGAACCCGTTCTGAACTCCGGCAAGTACAGCAGCAAAGGCCGCCCACTCCGGCGGCCTTTGTTATTCCAACACAATGCTTTATCGTGAAAGATTAGGTTAACTCTCAAAATGTCTCACGATCTGTCAAAAGCCTACGATCCCACTGCCATTGAAGACCGCTGGGCCGAGTATTGGGTGCGCGAGCGCCTCTTTAAAACGCCATCGCCTAAGGGCATTCCCGCCCGTGCACCGTTTACCATCCTGCTGCCTCCGCCCAACGTCACCGGGCGCCTGCACATGGGCCACATGCTCAACCAGACGGAGATGGACATCCTCACCCGCTGGCATCGCATGCTGGGCGACACGACGCTCTGGCTTCCCGGCACCGATCACGCTGGTATTGCCACGCAAATGATGGTCGAGCGCCAGCTCGCCTCCGAAGGAAAGACGCGCCAGCAGCTTGGCCGTGAAGCCTTCGTCGAGCGCGTCTGGCAATGGAAACAGCACTACGGGGGTGCAATTCTCGACCAGATGAAGCGCCTGGGCGCCAGCGTGGACTGGTCGCGCGAATACTTCACCATGGACGACAACCTGTCCATCGCCGTGAAGGAAGCCTTCGTCCGCCTCTACGAACAGGGGCTTATCTATCGCGGAGCGTACATCGTCAACTGGTGCCCGCGCTGCCAGACAGCCATCAGCGACCTTGAAGTAGTACATGAAGAACAGAAGGGTAAGCTATGGGAAATACGGTATCCAGTGGCGGAAGCGCCGGGCCAGTTCCTGACCATTGCCACTACCCGTCCGGAGACCATGCTGGGCGACGTGGCCGTGGCTGTCCACCCAAACGACGAGCGCTACCAGCACCTGCACGGCAAGCATCTTCGTCTTCCGCTGATCGGGCGCAAGATTCCGGTCATCACCGATGAATGGGTCAGCCCCGAGTTCGGCACCGGAGCGGTGAAGATCACACCCGCGCATGACCCGAATGATTTCGCCATCGGGCAGCGCCACGGATTGCCTTTCATCAACGTGATGGATGACACAGCCCACATCACCGCCGAGGGCGGCGCCTACTCGGGACTGGACCGATACGAAGCGCGCAAACGGATCCTGGCTGATCTTGAAGCGCAAGGACTTCTGGGCGCCGCCAAAGACCATACCAATGCAGTGGGCAAATGCGACCGCTGCAAAACGATTGTGGAACCGCGCCTCTCGACACAATGGTTTATCAAGGTTCAGCCGCTCGCTGACAAGGCCATTGCCGCCGTCGAGCAAGGCCATGTCCGGTTCACGCCGGAACAGTACGCCAAAACTTATTTCGAATGGATGCGCAACATTCATGACTGGTGCATTTCACGCCAGCTGTGGTGGGGACACCGCATTCCCGCATGGCACTGCCGTACCTGCCAGCAGATCACCGTGGCGCGCGAGACACCGGCCATGTGCGCCCATTGCGGCAGCACGGGATTGCAGCAGGAAACCGACGTTCTCGACACATGGTTTTCCTCCGGCCTGCTCCCCTGCTCTGTCTTTGGATGGCCGAATCCTGCGCATGACCTCGACGTCTTCTATCCCACGCAGTTGCTCGTAACGGGATTTGACATTCTTTTCTTCTGGGTGGCCCGCATGATCATGCTCGGCTGCCACTTCATGCTCGACGTGCCCATGCCCGACGGCTCACAGCGCGAGCTGAAGGACGCCGTGCCCTTCCGCGAGGTCTACATCCACGCACTCGTGCGTGATGCCGAGCGCCAGAAGATGTCCAAGACCAAAGGCAACGTCATTGATCCCATCGAGATCGCCGGCAAGTACGGGACCGATGCGGTACGCTTCACGCTCGCCTCCATGGCCTCTCCCGGTACCGATATCGCCTTCAGCGAAGCCCGAACAGAAGGCTATCGCGCCTTCGCCAACAAGATATGGAACGCCGCGCGCTTCATCTTCATGAACGTGGACAAGGCCGCGGAAGCCGGGATTCGCATTCACCCGAACGAATTGCCAACCGGATTGCAGGTTTCTGCGAGCGCACCTATCGAAGCCCGCTGGATTACTTCCCAGTTGAGCGCCACAGCTGAGGAAGTCAACAAAGCGCTGGCAAACTATCGCTTCGATGACGCCGCGCGGCTTGTCTACGGCTTCTTCTGGGGCGACTACTGCGACTGGTATCTGGAAATCGTAAAACTGAGACTGGACTTCAGCGATCCCGCAAGCCAGCAAATCAGCAAACCGGCCCTGACAACGTTGCTTGCTGTCTTTGAAGCATCCCTGCGCCTGCTCTCACCGTTCATGCCCTTCCTGACAGAGGAGCTCTGGCATGCGCTATACGATGGCAAGCCTCCCGCAAAGTCCGTCGCTTTGAGCAGCTATCCTCAGGCAAACATAGCAACGTACCAATCGGGCCTTCTGAAAGACATGGCCATCCTGCAGGACCTTATCGTGACCACCCGCGCCCTGCGCAAAGACCTGGACGTACCCGAGCGTGAACTCGTGGCCATCGAACTCTCTGCATCCGAAGATGTCCAGAGGCTCGCAGCATCCAACCGCGACATCATTGAAAAACTTGCGCGCGTCTCCTCCATCGCTTTTCCGTCAGAGTGGAAACTCGGCCCAGCCAATACCCGCAAAACGGTAAACTTCACGTTGGGCACGCCCTATGAAAAGCAGATAGACGTGGCCGCCGAGCGCGAGCGCCTACAGAAAAAGCTCGAACAATACGAAAAAGTGTTGGTCAACGCAAAACGCCAGTTGGATAATGAAGCGTTTCTGGCCAAGGCCCCGGAAAAGGTCGTTTCCGGCCTGAAAAAGCAGGCCGAAGAAGCTGCTATGCTGCGGCGGGAAACACTCGACGCACTCGAAAAACTGGAGCAGTTTGCGTGATGGACTGGAAAAGCAGACGCATTGAAGCAATTCTTGAGCAGGCCCTGGTGGAAGACAAGGCCACACATGATGTCACCACCGCAGTTACAATTGAGCCGTCGCTTCGTGCCTCAGCCACCATCATCGCCAGGCAGGACTGCGTCGTCGCAGGGCTGGGCTGTATCTCCCGTTTCCTTGAAATTTTTTCTCGCCTCGATAGAAGAGACCACGGTCGCTTCGAGGTCATTCATCATCCGGAAATCTTCGATGGCGTTCGTGTCACCAAAGGCCACGCTCTGGCCGTCATCCGTCATCAGGCCAGCGTCATCCTTTCCTGCGAGCGCGTCATCCTGAACCTGATGCAGCGCATGAGCGGCATCGCCACGCTGACGCGCCAGTATGTGGACGCGATTGCCGGGACCAGCGCCCGCATTCTCGACACGCGCAAGACCGTTCCCGGTATGCGCCTTCTCGACAAATACGCAGTCCGTTGCGGCGGAGGACAGAACCATCGCCTCGATCTTTCCGACGGCATTCTCATTAAGAACAACCACATCTCGCTCGGCGGCGGCATTGAAAAGGTCCTGAGGCGCGCGCATGAACTGCGCCAGCCCGGCCAAACGATTGACGTCGAGGTCCGTACCTTTGACGAGCTGAAGATCGCGCTCGACAATGGCGCTGAGTCCCTGCTGCTCGACAATATGACTCCTGACGAAGTGAAGAAGGCCGTCGGAATCGTCCGCAAGCGCGGCCTCAAAATCCCCATCGAAGCTTCCGGCGGCATGAATCTCGAAACCGTCCGCAAATACGCGGTTACGGGCGTGGACTACATTTCAGTCGGTGCTCTCACTCACTCCGCCATTGCTGTGGACCTGAGCATGAAGATTACCGCTGAAATTTACTAGTTTGTCGTCAGCATCCTACAAATAGGGCTTCGGCCATAATTTCCGGCCCAGGCTGATAGAAAATGTGTTAATTTTCATCCGGCAAGAGTAAATCCTCGCAGGAGGTCGCGGAATTGGGCAAAAGCATGGTTCCGAAGCGCCTTTTCTTTACAAAAGGCGTAGGCAAACACAAGGAACGCCTCACCTCATTTGAGCTGGCATTGCGCGATGCTGGCATCGCAGCGCAGAACCTTGTCCGGGTGTCATCCATCTTCCCGCCGCAGGCAAAGCTCATTCCCCGCAAAGAAGGGCTGAAATATCTGTATCCCGGCGAAGTGGTCTTTGCCGTAGTAGCGGAAAACTCAACCCGCGAACCGCACCGCCTCATCGCATCAAGCATCGGCGTCGCGATTCCCTCAGACCGTAACACGTACGGTTACTTAAGCGAGCACCACAGCTTTGGGGAGACCGAGGAGCAGGCCGGCGAGTACGCCGAGGAGTTGGCCGCAGAAATGCTCGCCACCACACTCAACCTCGAATTCGACCCCGACAAGAGCTGGGACGAGAAGAAGGAAATCTATCGCATCTCCAACAAAATTGTCCGCACCGCCAATGTGACGCAATCCGCAATTGGTGACAAGCATGGGCGCTGGACAACGACCATAGCTGCGGCAATCCTCATCTTTGAATAGAATAGAAGCAGGAAGAGAGGCGCAGGTGATACGTGCCTGCGCCTTTTCTCTGTCCTGCAACAAAGCTGCTGTATACGTTTTTAGAGAACCCAAATGCCATCCACTTTGAACTACAAAATCGGACTCGTGCAGATGTCCTGCTCGCCGGACCCGGACGCGAACCTCGACAAAGCTGTGGAGCGCGTCCGCGAAGCCGCCCGCATGGGCGCAAATGTCGTCTGCTTGCCTGAGCTTTTCCGCGCCCAGTATTTCTGTCAGCGCGAGGACCATGATCTCTTCGATCTGGCCGAACCCATTCCCGGCCCCAGCACCGAACGGCTTGGCACCGTTGCTCGCGAGGAGAAAGTTATCATTGTTGCTTCCCTCTTTGAGCGCCGCGCGCCGGGACTGTACCACAATACCGCGGTCATTCTGCAAAAAGATGGAAGCATCGGCGGCCTGTACCGCAAGATGCACATCCCCGACGATCCGCTCTATTACGAAAAGTTCTACTTCACTCCCGGCGATCTCGGCTTTAAAGCGTTCGATACAGCGGTAGGCAAAATCGGCACGCTCGTCTGCTGGGACCAGTGGTACCCGGAAGGCGCACGCATTACCGCTCTTCAGGGCGCAAACGTGCTCTTCTATCCCACAGCCATCGGCTGGCATCCTTCAGAGAAAGGGCAGTTCGGCACAGCGCAGTATGAAGCCTGGCAGACCATCCAGCGCGCCCATGCCATTGCGAACGGCGTGTACGTCGGGGCGGTCAACCGCGTTGGTCACGAGCAGGGCGACGTGCGCGGAAACCGCGTCGAAGGCCCGGGACTGGAGTTCTGGGGTGGGTCGTTTATCGCCGATCCCTTCGGTCGCATCATCGCCAAGGCCTCGCACGACAAAGAGGAAATTCTGATTGGCGAAATTGACGTTCACGCCATGGAAGATGTGCGCCGCAACTGGCCTTTCCTGCGCGACCGCCGCATTGATGCCTACTCGCCCATCGTGCACCGCTTTCTCGATAACTCCGGACTGGAAAAATAAACGCAGCAAGCGCCGTACCTCTTATGACGCAAACAGGGACTCCACGCGAACACGGATACCGCATGCCCGCCGAATGGGCAGAACACGCTGCCACATGGATTGCATGGCCGCACAACGCCGAAGACTGGCCAGGAAAATTTCAGGCCATTCCGTGGGTCTATGCCGACATTGTGCGCCATCTCTCGCGCGTGGAAGACGTACACATCCTCGTCAATGATGCAGCGGCGGAAAAGCGTGCTCGCAATGTCCTCACGCGCTCCGGTGCCAACCTCGCACGGACCCATTTCCATCCGTGGCCTACCAATCGCGTATGGATGCGTGATTCAGGCCCTATCTTCATCAGGAACGCCGAAGGCCAGCTCGCCATTACCAACTGGAAGTTCAATGCCTGGGCCAAGTACGACAACTGGCAGCTGGACAACCAGGTTCCTGACCATGTTGCGAAGCAACTCCATCTGCCGCAGTGGACGCCCATGATCGGCAACCATCGCGTCGTGCTGGAAGGCGGCTCCATTGACGTTAATGGAGCGGGCACGCTCATCACCACGAAAGAGTGCCTGTTGAGCGAAGTCCAGCAGCGCAATCCCGGCATCAGCCGTGAGCAACTGGAGAAGGTCTTCCACGATTACCTGGGAATAGACCAGGTCATCTGGCTCAACCGTGGCATCGCCGGAGACGACACGCACGGTCACGTGGACGACATCACCCGCTTCGTGAACGCAGACACTATCGTCACCGTCGTTGAGCACAACCGCGATGACGAAAACCATTTGCCGCTCGCGGAAAATCTTGACTGCCTGAAGTCGGCGCGCAATCTCGATGGCAAGCCTTTCCACGTTGTCGAGCTGCCCATGCCTGCGCCCGTCATTTTTGATGGCCAGCGGCTTCCGGCAAGCTATGGCAACTTCTACATCGCCAACCGGCTGGTCCTGGTTCCCACATTCAATGATCCCAATGACCGCAAGGCCCTGGGCATTCTCGCAGAGCTTTTCCCTGACCGTGAAATCATTGGCATTCATTGCGGAGACTTCATCTGGGGACTGGGCGCTCTGCACTGCATGACCCAACAGCAACCATTGCATGGTGCAGCCGCGCCTTCGGCGCCATCCTCGGCAGAATGACAGGTGTCACATTCAAGCCGGTTTTGGCTTGAGTGGGGCAGTTACCCTCCACAGCAGCGTGTGCTACGCTCTGGGTGAGTGCATCCAGAAGTTCTGCAACTGTTCCATGAGGAGTACCGGGCCCTTCGTCCGCGCGCTCCCATTCCTCCTATTCATCTGCGCTTCTACCGCTTTGCCGGCCTGAATACGACCATCCGCCTGCGGGAAGGCCACCTGAAGGTCCATCTGTCTGACCTGCTCGAAGGCGCTCCGGAGCCAGTGCTGCGGGCCATTGCGCATATCCTGCTGGCCAAGCTCTACCGCAAGCCGATAAACCCGGTGCACGCTACGCGCTACCGGCGCTATGCCTCAAGCGAGCATGTCATGCGCCAGACCGAACGCATCCGCCAGATGCGCGGGCGCAAGAAAATCTCTACCGCCAAAGGCGAATACTACGACCTTGAAGAGGTGTTTGAATCGCTCAATCAGCGCTTCTTTCACGGGCTGATGGGCCGCCCCGTGCTGACATGGAGCGAGCACAAAGCCAAGCGGCTGCTCGGTCATTATGATGCAGCGCACAACACGATCATGGTCAGCCGCGTCTTTGACCGGAAGAATACACCGCGTTACGCCATCGAATACCTGATGTACCACGAGATGCTGCACCTGAAGTATCCGGTCAAGGTGCGCGGCGGAAGGCGCTGCGTGCATCCTCGCGAGTTTCAGATGGAGGAGCGGCTTTTCCCTCAACTCGAAGAGGCAAAGGCCTACCTGAAGCGGTTGTGACCCCCAATGTTGGGTTAAGTGTCCGTACCTCTTCACTGTTTTCACAGCACCGCATCCTGCTGATCCCAGGTCTCGTTGAGACTCGTGGGCACCCGGCCATAAAAAAGGGCATGACCTTTATAGAGGTCACACCCTTCATTTCCAGAAAACAGTCGTGCCGAATGGGGCTGACGCTTACAGTTTCGGCGTCAGGCGGATGAAGCGCCCGCTGTAGCGGTCCCAGTCTGAGAGCAGACGCTTGGCGCGGGTACTCCCCGTCTTTTCAGCGTGCAGCGTAATCAGGTCGCGAATGCTCTGCTGCGCTTCTGCTGAAAGAGCGTCGTAAGACTCGGGCAGCAGGAAATCGTTGTGGTAACGCTCGTCCTTGAGGAAAGTCCCGTCCTCATCAAAGACCCAGGCCAGCCCACCCGTCATGCCGGCGCCGAAATTGATTCCGGTGCTGCCCAGAATGACGGCGACGCCTCCGGTCATGTACTCGCAGCCGTGGTCGCCCACGCCTTCCACGATGGCCAGAGCGCCGGAGTTGCGGACGGCGAAGCGCTCGCCTGCGCGTCCGGCAGCAAAGAGCTTGCCGCTGGTTGCGCCGTAAAGCGCGACGTTGCCCAGAATGACGTGACGCTCGCTTTCAAGCGCGGCACGGCCCTGTCCGCGAAGGATAATTTCTCCGCCGCAGAGTCCCTTGCCCACAAAGTCATTGGCCACCCCATCAAGGGTAAGCGTCATACCGGAAACAGCGAAGGCCCCGAAGGACTGCCCAGCTACTCCTTTAAGACGGAAGGCCACAGGTGCCTTTGGTTCGACGCCGTAGTCCTGAAGCAGGGCCAGCTCACCCGCGATGCGCGCACCGAGGGTGCGGTTTTCATTGGTGATGGTGGCTTCGACCTCAAAGGGCTTGCCTTCCTTGTAGGCAGCGACGGCCGGAGCGACCCAGGCGTCGTCAATTTCCGGATGCTCCTGCGGGCGCAGATTGCGCTTGCCTTGCCACGAACGCGGTGAATCGTTGACCGGAGCGGCCAGCAGCGGCTTCAGGTCAAGGCCGCCATCGTAACGCACCTGTTCAAGCAGGTCCGTGCGGCCGATCGCCGCTTCGAGCGAGGGCAGGCCCAGCTTCGCCAGCCAGAACTGAATGTCGCGGGCCAGTTCCTCAAAGAACTTGACCAGGTTTTCAGCCCGTCCGCGGAACTTCGCGCGCAGGTCAGGGCGCTGCGTGGCGATCCCCGTCGGGCAGGTGTTCAGATGGCATTGGCGGGCCATATCGCAACCGAGCGCGACGAGTACCGCGGTGCCAAAGGCGTATTCATCCGCGCCAAGCATTGCAGCGTAGAGAACATCTTTTGCCGTGCGGAGGCCGCCGTCGGTACGCAGGCGAACCCGTCCGCGCAGACCGTTCCGGATCAGGATCTGCTGCGCTTCAGCCAGACCAAGCTCCCACGGATTACCCGCATACTTGATGCTCGAAAGCGGTGAAGCTCCCGTGCCTCCGTTGTGTCCCGCAATGACGATGTAATCGGCATAGGCCTTGGCCACGCCAGCTGCGACGGTGCCTACTCCGAGTTCGGAGACCAGCTTGACGCCGATCGCCGCATTCGGATTGACCCTGCGCAAATCGTGAATGAGCTGCGCAAGGTCTTCAATCGAATAAATGTCGTGGTGCGGCGTCGGACTGATGAGCTGGATGCCGGGCTGCGCGTGGCGCAGACGCGCAATCAGCTCCGTGACTTTGTGTCCCGGAAGCTGGCCGCCTTCGCCTGGTTTCGATCCCTGGGCGATCTTGATCTCAATCTCCTCAGCATTCATCAGGTATTCCGCCGTGACGCCGAAGCGCGCCGAGGCTACCTGCTTGATCTTGTTGTTGAGCAGCGGCGCAGGGTAGTTCACGCCAGTGAGAGTGATTTCGCCCTTGGGGTCATAAACCGCGCGGTCTTCCCCACCCTCGCCCGTATTCGATCGTCCGCCAAGCATGTTCATCGCAGCGGTGATGGTCTGGTGCGCCTCCGGGCTGAGCGAGCCGAGCGACATGGCACTGGCAATAAAGCGCTTGTAGTAGTTCGACGAAGGCTCCACCTGGTCAAAGCCAAGCGGGGCCGCGGCGGGCTTGATTTCCAGCAGGTCGCGCAGCACCGACGGCTCTTTTTCGACCGCAATGCTGGCAAAGGCGCTCCAGGCCTGTCCTGCTTCCGCAACGGGAACAGATGCTCCGCGTGCAGTGCCTACCACGGTTTGCAGCAGGCGCACGGTCTGCGGCTGCCAGCCATGCGGCTCAGCCTTGTCGGCCTTGCGAAAGCGGATCCAACCGTAATCAGGCAGGTCTTTCACCGCCGTGGTGGTGATACCCGTGGTGGTGATACCTTCGCCATTGGCCGCATCACCATTCTCGTTAAAGCTGGCAGTCCAGAGGTCGCGCACCTGGCTCTCCAGCGCAGTAAAGCCAATGCCGCCCAACGGAGCAGGTGTTCCGAAGAAGCACTTGTCCACCACTTCCTGGCTGAGGCCGAGTGAGTCAAAGAGGTGCGCTCCACGGTAGCTGTCCACCACCGAGATGCCCATCTTGGACATGATCTTGGCCAGGCCCAGATCAAAGGCGTGCAGCAGGTTCTCTTCGCCTTTTTCCGGATTGGCAGCGCGCGCCGTTTCCAGCGCCAGCCACGGGCACACCGCACCTGCTCCCATGCCGAGCAGCACAGCGCCATGATGCAGATCACGGCAGTCGCCGGCTTCCACGGCGAGACCAACACGGGTACGCTCGCCTGCGCGAATCAGCGCGTGATGCACCGCGCCCGTCGCCAGCGCCATGGGAACCGGAATCGCATTCTGACTACATGTGCGGTCCGTCAGCAGAAGGATGGCCGCACCTCCGCGGACCAGATCAATGGCCTTGGCACAGAGATCGTCAAGCGCAGTCAGCAGGTTGCACGCGGGATTGAAAACACAATCGAGCACAGCAAGTGGAAGCTCATCCGTCAGGCCATGCTGGCGCGTGCGCAATGCTTCCATCTGCCCCAGTGACAGGAATGGTGAAGACAGTGAGAGTCCGGGCAGCGGCGCTTTCTTGTTGAGAAGATCAGGCCACGGGCCGAGACGCGTGTGCAACTGCACCACACAGGCCTCGCGCAGCGAATCAATCGGCGGATTGGTGACCTGCGCAAAGCGCTGCCGGAAATAGGCATAGACCGGACGCGGCGTGCGCGCCAGCGGCGCCAGCGGCGTGTCATCGCCCATGGACCAGACTGCGTCCTTGCCGTCATTGGCCATCGGCTGCAGGATCATCTTCACGTCTTCGCGCGTATATCCAAAGCCAAGCTGCAGGCGCAGCACTTCTGCTGAATCAAGCGCCGCGACCGGCGTGTTCGGGTCGAGCGTCGTCTCTTCAAGCAGGTTCTCGTATTGCGGTGCTGCGTTGTCGAAGATCTGCAGAAGCTCATCATTCTCATAGAGCTTCTGCTTTTCTATATCGGCGACGATCATCTCGCCGGGCCCCAGGCGCCCGCTATGGACGACCTTCTCCGGATCGAGGTCTACCAGACCGGCCTCGGAACCAACGACAACGATGTCATCTGTCACGAAGAAGCGGCAGGGGCGCAGACCATTGCGGTCCAGCGCTGCGCCGATAAATCGTCCATCGGTAAAGGAAATCGCAGCCGGGCCATCCCACGGCTCCAGCACATCTTCATTGTAGGCAAAAAATGCCGAGTTGCCTTTTTCCTGCGCGGGCGGCAGCAGCAGACGCACAGATTCCGCAATGGTGCGGCCATTGTTCGCCAGCAGTTCCAGCATTTCATCGAGGCTGGTCGAGTCAGAACCGTCCGGGCTGATGAGCGGCTTCAGCTCATCGGGAAGCAGCGGCGCGCGCGCATCCAGACGGGCGCGGTTTCCCCATACCGTATTGATTTCGCCATTGTGCGCCAGCATGCGGAACGGCTGCGCGCGGTCCCACGAAGGAGCAACGTTGGTTGCATAGCGCTGATGAAAAAGCGCGAAGTGCGTAACGAAACGCGGGTCCTTAAGGTCAGGAAAAAACTCAGGCAACAGGCGTCCGGCGCACATGCTCTTGTAAATCATCGTGGTGGACGAGAGCGAGCACACATATCCGGGCGCGCCGCTGCGCTCAAACTGCTTGCGCGCAAGATAGAGGCGGCGATTGAGATGCTCTGCGTTGTCCGAGGTAATCAGCACTTGCCGGATGACAGGCATGGTAGAGAGGGCAATTTCTCCCAGGACTTCCGGACGGGTGGGTACATCACGCCAAACCAGCACGCGACAACCCTGTGCCGCCAGCGCCTGCTCCAGTTCGGTGTGGTCTTCTGCCACGTCGGGCGGAAAGAAGACCACGCCCACCGCCAGAGGCGCGTCGTCAGCCAGCGCAATGCTACAGGACGCGAGCAGAAATTCGCGCGGAACGCCGGTACAGATACCGATGCCGTCGCTCGACTTGCCATCCGCAGCCACTGCACCGCGATGGGCGAGCCGGGAGAGCGCAATCAGCGCCTTGTCCAGAATGTCATACGAGGGGCTGTTCTTGAGCGTGGCAATAAAACCCACTCCGCAGGATTCATGCTCAAAACGCGGATCTACAAGGGAAGAGACACCATTGCGTCCCGCCGGTACCGGCGAACAAGAGAATTTTATGTGGCCCATAGCTAACTATACTTCGCTTTCTGCTGGCAGGCAGTAAAAAAATTAACGGAAATTCAACGAAAGCGCGCTTGACTCGTGCATGCATCGCTTTTGTTTATGCGCGCAAGAAAAAACTTTTATCAGAAATATATTGACAAAAGCGCACTGCATATTTATACAATTGATTTGTATTTTTATGCAAGATGGAGGCGCGCGGCATACCGGCCGCGTTTTTTCAGTTTTGAGTAAGACGGAAAGACATAACGCAATCCGCGATCTGGTGGCCACCACGGCCATCTCCAACCAGGAGGAGCTGCGCCGCAAGCTCATTCGCCGCGGCTTCGATGTGACGCAGGCGACCGTCTCGCGCGACATCCACGAGCTGCACCTGTACAAGGGGCCCAGCGGCTACGCGCTTCCCAGCGGAAATGGCAACGGGCACCTCCGTGAAGAAGAGGACAGCGGTTTGCCTGCCGTTCATGAAGTTCTGCGAAGCTTTGGACTGAAGGTTAAGCAGGCGCAGAACCAGCTCGTCCTGATCACGGCCAGTGGCGGCGCGCAGCCTGTGGCGCTGGCCATTGATCATGAAGATTGGAAGGAAGTCGTCGGAACACTGGCCGGCGATGACACGGTCCTGATTATTTGCCCGGACCAGAAGAGTGCGTCGAAGCTGAAGGCGCGCCTGGAAGAGATGATTGGATGACGAAGAAGATACAAACCGCAGTGATGGGAGTTTCCGGATACGCCGGAGCGGAGCTGGCGCGCATTCTGCTGCATCATCCGCAGCTCAGGGGCGTGCCGCCTGTTTTCCTCGGGCGCGCCGAGGCTGCGCAGCCGCTGACCGAACTGCATCCTCAACTGATGGACAATAACGGCTCCCACGCGCTGAAGGTCGAGCCATTCTCGTGGGAGCTGCTGAAAGAGCGCAGCGTGGATGTTTTGTTTCTTGCGACTCCGCATGAACAGTCGCGGGAGTGGGCGCCACAGGCGCTTGAGCACGGCATCCGCGTCGTGGACCTGAGCGGTGCGTGGCGGCTTGCCCATGCAGAAAACCGCGCTGTGTATAAATTTGCGGATGAAGGCTCGGCAGTCGCTGTCCAGACGCAGACCAAAGCTGTCTATGGAATGCCCGAGCTATATCGCGCGGAGATCAAAGACGCGGACCTGGTCGCCAATCCCGGATGCTACTCAACTTCGGTCATTCTTCCGCTCAGGCCGCTCGTAGCCAAGGGCTGGATTGACCTTGACCGTGGCATCGTAAGCGATTCGAAGTCCGGCGTCTCCGGAGCCGGCAAGGTCCCCACCGCGAAGACACATTTTATGCATGCGGCAGACAATCTTTCTGCGTATGGCGTCTTCGGGCACCGGCACACGGGCGAACTGCTCGAACAGCTTGATCTGAAGCCAGAGCAGATCACCTTCACGCCGCATCTGCTGCCGATTCCGCGTGGCATTCTCTCGACCATTTACGTTGCCTTCAAAGAGAAGAAGACACCCGAGCAGGTCGAATCTTGCTTCCGCGAATTCTATAAAGACAGTCCGCTGGTGCGGCTCTTCCCTGCTGGCCATCTGCCGCAGATTCAGTATTCGGTGCGCACCAATTTCTGCGACATAGGATTTCAACTCGCCGTCGATGGGCGACGATGCGTCATCGTCTCCTGCCTTGACAACCTGCTGAAAGGCGCTGCCGGACAAGCGGTGCAAAACCTGAATGTAATGTATGGATGGGATGAAGCGGAGGGGTTGATATGAAGTTCGTAATCAAACTCGGCGGAGCGACCCTTGAAAATCCTGACCTGCGCGAAAGCTGCGCCAAAGCCATCGCCGAACTGGTGAAGGACGGCAGTCAGGTAGTTTTGGTGCACGGCGGAGGCGTGCAGCTGACGCGTACCCTCAAGCAGCTTGGCAAGCAGAGCGAATTTATCGCTGGACTGCGCGTGACCGATGCCGAAACGCGCGACACGGCGCTGATGGTTCTGAGCGGCCAGGTGAATAAATCTCTCGTCGCCGCCCTGGGCAAGCATGGACAATCGGCCGTCGGTCTCTGCGGCGGCGATGGCCTCGTCTTCCGCGCACGCAAAAAACGCACGGCGCCGGACCTCGGCTTTGTGGGCGAGATTGTTGCCTCGGACCCGCGCTGGATTGAGGCCATCTGGAAGATGGGCGCTGTGCCTGTGATTTCAAGCATCGCCCTCGGCTTCGATGGCGAATACTACAACGTGAACGCCGATGAAATGGCCGCGGCCTGCGCTGCTGCCTGTAAGGCCGATGCGCTCGTCTTTCTCACCGACGTTCCCGGCGTAAAAGATGCGAACGGCGAAGTAATGCGCTGGCTCTCCATTGACCAGATTGCGAAGCTGGCCAAAGACGCAGTCATCAGCGGCGGAATGCTGCCAAAGCTCAGCGCCTGCCGCGAAGCTCTGCTTCAAGGCGTCAAGCGCGTGCGCATTCTGCCCGCCGAGGCCGCCGGCGTTCTGCCCGACTTGTGCAGCACACGCATTACGCACGGAACAGAAGTTATGGTGGCGTAAAGGATATACGTCATTCTGGGCGAAGCGAAGAATCTTCACGTTCCTCAATTCGGTAGTCATCGCAGAGGTTCTTCGTCACTTCACCCCTGGAAGAAATTGAATAACCGCAAGATGGGCATAGGCCCTGACTTATAAGCTTTTGGAGATTTCTCAACGATGAAACTCGATTCCATTCGCGCGGCAGAGGCAAAACTGCTGCTCAATACCTACGAGCGCAGTCCCCTTCTCTTCGTTCGCGGAGAAGGCGTTCATCTCATAGATGAGAACGGCGACCGCTACCTTGATCTTTTGAGCGGCATCGGCGTCAATGCGCTCGGCTACGGTCACCCGGCAGTAGTGGACACGATTGCGGAACAAAGCAAAAAACTCGTCCATATTTCAAACCTGTTCTTTCACGAAGGACAGGCCGAACTTGCCCTTCGCCTGACGGAAAAAAGCGGAATGGACCGCGCCTTCTTCTGCAACAGCGGAACAGAGGCGATGGAGGCCGCGCTGAAACTGGCGCGCGCACATGCCGGGAAAAAGCGCTGCGAAGGCAAGGCGCTGGGCACCAAAATCCTGGCCCTCGAACACAGCTTCCACGGACGCACCATGGGCTCCGTTGCCGCCACGCACAAGGAAAAATACCGTGAGCCGTTTGCTCCGGTCATGCCGGGCGTGGAGTTTGTCCGTTTCGATGATGTCACAGACCTGAAAGCTAAATTCTCCAATGAAGTCTGCGCCATCCTGCTTGAAGCCATTCAGGGTGAGGGCGGCATCCGCCCCGTCTCGCAGCAGTTCATCCAGGCTGCGCGCGAGCTCACGCAATCCACCGGAGCATTGCTCATCGTGGATGAAATCCAGGCCGGACTTGCTCGCACCGGAAAATGGTTTGCCTACCAGCATTACCGCATTCAGCCGGACGTGATCACCATCGCCAAGCCGCTCGCTGGAGGACTGCCACTGGGCGCGATGCTCTGCAGGGAAGAGGCCGCGCAGGCCATTCATCCCGGCATGCACGGCACCACCTTTGGCGGAGGCCCGCTGGCTTGCGCTGTCGCCATTGCCGTAATAGACGCAATTGAGAAAGAGCACCTGCTCGACCACATCAACAAAGTAGGCAGCCACTTCCGCCAGCAGCTCGAATCGTTGAAGCAGAAGCACAGTGCCATCACCGCTGTGCGCGGACTCGGCCTGATGCTGGCCATCGAAATTGACTCCGCAGACCTGGCAAAGACCGCTCTCGGAGAGATGACAAAGCGCCGCATTCTCATCAATCGAACCAGCGAGACGGTGCTGCGTTTCCTGCCGCCTTACGTCATTCAGAAGCAGCACGTAGATGAAGCCATTGCCGCTCTCGACGAAACCTTTACCGAGCACAGCCCTGCCTATGCCGGCGAGCACGCTCATACCCAGGGAGGAACCAAAATTGGCTAGCAAAACACTCGCAGTTCTTGAACCGGAAGCTGGTCTGGAGGCGGCGCTTGCAGGGCGCGACCTCTGCTCCATCTCTGACCTGACGCCGCAGGAAGTCTCTGCCATTCTGGACCTTGCGCACGACGTAAAAGCACACCCCTCCAGCTATCGCCATGCGCTCGACGCAAAGCAGATGGTCATGTTCTTTGAGAAGTCGTCTCTGCGCACGCGCCTCACCTTTGAGACGGCCATCAACACGACGGGCGGCAATGCCATCTTTGTAGACCAGACACAATCGCCGCTCGGCGAGCGCGAGTCGCTGGCCGATATGTCGCGCAATCTCGAGCGTTGGGTCTCGGTCATTGTTCTGCGCACGTATGCACATGAGACCATCACGGAAATGGCCCAGTACGCCAGCGTTCCGGTCATCAATGCACTGAGCGACCTCGAGCATCCATGCCAGGCGCTGGCCGATTTCATGACGCTCCAGGAACGCTTCGGAAACCTGAAGGGGCTCAAATTTACTTATGTCGGAGACGGCAACAACGTCTGCCATTCGCTCCTGCTGACCGCGGCGCAGCTAGGCGCGCACTGCACCATCGGTACGCCAAAGAACTACGCGCCAAAGGCCGACATCGTTGCACAGGCCCGCGCCATTGCCAACGTGACCGGCAGCGACATCACCATCATCAACGACCCGATCGCCGCAGTCTCCGGGGCCGACGCCGTTTACACCGACGTCTGCACTAGCATGGGCTTTGAGCATGAAGCCACCAAGCGCGCACCCATCTTCAAGCCGTATCAGGTGAATGAAACCCTGATGTCACACGCCGCTTCGCACGCTATCTTTATGCACTGTCTGCCCGCGCACCGCAATGCTGAGGTTACCGACGCTGTACTCGACGGCCCGCAGTCGGTGGTCTTCGACCAGGCCGAGAACCGGATGCACGCGCAGAAGGCACTGCTGCTCTTATTGCTGGGTGCGGGAAAGAAGGCTGTGAAGAAGTGACGTCGCCCTCCCACGTCTCTTCAGGATGTGGGGCACCTCGAAACATAACCGAACCCATTTGAGGTTTTGCACGAAATGTCTGTCATTCTTGAAAGTCTGCCGATTGGGCAGAAAGTTGGTATCGCGTTTTCCGGCGGTCTGGACACGAGCGCCGCGCTTCACTGGATGAAGCAGAAGGGCGCCATTCCCTATGCCTATACTGCGAACCTCGGTCAGCCGGACGAAAGCGATTACGAAACCATCCCACGCAAGGCGCTCGAGTATGGCGCGGAAAATGCCCGCCTGATTGATTGCCGCACGCAGCTTGTGCGCGAAGGCATTGCTGCATTGCAGTCCGGGGCCTTTCACATCGCAACGGCCGGCGTCACTTACTTCAACACCACGCCGCTGGGACGCGCCGTGACCGGGACCATGCTGGTGACTGCCATGAAGGAAGATAGCGTCAACATCTGGGGCGACGGCTCGACCTTCAAGGGCAATGACATCGAGCGCTTCTACCGCTATGGGCTGCTCGTAAATCCCAACCTTCAGGTCTACAAGCCATGGCTCGACCCGCTCTTTATTGAAGAGCTTGGCGGCCGCGCCGAAATGTCCGCGTTTTTGCAGAAGGCCGGCTTCAGCTACAAGATGTCCGCCGAAAAAGCGTACTCGACCGACTCCAACCTGCTGGGCGCTACGCACGAAGCCAAGGACCTCGAGCATCTTTCCAGCAGCATCCGCATCGTCGAACCCATCATGGGGGTGGCCTTCTGGCGCGACGATGTTGATGTGAAGCCGGAAGAGGTGACGGTCCGCTTTGAGCAGGGCTTTCCGGTCGCGCTGAATGGCAACACATTCTCCAATCCAGTCGAGCTGATGCTCGAAGCCAATCGCATTGGCGGGCGCCACGGTCTGGGAATGAGCGACCAGATTGAGAACCGTATTATCGAAGCCAAGAGCCGCGGCATCTATGAGGCCCCGGGCATGGCACTGCTCTTTGTCGCCTATGAGCGCCTCATCACCGGCATTCACAACGAAGACACCATCGAGCAGTATCGCGAGAACGGCCGCAAGCTGGGCCGCCTGCTCTATCAGGGGCGCTGGTTTGACCCGCAGGCCATTATGCTGCGCGAGTCGGCACAGCGTTGGGTGGCGAGCACCATCACCGGAGAGGTCACACTCGAGCTGCGCCGCGGCAATGACTATTCCATCCTGAACACCGAATCACCCAACCTGACCTTTGCGCCCGAGCGCCTCAGCATGGAGAAGACCGAGTCGGCCTTTTCTCCGCGCGACCGCATCGGCCAGCTCACCATGCGCAATCTCGACATCACCGACACGCGCGCGAAGCTGATGACCTACGCGCAGACTGGCCTGATCACGCTGGGCCACGGCTCAGAAATGCCGCAACTGAACAGTGGGACGAAAAACGGAGGCACCACGAAATGAAGATGTGGTCGGGCCGCTTCCGCGAGCCTCTCGATGCGAATTTTGAAGCGTGGCAACGGTCGTTTCCCTTCGACTGGCGGCTTCTGCCGCAGGAGATCGAGGCGAGCAAGGCACACGCGCGCCTGATCGCCGCAGCCGGAGTTCTCACTGAAAACGAGCTGGCCGTCATACTGCGCGGCCTCGATGCGATCATTCCATCGGCGATGGACCGCGCCACAACTCAGAACAAGCTGGCCGCGCCGACCATGGCCGCGTCTTCACCTGCTGAAGACGTGCACCACTTCGTCGAGCTCGAACTGACGCAGCAGATCGGCGAGCTTGCGCTCAAGCTGCACACGGGCCGCAGCCGCAACGAGCAGATCGCCACCGACATGCGGCTCTTCGTCCGCGATGCGATTGACGCGACCCTCAACAAGCTGATCGCGTGGATGGAAGCCCTGCTCAACCAGGCCAGGAAAGCTGGCGATGCCGTCATGCCCAGCTACACGCACCTTCAGCGCGCCGAACCCGTGTTGGTTGCTCACTGGCTGCTGGCCTACGTCAGCATGATCGAACGCGACTGCTCGCGTTTTCTGGATGCACGCAAACGCCTGAATCTGTGCCCGCTCGGCTCAGGCGCCGTGGCCGGAGCCACACTGAAGCTCGACCGCAACATCGCCGCGAAGGCCCTGGGTTTCGACGGCCCAACGCCAAACAGCATGGACGCCACCAGCGACCGCGATTTTGCTTTGGAGTTCACGCAGGCAGCATCGCAGCTCGGCATTCATATCTCGCGCTTTGCCGAGGAGCTGACACTTTACTCCTCGGCGGAGTTCGGATTCCTCGAACTGCCCGAAACATTCTCCACCGGGTCGAGCGCAATGCCGCAGAAGAAGAACCCCGACCTCACAGAACTGGCGCGCGGCAAAAGCGGACGCCTTCTCGGATCGGCTGTCACTCTCTCGATGCTCATCAAGGGACTGCCGCTTGCATACAATAAAGATTTGCAGGAGGGCCAGGAGCCGGTCTTTGACACAGTGGACACACTTGAAGGCATCTTGCGCGTGCTACCTGATTTCACCCGCGCGCTCAAGTTTCGTTTCGATCGCATGCGCTCCGCATCAGAGTCCGGGTTTCTGAACGCCATGGCCGCCGCCACCTACCTCGTGCACAAGGGAGTTCCTTTCCGCAAGGCGCATGAAAAAATCGGCACCGCGGTCCGCTATTGTCTCGACAAAGGCTGCGAGCTGAACGCTCTCACACTCGATGAACTGAAGCAGTTCGGTGAAGAGTTCGCGCAGGACTTTTTTGACGCCATCACGCTTGAGGCCACGCTCGATTGCCACGACGTCACCGGCGGAACAGCGCGTCACCGCGTGCGCGAAGCGCTGAAAGATGCAGAAGCGCGCGTGCGGCAGCTTGCGAAATACAGCACTGTAGACCTCGGCCAAAAGGAGACCGCCCATGCGGGTGCGTAAGGCGCGCCTTCAGGATGCAACCAATATCTTCGAGCTGGTCAACAGTCTCTCCGGCGACGGCACGCTTCTGCGCCGCGCCTTTGCGGAAATCTGCGAGAACGTGCGCGACTTCACCGTGGCCGAAAGCGACTCCGGAATCTTCCTGGGCTGCGGCGCGCTCCATCTCTACGGGCCGCATCTGGCCGAGGTACGCTCCATCGTCGTCCGACCAGAAGCCAAAGGCCAGGGCGCGGGCGCAAATATCCTGAATGCGCTGCTTGAAGAAGCAGAAGACCACGGTGTGGGATGCGTCTGCCTCTTCACGCGCATTCCTGATTTCTTTTTCAAGTATGGATTTCGCGTGGTGGAAGACCGCGCCGCGCTTCCTGACAAAATCTTCAAAGATTGCCAGAACTGCCCGCGTCTTTACCGTTGCGATGAAGTGGCCATGGCCCGTGGGCAGGTGCCGAAGGTCTCAATTCTGGGCCCAAGAGTGGAAGCGGAACAACTGGTGCGTCTGGCCGGATAGCCGCGCTACGAGCAGATTTCCATCTTGTACTTCTCTGCCAGCGCCAGCAAACGATGCAGCGTGTCCGGCTCGTCTTCCCTGTCTTTGTCGTCTCGCTTGCCCGGCTTCCCCACTTCGGCCAGCAGCTCTTCAAAGCCGCCGGGAGAAAACACCACCAGCAATCTGCCCGGAATCGCGCCCACGTTTTTGTAGGTGTGCGGCGTCCCCTTCGGAATGCGGACAAAGTCTCCGTCCGCCAAATCCAGAATCTTGCCGCCAAGAATGACGGAGAATGCTCCTTCAATCACGTAGAAGCACTCATCCTCTCCGTGGTGAATGTGCGGGGGCGGCCCATTTCCCGGGAACGACTCAATCTCCACGATCGAGTAGGCCCCGCCCGTCTGTTCAGGCAAGGTTTTGATCGCGTAAAAATCGCCCATGAGCCAGAAAGAGCGGCCCTGTCCTGTTTCGAGGACATGAGAGGATGGGTCGGCAATGAGGTTACTGCTCATGGTAAAGTGCTGACCGATTGTAGCCGGATTTCACCGGACATGTGCAATGAAAATCTGTAGAGCGCGGATCATGCGTCTGGTTCCGTTTGCTGAGGACGCCTGCGCCCGGACGGCTGGTCGGAGAAGATCCTTCCGTCGCGAATATGCACCACGCGATGCGCAAATTCCGCGATGTCCGGCTCGTGCGTTACCAGCACAATCGTGTTCCCTCTTGCGTGCAGTTCATCAAAGAGGGCCATGATCTCATCACCGGTCTTCGAGTCGAGGTTGCCCGTCGGCTCGTCGGCAAGAATGATCGAAGGACGATTGATCAGGGCACGGGCAATGGCAACGCGCTGGCGCTGTCCACCGGAAAGCTCGTTCGGCTTATGGTGCATGCGATCACCCAGTCCAACGGCCTTCAGGGCGTCTTCTGCCCTTTGCAGGCGTTCGGTTGCGGGTGTGCCGTTGTAGATCAGCGGCAGCTCCACATTGTGCAGTGCCGTAGCGCGGGCCAGCAGGTTAAAGGTCTGGAAGACGAAGCCAATTTCTTTGTTGCGGATGCGCGCCAGCTCATCATCGTTCAGGTCGCTCACAAGGTGTCCGTTCAGCCAGTAGTCACCCTTGCTCGGCGTATCCAGGCAGCCGATCAGGTTCATCAGCGTGGATTTACCGGACCCCGACGGCCCCATGATGGCCACGTACTCGTTCTGCCGGATGCGCAGCGAAACGCCCTGCAGTGCATGGACCTGCTGCTCAGACCCCATGTCATAGGTCTTCCACAAATCGCGCACCAGAATCACATCGCCCGGCGCGGGGCCAAAGTCGGCACCCGTGCCTGTGCCCATGGTGGTTTGCGCTTCGGCTTCGGTGGTTGTCTGGACTGTCATCCGAAAATACTCCTGCTTGCTTATGTGGCCGAGTCGTTTGTGTCTTTGCTTGTGTTCACCGGGGTCGTATCACGCTTTACCAGCGCCCCGTCCTTCAGCGTGCGCAGGGTCCGGAACGTACCTGTAACGATCTCGTCGCCATCCTTCAGGCCGCTGGTGACTTCGATGTCGGTGGCGCCTGTAATGCCTGTGGTGATCGGCACAAAATGCACCCGCAGCTTGCCCCTCTTGTCCGGGCGGATGACAAAGACGCCCTGCTGCTTCTGCGCGTCCTGCGATGCGCCGTCTGTGGATGCGGAGGTCTGCTCCACATGCGGCTTATTATTCTTTTGATTCTCAGGCGCGCGCAAAGTAAGCGCCTGGATCGGAATCGAGAGCGCATTTTCCCGCCGCGCTGTAATGATCTTTGCCGTCGCGGAGAGTCCAGGCTTCAACTCATCAGAGGTTTGGTCCAGCGTGACCACCACCTTGAAGTCCTTCGCCTCTTCCGTTCCGGTGGTGGACTGGCTGGTCGCCAACCCCGTCGAGCGCAAAAGCGCCTGGTTGCCTACTTCCGTCACATGGCCCTTAAAGACCTTGCCCGGCAGCGCATCCACCGTTACGTCCGCTTGCTGCCCCAGCGCTACATTCACTATGTCCGTTTCGTCTACCTTCACTTCCGCCGTAATCACGGACATATCGGCCAGGGTCATCAGGGTTGAACCTTCGGCGTTCTGGATACCAACAACCACCGTCTCGCCCTCGCGGACCGGAAGGTTCGTTACCAGCGCATCAAACGGCGCAACGCTGACGGTCTTGTTCAGAGCGTCTTCGTTGTAGCGCAGCGTGGCCACCTGGTTGGCCAGGTGCCCGCGTGCGGACTCGGTCTGGGCCTTGGCCTGCGCCAGCGAAGCCTGTGCCTGGGCCAGGGTCGCTACGTCCGTGTCAAAGGCGGCCTTTTTGGCGTCATAGTCGGCCTTTGAGACCAGCTTGTCCGCATACAGAGCCTGATACCGCTGCCAATCCAGCCGCTTCTGCTCAAGGTCGGCCTTGGCGTGCTCCACATTGGCTTCGGCAGTCTTTTCCGCGGCAATGTAGGAGGCGATATCAGTCTTCGCGGCGGTAATGGCGGCCTTCTGGGCTTCCACATTGGCCTCCGGTTGCACGCTTTCCACCGTCGCCAGAACCTGGCCCTTCTTTACGTGGTCGCCTTCTTTTACGTAAAGATGGGTGATGCGTCCAAAGGCGGTAGCGCCAATGTTGACGTAGGTCTTCGGCTTAATCTGCCCGGTGCCGCTTACTACGGCCACCAGGTTCCCGCGCACTACCTTGCCGGTAAGGACTTTGGTGTATCCGGACTGCGCCCGGACCACGGTCAAAGCGACGATCCCCACAACAGCCACAATCACAGCAGCAATAATTACGATTTTCTTCAAGCAGGTTTCTTCCTGTATCTTGCGGTGTCTGCCTCAGAAATACGCAAACCATGCCTCCCCGGTTCCAGGGAAACGTATATTTCCGGCGCCGCAAAACTCTCTTCCCTCAGGTGGCATCCATGATAACAGGTACGTATCTTGTTTTAGCTTCCTGAAATACATCTCTCCCGTCTAAAAAGCAGTATCGCTGCCCGCCCGGAATTGCTTGTATTCTGTCTTTACAAATCCGTAAAATAAAAGGGCGGTAGAGGGGTAACCAGTATCAGTATGTGGAAGGGCCGTTTTCCTGTAATTTTCGCGATCTCTCTTGGAGTCATCGCGACTTCATTGGCGCAACAGACGCAAAGCACTTCTCAAATCCAGAACACCCCGGACAATCAGCCGCAACTGAAGCAGCGCAGCACCACTCCGGATGCCAGCGATGCCGCATCCGACGACTCGCAGCAGGATCCGCTCAAACGCCAACTCTCCGACAAACAGCGCTTTAAACAGCAAAAAGAGCTGAAGCAGGAGCTCAAAGGCCCTTACAGAAAGTGGGTGGACGAGGACGTCCGCTGGATCATCACCGACCAGGAACTCAAGGCATTCAAAAGCCTCAGCAACGACGAAGAGCGCGACGCCTTCATCGAACAGTTCTGGCAGCGCCGCAATCCTAACCCCGATTCCCCTGAGAACGAGTACCGCGAAGAGCACTACCGCCGCATCGAGTACGCAAACGAGCACTTCGCCGCCGGAAAGCCCGGCTGGAAAACCGACCGCGGCATGATCTACATCAAGTACGGCAAGCCTGACTCGATTGACTCGCACCCCAGCGGCGGAACCTATGACCGCCCGATTGAAGAAGGCGGCGGTACCACCTCGACCTTCCCCTTTGAAGTCTGGCACTACCGCTACCTCGAAGGCATCGGCGAAAACATTGACATTGAGTTTGTAGACACCTGCATGTGCGGTGACTATCACATGACCATTGACCGCTCAGAGAAGGACGCGCTGCTGCACGTCCCCGGCGCCGGCCTCACCATGTATGAGCAGATGGGTATGGCCAAGCAGGCGGACCGCTTCAAGGGTGGCCTCGAAGCGCTCGGCAACGGCCCGATGTCCAGCATGCAGCAAAGCAAGCAGTTTGACCGTCTCGAGCAGTACGCCAAATTGCAGGCACCTCCGGTCATCAAGTTCAAAGACCTTCAGCTTGAATCGTTCATGTCGAACCACAAGCTGATGACCGGCCCATACTTCCCCTTCGATGTGCGCACGGACTTTGTCAAAGTGACCGACGACACCGTCCTGGTGCCCATCACGCTTCAGATCAAGAACCGCGACATCACCTTTAACACCAAGGATGGCGTCGCCACCGGTGAAGTCCACATCATCGGCCGCGTCTCCACCATTACCGACCGCATCGTGCAGAGCTTCGAGGACACGGTCGAGGTACAGGAGCCAGCCGAGCTGCTCACCAAGGCGCTCGACTACAAGCGGCTTTACTGGAAGGCGCTTCCGCTCCGCCCCGGTCGCTACCGCATTGACATAGGAATTAAGGACGTAAACAACCCCGACCACCTCGGTATCTTTGCCCAGGCCATCAACGTTCCGCGCTATGACGACGACAAGCTGGCTTCGTCTTCGCTGATTCTGGCCGACCGCATGGAGCTGGTGCCGTCCAAGGAAATCGGCGCAGGCAACTTCGTCATCGGCAATACGAAACTCTTGCCAGCGGTCACCGCTAATCCTACAATTCCCGTAACCTTCCAGCGGTCGCAAAAGCTGAATTTCTGGATGCAGGTGTACAACCTGGGGATTGACGAAAAGAGCAAGCAGAACAACGCGACGGTCCAATACCAAATCATTGATCTTGCGTCTAATAAGTCAATCCTGGACATGCAGGAGGACTCAAAGAAGCTGGGCGCAAATTCCGATCAGTTGACTCTGGAACACAGCGTCCCCCTTGCCAACCTGCAACCCGGGAAGTATGAATTAAAGATCAAGGTCAACGACAGCATCTCCAACCAGGAGATTGCCCAGTCGGCGAGCTTTACAGTGCAGTAAGTGCAGTAGAGGTAGAAAGACCAGGACAAAACGGCCGCAAGAGCCGCGCGTCCTCAAACGAAATACAGCGATTTTGGGGCACGGCCAGGAGTACGGACGGGCCGCCTGCCGTCCTTCGGAGGAGTGGTTTTCCGGAGAGCGTCAGCCGGTTCTGAAGACGACAAAATCGGTGACAATGATAGTTCCCAAACTGCGAATCAAGATCGGCCCAGTGCTTGCATTGTTCATGACCATGCTCGTGCTGCCGGTATACGCGGAAGGCCCGGCCACCGTGTCAGGCGTGGTTCGTGATGCCAGGGGAACACCGCAGGTCGGAGCGCTGGTCGAACTTCTCGGGCCCAATCTCTCAGTCCTCGCCCAGACCTTTACTGATGAGCACGGCCGCTATTCCATCCCCGAAGTCCGCCCCGGTACCTACAACGTCAAAGCCACCGGCTCGCTCTTTCTGCCTACGCTGCGCGAAAACCTTCGCGTCCTCGCCAACTCCCGTATCGTTGTCAACCTTACCCTGAACACCCTCTACGAGGCCTTCCGCTGGCTCCCTGCGCAGCCGCGCCAGGCCAGCGAACCGCAGGACGACTGGACCTGGACCCTGCGCCTCTCCGCCAACCGCCCGCTCCTTCGCCTTCTCGAAAACGGTCCGCTCGTGGTTGTCTCTGACGGTGACGGCTCTGCGCCTTCGCTTAAGGCACGCGTCGTGCTCCGCGGCGGCTCCAATCAGTTTGGAGACGGCGGCGTCCACAACGACTTTGAGGTCGAGCACTCCAACGGCGACGGCCAGTCCGTGCTTCTGCGCGCCGACCTCAGCCAGCCCGACAACACCACCGCTCTCACCTCCGTCAACGCCTCGCTAGGCTACGCCCGCGACCTCGGCGCCGGGCGCACCTTCCGCTCTGTCGTCTCCTATCAGGACCGCCCCGCAATTCAGGGCGGCATTCAGGACCAGGGCATGCAGGCCGTCGTCCTTCGCACCGCTGAAACCATGGAACTGATGGAGGGCCTCTCCGCCGAATTCGGCAGCGAACTTCAGGCCGTCCACCTCGGGCAGAGCCAGTTCGCCAGCCACCCCTTCGGCGGCATCACCCTGCACTCTGAGAACAACGAGCTCTCGTATCACGTCGCCACCGCTCCGGGCGCCCAGCGCGCCAACGAAATTGACCGCGAGAACACCCTCGCTCCCGCTCTTGCAGAAAGAGATGGCAAACTGCTTCTTGAGCACGGTCTGCACCAGGAGCTCTCCTTCGCGCACCGCGATGGCAACACCAGCATGCGCATGACCGTCTTCCACGACCAGATCAACAACCCGGCCATCAATGGTGGAGGCGTCCTTTCCGCCGCTGACTGGAACAGCGGCAACCTGCTCTACGACCCCAACACCGACCTGCTCAAAGTGGCCGGACAGAACTACTCATCCAACGGCGTTCTCGCCGAAATGAACAGCCAGATGAACGACGACCTCTGGCTCAGCCTCGCATTTGCGCTTGGCAACTCGCTCGCCATGGACGCCGTCTCCGGTCCGGTTTCTCTCGAAGACGGCATCACCAATCTGCGCCCGCGCAACGCCGAGATGTTCTCCGCCAGCATGACCGGCAAGATGCGCCGCACCGGAACGCAGTGGCGCGCTTCCTATCGCTGGCAGCCCATGGACACGGTCACCGTCGTCGCCCCGTTCGGTTCCTCGCTCCCTTCGCCCTATCTCAGCCTCTACGTTCGCCAGCCCATCCACTGCCGCGCTCTTCCTTATCGCATGGAAGCCCTGATTGACGTCCGCAATCTTCTCGCCCAGGGCTATCGTCCCTTCGTCACAAAAGACGGCAGCACCATGTACTTCGCCCAGGCCGAGCGCAGCCTTCAGGGCGGTCTCGCCTTCAACTTCTGATCTGCCTTAGTTGGTTGTGTCGCAGCTGGGCTTGTTTTGAGAGGGCTCGACCTGGGTCTGTTTGGAAGGGGTACGGCTTCAGCCGTGCCGATGAAAATGAAAAACAAGGCGCTTAAAGCCCCCGAGGGAATTTGGGAAATTCAAACTAAGCCGCCTTTTTCGCGGCCTCGTTTCACTATTTTCCTGTGTTATATTTTTCATAGAGCGTTCGCCACCGAACGCTTTCCGCAAAAAAGAAATCCATCCGGTTTTCTTCCCGCCACGCAAAGTGGACGCGTAGCTCAACTGGCAGAGCATTCGACTCTTAATCGACAGGTTGTAGGTTCGATTCCTACCGCGTCCACCAAACGATTCGCTACTTCCCCGGAAGCGGCACCATCCGGTAAAGCACAAGATCATCCCTGTCCGGATCATCAAACGCGCGAAAATGCGCCACCTCTTTCAGCGAATATTGCGTGTTGATGTCCGCCACGGACCCAGGATCCAGTTCGTTCCACGCCGCGTACCAGCCCGGCCTGTAAACGCGAATGCGCGTAGGCAGATCATACGTCCCAAAGTCATCACAAATCGAAGGCAGATGCGTTATGAGCGTAATGTCTGCTCCGCTGATCGAGAGCAGCAGGCGGTTCCCACTCGAATGCTCATCAATGTAGCGCGTAAGATTCTCCGCCGCATTTACAAACGTATATTCCGGATGGAGCGCAAACCCAGCCATCATGCGCACGTTCAGGGCCAGCCCGGCCAGAACCACCGCCAGCGCCGCAGCACCGGCATACCGCCACCGTTCCCAAAGCGCCACGAGCCCCAGGCACACCACAAAGACCAGCGGAAACGCAATCACCTGGTAATACCGCGGCTGCATGTTGTTGTGGTAGCCAATAAAGAACACATACCCGGCAATGGCCAGCAGCGATGCAGCAAACAGCGGATTACGCCACAGCCCGCGCAACACTTGCAGAGACAACACCACTATCAGCACCGCCAGAACAGCCAGCGGCTTGCTGATCCACAGCGCACCATGCGCGGCATGCCAGTAGGCGGTCAGCCATCCTCCCAGCGTCACCGGCTGCGGCATCTGGTTAACGGCAAAAAGATAGTAGTAGTCATTCAGATAGCGCGGATGCACGACCAGAAAGTAATACGCGCTCCATGAAACCACCGTTGCACCCACAGTCACTGCGGCATATTTCACAAATACGCGAATGCGGTACTCCGTAATGTGCCACAGCAGAAACACCGCCGCAGGCAGCAGAAAAATCCCTGTCGTCTTGGTCAGAATGGCCAGTGTCAGGCATAATCCCGACAAAATAAGCAACGCATACCGCGGTCCCGCCCCCGCCCGAGGCGCTCGCAAAATCAGCAGCCACGCCAGCAGTGTCCAGAAGATCAGCATCGGCTCCAGCAGCGCCAGTCGGCTGAACGAATACAGAAAGGCATTGCCCGCCAGCAGCGTCAACGCCAGCAGCGCCACCCAGCTCTTCTGCCCCAGCGTGCGAAGCAGCGCCCAGCTCAGCAGCAGATTGGCCGCAAACACCGCCAGCGCCAGCACCCGCGCCGCCACAATGCTGACCCCGGTAAAGTGGAAGAGCACTCCTTCAAAAATCGGCCACACCGGCACCGCCGCCGCCGGGTTAAAGTCGCCCGGAACACGCCATGACCCGGTCAGAATGTACCGGACAGCCGCGCTCCCATACCACCCCTCGTCCGTGTACTTGGAGTAGTCCATCCACGGAGAAAAATTCGGGAAATCCGCACGCAGATGAAGCAGATGGACGGCATACAGCGCGCACAGCACAGCCCCCCATAAAAACATAAGGATGCGTACCCGGCTCATAATCCCAGTCCGCCATCCACACTCAAAATCTGCCCGGTAATAAAGTGCGGTCCGGTGGCAAAAAACATCACCGCCGCCGCCACATCTTCCTGCGTTCCGTTGCGCTTCATCGGTGTCTTCTGGGCAAAGTGCTCGTAGTCTTCTGCCACTTCTCCATTCACAATCATTCCTGGCGCAACGCAGTTCACGCTGATCTCCGGCGCAAAGGCCTTTGACATCGTCTGCGTCAGCATGTGCAGCGCCGCCTTCGACGTGCAGTAGTGCCCATGCGTAGGCCAGGGGTGCAGCCCACCCAGCGAACCAATGTTGATGATCCTCCCCCGGGCGGCCTTCAGGTGCGGATACGCCGCCTTCGCCATCAGGAACGGTCCCCGCGTGTTGGTCTCAAACATCGCGTCCCATTGCTCCAGCGAAATCTCCTCCAGCTTCGCCGTCTCAAACAACCCGGCATTGTTCACCAGCAGATCCAGCCGTCCAAATTCCTTCACAACTGCCGCAACCGCCGCTTCTACATCCACTGCATTCCGCACATCACAGCGCACTGCCTGCGCGCGGACGCCAGCCGCCTGCAAATCGTCCACCGTTTGCTGCGCCTCTTTTTCTGAGCCGCGATAGGTAATAGTAACGTCCGCACCGGCCCTCGCCAGCGTCAGCGCCAGCGCCCGCCCGATGCGCCTGGCTGCGCCCGTGACCAGCGCGGTCTTTCCCTGTAAACTGTTCATATAAACTGATTTTACCCGCCCGAAGCGAAACCCTCTTTCGGTGGAACACAGGAACAAACTGCAACATTTTGAGTGCAGCCAGCATCTTAGTTAGCAAATTCTTTGAGGCAGCCCCATGCTTTCCCAACTTCCGCGCATTGTTCTTATGGCCATCGCCTTTTGGCCGCTCATGGAAAGCTGTTCTCATTCGGCCCACAACAATAATCCGCTTCAATCCAGCGCCCCGGTCCTGCAAAGCGATGACGTGCCGCATCTGCGCCGCGAGGGCAATCCCAATGCTCCATACCTGGTTGCTGCTGGAAATAAACCCCCGCAGTTAATGCGCCGCTCCGACGCGGACACCGCGAGCAACACCACATCAGCCGAACCCTGTGACGGCAAAAACCTCTCCGTGACCGAAATCGCTGCCGCCGTCAACGGCGACTACCATGCCGTCAAGCTGGCCTTCTACAACCAGGGACTCACAGCCTGCAAGCTCGGCGGCTTCCCCACCGTTTCCCTGCTCGATAAAAACGGCAACCCGGTCTCCAGCGTCAGCGTGCAGAAGGTCACAGAGTCTACCGTCCGCGCAAAACTGGACGAAGGCTCCGTGCAGCAGGCATCTGCCGCCCCACAGGCACACCTCGTCATTGCTCCACGCGCCGAAGCATGGTTCCAGATGGGCTGGACCACCGGCGACGGATGCCCCACCATCTCCCGCATCAGCGTCTCCGCCCCCGGATCAACTGAGACCTTCACCATCAACCACCCCCTGGCGGTATGTGACGGTCGCGTCGAGATCACATCGCTCCACCCCGACAACGCAGATTAAAAAATAAGTCGTTCCAACAATCAATGTCCGGGAATTACCCCCGGAACTGTTATCCTGAATTTTAGGAGCAGGTCAATGCAAAGAGAAACACCCAATCTCCGGCCATCCTGGGTCTTCACAGTCCGCGCGAAGCGCGCTCCAGCAGGAATAGAATCACGTAAGTATTTATCTATCAATACTCTATAAACAGAGTAGAGGGGTCAAATCCCCGGGTTTCCCATACCTCGCGCAGCGAGAGGGTGGAAACCACAACCGCCAACCCTAAACAAATTGTCTTGCGAAGCAGGGCCCTTGCAGGATGCAACGAGCAGGAGCATCGGCCATGACCACGCAAAAATAGGCTAAAGCATTGAAGACAAAGCATCTCTGTACAGGGTATCTGCTCTAAGTTATAGAAAACAGACGATCTCCGCACAAAGCAGGGTAGAACCAGAACTCTTCCCCCTAAAGCCAATAGATAGAATACTTTACAGGAAAGCAGGGGGAGGATCAATGCGGCTGAGGTTGCGACTGTCCCTCTTCCGGCTTCGGAGTCTGCACCTCGTCCTGCCCACCCACCTGAGAACCATCATGCTTCTCATAGATGGAATACTGACGGCCCGGCGGGTTCAGCTTCACATGGATCTCCTCCGTCGGCCCCTCCAGAACATAATCAGCCCCATAGGTTTGGTAGCCTTTCGCAATGACCTGGAGACGCACGGTGTCGCCAATTGGAACCACGTCGAGTACGGCCTTGCCATCCTCATTGGTCTTTAACTCCATGTTGCCGTCGTCCTTGCCATTCTTGATCGGATGGAAGACAACGCCTGCATTCTCTACCGGTTTTCCGTTCGGCCGGGTGACCGTCACGGTAATCTTGCAGGTCGGCGGTGGCGGCGTGTACTTGCGCCCGCGCTTTGCCTGCTGGGCACTCAGGACAAGAGGAAGACATACGGAGAGGACAGCAACCCTACGAACAACTGCAAAGGCCATGTCTCCGATTGTAAGGAACTGACATGCCCCCTGAGAAGAGTCGCCCCAGAAATTCTGAGGGAGATTAAGGATACCGGATGTCCCACATCTCGAAGAGATGTGGGTTTTCGCCTGTCAATGCGGGATCGTTCTACTGCTTCAATTTTCCCAAAGCAAACCGCAGTCCGGTCCGGAAATTGAACGGCAGCGAAGGATACCCGATCGGCCCGATATGCTGATTGCTCAACACATTATCCACCTGGGCGTAGATGCCCATCCAGGGCGTGATCTGATACACGCCGCCAAAATCGAGCTTGGCATACCCGTAATCGAGATTACGGTTCGGCAGCAGCATAGAGTAGTCGCCGCTCACGCTGGTGTAGTTGTCAATAAAAGTGGAGTCGTCGCTGCGGCTCGAAAAAGCCCCATTCCCGATCAGCGTGTAGTGCTTGCCGGTATAAGTAGCAGAAATGAATCCGGTATGCGGAGGGCGCCGGAATGGTCTCGCTCCACGCAGCGGCGCATACTCCCCAATAGGAAGGTTCGGGAACAGTGGATTCACCACTGGCTGCAATGCGCTCGACGTGAATGAGCGCTGCACCACTGCATCCAGATAGGTATATCCGCCGCGCAAAAAGATGTTCTTGCCGATGCCATATTGCATCTCGCTCTCGATTCCCTGCGCGCTGAATGCCTGCGAATTGAGCGTCGGCGAGACAAACGCAGCGTTATAGGCAGCGATGATCTGCTCCACCTCTGATGGTGGAAGCTGCGGTAGAAGCTGATACAACGCGCTCAGCGGGACCGACTCGATCTGGTCGCCAAACTCGTTATGGAAGTAGGTCGCTCGGAAGAGCACACGCTCGCTGAAAAGGCTCTGCTCCACACCGCCATCGTAGCTGCGCGAACGCTCGGCACCGATCGGACGCACGCCGAATTGTGCCGCTGCTCCCGGCCCTCCGTAAGTGTTCAGCACTTGGTAAAGCGAATCAAACTGGTCGGTAATCGTCGGCTCTTTCACGCCTTTGGCAAAGTTAAAGTTCAACTTGGTGCCATGGAAGACGCCTCCTCCGGGACGGACCACATAGTAGGACAGGCCGACGCGTGGCGTGCCCTCGGTCCCGTAAATCTGGTTCTTTTCAATGCCGCCGCCCAGCGAATAGAAAAAGCGGTTCCGGATGTCTCCGCCAATCTGGAGCATGTAATCGTAATTGGTCCGCTCCAGCGTGTCGTTCAGGAAGCCGGGATAAAAGTCCTTTCCGCGCTCATCTTCAAAGCGGAATCCACCAACAAACATCATGTGCGGCGAAAACTGATAATCGGCCTGCGCGTACAGATTGTCGCGATTGGAAACCAGCTCCGTGGTGGAAGGATAATTGCCCGGATAATTGAGAATGGCCTGTCCGCCGACGGTATATCCATTCGCACCCTTGATCGTGACCGGAAGACCAACATAGGCAAACACGTCCGGATCGTAGATTCCAGCAGGCGACCATTGGGTGGACTCCTCGCGCTTGCGCGCTAGTCCATAGCGGACAACCCCATGCAAGCGGTCAGAGAAGCTATGATCTATGGCTCCAGTCGCGAAGATGTCCTGGTCCGATTGCTTTGCATCGTTGGCAATCTGGTAGAACTGGTATGCACCCGGCAGCCCGGTAGCGATATCTGCATTGCGAAATGTTCCGCGGATGGTTGTTGCCGAAGACCAGGCCCATCCTAGGTTCGCTGTCTCGACGATATTGTGATATTTGTCCTGCGGAATGGAATTCTTGGTTTGAAGATCGCTGAAGCCACCATAGTAATCCAGCGCTCGATGCGTTCCGCCGAACTGCACCTCATTGCGATACGTACCGAAGTTTCCTGCATCTCCTTCGTACATCAACGAGGGAAACGGAGTAGAACCGCGTGGCGTGCTGAAGCCGATGGCTCCTGCCGCAGCATCCGAACCATAAAGCACGCTGTTCGGTCCGCGATAGGCCTCGGCCTTCTCTACTCCCGTTGAGGAGATGGTCGCAAGATCAAAGCGTCCGCCAATGTCCTCAATCGGCGAGCCATCAAAGAGAACCTTGTTCGCATCAGAGTTGCCGCCGCGAATGAAGATGCTGGTAACTCCGCCGCGCTGGCCCTCCTGAACAACGTTGGTTCCGGCCACCTGCCGCAGAATGTCAACCATGTCAGCGCGGTTCAGGAAGTCCGTCTTGCTCAGCCCGGTAATGGCCGCGCTCACCTGTCCCTGCGGCAGCGGAGTTCCCGTCGCCGTCACAACAACCGATTGCCGCACCCACTCCGGCTCAAGGACAATGTTCTGCTCAACCGCATCGAGCGAGCCGCCGTAGAAGCTGTTCGTCGCAAGCTGCCGGAAAGACTGGCCTCCGGCGAGCACGTAAAAACGCCCGCTGGACGAAGTAGAAAGATAATAGCTCCCGTCGCCCTGGGTCTTTCCGGCGACAATCACTTTTCCGTTCTGAACAAGCGCAACATCGGCATCGGCAATGCCTGCCCCCAGCGGATCGGTTACACGTCCGCGCACTACGACGGCCTGTAACGGTGTCGCAGCAAGCAACAGGCAAGCAGAAAGAAGGGTAAAGCGGCCACGCCGCAGAAGTTCGAGCATATCTCCTCCGTTCCCCTCGGAACTGGGTATTTGTATGCTGAGGCCGGTCTCCTGACTCTGCGCGCCCTGCCTGCCGCCTTCCCGGATTTTCCAGTGGCTCGTGGCATGGCATCAGCTTGTGCTGCTTGCGCGCTTACAGTTGCGGGGCAGTGGCGGATTCCCACCGCCTTCCCGAACACCTCATGCATTGGGTGGTGTACGCAACAAGGACTTCCCTGCGCGTTTCTCTTCCGTTCTGTACCGGAAATACGATTATTCGTGAGGAGGAAGGTCAAAGTCAAAACCCTTGTTATCACAGCTGTAACGGACTATAGTGCTTGCACACTATCTTCCATGACATTCTTAGCAGCATTGACGCAGGGCCTCTATCCGTTTGAGATCGTGCTGCTGTTTGGCGGCATCGTTCTGCTGATCATCCTGCTTGCCGGCTTGGTTGCTGGCCTCATTCGCGGAAAAATCCCTTCCCTGCTGGTGTCGCTGTTCATCATTGCCATTCTGATGATCGCTTATCCCAGCGTGCAGTCCATTAAGTACAAAGATCTGACCGTCACCTTGAACGACCAGTTGAAGCAGATGCTTCAAAACCCGACGGACCCGAATGTGCGAAACAATGTCGCCGAATTGACGAACAAAGTGGCGGCGCGTCCGACGAGTGTCGCAGCCACGGTCGCCACACTGGCAAGCGCCCAGTATGCATTGGGGAAACAACAACCTGCGCAGGAAAACTTGAATAAAGCGCTCCAGCTTGATCCGCAACAGCCAACTGCGCTCGAGCTGAAAAGCAAGATCGTGTCGGTCGGACGGCTGCAGCAATTGACCAGTACAGTGCAGCGGGAGCCTGTAAACGGAGCGGCCAGGCAACAGCTTGAGGAGGCCGCAGCAGAAGTAGACCGGATGCCTCTGGCCAATCCTCAGGCCCTTACATCGCTGGCGAAAGCACAACAAATAATGGGAAATGAGGAAGCTGCCCAACAGACGGAAAAGAAGGCAATGGCTATCCGATCAGGCGCATTCAAGCGTTGAGGCTGGCTGAAAGCTGGTGACCCCGGGAAGATTCGAACTTCCGACACGCAGTTTAGGAAACTGCTGCTCTATCCACCTGAGCTACGGGGCCACTCTTGAATATTCTAACCTGCTCGGACCCGCCTTCAGCCGCAGGCGGGAATCTGAGATCGAGCGCTACTTGCCGGCCGGCACGGGAAAGCTGTCTCGGGTTTCCAGTGTCAGGCTCTGCGCGTTTGGATCCGCAACTCGGCGCATGGTAATCTCGGCACGTTTCCCTGAAATTCGAATCACAAGGTAATGGTAGTTAATGTGCGGCGGTTGCACCTTTGCATTGCGACCATAGTGGTCTTCACTGCCTCGCACAAGCACGGGGTAAGGCTTTGCTCCACCTCCGCCTGAAACAAGGTAGGTAATGCCGTTGCGCTCAAAACGCTCGTAATTGTGAATATGCCCGTTCAGGACGATGAACTTTGCATGAGATTTAGGCACTTCACTTTCGAGAAGCTCACGCAGCGAGATTTCATTCTCGCCGGGCAGGCCAGCGGCAATCTGTGATTGCACGTCATTCATCCAGGGCATGTGGTCAAGAATGAAAACGAAATCAACAGCAGATGGCAGATGTTCCAGCTGTGACTGGAACCAGAGGCGTTGCGGCGAACCCTGACCGCTCGCCTGTGTAGCATCCAGAGAGATGAGATAAACATTCCCGATCTGTGCTGAATAGTAGAGGTGGTTTTTAAGCTCCGGAAAATTCTGAAGGTAATTTGCCACACCTGCATCATGGACATCTTTTACTTCATGGTTGCCCATCGTGGGGAAAATCCAGAGGTGTTCCGCTCGCCATAGCGCCGTTTCCTGCTGGTAAATCTTCCAGTCTGCCGGGTTGGAGCCGATAAAGGGAGTGTCTCCGGTCAGAAAAACAGCAAAGGGTCTTTCTTCTGCTACGGCTTTTACCAGAAATTGCCGGATTTTCGGGTTTGTATCTGTAACATCGGCTGTATCGGTAAATCGGGTGTCACCATATGCAACCAGCTTGATGGGTTGACCTGGCGCAATTCCATTCACGACAATCGTAGGACCGATGGCGGGCGGCGCGGTTTGACTCCAGGCACAGAACGACACTGCGAAACAAGCGATTAGAAGGGCCCGGCAGACTTTTGCAGTCACGGCTGGAGACCACCCCCAACAAAATGTACGATTTCGAGCTTGTCTCCAGAATGCAGAGAGACGGATTCCCAATTGGAGCGCGGAACAATCTCGCCGTTATGTTCAATCGCGACGCGATCGCCTTTCAGCCCCAGATGGGCAAGAAGCTGAGAAATAGTGGAGTTAGCCTCGAGGGACGGGAAATCCTTCTGCTGTCCATTGATGACGAGCTGCATGATTTGAGGGTAGCAGAGACGGGGGCTACCGCAGCCATCGCCAAAGTGCCCAGACCGCCGCCGACATAATCACCAGGGCCGCATTAAAAAGGAAAACAAAAACGAGGCCGCGCATGCATCCAAGCCCATCATCTATGGGCCGGGAGCTTTGCTCCAGAACTTCTTGTGTTTCAGCAGGAATGCCAGTAAGGCGTCGAATCGAATGACCGAGGGTGTTCATATGAATCCTTATGGCACTGTATCGGCGTGTCAGCGTAGGTACTTGAGAGAGATCGCGGAAATTCCATCGCACTGTTTCAATCTGGAACAGCGGCCAAGAATTACAAATTCCAATACCTGGCGGAATTCAGTTGTGCTTAAGCCCAATCGCAGAAGATTGTAGCCAGGAGAACCATTCATGACTCAAAGAATGTTTACTGCGACGATTTGTGCCCTGCTGTTCACCGGATACGCTTCCGCTGAAAAGCTCATTCACAAAGCTGACATGCCGCAGGCTGTCCGGAAGACTGCTGATGCCCAAAGACAGGGGGCTGTAGTGCGCGGCTATTCCAAAGATAGCGAGAATGGGCAAGTCGAGTACGAGGAGGAACTGCTGGTAAACGGACATACAAAAGACATCACCATGGATGCGCGTGGCAACGTGATGGAAGTGGAGGAAGAGGTGGCCTTGTCTTCTCTGCCGCAGAGCGTACAGAGTGCTCTGAAGAACCGTGCGCCACAAGGACAGATTCGCAAAGTAGAGTCGCTCACAAAAGGAGGCAAACTAGTGGCATATGAGGCGCAGGTATACACAAACGGAAAGCATTCCGAAATCCAGGTGGGACCAAATGGAGAGCGCCTGGCACACGAAGAATAGCATCGCCTTCAACCTGTATTCATGCGGCTTTCCTGAAACTTTCTTGACGTAGATACCGCTCAGAAACTACTCTCAGAAGAGAGGGTTTTGATGCAGGGCGCACACTACTACTGGAATTATCTGCCGCTGTTGCTACAGATTCTGGCTGCGTTCGCGCTTGCTGCCGGAATGGTAGGTGCATCATGGCTGATTGGCCGGCGCCGCAACACCAAAGCCAAGCTCGATGCCTATGAATGTGGCATTCCCGTAGACAGCGATACCCGCGGACGCTTTTCCGTGGGTTTTTATATGGTGGCAATGCTCTTCATCCTGTTTGATGTGGAAGCCGTTTTCATGCTGCCATGGGCGGTAATTTACCGCGAGCTGCCAAAGATTTCCGGATCGCGCCTCTTTGGTTTCTGGGAGATGCTGGTTTACCTCGGCTTTGTTGCCGTCGGCATTTTCTACGTCTGGAGAAAGGGCATTCTTGACTGGTCTGCCGACAAGGGCGACCTGTAAGTTACCAACAATAGCGGCACGAATGTTCGTGCGAATGTAACTGAATCGGCTGAAAATTGAAATTTAGAAGGACGCAATGGACTCAGCTGTTCTAGGGAAAGATACTGTACTGGCGGCGCTGCCGGAAAACCGGGCACTCTCTTCTCTTTTGGCGTGGAAGGCCGAGGCCGTTCTGGACGCGACATACGATCGCAAAGAGTTGACGATTACGATTGCACGCGATGAGATTCGTGGCGCATGTCAAACCTTAAAAAACGCTGGCTACAACTTCTTTGAAGATGTGACCTGCGTGGATTGGTATCCGACAGAACCGCGCTTTCAGATCACCTACCATCTTCTTTCTCACTCCCTGAAAGAACGCGTCCGGCTCATCTGCCCGGTCGAGAGTATTGATCCCAGCATTGACAGCATTACATCCATCTGGCCTGCGGCCAATTTTTATGAACGCGAGGTCTGGGACCTTTTTGGCGTGCGCTTCCACGGACACCCCGAGCTGCGCCGCATCATGATGCCGGAAGAGTGGGAAGGACACCCATTGCGTAAAGACTATCCCGTGGAGGGCTACCGTTAATGCCGAAGGCCCCCGAGCTTGCCGAGTTTGTTGAGACTTCTACCCTGCTGAAGGCGCGTCCGGAAGAAGGCGCAAAAGACCGCACCATGGTCCTGAACATGGGCCCGCAGCACCCATCCACGCATGGCGTGCTTCGTCTGGTGATCGAAATTGACGGCGAAACGGTGCTGAAGGTCGTTCCGGACATCGGCTACCTGCACACTGGAATTGAGAAGACCTGCGAGGCAAAGTTCTACCAGCAGGTCGTCCCCTTGACCGACCGCATAGACTACCTGTGTCCGATGACCAACAATCTGGCCTACTGTCTAGCGGTCGAAAAGCTGCTTCAGCTTGAAATTCCTGACCGCGCGCAGTGGCTCCGCGTCCTTTTGAACGAACTGACGCGGCTCAACTCACACCTGGTCTGGCTGGGCACGCACGCCATGGACATCGGCGCGCTGACCGTCTTCCTCTATTGCTTCCGCGAGCGCGAAGAGATTCTGCGCATCTTCGAGCATGTCTCTGGCCAACGCATGATGACCTCCTACTTCCGTGTGGGAGGGTTGTCGCTGGAGCCGCCGATTGACTTCTTTGATCGCGTGCGCAGATTCATTAAGGTCATGCCGGAGAAGATTGACGAGTATGAGAATCTTCTGACGGGCAATCCGATCTTCATAAATCGCCTCAAAGGCGTTGGCTATCTCAGCCCGGAAGACGCGATTTCGCTCGGTGTGACAGGCCCCCCCCTGCGCGCATCCGGCGTGGATTGGGACCTGCGGCGCGACATGCCGTATTCGAGTTACGAAAAGTTCCAGTTCAAGGTACCGGTTTCGAATGACGGCGATGTATGGGCGCGCTATCTCGTCCGCATTCAGGAGATGCGCGAGTCGGTGAAGATTGTCGAGCAGGCGCTCGAAGGAATGCCGGAAGGCCGCATTACAGCCGATGCTCCCAAAGTCGTATTGCCAGACCGCGAGAAGATGAAGACCCAGATGGAGTCTCTCATCTATCACTTTAAGATTGTGACGGAAGGCTTTACCGTTCCGGCTGGCCAGGTGTACCAGGCAGTTGAATCGCCGCGGGGCGAGATGGGCTATTACGTTGTCAGCGATGGCACGGCCAAGCCGTATCGGGTTCACATGCGCAATCCTTCCTTCGCCACATTACAGGCATTGCAAACCATGTGCGCGGGACGGCTGATTGCGGATGTGGTGGCTGTCATTGGCTCCATTGATATTGTGCTTGGAGAGATTGACCGGTGACGGAAGCAGTTCCCGATCAGCGGCTTTTTCAGGAGCTGTGGATTTCATTTGTTGCACTCATTCGGTCGTATGTAGCTGGATACGATCTGGGCCGCGCTACGGGGCATACTCTGTTAGAAGCAAATGAAGCTGACCTGAGCATTCAATCACCGCGAAAGCGCCTGGATGTACGCTTTGATAGCAGGAATGGCAAGGGTGTCTGGGCAGTTTCCGTTGAGCGAGAGCTGGAAAATGGAAACTTTCAGTTCGCGCGGGACAGTCAGGTTCGCCTGAGCGACCGTCGCGGGACAGTGGATATGGAAATTGCAGCAGAGGCCTTGACGGCCAAAGTTTTGGATGAGGAATAGGGAACATTTAGGATGAGCACTCCTGCAACCACAATTTTTTCACCGGAGACGGCGGCGCGGTTCGACCGCCTGGTCACCCTGTATCCGGTGCGGCGCTCGGCGCTGATTCCTATGCTGCTCTATGCGCAGGATGAGGTTGGCTATATCTCCGATGAAGTTGTAAAGGAAGTTGCCCAGCGCATTGGCATTACCGAGCTCGATGTTCGGAACGTGCTCAGCTACTACTCCATGCTGCGGACCAAGCCTGCGGGCAAATACAACATTCAGGTATGCACCAATATCTCCTGCATGTTGCGCGGCGGGTATGAGATTCTTGAGCACTGCAAACAGCGACTTGGCATTGGCCATAAGGAAGTAACTCCCGACGGGCAATTTTCCCTCGAAGAGGTTGAGTGCATCGGCGCCTGTTGCTGGGCACCTGCCATTCAAGTCAACTACGACTTCTACGATGAATTAACTCCAGAAAAAATGGACGCAGTCCTCGAAGAGTACAAGACTGGACGAGGAAAGGAGACAAGATAAGATGCCACGGCTCGTCTCCCATCCCGATGAAGTAAAAATTATCTCTCGCCGTTTTGGCCAGGGTGCGGAAAACCTCGACAAGTACCTCGAACTGGACGGGTACAAGGCCACGCAACTTGCGCTGGAGAAAGGCGCCGACTGGATCATTGCGGAGATGAAGGCCAGCGGCCTTCGTGGGCGCGGCGGAGCAGGTTTCCCCACCGGAATGAAGTGGTCGTTTGTACCGAAGCAATCGGACCGCCCGAAGTACGTGCTTGTGAATGGCGACGAAAGCGAGCCTGGGACCTGCAAAGATCACCTTATCTTTTTGCATGATCCTCATGCGGTGATTGAAGGCACCATTATTGCCGGACTTGCCATCGGCGCCAAGATGGGCTTTATCTACCTGCGCGGCGAGTACCGTTATCTGCTCAAGATCATGGAGAAGGCCGTCGCCGACGCCTATGCGCGCGGTTTTCTCGGCAAGAACATCTTCGGCTCTGGTGTTGATTTTGATGTCGTCACGCAGACCGGAGCAGGCGCCTATGAAGTCGGCGAAGAGTCGGCCCTGATGGAGTCGCTGGAGGGTAAGCGCGGCGTGCCGCGCATCAAGCCGCCCTTCCCGGCTGTTGTTGGACTGTATGGTGGTCCGACCGTCATCAACAATGCTGAGACGATCGCCACTGTTCCGCACATTCTGCTGATGGGCGGAGAACCATATGCAAAGATTGGCTCAGAGCGCAATGGCGGAACGCGTCTGTTCGGCATCAGCGGACACGTGGAACGCCCGGGTGTTTACGAGCTGCCGATGGGTTACAACCTAAAGAAGGCCATCTACGAAGTTGCCGGTGGTGTGCGCGGCGGGCGAGGTCTGAAGGCGGTTGTGCCCGGAGGTTCTTCCACCCCGGTGTTGAGGCCGGAAGAAATTGATGTGGGACTCGACTTTGACCAGATGGGCAAGGCAGGCACAATGCTTGGCTCGGGCGGGATCGTCGTGATTGATGACCAGACCTGTATCGTCGAATTTGCGCTGCGGACGATTGCCTTCTACCAGCACGAAAGCTGCGGATGGTGCATCCCCTGCCGCGAAGGAACCGACTGGCTGAAGAAGACCATTGGACGCGTCCACGCGGGCGGCGGAGTGGACAAGGACCTCGACAACATCCGCTACCTCGCAGAAAACATGATGGGCCGGACCTTCTGCCCCCTGGGCGACGCGGCGGCGATGCCGACGCTTGGGTTCATCAAGAAGTTCCGCAGCGAATTTGAAGACCACTTAAACGGAAAACCGTGCCCTTACGCCAGGCATGAAGAGTTAGTAGGCGCGTGAAGGGAGCGGAACCAGAGGAAGGCCATTATGATAACTGGCGTCCAATGCGAGATTGCAAACCGCCTGATATCGCTTCGTGGTAATTCTCTGAGTGTGCAGGAGAACCAGGATTGATCAACACGAAGAATTGTTCAGAAAACTTGTCGCAAAATCAATAAGCACGATTCAGGATAGAAAGCCTGGAAAAGGGTGCAAAAAGTAACAGCGGCCCAAAGCGCAAAAGGAAGAAATGGCTGACGTAACGTTTACAGTAGACGGCAAAAAACTTACCGCTCCCGCCGGGACGCTGCTCATTGATGCCTGCAAGGCTGTGGGCATTGAGATTCCTGCCTTCTGTTACTATCCCGGACTCTCGCTCCAGGCGGCCTGCCGCATGTGTGTGGTGCGCATTGAAAAAATGCCGAAGCTGCAGACGGCCTGCACCACCACCGTGGCTGAAGGCATGGTCGTCCAGACCGAGACGGACGAGATCAAGCAGGCGCGCAAAGCCACCATTGAATTATTGCTTGGAAATCATCCGCTCGATTGCCCCGTTTGTGACGCTGGCGGCGAGTGCGAACTGCAGGACATGACTTTCAAGTACGGCGCTGCGGAATCGAAATACGTCGAGATCAAGCAGCACCGCGAAGAGCAGCAGTGGTCTCCGGTGGTCTTCTTTGACCGCCCGCGCTGCATTCTCTGCTACCGCTGCGTCCGCGTCTGCGGCGAGGGCATGGACGTTTGGGCGCTCGGTATTCAGAATCGCGGTGTCAGTGCCGTAATCGCGCCCAATGGCCAGGACCATCTCGAGTGCGAAGAATGCGGCATGTGCATTGACATCTGCCCCGTCGGCGCACTGACTTCCGGTACCTACCGCTACAAGACCCGCCCGTGGGAAATGACTCACGTGGCGACCATCTGCACGCATTGCGGCGACGGCTGCAAGACCACTCTGGGCACCCGCCGTTCCAATGACGGAATGGAAATTGTGCGCGGAGACAACCGCGACAAGAGCGGCATCAACGGCGACTTCCTCTGCATCAAGGGCCGCTATGCCTTTGACTTTGCCAACCGCACGGAACGCCTGACCAAACCGCTCGTCCGCCAGGCCGATGGCCAGTTCAAAGAAGCCTCCTGGAGTGAGGCGATTGATTTCGCTGCGAAGAGGCTCCGTGAAATTCGTGAGAGCAAAGGCGGACAGGCCATCGGTGTTATCGGCTCGAACCGCACCACGAACGAAGAAAATTATCTGCTGCAAAAATTCGCACGTACGGTGCTCGGCACCAACAATATTGACCATCACCGCACGGTTGATTACGTCTCATTTGCTGCGGCCCTGGCCGGAAAATCAGAACGCACGGCATCTCTGCGGGACACAGCCAATGCGCCAGCCATTCTGCTGCTGGGCAATGACCCAACCGAACAACATCCGGCGCTCGCGTGGAACCTGCGCAGCAATGTCCGCCTGAACCGCGCGCGGATTTACATCGCCAACCACGCTGAGATCAAGCTGCGGCGCCAGGCAAAGCAGTTCCTCGAAATTCCGAAGGATGGCTACGCATCGCTGGTGCAGTATCTGGCTGGGAATGATTCGGTCGTTGCAGCCAATGAACAGACGGCTGCTTTCCGCGACGCGATTCGCAAGGAAGAGTCGCTGCTGATTATCTTTGGTTCGGAGTTCCGCGGTCGCGACATTCAGGCCCTTGTGGAATTTGGCCTCTCGTTGCCAAATACAAAGTTCGTCCTGCTGGGCGATTACGCCAACTCGAGGGGTGCTGCAGACATGGGTCTGTTGCCCGATACTCTGCCCGGATACGTTCCGGTGGCGAGCGCAGCTCATTTTGCTGACGAGTACGGCGCAGTTCTGCCCCAGAACGCCGGCCTTGACCTGTTGCAGATGTTCGATGCAGCGCAGAGTGGCAATCTGGCAGCGCTCTATGTCGTCGGATCGAATCCCGTCACACGCTATGGAGTGGATCCGGCTGTACTCAAAAATACCTTCGTCATCGTGCAGGACATGTTCCTGACTGAAACGGCACAGCTTGCCGATGTGGTCTTCCCGGCAGCCAATCTCTACGAAAAAGCGGGAACCGTTACGAACACATACGGGGACATTCAACTTGTAAAGAAAGCCGCAGATAAAGCGGGCGTTCGTTCGGATTTCGAATTGATCGTCCGTCTCGCCGATCGTATGGGTGCTGATCTGAAGAAGCTTGTTCCCTTCGGCCGCGGTGTTCGCGCCGACATGGGCCAGACCCGCGGCGCGCAGTCAGGTGAGGCCGATCGCCACAGCGTGTGGCTGGCTGCCCATGGACTTGAGCCGAAGCTCAGCCCGTTTGATCCGTTTGCGACGCTCGACGAAATTCAGCGTCTCGTGCCGAGCTACAGCTTCTCGCGTCTTGAGTTGTTGGCGGGAAGCGACCAGCACGCCAAATCTGAGCTGGTGCAGATTTCGGCTGCTCCGGCGCGACGCGATCTGGTACTTCCTTCGCAGGACACGCTCTTCACTTCAGGAACTCTGGGGCGCTACAGCGACAAGCTGAAGGAAGTACTGGACTCACATACAACGCCAAAGCCTGTAGAGGCAGCGGCAGACTAAGAAACCACTTGGGTAGAAGCATTGGCCGTGGGCCGATGAACGAAGACAAGTAACAAAGGGGCTTCAGCCCCGGCCAAACTTTTCTGGAAGGCCTGATGGAATCGAGTATCTGGATTTTTCTGCTGTTGAGCGTACTGAAGGTCGCCGTGGTCACGGTGATCCTGCTGACAGCGGTGGCATATACCGTATTACTGGAGCGCAAGGTGGTTGGGCGCATCCAGAACCGCTGGGGCCCCAGCCGCGTCGGGCCCTTCGGCCTGCTCCAGCCCTTGGCGGACGGCATCAAGCTCTTCCTCAAAGAAGACCTGATGCCCTCAAATGTCTACAAGCCGCTTTACATCGCCGCGCCAATGATCGCGCTCACCTGCGCGCTCATCTCGATCGGAGTGGTTCCGTTTGGCAAAGAGGTCTTCGTCAAAGGTGTAGACATCTTCCAGATCTCAGACATCAACATCGGGCTCCTGGTTATTCTCGGAGTCACTTCTGTTGGCGTCTACGGCATTGCCCTCTCGGGTTGGTCATCCAACAGCAAGTACTCCTTGCTTGGCTCTCTCCGGTCAAGCGCGCAGCTTGTGAGCTATGAGCTGGCGCTGGGGCTCTCGCTTGTAGGAGTTGTCCTTCGCGCCGGATCATTCCGTCTGCGCGATATCGTTGATATCCAGTCCACGCATGGACTACTCTCCTGGAACGTTTTCGGCGGCCTGCAGTTTGTCGCCTTCTTTATCTATTTGACGGCGGCCTACGCGGAAACGAACCGCGCTCCCTTCGACCTTCCGGAAGCCGAAAGCGAATTGACTGCCGGGTACCACACCGAATACAGCTCAATGAAGTTTGCCATGTTCTTCATGGCCGAGTACGCGAACATGATCACTGTAAGCTGTGTGGCAACGCTGCTTTTCCTGGGCGGATGGTCCAGTCCCTTCGGCAACCTGCTTCCTGCCTGGGGAGGACCAGTCGTGCAGGCGCTGCTTCCGGTTTTCTGGTTCGTGGTAAAAGTGTTCTTTTTCCTGTTCCTTTATATCTGGGTACGCGGAACGTTGCCGCGCTTCCGGTATGACCAACTGATGGGTTTCGGTTGGAAGTTCCTGCTACCGGTGGCAATTCTTAACATCATTGCGACGAGCTTGTGGTTGGCTTATCGCGTTTAAGGTTCGTACGATTACTGACGTGGTGAACGCAAACACATGCACTTAGTTCTGTTCTTCATCTTCGGAGGGTTGTGCGTAGCTGGAGCGCTGAATCTGCTCCTGCAACGGCACCCCATTAACAGCGCGCTGTCGCTCATCGTGGTGATGACCTCGCTGGCTGTGCTGTATCTGCTGCTTGGGGCCGAATTTCTCGCCGCCGCGCAGGTCATTGTCTACTCCGGCGCAATCATGGTGCTGTTTACCTTTGTCATCATGCTGTTGAATGCCGGACGCGAAGAGAAAACCCACGGCAGCAAGGCGGCTTATATCGTCGGCTTCCCTGGCGCGGCCGCGATTCTCGGTGTTCTGGCATACATTTTCCTCAAGCAGAGTGGCAATCTTGGATCAGCGAAGCTCGGTGAATATCTTGTCACTACATCTGATCTCAGCCGCGTGCTCTTCCGCGACCTGCTGCTGCCGTTTGAAGTGACCTCTGTCCTGATTTTGATTGCGATTCTGGGCGCTGTCGCGCTTGCAAGAAAGGGGCATGAATAGTATGGTCCCGATCTCTTATTACCTGGTCCTGAGCGCGATTCTTTTCTCGATCGGGGTCGGCGCATTTCTGATCAAACGCAATATCATAACGGTCTTCATGTCCATTGAGCTGATGCTGAATGCCGTCAACCTCACCTTTGTGGCCTTTGCGCATCAGTGGCGGCATGTTAGTGGGCAAATTTTTGTCTTCTTTGTGATGGTGGTGGCCGCCGCTGAAGCCGCTGTGGGACTGGCGATCATCATTGCGATCTTCCGTACCCGCAACACACTCAACGTTGACCAAGTGGATTTGATGAAACTATGACCAGTTCCCTCCATCTCTGGCTGATTCCGATCGTCCCCTTCGCCGGATTTCTGGTGAACGGTCTACTGGGCCGCCGTTTTCCCAAAGCGATGGTAACAGCCATCGCGTGGATTGCCACGGTCATTCCCTTTATTCAGGTACTGACCATAGCGGCGCGCTTCAGCTCGCTTGCACTGCCCTATTCAGAAAACCTGGGTCGCTGGATTGTTGCTGGCAACTTCCATGCCGACTTCACCTTTGCGCTTGACCAGCTCACTTTGATCATGCTGCTCGTGGTCACAGGTGTCGGCTTTCTGATTCATATCTACTCTGCTGGATATATGGTGCACGAGGACGGCTATTGGAGGTTCTTCGCTTATCTAAACCTCTTCATGTTTTTCATGCTGACGCTGGTTCTGGCGGAAAACTTCCTGCTCCTGTTTGTGGGCTGGGAAGGTGTGGGTCTTTCCTCCTACCTGCTGATTGGCTACTACTTTGACCGTGATTCTGCCGCGAGCGCTGGCAAAAAGGCCTTTGTGGTCAACCGTATTGGTGATTTCGGTTTCCTGATTGCGCTCTTTCTTCTTATCGCACATTTCGGGACCCTGAGCTTCAGCGGAATCTTTTCGCAGATCACCCTGCATCCTGAATGGCAATGTGGATTTCTTACCCCAATCGCGCTCTTTCTGGTGATGGGGGCGACGGGTAAGTCCGCGCAGATTCCTCTCTACGTCTGGCTGCCGGATGCCATGGAAGGCCCGACACCTGTCTCTGCTCTGATCCACGCGGCAACAATGGTGACCGCTGGCGTTTACATGATCGCCCGCTCGCATGTTATCTTTGACCGCTGCCCGTTAGCACTCACCACAGTTGCGGTGATCGGCGCAGCCACTGCACTCTTTGCGGCGACCATCGGACTTGTCCAGACGGACATCAAGCGCGTCCTTGCGTACTCGACTGTTTCGCAGCTTGGATATATGTTCCTGGCCTGCGGCGTCGCTGCTTATTCCGCCGGAATCTTCCATCTGCTGACACATGCCTTCTTTAAAGCGCTGCTCTTCCTCGCGGCCGGCTCTGTCATCCACGCCCTGAGCGGCGAACAGGACATGCGCGTAATGGGCGGCCTGCGCAAAAAGATTCCCATCACCTTCTGGACGATGACGATGGCTGTTTTTGCCATTGCCGGGATTCCGCCTTTCGCCGGATTTTTCAGTAAGGACGAGATTCTGTATCAAGCGTTTATTTCGCCCAATGGCGCTGGCAAAATCCTGTGGTTCGTTGGACTGCTCACCGCCGCACTGACCTCGTTTTATATGTTCCGGCTCTGGTATCTCACCTTCTTCGGCGAAAGCCGGGCGCATGAGGCCGCTGCGCACACCCCTGAACCGAGCCACCATGCGGAGAAGGAAGAGCACAAGCATCCTGTGCATGAAAGCCCATGGGTCATGTTGCTGCCGCTCGTCATCCTTGCCATCCTTTCGGTGATCGGCGGATGGGTGGGTGTTCCCGCGGCCCTTGGTGGACATGCTGAGTTCTTCCACTTCCTTGCTCCGGTCACGCAAAACGGAACCGAAGCGGCGGAGGGCAGCAAGTCTCTGGATCTGCTGCTGACAATTGCTTCTGTTGCCGCGGCGGTGATCGGCTGGTTTGTCGCGCACCTGATGTACTTCATGAAGCCGGAGCTGCCGAAGCAGCTCGCCGCGAATCTGCGCGGCCTTTACACGCTCCTGTTGAACAAGTACTGGGTGGATGAACTGTATAGCGCTGTGATTGTCACACCTCTTCTGCTGGTTTCCCGTTACGTACTAAAAGGGCTGCTGGATACAGGTGTGATCACCGGCGGCAGTCTTGCCATGGCGTATACAACACAGGGTGTTGGATCACTTCTGCAGCGGTGGCAGTCAGGCAATATCCGATCCTATGCCGGGTGGCTTGCCATTGGCGCGGCGGCGCTTCTGCTGCTGACATATTTTGGGTTTGGCGCGCACTTCTCGTTTCGGTAAGTGCGCCTTTATACATTAAGGAACGTATTTGTGTTGAACGATTCCATTTTGTCGCTGATTACGTTTGTGCCGACTGCGGGCGCATTCGTTGTCGCTTTCCTGCCAAGGCGCGGAAAGGTCATCCAGTGGTTTACTCTGCTGGTGACGCTGACCACCTTCGTGCTTACACTGCACCTGCCTGCACATTTCAACTATGGGCAGACGGGCTTCCAGTTTGAGCAGGATCGCGCCTGGATCACCAGTCCGAATATCCGCTATCACCTTGGCGTGGATGGCATTTCGACCTGGCTGGTGGTGCTGGTCGGCTTTCTTTCCATTCTGGGCGTGCTGGCTTCGTGGAATGCCATTTCGACCCGCACGAAGGAGTTCTACTTTCTCTTCCTCATCCAGCAGACGGCGATGCTTGGTGTCTTTGTATCGCTCGACATGTTCCTCTATTACGGTTTCTGGGAACTGTCGCTGGTTCCGATGGCCATTCTTATTGCTATGTTCGGGCGGAACCGCGGTCCACAGGCGGCCATCAAGTTCTTCCTCTATACGTTCATTCCGTCGGCGCTGCTGCTGGTCGCGCTGCTGTGGCTCTATTCGAAGACTGGCACATTTGACTTCGTAGAAACGCAGAAGTTCCTCTCGCAATATGGAGCGCTGCTCTCGCCGCAGGCACTGTGGTGGGTCTCCCTGGCATTCCTGGCCGCCTTTGCTGTAAAGGTCCCGGTGTTCCCGCTGCATGGCTGGCTGGCAGATGTCTTTTCAGAGGCTCCGACAGCGATGGCAATGGTAGTGGCCGGAAAACTTGGCCTCTATTCCATCATTCGCTTCAACCTTGGGCTGTTTCCCGAGCAGTCGCGGCAGATTGCGCCGCTCATGATTGCTCTGGCTGCGATTGGCGTCCTCTATGGTGCACTGGTTGCTCTGGTGCAGGATGATATGAAGCGTCTGATTGCCTTCTCGACGGTCGGGCATCTCAGCCTGATTCTTCTTGGCATCTTCTGCTTCACCGTGGTTGGACTGAATGGCGCGGTCTATCACGTCATCAATCACGAGTTTTCCGGAGCGGCCTTCCTCATCCTGCTCGGCATTCTTTATGAGCGCTATGGCACATATGAGATGTCAAAATATGGCGGGCTCGCGGCGAAGCTTCCACGCATGGCGACGCTCTATATCATCACTACCTTGTCGCTCATTGGCTTGCCGATCCTGAATGGCTTTGTCGGCGAGTTCCTGATTCTCAGCTCCAGCTTCGGCGTGCATCCCGGATGGGCAATTGCAGCGACCGTGACAGTCATTCTCAATGCAGGGTACATGCTGCTCCTGATACAGAAGGTCTTCTTCGGTCCTGAGTCGCATCTGGTAGCGTCACATCCGCACTCGGACATTGTGGCACGCGAAGGCTTCGCTCTGGTCCCTGCTGCGGTCCTGATGCTCGTGCTTGGCGTTGCTTCTCCTTACTGGATCCGTACGATTGATACTGCTGTGAGCAGGCTGGCGCAGAATGTGGCGCACGTGACTTCAACACTCACCACGACGATTGCGGAGAAGCGATAACCATGAACATGCAACTGGCCCGTATTCTCCCTGAAGTGATTCTCACCATTACCGGCGTGATCATCATGCTGGCCGAGCCGCTGCTGCAGAAAAATTCCAGCCGCAAGCCGCTGGGATGGTTCGCGGTCCTGGGCACGCTGGCTGCTCTGTTTGCCAGCATGTGGCAGCTGCACCTTCCCGACGGCACAGCGTACTTTGGCACGGTCCAGACGGATGCGTATAGTGTCTTCTTCCATGTGCTGATTGCCGGAATCGTCCTGGCCACCCTGCTGGTTTCGCTCGACTCCATTGACGGCAGCGCCGAGAGCGTGGGTGAGTTCTTCGCCCTGATCTGCTTTGGCGCGGTAGGCATGATGCTGATGACCTCGGCGGTTGAGCTGCTGCTGGTCTTTATCGGCCTTGAAATCTCGTCTATCTCCACCTACATCATGGCCTGCTTCCGCCGCAAAAGCGCCAAAGGGCCCGAATCGGCAATTAAGTATTTTCTGCTTGGCTCCTTCGCTACAGCGTTCTTCCTCTATGGAATCGCGCTCATCTTCGGTGCAACCGGAACTACAGCGATCGCGGCGATTGGCAGAATACTTACCGTGGGCCAGACCCCGCTGCTGGCCGTTGTCGGGCTGGCGATGATTCTGATCGGCATCGGCTTCAAGGTCTCAGCAGCTCCGTTCCAGGTATGGACGCCGGATGTTTATGAGGGCGCGCCTTCTCCGGTGGTCGGACTCATGTCTACTGCGCCCAAGGCGGCCGCGTTTGCGGTGCTTCTGCGCATTCTTTATGTTGCCTTCCCGCTGCTCCACTACCACTGGCAGCCGCTGGTGTGGTGGATGGCAGTACTTTCGATGTGCGTAGGCAACCTGGGCGCGCTGCGGCAGCAGAATGTGAAGCGTATGCTGGCGTATTCCTCCATTGCAAATGCCGGGTACCTGCTCGCCGCCTTTACCGCGCTCTCGCAGGAAGGCGTTGCCGCTGCCAGCTTCTACGCGGTGACGTATGCAGCGATGAATGTCGGCATTTTTGCCGTCGTGAGCCATGCCGGAGGGTTTGGCGACCGCCTTACCCTGGTTCAGGATTATCGCGGACTGGCATACCGCTCGCCTTTACTGGGCGGGGCAATGGCCTTCTTCCTGATCTCGCTGATCGGCATCCCCTTCACTGGAGGGTTCTTCGGCAAGTTTTATGTTTTTGCCGCCGCCCTGCACTCGGGGATGGTATGGCTGACCATCATTGGCCTGATCAACAGCGGTATCGCCTGCTACTACTATCTGCGGCTTCTGGCGGCTGTTTATTCCAAACCGGTTCACACGGACCTGCTGGACGGAATTCCGCGCCCAACGATGCCACTGCTGCTTGCTCTGGTCCTCACGGTAGCTGCCACTTTGATCCTCGGCATTGTTCCCGGGCAGGTGCTTTCGCTCGCTCGAGCGGGAGCCAATACCCTTGTTCCGTATGTAACCACCGCGATGAAGTAGGAGCGGCACCAAAGCAAAAATTCATCGCGATACCGTGTGCGCTTATGCCTGCACACGATTGACCAGAAAGCCGCCCGGGTGCTTGACAGCTATGGTAGCCTTAAAGAAAGGCATGATCTCGATGCAGGGGGATCATGCCTTCCTCTTTTCAGCAAAAGGTGAAGTCCGAATGCGAAGTTTTAAACCTAAGTCATTGAAAGTAAAACATCCCCATACAAGAATCATGCCATAAGTGATTGAAAATAAAAGATATCCTTACAAAACCGGGAGCCGGGAGAGCCTACATTTCTGAATATCGGCTGCCTGAACCATAATCCGCCTGGATAGAAGACTTTACGAGCAAGCGGGGGTCTGGACACAGACTGGACGCGAAAATTGGGGTACCCGAAAGCTTTTAAAGTATCGGGAATTCGCAAAACAATCCCCTACGGAAGCTGCTCTCCTCTTCCCTGTAAACTGTATGTATGATTCCTACGCTTGAATGGACTGCGGATGGCGTCCGCTTTCTTGATCAGACGAAGCTGCCTCTGGAAGAAACTTATGTGCTTGCCACCAGCTATGAACAGGTGGCCGATGTAATTACGACGATGGTAGTGCGGGGGGCGCCGGCGATTGGTGTTTCTGCCGCAATGGGTGTGGCTCTGGGCATAAAACAGAGCCGCGCGGCTGACCTGACCGCGCTTAAAGCAGATTTTGAAAAGATTGCGAAGACGCTGGCGGCCACGCGGCCCACAGCGGTAAACCTGTTCTGGGCCATTGACCGGATGCGGGTGCTGTTCCTGAAGCTGGTGGAGCAGCCGGGAGCAACACATGCCAGCATTTCTGAGGCTCTGGTTCGTGAAGCGCAGACAATGTATGAGGAAGACATTGCGGCCTGCAAGGCCATGGGAGCGCACGGAGCGGACCTACTGCCCGAAGAAGGCGGCGTGCTCACCCACTGCAACGCAGGCGCTCTGGCCACCTGCGGCTATGGCACTGCGCTGGGAGTGATTCGCACGGCGGTGGAGCATGGGCGGCAGATCCACGTATATGCAGATGAGACACGGCCCTTTCTGCAAGGCGCGCGCCTGACAGCGTGGGAGCTGATGCACGATGGTATTCCGACCACGGTGATCTGCGATAACATGGCGGCGAGCCTGATGCGGCAGGGGAAGATTCGCGCAGTGGTTGTGGGCGCGGACCGCATTGCCGCCAACGGAGATGTGGCCAACAAGATTGGCACCTATAACGTCGCGATTCTGGCAAAGGAGCACGGAATTCCGTTTTATGTGGCCGCTCCCTGGTCCACGATTGACCTGGCGACACCGACGGGCGAAGCGATTCCGATTGAGCAGCGCGCGGCAGTGGAAGTGACTCACCATGCCGGAAAACAGCTCACTCCACATGGAGTGGGGATTGAGAACCCGGCGTTTGATGTGACCCCTGCGAAGTATGTTGCGGCGATTATTACGGAACGCGGGGTGTTACGGGCGCCGTATGCCGAGTCGCTCGCGGGGCTGGAAGCGCAGATGGCGTAAATTCAGGAATTCCACATCTCTTCGGGATGTGGGCCACCCGATCACCCTCTGACAAGCGACAACAAAACAGATATGGGGTTGGTTACTGGACTTTGCCCTGGGGGCGCAGGCGGCGAAGCTCTTCAGCGCAGGCCACTGCGTTGAGTGAGGCCAGCTTGAGGTTGTCGGCCACAATCCAGACCCAGAAATTTTTGGTTTGTAGTTCTGTACCGTCGGCGGTGCGCGCCCGGACGAGAATGTCGCTTTGTCCGGCGGAGCTGAGATTGCTGGGTGCCTCGGCTTCGCCCAGAATGACATCTACATGATCGCCGGAGAGAGCTGCTTCAAAGTGCTCGACGGTAACTGGATCCTTATAGCTGATGGCGAGCGAGATCCCATATCCGTGAAAGACGGGAACGTGCAGAAGCTGGACCATGACTTTCGGCAATGCGCCTTCAGCCAGCGTTTCATAGTGGCGACGGATGCGCGCTTCACTGGAGATAAGGCTTATTTTTGCGGACTCGCCCAGCCCTGAAACTACATTGAAGGCGACCTGCGTGTCATAAAGCTCTTTGGGCAGGGACTGGAAACTGAGCAGGCCGACGGTCTGCTGGTGGAGCTCGTCAAGCGCGGTGCGACCATATTCGGAAGCAGGCTCTAGAATGGTGGCGGAAGCCGACACCACTTTTGTCACTGTTTGCGCGCGCTTAAGCAGCAAGGCCAGAACCAACGCAGCGGGATGAGCGGGGGAGACGGCCGTGGTCTTCAGGTCTGGAGTCGTCCCGGACTCCTGCACCCAGGGCGCGCGCACCAGCGCTCCCGGCTGGCTTTCCAGCTCATAGGTCATGTCTATGATGCTGGCGCCCGCCTTATGGGCGTTTTGCCAATGCTTTCGCGTGACGTCCTGCGGTCCGGTGAAGAAGACAAAATCCACACCGTTGAAAGCGTCTGGCTCAATGCGCTGGATGAACGTGACCTCGTCGCCGACGGCCTCAAGCTGGCCGAGAGAAGATTCGTCGTCCATCAGCACGAAGTCGGATGCGCTGAAGATGGAGTCGTTTAGCGTCTCATTCAGTTCTTTGCCACGCAGAGAGGCTGCACCTACGATTGCGATCTTGTACGTATCAGGCATGCAGTTATTTGTGTCCGGAAATTCCGGGGAAGGAACATCCCATTATCGCAGGGAATGCTGTGGGTTGACAGATGCCAGGGCCGAGGAGCAGCGGGACCACTTCCAGAGCAGGGCAAGCGCAATGACAATGAGGGCGAAGGTGAGGCCGGTCCAGAGGCCAAAGATGCCCCGCTGCCGGGAAAAGCAGAGGAAATAGCCCAGCGGCAGGCCGAAGACAATGTAGCCGAGAAAATTGGCGATCATGGGCGCACGCGTTTCTCCCAGACCGCGAAGAGCGCCGGTAGCAATGGTCTGGATTCCGTCGAAGACCTGAAAGGCGGCGGCCAAAGCAAGGAGGCGCACTCCGGTGGCGATGACGACTTCCTGGTTGGTATAGATGTCCAGAATCAACCTTGGTACGGCGAGAAAGACAATCGCAGCGCAGGCCATAAAACCTGTGCCGATAGCGAGAGCGAGCCATCCTGCGCGGCGCGCCCGTGGCCCGTTGCCTGCCCCTACTGCATGACCAACGGCAACGGCTGCTGCGGCTGAGGTTCCAAGCGGGATCATATAGGTGAAGGACGCGCAATTGATCGCGATTTGATGCGCGGCGAGCGCGACCGGGGTGAGCTTTCCCGCCATGACGGTCGCCGCGCCAAAGGAACCGACTTCCATGACGATCTGTCCTGCAGCGGGAAGGCCGAGCCTCATCAATCCACGAATGCGATGGAGGGCGACCCCAGGCCAGTGGGCAAAGAGCGGGTGCCCGCGCTCTGCTTCGTTTTTCCAGGCAACAAAGATAAGCACAGCGGCCATATATACGCGCGCAAGGCAGGTGGAAAGCGCGGAGCCGCGCACGCCCATGGCGGGACAGCCAAAATGGCCGTAGATGAGCGCCCAGTTCCCTGCCCAGTTGATGAGATTGGCAGAGATGAGCGCGAAGGTGATGGGCTTGACCCGCTTGACTCCCTGAAGGTAACGGCGAAAGCCGGCATACAACAGCAGAGGCAGCGTGCCCCAGTTGAGGATGCGAAGGTAGTCGGCGCTTGGCCCGGTAACAGCGGGATTGACGCCAAAGTATGGGAAGGCAAAGGGCGCGGCCCAGACGAGCAGCATGAGGATGGGGGTGAATCCAATGGCAAGATAGACTCCCTGCGAAAGCCAGCGGTGACACTCGTCGAAATCGCCGCGGCCGTATGCCTGCGAGACGACCGTATCGAGACCGAGCAGGATGCCGATGCCGAAAAGTGCGGGTGCGTAGTAGACAGCGTTGCCCATTCCGACGGCGCCGATGGCTTCAGCGCTGAGGCGGCCCACCATGATCGTGTCCACGATGGACATGGAGACCCATCCCATTTCAGAAAGCACAACAGGAATGGCCAGCGCGAGCAGCTCGCGAAACTCTTTCCTGATGCTGAGGTTCTGGAACTGTACCAGCATCCTTCTACTTTATCGAATGGCATTGTGAGGGGTGAGCACGAGTATTGGTGTAGGCGGCTGACCTTCGGAAGTGAGTGAAAAATATGTTACCGTTAAGGAAGAACGCTTCTCCGGAGAGATGGCCGAGTGGCTGAAGGCGCACGCTTGGAAAGCGTGTTTAGGGGAAACTCTAACGTGGGTTCGAATCCCACTCTCTCCGCCATGATGCAGCTATCCTGCCACCCGCTGACATTCTTCCGCACAATCGTTTCCCCTCCAATCGTTCACCGCGATGACTGCAAAACCGCGCGGACCTCACCCAAAAGATGCCGGATTCCTTGCTCGGCGAGATTGAGCATCTGGTCCATCTGTGGGCGGGAGAACGCCAGACGCTCCGCAGTGGCCTGTACCTCAACCAGTCCACCATCTTCTGTCATTACCACGTTCATGTCCACTTCCGCCTGTGAATCTTCCTCGTAAGCCAAATCAAGCAGAATGGCCCCCTCTACTACACCAATGCTGGTTGCAGCCACCAGCTGCCTTAAAGGCGACTTCGGCAGGGTCCCGGCGGCTACCAGACGGTCAAAGGCGATGGCCATGGCGGCACAGGCCCCGGTAATGGCTGCGGTGCGCGTTCCTCCATCGGCCTGGAGCACATCACAGTCCAGAACAACCGTGCGTTCACCCAGGGCCTGCATATCCACCACGGCACGCAAAGAGCGGCCAATCAGCCGCTGGATTTCGTGGGTGCGTCCACCGATTTTGCCCCGCTCTGCCTCGCGTGGCGTCCGCGTCAGAGTGGCCCTGGGTAACATGCCATATTCAGCCGTGACCCATCCACGCCCGCTGCTGCGCAGCCATGCTGGGACGGTTTGTTCCACCGTCGCATTGCACAGTACGCGCGTGTTGCCAACTTCGATAAGAACAGAGCCTTCAGCCATCGCTACATAATGGGGAGTGAGCCGCACCGGACGCAGAGCGTCTGCCGCCCGGCCTCCCTGTCTGAAAAATGAACCTGGATTCGCCTGCATTCCTCACTATTGTACGAAGCCATCTCGAGGAAATGACATCATTAGTTGTAATGGATGATACGTTCCATCTTCCGGAAATGAACCAGATGCTGAAGGACACCCCCTTTGCAGGAAAGCTGCACTTCTTTCCCAGCATCTCCTCGACCAATACATATGCCATGCAGCAGGCTGAAGCTGGGGCGCCGGACGGCTCAGTCTATTTTGCCGACCAGCAGACCGCCGGCCGGGGACGCGGCACCCACACCTGGGCCTCGCCTCCCGGATCAGGACTGTACGTGAGTATTTTGCTGCGCCCGCAAATTTCCCCCGCCGACATTTTGTGGCTGTCTTTGGCTACGGGTCTCGCTGTCCGCGAAGCAGTGCGCAAAGTCACGGTGCTCGAGTGCGACCTGCGCTGGCCCAACGATCTGCTCTTCGGAAGACGCAAATTCTGCGGCATTCTGACTGAGCTGAATGCCGAGGTCACACGGATCCGCCATGCGGTTGTTGGCATCGGGATCAATGTGCACCAGGAAGAATTTCCGCCTGATCTGCGCGAGATAGCCACCTCGCTTCATTTGGAATCAGGGCGGACATGGCCGCGCCAGGACCTGCTTGTGGCCTTGTTACAATCGCTTCATCGCGAAGTCTCAGCACTGTCTCGCGAGGCTGCGCCCGAAATTCTGAAGCGGCTGGAACAGGCCTCAAGCTGGGTACGCGGCAAACGCGTGCGCGTCGAAGAAGGTGAAGGATTTTCCGGGACGACTGAAGGCCTGGATGCGCGCGGATTTCTTCGAGTGAGGACTGCGAACGGGATGCGCACGGTCTTCTCTGGCGGCGTGCGCGAAGCATAATACAGAAAGACGGAGAAGACATGCTCCTGGTGCTTAATGTAAACAATACGAACATCGTCATTGCGCTTTACACGCTCAAGCCGGACGGTCTTGCCGACCAGTTGCGCGCCACCTGGCGCATCAGCACGCGTCACGGGCAGACCGCCGATGAATTCGGAATGCTGATTCGCAATCTGCTGCAGAGCGAGGGCGTGGAAACATCTGCCATCAAGTCGGTCGTGATTGCTTCTGTTGTTCCTCCCGTGGATTGGGTGCTGAGACAATTTTGCGAGCGTTATTTTCACCAGAAACCGCTCTTCATCGAGCCGGGCGTAAAAACCGGCCTGCCCATCCTCACCGACAATCCCAGCGAAGTGGGAGCCGACCGCGTGGCCAACTGCGTCGGCGCCTTCGCAAAATATGGAGGGCCCACGATTGTGGTGGACTTTGGCACGGCCACAAACTTTGATGTCGTCTCGCGCAAGGGCGAATTCCTGGGCGGTGCCATCGCTCCCGGACTGAACGTCTCGGCGGAGGCACTATTTGCGCGCGCGGCGCGGCTGCCGCGAGTGGAAATCAAGCGTCCCGCAAAAATCATTGGAACCAACACGGTAGACAATCTGCAGATTGGTCTCTTCTACGGGCACATCGGACTGGTGGATTACATTCTGGAGCGGATGGTCGCCAAACTCGGTGAAGGCACAAAGTGTATTGCCACCGGAGGCCTGGCCCAACTGATCGCAAGCGAGTCGAAGTTCATTTCCGGCATTGACGATATGCTCACACTGGATGGGCTGCGGATCATCTATGACCGTAACCGCGCAGCCCGGAACCACGCGCAGGCAGAAGCACAACAGACCAAATCCTGAACCATAGTTGTAACCTTGGAAAACTATTTCAATTACTTTACGGAAATCGAAGAACACTTTCAGCGGCGGCGCGGATCACTGTTGCTGCTTTCTACCCTTGACTGGGCTCTGATTGAAACATGGCGGGAAGCGGGTGTTCCGCTTGAAGCCGTTCTGCGCGGCATTGATGCCGCCTTCGACAAATATGAGGCGCGCAAGACCCGTGCCCGCGTCCGCCGCGTGAACGGCCTCGCCTATTGCGCGCAGGAAGTCATGGTTGCAGTGGAGGACATGAAGAAAGCAGCCGTCGGCGCGGCCTCTGCGCACTCTGAAGCCGCACCTGCTCCTGGATTTGAAGCAGAGCGCATTGCTGCGCATCTTGAATCCTGCGCTCGCAAACTGCAAAACGCCGGGATAATAGAGCCCGCCCAGCGCCTGCTTTCTCTGGCTTCCGGCATCCGTCTGGAGCAGCCAGACCTCGAAGAGCTGGAGCGCACGCTGACCACCCTTGAAGAAAAGCTGTATGCCCACTTGCTTACCATCACGCCAGAGGCCGACCTGACGGCCATCCGCGAACAGGCCCAGCGCGAGCTGGGGCCGTACAAGCGCCGCATGCAGGCCGTGCAGATCCGTCAGATTGAACATCAGTTCATGCACAAGCGCCTGATTGAAAAATACAAGCTGCCACGCCTCAGCCTCTTTTATATGGACCAGCAATGAAGTTGCGGATCGAAAAATGCATCTATGGCGGAGCGGGGCTGGCTCGCGACGAAGGCAAAGCCATTTTTGTTCCGCTTACACTCCCAGGCGAACTGGTGCAGGCACGCATCACCGAAGATAAGCAAAGCTTTGCCAACGCCGAGCTTGAATCCATCCTGCAGCCTGCTCCGGAACGCACATCCGCGCCCTGCCCTTACTTTGGCGCATGCGGCGGATGCCATTATCAGCACGCCGCCTATCCTTACCAGATCGAAATCAAGCGAAGCATTCTTCACGAAACGCTGGAGCGCGCACGGCTCTCCCCTCTTCCAGAGATTGTTCCTGTTTCGAGTGCGCCACTCGGTTACAGGAACCGCGTCCGGCTGCATATTTCCGAGAGGCCCTTCACGCTTTCCTACAAGCGACGCGGCTCTCACCAAAACCTGCCCATCCAGAAATGCCCTATTTCCGCTCCTGTGCTGAATGAAGCCATCGCAGCCATAAACCAGATGGGCGAGAGTGCCGGGCTCACGTGTTTTTCTGAAGTTGAGTTCTTCACCAATCAGGCCCAGAATCAACTGCTCCTGTCACTCTGGACCAACAAGTATCTGTCTGACACCACTCAGGTCCTGGACGCGCTGCGTGAAGTTCCTGCATTGTCCGGAGCTGCTGTCTTCACGATCAGCAACGAGAAACACCAAAGCAAAAAGATCGCCCAATGGGGAGAGCAGTCCCTTACCTATGAAGCAGGAGGACACCGCTACCGCGCCAGTATCGGCTCATTCTTTCAGGTCAATCGGTTCCTGATAGACCAGCTTACACAGATTGTCTGCAACAACCGATCCGGCAAGCTGGCATGGGACCTGTACGCCGGTGTTGGTTTGTTTTCCGTCGCGCTTGCGGAAACATTTGACCGCGTCATTGCAGTTGAATCAGCTCCGTCCTCTTCTCAGGACCTGCGCGCCAATCTGCCCGCCGGAAAGCACACCTCAGTCACCAACCATACGCTTGCATTTCTGCGCCAGCAGACCGCCGCGCCCGACCTCATCGTGCTCGACCCTCCGCGCACCGGACTCGGCAAGGAAATCACCGCCCTGCTTACCAAAGTAAGGGCCAAAACACTGGTTTATGTCTCATGTGATCCGGCAACGCTCTCGCGTGACCTCAAGTCGTTAGTAGAATCCGGCTATCGCCTCAGAGAAATGTACATGGTGGATATGTTCCCGCAGACCTTCCACCTGGAGAGTGTTGCCGTGCTTTCGCTCGATTAAACGCATCTGGGGCGGGGCCGCAAATATGCCCTCATCCACGCCTGAGCCACTGCGTTTTGCGCATCTGCCGTTGTTTTTCTCAGCCATCTTCTTTTCCTGCGGCATCCTTGTCTCGCGCTTTTTCTGGACGGCCCCCGGGCTGCTCTTCCTGTCTACGTTTCTTTATGCGGCCTTGTGCCTTTTCGCGGTCTGCAAAGCCCCGCGTATCTCTCTGCTCCCCGTGGCTGCCATGTTCTTCTGCCTCGGTGGGTTCTGCGCGGAAACCATCCCTTACCCCTCCCCACAGTCTGCGCTCGCTGTGTTCGCCAATGGAACGCCCAGAATCTTCGAAGGCCAGGTCACCCGTACAGGGGTAGTGCGGCAAATCCACTCCGTCCTTCCCTTCTCCAACAAAGCACGCGCCGAACAAAGCCAGCAGCTCCAGCTACGCATCACCGCGGTGGCCTCTGACGACGGCACAATGCAACCGCTCACCGGCGGCCTCTCTCTCAGCGTATACGCGCCAATGGAAGAGGCCTTTCCCTCCATCGCGTGTGGAGACACGCTGCGCACATCCGTCATTCTGCGTCTCCCCGATCATTACCTCGATCTAGGCGTCTGGGATGAGCGCGTCTATCTGCTGGACCAGGGGATCGGAGCCATCGGCAATGTAAAACTCGACGCAATCACCATCACCCGCAAAGCGCAGCGCGCTCCTTTTCCCTGCTGGCTGCATTCTCTGCAACAAAAGACAAGCTCCCGCCTCGTGGCCTTCACAGAAAATTCCCGCGACGGCTTTTTCCGCCTCAGCCGCGAAGACGCAACCATGCTCGCCGCTATGCTGACCGGAGACCGCAGCTATCTCTCACGCGGTGTGCGCGTGGGCTTCGAGCGCACCGGCTCCTTCCATCTCCTGGTGGTTTCAGGAATGCATCTTGCCATCTTCGCCGGACTCGTATTCTGGCTGGCAAAAATGCTGCGTGCCTCCCGTGTGGCCGCCACACTACTGACCATTGCCGTCTCTCTCGCCTACGCGCTCTTCACCGGGTTCGGCCAGCCTGTACAGCGCTCGTTCTGGATGATCGCGCTGTATCTCACCGGAAGGCTGCTGTGGCGCGAGCGCAGTGCCCTGAACGCCATCGGCTTTGCCGCGCTCGGTTTGCTCATCGCAAATCCCCGCTCACTTTTTGACGCCGGCTTCCAGATGACCCTGCTGACGGTGCTGGCCACAGCGGGAGTGGCCCAGCCCATTGCGGAAAAAACATTCGCTCCGCATCTACGCGCACTCCGTAATTTATGGACGCACCAGATAGACCCATCCCTTCCGCCGCGCATCGCCCAGTTTCGCGTCACCATGCGGATCATCGCAGAACACGTGCGGCTCTTTGCCGGCCCCATGGCTGCGCGAATGCTCCCCTTCTGCACGAAAATCCTTCTGCGCTTTCTTGAGCTTCTTCTGGTTTCCGTCACCATTGAGCTGTTCATGCCCTTGCCCATGGCGATGTACTTCCATCGCATCACGGCTGCCGGAATCCCGGTCAATCTCCTCATCGTTCCGCTGCTTGGCCTCTTATTGCCGGTTGCTATGCTCACTTTGCTCGCGGTCGTACTTCTTCCTGCCGTGGCTGTCATTCCCGCATCGGCAACCGCTGCCATCCTGCATATTGTCCTTCTTCCCGTGCGCGAATTCTCGCGTTTTCCCATCAGCGACCTGCGACTGCCTTCGCCTCCAGCACTCGCCGTTCTGGCCTGGATGTTCTGTATTGCATTCAGCATCTGGGTCGTCCGCCGGGATCGTCTGGCGAAGACCGCTGCTTTTCTTTCTCTGCTCGCAGGATCCGCCGCCATCATCGTCTGGCACAACACAGCAGGCCCGCAGCATCGCCTTGAAATTACCGCACTCGACGTGGGCCAGGGCGACTGCATTCTGGTAATTTCGCCCAACGGCAAATCGCTGCTCGTGGACGCAGGCGGAACCGCGGGCATGCACCCGGACTCAAAATTCGATATCGGCGAAGATGTCGTCTCCCAGGCATTATGGGCGCGTGGCATCAGGCATCTGGACGCGGTGGCGATCACTCACGCGCATGCTGACCACATCGGCGGGATGCCCGCAGTGCTCGAAAATTTCCGTCCCTCGATGCTCTGGGTCGGCCACAATCCTGAGAGTACCGCGTATGATGCAATTCTCCGCGAAGCCGCAGCCATCGGAACCAACGTACACTCCTACGCCGCAGGAGACACATTTTCATTCGGAGGAATGCAGGTCCGCGTCCTCTCACCCACCCCGGATTACACTCCGAAATCCTCGCCCAGCAACGACGACTCTCTGGTCCTCCGCATGAGCTACGGCAACACCTCCGCCCTGCTTGAAGGTGACGCCGAGGCACCCAGCGAAGCACACATGCTCACGGAAGGCGGTCTGCGCTCAGATCTGCTGAAAGTCGGCCACCACGGCAGCAAAACATCTACCACTCCGGCTTTCTTACATGCCGTAGCACCCTCGTATGCGGTCATTTCTGTAGGGCGGTACAACTACTACGGCCATCCCAAGCTTGAGACGCTCAAAAAGCTGGAAGACGCCCGCGCCCTCACCTACCGCACCGACCTTATTGGCGCGTCTACTTTTTATCTGGATGGACAGCACATCAGCCCCGCCCCTCGCTAACCAGAAGACGATTCAGCGGCAGTCTTGCGGGCAAGCTGACGCGAAGGACACTCTTCCAGATCACAGACCTCGCGTTGCGCAAGAGTGTGCAGCAGCAGCTTTCGTTCTTCTCCCGCAGGCATCATTTCCAGGACTTCACGCCGAAGCGCCCCCAGCGAGGCAAGCCATGGGCCTAAGCCCTTTGGGAGCTGGCTGTCTATTTCGCGGCGCAATTGCTGGGCAAGCGCGGGGCTTTCTCCTGCCGTGGAAATTGCAATTTGCAGGTTGCCGCGGTCCACAATCGAAGGGAAATAGAAGTCACAGTTCGGCGGATCGTCTACCGAATTGCAAATGACATTGCGTTTTGCAGCTTCATCAAAGACAGCCGCGTTGACTTCCAGCCGGTCCGTCGCCGCAACCACAAGAAACATCCCATCCAAATCAGCCGCCTCAAACTCCCGCGGATGCCAATGAATGCGGCCTTCTTCCGCAAGCGATACGACAGAAGCTTTCGCCTTCGGCGCAACCACCGTTACCTCAGCTTCTACCTTGAGCAGGCTCTGGATCTTTGATTCAGCCACCTCCCCTGCTCCGGCGACGAGACATCGCCGGCCTTTCATCTTAAGAAAGATAGGGAAAAGCGCCATGGCTGTTATTTTACGTGTTCGCTATGCCACTACTGCGGGAACAGCAGCGCCGGAGAGCCGGTCGCGTATCTCTTCCACAGAGTGCCGCGCAAAATACGTGCGCAGATTGTCATCCGGATTGCGCTCGGCAAGATACGCACGCAGAAGCCGTTCCAGCGCTGCCGGAACTTCCGTTGCCGGAACGCGATACCCAGTAGAACGCGCGATTCCTGACCCTCTGCCGACACCACCGCCGACATTAAATACATAGGCGTCCATCATCTTGCCGTCGTGCTTTGTCTTCTTGCCTTCCAGACCGATATCGGCAATCCAGTGCTGGCCGCAGCCGTTGGGGCATCCGGTCACGTGCAGCCTCAGTTGTTCGGTAAATTCGGGCAGCCGCTCTTCCATCTCTTCCACCAGCCAGCGCAGAAAGCCCTTCGTCTCCGTAATGGCCAACTTGCAGAACTCCGTGCCAGTGCACGCAATTCCTCCGCGCCAGAATGCGGAGCCTTCCACGCGCAGGTCGATCTTGCCCAACTCATCCGCCAGTTTCAGGGCTTTCTCCGCGGGCACATTCACAATGACAAAGTTCTGCATGATTGTGGTGCGTACTTCGCCCGATCCGTAACGGTCTGCCAGATCAGCAATCGCAGCAAGCTGGTCGCCACTCAGCCGCCCACGCAGCACGGACGCGCCTACATACACCAACCCCGGCTGCTTCTGTGCATGAATGCCAACATGGTCGCGCAAAATGTCATCCGGAACCTGCTCCTCCACACCCGGATCCAGCTTGTATCCCAGGCGCGATTCAAGTTCACTTAGGAAACTCTTCGCGGTCCATCCTTCGCGCAGAAAGAGATATTTCAACCGCGCACGGTCGCGGCTTTCACGCAGCACCTGCTGGTCGCGGAAGATTTCCGTCACGCGACGCACCACATCCAGCGCCTGTTCGGGGCGGATAAAAGCATCCAGTTTGGTTGCAAGGTGCGGCTCATTGGAAAGCCCTCCGCCCACGCGCAGAACATATCCGACCTCGTCGCCGCGGCGGATCGCCGTCAATGCCACATCATTCAGTTCCGGATAATTGCACCAGACCGCGCATCCTGAAACAGAAATCTTGAACTTGCGCGGAAGATTCCGGAACTCCGGATTCGCAATCAGCTTGTGCGCTATTTCAAGCGCCAGCGAAGACGCATCAATCAGCTCATCGTGCTCAATCCCGGCTAGCGGGCACCCCGTCACGTTGCGGACCACATCGCCGCATGCTCCCTTGGACGAGAGGCCCACGGCCGCCAGTGTATCCACAATCTCCGGCAGCGATTCGATTGTCAGCCAGTGCAGCTGAATGTTCTGGCGCACCGTAATATCGGCAAGGTTGCGCGCGTGCTTGCGCGCTATGTCCGCAATTACCCGAACCTGGTCAGAGCGCAAAATCCCATTCGGAACACCAATGCGCATCATGAAGTACTCAGTGGCTAGACCCTCCCCGCCTTTGCCGCCTACCGCGCCAATCCCATCTCCCTGGGTGTAGATCCCCCACCATTTAAAGTAAGCAGAAGCCCACTCAGGCGCGACGCTCGAACGCCCCTGACGGGCGAATTCGCGCACTTCGTTAAACGCCTCCCAAGGGTTCTTCTCGCGCTTCAGGCGCTCCATTTTCTGGGCTTTGGTTTCCTTTACTTGAGGTGTCTGGGGTGTTTCGCTCATTGTTTTCCTGTAGATGGAAATAAAAAACCCGCTGCAGGTTGGCTGCGCGGGTCTTGTGACTTACCTGATCTCTGAAAATGCTGGAGTCATTCGTTCACAAGTCCGGCGGAAGCACAACAACATGCACAACATATCGCCGGAATCGAGTGAGAACGAGACATTTTCTATAGCCTACCGGGTTGAAGAGGCTAGGTCAAGATAAAGCATCTACACCAGAGCACCCCACTCCTCTGTGTAAAAATGCGATACTGGAATGTGGGCAATTCCTTCAACAATACGGTGGCCGTGGCCATGTCTGGCGGAGTGGACTCCTCTACCGTCGCGGCCATGCTCAAGGACGAAGGCTACGAGCTGGTCGGCCTCACGCTCCAGCTCTGGAACCAGCGCCGCCTTGCTGGTCACGAAGGTATGCCCGAACAGGTACAGGGCCGCTGCTGCTCCATTGACGACGTATACGACGCGCGCCGCGTCGCCGAGGCACTCGGCATTCCCTACTACCTCATCAACGAGCAGGACCGCTTCGAGCGCGATGTCGTGCGCCCCTTCGTCTCTGAGTACCTCGCCGGACGCACGCCCATCCCCTGCTCGCTCTGCAACAATCACCTCAAGTTTGATCAGTTGCTCGTCCGTGCCCGCCAGATCGGCGCCGACCGCATCGCCACCGGCCACTATGCCCGGAACGAGTACGACCCCCTCCGCAACCGCTGGATTCTGAAGCGCCCTGCCGACCTGAGCAAGGACCAGACATATTTCCTCTTCGGTCTCACCCAGGAGCAGCTCTCGCGCACCCTTTTCCCACTCGGCGGCTACACTAAGCCCGAGGTCCGCGAGCTCGCGCGCGAGCACGGCCTGGCCATTGCCGTAAAGCCCGACTCGCAGGAAATCTGCTTCATCCCCGGCGGCGACTACAAAAAGTTTATTGACGCCTATCTCGATGAGCAGGGCGTGGCCATGCCAGACACCTCCGGCGAGCTTGTCTCCACCTCAGGCGAAGTCATCGGCCACCATCAGGGCATCCACAACTTCACCGTAGGACAGCGCAAGGGCCTGGGCATCTCATCTCCTAATCCGCTCTACGTCATCCAGATAGACAGCGTGTCCCACAAGGTCATCGTCGGCAATGAATCCGAAACTACCACCCGGACATTGCGCGCCCGCAACATCAACTGGATTTCCATCTCCTCCCTCGACGCGCCCATGCGTGTGCAGGTAAAAATCCGTCACCGCCATGAACCAGCCTGGGCCACCATCGAAATGTCCGGCCCGGACGAGGTCCTTGCCACCTTCGACGATCCACAGCGCGCCGTAACACCCGGTCAGGCAGCCGTCTTCTATCACAAGGACGAGGTCGTCGGCGGAGGCTGGATCGTCTGACAACAGTCCCCTCCAGCCCATTCAACGCCAGTCCAAATTTATTAGAATGGCAAAAAGAGCAGTTTTGAAAAATGCCATTCCCCATTAAAGTTTGCGTCGTCTGCGGAGAAGAATTTGAACTGAAGCCGGACAAGCCCGGTTTCGCCAACCGCTGCCCCGAATGCAGCGAGACCGACGAAATCCAGGTCAACTCACGCGAACTCCACACCACGGGCCGCAAGGAAGCGAGCGAACTCAACGAGGCCCGCCGCGAAGCCATGCGCGACCTGCTCTATCGCAAAGATGTCTGAACAAAACGACCTCGGCGATCTGGACAGAGGCCCGTTTTCTCTGTTGAACATTTCACCGGCAAACGTTACAAAGTAATATGCCGAAACCGAAGTCTGCGGGCAAAAAAGAAAAAAGCCCCTTCCTGCCGGGCCGCCCCATCAGCCTTAAAACTCTTGGCGATTATCTCGATCTCTCCCCGGCCACCATTTCGCTGGTCCTGAACAATGCCCCCGGCGTGCGCTCCATCCCCCAGGAAACCCGCGACCGCGTTCTTGCCGCTGCCAAAAAATTCGACTACCGCCCCAGCTTCTACGCGCGCTCACTGCGCCGCAAGCAGACATTCTCGGTAGGCGTTCTGGTGCCCGAGATCAGTGACGGCTATTCCATGTTGGTTATGGATGGTATCGAGGAAGTTCTCCTCGAGGAGGGCTATTTTTACCTCACTGCCAGCCACCGCCGCAAAGCCGACCTCATCGAGGAATATCCGCGCCTGCTGATGGACCGCTCCGTCGAAGGCTTCATCGCCATTGACACAGCATTGCAGCATTCGCTTCCCTTGCCTGTGGTGGCAGTCGCCAATCATAAGAAGATCGAAGGCGTAAACAGCATCATCCTCGACCACCACCGCGCCGCCGAGCTCGCATTGCACCACCTCTATCTGTTGGGGCACCGTCACATCGCCTTCATGCGCGGGCAGACCTTCAGCTCCGACTCAGAGGACCGCTGGAAGAGCTTCACCTCAGTTGCGAAGAAACTCGGCCTTGAAATCCACCCCGAACTGACCGTACAACTGGAAGTGAATGTCTCTTCGCCTGAACTCGGTTATCCAGTGGTACAGCGTCTGCTGGCGCAGAAGCGCACATTTACCGCGCTGGTTTCCTTCAATGACATCGCCGCCATCGGCGCCATCCGGGCCTTCCGCGATCACGGCATTCGCGTTCCCGAAGACGTCTCCGTCGTAGGTTTTGATGACATACAGGGTGCTGCATATCACAACCCCAGCCTGACGACGATCCGCCAGCCCCTTCACGCTATGGGCACCACAGCGGCCCGCATGCTGTTGCAGCGCATCCGCGGAGGAGCCGATGTTCCCGACCTGACCGCTATCGTGCCCGAGCTCATCATCCGTGAATCCACCTGCCCGCCCAACTCCAGGCGTCTGGCAAAAAAGTAGCTCACTTCTGTACATGCAAAAAGGGCCTGGCCAACGAGGCTGTTACGAAACACTTGAAGTGGATTGATTGAAATGAGAAGATGCCCTCGCGGGAGCGGGGGCATCACTCTTTATGGGCTATATCCAAGGGGGAGGTCGCA
>JAJPKO010000060.1 GCA_021323655.1 Acidobacteriaceae bacterium
GGCCCTCGGATAGCTCTCCATGCTCCTCTGCATGGTCGTATCCTCGCCGCCCGCTATGCGGACATTTCACTTGCTATATCCACCGGACATATCATCTGCTAACAACAGAAATGCTTCCGGTTCCTTGACAATGCTCTTTTAAGATCGCTATATTCCGCTATCGGAGGCAACGTACCTCCGATATAAACAACAGAAATATAAAAAGCAGCGAGCTGTCCTGCTGCTACCTGATGTTTTTGGACGACCATTCGTCTTTCAACAGGTAAAAAAGAGACCGCGCTCTGGCTGACTGCCTTTCTGAAGTCTGGAAAGGGACAAAGACGGTATAGCAAGAGCAGAAAACAACAGATGTAGATGTAAGGTTTTTCGGGAGACCATAAATGATTACGCGCATTTGCAAGACCCTGGCCTGCGGCTTGGGTGCTGCCATATTCGTATTCTTGCCTCTTTCATCCCACGCGCAAGCAGTTTACGGTTCCATCTATGGCACGGTGACAGACAATACCGGCGCTGTCGTGCCCAATGCCACAGTAACCGTCACGGATGAAGCCAAAGGCACGTCGATTACCGTCCAGACCAATGATTCTGGCGCATATACAGCAGAACATCTTATTCCAGACAAGTATGACGTGAAGGTGGACGCATCGGGGTTCCAGTCCTTCGAGGCCAAAGGCATTCAGGTCTTCGCTGACACCTCGCCAAAGGTAGACGCGCAGCTCCAGGTAGGTGGCGCATCTCAAACGATCACGGTAAACGCAGAAGCGATTCCAGTCCTCAAGACAGACCGCGCCGATGTCTCCACTGAGTTCACAACAAAGACCATCACCGACCTGCCAATCCCGGACCGCAACTTTACCAACATCCAGTTGCTCCTGCCCGGTGCCCAGCCCCTTGGATGGGGCCACGCTGCTTCCGAAAATCCCCAGGCCAGCAAACAAATCCAGGTGGATGGACAGGCCTTCGGCGGTGTTGCTTTTCAGCTGGACGGCACCGACAATCAGGACCCGATCCTTGGAATCATCGTCATCAATCCACCGCTCGATGCGCTTTCTGAAACAAAGATCACAACGCAGAACTTCGACGCCGAGTTCGGCAAGGCAGTCTCGTCATTCGTAATGGCCCAGACCAAGTCTGGCTCCAACAATTTCCATGGCAGCATCTACGATTACCGCGAAAGCAATGCCAATCTTGCCCGCGACCCCTACACTCAGTTCGCGCCTGATCCGGTTACCGGACACTTCCTTCCCCCGGGCTTAAAGAATCAGTTTGGCGGCACTCTCGGTGGACCGATCCTCAAAGACCGGCTCTTCTTCTTCGGCGATTATGAAGGGGTCCGGCAGAAAGTTGGCATTTCACAGACGGCGACTGTACCGACCAAAATGCTGGTCGCCACCTGCCTCGGCCAGCAGACCGGACCCAGCGGAATTCCCGGTTGCGACTTCAGCGAATATGCTGCGGCCCGCGGCACTTCACAGCTTATTTACGACAACTCCGGTGGCACTTCGATCGCCTTCCCAGGCAATGTGATTCCAACTTCGCGGCTTTCACCGCAATCGCTTGCCTTGCTCAAGCTTCTTCAGCCCTACGCTCCCAATACGAGCGGCGTGCTGAATGGCACCAAGAACAACTACGCGGCCAGCGGAACGGGAGGCTTCAATTCTGACCAGTGGGGCCAGCGCGTAGACTGGCAGGCATCCTCGAAAACGCACGTTTTTGAGCGCTTCAGCCGCTTCACTGACACACTGACCGGCAAGCCGATGTTCGGCGCAGCGGGCGGTGCCGGATTCGGCCTCCAGGGTTACGGCGGCACCTCCAAAGGTGCGAATGACAGCCTCGCTGCTGGCGTGGACATCGCCATCAGCCCCACCGTGCTGACCGACTTTCGTGTGGGCTACTATCGCTATAACATCGTCACCGCCAAGTATGACCAGGGCACGGATTTTGCCACGCAGCTTGGCATCCCTGGCCTGAATACCGGAAGCGCGTTTACCAGCGGCGCTCCGGCCTTCAACATCGCGGATACTGACATCGCCGGCAACAAGACTGCTTCCAACGGCCAGTCCCAGGGCCCTCAATACGGCAGCGGCCTCAACATCAATCGTTGCAACTGCCCGCTCACTGAAAAAGAAGACCAGTTCCAGATCGTCAACAATTGGACCAAGATCATCGGCAATCACTCCTTCAAGTTTGGTGCTGACCTTCGTTATGCGCGTAACCTGCGCGTTCCCAGCGACACCAACCGCGCAGGCGAATTGCGCTTCGATCCAGGGCCGACCTCGAATGGCGGCGTAACCGAGGGCCTCGGCTTTGCCACATTCGTTCTCGGCGACGTAACGAACTTCGGCCGCTACGTAAGCGTTTCAACCAATGCAAAAGAGTTCCAGAAGCGCTTCTTCTTCTATGGCCAGGACACCTGGCGCGTCACGCCAAACCTGACGCTGAACCTCGGCGTTCGGTATGAGCTCTATTACCCTGAGTCAGTCAACGCCAAAGGCAATGGCGCATTGATGAACCTGAAGGACGGCTATCTACGCGTCGCAGGTTACGGCAATGTCCCCAGCAATATGGGATGGAGCCCTGCTACAAACGCCTGGAATCCGCGCGTTGGTTTTGCCTATCAGCTTGATCCCAAGACCGTAATTCGTGCCGGATACGGCCGGAGCTTCGATATCGGGGTCTTCGGCTCCATCTTTGGCCACGTGGTTACACAAAATCTTCCGGTGCTGGCCAATCAATCCATTTCGCAGCCGAACACGACTACTCCTGCATTCAACCTGAGCACGGGACCTGCGCCGAATGTTTTCCCGTCCGTCCCGTCCAATGGACTGCTCCCAGCACCCGGCTATGCTGTCAGTCCAAAGGCCCGTCCAAACAGCTTGCGTCTGCCAACGCTCGATGCATGGAACCTGAGCATCCAGCACTCGCTGACGCCGACACTCTCATTCACACTGGCCTATATCGGCAACAAGGGTACACATACTCTGAGTGCCGGAGATGGCAATAACACAAATCCGAATGAGGCCGGAATCTTTCTGCCATCGCAGTACAGTATCGAAGGCAGGACCTTGCACTATAAGCCACAGAACTTGATGGTCTCTCCCGATTCCAACAACATTGACCCGGATGGAGGAACTCCGGACCCCTTGAAGTTGTCCCGCTATTACGGCGGTACTCTGCCCGCCTGCCAGGACCCGGCCTACAAGACTCCGACAGGCGAGCAGGGAATCATGCCGGGCATGTGCGGATGGACCAACGGTATCAGCTATTACGGCGATGACCAGGACACCGAATTCAATGCTCTGCAAGCCAGCCTGGCAAAGCAGTTCACGCACGGCCTGTCCTTCAACGTGAACTATGCATGGCAGCGTGGCTACAACTTCAACAGCGGTTACGCCACATGGAGCCGCACCGCCGTGAAAGGTCGCGATGACAGTATCCGTGAGCAGCAGATCATCGGCTACGGCAACTGGCAGCTTCCCTTTGGCCGGAACCAGTGGATCGGCAGTAACGTTCCCCGCGTTGTGGATGAGATTATCGGCGGCTGGCAATTTAGTCCGGTCATCACCTGGTCCACCGGTCTCCCATTCACTGTGGGGTACAGCAATTGTGGTGAGTCCATTCCGGGCAGCGCACCTTGCTATCCGAATGGGAAGGCCGGTTACATCAAGACGCATCTGACCGGCTTCAATGCGCAGAGCCACACCAGAACATTCTTCTCCGGAGTGACCTGCACAGGCACAAACGGACTGGAACCCGGCAAACCTTGCGGCCAGTTCACTGCTCCCGGACTCGACCAGATCGGCAACATGGGGAGAAACAGCGTCTTCGGTCCGCACTTCTTCAATGCTGACCTGTCGCTGCAGAAAAACTTCCCCATCTATGAAAGCCTGCTGGCGCAATTCCGCGTGGATGCCTTCAACGGCTTCAACCACATCAACGCCGGGAATCCAGGGCAAACCAACATAGACGGCGGGGCCTTCACCATCACGAATGAACCGGCACTGAACGTATACACCAACCCGCGTCAGTTGCAGTTTTCGTTGCGGCTGCAGTTCTGACGGAACCACAGCACTCCATGAGGGGAGCAATCGCTCCCCTCTTTTCATTTCGATACACTTTCTTCAGCCATGTACACAGCCCTTCTTCTATTGCTCTGGCTCCCTGCAGGACAGCAGTCCCCTGCCCCTTCGCCAGACCATGCAAGGCAACTCTGGGCCCAGGGCAGGCTGGACGAAGCGCTGAAGGAAACCGACGCTCTTCGCCAGCAAAATCCAGAACCTCCCGGAACCGAGCAGTTGCGTGGCTTCATTCTTTATCAGCAGAACAATCTGGCCGGCGCAGAGGCCGCTTTCGCCGCCGCTCTCGCGCAGAACCCCAAAGACACCCAGGCCATGGAAATGCGTGGCGTCACTCTCTTCCGCATGGGCCATGCAGCCAACGCGATTCCTTTTCTCGAAGCAGCACGCGCATCCATTCCCACCGCCAACATTGATCCAAACTACGTGCTGGGTGCCTCGTATCTTCAGGTGCGACGCTACGACGATGCCCGCCGTGCTTTTGCTGCGCAGTACGGATTCGCACCCGACTCCGCGCCAGCCTACTTACTGGTCGCCCGCATGGCGCTCCATCAGGAGCTGGTCGCCGCGTCAGAGCAGGCCGCAGAGAAGGCCCTGCAACTTGACCCAAAGCTCCCCGGAGCACATCTGCTTCTGGGCGAAATCGCGCTTGCCCGCGCCGATATTCCTCACGCCATCGCCGCACTCGAGCAGGAACGCGACATCAATCCCCTGAGCGGCGACGTCTACGACCGCTTAGGCGACGCATACGTCCGCAGCGAGCAATATAACAAGGCCCAGCAGGCACTCAGCCGCGCAGTCCTGCTTGAGCCAAATGCAACCGGACCCTACATTCTTCTGGGAAAAACCATGCTGGGCCAGCAGAACCCCGTGATGGCGGGCCTGTACCTCGAACGGGCCATTCAGATGGACCCCGGCAACTACATTGCGCATTCGCTGCTGGCGCAGGTCTATCGCGCGCAAGGCCGCAAAGAAGACGCTGCCAGAGAATTCCAAATGGCGGAGCGCCTGCAATCCGGAGCGCAACGGTGAAGAGGATGATACATGAGTACCGGGTGCACCACGTCTTGAAAATACGTAGGACGGCGGGATCCTTGGGGGGCCTCACTCTCCTGTTCGCTACAATGCTTCTCTCCGCCCAGCAAACCACCCGAATTCGCGAAGCCGATGCCGCCTTCCGCGCCGGATATGCAGCCGCTTCCAATGGAGACATGGCCACAGCCCGGCAGCAATTTCAGCGGGTCGTCGAACTCGCGCCGCAGATTGAAGAGGGCCACAGCGCGCTGGGTAGCGTGCTCTTTCAGTCCGGCGATTATATGCAGGCCATCCGCGAACTCCAGAAAGCACTCACCTTAAAGCCCGCAGACAAGGCCGCCCAGGCCAACCTTGCGCTTGCCTACACCGCCGCGGGAAGTCCCGCAAAAGCCCTGCCGCTTTTCGCCAGGCTGAACAGCGCAGACCCCCTGATTCTCGCAGCCTGGGCCCGCGCACTCGCGGCAGTTGGCAAGCTGCTCGAAGCCCTCGAAAAAACCCGGGCAGCTATCGCTGCATCGCCGCAAAGCGCTGTGCTCTATGACCAGCTAGGCTCTCTCTATGCCCAGATGCAGAACTGGCAAGAGGCACAGGCAGCCTTTAAACATGCGCTTGATCTCGATCCGCATCTCGCCACCGCCCGCCTTCACCTCGGCGCTGTCTACAACAGCACGCAGCAGTCGCAACAGGCCGTTCAGCAACTCACGCAGGCCATCCAGCTTGATCCAAAGAGCGCCATTGCGCATCTTGAACTGGGCAAGGCCCTGGCCGCGCTGGATCAGGACGATGCCGCCATTCCCCATTTTCAGCAGGCCCTTGCCCTCACTCCTTCTCTTACGGAAGCAGCAAACCAGCTCGCCATGGCCCTTCAGCGCAGCGGCAAGGAGAAAGAAGCGGCTCCACTCTTCGAGCAAGTGATTGCAGCCCAGCCGCAAAATACTTCCGCACTCATCAACCTGGGTCTGGCTTTGGTGCAGATGGGCAAAGCAAAGGACGCCATCCCCTACTACAAGCGCGCGATCACTCTTGCCCCGCAGGACGCGACAGCGCTCCAGGACCTCGGCGTCGCTTATCTTCAGCAAAGCGATATAGATGATGCCATTCGGGAGTTTCGCGCCGGGCTCGACAGCGCGCCTGAAAATCCGCAACTTCACTACAATCTCGGCCTTGCCTACAAACTCAAAGACGACCTGGCCCATGCAGTCCCTGAACTGGAAACCGCAGCAAAGCTCGACCCCGCATCTCCCGATCCGCCCTATACGCTCGGCATTCTGTATATGCAGCAGGGGCGCTTCAATGATGCTGTCACGCAATTGAAGATAGCGCTCGAACGCCGCCCCGAGAATGGAGATGGCTGGGCGTTGCTCGGAAGCGTCTACAAGCAACAGGCCAAATATGGCGACGCTGCAGATGCGTTGCGTCGCGCCATTGCGCTCCTGCCCAATCAGCCCGGTCCACACATCACCCTCGCCAGTGTCCTGCAGGAGCAAGGCAAACGCGAACAAGCAGCCGCAGAGCGTAAAGTCGCCGCCGACCTCACCCGAATTGCCGTGGACCGCCAGCGCGCCGTCTTCGCTACCAACACAGGAAACACGCTTCTGCAAAAAGGCCAGGTGGCCGATGCGATTGCCCGCTATCAGGAAGCCATCAGCAGCGATGCCACATACCCTGAGGCGCACCGCCAGCTTGCCGCTGCATACGAACGTCAGGGACGGCAGGCCGATGCGGAATCCGAACTCCGAAAGGCGGATGATCTGGAACAGAAACATCCATAAAGCTGTGTACGGAAGGTTCCATGAAAAAGTACAATGTCTCCGTCTCCATGAACCGACGCAAATTTCTCCAATCTCTCAGCCGCACAGCTCTGGTGTTGCCATTTTCCGATGTCCTGCTCATGGCAACGCCGCCGTGGAAGCGCGCCGCTTTCTTGGCCGCACAGGAAGCTCCGCAAAGCAAACTGGGCGCGCAGCCGACGTATGAGGCAAAGCCCATGCCGCCTCCGCCCGGACCAAAATCCCCCATCGCAGGCACCCCTCTGGGCCTTCAGTTTATTGACGTTGCCACGCAGTCAGGGCTGAATGCAAAAACCATTTACGGCGGCGAAGGCAAAAACAAATATCTGCTCGAGACCACCGGTTGCGGGGTCGCTTTCTACGATTACGACAACGATGGATGGATTGATGTCTTTCTGGTAAACGGCTGGCGCCTTGAAGGCTTTCCCAAAGGCCAGGAGCCTGCCTGCCACCTGTTCAAAAACAATCGCGATGGCACCTTTACTGATGTCACCGCAAAGGCCGGCCTCGCTCGCAGTGGATGGGGACAGGGCTGCTGCGTAGGCGACTATGACAATGACGGTCACGATGACCTCTTCGTCAGCTACTACGGACAAAATGCTCTCTTCCACAACAATGGCGATGGCACCTTTACTGACGTCACCGCAAAGGCCGGGCTGTTGCAATCCAAAATGCGCTGGAACTCCGGCTGCGCGTTTCTTGACTACGATCGCGACGGTCATCTCGACCTGTTTGTCGCCAACTATATTGATTTCGATCTGAAGACCGCTCCTACCCCTGAATCCGGACCCTGCGAGTACAAAGGCATCTTGGTCGCCTGTGGGCCTCCGGGACTGCCCGGCGGCAAAAACATTCTGTACCACAACAACGGCGATGGCACGTTTACCGACGTATCAGAAAAAGCTGGCATGTGGAACACGATTGGCAATTATGCACTCAGCGTTGCCGTCGCCGACCTGGACAACGATGGATGGCCAGACATCTACGTCGCCAACGATTCAACCGCTGCAACGCTCTATCAAAACCAGAAGGATGGCACCTTCAAAGACATCGCCATCGAAGCAGGCGCGGCGTTTTCTCCCGACGGAAAGCCCCAGGCCGGCATGGGCGTTTCCATCGGAGATTACAACCGTGACGGCAACCTGGACATCGTGAAAACCAACTTCGCCGGTGATACCGATTCGCTCTACACCAACCTCGGAGACGGTACCTTTGAGGACCACACCTATCTCTCCGGGCTGGGTGTCAACACACGCTATCTCGGCTGGGGCGTCGGCTTCTTCGACATGGACAACGATGGATGGCTCGACATCTTTATGTCGAATGGCCATGTCTATCCAGAGGTCAGCAGTTCCAAAACCGAGGCCCCCTACGCTGAACATAAATATCTTTACCGCAACCTGCGCAACGGGCGGTTCGAAGAGGTGACAGACAAAGGCGGCCCCGGCATTACAACACCCGTGGCCGCACGCGGTTGCGCTTTTGGTGACTACGACAACGATGGCGATCTCGATGTCGTGGTGAACTGCGTCAACTCCCTTCCGCAGCTTCTGCGCTGCGATTCGGAGTGGAAGCGCAACTGGATCAAGATCAAAATGATTGGGACAAAATCAAACCGTACCGGCATCGGCGCGCGTGTGAAAGTCATCGCCCGCTGCCAGCCAGATTCGCAACAGCCACTGTTACAAATAGACGAAGTACGCAGCGGAGGCAGCTACTATTCGCAAAATGATCTGCGGCTGCACTTTGGGCTGGATCAGGCAAAGACAGTGGACGTGCTTGAGGTACGCTGGCCCTCTGGGCAGACAGACACTTTCAAGGACCTTGAAGTAAACAAGCTCTACATCATTGAAGAAGGCAGCAAGACGCCAAAAGCGGTAGTGCTCTCCGGAATCAAAAAGTCCTGATCTCTGCCGTATCCGCACCACACACTGGGCTTTCACGGCAGCCTACAGGCACCGCGCAGACACGCGCTGAGAGCACAACCAGTGTCAGCCAAAGCACATCTGCTCCCAACAGATGCACAATCTGTATCCACGTCGGCGCCAGCAGCGTGAGGTCGGCCAGCCCAAGAAGATACTGAGAAGCCAGAAGCGCCACAACACCGATCGCCATCTTCCGGTTTCTTCCCTGCCATGCACTCCTGAAAACAAGCCAGCAGATAAACACGCCAGCCAGAACGGCCATTGTTGGATGGAGCCAGCGAATGCGAATCAGCCATTCGCTTCGTGAGGAAAAATCTTCGGCCAGGGCAGAACGCAGCGAAGTTGCAGGAAACAGCGTATCACCCAGAGCAGCAAGTGACCCACTCACTCCTACAAACAACGTAGCCAGCAGGCCCGCCAACGCGATGCCTACGGAGTGGAAATCCACGCTGCCCCGCATGAACCCGGAACGGCGCGAGAGAAAGTGCGCCGTCAATGCAAGCGCCGCCAGCAGCAGAAGTGTGTTTGCAAGATGGAGCGAAAGATACACGGCGCGCGATGCGGACTGGTCGTGCGCCACTTTTCCCAGTAGCACAAGCAACGCACCAAGCAGTGCCTCGTTAAAGGTAAGCACCGTTGCTGCCACCACGGTTGCTCGAGCAAAGTGGCGCTTGGCAGTCACAGCAAACGTCCACGCCAGAAGGGCCAGCATCGCGACCAAAGCAATGCCGCTGGTCACGCGGTGGGTCAGTTCAATCAGCGTTGCGATTTTCACAGAATGCTGGATGACGGTGCCGTTGCACAACGGCCAGTGCTCGCCACAACCCGCGCCAGAACCCGTGGCGCGCACAATACCGCCCCACAGAATAACTCCAACGTTATAGACAAGAACGCACCAGGCAAAGCGCCGGACACCTTTCAGTGAAGGTCTTTTCACATCGGCAATTGAAGCAGCGTTGGTGGTCAATTCCACACCTATGTCATTTCTATGCGTAACTTTACAGCGACATAAATTCTTTAAATAACAACATAACTATCCACAATGTGGGTAGAAAGAAGCTCCTTCTATGATAAAGTAACTCTTAGCGGCTCCCCAAACATCGTGCGGGAGAGGAAGCAAATGATGCTGAAATCATATTTCCTGCAGGATCGTACTTCCTCGGCTTTACATCGAAACGACTGAAAAATCTACATGCCGCTGTCCCGGGAAAAGTCTTCCGGTTTTCGTAATAAGTCTGCCTGATACAAAAGTTTAAAGAAGTGGTGTTTCAACAGGGTCTGAGTGGGTTTGCAGTTACTGTAACTAACTGGGGCTGTAAGACTTGTTGAGGTCTATAATGCGAATTTTTATTAATGAATTTTGCGGTCACCCTTTTCAGATCCAATTGAGCCGTGAGCTGGCCCGGCGTGGGCACGAAGTCGAGCACGTCTACTTCGCCGGAAATACCTCAACGCCCAAAGGGGCTATCCACGGCCACCATCCCTCCAGCAATCTCAAAATCTATGGCCTGAACATCAAGCGTGCCTTTGCCAAGCATTCCATCCGCAGCCGCCGCGCAGCTGACATCGAGTACGGAAACGAAGTAGCCAAGGCTGTTAAAAAATTCCGCCCGCACGCCGTCATTTCGGCAAATATGCCGCTCGATGGGCAGAAGATTCTCCTGAACGCAAGCAAAGAGCACAACGCCCGCTTCGTCTACTGGCTGCAGGACGTTTACAGCATGGCCGTCCGCTTTGTGCTGGCGCGTAAACTGAAGGTCCTCGCAGGCATTGGCGGCATCTATTACGAGGCGCTTGAGAAAAAGCTCCTGCGCCAGTCCGACTCCGTTGTCTGCATCTCGGACAGCTTTGTGGACTATGTGCAGAACTGGGGCGTAGACAAAGAAAAGATCCACCTGATCGAGAACTGGTCACCCCTGGACGAAATCAGGCCCATGCCCAAAGACAATGCCTGGGCGCGGGAAAACGGAGTGGCCAGCAAGTTCTGCTTTATGTACTCCGGCACGCTCGGCATGAAGCACCGCCCAGAGCTGCTTCTTGCTCTCGCCCAGCATCTTGCCGAAACCGGCAATGCCAAGTTGATTGTGAACTCTGCTGGTGCCGGCGCCGACTGGCTCCGCGAAAACACAAAAGATCTCGGTCCTGAAGCCTTCCGCCTCCAGCCATTTCAGCCGTATGAGCGGCTGTCTGAAGTAATGGGCGCAGCCGACGTTCTCATTACCCTGCTCGACTCGGACGCCGGGGCCTTCGCCGTCCCATCCAAAACACTCTCATATCTCTGCGCCGCGCGTCCCATCCTCATGGCTGCGCCTCCCATCAATATGGCTGCAAAGGTCATCCATAAAGCCAAGGCAGGTCTTGTCGTTTCGCCTGACTCGACCGATGGTTTCGTCGCCGCCGCTAAAAAGCTGATGGACAACCCGGAAAAAAGGATCTCTTATGCGCAGAATGCTCGGTCCTATGCTGAATACAACTTCAACATCGAACACATTGCAGACCGTTTCCTGAATCTAATGCAGGCTTGAGGCAAACTTTACTTGTCTAACCCCGACCATCAGAGGAAATTCCTATCTTGAAACGCATTGTTATTTTTGGCGGCACAGGTTTTATTGGTACGCATACTGCCCAGCGCCTTCTCCGCGAGCCTTCCGTGGAGCAGATTCTACTGGTTGACATCCAGCCGCCGCGCGTGGCTTCCTACACTGCGGAACTGCAGCAGGGCTTGTCCTCAGGCCGCGTCCAGTTCATCCAACACGACATTCGCCTCCCATTCCCAGCAAACAACTTTGCGCCGGATGTCCTCTTCAATTTCGCCGCGGTGCATCGTGAGCCTGGCCATCAGGCGTACGAATATTACGAAACGAATCTGCACGGCGCGGCCAACGTCTGCGCGTATGCTGAAGCCATCGGCTGCCAGCGCATCGTCTTTACCAGTTCGATCTCTCCCTACGGCCCTACGGAAGAGAGCCGGCATGAGGGCTCACTTCCGGTTCCGGAAACACCCTACGGTTGCTCCAAGCTGGTCGCCGAAAAGATGCACATCGCCTGGCAGGTGGCCGCACCCGGCAGAAAGCTGCTCATCGTCCGTCCTGGCGTGGTCTTTGGCCCCGGAGAAGGCGGCAACGTGACCCGCCTGGTCCGAAGCCTGGTCAAGGGCTATTTCGTATACATGGGCAATCGCGAAACCCGCAAGGCCGGCGGCTACGTCAAGGAACTCGTGAATGTCTTTCTCTTCGGGCTGGACGCCCTGGACAAAAGCAACGACGGAGTGCTGCTGCTCAACTTCTCTCTCTACCCAACGCCCGCACTGCATGAATATGTCAGTGCAGCCTGCAAGGCCGGCGGACTACGGCGCAGTCCTTTGTCTGTTCCGCGAAAGCTCCTGCTTGGCATCTCCTACCCCATCGAGGGAGTCGCCAGCATCTTCGGAATTAAGCAGCCCATCTCGCCTACGCGCGTTCGCAAACTGTACCGTTCCACCAACATTGAAGCAAGGCGACTGCAGGAAATGGGCTACCGTTATCTCTTCACAATTGACGAAGCCTTTGCAGACTGGCGCAAAGACAAGCCCGAAGACTTTGTAAAATGACCTGCGGCCCACGCCCTCACACAGCGTGGGCACAGAAACCTCAACCCGCGGCCAGTTCCTTTGCCCGCTGCGCCGCACGCATCACAGCCTTAATCAGCGTCACGCGCAACCCGCCTTCTTCCAGTTCCAGAATGCCATCAATAGTGCACCCTGCAGGCGTCGTCACAGCATCTTTCAGCAGCGCCGGATGATACCCCGTATCCAGCACCATCTTTGAAGCGCCAAACGTCATCTGCGCCGCCAGCAATGTGGCCGTATCGCGCGGCAGGCCCACTTTCACCCCCGCTTCCGCCAGCGACTCAAGAATGATGTAGATATACGCAGGCCCGCTCGCTGAAAGTGCCGTCACCGCATCCATGTGCTTTTCGTCCACAACCACGGTGCGGCCAATCGTCTCAAAAATGCGCGAAGCCAGCGCCATCTGTTCATCACTCACGTGGCGCCCTCGGCAGAGCGCCGTCATCCCCACGCCCAGCATGGAAGGCGTATTCGGCATTGAGCGAATCACCGGCAGCGCAACGCCAGCAGCCTCTTCCATAGCGCCGGTCTTTACGCCCGTTGCAAATGAAACCAGCATTTTCTCAGCCGTAAGCACTGGTTTAATCTGCGAAATCAGGTCCGCAACCTGAAACGGCTTCACGCCCAGCAGGACAAGGTCAGCATTGCGCGCAGCCGCTACGTTGTCCGTCGTGACTTCCACGCCCCACTGCGCGGAAAGCACCTGCGCACGCTCTTCATGCGCCACGGTCGCTGTAAGCTGCTCCGGAGTAAAAAGCTGCTGCTTCAAAAATGCCTGCAATAGAATGCCGCCCATCTTTCCTGCTCCCAGGACGGCCACGCGTATCTGCGATAGGTCTTCGTTCATGTTCCTTTTTCCTGTCCGTTACCTGCTGCCCTTCTGCTGCTCAATCCACGCCGTAACGCGCTGGTCAAGCACATCCAAAGGCAGCGCGCCAGAATCCAGCACCTCGTCGTGGAAGGCCTTCAGATCAAACCTGCTGCCCAGTTCCTTCTGCGCTTTTGCACGCAATTCCAGAAACTTAAGCTGGCCCATCTTGTATCCAAGGGCCTGCGCGGGCCAGGCAATGTAGCGGTCCACTTCCGCATTGATCGTCGCATCGTCCAGCCCCGAGTGCTGATGGAAATACTCCACCATCTGGTCGCGCGTCCAGTGTTTCGAATGGACACCCGTATCCACCACAAGCCGAATCGCGCGGAAGATGTCCGCTTCCAGACGTCCGTAATCCGAATATGGGTCCTGATAGAAACCAACATCCTTGCCCAGCCGCTCCGCATACAGTCCCCACCCTTCGGAATAGGCTGTGTAGTACTCATACTTGCGGAATTCAGGCAGCCCCGTCAGTTCCTGCGCAATGGAAATTTGCAGATGGTGTCCCGGCAGCCCTTCGTGGTATGCAATGGACTCCACATTCGCTAGCGAACGGTGCTGGTAGTCATACGTGTTCACATACACCGTTCCCGGACGCTTGCCATCCGGCGTGCCGTGTTCGTAGAACGCCGGCGCCTGGTCTTTTTCTATATAGGAGGGGACCGCCTCAACCACCAGTGGGGCCTTCGGCAGCCGCCCGAAAAGCTCAGGCAGTTTGGCCTTCATCTGGTCAATGTCATGGCGGTAAGCATCCAGCAACTGTTCCCGGCTCTGCGGGTGCAGCTTTGGATTGGCGGCAATCGAAGCGCGGAGAGAAGCCAGGTCCTTAAATCCAAGCTTCTGCGCAATCACGAGCATTTCCGCCTCATCGCGCTTCACTTCATCCAGTCCAATCTGATGGATCTGGTCCGGCGTCAGGTCCGTTGTCGTGCTGCGGCGTACCAGAAACCCATAGTATTTGTCTCCATCCGGCAATGACCAGATGCCCGGCTCCGTACGCCCAGCCGGAATATAGACCGCCTGAAGAAATTTCGCAAAACGGCTATAGGCCGGCAGCACCTGCTTCTGGATTACCTCCAGCATCTCCGTCTTGATGCGTTGTTGATCAGCCGCAGAGATACCCGCCGGGAACTTCTGCGAAGGCCGCGCAAACGGCGTAGTCTCCGGCTTCATCTGCGCAATGGTGTTCACCTGCACCAGCACTTTTTCCAGCAGATACTTCGGCGGAACACGATGGTCCTCCACTCCTGCCGTCATATTGTCGGTGATCTGCTGAAACGCCGTTGGCACTTTCTTCAGGCGCGAAATGTAATCGTCATAATCCTTGACCGTGTCAAAGCTAAGTTGCGAAACCAGCTGTGGCAGCTCAGAATGCAGGCCGTTGAACTGGTTCACAGGCATTTCCCAGGGCTTAAACACCGCTGCTTCCTGGTTTTCAGCCAGTTCACGCGCCATCAGATCTTTGCTCAGAATTTCCTGCTCGCTCAGCCCAGTGGTGTCAATCGAGCCAAGCCGAACAAGGTACTCGCGCTCGCGGGCCAGGTTCTCGTTATACGCGGCTACTGAGTAGTCCGTGAGCTGGTCATTCCAGCGCTTGTCTCCGATGGAAGAAGCGAATTCAGGGCTGCGCTGGAGCCGGTCCTGCCAGATTTCGGCAAAGAGCGCCTGGAGCGCCTTACTGCGTTCCGCCGCGCTTTGCCCCGCCTGCGCATGCAGACAAGGACCTGCTGAAGCGAAGAAAAACCCGGTCAGGGCAATAGATAGAAGCTTTTTCATGGCTTAGAAGGCAGTGTATCAAGGAGCACCCGTCCCGAGCGCATGTGACTTAAAAACCGGGTGTATCACCGTTTAGGTTTGCTTTGAAGGGTACGGCCTTCAACCGTGCCGATAAAGTGAAAAAGAAGGGCTTTGATCCGGAGAGAATTCAGAAATCAAGCTGAGGCACTACTTTAAGACCAGGCCACCAACTCCATCCGTCACACCTGCGACTCAAGCAGCCTGTACAACGTAGACCTGCTGATGCCCAGCAATTGTGCCGCCCGCAGCTTGTTCCCTCCCGTCTTCGTCAGAACAGCCCGAATATGGCGCACAATCATTCGATCCAGATTTGGATCCTCGTCCTCCGCCGCCACAGCTTTCACTCTTGCCGCAGGCACTTCCGCCACGCGGGCCGCAGCAGGCGAAAGCGCAGCAATATCAATGGAGCGGACCCACTGCCCCTCGCACTCCACCACAGCGTTAGAAATGACCGTCTCCAATTCGCGCACATTTCCCGGCCAGCTATGCGATTGAAGCCTCTGCAGTGCTGCCGGATAAAGCCCGCGCATGGGCTTGTCCCGCATCGCACCTTGCTCTACAGTGAAATGCTCCGCCAGAACAGAAATGTCCCCACGGCGTTCACGAAGCGGAGGCAAAACAAACCGGATGGCGATTAGTTTGTAACAGAGGTCGGCCCGCATCCGGCCATCGGCTGAAAGCTGGCGCAGCGGCCGCCGCGAACTGAAAAATATCTGGCGCGGGAAAAACCCGTTCGGGTCACGCGTGCTGCGATGCTCCCACCACTCCAGAAAATCAAAAAGCCGGGACTGCTGCTCCGGCGTAAGGTCCGCTACACGCGTCAACAGCAGCGTGCCACCCCTTGCCTCCTCCAGCAAAGGCTGCACCTCAGCCATCACAAAACGCGATGCTGTACAGGGAACGAAGGCCGCGCCCGATGCCGGCCCCAGCGAGTGAAGCGTCTGCGCTGCCAGCGTTTTACCCGTTCCCGCTTCCCCTTCCAGCGTAACAATGCGCACATGAGGAGCAGTCTGCCGCAAACGGGAAAAAAGCCGCTCCATTATCAGGCTGCCCGCCACCATCCTGCCAAGCCTGTATACCTCTCTGTCTTCTCTGTGCGGAGGTGGCACGGCGGCCCTGTTGCTCCATTGCGTCAATACACCCACAGCGATGACTCCGTGAAATTGTCTTGTGGTGTGTATCGGCAGGTTTGGGGTGATGGATTAACGCCCCTCCCGCAAAAAGGCAATCACGTGGTCGGCTTCCACTACGCCGGCAATCCGACCTTCTCCGTCCACCACCGGAAGCGCCCGCAGATTGTACTTGTCAAAAAGCTCTGCTACATATCGCTGGTGATCATCGGCCTGGCAGGAAATAAACCGCGGTTCCGCCAACACATTCAGCCGCGTCTCCGGTTTGGCCAGCACCAGACGCGCCAGCGGAACGATCCCCTTCAGCACATCTCGCTCATCGGTCAGATAAATCTCCGTGACCGTCTCCGGATCGCCCTCGAACCGCCGCAGTGCTTCCACACCCTCCGCCACCGTCGCATCAAATGGCGCCGTCACAAAGGCAGTCGTCATGCGTCCTGCCGCGGAGTCTTCGCGAAACTCCAGCAGCTCTTCCACTTCCTGCCGCTCTTCCGGAGCCATCTCCTCCAGAATGGCCTCAGACCGCTCATCCGGAAGTTCCGCCAGCAGGTCTGCCGCAGCCTCCGGCTCCATCTCTTCCACAATCCCCGCCACCACCTCGGAGTCCAGTGACTCCACCAGGGCCTTCTGCAGTTTCGGATCAACCTCTTCCAGCGTATCGGCTGCCACTTCCTCATCAAGCGAAGTAATAATGGCTTCGCGCTCCGCCGGTGCGAGTTCTTCCAGAATGTCCGCAATGTCCGAAGGATGAAGCTGCGCCAGCCGCTCGTGTTCGATCTTGAGCTTCACCCGCCGCGCAGGGTCTACCTCGATCAGGTCCACGAAGTCCCACGGAATCACACGCGCCGGAAACTTCCTCGCCAGCGCCTCCAGACCCCATCGGGGCAAGACTCCCAGAAAAAGCCGCCGGACCGCACCCCTCAGTCCGACCTCCACTTCGCGCACCCGCAGGTCCTGCTTCTCTTCATGCGAGAACCATTGCAGGTCCACATCGTTCACCCGCACAACCTTGCGCCCGTGTACGTCAATGATCTGGCGGTCCAGCAGGTCTTGCCGCAGCAGAAGAAAACTCTCGTTCTGCGGGACCTTGCCCAGCTTTGCCGTTTCGCGCAGTTCCAGAACGCCGCTCGGTGTCTCCCGCACTTCCGTCGCCGGAACCAGCCTGGCTCCTTCACGCGTCTTCAGCACAAGGCCCACTACACGCCCGGCATCCGCGCCCGTTCCAATCGCGATGTCCTTCAGCCGCCCCCGAAGCTGCCCCCTCGTGTCCGTCACCGGAGTACCAAGCAGCGTCGTCAGACTGTGCCCATTGTTCTTATCGCGCATAGACTTCCCTCGTGCAGTCTATAGCAAAACCATCACCGCAAATTCATTACGGAGAAGCGGGTGCCCCCCACGTCTCGATTTTGAGGCGTGGGATTCGCAGCGACCTCCCTCGCTGACTTTATGTTTTGCGACAGTCCACTGCGCACCAAATAACTTATTTCATGATTTCAGCAATGTACCTGGACCGGAGTGTTGCACAGCCTTTATCGCTTTGCCGAAAGCTCATGCAGCGCCTTGCGCGCAGCTTTCGCCCGGGGACCATCCGGCAGGGCCGCCAGATAAAGCTGATAATTCTGCGCTGCTTCATCCTTGCGATTCAGATGACGCGCAGCCTCCGCCAGATAAAAGACAGCATCCGGATTACCAGCATCTGCCTGGACCGCCTCTTTCAGGCGTTCATACGCACCCTGATAGTTTTCGCGGTTCAGGTAAAACTCGCCCACATGGACATCATGCTCGGCAAGCTGCGGGTCGTGCACCACGCCTCCCGCTCCATTGGAGATGCGGCCTTCCCTATCGCCTTCAAGGTCCATACCACGTGTCTTGTCGCTGCTTGAGCTTTCGCCCGATACAGCATCTGGACCCGCCTGTGCCTCCTTCGCCTTGGCGGCATCCGCGGCCTTTTTCGAAACATCTTCAGGAAACGGATTATCGTCCGCCGTGGACTTCTTCGGCTGCTGCTGTCCTGAAGTCTGCGTCGTCAGCTTCCGCGCATCCTGGCTGGTATTCGGGACCTCCAGAGGGCAATTGCTGCTCGTCTTCCATGCCCCTCCTGACCCCTTCGTCGCCTGGAAGCCGCAATTCTTGTCCGTCTGCCCAGTGGGCGCTTTGGGCGCAGGCGGAGGCGCATAAGGATTCGACGATTGCGAAGACGGCTGCTGCGCAGGAAGAACAGGCGCAAAGACAAGTCCTGCCGCCACAAACGAACTGAGAAAGAAACGCCGCATTGACTTCTATAACAGTAGACGCTATCTCCCCGCGAAAGGATGATACAAATTCTTCGCCATCAAAATCAGCCTTCGCATCAACTCCCGCACAATAGAAAAGGCAGCCCGCAGGCTGCCTTTTCATCCTCACACCAGCACAGGCTATGCCGGCGACGGACTTCCTTCCGGCAACCCGCCGCCGCGGTTCGGTTCCGGCTTCAGCACCTGCTGTACTTCAGCAACCGCCGGGGTCCCGTTCCCGCCATTCGTATTCAGCGGAGGCAGCTCTTTGCCTTCGATGATCATGCGAATTTCATTCGCATCAATCGTCTCGCGCTCCAGCAGGGCCTGCGCCATCCGGTGCATGATGTCCTGATGGTTGTTCAGAATGTCATACGCCGAGCGATACGCCGTGTCCACCAGATGCCGGACTTCGGAATCAATCTGGCGCGCCGTTTCTTCTGAGAAGTCACGATGCTGCGCAATCTCGCGGCCCAGGAAAATCTGCTCTTCCTTCTTGCCAAAAGTCAACGGCCCCAGATTGCTCATGCCGTACTCGCAGACCATCTTGCGCGCCAGGTCCGAGGCCCGCTCAATGTCATTGCCTGCGCCCGTCGTCATCTGCTTCAGGAAGATCTCCTCAGCAATACGTCCGCCCATCAGAATGGCCAGCTGCGTTTCCAGATAGTCCTTCGTGACCGTGTGCTTGTCATCTTCCGGAAGCTGCATGGTCACACCCAGCGCCATGCCGCGCGGAATAATCGTGACCTTATGCAGCGGATCAGCATGGTCACGCATGGCCGCCACCAGAGCATGTCCCGCTTCATGGTAGGCCGTCACACGCTTTTCTTCATCCGTCAGCAGCATGGACTTCCGCTCCGCACCCATCAGGACCTTGTCCTTGGCATGCTCAAAGTCCACCATCATGACAGACTTGCGATTGGCCCGTGCCGCATTCAGCGCCGCTTCATTCACCATATTGGCCAAATCCGCTCCGCTGAATCCCGGAGTACCGCGCGCCAGTACGCGAAGGTCCACATCATCCGCCAAAGGAACTTTCTTGGCATGTACGCGCAGCACTTCCTCGCGCCCGCGTACATCCGGACGGCCCACAACCACGCGGCGATCAAAGCGTCCCGGACGCAGCAGCGCCGGATCAAGCACATCGGGCCGGTTCGTGGCCGCTACCAGAATCACGCCATCGTTCGACTCAAAGCCATCCATCTCAACCAGAAGCTGATTCAGCGTCTGCTCGCGCTCATCATGTCCGCCGCCAAGACCCGCACCACGGTGACGGCCCACGGCATCAATTTCATCAATAAAGATGATGCACGGAGCGTTCTTCTTGCCCTGCTCAAACAGGTCGCGCACGCGGCTCGCGCCCACCCCCACAAACATCTCAACAAAGTCAGAGCCAGAAATCGAGAAGAACGGAACGTTCGCCTCTCCAGCAACCGCCCGCGCCAGCAGCGTCTTGCCGGTTCCCGGAGGCCCCACCAGCAACACGCCCTTCGGAATGCGCCCCCCAAGCTTCTGGAACTTCTGCGCCTCACGCAGAAACTCAATAATTTCCTTCAGCTCTTCCTTGGCCTCATCCACGCCAGCCACATCTTTAAACGTGACCTTCTTCTGCTGCATCGAAAGCAGCCGCGCGCGGCTCTTGCCAAACGACAACGCCTTGTTTCCACCCGTCTGCATCTGCCGCAGCATAAAGAACCACAGCAGCCCGATGATGATAATAGGCGCAAAGTTGATAATAATCGGCAGCCACGAACTGCCGTTCTGGTCCTTCACGGTCACTGAAACTTTGTTGTCCGCAAGTACATCGTAAAGATGCGGATAATTCGCAGGGACTGTCACATGAAACTGGCTCTTGTCATTCTTCAGGTGCCCGCGCACCTCGCTGCCCATGACCGTCACATCTGCGACCTGGCCCTGCTGCGCATCCTGCAGAAATTGTGAAAATGTAATCTCCTGTTCCTTGCCACTGCCCGTGCCCTTCTCAAACACCTGCCATAGCAGCACCAGGCACGCAAAAACAAAGACCCAGAAGATGATTGTTTTGACCGTTGAATTCACTAAAAATCCTCGTTTCTTACCCGCCCACTCACCTGCAGGCGCACCCTTCTGATTAGACGCATTTTCCTCAGGAAAAGTGCCAGAAAAGGCGCCGCGCCTCGCCTCCCGAAGCGTTGCTCTTATTCTACTCTCAGGAACCCGGACCTTTGGAAATAGATGTGCCCCGATTCACGACAGAACCAGAACGTGGCCGCTGAACTCACAGGCCTGATGCAGAATCGCCCTGTCCATCGTCACCAGAACATATTGTTACCGCAGGGCCAGCCCCAGCAGATAAGCATTCGTAACCTGCTTATGCCCGAAAATCCTCCTCAGAAATGGCCCGCACAACGTCCGCCAATCCACTTTTTATCGGCAGATAGCGATGTCCCGGATGCTCCGTGAATCTCGCCCGTGCCATTGGCGCCTCTTCTTGATGCATGTCCTAAAGCTCCTCCACCTCAATCCGGAACCCGGCCGACTCGCCAATCCCACTCACCACATCCGCCCCTCGCATCCATACAATCTCGCCCTGGCATTCCAGCACCGGCCAGTCTGCCCTCTCACCTGAAGGAACCCTCATCCTTTCCAGCACTTCCTTCACCTTTTTGAAAGAGCTGCTATACCGCAACCGGACGCGATCTCCCGGCTTATGCCCCCGCAGCTTCGCGTGAAGCCCGGAAAAATCGCCATGCGAAACACTGGCTGTCAGCCTCAGCCCATACGCCTCTGCCACTACTTCCCCGGGAATCGCAACATCATATTCCGCCTGCTCTCCGGTTTTGGAAGATCTGCTCCTCACCAGCCGCAGTTCCCGCGGAGATCGCTCTGCTCTCACCTCGGCGGTAAGGGTTTGCCGCCTTCCAGCTTTGCCCTCGCACATCTCCAGCAACAATTCCGTCTGGTCAAAATTCAGGTGGCACCCAAGCCCTTCGGCTGCCGCCCGAAGCACCCTTCTCCGCAATGCAGCATGCAGCGCTCGCAGTCGCTCCACCTCCATTCCCACCGATGTCTCGTCCGGATGTGTGGATGACGCTCTCCCTCCTCCGCGAACAGGCTTTCCCGGAAGTAGGATCGAGGGCAAAAGCCGCGCCAGTTCCGCCTGCCAGTAGGCCTCGTCGTCTTGAGCAATCTCTGCCATGTGTCCCAGATGCGACCAAATCTGCGGGTTATATTCCTCCAGAAGTGGCAATAAATGGTGCCGGACCCTGTTCCGGGCATACTTCACTTCCCGATTGCTGGAATCCTCACGCCAATCTAAACCAGACCGTCGCAACCAGGCCTCAATTTCACTCCGCCGCGTCTTCAGCAATGGCCGCACGATGACACCGCACTCCCGTTCCAGCACCGGAAAAATACCGGCAAGGCCCTCTGTCCATGCTCCGCGCATCAGTTTCAGCAGCACTGTTTCAGCCTGATCGTTCAGCGTGTGCGCCGTCGCCACCGCATCCAGATCACCGCCGCATAAAAGCTCATCAAACCATGCATAGCGCAGCTTTCGCGCTGCTTCTTCCACGGTTTCCAGCTCCTCTTCCACCCGCTCCGGGACCTTCACGTCCCTGCGCAGAAACCGCACTCCAAGACCATTCGCAAGCCTCTCCACAAACTGCGCATCGCCGTCCGCCTCCGTACCGCGAATGCCGTGGTGCATATGCAGTACCCGCAACACCAGGCCCAGCTCCTGCTGCCGAGCGGCCAATGCATGCAGCAATGCCACAGAATCCGCGCCGCCTGAAACCGCCACTCCAAGCCGCATTCCCGCGCGCAGATGCTCTGTCATTATTGGCAACGAATCTGTTTTCTTCTGAGACATACTCCGAAAGACATCCTATACTGACTGCGTATGCTCCACACCCGTCCAGCCACAGTTGAAGACGCTGCCACAATCTCTCGCCATCGCCACCGCATGTTCGTAGACGCGGGCCGTAAAGACAACCCTGTGCTTCATCTCATGTCGCAGCATTTTGAACCTTGGGTAAAGCGGATGATCACGGAAGGCAAATATCTCGGCTGGCTCACAGAAGATGATGGCAAAGTCGTGGCCGGAGCCGGCCTCCTGCTGCTGGACTGGCCGCCCCACCCACTCGATCCACACTCAACCCAGCGCGGTTATCTCCTCAATGTCTATGTTGAGCCGGAATACCGCCGGCGCAAGCTCGCCAGCCACCTGATTGAGTATGCCCTGGCGGAAGCACGCCGTCGCAAAATCCGTGTCGTGGCCCTCCACTCCACCGACGAGGGACGCCCACTCTATGAAAGCAATGGTTTCCGCCCCACAAATGAGATGTTCTACGTAGAACCCGTAGAACCTTGAGCGCCTCCGGGAATCTGTGGAATACCCTCAGGTTTGTCATCCAGTGCGGAGCGACCGAAGGGAGCGAAGTCGAAGGACCCGCATCGCAACGCAATGCGATTTGTTGCGTAGCAACAACCCTTCGCAGATGCAATGAGCAAAGGGAATCCCAGCCTCCCAGCCATACCAGAATCGAACCTCTGCTGAAACCAACCTTCCCCCACACATCCGAAGGCCCGAAGTGCGAAAGCTGTCAAGCCCCTCTCAAACCCAATTTTCGCCTAATATTCACAAAACAAAGCATTTATTTCTCAAAACCGATGGCCGGTTATTTCCATCGAATTTGTTATTCTAAATATATAGAGAGATGGAAAAAGGCCCACAATCCGTGGGCTTTTTTATTCAACCCAGGAGGGACAACCCCCTCGTAAATCATTGAAAACACTAGATCGAACTTAACTTAAGCAGAATCAATAAGATAGCAGGGGATGATCCCCCGCTATCTTATTGAAAATAAAGGGATCTCCTCAGACAGGGGGGGAGGGGGTACACCCGTAAATTATTACGAATTCGGGCTGGCGTTCACCTCGACCGGAGTTCCCCGCAGATGCAGCTTGTGGCTCAGCGAATACAGGGCCAGTTCCAGCCTGTCAGAAACACCCAGCTTGTCGTAAATCTTCCGCAGGTAATTCTTAATCACCTGCTCACTGGTGCCCAGTTCACTGGCAATCTCTTTATTGCGCTTACCCTGAGTAATGTAGTGGATAATCGTCAGCTCTTTCGGAGAAAGCCTTGGCTGGCCCTTCAACCCTGTCTGTCCCGATGCCTGGGAGCGGTAGGCTTCGATCACCCAGGCCACCGCCTTGTTGTCAATCCACGTCTCGCCTTCAAAGACCTTCCGAATGCACTTCACCAGCAGGTCCGGCGCAATCGCGCGAGGGATAATCCCCCGGGCGCCGCTCCGGTAAAGCTCCACAGTCCGCGACTCGTCCATGGCCGCCGCCTGCACAATCACTTTGGTATTTGGTGAGTGCGCCAGAATTTCCGGAATCGTGTGGTTCGTTGCCAGCGCGCCTTCCAGAATCAGTACATCCGGCTGCTCATCCGGCAGCACCGCCTGTATGTCCATCAGGTTGTCATGCTGCGAAACTACTTCAATGTCTGGCTCTGCGGCGAAGATCTTCCGCATTCCCACACGGTAGATGACCTGCGAATCCACCAGCACCACCCGGATTGCGTGTCTGGAATTAGGCCCATTGCCATCGGCAGAAAGAGGTTTTACTTGAGACGCCATGTTGTTCTCTTGCCTACTTATTGGAAACTGTATTCTTCAATAATTGCCGCGGCATAATAATGAGGACCTTTCTTATAACTGCGTATAATCTTCCCTGCACAATGCGCCGCTGCCCCACACCCATCGCCCAGCACGCTTTCCGGCACTTCCAGCAAAAATTCAACCTCCATGCCAACAGACACAGGCTGGTTTACCCGGAACAATACTCCGTTCGCTGAGACGTTCTCTGTAACACCATGAAACTCTTCTCTGCCGCAAAGAATGCGCACCGGCAGTTCTAGTGCATATCGGGCATAGGAACGGAAATCTCCCCCATGAGTTGGGCTCGCGCCCTGATACTTCGATTCTGGAAGCTCCACACTCAATCCTTTCCCGATTACTAAGGTCTATAGTGTAAGGCGTAACTAAAGATGCGGAAAAGTTTTTTTAAGGTTGCTTTTAAAAGGAGCTATTCGTCACCAGGAAAAAGTACCGCCGATATCGCCGCAGTGGTGCCCCTTTCAGACTTAAGACGCGCCTGGGGCAAGACTGCTTCAGGCTCTCCCGCATCAGGCCATAGATAAAGGATTCGCATCTCAGGGCTTACCCTGCCCATCGGAGTTTCAATGCTGACCTCGCCATCGTGCCCGGCCCGCGGTGGTTCGTATTCTCTCCTCCGAAGGTGGAAATGCCAGTTCGGGTGCCCTGCCCACTCCACATCAAAGACATTCCCAGGATCAAACTGCAGTTCCGGCTCCCCGCAGCCCATCTCTGCCGGATCAAAATAGCAATAGACCCGGTAAACCGGAACGCTCTTCTCTCCCTTGCGGTAACTAAGCCGTGTGCCATCGGGCTCCAGCGATGCCAGCTCCACAATCTCCAACCCGAGCCTCTCAGCCATCACCTGCATGTCCGGAAGCAGCTTCTGCTCTTGCACATGGACTCCTGCCAGTACGACATGATCAGGATGATGTCCGCGCAGAATCGTCTTCTGCAGCAGCTTCCAGAAGCTGGCCTCCGTATGCCCTCCCAGGAAATAACACAGCCTCGGGTCCATCCCATACGCAGACCGGTATAGCTCATTCAGCACAAACTGAAAGCCAAACGCCAGCGGCCCTGCCTGCAAATGCGCCAATCTGGAAACGGCTCTGCCCGTCGGCCCCCGAGTGGGCAGAAAATCGGCAGCCGCAAAGTGCGGATGCGGCGTCTCATCGGCAAAACGGCACTCCGGAGGAATGCACGCTCTCGAACTCTGCAAATACTCCCTGTCATTCACCAGCCGACGCAAAACGCCTGCCCCAATCGCAGACATCTCATCCAGCATGGATCTGCTTACAAAAACCGGTGTTTCCGCAACGGGGAACTTCACATGCGTGCGGACACACGCATCAAGGCTATGCAGCATTTTTCGGTATGCTTCCGGACGGTAGCGCTGGTTGAAATCGTGCCTGAGCCGCGGAATCATGGGCATCTGGCCTCAGGAGTGCTCTCCAGGAAGCGGTACTCCACCAGTCCTGAAGATCAAACCAAACAAGATACAGCAAATCCGCCCGATTTGGCTGCATGGTTTTTTGAACAGGCAAAAACATCGTGCATGTGACGCCTCACCAGCATCTTTGCTATACAAAGCAAGGAATGACTGATTCCCTTACACCCTCGAAGCGGCCCCCAGCTTCGCTTCTTCTTGCCTTGTATTTTGGATTTGCCCTCACCGGCATCGGAACAAACCTGCTTGGGTGCGCTCTTCCCGCCCTCAGCACTGGCTGGAAACTCAGCGACAGCGCCGCGGGTCTCCTGTTTGCCGCACAGTTTGCAGGTTCTGCATCCGGAGCGCTCCTGGTCCAATCGCGCCTCGATTGGACTATTCTCCGTGGCTATTTCTTCGTCATTGCCTGCGGCATGTGCATTGCCTTCTCACACGGCCACCTCGCGCCGCTCTTTTTCATCGGCTTCGGCTTCGGTCTAGGTCACGCCATGACGGCGACAAGCATGGCTTTCGGACGGATCTACAGTACAAGCCGGGGAGCATCATTGTCTCTGCTGAATGCAGCCTGGGGATTGGGTGCAGTCATCTGTCCGTGGATCGCCTCTTCCTGGGCGCGCTTTCACGCTTCGATGTGGCTCTTTTTGGCAATCGCACTGGCCTCACTCCCACCCTTCCTGTACCTGCTTGCCCGGCGAAACGTCCTCGCCGCACACTCTGAGGAAATTGACGTCAGCCGGAACGGGCGCGCCGCGTTCTCCGCGCTCATCCACATCGCCGTCTTCGCCTTCCTTTATGTAGGGGTGGAAGCTTCCGTCAGCGGCTGGATGATGACTTATATTCATCGCCTGCCTGCCTCCGGCGAGATGTTCCCTCCCATCATCACTTCCTTGTTCTGGATATCCCTTCTCTGCGGAAGAACCGCGGCTCCGGCCTTTCTCAGGCAAATTTCGGAATCCAGCCTGCTCTCCATTTCGCTGGTTGTCGCGCTGACCAGCACCGGCCTGCTTCTGCTCAGCCACACTTCTCTTCAGAGTCTTGGGTGCGCCACCCTCATCGGCTTCACGCTGGCGCCCGTCTTTCCACTTTGCATCTCCCGGCTGCTCGGCCTCACCGATGACCCTACGCAATCGCGCTGGGTCTTTGCCGTCAGCGGATTAGGAGGCGCAGTGCTGCCCTGGATGACAGGGCAGTTCGCTGCTCTTCAGAACTCGCTCAGAATTGGATTGCTCGTGCCGCTGCTCGCAACTGGCATGATGCTTCTTCTGCACGTGCGAACCCGTTCCGTCCCTCAGATACCTTGATGCCTGCTGCACCGAAACTTCGGAGTGCCCGGCCTCGCGAAGCATACCCACAGCCCACGTTCCATCTTCAGCCTCTCGCTCTTCTGTGCCTTTCCATTCCACCTGCACCTGCAGGCTCGCGAACGTAACAGGAACCAGAACGCGCGCTGTCGTCCAGCAGGAAGATCAATCACTACACCTGTACCGCTTCTCCCTGCTTCTTCGCCCGGGGCATTTAGCATCCCGTGCGGCGCCAGCTCTCCACCCTTGCCCGAGCCAGTTGTACCTCATTATTGAGAGAAATCGTCGTCGGCTTCAGTTCCTGTGCGGCCGCAACCGCAACTCGCAAGCTGCAAAGATACGTCAGCAGCAGTCCGTTCTTCAATGCGCCGCCCCTTGCGAAACACCCGTGGATGCCCCGGCCACGCCAAGGTAGTTTCCATAACCAACAGTCACCGTCGAACCTATCAGCACAAGCAGCGCACATCCAACCAGTACCCGTGTACGCAGGCTCACGCCCTTCCACTCATCCAGCGCAATCCCCCAAAGCGTGCTGAAGATGATGATGCTGGCCATGTGCAGCGTCCAGCTTGAAAACTTGAAGTGTCCCATCTGTGTTTCGCCCATGGTGTAGAAGAAGAACTGCATGTACCACGTCGTACCTGCCAGTGCCGAGAAGAGATAATTCGCCACAATCGGAACTCTTCCCCACTGCTCGACCTCCGTCATCACGCGTGTAGCCACTTCCACTCCAGGAGCATCCGTGGCCGCTTCCAGCACAGGCTCTTCGCTCCGCTGAGGAAAACCTTCGCGCGCCTCCCGCGCCAGATATTGGTAACCAGTGCGGTTACGAATATGGAGAATCACGCACCACACAAAGTTCGTCGTGAACCCGCCAGCGAGAAGCACCACCAGCACGGGCAACCCCTGCCACAGAGGCGCCGTGCCATGCTCCACGGTGATCGCCTTGATCGGATCTCCAGCCGCCAGCCCATAGGCAAAGCAAGCACTCATAATTCCGCAGAAGGTGGCCACCAGCAAACCACGCTTCAAGTCAAATTCTTCAATGGAAACCCGTTTCTCTTCCTCCGGTAATTCATGTTCTTTGGAAATGCCCGCTGCACCTGCAAATGCAATCCCAGCCAGGCAGACCGCCACGCCAATCAGGATAATGACGCCCGAGCGTGTCCCCAGCACCTCTGATGCAAACTGCCCTCGGAAGATCGGAGGTATCAGCGTTCCAAACACGGCTGTATAACCCAGCGCCACAGCCATGCCCAGTGACATGCCGAGATACCGTATCGTCAGCCCGAACGTCAGGCCGCCAAAGCCCCACAGCACTCCAAAAATAAATGTCCAGACAATACTGCTCATCGGGGCCTGGTGCAGCACTGCCAGAAGATCGCGCGTCATCAGCCCGGCAAGCACCCACGGAACGATGATCCAGCTAAAAACGCCGCCTACGAGCCAGTATGTCTCCCATGCCCAGCGCTTTACCCCGCGAAATGGCACATAAAAGCTGGCCGAAGCAAGGCCGCCCAGCCAATGAAAAAACACTCCCAGCAACGGGTTTGGATCCACGAAACATTTCCCCTTGAGATGGCTCGATATTTTTCTCGCAGCTTCAGCCTGATGCGAACAATATTTGACGGGAACAGCAGATGTCAACCCGCAATATGTTTCCGGTTTGAAATTATGCGTTTTCAGTTCGCTTTGGATCTTTGTCATCCTGAGGCGAAACCAAAAGGCCTTCTTTTTTGCAAGAGGTTGTATCGGGTCATGCCTTTTCTGGCAATGCGGCGGGCTCCCTCCAGACTGAACAAAGAGTTTATGTCGTCACCGGGATCGGCATCTGCTCCAGAGGAACAAACTCGCGAGATTGCGCCTCATATGCCTCTACCGTTCCTTGAGGAATGTCATACGTCCATCCGTGAAGCAGAAGCTGTCCGCTGGCCCGGGCCGACGCAACCGAAGGATGCGTGCGGACATGCTCCAGCTGACGCACCACATTGGCGCGAATCAAAGCGTGCAGGCGCTTCTCGTGCGGAACATCGGGCCCAAGTGTGCGTTCCACCTCTTCCAGTGCGGACCGTGAATAGCGCAGCCAGGTGGCAGCCATCGGCAGGTTGTCTAGTGCGCGATAGTTGAGAATGCCCTTCATCGCCCCGCAGTCGGAGTGGCCACAGATAATCAGGTGCCTCACCTTCAGCACGCTGACGGCATACTCAATCGTTGCGGACACGCCACCGGGTAACTCGTCGTAAGGCGGCACAATGTTGCCCACGTCGCGGCAGATAAACAGGTCCCCAGGCCCGGTCTGCAGAACCAGATCAGGAACAATGCGCGAGTCCGAGCAGGTCAGAAACAGCGCCTGCGGATGCTGCTGCTGTGCCAGATACTGAAAAACGTCCTTCTTTTCAGGAAATACTTCCGAGCGAAATTTCTTATATCCGGCAATCAGTTTTTCCATGGCAGTTCTATCTTACTGAAGCACCAGTAACATAGAAATCACCGTCTCCATGCCCTCATCACCCTTGAGGTAGGAAGCAAAGGGTGGGAGACACAACTGCAAACCCTTTTGAACAAAATCTGTCATCTGATCGAGCTGCACGTCGCGGTTTCGGCGTTGTAATCTATAGCTGGCGTAAACATCAACGTTTTCGCCACTTGTGTCTGTAGGCTGCTCATTGCATTCCCGTTCCCGCCGGGTAACTTCA
>JAJPKO010000001.1 GCA_021323655.1 Acidobacteriaceae bacterium
CACCGCCGAGAAGCAGCAAGCCCGCGACAGCACTCACCCCAAGAGCCATTAAAGACGCGGCTCTTGGCCGAATGCCAATCCAGGCGATCGCTGCGAGCACGCCGGCGACGGCAGCCGCAAGGGGAATTTCGATATCGCAAGGTTCAGCAAACACGGCGCATGGGGTACGCACGTCCTTACGCCGCCTTGTACCGCTATCCCTATTCACGCCCTGTCCCCTCGCGCGTTTCAAGAGTGAGCCATGCATGACCTCGGCTACTTCGTTCTTTTTTAGCGCAAGCGAATAGATGCGCACATCATCTATGAGGCCGGCAAATTCAAAGCCCTTGAGGTCGGCCCGTCTACCAAGATAGACGGCTGCGCGGGACGGGTGCTGAGTCCCCGTCACTAGACCCACCAGGGGACCGTTGTCCCGCTGGCCGTTCAAGTACACGTCCAACGTCTTGGCCTCTGCATCATAGACACCGGCGACATGGTACCAGGTATCGAGTACGAGAGGTGTCCGTCCATAACGAATCATCAGGTCGCCGCACGCATTGGTCAGCTTGAACCCAATCGTGCGCGGTCCGCGGTCGACTGTGGTGTCCAACTGATAACCGAGACCGTGGTCCAACTGCGAGACGATTGCCGCATCGTCGCCGGGAAAAGACGCGGACCTGATCCACGCCGTGATAGTCATGCTGCCCGCAAGGCGGAACGCGGTCGCAGGGCCAGCCTCCACATACCGGCCACCGCCGACGACGGCCGCCCTGCCGATAACACCCTGAGCATGCATGGCTTTGCTGTTGAACCGGGCATCTAAATGGCAACCTGACGACTCCCGGACCATGTTATCCTGGTCGCTATCGAAGTTCCAACGGGCCTCCAGAATTCCTGGAGAAGCCCACCCGCGAGGATTGACCATGCCTCCTGATCTGGCCCATATCCAAAACACGATGCCTGATGCAAACAAGGCAGCGGCCAAACCGAGCCATCGCTTGATCCGGAACTCCGCTGGGTATATTCTCCAGCGCTTGGCGATTGCCGCGCCCAGCATCGTTCCCAAAGCGTTCGCAACGATATCGCTGACCGAGGGATCCCGATACAGCATTGCCAGTTGACCGATCTCGGCAAACACCGACATCGCGGCTCCTGCTGCTACTGCCCGGAACAGCCCTATTTCTCCGAGGACAAGGCCGACAGGAAGGTACCCGGCGACATTCACCCAGAAATGTGGTGATGTGTCGATGCTAACATCAAACTTTGCTTGACCAGGCAGCCGCAACTCGATGGGAATCGCGGTCGCGGCGAGCACCAGTACAATAACCGGGGCCCGCAAAGCAATTCGTGTTGTCACCGACACAGCCCCCATTAGATCCAGGTGATCTTCCACCCGGCTGTCATGGTCGGTGCCCAGCTATATACCACAAATTTATCCTCAAGGCCTGAAGGTATGCGTAGAAGTTCTGACCGCCGGTCCGGAAAACCCAGCTTCAGCCATTCGGCGTGATTCTCAGATGATGGCGGAAACGGATCTGGCGGGTCGCGTATGTGGGCTGCGGATCCTGAAGCGCCGGCGGCGTGGACCGTCAGCTACTCTACATTACTCTACATACCGATGTGTCCTGCACTCTCGATGACTGCGGCTTTAACGACGGTCCTCCAGTTCCCGGCAACGCACACGCCAGCCGCGCCTATCATGTACATTTGTGTGACTATTATGCACATATTTCTGTACACTGAAGGAGTGAAGGTAACGATTGCCGAGTTCCGCAGGGAGCTTTTCAAGCTGGTCGATAAGGGCCATCGCCGGAGAGATAGTGGAGTTTGGGCGCCACGGCAAATTGATCCGGCTGGTGGTGCCTGGACATCAGTTCTCTCGATTGGACAGGCTGACGCTCCGGCAAGTCACGAACAACGTGATGACCGAGAAAGAGCACCGGGCGACTGACCGACAGCTGCAAGCGGAGATTCTGCCGAAATGCGAAAAGACTGGGCGGAAATCTGATGATCTGCTATCTCGACACCGCCGGCGTGGTTTGGCTGGCGGAAGCGAATCTGACTAAGCTGTCACAAAAGGTGCTCTCGCTGATCCAGGCTGCCGACCTACGCATTTCTCCCACGACCTTCATGGAGTCCTGGAGGAGAGCGAGGTGGCCCGCCTGATCTGCAGTATCTTTACAAGATCCGGCGCCAGAAGTGGCCTTGGAGAAACCCGGGCACGAGATCCTTTCGACCGGATCATCGTCGCCCAGGCCAAGGCGAACGGTGCTGTGCCGCTATTGACAAGCGACGAAGCGATTCTGACAAACCACCCAAACGCTAGATGGTGACGGATCAATGGTCAATTGTAGGATTCAGATCCTGAGCGCCGGCGGGGTGGACCAGCCTACATACGGCTGTGGCAGGTAGCCGGCACCGGACTCTTTAGCTTGTGCTTTTGACGGCCTGGCGAGTCCGGGGCAGGAGGTTGCGAAAGGAGGAGGGAATCAGCCTTGCTAGAGGAAGGGCAATTGAAGCTGATTAGGCCTTACGTACCCCGGTTCGAAGCCGGCGGACACACACCATCGTGCCGAGTGCATAGACAGCAAGCAAGAGGAGGCTGGACGATTCCGGGACCCCTACGGTTGTCACAGGCTGGGTACCCCAGTAAAATGTGGCTGCCGTGACGCCGGTGATGGTGCCGGTGTAGGAAAGCTCAAACGTCACCGGACCCATGAGATAATCGTTATGCTGATCGTTCCCCAGACCGCCGTTGCCCTTTCCTTGATAAGAGGCGACGCTGGAGTTCACTATGCCGCCAGGTTTATAGGGGGTACCACCGTCTGCAGCGCCAGCGATGAGCTGATTTCCACCGACCAAGGCCCAGGTATAAGGAGAGCCCACAGATGAACCGCTGGTGTAATCCGTGAAACTGGACACGGCAGTACATGTGGTGTCTGTGCAGTCCTCAAAGCCGGAGGCGGTGACGTTGGTCAAGCTCGAGGCATTGCCGCCGGCAAGCGTAAAGCCGAAGCCGTCCAGTACCTGCGAAATGTCGTTCACGACCGCCGTGGTGTTTTGCAGTTCGATTGTCAAGACACCATTGCCGTATGTGAACGTCGCCGTCCCGGCTACAGCATTGGTGCCACTGTAGCCGCTCGTCGTGTAGAGGATGCTGTCGGCGAATGCTGGGGCGCCCACTAGCACTACCCCAATAAGCACGCCGGGAATACACCTTAGCCACGCCTGGCTCCTGGTCATACGCATTGCCAAGGCAATTGTCATGCCAAATATAACCGCCAGTAGATCAATGAGTTAGCGCGAGCGAGCGGAATTCGGTGAGCCGGAATCTTCGGAAGAGTTCCCGACGTTTTGCGTGGTAGTCCACCGGCGCCGGTCGGTGTGTGAGGGGCTTTCGCAATACTTGCCAGGGCCGCTTTGGCATTCTCTGCTTGCGGAAACCCGGGATTCTCCCGGAGCGCCTGCTCCAGAGACCGCTTTGCTGCGGCCATATGGCCAGCGGCCATCTGGGCCATTCCGAGGTGATACTGATACATCGGGTTTCGGGGTGCCTTTGCGACGCAGTCCTCTAGTTGATCGAGAGCCGATTCTGTAGACCCAAGCTTGTAGTAGGCCCATCCAAGAGTATCGGCGGTGTTCGGGGAATGGGGCATCTTTTGCCGGGCCATCTGGGCGAGTGACACCGCCACATTGATGTCACCGCCGTGCTCCAGATAAAGGTAAGCCAGGTTGTTTGCAACGAGGGCGGAATCAGGATTCATCTGGCGAGCATGTTCCAGGATCTTTCTCGCGGAATTCCAATCCCGCTCGTGCTCGTAGAGGTCGGCCAGAGCAATATGGCTGGAGATCTTGGCAGGGGCCCTGTCGATAGCAGCTTGCAGATCGTGCTTGGCTGCGTCCAAAGCACCTTGCCGGATGTGGATGTCGGCCAAAAGATGATACGGCTCCGCGCCCTCGCGATCCGCCGCAATGGCCTGCTTCGCCGCTGATTCGGCGTTTCGTAAATCCCCAAGCTGGAAATATACGGTGGCGAGCAAAGAATACAGGTCGGCATTCCCGGGGTGCTGTTGCACAAGCTGCACAAGTCGAGGCACCAGTTCATTGATCCGCTGCTGACTGGCGCGAAGGGTCACCAGGAGCGACAACGCCGGCACAGAGGCAGGATCGCGATCCAGGACCGCAGTGAGCAGCCGCCCTCCCTCCGCGGTGTGCCCTTGCGTGAGCAGCACCTTGGCGCGAATCAACTCGGCGGAAAGCAGGTTCGGGTTCGTCCGCAGCGCGGCATCGGCCAAGCGTGCGGCGTCCTCGTAGTTGCCGGCATTGATAGCCAGTTCCGCAAGGGCAATCTGGGCATCCGTCGTCTGCGGATTGAGTTCCAGCGCTCTGCTCCAGGATGCTTTGGCCTGCGCTTGTAAACCAAGCGTGTTCTGAACAACCCCCATGAAATAATGAGTGGCTGCGGACTGCGGAGCAGCTTTGAGAGCCCCCTGGAAGGCCGTCAGGGCCTGGCCATATTTGCGGTCGGCGATGAGGATGCGTCCGGCAGCTAAGAGCGCGTCCGAGTCGCCCGGAGCGGCCTTTAGCAGTTGGGAGTTGATCGTCTCAGCCTGTCTGACTTCACCGAGATCAATCAACATGCTGACCAATAGTGCCTTAACACGGTTATCGTGCGGTTTCGAAACGGAGAGGGCCCGCAACTCGCGTACCGCATTGTCCCGCTGGCCAGTTGCCAGGTAGAACTGAGCCAGCGCTTGATACGCCTGTGGATCATCGGGAGCGATGCGCTTGAGTTCCGCGCACACCTGTTCCGCCTCTGCTCCGCGCCCGGATGCAAACAACACTCGTGCCAGGGATAGACGCGGAAGCACCGCGCGGGGCTCCAGTTGGATCGTCTTGCGGAACTCCACTTCGGCATCATTGGCTTTCCCACCTGATAAATAGAAATTCGCCAATGCCATGTGAGCTTGTGGAGATGCCGGATTTGTTTCGACGGCGTTCTGGTAGACGCCCTCGGCCAGCGCGCGTTCGCCGGACGAGACGTAAAGCGCGCCCAAGAACACGTACTCATCCACCCTGTGCGGATCCAGTTCGATAGCCGTTTTGATTTCGCGGACGGCATTGAGCAGATCTGGTTTTGCTGCGTACACCTCGGCCAGCAGAGCGTGAGCGGAAACGTTTCGCTGGTCGGCAGCCAAAAGCTTCTCCGTGATCTGCTGCGCCTGATCCACCTCGCGGCCGGCCAGCAGGAGGGCGGCCAGCCGTAACTGAGCCTCGGTGTTTCGCGGATTCAGGCGGATGGTGGTTTCGAATTCCCGGCGAGCCTCCCCAAACCGCCTCAGCTTCAGGTACGTCGCCGCAAGCTCGTAATGTGCCTCGGCAAAATTCGGATCCATCGACACCGCATTGAGTAACTCAATTTTGGCTTCTTCGTAACGGCCGTGCTTCACGTATTCCTCGGCGCTATGCAGGTATCGCAGTTTGCGCTTGTTTGGATCCGTGGTGCAGGCGGCAAGAAGCATGGCCGCAACTAACAGGATACAGACGGGTGAATGCCGATGGACTATCCCGCTTCGGTCCCGGAGACTCGGCCACACTTGCCTCACCTGCCTTCGCTCCCATCTCCGTTCTGCGGGAAAGACCTATCGTCAGAGAATACAGGTTGCTCTTCAAGGAGACGGGTTATGTCCCCCTGCAGGCGGCATCGGAGGTGGACCACTGGATGTGCGTCGAGCGCTTGCAGCACGGTGCCCATCACGCCGGAACGGACCCACTGCAGGAACCGCCGGTGACATGTTTGATAGGGCGGATATTGAGCAGGCAGGTCCGCCCAACGGCTGCCCGTACGCAGGACGTACAAAATACCGTTGAGAACCTCACGGCGGTCTCGCCAGGGGCGCCCGCGGCCATCGTCACGGCGGCGCGGTTCCGGAACAATGGACTCGAGCATCGCCCATTGATCGTCAGTCAGGTCTTCCGGTTGCACCAATGACACTTTGATGAGGGAGTTGATTATGATGTGTGTGCCGGAGCACGCTTGATAGAGCGCTCTGATCTATGCAGAACGAAGAGCAGAGGGACAAGAATTCCAATGGCTACAAGCGAAAACACCAGGCCGCCGTACTCATGATGCAGGCGGCCATAGAGGAACTGCGGATCCACGTAGATACCGAGCCACGAGATGCCCACAATCCGCAGGGCGTTCTTAAAGATCACAATGGGAATACTCGCTGCTCCCAGCAATGCGCGGCGCCACGCTGACGTCAACACCAGATGCCCGGCCAGGATGCTGGTGATGAAGAGGGCCATGCTCGATCGAATGCCGCTACACTGCTGCGCAATCTCGATCTCGACACCCGGCAGCGAAAAAACCAATCCATGCCGCAGAACCGGCACGCCCAGCGCCCGGAAAATAACGTAGGTCAGATCCGCAGAGCCGGCCTGCAAAACGGCGACTGCCTTCTCCAGCAGGACCGCGGGTAACGGGACAGTGAAGAACAAAAATGCCAGGGGGAAAATCGAGTTGCGAAATGGACGTAAGCCGTAGCAGAGAATAAACCCGGCCGCCCACACCAGCACGAGCGCACACACGGCGAGCGAAAGCCTGTCGGCCGGCCTGAGGACCACCCAGTGCGCGTTGATGCGGTAATATGCAACGATTCCGATAGCGACCAGCGGGAGACCGATGGCGGGGCAAGGACGGGTTTCCCGGAAGATTTCGTGCCGGGCGCGATAGATCAAGGCCGCGCTGATCAACGGTATCAAAAGCACATGCGCGTATGGACCGTTCTGCAGAGTAAGGCCCTTCAGATCGCTGAGTGGCCCGTGGAATAGTCCAATCGAGAGTAGTAACAAACCGCAGAACCAGAGATGGAGCACTGTCGGCTTCACGTGGACGAGGCCCTCCGATACGGGTGGTCACCAAGACCAGTCACTCTTGAAAATGGCCCCAAACACGCCGCTGCTACCCGCCTCTTATGGCAAGAGCCCATAGGCGTTGAGCTGTGTCTGGCCAGCAATGAACACCTTTCCGTTCGCGACGAGAGGAATCGAGAACTTCACCGGATAATCCATGGTATCGCGGCTTCCAGCCTGATTGCTATCGTAAAGCTCATGGGCCAGGTTGGTCGCATCATAGGCAAAGAGTACACCCGGAGTTGTGGCATCGTTGTTCGGATCTCCCAGATTCTGGATCGCCCATAGTATCCCGTTTGCGTTGGCGTTGGCCGAGATTCCGAACGAGCCCCCACGGCAAGGATAAATCGCTGTGGATTGAGAGGTCGGAGCCGCCGATAATAACCCATTGTTCAATTGAAACGCCTTCAGTGTGTCGTTTACGGCACTAAAGTAAACATAGCCATTGAAGTAGACCGGAGCGCTGAAGTTGCCGATTTCGGCGCCTCCACCCGGCAGCACACCGGCTAAGACTTGGACCACCTGGTTATCGTTGGCCGAATTATAGTGGCCCATATTATCCCGATTGACCACGTAGATCGTGCCCGTCTTGCCGGCACTGATCAGCAGGTGTGGATAGGGACCACTGGCCTGATCCACCAGTAGCACGGGACCTGCCGACCCAAAATCGAGATTATTGACATCCATGTTTAACTGGTCATGCGGGGTGAAGTAATCGACGACACTGCCGGTGGGAGTGAGCTTTTCGATGGTGTCTCCATAGTCCACGCCACCTGTGTTGGCATCGAAATCCCCGTTGCTGGTGGTGAAATAGAGGTTCCCGGTAGCGTCGGTGGCCAAGCCTCCCCCGCTCTGCCAAATGCCCCCGCCGCTGCCGTTGGGGGTTACGTTGTAGGCGAGGACTTGCTGGAGAGTACTCGCGTTGTAGCCCAAAACCCAACCGTGCCACGGCGAATTGTCGCCGTGGGACCCGAACCCGATGTAAACCACACCGTTACTTAGCAACAGGCCGGGCCGCTGGTTTTCGCGGAGGGGGTCGAAAGGCACTTGGCCTCCGGAGGATCCGGAACCGGTTCCGGGTACGCTAGCTTGAAGCACCACCGGGCCAGCAAACTTCTCCGCACCCGTGGTGATGTCCAGGGCATGCAAACGCTGCACGTACTGTGTGCC